>NZ_JBHJQQ010000010.1:52716-261172 GCF_042262745.1 Kribbella sp. NPDC056345 | reverse complement strand
GGTCATGGGGCTCTAATCCCTGCCCTTCCCTCGTCGCTCCAGTCGCTTCGCTCCCTACGCTCCTCAGTCCAGGTCAGGGCGCCCCATGACCGGCCCGCCCCCCGAGCGTGCCGGCACCCAGATCGCGATGACGCGGTCGGTGGGCTATGCCGCGTTCGGGCGGCACGAGCGGGATCTCGACGTCCTCGACGTGATCTTCGACAGCCTGGTCGATGCACCGGGCAACGAGGGCTGCCGGCGGCTGCGGTTCGCCGGGCACGGCATCACCCTGGACGTCGACGTACAGGGTCAGGCGGACCTGACCGTCGAGCTGCGGGTGTCGCCGCACGGACCGGTCCAGGTCGAGTCCCGCGGCGCCGACGGCCCGGGCGAGACCCGGTTGGTGAGCTTCCTGCTGCAGTGGCCGAACAGCACTCAGCGCCCGGTCCGCACCGCGTGGATCATGCTCTGATCCACGCAGTCGACCGGGCGCTGCTGCTCACTCGGTACTGCTGCTTCAGGAGGCAAGCAGCAGTCTGAGTTTGTCCAGGCACCGACCCCGGATGGGACCGATACTGCCGATCGGGATCCCGATCTTCTGCGAGATCTCCGCGTACGGCGCCGGCGGGTCGGCCATCAACATGCCGAGCAGCTGCTGCCACCGGTCCGGCAGGGTCTCCAGCGCCTCGCGGACATCGGCGGCCCGCTCCAACGCGATCAGGTCGGCGTCCAGCTCGGGCTGGTCCCCCGGCTGCTCCTCGAAGGTCGTCGACTCGTAGGTCAGCAGCACCCGCTTGCGAAACGCCAGCACACGCAGGCATTCGCGGCGGGTGGTGACGACCAGCCAGGCGCCGACCCGCTCCGGGTCGACGCGGTGAATGTGCTCGAGCAACCGCAGCCACACCATCTGCGAGACATCTGCGGCATCGCTGTCACTGAGCCGGAAACTGCGGGTGACGGCCCAGACGAGCCGCGCATAGTGATCGACCAGCCGGCTCCACGAACCCTGGTCCCCGGACGCGGCCTGGATCACCAGGGTCGCGGCCTCGGACCGGACGGTCACCTCGGTCGTTGCGGAATCAGTACCGGATTCGGCACTGAGTTGTTGCACCATGAATTCCCCCCTCGGGAATGCACCGCTCTTTGTTGTCGTGCGATCAGTAGGCGCCGTCGCTCCCCAGGACGGCGCGGGCGGTCTTCCAGAGAATCAGCAGATCGAGCGCGATCGACCAGTTGTCGGCATACCGCAGGTCGAGCCGCATCGACTCTTCCCAGGTCAGATCGCTGCGTCCGCTCACTTGCCACAACCCGGTCAGCCCGGGCTTGACCAGCATCCGGCGCGAATCGTCGACCGCGTACTGCGCGACCTCGGCCGGTAACGGTGGCCGTGGGCCGACCAGTGACATCTCCCCCCGGAGAACGTTCACCAGCTGCGGCAGCTCGTCGATCGAGAACCGCCGCAAGAACTTGCCGACCCGGGTCACCCGGGGGTCGTCGCGGAGTTTGAACAGCACCCCGTTGCCCTCGTTCAGGGCGACCAGCTCGGCCTTGCGCTGTTCCGCGTCGACGACCATCGTGCGGAACTTGAACATCGAGAACTGCTCGCCGCCCCGGCCGACCCGGACCTGCCGGAAGAACACCGGGCCCTTGCTGGTCAGCTTCACCAGCGCGGCCGCGACCAGCAGCACCGGCGACACCATGAGCAGCATCAGCACCCCGACGACACGGTCGAAGACCGCCTTCATCAGGTGCGGACCACCACTCACCGACGGCCGCTCCAGGTGCAGCAGCGACAACCCGGCCACCGGCCGGATCGAGATCCGCGGACCGGCGACCTCGACGATTCCCGGCGAGACGATCAGATCGACCCCGCGCTGTTCGAGCGCCCACGACAGCTTGCGCAGTGAGTGCCCGGCCAGCTCCGGATCCGAGGCCACCGCGACGACATCGACGTCGTACTGGTCGACAGCCGCCAGGATGTCCATCTCGGTCCGGCCGAGCCGGTCCGAGACCGGCTCCTCGAACACGTCACCGCGCGGCAGGCAGCTGGCCACGACGACGTACCCGTCGGCCGGCCGCTCCTCCAGGTGCCGGTGCAGCGTGATCACCTGATCGTTGCGGCCGACCACCAGCACCCGGCGCATGCACCGGCCGGCGAACCGGCGCCAGGAGATCTGCCGGTGCAGCATCCAACGGCCGATCATGGCCGCCAGGCACGTCATCGGCACCGCGAGCAGCACGAAACCACGAGCGACCTCGCTCTTGGTCGCGTACGACGTGATCGCGACCGCGGCGGTCAGCGCCACCGCGGCCCGGATGATGGACCGGAACTCCTCCGGCCCGGTGCCGAAGTACCGGCTCTCGTAGCCACGGGCCAACGCCACACAGACCAGCCAGGCAACCGGGATCACTGCCCCGATCACCAGATACGCGAGATTGATCTGGGCCCCGAACCGGCCGAGCAGCGCCAGCGACACCCCGATCAGCGCCGCGGACAGGTCCCCGGCGAGCGCAGCCCACCGGTACTTGGCCACCCAGCGCGCCTCGGTGAAACGAGCCGACCGCGGCACAGTCGCCTGGACCTCGTCCGGAACCACCCACACCGGCCGACGACGTTCCCCCGAAGGCGCCGGCCGAAGATCAGCCGATTCGGCCAACCCTTCAGACATGACGAACTCAGTCACGCACAGTCACCCCCCACAGGTGAACAGCGACCCCCGTGACCAACCCACACCCCGTCACGGACAGTCGTCCAACGCCGCCCCCACAACGACGTGTCCAGACAGTACTACGTCCGACCGGCGCCGAACAGTATTGACAGCGAGTGTTTACCCCTGCGCAATCAAGCCTGCCTCAGCGGACACACCCCCGGGCAAATGAAGAACCCCGAGGACCGTTATCGGACCTCGGGGTTCTTGCCGACGCTACTGCGACGGAGGGGGTGTGTCAGCCGGCGATCAGGCCGTCACCGCTGATCAGCTCACGCATCTCGCTCAGCGAGCTGTCGCTCGGCGGCAGGATCGCGTCGGAGTCGTGCAGGACCTCGTCCGGCACCTTCTCACCGGCGCGGACGAAGTCCAGCAGAGCGGCGAAGGCAGTCCGGAAGCCTTCCTCGTCACCGGCCGAGACGGCCTTCTCCAGGTCGCCGTCGACCGCGTTCAGCTGGTCGAGCTTGTCGTCGGCGAGCTGCCACTGGCCCTCGCCCATAATGCGAACGATCATCGAACGTCTCCGTCTTGTGGTCGCGCCGGCTCCGCTACCGGCTGCTGCACTGGCTGGGCGGGTTTCGCTGCCCCCGGGGCCTCACCGGACAGCTCCTTGGGGGCGCTGCTACCGGCCAGCTGAGCCTTCATGGCGGCCAGCTCGTCGTCGACACCGGAGGTGGACGACATCCGCTCCAGCTCCAGGGTCAGGCTGTCCTTCTGCGTGCCGCTGGCGTCGTCGAGCGCGCCGGAGGCCAGCAGCTCGTCGATCGCACCGGCCCGGGCCTGCATCTGCTGGGTCTTGTCCTCGGCCCGCTGCACGGCCAGACCGACGTCGCTCATCTCCTCGGAAATCCCGGAGAAGGCCTCGTTGATCCGGGTCTGCGCCTCGGCCGCGGTGTAGGTGGCCTTGATGGTCTCCTTGCGGGTCCGGAAGGACTCGACCTTGGCCTGCAGGCGCTGGGAGGCCAGCGTCAGCTTCTCCTCCTCACCCTGCAGCTGGGCGTGCTGGGTGGTCAGGTCGTCGATCTGGCCCTGCAGCCCGGACTTGCGGGTCAGGGCTTCGCGGGCCAGGTCCTCGCGGCCCATCGACAGCGCCTTCTGCGCCTGGTCCTGGAGCTTGGCCGACTGCGCCTGCAGCTGCGATGCCTGCAGCTCCACCCGCTTCCGGCTGGTGGCCACATCGGCCACTCCCCGGCGTACCTTCTGGAGCAGCTCGAGCTGCTTCTGGTACGAGTAGTCAAGGGTTTCGCGAGGATCCTCGGCCTTGTCCAGGGCGGTGTTCGCCTTGGCCTTGAAGATCGTCGACATCCGCTTGAAGATGCTCATCGATATCCGTACCCCTTCTGTGCCGGAGCGTCGACCCGGCGTGCGTGTCAACCACCCTATGTCCCTACGGGTCACCACACCATCGGGACAGGCCCGGATAAAGTGGTGTTCACATCCGGGGACCACCCCGAGTCGCGATGTCCTGCCGAATGAGGTTCAGACCCCGTGTTCCGTCGTACCAAGTCCGATACAACAACACCCACCGTACCCGCCGAGCCCCAGGCCAAGCCGGGCGGCAAGGGACGGCCGACCCCCTCGCGCAAAGAGGCCGAGGCGGCCCGGAAGGCGGCGTACAAGAAGCCACGCAACCGCAAGGAGGCGTCGGCGCTGCGCCGGGAGAAGATGCGGACCGAGCGGGCCAAGATGCAGTCGGCCCTGCAGACCGGTGACGACCGCTACCTGCCGGCCGCCGACAAGGGCCCGGTACGGCGCTTCGCCCGCGACTACGTGGACGCCCGCTACTCGGTGATGGAGTTCGCGCTGCCGATCCTGCTGGTGGTGTCGCTGATCGGGGTGGTGTTCTCGCGGCAGTTCCCCTGGCTGGCCGGGCTGGTGAACATCTTCTTCCTGGTGATGATCATGGTCATCGCCGGTGACTGGTTCCTGCTCTCGGCGGGCCTGAAGAAGGCGGTCGGGGTGAAGTTCCCGGGTGAGCCGGTCAAGGGCATCGGGTTCTACGCGGTCCGGCGGACCATGCAGATGCGCCGCTGGCGGCTGCCCAAGCCGATGGTCAAGCGCGGCGAGAAGCCGGCCTGACCAAGTAGGGTCTGGGTATGGACTTCCGCTATCTCGGCAACAGTGGTTTGAAGGTCAGCGAGATCTCGTACGGGAACTGGCTGACGCACGGTTCCCAGGTGGAGAACGATCAGGCGAAGGCGTGTGTGCGGGCGGCCCTGGAGGCCGGCATCACCACGTTCGACACCGCCGACACCTACGCGAACACCAAGGCCGAGGTGGTCCTCGGCGAGGCGCTCGCGGGTGAGCGGCGTGAGTCGCTGGAGATCTTCACCAAGGTCTACTGGCCGACCGGACCGGGCGGACCGAACGACGTCGGTCTGTCCCGCAAGCACATCCACGAGTCGATCAACGGGTCGCTGAAGCGGCTGCAGACCGACTACGTCGACCTCTACCAGGCGCACCGGTTCGACACCGAGACGCCGCTCGAGGAGACCATGGAGGCGTTCGCCGACGTGGTCCGCCAGGGCAAGGCGCTCTATATCGGGGTCTCCGAGTGGACGGCCGAGCAGCTGCAGGAGGGCCACCGGCTGGCCCGCGAGCTGCGCATCCCGTTCGTCTCGAACCAGCCGCAGTACAGCATGCTCTGGCGCACGATCGAGGCCGACGTGGTCCCGGCGTCGGAGGAGCTCGGCATCAGCCAGATCGTGTTCTCCCCGATCGCGCAGGGTGTGCTGACCGGCAAGTACCTGCCGGGTCAGCCGGTGCCGGAGGGCTCGCGGGCCACCGACGCCAACGGCGCGAACATGATCAAGCGGTTCCTGAACGACGACGTCCTGACCCGCGTCCAGGAGCTGAAGCCGATCGCCGGCGAGGCCGGCCTCTCGCTCGGCCAGCTGGCCGTCGCCTGGGTGCTGCAGAACCCGAACGTCGCCTCCGCGATCGTCGGCGCCTCCCGGCCGGAGCAGGTCGTGGAGAACGTCAAGGCCTCCGGGGTGAAGCTCGAGGAGACCGTGCTGAAGCGGATCGACGAGGTGCTCGGCAGCATCGTCGAGCGCGACCCGGCCAAGACCGCCCAGAACTCCCCGCAGACGCGGCCGGGCTCATGAGCTGGGTCTGGCGGTTCGAGACCGCGACCGGCGCCGTCGTCGACCCGGGCGAGGTCGGCGGGACCGAGTTCTCCGCCCAGGGTGACGCCGAGAGCTGGCTGGGCGAGATCTGGCGCGAGCTCGCCGAGAAGGGTGTCGCCCAGGTGTTCCTGCTCGAGGACGGGCGTGAGGTCTACGGACCGATGAGCCTGGAGGCGCAGGAGTAGGCGTTACGCTTCTGCGGTGACTGCCAAGCGGACTGTAAGACTGGTACTGAGCCTGGTGGCGGGACTCCTGCTCGCAGGGACCGCCACCACCCAAGCGCACGCCGAGGACGGCTTCCGCTTCTGGGGCTACTACCAGTGGTCGTCGTCACAGTGGTCGTTCGCGCAGAAGGGCCCGGACGCCGTCGTACCGGCCGATGGGTCGGTCGAGGGCTGGCGGTACGCCGTCGGTGGCGCCAAGCCGCGGGTACCGCGGGCCGCCGGTGACTTCGAGGCGATCTGCAAGGACGCCCCGGCCGAGGCTGGGAAGAAGCGTGTCGCGGTGGTTGTCGACCCCGGGACGGCGGAGGACCAGCCGGCCGGTGAGCAGGCCGGCACCCCCAGCGGGACGTGCGTGGTGACGGATCCGAAGTCGAACGGCGCGCAGGTGCTGGCCGCTGTCGGGCCGACGCGGATCGAGAAGGGCCTCACGTGCGGGATCTCCGGCTATCCGGCCAAGGGTTGTGGTGAGCCGGTGAAGGACATCAAGGTCCCGGCGACCGATCAGCCGGTGCAGTTGCAGGTCATGAGCCCGGTCGGCTCGTCCCAGGGATCGACCGACGTCGACGTCCAGGGCGAAACCGCGTGGTGGCCGTACGTCGTGGTCGGGGTGATTCTCGCCGCCTTGATCGCAGGTGGCGTGGTCCTCATGCGCCTCCGGCGTACGAGAGCGTAGTGCGTGCCGTCCACCGCCTGACGCTCCC
Organism: Kribbella sp. NPDC056345; assembly: GCF_042262745.1. Classification (NCBI taxonomy): domain Bacteria; kingdom Bacillati; phylum Actinomycetota; class Actinomycetes; order Propionibacteriales; family Kribbellaceae; genus Kribbella; species Kribbella sp. NPDC056345. Next base: position 254,432 of record NZ_JBHJQQ010000010.1, on the reverse strand, counting down.
CCGGGCGCTGCATCCGGGGGCCTGGTGGCTTTGGGCCCTCGGGATGGCGGTCGCCGCCAGCCGGACCCGCAACCCGGTGCTGCTGATCCTCATCCTCGCGGTGACCGGATTTGTGGTGGCTGCGCGCCGGACTGATGCTCCCTGGGCGCACAGCTTCACCGCGTTCCTCAAGCTCGGTCTGATGGTGATCGGGATCCGGATCGTCCTGCAGGCGCTGCTGTCGACGCGCTCGCAGGGCAACGTCGTACTGTTCACGCTGCCGCAGATCCCCTTGCCGGACTGGGCTGCCGGGGTCAAGCTCGGCGGACAGGTGACCGCCGAGGCGGTCGTCACCGCTCTGTACGACGGTGGGCAGCTGGCGGTGATGCTGTGCTGTATCGGCGCGGCCAATGCACTGGCCAGCCCCCGGCGACTGCTCAAGTCGTTGCCCGGGGCCCTCTATGAGATGGGCGTTGCCTGCGTGGTCGCTCTGACGTTCGCACCGCAACTGGTGACTGATGCACGCCGGATCCGAGCCGCCCGCCGGCTCCGCGGCCGGACCCGGGGGTCGTTCCGGACCACGGCCATGCCGGTGCTGGAAGGCGCCTTGGACAGGTCGGTGGAGCTGGCTGCTGCGATGGATTCGCGTGGCTACGGCCGGACTGCTCAGGTGCCACGTCGTCAGCGCCGGATCACCGGGTTGTGCGTGCTCCTGGGTTTGCTGGGCATTCTGTTGGGCGTCTACGCGCTCCTGACGGACTCACTAGCCCTTCCGTTCGCCCTGACCGCGCTGGCGATCGGACTGCTGCTTGCGGTCGGCGCACTCGGCATCGGTCGGCAGCGGGTGACGCGCACGCGCTACCGGCCCGATCCGTGGGCACTGCCCGAGTGGCTGGTGACTGCGGCCGGTGCTGCCGCTGCAGCCGTCATGGTGGGCGCTGCGGTCCGTGGGGTCCACGGACTACTCCTGGCCGGACCACTCGTCGTACCGCCGATCCCCGTGCTGCCGGTGCTCGGCGTACTGATCGGCCTGGCACCAGCACTAGCTGCACCTCCTGTTAGGCAGGGGGCGGCCGCATGATCGAGTTCGACCACGTGACAGTCACGTACGACGGCGCTGCGGTGCCCGCTGTACGGGATGTGAGCTTCACCGTGCCTGAGGGTGAGCTGGCGCTGGTGATCGGGCGGACCGGGTCCGGCAAGTCGACCTTGTTGCGGGCGATCAACGGGCTGGTGCCGCACTTCACCGGCGGCACGCTGGCTGGGCGGGTGCTGGTGAACGGGCGGGACACCCGGGAGTACCGGCCGCGTGATCTGGCCGATGTGGTCGGGTTCGTCGGGCAGGACCCGATGACCGGGTTCGTGACGGACACCGTGGAGGACGAGCTCGCGTACAGCATGGAGTCGCTCGGTACGGCGCCGGACGTGATGAGGCGCCGAGTCGAGGAGACACTGGATCTGCTGGGGCTGGCGGACGTCCGCGACCGGGCACTGACTTCGCTGTCCGGTGGCCAACGGCAACGAACCGCCATCGGCGCGGCGCTTACGTCGCATCCCGCTGTCCTCGTGCTGGACGAGCCGACCTCCGCACTGGACCCACAGGCAGCCGAGGAGGTGCTGGCCGCGTTGCAGCGGCTCGTACATGACCTGGGCGTCACTGTGGTGATGGCTGAGCACCGGCTCGAGCGAGTCGTGCAGTACGCCGACCGCGTGATCGAGGTGCCCGGTGGCATCGGACTGGTGTCGACCGGGCTACCGGCCGACCAGATGGTGACCGCACCGGTCGCACCGCCGGTGGTGGAGCTCGGTCGGTTGGCTGGGTGGTCTCCACTACCACTGTCGGTGCGGGACGCGCGGCGAGCTGCGGTGGCGTTGCGGAGTCAGTTGGCTGATGTGAAGCCGCTGCGGCGGACTGCCGTGACTGGGGCCGAGCTGGCCGGCTGCAAGAACCTGATCGTTGGCTACGGGGCTGTGACTGCCTTGCGTGGTGTGTCCGTCAGCATCCGGGCCGGCGAGATCGTCGCTCTGATGGGACGCAACGGCGCCGGGAAGTCCACGCTGCTCAATGCGCTGGTGGGCATCGTCCCGCCGCGCTCCGGCACGGTGACTGCGGCCGGTGCCGACCCACGCCGTACCCGACCAGCCAAGCTGGTCAAGGCGGTCGGACTCGTACCGCAGGAGCCGGCCGACCTGTTGTATGCGGCAACAGTTGTGGACGAGTGCGCTGGCGCAGACTCCGACTTCCGGGTGCCTGCAGGGACCTGTCGGGCGGTACTCGAGCGACTGGCACCGGGTGTGGACGATCAGCTGCATCCGCGAGACCTATCTGAGGGACAACGGCTGTGTCTGGCGCTGGCCGTCGTACTGTGCGGTGCACCGCCGCTGTTGCTGCTCGACGAGCCCACTCGCGGTCTGGACTACGGCGCCAAGCGGCGGCTGGTCGAGATCCTGCGCGAGCTGGCTGCGGCCGGACATGCGGTCGTGCTGTCGACGCACGATGTCGAGATGGTGGCGGAGGTCGCCACTCGAGTCATGGTGCTCGCAGACGGCGAGCTGGTCAGTGAAGGCGAGACTGCGACAGTTGTGGCGGACTCCCCCGCGTTCGCACCGCAGGTGGCGAAGATTCTGGCGCCACTCCCGTTCCTGACCGTGGGCGAGGTCGCCACGGCTCTGGAGCGCGCATCGTGAACCTGATCCGGCTGCGGCCGCGCAGTACCGGCACGCTGTTGCTGGCATCGCTGGTCGGAGTGGCTGCGTTCGCCTGGCCACTGCTCTGGCAGACCGACCAGGCAGGGCAGTCTGCGATCGGCCACACCACCGATGCGCCCTGGTTGTTCGTGTTGCTGCTGCCGTTGCTGGTGGCCGTCGTACTGGCTGAGCTGTCCGAGTCCGGGATCGATGCGAAGGTCATCGCCCTGCTGGGGATGCTGGCGGCGGTTGGAGCTGCCCTGCGTGCGCTGGGTCCGGGGACGGCTGGTCTGGAGCCTGGGTTCTTCCTGCTGGTGCTGGCCGGGCGGGCGTTCGGGGCAGGCTTCGGGTTCGTACTGGGTTCGGTGTCGCTGTTGGGTGGGGCGCTGATCAGTGGTGGCGTCGGGCCGTGGATGCCGTTCCAGATGTTCGCCTGTGCATGGGTGGGCTGTCTGGCCGGCCTGCTGCCGCGGGTGGGCGGGCGCCTCGAGGTGCTGCTGCTGGCGACGTACTCGCTCGTTGCTGGTGTCTTGTACGGCGTGGTGATGAACCTGTGGTTCTGGCCGTACGCGACCTTCGGCAGCGACTTCTCGTTCATCCCGGGTGACGCGCTGGCCGACAACCTGCACCGGTACCTGCTGTTCGTCGTGGCGACGTCGCTCGGCTGGGACATCCCGCGCGGAATTCTCTGCGCCGTACTGGTGCTCGTGCTCGGTCGGCCGGTGCTGAATGCGTTCCGCCGTACCGCCCGGAAGGCTGCCTTCGACACGCCGGTGCTGTTCGAACCAAGGAGTCCGCATGCCTGATCGCACTCTCATCCTCGGCGGCGCCCGCTCCGGCAAGTCCGTGGCGGCCGAGCGGCTGCTGGCCGACGTACCGAACGTCCTGTACGTCGCCACCGGCGGAGACGACTCCGGCAGCGCGGAGTGGGCTGAGCGGGTCGCCAAGCACCAAGCCCGGCGGCCCGCTTCGTGGGGTCTGATCGAGACGATCGACCTCGTCCCGCTGCTCTCGGAACCCGGGCAACCGCTGCTCATCGACTGCCTGACGCTCTGGCTGTCCCGGACCATGGATGCGCTCGAGATCTGGCCCGACCTGACCCGCGCCGCCCTGGTCGAGGACCGGATCGCCACCCTGACCGCGGCCTGGGCGGCGACCCCACGCATCGTAGTTGCCGTCAGCAACGACATCGGCTCCGGCGTGGTCCCCGCCGATCCCGGCACTCGGCTCTTCCGCGACTTGATGGGCCGCCTGAACACCAGCATCTCGCTGGCCTCCGACCAGGCCCTCTACACCATCGCCGGCCGAACGCTCCCGCTCACATGATCGATTCGGTCCGGCTCGCCTTCGGCCTGCTCAGCGTGCTCCCCGCCGGAATGCCTTCCCAGGTCGACCGAACTGTAGGCCGCCGAGCGATGATCCTCGCCCCGCTGGTCGGCGCAGTTCTCGGCGGAGTCGCCGCCGGCGTGGTCACCCTCGCCCAGCTACTACGCCCAGACGCGGACCTGCTCGCCGCCGTACTCGGCGTACTGGTCGTGGCCGGTCTGTCCGGCGGCCTGCACCTCGACGGCCTGGCCGACTTCGCCGACGCCCTCGGCAGCCGCCGCGACCGCGAGACCATGCTCCGCATCATGAAGCAGAGCGACATCGGCCCCTTCGGCGTAGTCAGCATCGTCGCCGTCCTCCTGATCGACGTCGCCGCCCTCACCGCCTGCCTCCAAGCCGACGTCGGCTGGCAAGCCATCCTCATCGCCACCACCGCCAGCCGCCTGACCCTCCCCTGGACCTGCCGCACCACCGTCCCCTCAGCCCGCCCCGACGGCCTGGGCGTGCTAGTAGCCGCCACAGTCCGCCCCCGAACCGCCCTCCTCACCACCTTCGCCGTACTGGCCTGCACCGCAGCCCTGTCCTGGCTCACCCTCTCGATCGCCGCCACCGCCGCCACAGCCCTCGCCGTACTGCTAGCCGTCCTAACCGCCCTGGCCACCACCCGCCGAGCCCGATCCGCCCTAGGCGGCACCACCGGCGACGTCCTAGGCGCAGCAATCGAGCTAGCCCTCCCCCTCACCCTCACCGTCCTGGCGCTGACGGTGCATTAGGGTCTGGGGCGGGGAGTTGGGGGACCGAGGTGAGGCGGAGGATCATGTCGGCGGTTGTCGGGCGGTGTGTGGGTGCAACCACGCCGCGATCCGTTATGTTTATGTAATGAACGCAAGCCGCTCCGCGCCTGGCTCGCAGACTTCGCTGCGCGAAGCCAATCGTGCGCGCGTTCTGGGGGTGGTCCGGCAGCACGGGCCGTTGACGCAGGTCGAGATCGCGGCCGCTTCCGGACTGTCGGCCGCGACCGTGTCGAACATGGTGCGGGAGCTGGACCAGGCGGGCATGGTCGGGCTGTCCCGGAGCATCCGGAACGGGCGGCGCGCCGTACTGGTGTCGTTGGCGTCCGGGGGTGGGCTGCTGGCCGGGGTCGCGTTCGGGGAGCGGGACGTGCGGGTTGCGATCGCGAACGAGTCCCGCGAGATCCTCGCGCAGCAGTTGATGCCGCTGCAGGCTGATCACGCGGCCGATGACGGTATGGAGCGGGTCGCGCGACTGCTTGCCGACCTGGCCGAGACGGTCAGTTCGGGCGTCGAGGAGATTGCCGCGATCGGGTTCGGGCTGCCGACGCCGGTCGACTCGGTCAGTCATCAGGCCGGGTCGGACGCCGTACTGCCGGGATGGCGTGGAGTGAACGTCGCCGAGGAGATGACCGGTTATCTGCGGGCACCGGTCGCCCTCGACAACACGGCGAATCTGGCCGCCCTCGGTGAGCTGCGCAGTGGCGCGCTGCAAGGGGTCCGGAACGGTTGCTACCTGAAATTCTCGTACGGCGTCGGCGCGGGCATCGTCCTGAACGGCGACGTGTTCCGCGGCTCGGCCGGTACGGCGGGCGAGATCGGGCACGTGACGATCGACGAGAACGGGCCGATCTGCCGGTGCGGTAATCGCGGTTGCCTGGACACGTTCGTCGGATCGCGAGCGCTGATCAGCAGTCTGGCCGCATCGCACGGGCCGCTCCGGCTCAAGGACATCGTGCAGCGGGCGCTGGCCGGCGACCTCGGCTGCCGCCGGGTGATCGAGGATGCCGGCCGCCGGGTCGGGGTGGCCGTGGCCGGTCTGGTCAACCTGCTGAATCCCGAGGTGATCGTGGTCGGCGGTCTCCTCGCGGAGGCCGGCGATCTGGTCCTGCTCCCCCTTCGGGAAGCCCTGGACCGGTGCGCGATCCCGAGCGCGGCCGCTACCGTCGAGCTCCGGCCGGCTGCGCTGGGTGACGATGCCGACGTCCTCGGCGCCATTCATCTCGCCTCACTGCTCAGCCACCGTCACGCCACGGAGTCACTGACGAATTAGACGATCGTGTAACAACGATATGTCTATTTCTTGAATTCAAGTCTTGACGTCAAAGCCGGGAAGGGTCTTGACTTCGGTCAGGCCTACTCGGGCCTTCACGTCAAGGAGTCGCATATGTCCGTGTCAGTACCTCGTCTCGTCGGCCTCGGCCTCGCCGTCTCGGCCCTCGCCGTCTCGCTGGTTGCCTGTGGCTCCGACGACGGCGGCTCCGGTAGCGGTTCGACGGGCGGCAAGAAGATCGCCCTGCTGCTCCCCGAGTCCAAGACGACCCGGTACGAGGCCCTGGACCGGCCGCTGTTCACCGAGGCCCTGAAGGCGGCCTGTGCGGACTGCGAGCTGATCTACAGCAACGCCGACCAGGACCCGGCCAAGCAGCAGCAGCAGGCCGAGGCCGCGCTCACCCAGGGCGCGAACGTGCTCGTGCTGGACCCGGTCGACGGCAAGGCCGCCGCCGCGGTCGTCGCCTCGGCCAAGGGCCAGAGCGTCCCGGTGATCGCCTACGACCGGTTCATCGAGGGCGCCAACTACTACGTCTCGTTCGAGAACGAGGCCGTCGGCAAGCTGCAGGCGCAGACCCTGGTCGACACCCTGAAGGCGGCCGGCAAGACCTCCGGCAACCTGGCCATGATCAACGGTTCGCCGACCGACCCGAACGCCGCCGACTTCAAGAAGGGCGCGCACAGCGTGCTCGACGCCAGCGGTTTCAAGATCGCCGCCGAGTTCGACACCCCGGACTGGAGCCCGGACAAGGCCCAGGCCTGGATGGAAGGCCAGCTGAGCGCCATCAAGAACGGCCTGGTCGGCGTGTACGCGGCCAACGACGGTACGGCGGGCGGCGCGATCGCGGCGCTCAAGGGTGGTGGCGTCACCCCGCTGCCGCCGGTCACCGGTCAGGACTCGGAGCTTGCCGCCATCCAGCGGATCGTCTCCGGCGACCAGGCGATGACCATCTACAAGGCCGTCAAGCCGCAGGCCGAGGCCGCCGCGAAGGCTGCCGTCGCCCTGGCCGGCGGTGGCAAGCCCGAGTCGACCGGTGACTTCAAGAGCGTCCCCTCGACGATCCTCGACCCGGTCGCCGTGACCAAGGCGAACATCAAGGACACCGTCATCAAGGACGGCATCTACAAGGTGACCGACATCTGCACCGCGTCGTTCCAGGCCGCCTGCACCGCTGCCGGCCTGAGCTGACCCCCGTCGCCGGTTCCGCCCCGAGTGAGGTCGGGGCGGAACCGGCGCGGATGTGTGTTTTTGTTGCCTTGTCGCCCTACCCCGACGGCGCCTGCGCCGGGATCATGGGCAGAACGAAGCCTCAGGAGGCTGATCGAGTGACTGTCATTCCCACCCCCGCTCCACCCGGTACCTCGACGGTGCTGGCGCTGCGGGGCATCTCCAAGCGCTTCGGGGCCGTGCAGGCCCTGAAGAACATCGAGCTCGACGTGCGGGCCGGTGAGGTACTCGCCCTGGTCGGCGACAACGGCGCCGGTAAGTCGACGCTGGTGAAGACGATCGCCGGGGTCTACACCGCCGACGACGGCACCATGGTGTTCGACGGCAAGGAGGTGCGGGTCGGGAGCCCGGCGGAGGCCCAGCAGCTCGGCATCGCCACCGTCTTCCAGGACCTCGCACTGTGCGACAACCTGGACGTCGTCGCGAACCTGTACCTCGGCCGCGAACTGCGCCGGGGCCGGGTGCTGGACGAGATCGAGATGGAGCGTTCCTCCTGGGAGCTGCTCCGCCAGCTGTCGGCCAAGATCCCCTCGGTCCGGATCCCGGTGGCCAGCCTGTCCGGCGGCCAGCGGCAGACCGTCGCGATCGCCCGCAGCCTGCTCGGCGACCCGAAGGTCGTGATGCTCGACGAGCCGACCGCGGCCCTGGGTGTCGCGCAGACCGCCGAGGTGCTGAACCTCGTCGAGCGGCTGCGCGAACGCGGTCTCGCGGTCATCCTGATCAGCCACAACATGGCCGACGTGATGGCGGTGGCCGACCGGGTCGCCGTACTGCGTCTGGGCCGCAACAACGGCGTCTTCCAGGTCAGCGAGACCAAGAGCCAGGACATCATCGCCGCCATCACCGGCGCGACCGACAATGCCGTCTCCGAGCGCGCGGCGCGCCGGACGCGGGAGGAGGGCTCGGCATCATGACCGTGCACGGATCTGAGGCGCGGCCGCAGGACTCCACCGGGAACGGGAACGGCGACGGCGGCGTGACAACGGCCGACCAGCTGCCCGCCGACCTGCAGGACGAGCGCCTGATCGCCAGCCGGGGCGTCAGCGGCGCGATCTCCGCCTTCACCAGCCGGCTGCGCTCCGGCGACCTGGGTTCGGTCCCGGTGGTGATCGGCCTGATCATCATCTGGGCGGTCTTCCAGATCGCCAACGGCTCGTTCCTGTCCAGCCGCAACCTGGTCAACCTGACCCTGCAGACCACCTCGATCGGGGTCATTGCCCTCGGCATCGTCCTGGTCCTGCTGCTCGGCGAGATCGACCTGTCCGTCGGTTCGGTGAGCGGTCTGGCCGCGGCCGTCCTCGGCGTCACTTTCGTCAACCAGGGCTGGCCGTTGGTGATCTCCCTGATCATCGCCGTCGTCCTCGGGCTGGTGATCGGGTTGTTCTACGGCGCGCTCTTCACCAGGTTCGGCGTACCGAGCTTCGTGATCACGCTGGCCGGTCTGCTCGGCTTCCTCGGCCTGCAGCTGCTGGTGCTCGGCAAGGAAGGCACGCTGAACTTCCCGTTCGACTCGGCGCTGGTCGGCTTCGCCGCACGCAGCTTCCTGTCGCCGGCGTTGTCGTACGGCCTGATCGCCGTCGTCGTCGTGGCCTACGTGCTCACCCGTCTGCGCGCCCGCGGTGCCCGGCTCGCCGCCGGCCTGTCGGCCGCTCCGCACTCGATGATCGCCATCAAGGCAGTGGCTCTGGCCGCCGTGCTGGCGATCCCGGCGATCGTCCTGAACGGCGACCGCGGGGTCTCGTCGATGTTCCTGCTGTTCCTGGCCCTGGTCGTCGTCACCGACTTCGCCATCCGCCGGACCCGCTGGGGCCGCTCGGTCGTCGCGGTCGGCGGTAACGTCGAAGGCGCCCGCCGCGCCGGTATCAACGTGCGGATGATCTACCTGTCGGTCTTCGCGGCCTGCTCGACGTTCGCAGCCGTCGGCGGCATCCTGGCCGCGGCCCGCCTGGTCGCCGTCGGCCAGAGCAGCGGTGGCACCGACACCAACCTGAACGCGATCGCTGCCGCCGTCATCGGTGGTACCAGCCTCTTCGGTGGCCGCGGCTCGGCGTACTCGGCCCTGCTCGGTGCCTTCGTGATCATGTCGATCCAGAACGGCCTCGCCCTGCTCAGCCTCGACTCCAGCGTCCGGTACGTCGTCACCGCCGGCGTACTGCTGATCGCCGTCACGATCGACTCCCTCAGCCGCCGCAGCCGCCAGGCGCACGGCCGAGCCTGACCGGCACCCCCCAGGCCCGGTGGGCCCCCTCCTGACCCCCTGCGCGGCGGGGGCCCACCGGTTCCAATCTCAGGCGTTCGCCGGGTCGCGCGGGTCGTGTTCCAGCTCGTAGCGCACCTGGTAGGCGCCCAGGAGATCACCGCGCTGCTCCATCGTCTCCAACATCTCGTAACGGATCCGGCGACCGGTGGCCACGTCGCCGAGCGCCATCGCGAGCTCCGAGCGGTACTCACTCAGGTACATGCCGATATCCATCGGCACCGACTCGAACCGTTCTTCCGCCTGATCGAGCAGCCGCCGTGCCTCGGCCAGGTTGCCGCGACGAATCTCCAGGTACGACGTCAGACAGTCAACCTGGGCTTCGAAGTACGGACTGTGCATCGGGGCACAGATCTCCCGGCTCCGCAGCAACGCCTGCTCCGCTTCGTCGAATCGTCCTTCCTTGACCAGGACCTCGCTGAGGGCGTTCTGCCCGTAGAACTCCTGCACGGTTCCTGGGGGGCACTGGGCGAGCAGTTGCCGGAACCAACCGCGAGCGGCCGGGTAGTCACGCCGTACAACGCTGTTCTGACCCAGGTTGCGCAGGATGACGTGCCGGACGATGGTCGGTCCGTCGTGGTGGTCGATCAGGTCGAGCGCGAGCTCACTGACTTCCTTGTCCCGGTCGAAGTCGCACTGACGGCGGGCACAGTTCGCCAGGTTGATCAGCGTTCGCACCTTGAGCTCGACCAGCCCGGTTCGTTGCGCGTTCTTCCAGCTCGCTTCCGCCACCGGCCAGGTGCCCGGATTGGCCGAGTCGAGCGCGGCGACCAGACAGATCTCCACCCGGACCAGCAACTCCAGCTCACCGGCCTCGCGCAATGCCGTTTGCAGCGCCCGGAGCAGCTCGATCCGCGGTTCACGCGAGTCGGTGATGATGTAGAAACTGTTCAGCCGGAGCCCGAGCCCCGCGGCGACCTCGAGCCTTCCCGCCGCGATGGCCGTCATCGCGGCGGCCTGCAGCAACGGCCAGGTTTCGCCCAGCCAGCGTCGTTCCTGGCCGGCCAAGTCGCGTTCGGCCTGATCCAGGCCGACCTCGGCGGGCAGCTGCACGGACTGTGCCGTGGTGAAACCGTGCCCGAGCCCGTCGTCGGCAACCACCAGCAATCGCAAGCAGGCCTGCAGATGGCGGCTCAAGGGCTCTTCCGGCGCCTGGAGCCGCTCAGCGGCGTAGGAGCGGACCAAGGCGTGCATCTTGTACCGTCCCCGGTTGACGAGCTCGACCAGGCCCAGGTCGACCAGGCGCGCGAAGGCGGCCTCGCCACGCAGCTCGTCGGTGTCCAGCAGTGGCGCTGCCACCCAGGCCGGAAACTCCGTGACGCCGACCAGCGAGAGCCGCTCCAGCAACTGGCGCGCCTCGGTGTCCACCAGGACCAGAGTGCGATCCAGACTTGTCCGTACGGCGAGGTCGCCGGCCACCATCGAGTCGAGCCGCTCATCCTCGACACCGAGTGATCCGGCCAGCGCCGGCAGCAGTTCGTCGCCGGACAGCGCGAGCCGCGAACCCACGATCCGCAGCGCCAGCGGAAGCCCGGCGGAGTGCTCGATCACCACTTTGATCGAGACCTCGTCGCGAACCGGCCGGCCGATCAAGCGCAGCAGCAGATCGCGGCTGATGTTCGGTTCGAGCGGTACGACTCGTCGATGCTCCGCCCCCTGCAATTCCGGCAGCGGCGCACGGGAGGTGACGATCACTGCGCTGCGCGGCCCTCGCGGTAGCAGGTGCTCGACGGTCTCCGCATCGAGTGCGTCGTCCAGCACCACCAGCAGGGCCAGATCCGCCGTCCGCTCGCGCAGTAGGTCGCGACGTTCGGAGAGCCCCTCAGGGATCTCGCCGGAGGTGAGCCCCAGCGATCGCAACATCCGCCCCAGCAGTGTCCGCGCCGGAACCGGTTCTCCGGAGACATCCTGCAACCGCGCGAACAATTGGCCATCGGGGAAGGCCGCGGCCGCCCGATGTGCGATCCGCACTCCGGTCGCCGACTTGCCGACACCTGCGCCGCCCCACAGGTGATAGACGGCCGCTTGGTCCCGATCGGGCCGGGACAGCACCTCGACCGCCTCGGCCACCAGATCGTCACGGCCGGCCAGCACCGAGATGTCGACCGGCAGCTCCCGCGGCACGGTGTCGGTCGAGGCATGGCCCTCAGCTGTCAGTTCCGGGTCGTCTCGCAGGATCGCCGAGTACAAGCGACGCAGCGCCGACGCAGGCTCGAGGCCGAACTGGTCGGAGAGCGTTGCGGTGACGTCGGCGTACACCTCGAGTGCTTCCTGCCGTCGGCCCACGCGGTGGAGGGCAGTCATCCAGGCCGCCACGGTGACCTCGCGCGTCGGATCCTGTGCGACCAGAGCGGGAAGCTCGTCGAGCAACTGCAGGTGCGCCCCGGCGGCCAGGTCGGCCTGGATCCGCTCGTCGAGCGCACTGCGACGCTCCTCCTCGACCGGTGCGCAGAGCCGGTCACGGGTCGCCCGATCGGTCAGCTCGGGAAGTAGCTCGCCACGCCAGAGCTCCAGCGCCGCCCTGAGCAGACTCCCCCGGTCGGCCGGGTCCGGCAACGCTCGCGCTTCGGCGACCATCGTCCGGAACCGGTCGAGGTCGGCAGCTCCGGCCGGCACGCGAACGGCGTACCCGTCGCGACCGCCGTCGATGGTGATCCCGGCCTTCCGCAACCGGGAGATGTAGACCTGCAGCGCCCCGCGCGCGTTATCAGGTGGATCGTCGGGCCACAGCAGGTCGATCAACTGCTCCGGCGACAGCACTTCATTTGCCCTCAGCAACAAAACGGCCAGCAGCAGCCGCTCCTGCCGACGGACCAGCTTGATCTCGGTGGTGCTGTCCTGAACCTCGAGCGCTCCCAGCAGGCGGAACTCCATCCGCGCATGATATCCGCCGCAGCACAACGAGAGCCGCCCCGACCGAAGTGGCCGGGGCGGCTCAGGTGAAGCTGACTTTTCAGGCGATCTCGGCGACGAGGTCGACCTTCGGTTCCGCGAAGTGGCACGCGGCGGTGTGGCCCGGGGCCGACTGGGGCTTGCCTTCGAGCTTCGGCTCCTGCGTTGCGCAGATGTCCTCGGCCTTCCAGCAGCGGGTGCGGAAACGGCAGCCGCTCGGCGGGTCGATCGGCGAGGGTACGTCGCCGACCAGCCGGATCCGCTCCTTCGGCGGGACGCCGCGGATCGTGCCGAGGTCCGGGGCCGCAGACAGCAGCGCCTGGGTGTACGGGTGCTGCGGGGCGCCGTAGATCTGCTCCCGCGGGCCCTGCTCGACGATCTTGCCGAGGTACATCACCGCGACCTCGTCACAGAAGTGCCGGACCACGCCGAGGTCGTGCGCGATGAACACGAACGCGATCCCGAGGTCACGCCGCAGGTCCTCCAGCAGGTTCATCACCTGGGCCTGGATGGACACGTCCAGCGCGGAGACCGGCTCGTCGGCGATGATCACCTCGGGCTCGACCGCCAGCGCCCGGGCGATACCGATGCGCTGCCGCTGACCACCGGAGAACTCGTTCGGGTAGCGGTTGTGGTGCTCGGGGTTCAGGCCGACCCGCTCCAGCAACTCCTGGACCCGGCCGAGCTCCTCGCCCTTCTTCACCAGCTTGTGCACGCGCAACGGCGTACTGATGATGTTGCTGACTGTCTGGCGCGGGTTCAGCGAACTGTAGGGGTCCTGGAAGACGATCTGCAGCTGCCGGCGGAACGGGCGCAGGTCCCGCTCCTTCAGCTGCGCGATGTCGGTGCCCTTGAAGTTGATCTCGCCCGCCGTCGGGGTGAGCAGCCGGGTGATCATCCGGCCGGTGGTGGACTTGCCACACCCGGACTCGCCGACCAGGCCGAGGCTCTGCCCCGCCTTCAGGTCGAAGCTGACCCCGTCGACGGCCTGGACGACCTTCTTCGTGCGGCCCAGACCCGCGGCTTCCTTGATCGGGAAGTGCATCTTCAGGTCGCGGACCCGTAGCAGCGTCTCGCCCTGAGCGGCCGGCTGGTCGATCGGACGTACTGTGTCGCTCATCTGTCTCCTCAGTCCGCTCGTCAGCTCAGTCTCGGCAGGACTTCGGTCTCGTAGATCGAGGCCTTGTCGTGCAGATGACAACGGGACGTGTGGGCACCGGCGCCGTCGACCGGCAGCAGCTCGGGCAGGTCGGTGGTGCAGCGTTCACCCTTGACGCGCTCCTTGTACGGGCAGCGCGGGTTGAACGAGCATCCGCTCGGCAGGTTCAGCAGGCTCGGCGGCAGACCCTTGATCGGGCGCAGCTTCTCACTCGCCGCCGACACCGTCGGGATCGACTCGAGCAGACCCCAGGTGTAGGGCATCCGCGGGTTCGCCAGCACGTCCTCGGCGGTGCCGTACTCGACGCAGCGACCGGCGTACATGACCAGTACGTCGTCCGCCATCTCGGCCACCACACCCAGGTCGTGGGTGATCAGCACGATCGCCGAACCGAACTCCTTCTGCAGGTTGTTCAGCAGGTCCAGGATCTGGGCCTGGACGGTGACGTCCAGCGCGGTGGTCGGCTCGTCGGCGATGATCAGCTTCGGGTCGTTGACCAGACCCATCGCGATCATCGCGCGCTGCCGCATACCGCCGGAGAACTCGTGCGGGTACTGGCCGAAGCGGCGTACCGGGTTCGGGATGCCGACCAGGTCGAGCATCTCCAGGGCACGCTTCTTGGCGACGTCCTTGGAGACCTTGTGGTGCACCCGGTAGGCCTCGGAGATCTGGTTGCCGACCGTGTAGAGCGGGTGCAGCGAGGACTGCGGGTCCTGGAAGACCATCGCGACCGCGTCCCCGCGGACCTTCATCAGATCGTTCTCGGACAGGCCGATCAGCTCGTCACCGCCGAGCCGGATCGACCCGGTGATCTGGGTCCGCTTGCGGTCGTGCAGGCCCATCACGGCCATGCTGGAGACCGACTTGCCGGACCCGGACTCACCGACGATCGACAGCGTGCGGCCGAGCGGTACCGAATAGCTCAGCCCGTTCACCGCGCTGACGATTCCGTCGGCCGTCGGGAACTTGACCGTCAGGTCCTCGACCACCAGGTACGGCGTCTCACCGCTGGGGTTCATCAGCCCGGAGCGCTTCTCGCGAGTCGCGACCGACGGGCCACGCTTCGCGACCGGAGCCGCCGCGGCGACCCCTTCGGGCTCAACTCCGGACACGGTGTTCTTCCCCTCGTTGGCTGGTGTGGTCACGAGAGCCTCACTCGGGGGTCGATCAGGCTGTAGACGATGTCGACGATGAAGTTCATTGCGACCAGGATGACAGAGGAGACCAGCACGGTTCCCATGATCACCGGCAGGTCGTAGTTGGTCAGGCTCTCGAGCACGAGGTTGCCCAGACCGGGGAGGTCGAAGATCCGCTCGGTGAAGATCGCGCCCGCAAGGCTGCCGGCGATGTCCAGACCGAAGATGGTGATGACCGGGATCAACCCGGAACGCAGCGCGTGCTTGTAGGTCACCTTGCGGTCCGACAGGCCCTTGGCCCGTGCGGTCCGGATGTAGTCCTCGCTCAGCGTCTCGACCATCGAGCCGCGCGAGTACCGCGCGTACTGCGTGCAGTTGTAGATGCCGAGCACGAGCCAGGGCGTCAGGAGGCCGGCGAACCACGCCCCCGGATTCTGGCTGAACGGCGTGTAGCCACCGCGCGGCAGGATCGGGTAGAGGATCGTCAGGTAGAGGGAGACCATCAACGCGACGATGTAGTAGGGGACGGAGCTGAGGATCAGCGTGCTGCTCATCAGCGCGCGGTCCCCGAGCGTTCCCCGGCGCTTCGCGGCCAGGGCACCGACGAAGACCCCGATGGTGAGGACGAGTACGGCGTATCCGGCGACCAGGGACACCGTCACCGGCAACCGGGATGCCAGCATCTCGGTGACAGGCCGGTCACTCTTGAAGGAGAAGCCCAGGCAAGGAACTTCGCATTCCTGCTTGACTCCGGCCGTCTCGAAGGTCCGGCCGGCGAAGATGCCCGCCGTGTACTCGGCGAACTGCTGCACCTTGGGTCTGTCGAGATGCAGGTTCTCCTTGATCTCGTTGTATCGCTCTGTCGTGCAGTTGCGATCGCCACAGATCGCCGCCGCCGGGTCTGTCGGCGCGACGAAGAACAGCGCGAAGGTCACGATCAAGGTGACCAGCACGACGCTGAGCGCGCTGACCAGCCGGCGCGCCACGAAGTAGAGCACTAGGAATACTCCTCACCGATCGGGGTGGTGGCCGAACCGAGGTCCGGCCACCACCCCACCCATCAGTTCATCGAGATGCAGGAACTACCGCAGTCCGGATCAGGGCTGCTTCAGGTAGATCGAGGTGAACTCGGGCAGACCCTGGGTCGGGTCGTTGACGACGTGCCCGAGGTTCTTGCCGATCGGGTAGTAGCTCGCGCTGTAGTAGAGCGGGAGCGCCGGCAGGTACTTCTCCAGGAGCATCTTGTCGACCTTCGCCCACTCCTTGACCTGGTCGTCCGGGGACAGCGCCGCGACGCGGTCGATCTCGGCGTCCACTGCCTTGTCCTGCAGCATGCCGACACTGTTGCTCAGGTCGACGGCGTCGGACTTGAACAGAACCGGGAACCAGCTGGTGCCGGCCGGCCAGTCGGAGCACCAACCGGACGGGCCCTGAGCAATGTTCACCGGCGCCGACGGGTCGTTACGCAGCCCGCGGAGCTTGGCCTTCGGAACACCGATGGCCTTGACCTTGAAGCCCGCGCTCTGGAAGACCTCGGTCCGGAGCTGGTTGACCGTCGTGGCGATCTTGTCGTCGTTCGCGAAGTACCAGCTGAGTTCGAAGTTCTCCTTGCCGAGCTCCTTCAGCTTCGCCTTCACCTCCGCCGCGACCGACGGGTCCTTGGCGCCCTTGCCGGTGCCGTTGAGGCCAGGCAGCTCGAACTTCTCGTAGCCCGGAACCGCCGGCGGAAGGATCGTGGACGCCGGAATCGCGCTGTCCGGAGTCAGACCGGCGACCTTGCGCCAGTCCTCGTACGGGTAGGCCTTGGCGATCAGCTGCCGGACCTCGAACGGAATCTTGCGGGTGTCCAGACCCCACATGATCGTGCACGGCTGCGGGCCGGTGACGATCTGGCTCTTGTCCTTGACCTCGGGAACGAGGCTGGAGTCCAGGTCGGTGTAGTTCAGCGCGCTGGCGTCCGGACCGGCGCTCTCCAGGACCTGACGCTGGACCTTGAGGGCGTCCTGACCGAACTTGAAGTGGAAGGCGTCCGGGTACTGGTAACGCACCGGGTCGCTGTTCGGGTCCCAGTTGGGGTTCTTGACGAGCTTCAGCTCGGTACCCGGGGTGTAGGAGTCGACCTGGTACGGCCCGGTGGCCATCGGGTTCAGGTCGTAGTTCTTCTTGGTGTCCTTCGCCTTCGGGATCGGCGTGAACATCGGGAAGGCCGCGTAGAACGGCAGGTCGTCGAACTTCTTGTCCAGCTTGATGACCAGCGTGCTCTCGTCCGGCGTCTCGACACCCGCGTAGTTGTCGCCGCTGGCGTACGGGCCCTTGTACTTGCCGCCGTCCTTGAAGAACTGGGTCTGGTACGTCGGTCCGGCGTCGTACAGGTCATGGGCGAACGACCGCTTGATGGCGTAGGCGTAGTCGGCGGCCTTGACCGGGCTGCCGTCCATGTACTTGATGCCCTGCTTCAGCTTGAACGTCCAGGTCAGGCCGTCTTCCGACCGGGTGCCCAGGTCCTCGGCGAGGTCCGGAACCAGGATCGGCTTCAGGTTCTCGTCAAGCTTGTACTGCGTCAGCGCGCGGTACATCAGCTTGCCGATCTGGTTTCCGTCGGTGAAGTAGATGTTCGTCGGGTCAAAGGTGTCCGGGTTGACGTCGGACAGGACGGTGACCGTGCCGCCGTTCTTCGCGCCTTCGATCGGCTTCGCCGGCCCCTTGGCCGTGACATCGGTCGCCTTCTCCTGCGCCTTGCCAGCGTCGCCCTTGTTCGAGCCACTGTTGTTGTTCGACGATGGGGTGCCGCAGGCTGCGACAGCCAGCATCACCACCGCCGCAACAGCGGTGATCCGTTTCCACTGCATGATCGTGTTTCTCCTTTTCTGCCGCTGGGGCAACGCCGGACTACCGGCGAGTCTTGGGGTCGAAGGCGTCCCGGACGGCATCGCCGAGCAGGGCGAGGGCAAGCACGAGGATCGTGATACCCAGGACCGGGAGCCAGAGATAGATGGGATCCGCCTTGAACCAGTTCGTCGCGACCGCGATGGTCTGTCCCCACGACGGGATCGGCTCGATCAGCCCCACGCCGAGGAACGACAGCCCTGCTTCCGCAGTTACATAGGCCGGCAACGACAACGATGCCGAGATGACGATCGGTGCGACCAGGTTCGGCAGGAGCTCCTTGAACAGCACCTGCCGGGTCGGCACCCCGATGGCCTTCGCAGCGAGCACGAACTCACGCTCGCGCAGGGACAACACCTCGCCCCGGATGATCCGGGCCAGTCCGGCCCAGCCGAAGAACGAGAGAACGAAGATCAGCACGAAGAATCGTGTCGATGCCTGCTCGTCCGGTGTGAGGTTGAACGACCCACCGCGCATGCTCTCGACGATCGGCACCATCGCGATCGCGAACAGCAGGTAGGGCAGGCTCAGGACGAAGTCGATGAACCAGGAGATCACCCGGTCGACCCAGCCGCCGAGGAAGCCCGCCATCAGGCCGAGCACAACCCCGACAACGGTACCCACCAGGGTTGCCACGCCGGCCACGATCAGCGAGGGGCGCGCACCGTACACCCAGCGCGCGAAGTTGTCCCGGCCGGTCTTCGGCTCGACGCCGAACCAGTGGTGGGCATTGGCGACGAAGGTCGGGAAACCGTACTCGTCCACCAGATCGGTGTTGAACGTACCGATGTCGCCACCCTCGAGCTTGGCCAGCAGCGGCGCGAAAATCGCGATCAGGATGAAGAACAGCACCACGGCGGCACAGACGACGGCAACCTTGTCCTTGCGGAGCCGGTCCATCGCGATCCGGGTCGGCGACTTGCCGTGCGCGACACCTCTGGCCCGCTCGGGCTCCGCAGAGGCCGGGTGGTCCTCGATCCCAACGGTCGAGTCTGGTGACCCAATGCTCATTCGCGCTCCGTCAGCTCTGTCAGCCGGATGGTTGTAGTGGTCCAGAAGTCCGGCGCCGGTCTGTAGATCGTGCCGAACATTCGCTGGCCTGGAGGCCCTGCGTCAAATCCCCTTGACACCGGCAAACCCCCCAGCCGCGCGCTAGCCTGCCTGACACTGTGACACCAAACCAGCGGTGCTCGGCAGCAGTGCACAAATCGTTACCGGAACGGGTACTGGACCGGAACATTTGCCCCCAACGGTGACTATCCGCAATCAATCCTTCGCGAAACGCGTCGGCACAGCACCGACAGTGTCCAATTTGTGCCACAAAATAACAGAATGTAACAATTCCGAGCCGACCGGCGACCGTTACCGGACAGGTTCGGATCCCAGCCCCAGCAGCCGCCACTGGTGCATCAGGTCATCACGCGTGGAGCCGGTGACGGGCGCACCCCGCAGCACGTCCGCGAGCGCCCGCCGGGCCTCGCCGCGGTTCCCCACGGCAAGCTCCAACCGGGCCCGGGCAACGGCGTTCATCGCCTCACCCCAATCGTCCGGGCGGCGCTCGAAGATCTCTGCCGCCCGGCGAATCCGGTGGCCTGCACTCGCCAGGTCGCCGCGCAGGATCAGCGCACAGGCCTCCATGTTGTCGACATGGGCGCTGCCGAGCTCGTCACCGATCGACTCGACGATCTCGCGGGCCTCAGCGAGCGCCGTCTCGATCTCTTCCTGGTACGCCGCGCCGAGATCCGCGTCGGCCTGCAACGTCTCGACCAAGAGCACCAGCCTGATCGCGTACAGGCGGGTCCCCGGAGTGCTGTGCCGGCACGACGCCCTTCGCATCGCGATGGCCTCCGGGATGCGGCCCAGATGCTGGAGTGCAGCGCCACGATGGTCGTAGGCCTTCGCTCGGGTCGCCTCGGCCTCCGGATGCTGCTCTATGAGTTCGAGGATGCGGGTGGCCAGCCGGATGGACTCGTGATAGTCGCCGGTCATGCCGGCCAGGTAGCCGGCCTGTCCCAGCGCGGCGATCACCAACTGCGGCACACCCGAGCGTTCAGCCGACGCGACGGACCGCTGCGACAGCAGCGCCAAGCGCTCCGCGTCCGCTGAGCCCGCCGCCTGGGCAACTGCCGCGAACAGCGCGCGATCGAGCTCTGCCTCCAGCTCCACGGCTCCGGCCCGCACGGCGGCGTCCCGGCCGAGCAGCAGGATCGTCTCGCGTGAGTCCCGCTCGTCGCGAACTGCGAGATACCCGATCAGCCGAAAGGCCACCAGACCCGCGAGCCGTGGTGCGCTCCGGCCGGCCAGCTCGACGGCCGCTCGGGCGACAGGGAGTTCCACGTCGAGCCACGGCGCCCCGGTCGCCGCGGCGGCCTCGACCGTCGGGAGATCAACCCCTCCGTCGGCGGCAAGCGGAATCAAGGGAAGCATTCCGTGGTCGATGTGTTCGTCCGCGATGGTGACCAGGTGGAGCACTGTCTCCAGGTAACGCTGCTCAACCTCGTTCGGGTCTGACACAGCGGCGAGAAGTTCCACGGCGCGGGCACGGACGAGGCCGTGGAGGCCGTAGCGGGGTGGGGTGAGGCGGCGGAGCTGGACGAGGCCCAGTGCTGCCAGGTTCTCGAGTACGGCGGCCGCGGTCGCCTCATCGGTGTTGAGCAGCGGCGCGGCAACCCACGGAGCGAACTCGTCGGCACCTACCAGCGCCAGGCAGGCGAAGAGACGACGGGCCGCCGGCGTCGCCGTACTGAGGGTCAGGTCCAGGCTGGCGCGGACGGCTCGGTCACCGGCTACCAGGTAGTCGAGGCGTCGGGACTCGTCGGCCAGCGTCTGGACCACCTCGGCCACGTCTTCGCGGATCAAGGCCAGGCGGGCACCGACGATGCGAAGGGCTAGCGGGAGGCCGGCGCAGTGCGGGACGACTTCGGCCACGCGGATGGCACCCAGGCCGGAGACTGCGCCGAGAAGCTCCGCGCTCGTCTCGTCGGAGAGCGGGAGCAGCTCCCGGTGGATGGCATCCTCCAGGCCGAGCATCCGGCGCCGGGAGGTGACGATGACCGCGCCACCGGCCGGGAGCAGCGGATGGAGCTGGCCGGCGTCGATCGCATCGTCGAAGACCAGCAACACCGACTTGCCGGCCAGACGGCCGCGGAGCAGGGCCGAACGTTCCTCGACGGACTCTGGGAGCTCTGAGCTGTCCACTCCGAGCGAACGCAGGAGCTGTCCGAGGATCGTTCGGGACGGAAGACTCTGCCCGTTCACGTCCTGCAACCGCGCGAACAGCTGCCCGTCCGGGAACGAATCCGCCAGCCGGTGCCCCAGCCGGACCGCCGCCGCTGACTTACCTGTCCCGGCCGCCCCATACAGACAGACAACCGCCGGTACGCCGGGACGCGCGGGACCGGCCAAGACCGCGGACAGCTCCCCCAGTACGTCGTCGCGTCCGATCAGCAGGCCTACATCCGCAGGGAGCTCTCGCGGCACGTCCGGCCCGAGGACGAGATCGAGAGACGAGTCCTGGCGCAGGATCGCGACATGCAGGTCGCGCACCTCGGTTCCAGGCTCAAGACCGAGCTCTTCGTCCAGACGCCGTACTAGAGAGGTATAGACAGCCAGGGCGTCGGCCTGACGGCCAGAGCGGTAGAGGGCCAGCATGGAGGCGGCTGCGAACGTCTCACGGGTCGGCTGAGCGGCAGTGAGGTCGGCCAAACGTGGCAAGAGCTCCTGGTGGTGGCTCAAGGAGAGCTCAGTGCTCACCCGGAGCTCCTCGGCCGCCCACCGTTCCTCTTCGAGACCGGCGCACAGCCGCTCGCGGACGTCCTCGGTCGTGACGTCGGCCAGTGCGGGTCCACGCCAGAGAGCGAGCGCGTCCGTCAGCAGTTTGCTTCGCTGCTCCAGATCGTCCTGCCGCCGAGCCTGTGCGACCAGGGTTCGGAACTGCTCGATGTCAGTACTGCCGGGAGGCGCCTGGATGGCATAGCCGTCCAGGCCGCCGGTGAGCTCGACGTCGAGCATCGTGCGCAGGCGGGAGACGTACACCTGCAGTGCACGCCGCGGGTTGGTGGGCATCGCATCCGGCCAGAGCAACTCCATCAGCCGCTCGGTAGACACTGCCTTGCCAGGTTCCAGCAGCAGTACGGCGAGCAGTAGCCGCTCTTGTCGTCGCTGAACAGCCATCTGCTCAAGACCCGACCAGATCTGGACCGTGCCGAGCAAGCGGAACTCCACGCACACATCGTAGGCGTGGCGGACACCCGTCAGACCGGCGAGTCGGTTCCGAATCCGAGCAGCCGCCAGTGCTGCTTGAGTTCCCACACCGTGTAGCCGGTGTCGTGGATGTTCGCGATCGCGGCGCGGAGGATCTCGCGCGCCTGAGCAGCCCGGCCGTGCGCGAGCTCCAGCCTGGCCCGGCCCACGGCGTTGATCCCCTCGCCTGTCTCGTCCGGACGGCGTTCGAAGATCTCCGCCGCGCGATCGAGGAGGTATGTCGCGGCTTCCAGATCACCGAGCAGGATCTGGGTGATCGCGTCCAGGTTGTCGACGTGGGCCCCGCCCAGCTCGTCACCGATCCCCTCGACGATCGGACGAGCCTCTCCAACGGCCGCCAGGAGCTCATCGAGCTGCCCCGCACCGAGGTCGCTCCCGAGAATGGCGGTCTCCGCCAACAGGATCAGACGGATCGCGTGAACGCGGCTGCCCTGCGGGCTGCAGGCACAAGCGAGCCGGCGCTGCACGAGGGCCTCGGGAATCCGGTCGCGCAACTGGAGGGACCCGGCGAAGCCGTCGTGAGCCCGGGCCCGATAGATCTCGGACACCGGGTTGGACTCGACGATCGCCAGCATCCGCTCGTCGAGCCGGAGGCCCTCGTCGAGATCGGACTGCACCGCGGCGAGGTATTTCAACTGAGCCAGCGCCGCGATGAGCAACTCCGGCGAGCCGGCGCGCTCGGCCGAGTCGAGCGCCCGCTTCCCCAGCGGTGCGAGACGCTCCGCGCTCGGCGACGCCGACTGTGCCACGGCCGCGAACAGCGCCTGGTCCAGCTCGGCCTCGACGACCGCATCGCGGCCGTGCGCCACGGCGTCCCGACCGCGGGTCGCGATCGCCTCGCGCGCGTCACGCTCGTCGCGGA
The DNA here is from genome assembly GCF_042262745.1 of Kribbella sp. NPDC056345. Classification (NCBI taxonomy): domain Bacteria; kingdom Bacillati; phylum Actinomycetota; class Actinomycetes; order Propionibacteriales; family Kribbellaceae; genus Kribbella; species Kribbella sp. NPDC056345. The sequence goes on along the minus strand of NZ_JBHJQQ010000010.1, from coordinate 231,693 downwards.
CGGTCAGGTAGCCGGTAAGTTTCACGGCCAGCAGGCCCGCAAGGTGTGGCAGGGACTCCGCAGCGAGGTCCAGTGCGGCGCGGGCAACCGGAAGTTCTCGATCGAGCCAGAGCGCCCCCGTCGCGGCCTCGGCTGCGGTCGCCGGCAGGTGCAGCCCGCCTTCAACGGCGATCGGCACGAGAGATGCGATGCCGTGGCCGGAGTGCTCGTCGGCGGTAGCGACCAGGCGGAGGACGGTTTCGAGGTAGCGCTGTTCGATCTCGCCCCGGCCCGGCTCTTCGCCGAGGAGCTCAGCTGAACGGGCGCGAACCAGGCCGTGGAGGCCGTAGCGAGGTGGGGTGAGGCGGCGGAGCTGGACGAGGCCCAGTGCTGCCAGGTTCTCGAGTACGGCGGCCGCGGTCGCCTCATCGGTGTTGAGCAGCGGCGCGGCAACCCACGGAGCGAACTCGTCGGCACCTACCAGGGCCAGGCGAGCGAAAAGGCTGCGGGCTTCGGGCGTCGCCGTACTGAGGGTCAGGTCGAGGCTGGCGCGGACGGCGCGGTCACCGGCTATCAGGTAGTCGAGGCGTTGAGACTCGTCGGCCAGCGTCTGGACCACCTCGGCCACGTCTTCGTGGATCAAGGCCAGGCGGGCACCGACGATGCGAAGGGCCAGTGGGAGGCCGGCGCAGTGCGGGACGACTTCGGCCACCCGCGCAGATCCCAGGCCGGAGACTGCGCCGAGGAGCTCGGCGCTGGTCTCGTCGGAGAGCGGGAGGAGCTCTCGGTGGGTGGCGTCTTCCAGGCCGAGCATTGGGCGCCGCGAGGTGATGATGACTGCGCCACCGGCGGGGAGTAGTGGTCTGAGTTGGCCGGCGTCCATGGCGTCGTCGAAGACGAGCAGCGCTGCTTTGTCGGCCAGGAGGCTGCGGAGGAGGGCAGACCTCTCTTCTAGGGACTCGGGGAGCTCTGAGCCATCGACTCCGAGCGAACGCAGGAGCTGTCCGAGGATCGTTCGGGGCGGCAGACTCTGCCCGTTCACGTCCTGGAGCCGCGCGAACAGCTGCCCGTCGGGGAACGAATCTGCCAGCCGGTGCCCCAGTCGGACCGCCGCTGCTGACTTACCGGTGCCGGCCGCGCCATACAGACAGACAACCGCCGGTACGCCGGTACGCGCGGGACCGAGGAGTGCGGCCGACAGCTCGTCCAGTACGTCGTCCCTGCCGATCAGCAGGCCTACGTCGGCCGGGAGCTCACGGGGTGCCGTAGAGGGGACAGTGAGGTCGAGGGACGGATCCTGGCGCAGGATCGCGACCTGGAGATCGCGCACCTCGGTTCCAGGCTCAAGACCGAGCTCTTCGTCCAGACGCCGTACTAGAGAGGTATAGACAGCCAGGGCGTCGGCCTGACGGCCAGAGCGGTAGAGGGCCAGCATGGAGGCGGCTGCGAACGTCTCACGGGTCGGCTGAGCGGCAGTGAGGTCGGCTAGGCGTGGCAGGAGCTCCTGGTGGTGGCCGAGAGCTAGTTCTGTGGTGAGGAGGAGCTCTTCGGCGGCCCAGTGCTCTTCTTCTAGGCCCCCGCAGAGCCGCTGGCGGATGTCCTCTGTAGTTACGTCCGCCAGCGCAGGTCCACGCCAGAGGCCCAGGGCGTCGGTCAGAAGCTTGCTGCGCTGCTCCAGATCTTCCTGCTGCCGCGCGTGCGCGACGAGACTCCGGTACTGCTCTATGTCGGTGCTACCCGACGGGGCCATAAGCGCGTAGCCCTCGCGCCCACTGGTCAGCTCGACATCGAGCACAGTGCGCAGCCGGGAGATGTAGACCTGCAGCGCGCGCCGCGGGTTGGTGGGCATCGCGTCCGGCCAGAGCAGCTCTATCAGCCGCTGCGCGGCCACCGCCTTGCCGGGCTCCAAGAGCAGTACGGCGAGCAGCAGCCGCTCCTGGCGGCGCTTCAGGGAGACCTGGTCGCCACCCGACCAGATCTGGACCGGACCGAGCAGGCGGAATTCCACTGGCTCATGGTAAGCGCGTGGTAACAGCCCTGCCCAAAGATCTGCCTTACCGCCCCGAACGGAAAGGCATGGTCATGATGCGAGCTTGGGACTGGGGCTGAATCAGCCCTCCCGGACGTTGACGGTGACGAAGGGTGGCTTGACCACATCGAAGGGCTCCTGACGGCCTCTGATGTCGACGGTCACCTGGTCACCCTCCTTCACTGTCGCGTCCAGCAGCGCCAGCGCGATGCCCTTCTTCAGCGATGGCGAGAACGTGCCGGACGTCACCTCACCCAGTGCGGTCCCGGCCGCGTCCAGCACCGACATGTGCGGACGCGGGATCCCCCGGCCGACGGCCAGCAGGCCGCGGAGGACGCGCGCGGGGCCCGCCTCTTTCTCGGCACGCAGGGCGGTGTCGCCCCAGAAGTGCTCCTTCTTCCAGCCCACGGCCCAACCGGACCGCGCCTGCACCGGCGTGATGTCCGGCGTGATGTCCTGACCGTGCAGCGGGTAGCCCATCTCGGTCCGCAGCGTATCCCGCGCCCCCAGACCGGCCGGGACGATGCCGTACTGCGAGCCGGCCGCCAGCAGCGCGTCGAACACAGCCACCGCGGCAGCATTCGGTACGACGAGCTCGTAGCCCCGCTCGCCCGTGTAACCGGTCCGGCACACCACTACCGGCGTACCGGCGAAGTCGGCCACTGCGAAGGACATGTAGTCGTGGCCGGTCGGTAGGCCGATGGCTGCGACCACGTCGTCGCTGTTGGTGCCCTGTACGGCGAGGATCGCGTAGTCGTCGTGGGTGTTCTTCACCACAACGCCGTCCGGCGCATCGGCCTGCAGCAGGCGCACCACCTCGGCAGTGTTGGCGGCGTTCGGGATCAGGAAGACGTTGTCGTCGGCGTGCAGGTAGGCGATCAGGTCGTCGACCACTCCCCCGCGCTCGTTGCAGCACAGCGTGTACTGCGCCTGGCCCGGGGTGATCTTCCCGAGGTCGTTGCTCAGGCATGCGTTCACGTACACCGCCGCGCCGGGGCCGGTGACCGTCGCCTTGCCCAGGTGGCTCACGTCGAAGACACCGACCGACGTGCGGACCGCGGTGTGCTCCGCGACCACACCGGAGTACTCCAGCGGCATCTCCCAGCCGCCGAACTCGGCGAACTTGGCACCGAGGGCGACATGGCGCTCGTGCAACGGGGACTTCTTCAGTTCAGGCGATCCGGTCATGGAGGCGAAACTACCGGACGGCTAGCATGCGAAGGCAGTATTCACGTACCGTCACGACCGGCTCTGTGCCAACCGGTCAAGGAGGACTGAGAATTTCGTGAGCACCATCACCCTGAGCAAGTCCGATGCGGCCGGTGTCAGAACCGACGCGGTCGTCGTCGGCGTCGTCAAACTCGGCGGCGCGGTGACCCTGCCGGCCGGCACCGAGTCGCTCAACGCCGCGTACGGCGGGCAACTGGTGGAGGTGCTGTCCGGACTGGGCGCCACCGGCAAGACCGGTGAGGTGACCAAGGTGCCGGGCCCGAAGCCGGGCAAGTCGGCGAACCTGATCGCCGTCGGCCTGGGTGAGGCCCCCGACGGCACGCTGAAGACCGAGGACCTGCGGATCGCCGCCGGGACCGGCGTCCGGGCCGCCAAGCTGACCCAGACGGTCGCGTTCGCCCTGCCGACGCCGGACGCCGAGTGCGTCCGTGCGGTCGCCGAGGGCGCACTGCTCGGCCGGTACGCGTTCACGACGTACAAGTCGGAGAGCTCGACGGACGAGGCCGGAGCGCTGACCGTGCTGACCGACCTGGCCCGCACCAAGGAGGCCAAGGCAGCGCTGGAGCGCGCCGAGGTCACCGCCGAGGCGATCCGGCTGGTCCGCGACTGGGTGAACACGCCCCCATCGGATCTGCACCCGGTCGAGTTCGCCGCGCACGCGGTGAAGCTGGGCAAGGACTACGGCGTCAAGGTCGAGGTGCTCGACGAGAAGGCGCTGATCAAGGGCGGGTACGGCGGCATCCTCGGCGTCGGCCAGGGATCCAGCAACCCGCCGCGGCTGGTCCGGCTGAGCTACACGCCGAAGAAGCCGGTGACGCACCTGTCGTTCGTGGGCAAGGGCATCACCTTCGACTCCGGCGGCCTCTCGCTGAAGACGGCCAACGGCATGATCAGCATGAAGTCCGACATGGCCGGCGCCGCCGCCGTGATCGGGGCCACGATGGCGATCGCCAGGCTCGGTCTGCCGGTCCAGGTGACGACGTACGCCGCGATGGCGGAGAACATGCCGTCCGGTTCGGCCGCGCGGCCGTCCGACGTCCTGACCATGTACGGCGGCAAGACCGTCGAGGTGCTGAACACCGACGCCGAGGGCCGGTTGGTGCTCGGGGACGCCCTTGTGCGTGCGTCCGAGGACCAGCCCGACCTGATCGTCGACGTGGCCACCCTGACCGGTGCCTGTGTCGTCGCCCTGGGCACCAAGGTGGCCGGCGCCTTCGCGAACACCGACACCGCCCGGGACCGGGTCGTGGACGCCGCGGTCGCGGCCGGTGAGCCGATGTGGCCGCTGCCGATCCCGAGCGAGATGCTCGACAAGCTCAAGTCGCACTCGAAGGTCGCCGACCTGGCCAACATCACCGGCGAGCCCTGGGGCGGCGCCCTCGCGGCCGCGGCCTTCCTCGGCGACTTCGTTGCCGACGGCATCGACTGGGTCCACCTGGACGTGGCCGGCCCGGCCTTCAACGACGGCTCCGCCTCGGGTTACACGCCCTCCGGCGGCACCGGTTACGCCGTACGGACTCTCATCGAGCTTGCCGCCTCAGCCAGCTGAGTAGCGGATCTCCAGCATCAGACAGCCGTCGGTCGTCGTGTACGGGCCGTGCGGCATCCCCGGCGGCCGGCAGGCGTAGTCGCCGGGGTGGAAGGTCTGCTCGAGGGTGAGATCGGTCAGCGATCCCTCGAGCAGGTACACCTCCTCGACGTACTCGTGCCGGATCACGTCGGCACCTGACGTCGTACCGGCCGGCCAGCGAGCCAGCCGGGTCAGCGTGCCGTCGGGTGCGGTGCTCAGCACCCGCTGCTCGATCCCGTCGACCGGCGTCCAGGCGAGGTCGCCAGTGGGGAAGAACTCGCGCTCGTCTTTCACGACCAGGCTTCGGCGAGCTGCTCGACGGTGTAGACGATGCGGCTGGTGACGCCGCGCGGGTCGGTCAGCTCCACCCGCCACGCGTCGGCGAACTGGTCGACGCCGGCGATCATCGGGATCGTGCCGCTGAGCAGCACTGTGCCCGGCACCAGGCGGTCGCCCAGCTCCTTGATCCAGTACGACGGGGGCAGCAACTGCGCGAGCGTTCCGTCCTGGATGAGCTGCTCGGTGTCGCCGTGCCGGACCCAGGCTTTGAGTGTGAATTGGTCGAGCTCGTGCTCGATGTCCTTGAGGGGCCACGCGACGTCGCCGAGCACATCCGGCGCGGACTGCTTGCTCCAGGCAACGCCGTGCACCTCGAGCGCTCGGTCGGTGTGGTCGCAGGCGACCGTCAGCAGCAGGTCCTCCGGCGTCTCGCCGACGACCAGCGCCCACTCCGCCTCGCCGGACGTCTTGGCGTGCGCGACCTGGACGATCTCCGGCCGGCCCACCAGGGACGCCGACAGCGGGTAGAGCGTCGGGATCCGGGTCGGCGCCGGGACTCCGAGCTCGGCCAACTCGTCGACGTGGTGCTGGACCTGCTCGGTGTCGCGACCGGCGTACCCGGCATTCAGGGCGTAGCGGACGGTAATCTCCCGCTCACCGCCGGTGGACAGGGCGAACCGCAGTGTCTGACTCATGACCGGAAATCCTCCGAATTTTCTGTTCCGGGAGCTTGCGTGAACACGTCGTATACAACGAGTATGGAGCAATCCCCCAAGGAGGTCCACCTCGATGTCCAGTCCCACACCTGACACCACGGAGCGCCGCGGCCTCTACAAGGCGTTCGCCGCCAGCCTGTCCGGCACCTCGCTGGAGTGGTACGACTTCGCCGTCTACAGCTCCGCGGCCGCACTCGTCTTCGGCGACCTCTTCTTCCCTGGCAGCGATCCACTGACCGGCACCCTGCAAGCCTTCGGCACGTACGCCGTCGGCTACATCGCGCGACCGCTCGGTGGCATCTTCTTCGGGCGACTCGGTGACGTGATCGGCCGCAAACGCGTCCTGGTCGCGACGCTGCTCCTGATCGGCATCGCCACGTTCTTCATCGGTCTACTGCCGACCCACGCCCAGGCCGGCGCACTGGCCCCGACACTGTTGGTGGTGCTGCGCTTCGCGCAGGGCGTCGGCGTGGGTGGCGAATGGGGCGGTGCGGTCCTGCTGAGCAGTGAGTTCAGTCAGGCGGGACAGCGAGGCTTCTGGGCCTCCGCCGCACAGGTCGGTCCGCCGCTCGGCACCCTGATGGCGAACGGCGTGCTGGCCTTACTCGCCGGGCTGCTGACGGAGGCTCAGTTCCTCAGCTGGGGCTGGCGACTCGCCTTCCTGCTGTCCGCCGTACTGGTCGCGTTCGGTCTGCTCATCCGGTCGAAGCTGGAGGAGACGCCGGTGTTCAAGGAGCTGGAGGCCCGTGGGGACCGGCCGACTGCTCCGGTGACCGAGGTACTGCGGACGCAGCGTCGGCCCCTGATCGCGGCCATCCTGGCGCGGGTCGGTCCGGATGTGCTCTACGCGATGTTCGCGGTCTTCGTACTGACGTATGCGACGAAGGAGCTCGATCTGAGCCGCGGCCAGGCGGTGACCGCCGTACTGATCGGCTCTGCTTGTCAGGTCGCGTTGATCCCGTTCTCCGGCTACCTGTCCGATCGCTACGGGCGTCGGCTGATCTATGCCATCGGTGCGCTCGGCGGAGCGGTGTGGAGTGTGGTGTTCTTCGCTATCGCGTCGTCACTGGGGACTCTGGTGCTCGGAGTGGTCGTCGGGCTCGTGTTCCACTCGCTGATGTACGGACCGCAGGCAGCGTTCGTGTCCGAGCAGTTCACTGCGCGACTGCGGTACACCGGCAGCTCACTGGCCTACACGTTCGCTGGCGTGATCGGTGGCGCACTGGCTCCGCTGGCCTTCACCTACTTCCTGGCGAAGACCGGGACCGGGTACGTCATCGCGGCGTACATCGTGGTGGCTTGTGCGGTCACCATGGTCGGCCTGCGCCTCGGCCGCGCGGTGGTGGACGATGACCTCGCGCTCAACCCTGCATAAGGATCGAGCCGGTGGTGCCCAGGTGGCCGAGGATCGCCTTCTCGGCCGCCTCGGCCTCGCCGGTGGCCAGACCGTCGACGATGGCCTGGTGCTCCACCAGGACATCCTGCCGACGCGTCTCGCTGCGCTGCAACGCGACGATGCCGAGCAGCACGTGCTTGGCCCGCAGGTTCTCGTAGAGCCGGCCGAGCACCGAGTTGCCGGCCGCGGCGACCAGCAACGCGTGGAACTGGCTGTCCAGCTCGATGAACTCCTTCGCGTCGCCCTGGTCGACGATCGCGCGCTGCTGGTCGAGTACGGCGGCCATCGCCTGCACCGGCGCGTTGCCGGCCGCGAGCGACGTGGTCGCGGCCCAGGTCTCGATCACGCCGCGGGCCTGCATCATCTCGGCGATCTCCCGGCCCGGAACCGGCGCAACGAACGCCCCGCGATGCGGGACGAGCTGCACCAGGTCCTCGGCCGCAAGCATCAGCAGCGCCTCGCGCACCGGGGTCCGCGAGATGCCGACCTCGGTCGCGACCGCCTGCTCGTTGATGAACGTCCCCGAGACCGCCGGATCACTGAGGACCGTGCCGCGCAGGTACTGGTAGGCACGGTCACGGCCGGAATCCCCACTCAATTGCATACTCAATGTATACAGGCACGGAGGTCCTGATGACAGATCTACGCGTGGCTGCGGCCCAGCTCACCACCGGCTCCGACCCGGTGTCCAACCTCGCAGCCGCGACCGACGCCGTACGGCGGGCTGCCGACGGCGGAGCCGAACTCGTCGCCCTGCCGGAGGCGACACTGGCCTGCTTCGGTACCGACCTGCTCGCCGTCGCCCAGCCGCTGGATGGCCCGTTCGCGACTGGTCTGCGCAAGGTGGCGGCCGATCTCGGGATCGTCGTGGTGGCCGGACTCTTCGAGCCGTCCGGCGACGGCCGCGTCCACAACACGCTGCTGGCGACCGGGCCGGGCGTCGAGGCGTCGTACCGGAAGATCCACCTGTACGACGCGTTCGGGTCACGCGAGTCGGACACAGTTGCTCCTGGCAACGAACTGGTGAGCTTCTCGTACCGGGATGTGACTGTTGGGCTGGCGACCTGCTACGACCTGCGGTTCGCCGACCAGTTCAGCGCGCTCGGACGACTCGGTGCCGAGCTGATCGTCGTACCGGCGTCGTGGGGTGCCGGACCGGGCAAGGAAGAGCAGTGGGACCTGCTGACCCGGGCGCGGGCCGCGGACGCACAGGCGTGGCTGCTGGCGTGCGGCCAGGCCTACACGGCTCCGCAGGGCACCGACCCGCTGGGGATCGGCCGCAGCAGCCTGACCACTCCCCTGGGCCACACCGCGGCGCGACTCGATCACAGCGCGGGAATCCTGCAGGGCACTGTCGACACCGCAGTCGTCGAAGGTGTGCGCTCCCGAGTCCCGATTCTTTAGATCAGGCCCTGCTTCTTCTTCCGGGCGTTGTACTCGCGCATCCGCGGCGGGACGCCGACCACCGCGGCGTCGTACGACGGGATGCCCAGCTTGTTCGCGAAGTTGTGCGCCCATTGCACCGAGGGGACCCGGCGACGGGTCCACTCACCGTCGATCGCGACCAGCAGCAGCGTGTAGTCCGTCACTGCGGTGCGTGGCTCGACGAAGCCCTCGACTCCCTGACGGCTGAGGGCGAACTCGCGCAGGTGCGCCTGGTCGGGGTTGTCCGACTTGCGCATCGTGCCGGCCTTCTGCCGGCGACCGAACCACTTCATGGAGCAAGTCTCCCTCATCAGCGCAACTCATCGGCAGAAAGTCGCGGTAACGGTTTCTGCCGAAAGCGGCAATCTGCCCAGATCGCTCATGCGAAGATGACGCCGGGCCCCGCGCCGCGATCCGGAGCCGGCCCGCCGACCACACGCCCACGGAGGAACCTGTGACGAACCCGGCAGACAGCAGCGGTACGACGTACGACTTGGTGATCCTCGGCGGCGGCAGCGGCGGATACGCCGCGGCTCTGCGCGCCGCGACCTTGGGGAAGTCCGTCGCCCTGGTCGAGAAGGACAAGGTCGGCGGCACCTGCCTGCACCGCGGCTGTATCCCCACCAAGGCGCTGCTGCATGCCGCCGAGGTGGCCGATTCCGCCCGCGACGGTGAGCAGTTCGGCGTCCGGACGACACTCGAGGGTGTCGACATGGGCGGCGTGAACAAGTACAAGGACGGTGTCGTCGACCGGCTGTTCAAGGGTCTGCAGGGCCAGCTCAAGGCCCGCGGAATCACCGTGATCGAGGGCGAGGGACGACTCACCTCCCCGACCACGGTCGAGGTCGGTGGCACGACGTACACGGGCCGTAACGTGATACTGGCCTCCGGCTCGCACTCCCGGTCGCTGCCCGGTCTCGAGCTCGACGGCCAGTATGTGATCGCCAGCGAGCACGCTTTGACGCTCGACCGCGTGCCGGAGTCCGCGGTCGTCCTGGGCGGCGGCGTGATCGGTGTCGAGTTCGCCTCCGCGTGGACGTCGTTCGGGACCAAGGTCACCATCGTCGAGGCGCTGCCGCGGCTGGTGCCGGCCGAGGACGCCGACTGCTCGAAGACGCTCGAGCGAGCCTTCCGCAAGCGCAAGATCGCCTTCAAGACGGGTACGCCGTTCGAGTCGGTCAAGGTCGTCGGCAACGGTGTCCAGGTGACCGTGGCCGGTGGTGAGGTGATCGAGGCCGAGGTCCTGCTCGTCGCGGTCGGCCGCGGCCCGAACACGGCCGGCCTCGGGTTCGAGGAGGTCGGGGTCGCCCTCGACCGCGGTTTCGTCACCGTCGACGCCACCCTGCAGACCAGCGTGCCGGGCGTGTACGCCGTCGGTGACATCGTGCCCGGCCTGCAGCTCGCGCACCGCGGGTTCCAGCAGGGCATCTTCGTCGCCGAGCACCTGGCCGGGCTCGCGCCGACGCCGATCGACGAGGCCGGTATCCCCCGGGTCACCTACTCCGAGCCCGAGGTGGCGTCGGTCGGGCTGACCGAGGAGCAGGCCCGCGCGAAGTACGGCGAGGTCGAGATCCTCAACTACAACCTCGGCGGCAACGGCAAGAGCCAGATCCTGAAGACCGCCGGCTTCGTGAAGCTGGTCCGGGCCAAGGACGGCGCCGTCGTCGGCCTGCACATGGTCGGCTCCCGGGTCGGCGAACTGATCGGCGAAGCCCAGCTGATCTACAACTGGGAGGCCTACCCCGCCGACGTCGCACCGCTCGTGCACGCGCACCCGACCCAGAACGAAGCCCTCGGCGAGGCCCACCTGGCGCTCGCCGGCAAACCGCTGCATTTCCACGACTGAGCTTCAGCCGGGGCCGCTGGCGCGCCCTAGTAGGTTTGTGACTGGCGGGTAATCCGGGTTCGCGTGACCCGCGTCCCGCCCGCGCCAGCGGCACCGTAGGCTGACACTCGACCGATCAGACGAAGGAGCAACGACCGTCATGCCGACCTCTGTATCCCTGCCGGCCCTCGGGGAGAGCGTCACCGAAGGAACCGTCACCCGCTGGCTCAAGCAGGTCGGCGACACGGTTGCCGTCGACGAGCCCCTGCTGGAGGTCTCGACCGACAAGGTCGACACCGAGATCCCGTCGCCCGTCGCGGGCACCCTCCTCGAGATCAAGGCCGCCGAGGACGAGACCGTCGAGGTCGGCGCCGAACTGGCCGTCATCGGTGACGCCGGCGAGTCCACCGGCTCCGCTCCTGCCGCCGAGGCCCCCGCCGAGCAGGCCCAGGCCGCTCCGGCCGAGGCCCCCGCCGAGCAGCCGCAGGCCGAGGCCGCCCCGGCACCCGCCGAGCAGCCGCAAGCCCAGGCCGCCGAGCAGGCTCCGGCCGCCGCCGCGCCCGCCGAAGCCCCGGCCCCAGCTGCTCAGGCTGACTCCTCCTCCAACTCTTCGGCCGACGCAGCCTCAGCCCCCGCGGCCTCCTCGGCCGCATCGGGCACCTCCGTCACCCTCCCCGCACTGGGCGAGAGCGTGACCGAAGGAACGGTCACCCGCTGGCTCAAGCAGGTCGGCGACGACGTAGCCGTCGACGAACCCCTCCTCGAGGTCTCCACCGACAAGGTCGACACCGAGATCCCGTCGCCCGTCGCCGGCAAGCTCCTCGAGATCAAGGTCGCCGAGGACGAGACCGTCGAGGTCGGCGCCGAGCTCGCGATCGTCGGCTCCGGCGACGCAGCCCCCGCCGCCCAGGCCCCGGCCGCTTCCCCGGCCCCGGCCGAGAAGCCCGCCGAGGCTCCGGCCCCCGCAGCCGCACCGGCCCAGGCTCCCGCACAGGCTCCGGCCGCCCAGGCACCGGCCGCCCAGGCACCGGCACCGCAGGCTCCGGCTGCTGCTCCCGCTCCGGCCGCCGCTCCCCCGGCTCAGGCGCCGGCCCCGCAGGCGGCTCCGCCCGCGCAAGCCCCGGCTGCGCAGGCACCCGCCGTACAGGCTCCGGCCGCATCGTCGAACGGTTCCTCCGCCGAGGGCCCGAACTACGTGACCCCCCTCGTCCGCAAGCTGGCGGCCGAGCACCAGGTCGACCTCAACGCCGTCCAGGGCACCGGCGTCGGTGGCCGCATCCGCAAGCAGGACGTGATCTCCGCCGCCGAGGCCAAGAAGGCCGCTGCCGCAGCAGCACCGGCCGCCGCCCCGGCTGGAGCAGCGCCGGCCGCGAAGGCCGCGTCGGTCAGCCCGCTGCGTGGCACCACCGAGAAGATGAGCCGGATCCGCAAGGCCATCGCCTCACACATGGTCAACAGCCTGAAGGTCTCGGCGCAGCTGACCACCGTGGTCGAGGTCGACGTCACCGAGATCGCCAAGCTGCGCAACGCGAAGAAGGCCGAGTTCGAGGCCCGCGAGGGCACCAAGCTCTCCTTCCTCCCGTTCTTCGCCCTCGCCGCCATCGACGCGCTCAAGCAGTACCCGAAGCTGAACGCGTCGATCGACGAGGAGAAGGGCGAGATCACCTACCACGCTGCCGAGCACCTGGGCATCGCGGTGGATGTCGAGCGCGGCCTGATGGTCCCGGTCGTCCACAACGCCGGTGACCTGAACATCGCCGGTCTGGCGAAGAAGATCGCCGACCTCGCCGACCGCACCCGCAACAACAAGGTGACGCCGGACGAGATGGCGGGCGGCACCTTCACCATCACCAACACCGGCAGCCGGGGTGCCCTGTTCGACACCCCGATCCTGAACCAGCCGCAGGTCGGCATGCTCGGTACCGGCGCCGTGGTCAAGCGCCCGGTCGTCATCACCCACCCCGAGCTCGGCGAGACCATCGCCATCCGCCAGATGGTCTACCTGGCCCTCACCTACGACCACCGCCTGGTCGACGGCGCCGACGCGGCCCGCTACCTGACGGCCGTCAAGCAGCGCCTCGAAGAGGCCCAGTTCGACGTCTGATCCATCCGCAGTACTGCGCGACCCGGCGCCGGTTCCGTTCCGACGGACCGGCGCCGGTCCTCTTTCCGGCCCTGGGTTTCTGCACTGAGCGAACTGTCTGCAAGGAGCGAACTGGATGAAGTACGTGCTCGCCGGCGCCTCCGGCTTCCTCGGCCGGTCCCTGGCCCGCGATCTCGCCGCCGACGGCCACGACGTCATCCGCCTGGTACGACGGACGCCGTCCGGCCCCGGCGAACTCCAATGGGACCCGGCCCGCGGTGAACTCGACCTCACCGCGATCGCCGACGCCGACGCCCTGATCAACCTGGCCGGCGCGAACATCGGCCGCCCCTGGACCCCGATGTACCGCAAGACCATCCGCGAAAGCCGCGTCACCACCACCGCCACCCTCGCCAACGCGGCCGCCCAACTCGAACGCCGCCCCGCCCTCCTCACCCAGAGCGGCGTCGGCGGCTACGGCCTCGACTGCGGCAACGAGATCCTCACCGAGGACTCCCCGCTCGGCGACGGCTTCCTCGCCGACGTGGTCCGCCTCTGGGAAGGCGCCCTGGAACCAGCCCGCGCAGCAGGCTGCCGCGTAGCCGCCCTCCGCACCGGCGTGGTCCTGGCCCGCAAAGCTCCCGCCTTCCAGCTCCTGACGCTCCCCTTCCGCCTGGGCGTCGGCGGCCGCTTCGGCTCCGGCAAGCAGTACTTCCCCATCGTCTCCCTCACCGACTGGCTCCGAGCCGTCCGCTTCGTCGCCGACCACGAAACCCTCACCGGCCCGGTCAACGTCACCCTCCCCACCCCCGCCACCAACGCCGAAGTAGCCCAAGCCATCGGCACCGCCCTACACCGCCCAGCCCTCGTCCCCGTCCCCGCCGCCCTGATGCGCCTGGCCCTGGGCGAGTTCGCCTGGGAACTCCTGGGCAGCAACCGAGCCCTCCCCACCCGCCTCGAATCCGCCTCCTTCACCTTCACCCACCCCACCCCCCCCGACGCAGTAACCGCCGCCTTCACCCCCTAACAACCCGCAGGACAGGAGATACCCCCGCACTCGAGCCCCACGCCCCGACACCTCCCGTCCCTCACGCCCTCCCGACGGCCCGAGCGCAGCCGACAACTCAGACCCCACATCGCACACGACGACGGGGCGTGCCTCCAAAGGCATGCCCGCCACAACGTCCGACGATGCGGAGACCCCGTCCGCGGATCCTTCAGACACTGCATGTACGGCGGTTTGTTGCCCAACGTGGAGGTGAGCGTGCGTGCCCGGACAGCTCGCGGGGTCTGGACACAGTGCGGTGGGCTTGAACAAGGAATGACATGTTCAACCCCACCGTTTCTTGTTCAAGCCCACGATTGTTGGCACGGCCGAGGCCGCCGACCTCGCCAAGCGGCGCAGCCGTAGACCCGCCCAGCCGCACCTCCTCTGCAGGCCAGCCGCAGCGGCGCGCAACCACCGCCGTAGGAACCCGGCCGCAGCGGCGAGCAACCACCGCCGTAGGAACCCGGGCGCGTCCGAGCGACCCTGCCACTCATCACCAGCGGTTGGGCGGTATGGGCTCAGGCTTGGGTGATTGTGCTGATGCGCCATGTGAGGGTTGAGGCGGACTGCGTGAGGGTGATCAGGCGGGTGGTGGGGGTGCCGGGTGGGAGGGGGATTCGGGTGCCGGATTCGTGGACTGCTTGGCCGGCGGTCAGGTGGTCTGTGGTGCGGAGGGTGACCGCGGTCGGGGATTGGTGGGTGATGGTGGTTTTGTCGATCTGGATTCGTAGGCCCTGGATGTGGATGCGCTGCTTGCGGTAGTCGGCCAGGAGGGCTCGGTCCGATCGCCAGGGTGGGCTGCCGGGGACGTAGATCTTGTCGAGGGCTGCGGTGTCGAGGGTCCGGAACGCTTGTGCACGCTGAGCGTCCAGCGCACGCAAGGTGGCGAGCCACCCGGCCACGGATCGGCTGGGGGCGGTGCGCCGAGGTGGCGGTGGGGTCGTGGGGTTCTCCTTACCCGGGGGTGTGGGAGCTGTGGGTGGCGGAGTCGTTGGGCCTTTGGAGTCGGTCTGCGTTGGCGGGCTGGTGGGGGCTGTGATGCCCGTGCTCGGGATGGTCGCCGGGGTCGATGCCTGGCCGGATGCTGAGGGGGAAACTGAGCCGGATGCCGCGGTGGGTGCCGGGGCTGATGCCGGGTTGGATGCCGGGTTGGATGCCGGGTTGGATGCCGGGTTGGATGCCGGGTTGGATGTCTCGACTGCGGTGGCTGCGGGGGTGTCGGATTCGCCGAGGACTGCCCGGGCTGCGAGGCCCAGGCCTAGGACCACTGCCACCCCTAGGCCGACTGCGACCCCGACGCCGTACGCGGGATGGCTGAATCGGTAGCGCAGCTCGGTCAGCAGGCGCGACAGGTCAAGGCGACCCCACCAGGTGTGTCGTCGCCGCCAGACTCGACGGCGAATGTGGCCTCGCATGAACGCTGGCCCATGCGCGGAAACATCGGACAGCCCCTCGGTATCGGCATTCGAGCTCCTGGATGGTCGCCGGGGCGTGCCGAAGGGGGTGGCGGCTGCGGGGCGTCTATCGGCGAGGGGCTCGGATGGGGCTGGCCAGCTGGTGGGCGGGCGCTCGGGAAGAGGGAACGGGGAGGCGGGTGCGGGGCCACTATCGGCGAGCCGCTCGGGTGGGGTGGACCAGGTGATGGCTGGTTCTACGTGGGTGGTGCCGATGAGGTGGGTTTGGGTCGGGTGGATGACGTGGGTTCGGGTGAGGGGTTTGGAGGTTAGGCGGGACAGGGGGATGGGAGTGGGGGCGGGGGTTCGGCGGGTGAGTTTGGGTAGGAGGGGGCGGCGGGGTTTGGGGTGGGTGGGGATGAGATTTGCCGTAGGCGGTTCGGGGGGTGGTGGGGAGGTCGGGGCGGAGGGCTTGGGTGGAGGCGGGGCTGGCGGCGTACGGGAGTGTTCGATGGGGTCGTCGTCGTCCGTGGGCGGGTCGGGGGGTGGGTCGTCGGGGTCGCCGAGGTTGATGGGCTCTGGGGTGGTGAGGGTTAGCAGGTGGCTGGCCAGGCGGGGTGCTGGGGTCTTGGTGAAGACGGCGGAGGCGAACAGGGTGGCGGGGCCGCCGGCGTGAGTGGCGATGGTCGACAGGGCCAGCAGGTCGGCGCTGTGTGATGGTGGTGGGCTGGTCGGGGCGTGGAGGTTCAGTGAGTGGAAGGTTGCGTCGGTCAGGAGTGGGCGGCCCTCGACGTCGATCAGGATGTTGGGGGGTGTCAGATGGCCGTGGATCAGGCCGCAGTGGTGGAGGTAGTGCAGGGCGTCGGCCAGTGGGCTGAGGAGCGTGACGATCTCGCCGGACGACATACTCCCCCGGCGCCGCAGGACCTCGGTCAGGTTGAGGGCGACGACGTGCTGACTGAAGACGAGCCACTCGCCGGCCGTCTCGCGGACCTCCAGGACGCGGGTGATGTGCGGGTGGTTGATCCGTCGGAGAACCAGGAGCTCGTCACGGAGCTGCTCCTCTCGCTGGATCGTGGTGACTGGGATACGTCTGAGCACGGCATGGCGGCCGGTGGCGAGGTCGCGGACCTGCCAGAGGGTGCCGGCCGATCCGGACCCGAGCCTCCGGCGCAGGCTGTAGCCGGCGAGGTCTTCGGGTTCCATGCCAAGAGGATGCACCGATCGCCGCAAGCCCCGCGGAAGTTATCCACAGGCAACCGGCCTACACTCGGTGGCGTGAGGGCTATCGAGTACGTCGAGGCCGGGTTCGGTGCCGGCGCAGTGGACTACCAGACCGCATGGGACGAGCAGCGGCGACTGCATGCGGCGGTTGCCGAAGGCACCGGTTCGGACACTGTCATCCTGCTCGAGCACCCGCCGGTCTACACCGCCGGCAAGCGGACCGAGCCGCACGAGCGGCCCCTGGACGGGACGCCGGTGGTGGACGTCGACCGGGGCGGCAAGATCACCTGGCACGGCCCCGGGCAGCTCGTCGGGTACCCGATCGTCAAGCTGGCCTCCCACGTGTACGTCGTCGACTACGTCCGCCGGCTCGAGGAAGCCCTGATCGCGGTCTGCGCCGAGCTCGGTGTCACGACCGGGCGGGTCAAGGGACGCAGCGGGGTCTGGGTCGCGGCCGACGAACGCGGGCGGGAGCGGAAGATCGCCGCGATCGGGATCCGCGTCACCCGTGGTGTCACGATGCACGGGTTCGCACTGAACTGCGACAACGACCTCACCTGGTTCGACCGGATCGTCCCTTGCGGGATCTCCGATGCCGACGTGACCACGCTGTCGAAGGAGCTCGGCCGCGACGTCCCGGTCACCGAGGTGCTCGAGTCGGTCCGGCGGCACCTCGATCACTTCCTCGCCTGGGAGCCCTACGACCGCAGCCCGGACATCGCCCACCCCGAGGCACCCGCCACCGGCATCACCTACGGCCTCACCGTCTGACCACTCGGCCGCTCCACTTATCGCTGGGCTGAGCAACAGGTGAGGGTCGCGCACTTCGCCCCGAGCGTCGGTAAGGACACGTAGTGGTGTCTGCTCCGGGCCTATCGGTGGAGCTCCTGAGCCTGAGCGTGGAAGCCGCCGCCGACTACTCCGTGTTCTTCCCGACGCCTGGGATCAGGTGCCGGAGGGATCGTCGTCGATCCATTCGAGGAGGTCGCCGGGTTGGCATTCGAGGACTCGGCACATGGCTTCGAGGGTGCTGAAGCGGACTGCTTTGGCGCGGCCGTTCTTCAGTACGGCGACGTTGGCGGGGGTCAGTCCGACGCGTTCGGCGAACTCGCCGACGCTGAGTTTGCGGCGGGCCAGTTCGACGTCGATGCGGACGACGATCGGCATCAGATCACCGCTTCCATATCGGTGCGCAGGGTGGTCGCCCGCTGCAGCAGTGCGCGCAGGACGACCATCAGCAGACCGATCACGGTGATCACGACCTCCAGCAGGAGCAGCACCATCGGTACGCCTGGATCGTCGGCCTGGAGGACGACCCAGACGAAGATCGCGCCGACGACGAGCCAGACGCCGGCGATCGCGCCGATGATCAGGTTGACCCAGAAGACGGCCGCGGTGGTGAAGATGCGGTCGCGCTTGACCATGGTCAGCAACTGCCAGGTCGACACCACCACGACCTGGACGCAGAGCACCACGAACGCGGCGATGAAGGTGGCCGGCCAGCGCAGGGCCGCATCCTCCGGATTCACCTGGGCCTGATGCCGGAACTGCCCGGGCAGCGACAGGGTCTGGAACACGACCAGGATCGCGAACAGCACCACCAGGAACACCCGGAGTGCGGCGACCGCTCGATTCTCACTCAGCATGCATCGAGAGTCGCTGGTAATCTATCGATTGTCAATAGGCGTTCTCGTCTGTGGGGCGCGGTGCGCACTGAAAGTAGTCACCCTTGTGCGCACCTGCGAAGTGTCTGCCGGGCGTGACGGTCAAACGTCGCTACGGTGGAGGTGTGTCCAAATTTCTTGGCTTTTTGCTCGGGGTTGCGGTCGCACTGGCCGGGCCGGCGGTGTTCGGGGTACTCAGCGCACCGGGTGGGATTCAGCTGAACACCAAGGGGATGACGCTCGCCTACGCTGTGGGTGCGCTCGTCTTCTGGGCCGTCGTGTCGTACTTCTCCGGTGCGGGCGCGATCGGCGCGTTCCTTGCGTTCGGCACGCTGGTGTACTGCTGGCTGTGGATTCCGAACCGGACCACGAACTTCCTCAACGATGTGCCCGGGGTGACCGCGGGCATGGTCGAGGGCACGCGGCAGTACACGCTGAACGGCGTCGTACCGATCCTGACGGTGATCTCACTGGTGTACGCGATCCAGCTCATCGTCCGGAGCGTGCAGCGCCGGCGGCTCGCGCGGGCCGAGGCCGAGCGGCTGCAGCGTGAGCAGGAAGCCGCGCAGGCGCAGCAGGAGGCGGCCACTGCGGCTGTTTATCCGGTTGCTGCTAGCAACTATCCGGCTGAGTCGTACGGCGGTGCTGGGTACGCCGCGCCGTCGTACGAGCCGTCGAATCGGTACGACGATCTGTTCGACGAGCCGGAGCGTCCGCGGAACCAGGCGGATGAGCAGACGGCGCAGTTCCCGGTCGCGGAGCCGGCACCCGAGCGCACGGCCGCGTTCCCGGTCGTCGGCAATGAGGTTGCCTACAGCAACGATGACACGGTGCTGGTGCCGAGCGATCGCGACGAGACCGTCGTCGCCCCGATGCCCGATGCCGACGAGGTCACCGTGATCGCGTCGGACCACGACGCAGACGCCACGGCCGTTGCTCCTGCGGCCGAGCAGACCGCGGTGGCTGAGCCCGCGGCGACCGACGCAGAGAACGGGGATGACGCAGACGGTCGTGCCGAGGGTGGAGCGCCCGTAGCTGCGGATCCCAGGGTTGGCACGCCGGTAGCTGCTGCACCTGCTGGTCCCGCACCCGAGGCTGAGGCGCCGGTTGCTAGTGCGCCTACCGCTCCCCCGGCTGCCCCTGCGGCCGAGCCGACCACGGTGGCTGAGCCCGCGGCGGCCGAGGACGAGACCAGGGATGTCGCACAGCAAGCTCCTGAAGCCGAGCCTGTGGCTGCCGCGCCGGAGGCGGAGGCACCTGCTGCCGCTGCACCAGTAGCTGGAGCGTCTGTCGCTCCCGCACCGGCGGCTGAGGAGCCGGTTGCTAGTGCGCCTACTGCTCCCCCGGCTGCCCCTGCGGCCGAGCCGACCACGGTGGCTGAGCCCGCGGCGGCCGAGGACGAGACCAGGGATGTGGCACAGCATGCTCCTGACGCCGCGCCTGCGGGTGGCGGCTCCGAGGACGACAGGTCGGATGGACCTGCGGGTGGCGGGTCTGCCGGTGGCGGCGCGGCCAGTGGTGCGGCGGCCAGTGGTGGGGCGACCGGTGGCGCGTCAGGTGGCGGGTCTGCCGGTGGCGGCGCGGCCAGTGGTGGGTCGGCCGGTGGCGCGTCAGGTGGCGGGGCGGTCGGTGGCGCGGCAGGTGGTGGGTCGACGGGTGGGGGGCCGGGTGGGTTTCAGGCTGTGCCTCCGCCGTCCGCGCCGGCTGGTGGGGACAAGCCGGACGCTCCGCGGAGTGGTGGGGTTGGGTGGCAGGGTTCGGTTGGGGAGCCGGAGCGGGTGGGACAGCAGTATCGGGAGCGGATGGAGGACCCGGAGGACACGGGTGAGTTCCATGTGAGTGCGTTCGAGGGGCCGTTCAACTCGCCGGGGATGCGGCCGGCGGGCGCCTGAGAAGACCCCGGAGTGGCGTGAGCCGAACCAGGCTCACGCCACGTGCATGTGGTGGTGGGGCTGGTCGCGGCGGGCGTGTTCGGCCAGGGCCTCGTCGTACGCGGCGGTGGCCATGGCGAGGACGTCGGGGGCCATCTGGGCTCGGGGGGAGTCGGTGCTCCAGGCCAGCAGCAGGCGGCGGTGGATGGGGTCGCCGGTGAGTGGGCGGGTGATGACGTCGCGGGAGAGCAGCCGGTACGACGTCGGCGAGATGAGCGCGACCCCCTGACCGCTGGTGACGAACCCCATCAGGACCGAGGTGTCGACGGAGTGGTGCTCGACCTTCGGCTGGAAGCCGGCCTGTTCGCAGGCGGCGCGGAACAGGACGTGGAAGCCGCTGTCATCCGGCGGTTCGCCGATCCATTCCTCGCCGGAGAGCGTGGCCAGGTCGATCTCGGTGTGGCCGACGGACGCAGCGGGGTGGTCGGCGGACATGACGACGTACGCCGATTCCGACTCGACGACCGTGCACGCCTCGACCCCCGTGGGGAGCCGCAGCTCGAACCCCGGGAACTCACGCAGCAGAGCGAAATCCAGCCGCCCGCTCTCCAGCTGCTGGAGCAGCACGCTCGTGGACCACTCGACCTCGATGCTGACCTGCTCGATCTGGCCGTGGTCCCGTAGCCGGTGCGCGATCCCGGACATCGGTGCGGTCGGGAAACCACCGAGCCGTACGGCGCTGGACTCGCTCGCGGTCATCGCGGACACGGTCGCCGCGAGGTGGTCGACGTCGACGAGGATGGCGCGGGCCCGGTCCACGGCGTACCGGCCTAGTGCGGTCGGGGTGACACCGGTGCGGGAGCGCTCGAAGAGTTCACCGCCGAAGGCGGCCTCGATCCGTTTGAGCTGCGCCGTGAGGCTGGGCTGGCTGACCTTGAGCCACCGGGCAGCCCGGCCGACGGATCCGGCCTCGGCAACCAGGACGACCACACGGAGATGGCGCAGCTCCACGTTCATGCGTTGAGACCGTAGTCCAAGTCGCTACACAGGACACAGGTAATCAAGATTGCGGTTTCGTCACAGCCCGGGTAAACCCTGTAACGCTCACCCGGGCTGTAACGATAGGTCACCCAGCTTCGAGCGACAGAGCCTCGCGGTAACCGAGCCGGCGGCCGGTCTTGAGCAGGGTGCGCTCGTACAGCCGGGCGCCGATCCGGATGATCAGCACCGTGGCCAGGAGCAGGATCCCGATCGCCGCCAGCGGCTGCCAGAGCGGCACGTCCTCGGTCAGCATCCGCCCGGGCATCGACATCGAGGACGCGATCGGGACGAACGAGGCGATCTCCCGGGCCTCCGATCCGGCGAACACCGCGAAGAAGAACGGGATCATCAGGATCATCTGCCCGGGCAGCGTGGTGGAGCCGAGGTCCTCCTGCCGGGTCGCCAGCGAGCCGGCGACCGCCCACAGTCCGGCCAGGGCGACGAACCCGAGCACGAAGAAGATCACGAACCACCCGGCCACTGGGGCCACGACGGACAGGATGTCGAGCTGGTCGGTCACGGTCAGTCCGATCAGCGAGGCGATCGCGATCACCAGGATCTGTGTGAGCGCGAGCACAGTATTGCCGAGCACCTTGCCCCACAGCAGCGACCGGATCGGTACCGAGGCAGCGAGGATCTCGACGACCCGGCTCTCCTTCTCCTGTACGACGCTCTGCGCGATCATCATGCCGAAGCCGAGCGCCGTCATGTAGAACACCAGCGCCAACCCGATGTTCACGAAGTCCGATACGTACCCCGGCAGCAGTCCAGGCTCCAGGATCTTCTCGGTCACCTGCGTACCGGCCCGCAACTGCTCCGGCGTCAGCTTCGCACCGGCCGCGTTCTTCTCCATCCCGACCGAGGCCACGGCAGCACGCAGCGCGCCACCGACCCCGGAGCCCACCTTCTCCTTGCCGACAACGACGTACCCATCAGGTCCCGGCAGCAACGCGGCGGTGGCATCAGCCTTCGTCACCGCCTGCTCCGCAGCGGCCTGATCCGCAACCCGCAGGGGCTCGTAGGCGTTACCGCCTTGCGTCTCCGAAGCCCGCTGGACGACGGCCGCTCCGCCGTCGTCGATCACCGCGATCTTGTCGGAGTCGTTGCCTCCGGCCAGTATCGCCGGCAGGATCACCGCGGCCATGACGATGATCAGCATCACCAGCGTCGAGCCGATGAAGGTCTTGTCCCGTAGCTTGGTGGTGATCTCGCGCTCGGCGATCAGCATCCAGGGCCGATCCAGGGTCCGGTCGTTCATCGGGTCGCCTCCCGGAAGACGTCGCTCAAAGCCACCCGCTCCGGCCCGAATTCCAGGACCGGTCCACGGCTGATCGCTTGCTGAAGAATCTGTTGTGCCGCGCCGTCGTCCTCGGCGTCGAAGAGCGCCGTACCGCCGGCCACGTCGCGGACGTGCAGACCGGG
Organism: Kribbella sp. NPDC056345; assembly: GCF_042262745.1. NCBI lineage: Bacteria > Bacillati > Actinomycetota > Actinomycetes > Propionibacteriales > Kribbellaceae > Kribbella > Kribbella sp. NPDC056345. Next base: position 209,497 of record NZ_JBHJQQ010000010.1, on the reverse strand, counting down.
CAGGTCCCGCAGCCAGCCGGCGTCGCCGTCGACCACCAGCCGGTACGTCGGTGTCTGGCTCGCGGCGAGTTCCGCAACGGGGCCCGCGGCAACGACCTTGCCACGGGACAGCACCACCAGGTCGTCGCAGAGCCGCTCGACCAGATCGAGCTGGTGGCTGGAGAAAAGCACCGGAACCTCCGGCGTGACCTCCTCGCGCAGCAGGTCCACCATCGCATCGACGGCCAGCGGGTCGAGTCCGCTGAACGGCTCGTCCAGCACCAGCGCGATCGGCTCGTGGATCAGTGCCACCGCGATCTGCACCCGCTGCTGGTTGCCCAGTGAGAGCGTCTCGAGTACGTCGGTCGCCCGCTCGGCCAGGCCGAGCCGGCTGAGCAGCTTGTCGGTCCGCTCGGTTGCCTTGTCCACCGAGAGACCGTGCAGCCGGCCGAAGAAGACCAGCTGGTCGCGGATCTTCATCTTCGGGTACAGCCCGCGCTCCTCCGGCATGTAGCCGAATTCCCGTCGTGCCTTCTGCGTCAGCAGTTCACCGTGCCAGCGCACCTCCCCGGCGTTGGCGGCCAGGACGCCGAGGATGATCCGCATCGTCGTCGTCTTCCCGGCCCCGTTGGCCCCGACGAACCCGGTCATCCGCCCTGGCACGACGTCGAATGTCACGTCGTCCAGCGCCAGCTGTTCACCGAACCGCCGAGTGAGTCCAGCCACCCTCAGCATCCGTCACCGTTCCTGTCACATCGGCCCCCACTTCCACACCGGAAGTAGCTCAAAGTTAGCCAGTCGGGCCCCCGCCGTACGTCGGCCGCCAGGGTGATCGCCGGTGTCATCCGCACGGTGGAGAGTGGGCTACGCCACGGTGCGCTGATGTCACATCCGGCGTGTCCCGGTGGTCGGGACTGGTGACAGCGCGATCAGGGAGGATGATGACTACCGTGAGCGAGGACCTCGACCAGGCGGCGGCGATCTTCGGCGAGGTGCGACCGAGGCTTTTCGGGATCGCCTACCGGATGCTCGGCAGCGCGAGCGAGGCCGAGGACATCGTGCAGGACGTGTGGCTGCGCTGGCAGCTGGCCGACCGCAGTGTCGTGCTCAACCCGGCCGCCTACCTGGCCACTGCGACCACCCGCCTCGCGATCAACGCGACCCAGTCAGCCCGGGTACGGCGGGAGTCGTACATCGGGCCGTGGTTGCCGGAGCCGGTCGACACGAGCGCGGACCCGTACCTCGGCGCGGAACGCGGTGAGGCGCTGGCGTTCGCCGTACTGCTGCTGATGGAGCGCCTGTCCCCCAACGAGCGGGCAGCGTACGTACTGCGGGAGGCGTTCGACTACCCGTACAGCCAGATCGCCGACATCCTGCAGCTGAATGAGCCTGCCGTGCGGCAGCTGGTCAGCCGGGCCCGCAAGCACGTCGACGGTGAGCGGCGGGTAGAGGTGGACGCGGCCGAGCAGCAGCGGCTCCTCACCGCCTTCGTGAATGCCGCCAAGTCCGGAGACTTGGTGGAGCTCGAGGACTTGTTCGCGGCCGACGTGACGAGTGTGTCGGACGGCAACGGCAAGGCGCGGGCGTCGAAGTTCCCGGTGGTCGGGTCCGAGCGGGTGGCGAAGTTCTTCCGTTCCTTCCACACCCGCTTCTGGGTCGGCGTGGAGATCGTCTGGACGCAGATGAACGGCGCACCGGCCGCGGTCCTCACCGTCGACGGTCAGGTCCGCACCGTCCTCACGGTCAGCACCTCCGCTGACGGCATCTACCGGATCAACGTCCAGATGAACCCCGACAAGCTGGAGCGAATCCAGGTCGACTGAAGGCTCCGGATGTGCTGCCACACACCCGGAGCCGGTCTCACTGACCCGGATCCTCCAGGGCCTCCACCGCACCGAGCAGGCTACGGAGACTGGCTTGCTCCATCGCCTCCTCGGCCGGGTCTACCAGCCACTGCTCCACCGGCAACTCAACGTCCGGTACGGCGGCCTCCAGCGCACCGAGCTCCGCCTTGGTCTCGGCCTCGAGTTCGTGCAGGAAGTCGTCGCTGGTCATTTCTTCTCCCAATCGGCGTAGTGGATCCGGCCGAGCACTGCCTCGCCGACCGGTACCAGAGCGTCCTCGCTGACCACAGCGCCGTAGTACGTCGCCTCCGGGTCGGTGACGACCTCGCGGGGGTCGCCCAGCTCAGCGAGAGCCTTGCGGAAGAACTCGTCCATCCGCTCCTTGTCCGGTCCGGCGATCTCGACCCGTCCGTTCAGCGGCTCGCCCACCGCGACCTTGGCGACCTCGTCGGCGACGTCGTCACCGGCGATCGGCTGGAAGTTCACCGGCTGGATCCGGACCACGCCGTCGACCTCGGAGGTCGCGGCGATCGCCTTCACGAACTCGAAGAACTGCGTCGCGTGCACCAGCGAGAACGGCACACCGGAGGACTCGATCAGCTCCTCCTGGGCGACCTTGGCGCGGAAGTAGCCGATCTGCGGTGAACGCTCGGTGCCGACAATCGACAGTGCGACGTGGTGACCGACGCCGGCCCGCTTCTCCGCGGCCAGCACGTTGCTGGTGGCCGTGCGGAAGAAGTCCAGCACCGCCTGGTCCTCGAACGACGGTGAGTTCGACAGGTCGATGACCACCGACGCACCGGTCATCACCTCGTCCAGGCCCTCACCGGTGAGCGAGTTCACGCCCGTGTCGGGCGACGCCGCGACTGCTTTGTGCCCGTGTGCCTCCAGCCGCCGCACGACCTTCGAGCCGATCAGCCCGGTGCCGCCAATCACGACGATCTTCACAACCCCGCTCCTGCCTGCCAGGCGCCCGGCTGGCGCCACTCACCAGTCAAGACAGACGACTGCGCAAGGTTGTGACATCACCTGTCACATCGGCGTCCGGTCGGCTGTCTTGCCTGACATGACCAGGATGACCGCCCGCTCCATCGACGAGCCGCACCGGACGTCGAGCCCGCTGGAGCTGCTCTTCGACCTCACCTTCGTGGTGGCGGTCGCCGCAGTGACCGCGGAGCTCGCGCACAGCATCGCCGACGGCCACGCCGAGGTACTCGGCTTCCTCCAGGTGTTCTTCGCGATCTGGTGGGCCTGGATGAACTTCACCTGGTTCGCCTCGTCGTACGACACCGACGACGTGCCGTACCGGCTGCTCACCATGGTGCAGATGGCCGGAGTGCTCGTGCTGGCGGCCGGCGTACCGGCGGCTGCGGCCTCGGGCGACTACCGGACCGTGCTCATCGGCTACCTGATCATGCGGGCCGGACTGGTCCTCCAGTGGCTGCGCGCGGCGTACGAGAACCCCGCAGGGCGCAGTACGGCGCTCAAGTACGCCGCGGGGATCGCAGCAGCTCAAGTCGGCTGGCTACTGGCTCTGGTACTCGCGGACCTGGCACTCCCCTGGTTCGTGCTGCTGGTCGTCGTCGAGCTCGCCGTACCGTGGTGGGCCGAGCGCGGACCGCAGACGACCTGGCACCCGCACCACATTGCCGAGCGCTATGGGCTGTTCGCGATCATCCTGCTCGGCGAGAGCGTGCTGGCGGCCAGCCGGGGTGTCGAAGCAGCAGTGGCGAGCGACCACGTCAGCGCGTCGTTCCTGCTGGTTGCCGGAGCCGGACTGGTCTTGCTGTTCGCGCTCTGGTGGCTCTACTTCCTGCACCCGTCCGGTGCCGGCCTCAGCGAACGCCGCCAGCACTCTTACCGTTGGGGCTACGGTCACTACTTCCTGTTCGCCGCACTGGCCGCACTAGGCAGTGGACTGGAGGTGGCGGTCGAGGAGACCACCCACGCACCACAATCAGTCGGGTACGCCGTTGCCCTGCCAGTGGCGGTCTTTCTGACCATGCTCTGGCTGGTCCACGCGCCGATCGTCAGTCCACCGGTCACACCGCTGATCTTCGTGCTGATCAGCGTTGCCGTCGTACTGGTGCTCCCGCTGGTGCTGTCCGCGGTCGGCGTGGTCGTCGGATGCGCGGCGGTCGTCGTACTGCTGGTTGGTGCGGTGCTGGCGCGTCAGCCGGCCAGGTCGTCGCCGGGGGTGACCAGTCCGCACTCGTAGGCGAAGACAACTGCCTGGACGCGGTCGCGTAGCCCGAGCTTGAGCAGCACTCGGGAGACATGCGTCTTGACTGTGGCCTCGCCGACATAGAGCTGGTTGGCGATCTCGGTGTTGGTGAGGCCGCGCGCGATCAGCCCGAGAACCTCACGCTCACGCTCGGTCAGGTCGGCGATCAGATCCGGGCGGTAGACCCGCTCGCCACCACCGGTGAACCGCTTGATCACCCGCCGCGTCACCTCGGGCGCGAGCAGCGCGTGGCCCGAGTGCACGACCTCGATTGCCTCGACCAGGTCCTCCGGCGCGGTGTTCTTCAGCAGGAACCCGCTGGCCCCCGCACCGAGCGACTCGAACAGGTAGTCGTCCCGGTCGAACGTGGTCAGGATGATCACCTTGCCGGCGTCCGCCGCGACGATCTTCTGGGTCGCGGTGATGCCGTCCATCCCGGGCATCTGGACATCCATCAGTACGACGTCCGGCCGCAGCTGCAGGGCGAGCTCGACCGCCTTCTCGCCGTCGGCCGCCTCACCGACCACCTCGATCTCGGCCTCGACCGAGAGGATCATCCGGAAACCGGCCCGGACCAGGTCCTGGTCGTCGACCAGCAGGACGCGCATCATTCGTCTACTCCTCCGTCGAGCCCACGCCGTACCGGGATCCGCACCCGGACCCGGAACCCACCGACCGGCCGGGGACCGATCTCGCTCTCACCACCGAGCAGCCCGACCCTCTCACGAATCCCGACATGCCCGAGCCGGCTGCCGACGGAGGCGTGCTTGGGACGGCCGTCGTCGATCACTTCGAGCTCGACCGCGTCCCCCAGATACCGCAGAGTGATGTGCGCGCTGCGCGCGGTCGAGTGCTTGCGAACGTTGGTCAGCGCCTCCTGAGCGATCCGGTAGACCGAGACCGACACCGTCTTCGGGAGCTCCTGCAGCGGACCGATCTGGTGGAACCCGACCTCCAGCCCCTGACCGTTGATCTCGGCGATCAGGGCCGGCAGCCGGTCCGCACCGGCCTGCGGCGCCTTCTCGTCCGGTGCGTCGACATCCAGATCGGGGTCGGCGGCGCGCAGCATGCCGAGCAGTTGGCGCATCTCGTTGACCGCGGTCCGGCTGGACTCCTCGATCACCCCGAGCGCGTTCTTGGCCGCCTCCGGGTCCTTCTCCATCACCCGGCGCGCTCCCCCGGCCTGAACACCGATACTGCTGATGTGGTGCGCGACCACGTCGTGCAGCTCGCGGGAGATCCGCAGCCGCTCGTCGATCACCGCCCGGCGCGCGTTCTCCCGTTGCTGGGTGGCGAGCTCGGAGGCCTGCCGCTCGAGCTCGGCACGCTGCCGGGCGATCCGCCAGGCTGTCCAGCCCCAGTGGTAGGCACCGAAGAAGTACAGCGCGTTGAGCGCGAGTGCGAGCAGGATGCTGGACACGTACGGTCCCAGCAGCGCGTCGTTCGGGCCCTGGATCTCGTTGTTGCGGATCGCCTTGAAGAAGTTCAGCGCGAGCCAGCCGAACATCGCGATGAAGACCAGCGCACACGCCGCCTTCATCAGCCGCCGGTCCCGGGCCCAGGCCGCCGCCGCGTAGATCGCCATGAACATCGACGCCTGGGTGACCAGGTTGGACACATAGGCCCAGGTCGCCCGTTGACCGACCACCACGAACAACACCGCGACCGCGAGCAGCACCGGGATCGGCCAGCGCCGGCGGAAGCACAGCGGCAGCGCGACCGCGGCGCTCAGCACGTAGGGCTCGACGCCGCCGATCCCGAGATCGACCACCATGGGCGCACCACCGCGGGCGAGCTCGGTGCCGACCACGCCGGCCACCGCCATCCCCAGGCCGAGCAGCAGATCCATGCGCTGCTCCTCGCGGGTCGGCCCGGGCCGGGTCCAGCCGCCGACAGCGGTCGCGGGCGGCACGCCGGCCTCCGGCGTACTCCCCAGTTCAAGCGTTGCCATAGCTCATCAGCGTACGGGTGATTGGCCCCTGAACGGCGGCGCGTACCCTGGGAGCTGTGACGATCGCCCCTGAAGGACGGAAGCTACTCAGGCTCGAAGTGCGCAACGCGGAGACCCCGATCGAGCGCAAACCCGAGTGGATCAAGACTCGCGCCAAGATGGGCCCGGAGTATCAGGCCCTGCAGAAGCTGGTGAAATCCGAACAGCTGCACACAGTCTGTCAGGAAGCCGGCTGCCCGAACATCTTCGAGTGCTGGGAGGACCGGGAGGCCACGTTCCTCATCGGTGGCGACCAGTGCACGCGGCGCTGCGACTTCTGCCAGATCGACACCGGTAAGCCGGAGGATCTGGACCGTGACGAACCGCGCCGGGTCGCCGAATCGGTCCGGACCATGGGCCTGCGCTACGCGACCGTGACCGGTGTCGCCCGCGACGACCTCCCCGACGGCGGCGCCTGGCTGTACGCCGAGACCATCCGCCAGATTCACGAACTCAACCCGGGCACCGGGGTCGAAATGCTCGCGCCGGACTTCAACGCCGTACCGGAGCAGCTGGCCGAGGTGTTCTCCTCGCGGCCCGAGGTGTTCGCGCACAACGTCGAGACGGTGCCGCGGATCTTCCGCCGGATCCGGCCCGGCTTCCGCTACGAGCGCTCGCTGGACGTCATCACCCAGGCCCGTGACTACGGCCTGGTGACCAAGTCCAACCTGATCCTCGGCATGGGCGAGACCCGCGACGAGGTCAGCCAGGCACTCAAGGACCTGCACGCGGCCGGCTGCGAGATCATCACCATCACCCAGTACCTGCGGCCCTCCGTGCGGCACCACCCGGTCGAGCGCTGGGTCCGGCCGGAGGAGTTCGTGGAGATGCAGGCCGAGGCCGAGGAGATCGGTTTCGCCGGTGCGCTGTCCGGTCCGCTGGTACGGTCGTCGTACCGCGCCGGACGGTTGTACCGTCAGGCCGTCGAGTCACGTATGAACGCCCCGCAGGCTTAGACCAGGACAAGGTAGAGATGGCCAAGAACGACGCGCCCGCCGAGAAGACCAGCCGGCTCAAGCAGATCCGGTCGGCGTACACGCTGACCAAGAAGTCCGACCCGAAGGTCGGGCTGGTGCTCGCCGGGATCTTCCTCGGCATCGTCGCGGTGTTCGTCGCGGGCGGGTTCTTCATCGGCCCGCTGCTGGTCTGGATCCCGCTCGGTGTCGCGCTCGGCTTCCTCGCTGCCACGATCATCTTCGGCCGCAAGGTCGAGAAGGCGGCGTACAGCCAGATCGAGGGCCAGACCGGCGCGGCCGCCTCCGCCCTGCAGACGCTGCGCCGCGGGTGGAACGTGACGCCCGCGGTCGCGGTCACCAAGAACGCCGACATCGTGCACCGCGTCGTCGGCCGGCCGGGCATCGTCCTGGTCGGCGAGGGCGCACCGAGCCGCGTGAAGAACCTGCTGGCCGCCGAGGGCAAGAAGCACACCCGGGTCGCCGGCGGCGCACCGGTCATCCAGCTGGTCGCCGGTCAGGGCGAGGACGAGATCGACATCCGCAAGCTGACCAAGCACGTGATGAAGCTCCCGGCCGCCCTGCAGCCGTCGGAGATCACCGACCTGCTGCAGCGGCTGAAGGCGCTGGACGCCGTCCGCCCGCAGGTCCCGATGCCGAAGGGCCCGGTGCCGACCAGCATGAAGGGCGCCCGCCAGGCCATGAAGGGCCGCTGACCCCAAGGACCGTCCGCACTTACCCAGGGTCACTGGTCTGAACCGGAAAACGTGCTGGGTAACCGATCGGCTTCAGCCGCGTTTGAGTAGGCGTGGGGTTTCCTGTGCCTCGTGTCGCAGCGGCCTGACGGCAATCGGCCTTAGAGTGCGGCCAGGACGGTTCAAGGGGTGAGGTAGAAAGTCATGACGGATCTGATGCCGGCGGTGCACCAGCCGGTGGCCGAGACATGGCCGACGCTGGCCAGACCGCGATCGAACCCGGTACGCCGGGTCGGCGCTCTGGCCGCGATCCGTCTGATCGCCAAGGACCTGCCCGCGACCATCAATCTCGACAACAAGTCGTACGGTCTCGGTGGCCCGGCGATGCGGGTGCACCGCAGCGCCGCGTTCCTGGACCGGCTCGGGCAGGACGCCGGCTCCGGATTCGGCGAGGCCTACCTGGCCGGTGACTGGGACCCCGAGCCCGGCACCGATCTGGCCGATCTGCTGGTGCCGTTCGCCGAGCGGTTCAGCAACGAGGAGACCCGGCACCTGCTGCCGAAGTGGGCGCAGTCGCTGCGCTGGCTGGTGACCCGTACCCAGCCCGGCGACCAGGAGAACGACCGGGCCGGCGCCCGCGAGAACGTCAGCCGGCACTACGACCTGAGCAACGCCATGTTCTCGGAGTTCCTCGATCCGACCCTGACCTACTCCGCGGCGTACTTCGGCTCCCCCGATCCCACGGCCGGGCTCGGCGAGGCGTCGTACGACGAACTGAACCAGGCCCAGCTGAACAAGCTCGACGCGATCCTCGACGCGGCCGGCGTCCAGTCCGGCTCCCGGGTGCTCGACATCGGTTGCGGCTGGGCCAGCCTGGCCATCCGCGCCGCCCAGCGCGGCGCCTGGGTCACCGCGATCACCATCGCCTCCCAGCAGGCCCTCCTGGCGCAGCGCCGGATCGCCGATGCCGGCGTGAGCGACCGCGTGCAGGTCGCGCTGCGCGACTACCGCGATCAGATCGGCGAGTTCGACGCCGTACTGAGTGTGGAGATGATCGAGGCGGTCGGCGAGCGGTACTGGCCGGTCTACTTCGACGCGATCGAACGGCGGCTCGCCCCCGGCGGTGTCGCCGTCGTCCAGGCGATCGTGATGCCGCACGAGCGGATGCTGGCCACCCGCAACACCTTCACCTGGGTGCAGAAGTACATCTTCCCCGGCGGCCTGATCCCCTCGGTGAAGGTGATCGAGGACGTCACCCGCGAGCACACCGGCCTCCAGACCGAGGTCCTGCGCCACCTCGGCGCGGACTACGCCCGGACGCTGCGGATCTGGCGCAACCGCTTCACCGATCAGTGGCCGGCCATCGCCGACCTCGGCTTCGACGGCACCTTCCGCCGGATGTGGGAGTTCTACCTCGCCTACTCCGAGGCCGGCTTCCGCACCAACTACCTGGACGACGTCCAGCTCCGGTTCACCCGCCGCTAGCGGTTGCAACAACGTGCAGAACGCTGGGCGGGCGCGAGTCCGCGCCCGCAGACTGACCGAATGGCTGAGCAGGGAAAGACAACACGGCGGCGCTTGCTGATGGCGGGGGCGGTGGTGGCCGGGTCCTCGGTGCTGACGGCCGAGCAGGCGTTCGCGGACGGCTACGGGTCGGGCCCGCTCGGGCCGTACCTGAACTCGTCCCGGGTGATCTCGAGCGACGAGCAGATCCGGATGGTGCTGGCCCAGAGCGGGCTGTTCATGTTCGGCGACAGCATCGCCTTGCAGGATGCGAAGTCGCTGGCCGAGCGGTTGGGCAGCCGGACGCAGGACGTGCTGGCGGTCAACAACTGGACCGGCCGGCCGACCGAGCACGGGGTCGACGCGTTGGCGGCGTGGGCAGCGACGTACGGGCTGCCGACGCGGATCCTGATGGCGCTCGGGTCGAACGACATCTTCACCCCGCCGGCCTTCGCGGCTCAGATCAACCGCACCATGAGCCTCGTGGGGACGACGCGGACGGTGTACTGGGTGAACGTGCAGGTCTCCCGAACGAAGTACTCGCTCGAGACGCAGATCGCCGACCAGCGCAACACCGGCTGGGTCAACCTGCAGCTGGCCGAGGCCAACCGCCGGTACCCGAATCTGCGCGTCGTGCACTGGGCCGAGTTCCTCGCAGCGAAGATCGATCGCCTCACGATGTACCTGCGCGACGGTGTGCACACCACCGTGCCGCTCGGCCAGGACGCCCGCAACGAGCTCATCGTGCAGGCGATCGCGGCCGGCTAGAGCGCGCGCAGGTTCAGGATCGCGCGGCCGCCGCCGATGTACGGGAGGCGGAGGTTGAGTCCGGGCTTGTCCAGGGAGCGCGGTAAGGATCCGGTACCGCAGGAGACGCCGGAGCCGCCCGGCCGGAAGTTGAGCACACAGCCGGGGGCCAGTTGCCCGCTGCCCCCGCCGTACCGGCCGGTGATCGTGAAGGGCACGAACTTGCCGATCTTGCCGATCTTCAGGGTGCCGCCACGGAAGCGGAGCGTGGTCGACGGCCTGAGCAGGACCTCGCAGTTGCTGTCACTGCAGGCCGCGTAGTTCGACCCGTCCTTGGCCTTCGGTACGGGCTTCGGGGTCGGCGTCGGCTTCGGGGTCGGCTTGGCGGTCGGTGTGGGTGTCGGCGTCGGCGACGACTTGGGGGGTGGCGTCGCCGACGCCGTGGGAACGCTCGCGCTGGGGGTCGTGACCTGATCCCCCGATGAGCCGCATGCAGCGAGCATCAGCACAGCTACGGCGAGTACGGCGGTTCGGGTCACGGCGAGGTTCACCCTGCCGATCCTGGTACGGCGGGAGCTCGGCGGGGATGTGGTGGCAGGGAGCTGCCAGATCAGCGGCGGACGACGATGGTGTTCGCCGCGCGGTCGTGCAGGCCGCGGCGGTCGCGGTCGTAGACGACGGCGGGCAGGACCAGACACAGCAGTACGGCGCGGATGACACCGCCGAGGAGTCCGACCTGAGCGCCGGTCGGGCCCTCCTTCAGGCTGAGGACGCGGAGGCCGAGGACGCGGTGGCCGATCGTGCCGCCCGCCAGCCCGGCCAGGATCGCGGTCATCGCGAAGAAGGTGACCAGTTGCGCCGTACCGAAGTCGTTGCCACCGGCCCAGATGGGCTTCCCGGTGATCGCGGACGCGATCAGGCCGGCCAGGAACCAGTCCAGCAGCAGCGCCACGATCCGGCGGCCCCAGCCGGCCGCCGAGCCCGGACCGTCGGCGGGCAGGCCGAGCCGATTGCCCGGAAATCGAAACTCATCGGAGGGTCCTGTGCCCGGCTGGGCCGATGATGCCATGATGGCTAGCCTACGGAAGCGCCCGGAGCCGCCGTACGGCGGACTGTGACATCTCAGGGTGTGACCGGCTTATACCAGTGGGTCAGCGCGGACACGCTGGGCGTAACATCCGCGAAACATCGGGGTCACCGCCGAGTAATCGGCAGGCCCTACGTTCAGTTGCAATCTCTGAGCCACCCCGAGGAGTACGTATGTTTTCCAGCGCTGAGGAGCTGCTCGCCTACGTCAAGGACGAGGGCGTCGAGATCGTCGACGTCCGGTTCTGCGACCTGCCGGGCATCATGCAGCACTTCACCGTCCCGGTGTCGTCGTTCGGACCGGAGGTCTTCGAAGAGGGCCTGGCGTTCGACGGCTCGTCGGTTCGCGGTTTCCAGCAGATCCACGAGTCCGACATGAAGCTGCTGCCGGACCCGACCAGCGCCTTCATCGACGAGTTCCGCAGCGCCAAGACGCTGGTGGTCAACTTCTTCGTGCACGACCCGCTGACCGGCGAGGCGTACTCGCGCGACCCGCGCAACATCGCCCGCAAGGCGCAGGAGTACCTGAAGTCGACCGGGATCGCGGACACCGCCTTCTTCGCCCCCGAGGCCGAGTTCTACGTCTTCGACGACGTCCGCTTCGAGACCAAGGCGAACTCCTCGCACTACTCCATCGACTCGGTCGCCGGCGCCTGGAACACGGGCCGCGTCGAGGACGGCGGCAACCGCGGCTACAAGGTCCGCTACAAGGGTGGCTACTTCCCGGTCGCGCCGACCGACCACTTCGGTGAGCTCCGCGACGACATCACGCTGGCCCTGGAGCGGTCCGGCCTGATCGTCGAGCGCGCCCACCACGAGGTCGGCACCGCGGGCCAGGCCGAGATCAACTTCCGCTTCGACGAGCTGCTGGCGTCGGCCGACAACGTGATGAAGTTCAAGTACATCGTCAAGAACACCGCCTGGCAGGCCGGCAAGACCGCGACCTTCATGCCGAAGCCGATCTTCGGCGACAACGGCTCCGGGATGCACTGCCACCAGTCGCTGTGGAGCAAGGGCGACCCGCTGTTCTACGACGAGTCCGGGTACGGCGGCCTGTCCGACACCGCCCGCTGGTACATCGGCGGCCTGCTCAAGCACGCCCCGTCGCTGCTGGCCTTCACCAACCCGACGGTGAACTCCTACCACCGCCTGGTCCCGGGCTTCGAGGCTCCGGTCAACCTGGTCTACTCCTCGCGCAACCGCTCGGCCTGCATCCGGATCCCGATCACCGGCTCCAACCCCAAGGCCAAGCGCATCGAGTTCCGCTGCCCCGACCCGTCGGCCAACCCGTACCTGGCCTTCGCCGCCCAGCTGCTGGCCGGCCTCGACGGCATCCGCAACAAGATCGAGCCCGCCGACCCGGTCGACAAGGACCTCTACGAGCTCCCCCCGGAGGAGCACGAGGGCATCGCCCAGGTCCCCACCTCCCTCCCGGCCGTCATCGACGCCCTCGAGGCCGACCACGAGTTCCTCCTCGAAGGCGACGTCTTCACCTCGGACCTCATCGAGACCTGGATCGACCTCAAGCGCACCCAGGAAATCGCCCCCATCCAGCTCCGCCCGCACCCGCACGAGTTCGAGCTCTATTACGACGTTTAAAGTTCGTAGCCGTCACCCCGAAGCCCACCCGGTGTCCCGCCGGGTGGGCTTCGTCGTCCCCGCCCCCGGCTCTCCGCGCTGCCGGATTCAAGGGTTCCGCAGGCAGGTACTCGCTGCCCTCATCGGACTACTTCGAGTTCCGCGTCGAGCGGGATTCCGCTGGATCGCGCTCGCCACGGCGGCTGACGTACAGGGGTTCTCTCCCCTCGTTCGTGAGGCGCTTCGGCTGTTCCCGGCGTTGGCGCTGTGACGCGAACGACGGGACGTAGTCGTGTACGCATACTCGATCGCACGCCTGGAGCCGGCTCTCATTGCCACGATTCGGCGACTACTACCTGTTCTTAGCGTCACCGGAATCCCCTCGCAGCTGTCGGATCCGGTTGCTAGGTTCGCGACCATGAGGAACGAGGGTCTGATCGAGGCGGCGGCCGCGGTGTTGTACCCGCATCGGGTGGGGGATCGGGTGTTCGGGGATGTGGCGTCGGCTCTGGTGACTGACAAAGGGACTGTGTACGTCGGGGTGTGTATCGACACGAGTTCCGGCACGGGGTTTTGTGCTGAGCATGCGGCTATCGCGGCGATGGTGACTGCGCGGGAGTACCGGATCGCGCGGACCGTGGCGGTTACGCAGGGCGTGGACGGGGTGGTCGTCGTACCGCCGTGTGGGCGGTGCCGGGAGTTCATCCGGCAGATCGACGAGGCGAACCTCTGGACCGAGGTGATTCTCGGGCCGGACCGGATCATGCCCCTGCGCGAGCTGTTGCCTGAGTCGGATTGGCCGGTGTGAGGTGCTGCCGTTGGTGGCGGGGTGTACGGCGCCGCCTTGGAGTTGCGCGGGGAGGATGTTGTCGAGCTGCGACTGAATGTGCCGATGCGGGTGGTGGGGGCGGTACGGGAGGCCGGGCGGGTTGATGCGCCGTACTGCGAGGTGCCCGGAGCTGCGAGTTTCGAGGCGGCGGGGTTCGTGGTGGGCACGCCGCAGGAGCTGAACGCTCCGGTGGCCGACCTGGCGGACGTGCAGTATCACCAGCCGCAGACGCTCGGCCAGATCCTGTTCAACTGGTTCGACTGAACTTATCCACGGCCTGAGACGGCCTATATGGAGTAAGTCAGTCGACATACTCTCGTACTTATGACCGCCGAATTCTTGTGGTACATCCCGAATCAGGTCGAGCCCGGGCATCGTGGTGACGACGCTACTAGTGGGCATAACAGTCTGGATCGGCTTACTGAGTTGGCGTTGCTCACCGAGCAACACGGCTGGAGCGGCGCACTACTCGGGACCGGCTGGGGGCGGCCGGACACGTTTACGGTGGCGGCTGCGTTGGCGGCCCGTACGACGAGCTTCCGGCCGTTGGTGGCGATTCGGCCGGGGTATTGGCGGCCGGCGCAGTTTGCGTCGGCGGCGGGGACGTTGGATCAGCTGAGTGGGGGGCGGCTGCTGGTCAACATCGTGTCTGGTCAGGACAACCTGCAGGCGTACGGGGATTCCGAGGGCGATCAGGCTCAGCGGTACGCGCGCACGAAGGAGTTCCTTCAGCTAGTGCGCAGGTTGTGGACCGAGGAGAGTGTCACGTTCGCCGGCGAGTACTTCCAGGTGAGCGATTCCACGGTGGCCACGCGGCCCGTCGTCCCGCCCAAGTTGTACTTCGGTGGTGCGTCGGAGGCGGCTCAACGGGTCGCAGCAACTGATGCGGATGTGCAGCTGTTCTGGGGTGAGCCGCTGGACGGGATCGAGGCTCGGATCAGCCGGCTGAACCAACTGCAGGAGGAGCTCGGGCGTGAGCACAAGCCGCTCGAGTTCGGGCTGCGGATCACCACGCTCGTCCGCGACACGACCGAGCAGGCGTGGGCGGACGCCGAGGCGAAGGTGGCGACGATGGCGGAGAACGCGGGCGACCGTGACCATCGCTGGTTCAAGGCGGTTGGCCAGCAGCGGCTGATCGACCTCGCGGCGCGCGGTGACGTGCTCGACGACAACCTCTACACGGCGCCCGGCAAGTACGGCGGTGGCGGCGCCGGTACGACGTGGCTCGTCGGCTCGGCCGAAGACGTCGCGAAGTCGCTGAAGAAGTACCAGGACCTCGGCGTCACGCACTTCATCCTGTCCGATACGCCGTACCGCGAGGAGACCGTTCGCATCGGCGACCAGCTCCTGCCGCTACTCCGCTGACCGACCGGGCCGCCCGTTCTTCACCAGCACGATGAAGGTGAACAGCGGCGCCAGGAGCAGCAGGACGGCCAACGGAATACCGACGAGCTTCGGCAGCGTGTCGCCCAGGTCGACGGTCGCGAACATCTGAGCCGATGCAAAGCCGAACGGCGTGACCAGCGTGCCCAGGAGTTTCTCGCGGGTCGTCCACCGATCCGACGTCCAGAGCAGGAGCACCCCGGCCACCCAGCCGACGAGGAAGATGTAGGCGCCGACCGGCAGCAGGATGAGCGTGCCGATGTCGCGCCCACGCAGCCGCGGCTGTGCCGAGGGGCGCTCGACGAGGACGAGGCCGTCGGTCGCGGCGGCGACGATGTCGCGCGGATCGCCCAGCTGCTTGAGCATCTGCCGGATCTCGTCGTCCGAGGTCGCACCCGCGGCGCGCGCTTCGGCGATGTGTGACGTGACGTCCACGATCAGATCGGTACGCCGTTCCTCCGGCAGCGGCTCGGCTGCCAGGACCAGGTCACTCAGGTACGCCGCGACCAGTCGTTCCCCGCTCATTTCTGTCTCCCCTCGTTGCCGCGCCGCAGGATCGCGTCGACCGATGTCCGAAACCGCTCCCAGTCCGTGGTGAAGTCGGCGAGCGCCTGACCTCCCGAGGCCGTCGACCGGTAGTACCGCCGCGGTGGCCCCGACTCGGACTCGCGCCAGCTGGTCTCCACCAGCCCCTCCCGCCGCAACCGCGCCAGCAGTGGGTAGATCGTGCCCTCCGTGGTGACCATCCCGTCGATCTCCCCGAGCTCCTTCACCAGGTCGAACCCGTACCGCTCCTCCCCCTGCAGCAGCGCCAGCACGCAGTACTCCAGCGTCCCGCGCCGCAGCTGGGTGAAGACCTTCTCGGCTACCATGCGATACAAGGTACCTGTCCACACCAAGACAAGCCAGCCCGGGGGGACCCGTCAGTCGGTCTTCGGCCGGAGGGAGAACATCACGGCCAGGATGAACCCGGGAATCACCAGTACCCACGTCGAGTTGAGCCCGAGCAGCACCGGCGCCAGACAGATCAGCAGTACGTCGAACCCGCGCATCGGCTGTGAGAACAGCCCCGGCGGGATCGCGCCCATCGGCGAGGCGACCAGCGGTCCGGCGTACGACGGGGGTCGCGCCGACGCCTGCCGGACCGCACCCGCGAGCGCGCCCGCGCCGACTGCGAACGTGGCGGCGCCACTACCGAGGATCGGGTACGCCGCCAGTGCCCACACGACTGTGATGAGCCCCGGCGCGATCGCCATCAGCACGCGGAGTTCGCGCAGGTCGTACCCGAGCGCCCGCACCAGCCCCTTCGACCGGCACACCGACCGCAACCCGTCCATCAACGGCCGGATCGCCGCGAACCCGGCGAACCCGGCCGCGATCGGAACCAGCGGATCGAACCCGGCCCCGGCCACCGCATAAGGCACCACCAGCAACGCGAACGCCATCACCAACCGCCGCGGCCACCGCAGGATCCGCACGAACTCCCGATGGATCAGCGCGCCGCCCTCAGACCCCCGACCCCGCCGGCTCTTCGCCCGCCCCCGCAACCGCCAGTGCCGCCCGGACACCACATCAGCCAGCATGCTCGGGTCCAAGCTGCTGGCCGCACCAGCCAGCCCGGCCAGCAACTCGCCGCCCGCAATCACGCTCGTCCGACTCAACCGGCCCAACGTCCGCGCCGTGAGCACCACCAGCACGACCACGACAACGAGCGCCACCGACGCGACCACCAGCAGCCGCACGTCCTCGGGGCTGAGCGCCGCCGGCTCCTTACCCATAGACCAGTGCGCCGAGTTCGGACCCACGATCGGGAAGCTGCTGACACGTTCGCCGTAGCCACGGCCCAGGATGACGTTGGCGAACTGGATGTTCGCCGGGTCCCTGAAGCGCTGGACGGCCAGCCAGATGGCCGGGATCGCGGCCACCACCAGGAGTAGGTCGGCAACTCGCAGCGTCCACCACGTACGCCGTTCCGCCTGCTGCGCCCACACCGTCACACACGCGGCACACAGCATCAGCGCCGTCGTCACGATCGATGCCTCGGCCAACGAGGTGAACGGCGGTCCGAGCACCGCCCACGCGACCGTCGACAGCACGGCGCCGAGCACCGCCGTACCGGCAATCGCCTTCCAGTACGTCGGCCGCAGCAGCGCGCTGCGGTTGACCGGCGTACCGAGTAGCCAGAAACCGGTTGCCTGGGAACCCGATACCGGACCGATGCTCACCAGCACCCGCAAGGTGGTTGCCACCAGCAACGGGATGAGGATGTACGGGATCACGTCCCACAACCGCAGGCAGTGCAGGGAGTCGCACGTCGTCATGTCGGCGTTCAGGTGTTTGACGACGTTACCGCCGGTCGCCCCGAGCATGGCGAGCGTGAAGATGACGAGGTAGACGTCTTCGAACAACTGCCCGAACGAACGATCAGCGTGCTTGCGCCGCGTCTCCCGCATCCACTTCCGGAGCGCGCGAGGAGTAGGAATCGCACCGAAGTCCGCTGGGTCGTACACAACTGGTTCACTCATGGCAGCGGCGTGAGGGTCACGACGGAGTCCGCGACCGCCTCGACCAAGGCAGGATCGTGGCTCGCGAACAGGATCGACGTACCGGACTTCTTCTCCTCGATCAGCCGCTCGGACAACCAGCGCACGCCGTCGACGTCCAACCGCGCCTCGGGCTCGTCGAGGACCATCAGCTTCCGTGGGCGCACCAGAGCGGTGGCCAGCGCGAGCCGGCGGCGCTGGCCGGACGACAGCGAACCCGGCAACTGGTCGGCGGCCGGCAGCAGCCCGATGTCGTCCAGCAACGTGTCGACGAGGTCCTCGGGGGTCGCGTTGCCGTGGGCGCGGGCCAGCAGGTCGAGGTGCTCGGCGGCGGTCAGGTCGGGGAAGAAGTCGAGGTCGTCGAGCAGGGTGGCGACGTCGCGGCGGACGGCCTCGGAGCGTTCGTCGATCGGCTGACCGTCGAGCAGGATGGTGCCTGCCGCCGGTTCGGCCGCGCCCACGATGCACTTGAGCACGGTGGTCTTGCCGGCGCCGTTCGGCCCGACGAGCGCGATCGCCTGGCCGGCGTCCAGGGTGAAGGTGAGCCCCTCGATCACCGGCCGGTCGCCGTACTTGTGCTGCAGGTCCTCGATCGCCAGCCGCGGCGTCGCCGCGCTCACTTCTTGCGGACCAGGGTCAGCCCGTCGCCGATCCCGAGGATCGTCACGTCGACGCGCTGGTCGGCCGCGATGTGGGCGTTGAACTCCTTGCGGTCGGCAGGGCCGTCCGCGTCCACCACGCGGCCGCCGGCCAGCGTGTTGTCGAACAGCAGGATCCCGTTCGGCCGGATCAGCGGGACCAGCTTCTCGAAGTAGTCGATGTAGCCGGGTTTGTCGGCGTCCACGAAGGCCAGGTCGAAGGAGCCGTCCAGCTCGGCCGCGAGCGCGTGCCCGTCACCGATCCGCAGCTCGACCTTGCCGCCCACCCCGGCCCGGTCCCAGTACTTCCGGCCGATCGCGGTCCACTCCTCGCTGGCGTCCAGGCAGATCAGCTGGCCGTCGTCCGGCAGGCCGCGCGCGATCGCCAGCGCGGAGAAACCCGTGAAGGTCCCGATCTCGACCGCCCGCCGGGCCGACGCGATCCGGGTCAGCGTGGTCAGCAGCCCCGCCTGGTCGGCCGTCGTCAGCATCTCGGAGACGTCGCCGAGCGCCTGGGTCTCCTCGACCAGCGACGTCGCGATCTCGTCCAGCGGTGTGCCGTGCGCCACCATGTAGTCGTGCAGCTCGTCCGTCACCTGAACTTGTGACCCCATAAGTACCCCTCCATGTATTAGAACGGTCGGCTGTAGTCTCTATGGGTTGTCCAACAGCCGCACAAGCACCCCACCCGAGGAGCACCCCCGTATGCAGATCGCCGTCGCCGGTTCGATTGCGACCGACATCCTGATGACGTTCCCCGGTCGCTTCAAGGACCAGTTCCTCGAGGAGCAGATGCACAAGGTCTCCTTGTCGTTCCTGGTCGACGAGCTGGTGGTGCACCGCGGTGGCGTCGCGGCGAACATCTGTTACGGGATGGCCCAGCTCGGGTGTCCGTCGCTGCTCCTGGGCTCGGTCGGCGCGGACTTCGCCGAGTACGGCGCGGCGCTCACCGAGGCCGGTGTCGACGTGTCCCACGTGCGCGTCTGTGCGAACGTACACACCGCCCGGTTCACCTGTACGACGGACCTGGACGCGAACCAGATCGCCTCCTTCTACACCGGCGCGATGGCCGAGTCCCGCGAACTCGACCTGGGTGCGATCCACGCGGCCGCGGGCGGGATCGACCTGGTCCTGGTCGGCGCCGACGACCCTGAGGGCATGCTCAAGCACACCGAGCTGGCCCGCCAGCACGGGATCGCGCTCGCCGCGGACCCGTCGCAGCAGCTGGCCCGGATGGACGGCTCGGACATCCAGCGCCTGATCGACGGGGCGACGTACCTGTTCAGCAACGAGTACGAAGCCGGCCTGATGGTGCAGAAGACCGGCTGGAGCCACGACGAGATCCTGAGCAAGGTGGGAGTCCGCGTCACCACGCACGGCGGCGACGGCGTGGTGATCGAGAACGCCGGCGGCATCATCACCAAGGTCCCCGCGGTCCCGGCACCGGGTCTGGTCGACCCGACCGGCGGCGGCGACGCCTTCCGCGCCGGCTACCTGACCGGTCGCGCGGCCGGTCTCGAGCACGAGGTGTCCGCGCAGATCGGCTGCACCCTGGCCACGACCGTCCTGGAGACGGTCGGCACCCAGGAGTACACCCTGAACCGCGCCAAGTTCCTCGAGCGGATGTCCAGCGCGTACGGCGCCGACGCGGCCGACACCGCGCAGCAGGCGCTCAGCCAGAGCTGAGTCAGTCAACCGGCGAGGCCGGCGAGACCGGCGAGCGGGCCCAGAGCCCGCGGACGTGCCCGATGTGGCGGCGCATCAGTTGCTCAGCGCCGTCACCGTCACGCGCCTCGACCAGCCCGACCAGCTCGTGGTGCTCCTCGGCCGACGCGACCAGGCGTCCGCTCTCGACGAGCGGGGTAAGTCCCAGCAACCGGGTCTGGGACCGCAGGTCGGAGACGACGTCGACGAGCTTCTGGTTGCCGGAGTACGCGAGCAGCGTGACGTGGAAGACCCGGTCCGCCTCGATGTAGGCGATCAGGTCGCCGGCCTCCGCCGCCACCACGATGTCATCGGCCAGCCGCCGCAGCTCCGGAAAGTCCGCGGCCGGAATCACCGGTACGACGTCGCGCACCGTCGGTGGCTCGATCAGCTGCCGCAGCGCCGCCAGATTGTCCAGATCCTTCTCGGACACCTCGGTGACCCGGAAGCCCTTGTTCCGCAGCGAGATGACCAGGCCCTCCCGGACGAGGTCCAGCATCGCCTCCCGGACCGGGGTCGCGGAGACCCCGAAGCGGGCCCCGAGCATCGGCGCGGAATACACCTCGCCCGGCTCCAGCTCACCGGAGATGACGGCTGCCCGCAGCGCGTTCGCGACGCTGTCGCGCAGGTTCTCCCGCTGGTCCAGCCGCCGGACACTCGGCAGCGGCCCGATCGAATCGGAAGCCATCTCCACCTCCTTGGGTCGCCGCCCATTGTCCTGCACGACGGTCGTCACCCCGCGACGCCACCCCCGACGGACCGGACGAGCTCGGTCAGCCGCTCGAACACACGGTCGGAGCCGAGGCCGTCGTGCTCGTACTCGTTCGTCACCCACGCCTGCACATTGCCGACCCGCCGCGCGGTGTCCAGTTGCAGCCCGGAATCGACGTACATGTCGTCGAAGTACACCGCGGCAGCAACTGGTACGTCGTTCGCCGCCAGCCGCTCGAGGTCGTACAGCTCGGGCCAGCGTGGCCGCTGCGCCAGCCGCTCGACCGCCCCCTGGTACGGGCGCAGGCCGCGAATCTCGGCGAACATCCAGGGGTACATCATCTCGCCGGTCAGCACCAGCGGCCGGGCGTCCTCGGCGAATTCCGGATGCCGCGCCCGCTCCGCCTCGGCCGCCCAGCCGGTCGCACCGTCCCCGGATCCGTAGATGCTCTCCTGCAGCGCCGCGAACAGCGGGTTGGTCCGGTACGACGACAGTCCGCGCACCTGCTCCAGGAACGTCTCGGACAACTCGTCGCCCACGAAGGCCTCGTCGACCAGCCAGTGGATCCGCTCGAACCCCGGCTTCATCCCGAAGTCGATGCCGAGCGACTGGAACCGTCGTACCGTCAACCGGTCTCCATCGGCCAACCGGACGTCGTCGGTGGCCAGCCGGTCCGCGATCCGGCCGATCTGCTCGGCGTCATGCGGGAAGCGGGCGTAGTACTCGCGGTTCTTGGCGGCCACCCGGGGATAGGTCCGCCGGTACACCTCTGCCGCAGACGGCTCCAGCCCGGGCAGCCCGCCGGTCACGTAGCAGGCGGCCAGCCCTTCGGGTGCCTGAGACAGATAGGTCAGGGTCAGAAAGCCGCCATAGCTCTGACCCAGCGTCGACCACGGGCGATCCCCGAAGACCGTCTTCCGCAGATGCTCGGCGTCCGCCACGATCGAGTCGGCCCGGAAGCACGCCAGATAGTCGGCCCCCTGGTCGGCCGGCATCGATGCCATCCGCCGGCCGCTGACCGGCGTACTGCGCCCCGTGCCGCGCTGATCCATCAAGATCACCCGGAACGTCTTCAGAGCCTGCCGGATCCACGGCACCGAGCCGACCGGCCGCGGCCCCTTCCCACCCGGTCCGCCCTGCAGGTACAGCAGGCACGGCAGGTCCTCGTCCTTGCGCACCGGCTCGACGAGCTCGCGCGCGAAGACGGTGATCGACTCCGAGCCCGGATCGGACCAGTCCAGCGGGACCTCGACCGTGTGTTCACGGACGTGCAGATCAGGAATCGTGTAGCTGATCACGACGCAACCTTTCGCTGCCTACGCTTGGCGTCCCACTCCGGATTGATCCGCGGTACGGCGGCCAGCAGCGTCCGCGTGTAGTCGTCCTGCGGATCGCCGAACACCTGCTCGCGGGTACCGAGCTCGACGATCCGGCCCTGGTTCATCACGGCCACCCGGTGGCAAATCTGCCGGACCACGGCCAGATCGTGCGCGATGAAGATATAGCTGAACCCGCTCTCGGCCTGGAGCCGCATCAGCAGCTCCAGAACCTGCGCCTGGATCGACACGTCGAGCGCCGAGACCGCCTCGTCGCAGATCACCAGCTTCGGGTTCACCGCCAGCGCGCGGGCGATCCCGATCCGCTGCGCCTGGCCGCCCGAGAACTGAGCCGGGTACCGCTGGCAGTGGTCCGGGTCCAGGCCGACTCGTTCCATCAGCTCCTGTGCGGCAGCCCGGTACCCCGCGGCCGGCTTGATGCCCTGGTAACTCAGCGGCGCGGTGATGATCCGCTCCACGGTGTACCGCGGGTTGAGCGACGAGAACGGATCCTGGAACACGACCTGGACGTTGTTGCGGAACCGCGCGAGGTCCTTGCCGCGGGCCCGCGTCACGTCCTCGCCGTCGAAGAGCACGGTCCCCCGGGTCGGCTCCAGCAACCGGGCCGCAATCCGAGCGGTCGTCGACTTCCCGCTCCCCGACTCCCCCACGACCGCCAGCGTCTCGCCGAGCTCGACGTCGAAACTCACATCGTCCACCGCCGTGAACGTCGACCTGCGCCCCAGTGCCCCCGGAGTGCTGAACTCCTTGACCACTCCCTGCACCTGTAGCAACGTCATGACGCCACCTCATCGTCGATCCTCGGTACGGCGTCCAGCAGCATCCGCGTGTAGTCGTGCTGCGGGTCGGAGAACACCTGCTCGGCGGTTCCGTACTCGACCGGATCACCGGACCGCATCACCAGCACCCGCTGCGCGATCGAACTGATCACCGCCAGGTCGTGGGTGATGAAGATCATCCCGGTCCCGGTGGTCGCCTGCAGCTCGGCCAGCAACTCCAGGATCTGCGCCTGGACCGTCACATCCAGTGCGGTCGTCGGCTCATCGGCGATCAGCAGCGACGGCGAACAGCACAACGCCATCGCGATCATCACCCGTTGCCGCATCCCCCCGGAGAACTGGTGCGGGTACTGGTCGATCCGCCGGCCGGCATCGGGGATCCGGACCTGTTCGAGCGCCTCGATCACCACCTGCCGGGCCGCCTTCCGTGAACCCCCGCGATGCGTCCGGTACATCTCCTCGATCTGCAGCCCCACGGTGTAATACGGGTTCAGCGATGAGAGCGGATCCTGGAACACCATCGAGATCGCGTTCCCGCGGATCGGCCGCAACTCACGGTCCGACCGGCCGAGCAGCTCGGTCCCGTCCAGTCGCACACTGCCCGACGTACGGGCTCCTCTGGGCAGCAACCCGAGTACAGCCAAGGCCGTCATCGACTTGCCCGACCCGGACTCGCCGACGATGCCGAGGGTCTCGTCGCGGCCGACGGTGAACGACACGTTCTTCACCACGTCGACCGGACCGCGGCCGGTCGGCAGCGTGACGGTCAGGTCCTCGACCACGAACAGTTCATCGCTCATGCCGGCACCACCCTGACTCGCGGATCCAAGGCCGTGTACACGAGGTCGACCACAACGTTGCCGATGACAACGAAGAAGGCGGCCAGCAGCGTCACCGCCATGATCACCGGCTGATCGTTCTTGGCGATCGAGTCGGCGGCCAGCTTGCCGATCCCGTTCAGCCCGAACACGGTCTCGGTGATCAGCGCACCGCCGAGGAGCCCGGCGAAGTCCATCCCGAAGATCGTGGCGATCGGGGTCAACGCAGGCCGCAAAGCGTGCCGCCGCATGATGAGCGCGCCACCCAATCCCTTCGCCCGCGCGGTCCGGTAGTAGTTCTCGGACAAGGTGTCGATGACGTTGCTCCGGGTCAGCCGCGCGTACAGACAGGCGTAGCCGACTGCCAGGACAACCCAGGGCATCAGGTACGACGAGAACCACAGCACGGGATCGTCACCGAATGCCGGAGCCGACGGGAACGGGAGCACCTGGAGCTTCACGACCAGCACGTACTGCAGCACCAGCGCCAGCACGTAGTTCGGCACGCTCACGCCACCGAGCGCGAGTGCCATCGCCGTCCGGTCCCACCACGTGCCTTGTTTGACCGCGCTGACCAGACCGCCGATCACACCAGCCAGCAACCACAGTACGGCGGCGCCGACGGCGACCGTGATACTGACGGGGAGCCGGCTGGTCAGCATGCTCCAGACCGACTCGTTGGTCTGGAAGCTGTAGCCCAGACACGGCGCCGGGCAGTGCACAGACCCGTAGTCGCGGCCGGCGACGATCCCGCGCAGGAACTCCCCGAACTGCGTGAGGATCGGCTGGTTCAGACCGAGCACCGAACGAATCGAGTCGATGCGTTCCGGCGTACAGGTCTTGCCACAGATCATCACCGCCGGATCCGGCGAGAGCTTGAAGAAGATCAGATACGTGAACAGGCAGACGGCCAGCAGGATCACCACGACCCCGCCCAGCCGCGCGAGGACATAACGCGTCATGAGGCCGCCTCGCCCTGATCGATCGCGGTACGGATCTTGTCGCCGAGAACGGTCAGCGAGAGCACGGTCAGGAACAGAAAGGCGCCCGGAATCGCGAAGAACATCGGGTCGACCGAGTACCAGCTCACCGAACTCGAGATCATCTGGCCCCAGGACGCGGTCGGCGGCGAGACGCCGACGCCGAGGAAGGAGAGCCCGGCCTCGGTCCCGATGTAGCCGGGGATCGCCAGGGTCGTCATCACCACGATCGAACCGCGCAGGTTCGGCAGGATCTCGCGGAACACCACCTGCAGGTCCTTGGCACCAGACGCCCGGGCGGCCTCGACGAACTCGCGGCCGGCCAGCGTCATCGTCTGCCCCCGGATCACCCGGGCAAGGTAGGGCCAGCCGAACGCGCTGATCACCACCACCAGCAGCACCGGGCGGTTCCCGGCCGGCAGCGACGACAGGATGGCGATCATGAAGATCAGCGCCGGGAACGCCATCAGGAAGTCCATCAGCCGCGAGATCACCTGGTCGACCCAGCCGCGGTAGAACCCGGCCAGCATGCCGAGTACGACGCCGAGCACCCCGGTCAGCACGGTCGCCGACAACGAGATCGTGATCGACACGCGAGCGCCGTACACGATCCTGGCGAACAGGTCCCGGCCGTTCTGCGGCTCGACGCCGAACCAGTGCTCACCGCTGATCCCACCCAGCGCACCCCGCGGGACACCACCGAGGGAGGAGTCGATCGCGGCCGAGTCGAACGCGTACGGTCCCCAGCCGCTGAGCTTGGTGATCAGCGGCGCGGCCACCGCCATCAGGACCACGATCACCAGGAACAGCACGCACGCCAGTGCACCCTTGTCCCGCGTGACGATCCTGAGGATCCGCCGGGCCGAGGCCGGGGAACCACCGGCCGCGACCGGGGTTCCCACCTCCTCGACCTCGAGCAACGTCGGGGTCGTTGTCATCGGCTACTACTTCCCCGCGTTCTGGAGACCGACCGACACCAGGTCGATACCACCGGAGTACCCGTCGTGCAGATAGGCGCCGCCGATGTTGCTGCCGACAAGCATCAGCACCTTCTCGTAGAGCAGCGGGACGACCGGTGCGAGCGCCATGATCTGCTTGTCCAGTTCGCCGTACGCCGTGTTGGCCGCCTGTACGTCGGTGAGCTCGGAGATCTCGGTGATCTTCGCGTTCACGCCCGGGTCGTTCAGCTGGGCGAGGTTCGAGTTGCCCTTCGGGGTGATGTTGCGACCGTCGAACAGCGGCGGCAGGAAGGTCGCGCCGGACGGCCAGTCCGGGCACCAGCCGGTGATCGCCGCGTCGTGCTGCTGCGACGTCGTACCGATCACTTCGTAGTACGTCGCGGTGTCGATGGTGTTGATCTTGACGGTGATCTTCAGTGGTTCGAGCGCCTGCTGGATCGCCACCGCCATCGCCTGCATCTTCGGTTGCGCGCGGATGTCGAGCGTGAGCGGGAAGCCCGCCGCGAAGCCGGCCTCGGTGAGCAGCTTGCGCGCAGCCTCGACATCACCCTTGTGGTCGGGGCTCGGATAGGGGTCGTAGTCGACCCGGCCGGGCACCGACGACGGCTGGATGCTGGTGGCGATATCGGCGAGCGCCGAGCCGCCGACCGCGTCCCGGACCGTCTGCTTGTTCACCGCGAGGTTGATCGCCTGCCGGACCTTGACGTTGTCGAACGGCTTCTTGGTGGTGTTCAGACCCATGTACGTCGTACAGCCGTTGATCCCCGTCATCGTCCGCTGCTTGAGCTGCGGAGTCTGGATCCGGGCCACACTCGCGGCCGTTACGGTCCCGGCGATGGCGTCACCGTCTGTTCCCTGGCCGGCGATCATCCGCTCGTCGATGGTGGCGGGGTCGAGGCCGAAGGTCCACTGGAACCCATCCGGGTTCGCGCTCCGGACGGCGTCGGTCTGCTTGTCCCACTTGTCGTTGCGGACAAGCTTCAGCGCGGCCCCCGGCTTGAACTCGGACACCTTGTACGGGCCGGACGCGATCGGCTTGCCGTCCAGCTGGTTCCCGGCGCCCTGGCCCTTCGGAACCGGGGTGAAGGTGTTCTGCGCGACCACACTGCCGAAGTCCGCGAACGGCTTCTTCAGCTTGAACACGATCGTCTTCGCGTCCGGCGTCGTGATGGTCGGCAGGTCACCCGACTTGTACGGTCCCTGGTACGACGCGGGTGCGTCGATCAGCTGCTTCGCGTACGGCGAACCGATGCCGACCTCGGGATCCCAGGCGCGCGAAACGCCCCACTTCACGTCGGCGCTGGTGATCGGGGCGCCGGTCTCGAAGAACAGTCCGTCCTTGAGGGTGAAGGTCCAGGTCTTACCACCGTCGGACGCCTTGCCGGTGTCGGTCGCCAGGTCCGGAACGATCTTGGTGCCCTCGGCACCTGGTGCGGCGCCCTGAGTGGTCAGCGTCCGATAGATCAACCGGTAGAAGTTGTTCACGCCGCCGTCGAAACCGCGAGCCGGGTCCAGATGCGAGAACGCCGCATTCGCGAGCACCTGCACCGTGCCGCCCTGGGCCGCTTTGCTACCGGGCCCGGCCGAGTCGCCCTTGGCCCCAGTCCCACTGCCACCACACGCGGTGAGCGCGAGGGCGGCCGAGGCCACCATCCCCACCAGCATGGAAGTTCTCTTCATCTGCCTTCTCCTTCGCTTCGCAGCCACACGCGCATGGCCAACGCCTCACGGTTGCCCCACAGGAAGTACGGAACGAACGTCACCGGCACCGGACTGCCGACGGACTCCTCGGCCCGCCCGGTCAGCACGGGATAGAGCTCCCGCGGCGGAGCCGGTGCGACCGCCGCAGTCAGATCCAGTACGACGTGGTCGCCCTGCCGCCGGGCGGGCGCGGCCTGGACCGCGCTGACCGACAGGAGCAGATCGTCGACCGGGGTTTCGGAATCTTGTTGCTCGACGCAATAGACGAGCGGACCTCGCGCGACCGCGATCGCTCCACGGGTTGCGTCCAGGTACGGGTGTGATCCATGCGCTCTCGGTGCCATCGGCAACGAGATGCTGATGCTGTCACCGGGCTTGAAGGATCGTCGGACTGTCGCCCAGCCCGGTGTCACCGGTTCGCCGTCGAGCCGAGCGTCCTGCGCCCACGCCGGGATCCGGAGCACGAGCGTCTGCTCCGCGGCCGGCGCGTCCACCACGGTGACCGCGATCTCGCCGTCCCACGGGTAGTCGGTGCTAACCGCGACCGTGAATTCCCCGGTGCTGATCCGCGCGTCCGCGTACAGACCGATGGTCAGGGTGTTCGCGCCAGCTGTCGCGAGGTGGTCCTGCAGCTCCGACATCCAGCGGATGATGTTGGGCGGGCAGCACGGGCAGCCGAACCATGCGCGCCGCAGCGGTTCACCACCGCTCTCCGCCCCGGACCGCTGCTCGTGATCCGGCCGCCGCTGCAACGGGTTGTCGTAGAAGAACGCCGTACCATCTGCCGAAAGCCCAACGGCGTAAGCGTTGTAGAGGACCGTCTCGTAGACATCCAGGTACGACGCCTTGCCCGTCGCGAGGAACATTCGCCAGGCCCACTGCATGAGCGCGATCGCCGCACACGTCTCGGCGTACGCGCGTTCGGACGGCAACTCGTACCGGTCACCGATCGCCTCGTCGGAGTGCCGGCTCCCCAGCCCGCCGGTCAGGTACAGCTTGGTCGCGACCATGTCGTCCCACAGTCGTTCCAACGCCGCCAGCAGCGTCGGATCGCCGGTCTCCAGGTGAACGTCCGTCGCTCCGGCCGCGAGATAGGCCATCCGGACGGCGTGCCCGATCACCGACGGCAGCTCCCGGAACGGCACGTGGTCCTGGAAGTACTCACCCGGGAAGATCGTTCGCACGAGGTTCCCGCGGCCGCGGCGCTCGACGAACAGCTCGGCCTGGGTCAGGTAGGCGAGCTCACCGGTTTCACGATAAAGCTCGACCAGCGCCATCTCGACCTCGGGATGCCCGTCGATCCCCGGCTCACCCTGCGGGCCGAACTTCTCGACCACGAGGTCCGCGAACCTGCGGGCGACAATCAGCAGCCGATCGTCCCCCAGCTGCCGCTTCGCCGCGACCGCCGCCTGGACGAGGTGCCCCAGGTTGTAGAGCTCATGCCCCCAGGCCAGGTCCGACCACGGCTGCTTCGGCTGGTCCGGATCCTGGAAGTACGAGTTCAGGTACCCGTCGTCCGCCTGGGCCTCCTGCAGCAGCCCGACAACCTCGTCGTAGAACTCACGCGCCCCCAACGCCCGATCGACCTCATACGCGAGACCTTCGAGCGTCTTGTACAGATCCGTGTCGAGAAACGGATACCGGCCGCGATACGGGCCGACGGCCGGATCGGCGAGCCGGCGCAGGTTGTCGAGGTTCCCGGCGGCCCGCAACTCCCGGATCGCATGCGGGATCGTCGCCTCCCGGTTCCGCCGCTGCCACGCAGACAGCAGACCACCGGTCAGTTCCACGCTCAGCTCAGTACGGTGTGACATTGCACAAACCTTAGGTGCAATGTCACACCTTGCCAAGCGATTCCGTAAAGCCTTTCCCTACCCATCACCGGGTTGGCGGTGCCTGCACGGCGGCGCCGGGGAGCGCTACCCCACCGAATCGGGTGGTAGGACTCCCCGGCCCTCACCCACGTGACAACCGATCCTCCCCAAACCGGTTTGGGGTGGATGACGGACGTATTCGGGAGGTGGATCCTCCCCAGATCGCCGCAGGCCAGAGCGCAGCCGCGGTGGCTGAGGTGGATGGCGCTGGCTGCGAGCGGCTACACCTTGCCTGGGGTTGCCGGGCTTTGGTTACTTGTCGAGGAAGTGCGTCGCCAAGAACACGTAGTAGTCCACCCGACCCACCGACCTCAGGCGGCCGCCCACCCGCACGCCATCCCCAGCCCGCACTACTACGTGTCGTTAGCGACACCCCGGGCCGCCCAGCCACCGCATCCGCCGGCACCTCGTGCTCCCGTGCTCCCGGACCCCGCCGTACCGCATCTGGTGGGTTGACCCAGCAAATGGGGACCGGCGGAGTCGGATCGTTCACCACCGCGGCGGGTCAGCTGGCTGGCGTCCTCACTTCCGGCAGCGACCACAGCCCGTCAGCCCCAGGCAACGTTCACCTCGGTTGCCGACCTCGCCATCCAGGTCAGCCATAGTCGACCCCGGCCACACTCCCTCTGTAAATCGGCCGCAGCGGCGAGCAACCACTGCCGTACGTTGTCGGCCGCATCCGAGCGATACGACCACCATCACAACCGCGGGTCGACGGGCTCCGACTCCAAGGCCAGTACGGCGAAGACGCACTCGTGGATTCGCCAGAGGGGCTCGCCGCGGGCGGCGCGTTCGAGGGACTCGATGCCGAGGGCGTATTCGCGAAGGGCGAGTGAGCGTTTGTGGCCGAGGTTGCGGTCGCGGAGGCGGGCGAAGTTGGCGGGCTCGGTGTAGTCGGGGCCGTAGATCAGGCGCAGGTACTCCGGGCCACGGACCTTCAGGCCCGGCTGCGCGAGACCCTTCGCGGTCCGGACGAGGTTGGCGGCCGGTTTCACGACCATGCCCTCACCGCCCGCCCCGGTCAGCTCCTCCCACCACGCCACACCCTCGGCCCAGTCATCCGCGCCGACAAACAGCCGTCGGGTCGGCGTGACCACCTCGGGGCCTGCAGCAACCATCCGATCCGCGATCCCCAGGTGCCAAGCATGCGGTCGTTCCTGGTACGTCGTTCCCTCCGTGGCCAGCACCTGGAACGGGGCGAGCCGAACGCCGTCGAGCCCCGCGGTCGGCCAGCAGTACCGCCGATACGCTTCGGTGAAACGAGCCGCGTTGACCGCGCGCTGCTCCATCGTGGCGAGCAGTTCGCCGACATCCAGACCGGCAGCCACCGCCGACGAGAGCGCGGCGGTTGCTGCGGGCAACGACGTACGGGCGGCGGCACCGACTGCGGCGTACTGGTTGCGAAGCAGGTCCTCGGCCTTCGCGCTCCACGGCAGCAGCTCCGCATCGAGCAGCAGCCAGGACGTGTCGAGCTCCTCGAACAGCCCGGCCTCGACAGCGACAGCACGCAAGCGTGCCAGCAGCTCATCGGTCAGCGAAGGGTCGAAGAACGAGCGGCCGGTGCGCGTGTGGATCGCGCCGCGGCCGGCCAGCCCGAACCGCTTGAACGCCACGTCGTCATCCCGCGTCAGCAGGACGACCGCGCGCGAGCCCATGTGCTTCTCCTCGCACACCAACTCGGTGACGCCTTGCCCGCGATAAGTCTCGAACGCCTGCAGCGGGTGCTCGAGCAGACCCGGCAGCGGAGAGGTCGCGACCGGGCTCATCGTCGGCGGCAGGTAGAGCAGGAACCGCGGATCGATCGCGAACCGGCTCATCACCTCCAGCGCCGCCCCAGCCTGCTCGGCACGGACGCTCACCCGGCCGTGCGACGACGTTTCGATCACGCGCCGCCCGGTGACATCGGTCAGCTCCAGCACGTCGGGCTCGCGATCCGGAGCCGATGCCACATGCAACGGTTTCGCCGGCGCGTAGTACTCCTTGGCCGCCTGCACCTGGACCAGCTCGCGCTCCGGATATCGCAGCGCGGTCAGCGACCCACCGAACACACACCCGGTGTCCAGGCAGATCGTGTTGTTGATCCACTCCGGCTCCGGGGTCGGCGTGTGCCCATAAACGACCGTCGCGCGACCGCGGTACTCGTTCGCCCACGGATACCGCACCGGCAGACCGAACTCATCGGTCTCCCCCGTCGTCTCGCCGTACAGGCAGAAGGAACGGACCCGGCCCGAGGCGCGACCGTGCATCCGCTCGACCAGGCCGGCGTGCGACACGACCAGCTTGCCGCCGTCGAAGACGTAGTGCGAGATCAGCCCGTCGATGAACGTCGCGACCTCGGCCCGGAACTCGGCCGACTCGTCTTCGAGCTGGGCCAGCGTCGTCTCCAGACCGTGGCTGACCTTCACGTTGCGGCCTTGCAGAGCACGCAGCAGCTTGTCCTCGTGGTTCCCGGGCACACAGTAGGCGTTGCCCTGCGCAACCATGCCCATGACGAGCCGCAGTACGCCGGGGCTGTCCGGACCACGGTCGACCAGGTCGCCGACGAACACCGCGCGCCGCGTCGGATGCACGGCATCCACCGGGCGCCCCAGGGCATCTCGGGTCAGCGTGTAGCCGAGGTCAGTCAGCAGCTGCTCGAGCTCCGGCCGGCAGCCGTGGATGTCGCCGATGATGTCGAACGGGCCAGTCTGGTCGGTCAGGTCGTTGAAGAGCCGGGTCCGTTCGATGCTGACGGCATCGATCTCCTCGACACTGCTGAGCACGTGGACCTTCCGGAAGCCCTCGCGCTTGAGACTCCGCAGCCCGCGCTTCAGCTGACCAAGCTGCCGAGTCACGACCTGCGCACCGAACTGCCGGTCAGGACGCTGCTCGTTGCGCTCCACCGCCACCCGCTCCGGCGGGTCGAGCACGATCGCCACCGGCAGTACGTCGTACTCCCGAGCCAGCGCGACAAGCTCCCGCCGCGCCTCCGGCTGCACGTTGGTCGCGTCGATGACGGTCAGCCGACCGGCCGCAAGTCGCTTACCTGCAATGAAATGCAGCACCTCGAACGCGTCCTTGGTCGCCGCCTGATCGTTCTCGTCATCCGAGACCAGCCCACGACAGAAGTCGCTCGAGATCACCTCGGTCGCCTTGAAGTGCTTCCGCGCAAACGTGGACTTGCCTGACCCGCTCACGCCGACCAGGACAATCAGAGAAAGTGCCGGTACGTCGATCATGCGGCCACCTCGGTACGGCGGAAGAGTGCGAGCTGTGTCGGCGGACCGACCTCGGGGTCCTCTGGACCGACCGGGCGGAACTCGACCGCATAGCCGTAGCGACCGGCCACTTCACCGGCCCAGGTCTGGAACTCGGACCGCGTCCACTCGAACCGGTGGTCCGGGTGCCGGAACTCGCCCGCCGGCAGGGATTCGAAGCGCACGTTGTACTCACTGTTCGGGGTGGTCACGACGACCGCGGCCGGACGCGCGGCCTTGAAGACCGAGTGCGACAACGCAGGCAGGCGCGGTGGGTCGACGTGCTCGATGACCTCCATCAGCACGGCCGCATCCAGACCTGCCAGCCGCT
Organism: Kribbella sp. NPDC056345; assembly: GCF_042262745.1. Classification (NCBI taxonomy): domain Bacteria; kingdom Bacillati; phylum Actinomycetota; class Actinomycetes; order Propionibacteriales; family Kribbellaceae; genus Kribbella; species Kribbella sp. NPDC056345. Next base: position 177,074 of record NZ_JBHJQQ010000010.1, on the reverse strand, counting down.
CGTCGGAGTACGTCACCGAGGACTGCAGGAACCGCAGCCGATCCCGCTGCCGGTCGGGCAGGTCGTCGTAGTGCAGCCGCCGCTTCGCCGAGATCAACGCGCGCGCCGAGACATCGGTCCCGATCAGTTCGCCGATCATCGGGTCCTTCAGCAGCTCCCCCACGAGCGCGCCCTCACCACACCCGACATCCACGATCCGCCGCGCACCGAGCTCACGCAGTACGGCGGCAACCGTCGTACGGCGCTCGACCGCCAGCGACACGGGTCCCTCGGCCTCGGGCGCCTCGTCGGCCAGCTCGACACCGTCGGCCTCGGCCAGCCGCTCCAGCGCGTCATCGGACAGGTAGCGGCGGTGCGCGAGGTAGCGGTGCGAGATCAGGTCCTTCTCCGGGTGCGTGCCCAGCCATCCGGCGCCCGCCCGGACCAGCTTGTCGACCTCGTCGGAGCCGACCCAATAGTGCTTCGCGTCATCCAGCACCGGGAGCATCACATACAAGTGATTGAGTGCATCGGCCAGCCTGACCACGCCGGTCAGCCGCAGATCGACGTACCGGGAATCACCCCACGCCGGGATCTCTGGGTCGAGCGGCACCGGGCGCGCGTCGACCGTCCAGCCGAGTGGAGCGAACATCCGCTCGGCGAGCTCGGTCCCACCACGGCACGGCAGCGCCGGCACGTGGATCTCCAGCGGGATCGAGGCGGCTGCGAGCTCGGGACGGGCATCACAGCGGCCGATCATCGCGGTCCGGAAGAACTTGCTGAGCGCGACCGCGAGCAGGCTGGAGGCGGCGTACGGGCGGTCGTTCACGTACTGGCCGAGGGTGAATCCCTCGGACGATTTCCCCCGGCCGGCCCGCACCAGGGCGATCGGGTCGATCTCGAGCAGCACGGCCGCCGTACAGCGCTCGTCGGTGGCCTCCGGGTAGAAGACATGGGCTGTCCCACCGGTGATATCGGTCCGCTGCGGTCGTCCGGGGTTCTTGTGCAACAGGAACCCGAAGTCGCTCGCGGGAAGGTCGAATCCGGTCAGGTCGGTGGTCAGCGTCAGGAGCACTGCGCCATTCGATCATGGTGGGGCGTTCAAGCCCTTGTTCTTTTATCGATCGGAGCTTGAGACACGCCTGCTGATCTCTGGCGTGTCGGGGGTTTTGGTTCTAGCTTGTTTGGCAGAACAGAGTCGCTACAGATCGTTCTTCCCCGCTGACACTCGGTATCTGTCCCCGGTTTGTGGCGAGCGCCCACCACTCACGGGGAAAGGACCAATGAAACCCCAGACCTTCGAACTCCTGCGCTATTCCGACATCAGCGGGGTCTCCGGGACCGGCATCGTCGCCGAAGGCTGTGTCTTCACCGACGGTTCGGTGGCGCTGCGCTGGCACGGCGCCAACCCGTCCACGGCCGTCTGGCCGGATCTCGACTCCATCCTCGCCGTCCACGGCCACTGCGGCGCGACCGTCGTGCGCTGGCTGGACGTCTCCGAGATGGAGCCGGTTCCCGGCACCGACCTGCTGCCCGGCGAGGTGGCGCACATCCTCGCCACCGGGCGGCACACTCACAAGGCGGTCTCCGCCTGACCTGAAGGGCTTCGGCTGGCCGCCGGACTACGGGGTGAGGCCGGTCAGCGCGAAGAACTCCTGCCGGGAGCTCGGCTTGTCCCGCAGGACGCCGTGCAGTGCCGAGGTGACGGTCCGCGAACCGACCGCGCGCACTCCACGCAGCGACATGCACTGGTGCTCGGCCTCGATCACGACCCCGACACCCTGCGGTGCCAGATGGTCCTGGAGCCAGTCGGCGACCTGCTTGGTCAGCCGCTCCTGCACCTGAAGATCGCGCGCGAACAGCTCGACCACCCGGGCCAGCTTGGACAGCCCGAGGATCCGGTCGCCCGGCAGGTACCCGACGTGCGCGACTCCCTGGAACGGCAGCAGGTGGTGCTCACACAGCGACTGCACCGGGATGGCCTTGGCGAGCACGAGCTCGTCGTAGCCTTCGTCGTTCGGGAAGGTCGTCAGCGCGAACTCGCGCGGTGTCAGCATCTCGGCGTACGCGTTCGCCACCCGGCGCGGGGTGTCGGCCAGGTGCGAGCTGTGCGGGTCACGGCCGAGCGCCTTCAGCAGGTCGGCCACCGCACGCTCGGCGGCGGGCAGGTCGATGTCGGCCCGACTCGCCACAATATGGAGGGGCACGGCTTCAAGATCGGCGGAGATCGCCATCTGCACACTCCCTGAGAGTTCAACGAAGAGACATCATACTGTTTTACCAACCGATGTTGTCGATAGAATCATCCCGTGGACAACCACTGGAAGGCCGTCGCGGTACTCGAGGAGCCCACCCGGCGCCGCCTCTACGAGTACGTCGTCGCCCAGACCGCCCCGGTCAGCCGCGACGACGCGGCCGCCGCGCTCGGCATCCCGCGCACCACCGCGGCCTTCCACCTCGACCGCCTCACCGACGAGGGCCTGCTCGCCTCCTGCTTCGAGCGCCGTACCGGCCGGACCGGCCCCGGCGCCGGCCGCCCCGCCAAGCTGTACCACCGCTCCGACACCGAGATCGAGATCAGCCTCCCCGAACGCCAGTACGCCGTCGCCGGCCAACTGCTCGCCGCCGCCATCGAGCACGCCGAAGCCACCGGCACCTCCCCCCGAGCCGCCCTCGACCACCTGGCCCGCGAGTACGGCAAGTCACTGGGCGAACCCGGTCAGCCCCTCCTCGAGATCCTCGAACGCAACGGCTTCGAACCTCACCCCGACGGCGACGACATAGCCCTGGCCAACTGCCCCTTCCGCCGCCTGGCCACCGCCCACACCCAACTCGTCTGCCACATGAACCTCAACCTCCTGACCGGCCTGACGCAAACCACCAACACCCCCCTGGAACCCCGCCTGACCCCCACCCCCAACCACTGCTGCGTCCGCCTGGTCGCCACCCCCACCGACCCCAATTTCGCTGGCTAGGCACTCAAATTGGGGGTTCTACACCGTCAACCACGGTGCTTAACCCCCAGCCACGGTGCCTAGCCAGTCAAATGGGGTCGGCGGGGATAGGGTCGGGGGGTGGGTAAGGGGAAGCGGGCGGCGGGGACGCCGGCGACGGTGGCGTTGACGAAGGCCAAGATCGAGTTCAGCACGCATGCGTACGAGCATGATCCGGCGGCGAAGTCGTACGGGCTTGAGGCGGCCGAGGCGCTGGGGCTGGAGCCTGAGCAGGTGTTCAAGACCCTGCTGGTCGAGGTCGACGGCAAACTGACGGTCGGCGTGGTGCCGGTGGACAAGCAGCTTGATCTGAAGTCGATCGCGGCGGCTGCCGGCGGGAAGAAGGCGGTGATGGCCGACCCGGTCGCCGCCGAACGCACCACCGGTTACGTCGTCGGTGGGATCAGCCCGATCGGTCAGAAGCGGCCGTTGCCGACGGTCGTGGACAGTACGGCGACCGCCCACGCCACCGTGTACGTGTCGGGTGGCCGGCGCGGGCTCGACATCGGCCTCTCCCCCGCCGACCTGATCGCCATCACGAACGCTCGGACGGCGGCTATCGCGCGCTGACCCAGATCGAGGCCAGCTCGTGGATCGTCAGCGAGTCGAGCGTGAGCCGGCCCTCGGTGAACAGTTCGGGGCTGCCGGAGTTCAGGTTGTAGCTCTGGTAGACGTCCCCATCGTTGCCGAAGACATCGAGTTGACCACGGTCGACGAGCAGCCGGACCTTGACCTTGCCGTCCTGCGGCGACATCGGTACGCCGTTCAGCTGACCCGCGCGAGCGTCGTACGCGATCTCACGGGGTAACCGGAAGCCGAACCGCTGCGCGTCCCGAATGTCGACCGTTGCCTCGAGCTCATAGGTGTTCACCCATACCTCGGACAGCAACTGCCGCGCGGCATTCGCATCGAGACTCAGGTCCTTCCAGGTCCGGGTGTTCTCGCGCAGCAGCTCGATCTCCGGGACCGGGGTGCTGACCACGCGGATGCCGTCAGTTGTCCGGCGTAGCTTGAGGTCCACCGGGAACGATGCGTTCCCCGTCCAGACCGAGCCGTGGTTCTCCCCCTGCCAGGCGATCGAGACGACCCGATCGCCTTCCAGGTTCTCGAAGTTCAGGGCCGCGTAGTACCCGGCGCCGGCGAAGGTCGCGGTCTGGTTGATCTTCTGCGGAACAGTCCAGTCGCTGTGGAACGCCGTACCGTCCCAGTCGCCGACGTAGTACTCGCCACTGGCAGCGTGCAGCACCCAGTGGTAGTTGCCATCGAGCGGCATCCGGATCATGTTCGGGCACTCGAACAACCACTCGGCCTGGAACCGCGACGCGAAGGTCCAGTTCAGCAGATCGGTCGAGCTGAAGAAGTCCACTCCGTTGCCACCGGCATCGGACCAGACGACCATTCCCCACCGCCGCGAGACGGGATCCCAGAACACCTTCGGGTCGCGACTGTCCCCGTCCGGTACGACGACCTTCCGGCCACCGTCGTACGGCTCGAACGTGTAGCCGCCGTCCAGGCTGTAGAAGACGGTCACACCCCGCGTCCCGGAGTACACGAGGATCGGGTCGTGGTCGCCGGTCTTCAGCCCACTATCGTTGCCGCAGTCAACGACTCCACCGCCGGACCACAGATCACCCGGGTGGATCGTGGGATCGAGCGCGATCGGCTGCTGCTGCCAGTGCACGAGATCGGTACTGGTCGCGTGTCCCCAGTGCATCGTGTCCCACTGCAACGAATTCGGCGCGTGCTGGAAGTAGAGGTGATACACACCGCGATAGAACAGCGGCGCATTCGGATCGTTCATCCACCCCCGCCGCGGGCTGAAATGGAACTGCCCGCGGTTGTCCTCTTGATAGCTCATGAATCAACCAGGTTGGGCGGGGCGTCCGGGTCGCCGGGGCGCAGGGCTCCGGTCATCAGGGAGACCACTTGGCTCATCGACGCATCCGCCGGGCGTACGACGGCGGTGCGGCGACCGAGGCGGTGGACGTGGATCCGGTCGGCGATCTCGAACACCTGCGGCATGTCATGGCTGATCAGCACCACCGGCAGCCCGCGGTCACGGATCCGCCGGATCAGGTCGAGGACCTGCCGCGACTCCTTCACGCCGAGCGCGGCCGTCGGCTCGTCCATGATCACCATCTTGCTGCCGAACATCGCCGCCCGGGCGACGGCGACCGCCTGCCGCTGGCCGCCCGACAGCGTCTCGACCAACTGGCCGATGTGCTGGACGGTTTCGATGCCCAAGGCATCGAGTTGCTGCTGAGCCTGTTCCCGCATCGCACTCCGGTCGAGCAGCCGGAACACACTGCCCAACGGCCCGGTACGGCGTACTTCACGGCCGAGGAAGAGGTTCGTGGCGATGTCCATCGCGGGCGCCAGGGCCAGCGTTTGATGGACGGTCTCGATCCCGGCGTGCCGAGCGTCGAGTGGCGAGTGGAAGTGCGTCTCCGCACCGTCGAGGAGGATCGTGCCCTCGTCGGGGATGAGTGCGCCGGACAGGGCCTTGATCAGGCTGGACTTGCCGGCACCGTTGTCGCCGACGACGGCCAGCACCTCACCGGCGTACAGGTCGAAGTCGGCACCGTCGATCGCGGTCACCCGGCCGTAGCGCTTCACCAAACCGCGTGCTTGCAGAGCCGTCATCGTGACCTCCTCCGGACGACCTGGTCGAAGGCGACCGCGGCGATCACCAGGACACCGGTCGCGACATCCTGGTAGAGGCTGTCGATCCCGGCCTGGGTCAGACCGCTGCGCAGGACCGCGACGATCAGGGCGCCGACCACCGTGCCCATCACGCTGCCGCGCCCACCGAACAGGCTGGTGCCGCCGATGACGACCGCGGTGATGCTGTCCAGGTTGCCGGTCTGGAAGGCGTTCGGGTCCGCGTTCGGGATCCGGCCGAGGGCCTGCCAGGCGGCGAAGGCGTAGATCACGCCGGCCACCAGGTAGACGCTGAACCGGGTCCGGCCGACGTGGATACCGGTCAGCCGGGCGGCCTCCGGATCGTTGCCCAGGGCATACACATGGCGACCCCAGGCGGTCCGGGTGAGCGCGTACCAGGTGACCGCGAACATCACCACGGCCAGGGTCATCCCGTGCGTCACCTTGATCTGCCCGAACAGGTAACCACCCTCACCGAGGACACCGAGCAGGTTGTCGGTGACCGGGTACGAGTTGCCTTCGGAGTACAGGCGACCGACGGCGAGCACGACGGTCAGCATGCCGAGCGTCACGATGAACGGCGGCAGGTTGAGCATCGTGACCAACCCACCCGAGATCGCCCCGAGCACCCCGCAAACCACAAACCCAGCCACCAGCGCCACCACCGAGCCACTGCCCTCGGTCACCAACCGCGCCAGCACCATCGTCCCCAGCACCATGACCGCCGCATTCGCCAGGTCGATCCCACCGGTCAGCACAATCAACGTCTGCCCCAACGCCAACGTCGCCACCACCAACGACTGCTGCACCACCAGGCTCAAGTTGTCGACCGTGAGGAAGGTCGAAGTCGTCACCGAGAACACAACCATCGCCAGAATCAACGCAGCGAGTGGTCCGAGGGCAGGGTTGTGCAGGAAAGCCTCAGCGGCTCGTCCTCCCAACACGCTCGGCGACGACGCGGCCGACCCTGCCCTGCGCCTACCCCCCACTGCGGCCTGAACAGATGGATGGGAGTCCTGAGCCCGCTCCCCCGGGGCGGAGGTGGAAGTCCCAGCGAAGGCCCCTCCCTGGGCGGGACTCCCCTGGGCGGGACCTCCCGGGGCCGAACTCCCCTGGCCGGAATCTCCCGAGACGGAACTCCCCTCGGAAGGACTCCCCTGGCCGGAACCTCCCGAGACGGAACTCCCCTCGGAAGGACTCCCCTGGCCGGAGTCTCCCTGGGCGGAATTCCCCTGGCCAGTACCTCCCTGGCCGGAACTTCCCTGCGCGGAACCTCCCTGGCCGGAACTTCCCTGCGCGGAATCTCCCTGGCCGGAACTTCCCTGCGCGGAATCTCCCTGGGCGGAACCTCCCTGGGCTGAACTCCCCTGGGTGGGGTCTTCGGGGGTGGGTGGGCGGTCCGAATGGTTGTCGCTCATCTGTCAGCCCCAGCAGTTCTGGGTGCCCCAGGTGGTGTCTTTGCTTTCCAGGCCTGGGAGGGGTTTGTCGGTGATGAGTTGGGCGCCGGTGTCCTGGAAGCCGGTGGGCTTTGTGCCGTCCTTGGCGAAGGTGACTACTGCGTCGACGCCTTGTTCGGCCATCTTCTTCGGGAACTGCATGACGGTGGCCAGGTACTTGCCGGCCTTCACGTCGGCCACGCCTTGGCAGCCGCCGTCGATCGAGCCGACGGCGACCTTGCCGGCCAGGCCCTTGGCGGTGAGGGCGGCTACGGCGCCTCGGGCTGCTGGCTCGTTCAGGGTGTAGACGGCGTTCACTGTGGCGTCGCGCTGGAGGAGGTTCTCCATGGCGGCCTGGGCTTTGTTCTGATCGCCGTTGGTCGGGGCGGCGCCGATGATCGCAGGGTCACCGTCCTTCAGGCCCATGCCCTGCAGGAACCCGCGGTGCCGCTGCTCGTCGACCGTGCCTCCCGGCGTACCGTCCATCATCAGCAGCCGCGGCGGGGTGGACCCGAGGGTCGCCTTGATGTACTTGCCTTCCAGCTCACCCGCGGTCACGTTGTTCGTCGCGTAGGTCGCGTCGACGGCGTCCTTCGGATCGGTCTCGGTGTCCAGGGCGATCACCAGAACGCCCTTCTCCTTGGCCTGTTTCAGCGCTCCGAGGATGCCGGTGGAGTTGCTCGGCGTGATCAGGATGCCCTTCACACCTTGCTGGACGAGGTTCTCGATCGCGGCGACCTGACCCTCGTTGTCGCCGTCGAACTTGCCGGCCACCGCGATCAGTTGCGCACCCGACTTCTCGGCGTGTGCCTTGGCCGACTCGCGCAGTTTCACGAAGTACGGGTTGGTGTCGGTCTTGGTGACGAGCCCGATCTTGACCGGGCCACTGCTCTCACCGCCGTCACCACTACCGGACTTGGTCTGCGTGCACGCCGCGGTGGCCAGCAGAGTGACGGACAGCAGTACGACGGGGACGGTTCTTCTCACGGGTCGGCCCTCCCGAGCGATGGGGTCGGTCTGAGACGCGAAGGTAGACCACCCCGAACACTGGTTGCCCGCTTTGCGCAAAGCCTTGCGCAACGGCACGTGGAGCGACGACGATACGACGGATGGTCACCATGACCGAGGTCGCCCGGACCGCCGGAGTGTCGGTCAGCACCGTCTCCCACGTCGTCAATGGGACCCGGCTGGTGGCGCCCGCGACCCGCGAGCGTGTCCAGCACGCGATGGACCTGCTCGGCTACAAGCACCAGCCGACCGCGCGCTCCCTCTCCGCAGGCACGAATCGCACCATCGGCCTGGCCATCACGGTCGCGACCAATCCGTACTGGGTCGAGCTCATCCAGGGGATCGACCGCGAGGCGACCCGGGCCGGACTGAACACGATCATCGTCGACACTCGTGACGACGCGCGGCACGAGTCGGTGGCGGTCGCGAATCTCCTGGCCCACCGCATCGAAGGCCTGATCATCGCGCCGGCCGACGGCTGGCGCGACCTGACCCTGCCGATGCTGCGCGACCACGCCCTGCCCTACGTCCTGGTCGACCGGATCACCCCGGAGCTGCGGGTCGATCAGGTCGGCGTCGAGAACGAGGCGGCCACCACCGCGATCATCGATCACCTGATCTCGCTCGGCCACACCCGGATCGGCATGCTCAGCGGGATCCCGGGCCTGTCGACCAGCGCCGAGCGTTTGCGCGGGTACCAACAGGCCCACCACCGCGCCGACCTGCCGGCGGATCCCGAACTGGTCCGGGTCGGCTCGTCGTCGAGTGACGGCGGCCGCCGAGCGACCTGGGAACTGCTGCAGCTCGAGGATCGTCCGACCGCCCTGTTCGCCGCGAACAACAGCATGACGATTGGTGCCCTGGCCGCGCTGAACGCCGCGAAGGTCGCCGTACCGAAGGACATGGCGCTCGCGGCCTTCGACGACTTCACCTGGGCCGATCTGTTCAGCCCGGGCCTGACCACCGTTGCGCAACCTTCCGCGGCGATCGGCGCCCGGGCTGTCCAGCTACTGCTGCGCCGGATGAACGATCCCGATGCGCCTCCGCAGACGATCCGGCTGCCTGCGGAGATCATGCATCGTCAGTCGTGCGGTTGCGTCAGCCGGTGAGTCCGGCCCGCCCGGTCTCCAGGTGCCCACTCAACCGCCGCCGGTACGTCGTGTCCTCGACGACCGTGACCTCGACGTCGTACCAGCCGTGGTCGGTCGGCCACTCCACCTCGCGCGTCTGCTTGCCGCGGAGCGTGACGGTGACCGTCTTGCTGCCGTAGCCACGCGCCTTCAGCTTCAGCGTGAGCGGCTTGCGAGACGTGTTGACCAGCGCCAGCTCGAGCTCACTCCCCCGCTGGCAGGTCCGCACATCCAGCCCGGCCGCGACTCCATCGGTCGACCCGGCCAGCTCCACCCAGAAGCGGTTCGGCCCCTGTACGGCGATCTCGTACGGACCCGCGACCGCGATCGCCTCCGCGTGGTCCCGGCGTACGTCGAGGTGCGCCGGCGCGGGCAGCTCACCGCCGTAGGGGTAGATCGCGAAGTGGGCGGACTCACGGCCCTCGTTGCTGAGGGCCACCTTCAGCTTGCCCTCGGCAACGAAGCCGGAAACCGCAGGCCGATAAGGCAATGGGCGGGCCGGACGCCGGCCGGTCTCCTGCTGCGGTACGGCCTGGTCGACCGGCGGGGTCGGCTTCCAGCGGGCGATCGGCGCCGGGATCGGGCCGGGTGCTTCGACGGTCGGCTGCCGGTAGGAGCGGTCGAAATCGAAGGCCGAGGTGAGGTCACCACACGCGGCCCGCCGCCACTTGCTGATGTTCGGCTCCTGGACGCCGGTCCAGCGCTCGAGGAACCGGATCACCGAGGTGTGGTCGAAGACTTGCGAGTTCACGTGACCGCCGACGGTCCACGGCGACACCACGGTCATCGGCACCCGCGGACCGAGCCCGATCGGCTGGCCGTTGTACCAGTCGTCGTCGTTCCCCGAGGCGGGGCGCGGCGCGACCGGCGGCGGCACGTGGTCGAAGTACCCGTCGTTCTCGTCGAAGTTGATGAACAGCGCGGTCTTCGACCAGGTCTCCGGATCGGAGGCGATCGCGTCCAGCAACTCGTAGACGAGGTTCGCGCTGGCCACCGGTGTGGACGAACCCGGATGCTCGGAATCGACCGCGGACGGCACCAGCCAGCTGACCCGCGGCAGCTTGCCCGCCTTGATGTCCGCCTTCACCCGCGGGATCAGCGACTCCGGCTCGGACCGGTACATCGCCTGGTGGAACAGCTTCTGGTCGGCCTTGGGCAGCTTGGCCACGGCTGCCGCCAACTGCTGCAACGCCGCGGTCTGCTCGGCCGGCGTCTTCTGGAAGAGCTTGTCGTAGAACTCCTCGGTGGTCCGGTAACCGCCCGGCACCGACGCCAGGATCCGGGTCCCGAGGTCCTTGAAGGTCCGGAAGTACTCGACCGCGTTGTCGGTGAAGTTGTCCCACTCCTGGTAGATCTTCCAGGAGACACCGGCCTGCTCGAGCCGCTCCGGGTACGCCGTCCAGTCGTAGCCCTTGTGGTTGTAGTCGTACGCCGAGTTCGTCACCGCGCGCTGGGTCGTCCCGGGCTCGTAGCCGGTGGTGCCGGACCACAGGTAGTTGCGGTTCGGGTTGGTGGAGCCGTTGACCGAGCAGTGGTAGGCATCGCAGATCGTGAAGGTCTCGGCGAGCTCGTACTGCAGGGGGATGTCGCGCCGGTCGTAGTGCGTCATCGTCGCGGCCGTCTTGGCCTGCACCCAGTTGTCGTTCCAGCCGTTGCCCCAGGCCTGGGTCGCGTCGGTGAAGCCGTGCGCGAGGGCGCCCAGGTACTGGATGTCGTCGGGGTTCCGCCCGGCTGCGGCGGCAGCGGCACGGATCGAGAACGGCAGCACCTCACCGCCCCCGGTCTTCGGCTGGTGGAAGACGCTCTGGCCGTTGCGCAGCCGCAGCGGCTGGCGATCGCCGTACCCGCGGACTCCGCGCAGTGTCCCGTAATAGTGGTCGAACGAACGGTTCTCCTGCATCAACACGATGACGTGCTCGATGGCCCGTAGTCCCCCACGCCGTGCCGGTTGCGCCATCGCGGTGTGCAGCGACGGCGGGAGCAGCGACAACGCTGCCCCGCCGGCCGCAGAGCCGAGAACAAGACGCCTGGAGATCCCGGTCATGAGGCCCCATTTCTGGACTGAGGAACGTAGGGAGCGCAGCGACTGGAGAGACGAGGGAAGAAATGGAACCAGGCCTCAGGACCCGCCACGCGGAGCGTGGCAATGTGCTCAGTCATGGTCCGGACCTTAGAAGTGCCTTGTAGCCACCGCAAGACGGGCAGATGAACAGCGTTAGCCGCGCCTGGCGACGGCTGCGTTCCGTAGTTCGGTGAGTACGGACTCGGTGGTTTCCCAGCCCATACAGGCATCCGTGACCGACTGCCCGTAGGTGAGCTCGCGGGTCGGGTCGAGATCCTGACGGCCTTCCTGCAGGAACGACTCCAGCATCACGCCGACGATCGCCCGGTTGCCGGCCGCGACCTGCGCCCCGATCTCGGCGGCGACGATCGGCTGGCGCCGGTGGTCCTTCCGGCTGTTGCCGTGGCTGGCGTCGATGACCACGCGCTCCGGGAGTCCCGCCGTACGGAGCAGATCGGTGGCAGCGGCTACGGAATCGGCGTCGTAGTTCGGGCCGGCGTCGGAACCACGCAGGACCAGGTGGCAGTCCGGGTTCCCGCGGGTGTGCAGGATGGCCGGCGCACCGTCGTGGTCGATACCGGTGAACACATGCGGTACGGCGGCCGCCTTGATCGCGTCGACCGCCGTACCGATGCTGCCGTCGGGGCGGTTCTTCATCCCGATCGGCATCGACAGTCCGGACGACAACTGCCGGTGCACCTGGCTCTCGACGGTCCGCGCACCGATGGCACCCCAGCCGACGGTGTCCGCGATGTACTGCGGCGTGATCGGGTCGAGGAACTCGCACCCGACCGGCAGACCCAGCTCGGTCACCTGCAGCAGGAGCTTCCGGGCGAGCCGCAGACCGCGGTTCACGTCACCGGAGCCGTCGAGGCCCGGGTCGTTGATCAGGCCCTTCCAGCCGAGCGTGGAACGCGGCTTCTCGAAGTACACCCGCATCACCACCAGCAGACCGTCGGAGAGCCGCTCGGCGACCGGGCGGAGGCGCTCGGCGTACTCGAGGGCCGCGTCGGCGTCGTGCACCGAGCACGGACCGACCACGACCAGCAGGCGGTCGTCGACCCCGTTCAGTACGTCGGTCACCGCCTGGCGGCCGTCGATGACCGTCTTCGCGAGGTCGTCGCTCAGCGGCAGCTCGTCGTGCAGCGCGAGCGGCGTGATCAACGGGACGGTCTTCTCGATCCGCCGGTCGACGACAGTCGCTCGCTCGGATCGCGGGAGGGTGTTCATGGTGGTGGGACCTTTCCGCCGGAGCACCGCGGAAGGTCGCAGTCAGCCGGCTGGGGAACAAGAAAAGGCAAGGACGGATGTCCTTGCCTTCGGGCCGGCTGTGGAGTACTGGGTGGGCGTCAGCGATCGGCTGAGTCGCCCGGCACCACGGCCGGCCACTCAAAAAATCGCCAATAGCAACGCTTCACGGAACCGAGAGTACCACCCGGGCACATCCGGTGGCATCCACTCCTCGGTCGTGGTTGTCTCACCGGGTGACCATCCGACCTGCCGTCGCGGCCGAGCTCCCCGGCCTCCAGGCCCTGGAGCTGGCTGCCGGCGAGCTGTTCCGCGGCATCGGCATGAACGACATCGCCGAACATCCGCCGCCGCCACTCGAGACCTTCGAGCACGCCCGCCAGGCAGGTCGGCTCTGGGTGATCACCGGCGCGGACGACCGGCCGGTCGGGTTCGTGCTGGTCGAGATCGTCGACGGGGCGGCCCACATCGAGCAGGTGAGCGTGCACCCGGAGCAGCAGGGGCGTGGGCTGGGTCGAGCACTGATCGACCACGTCGTGTCGTGGGCGGCCGCGCAGGGCTTGCCGACGTTGACGCTCAGCACCTTCCGGGAGGTGCCGTGGAATGCCCCGTACTACGCGAGGCTCGGGTTCGTCGAGCTGTCCCGGGCTGAGCTGACCAGCGGGTTGCTCGCGGTGCTGGCAGCCGAAACCGCCTTCGGGCTGGACCCGGCGACGCGCGTCTTCATGCGCCGACCGGCGGTCGGCCAGTAACCAACCTGGCCTCGGGCTCGTTGAGCGCTGCAACAACGGGTCGACATCTGAGGGGTGCTGGACAGTGAGGCCGCGGGTCTTCGAGCTGGTGCGGTACCGGGATCCGAGTGGGGTCTCCGGGACCGGTGTGGTGGCGGAGGGCTGCGAGTTCAGCGACGGGTCCGTGGCGTTGCGGTGGCGGGGTGCGAACCCGGCGACCGCGGTCTGGCCCGGGCTCGAGGCCGTGCTCGCCGTGCACGGCCACCAGGGCGCCACCGAGGTGCGCTGGATCGACACCCAAACCCCGACGACAAGCCCCCAACCGCCCGGAGGCATCGATCAACTCTTCGACGAGCTTCATCAGATCCGGCCACCGTCCGCTCCTCAGGGGTGGGCAGGGGCCCGACATCTTCGCTAGGCCGATGCCAGTCACGCAGATCTACCTGGTTCGGCACGGGGAGCCCGACTACGCACGGATCGACGGTCAAGGGCTGCGCGGAGCCGCGGCCGACTCGGCCCCGCTGACACCGGACGGGGTGCGGCAGGCCGAGGAGCTGGCCGACCTGCTCGGCGGGATCGGTGCGACGTACCTGGTCAGTTCGCCGTACACGCGGGCGCTCCAGTTCGCCGCGATCGTCGGTCACCGGCTGGCGCTCGGCGTACGGGTCGATCACGACCTGCGCGACTGGCTGCCGGATCACTCGGGCAGCTGGCGCGGCCACGCCGACGTACTGGCCGCCAAGGCCGAGTTCGAGGCGTACGGCGGTGAGTGGCCGGACGGCATCCGGCGGCCGTGGGAGCCGTTGTCCAAGGTGCGGGAGCGAGCGGAGACGGCGCTCGCCCGGCATGCGGCCGGCACGGACGGGCCGGTGCTCGCGGTCACCCATGCGACGGTGATCCGCGCGCTGACCGGAGAGACCGGGACTGCGCATGGGGCCCATGAGTACTACCGCTACGCTCCGGCGGTGTGACCGAAGTTGCTCAGCCTGGGCTGCCACGCGTGCTCGGCGTGGTGGCCCTCGGCGGGATCGTCGGCTCATTGGCCCGCTACGGGCTCGCAGCGGCGATTCCGCACGCCGAGGGTGGCTTTCCCTGGGCCACGTTCCTCACGAACGTGACGGGCTGTCTGGCCATCGGCGTGCTGTTCGCACGACTCACTCCGCGATCGCACCCACTGCTGCGGCCGTTCCTCGGGACCGGGATCCTCGGCGGCTTCACGACCTTCTCGACGTACGCGGTGGACACGGAGAAGTTGTTGCACGTGCAGACGCACGCGCATCTGGTGATTGCCTTCGTCTACTTCTTCGGCACGGTCGCCGCAGCGTTGCTGGCGGCAACTCTCGGCGAGTGGCTGGGCCGGCGGCGATGAACGTTCTGCTCGTCGCCCTGGGTGCCGCGATCGGCGCGCCACTGCGGTTCATTGTCGACAAACACTTTGTGGCAAGGCTTTTGCAGACCACTGGCCAACAGGTCCCGTTGCCCTGGGGCACCTTCACGGTCAACGTCGTCGGCAGTTTCGTCCTCGGCCTGATGACCGGTGTCACCGATCAGAACTGGACGCTGCTGATCGGCGTCGGGTTCTGCGGGGCCTTCACGACGTACAGCACCTTCGCGGCCGAGACGACCGCGCTCGCCAGTTCGGGGCATCGGGCAAAGGCTTTGCTGACAGTGCTGCTCAACCTCGGAATCGGCCTGCTGGCAGCCGTTTTCGGCGCATCCCTCGCAAAGTGATCCATGTCACAGTGGGTAAGGCGATGGTCACGCTCTCCGCGTGAAACAGCGTGATCACAGGCTGCAACGCCACGCGCCGATAACGAATGAACCGAAGTTCGGGACAACAAGGGTTGAACTCGGCCTGGGTTGAGCATAGTTTTCACCGAGCGCCCGTCCGCGCTCACGGTGAGTCATAGGAGGTTGCCATGTCGAGAGGGATGCCTCGCCTACCCCGCCCGCTCATGGATTTGTGGGACTGGCAGTCGCAGTCTGCGTGCCGCGACGTCAACCCGGAGCTGTTCTTCTCGCCCGAATCGGAGCGTGGCGTCCGTAAACGCGCCCGCGAGATGGTGGCGAAGTCACTCTGCGGCACCTGCCCGGTTCAGCCGGAGTGCCGCCAGCACGCCCTTGCGGTCGGAGAACCGTACGGCGTCTGGGGCGGAACCACAGAGTCCGAGCGCGACAACGTCTCCCTGGAGCACCGCAAGTCCGCCTGAGAAACCGCGCCCGCTCGCGATAGCGACTACGGGCGCGGTCTCACGCCTTACCGTCGTCGGTCCCGTCCGGCGGCGAGTCACCGGTCGGAGTCTCGTCGGCCGGTGTTTCCGGATCCTTGGCCCGCGGTGTGTCCTGCGGCTCGTCGGCCGGCGGCTTGATCGTCGTCCGGGGGTCCCGGTAGCGATCCAGTGACTTCAGGAAGTCCGGATCGTCATCGGGCGCCATCGATCGTCCGGCGGGCCGCGGCGGCCGCACCGGCCGCTCACGCCCGGCGCGCGCCACCCGCGACGCGAGCAGCCAGACGATCGGCCCGACGAACGGGACGAACACGATGATCAGGATCCACACCAGCTTGGGCAGGTGCGGGACCTCGTCGTCGGGCGTCTGGATGCAGGAGAACAGCGCGTACACGCTGAGGACCAGGCTGATCAGGAACGGCAGGAATCGGACCACATCCCCACAGTACGGCGCGCGGCCGAACACCGGCCGCGACGCGGGCCCCAGTTGCCGAGCCGTAACCCTGTCAGCGGACTGCGCTGGTCAGGCCGCGGGCCTTCAGAACCGAGTTCTCCAGCGGCCGGAAGACCAGCAGCTCGATGCCGACGCCGACCACGAAGATCAGCAGGATGCCGGCGAACACCATCGAGATGTCCGACAGCGACATCCCGTTGTGCAGGTACTGGCCGAGGCCCTCGCCCAGATCCGGTGAGGTCGCGATCAGCTCGGCGGCCATCAGCGAGCGCCAGGAGAACGCCCAGCCCTGCTTGAGCCCGCCGAGGAATCCGGGCAGCGCGGCCGGCAGCAGGATGTACCTGATCCCGCCCAGCCGGTCGGCGCCGAGTGCCTTGCCGACCCGCGGCAGGATCGGCGGCACCTGGTCCAGACCGGAGACCAGTCCGTTCGCGATCGAGGGCACGGCGCCGAGCAGCACGACCCAGTAGATCGCGCCGTCGGTCAGCCCGAACCACAGGATCGCGGCCGGCACCCACGCCACCGACGGCAGACTCTGCAGACCGGACACGAGCGGCCCGATCCCCCGCCGTACGACGCGGATGTTCGCGATCGCCAGGCCCAGCGGTACGGCGATCGCGAGCGAGATCGCGAACCCGATCACCGCCCGGTGCACCGAGACCCAGAACAGTCCGACGATCTCGCCGGTCGTCACCAGCTCCCAGATCTGGGCCCAGACCGCGGCCGGCGCCGGCAGCTTGAACTCGGGCCAGAACGCGGCCGCCCACAACACCTGCCAGACGAGCACCAGCAGGACGATGGCACCGATCGGCGGCAACGCCTTGGCTGCGATCCGGCGGGCCAGCGAGCCCTCGGACGCTGCGACCGGTGTGTCGAGGGCATCCAGCCCGGCCTCGACCGAGCCTTCCCTCACATCAAGCTGCGGCATGACTGCTGATCACCTTGCGCAGTTCGCTGTTGATCTCGTCGATCGCACCGGACTCGCTGGATCCGGTCAGCCCCTCGACATCCCATTCGCGCACGACCCGGCCGGGCCGCGACGACAGCAGGACGACGCGCTGACCGAGCCGCACCGCCTCCCGGACGTCGTGGGTGACGAACAGGATCGCCGTACCGGTGGCTCGCCAGATCCGCAGCAGCTCTCCTTGCAGGACATCGCGGGTGATCGCGTCGAGCGCGGAGAACGGCTCGTCCATCAGCAGCAGCGACGGCTTGCCCGCGCCCTCACCGGTGTTATCAGTGGTCGATGCGAGCGCGCGGGCCAACGCGACCCGCTGCCGCATCCCGCCGGACAGCTCGTGCGGACGCTTGTCGCCGAGCCCGGCCAGCCGGACCAGCTCAAGCAGCTCGGCCGCCTTCGCCCGCCGCTGCGTCTTCGGTACGCCGGCCATCCGCAACGGGAGCTCGACATTCCCGGCCGCGGTCAGCCACGGCATCAGCGCGGGCTCCTGGAACACGACCGCCGGCCGCGACGAGCTCAGCTCGATCCGGCCGCTGGTCGGCTGGTCCAGACCGGCAACCAGGTTCAGCAGGGTCGTCTTGCCGCAGCCGGACGCACCGAGCAGGCAGACGAACTCCCCGACCTTGACCTCCAGGTCGACACCGTCCAGCGCCACGACCTCCTTGCGGCCGGTCCCGAAGGCCTTTCCGACTTGGTGGAAACGCACCGGACGCACCACGTGCTCGCTCACCTGGCGGGGTACCTCGACTGTCGCGGTCATGGTCTGCTCCTCGATCGGTCGGGATTACTTGGTGTCGAGACCGGCGGCGTCGACCGTCGGCTTTCCTGCTGCGGTCAGTACGGCGTTCAGCGGGCCGAGGTCCGCGAACCCGGCGACCTTCGGGGCCTCCTTGACGATCCCGGCGCTGGCCTGGTCCTTAGCCAGCTGCGGGAAGGTCGCGGCCAGCGGATCGGCGGTGATCTCGATGTTGCCGAATGCGCGGTCGATCACGGCCGGCTTCAGCTCCTTGCCGGTCAGCGCCTTCAGCTGCTTGTTCACCGCGGTCTTCGCCGCGGCCTTGTCCTTGTTCGCGAAGTCGATCGACGCGATCAGACCGCTGAGCAGCGCCTTCACGGTCTCCGGGTGCTCCTGCAGGAACTGCGTCCGCACGATCAGCACCGTGGTCGGGAACTTGCCGTCGGGCCAGATGCTCTTCTCGTCGAGCAGCACCTTCGCGCCGGCGTCGAGGACGAGCCGCGACGACCACGGCTCGGGCAGCCAGGCGGCGTCGACCTTGCCCTCCTTGAACGAGTCCAGCGTCAGCGCGTTCTCGAGGTTGGTGACCGTGACCTTGCCGGTCAGCCCCTTGTCGGCCAGCCACTTCTTCAGCGACACGTCCTGCGTGTTGCCGAGCTGCGGGGTGACCACCCGCTTGCCGATCAGGTCCTCCGGCTTGGTGATCCCCGGCTTCACGACCAGCTGCGCCCCGCCGGACGTCGTACCGGCGATCAGGCGGACAGCCTCGCCGTTCGACTTCGCGTAGGCGTTGATGGCCGGGCCGGAGCCGATGAAGGTCGCGTCCAGCGAGCCACCGAGCAGTGCGCCGACCGCCTCCGGGCCGGCGTTGAACTTGGTCGGGACCAGCTTGGTGCTGCCGAGGTCCTTGCTGAACAGGTTCTGGTCGAGGCCGACCAGGGCGGCGGCGTGGGTGACGTTCGGGAAGTAGCCGAGCCGGAGCTCGGCGGCCGGACCCTTGCCGGTCGCGGCGGCCGGAGCCGGGTCACGCTCGACCCGGCTGCAGCCCGCCGCCACGACGGCAAGGGACAGTGCCACCACGAGGACGCGGGGACGGAGACCAGAGATACGCACGGAGAGACCTTCAAAGGGATGCGGGCGGCCGATGCGGCCGCGAGCGGGCGTGAGTCAGCGACGAACAGGGCTGAGGGCAACGCCGAAGGTCAACACGTTGCGGAGGCAACGCGGAGCAGGTCAACATGCCGACGGCGGGTGAGCGCGTCGGCTGGCCGGTTGGCGGTGACCTGCATGGCTCCATGAAACCGCACAAAGTCCATCGATCGCCTCGTATTTCACTATACGAGACAATAAATCGCGATGTGAGACAGATCAGCCCGGGAACGGCGGCGTCTTGGCTCCGTAGATCCAGCTCCGGACATAGGACGTCAGATCCTGACCCGAGACCTCGTTGACGACGTCGATGTAGTCCTGGGTCGAGGCCGCCTTGTTCCGGAACCGCTCGAAGAAGGTCTTCTCGATCTCCTGGAAGGTCTTCACCCCGAGCTTCTGCCGCAGCGCGTAGAGCGTGACCGCGCCGCCGGGGTTCGTCCCGAACAGGACGCCGTTCAGGTCTGTCACGCGTCCGGGCGGCCCGTACTTCGGACGCTCCTCGGACTCGAACTGCCACGCGTCCCGCATGAAGTCCACGAGCTTCGTCCGGCCCTTCGCGTCGTGGTACAGACCGGTGTAGTACGCCGCATGGCCCTCACTCAGCCACATGTCGTCCCAGGTCTTCACCGACACCGCATTCCCGAAGTACTGGTGGATCAGCTCGTGGATCATCGTCCCGTCGTTGCTGCCGGGCTGCCCGGTCAGGTAGTCCGCGTTGAACATCGACAGCGTCGCGCTCTCGAGGGCATACCCAGTCACACCCCCGACGCCGAGTACGCCGTACGTCTCGAACGGGTACGGCGCTCCGATCGCCTGCTCGACCCATTTCAGCTGCTCGGGGACGCGTGCGACCCACGGCCCAGCCGCCTTGGCCTTCGAGCTGTCGACGAAGCTGCGCAGCGGCAGCCCGTGCGGCCCCTCGCCCTTGGTCTCGGTCAGGTGCCCGACCGCGAGCTGTGCGACGTGCGTCGGGATGGGGTCCCGCGTTCCGAACACATAGGTCGTCCGGCCGGCCTTGGTGCGCTCCGATCGCAACGTCCCGTTCGCCACCGCTTGCAGGCCCTTCGGCACGCTCACCCGGAAGCTCACCCGGGCCTTGTCACTCGGGATGTCGTTCATCGGGAAGAACAGGTGGGACCGGTTCGGCTGGCCCATCAGTTCAAAGCCGCCGGCCCAGTCCGTCCAGTGGTCGAAGTTGTCCTGCTGCGGGAAGGCCGGTGACCTCGGCTCCAGCGAGCGGTCGGCGACGAAGGTGATCCGCACCCGGAACGGCAGCCCCTGCAGCAGCGGGATCCGCGGCGTGACGCTGAGCTTCTCCTTCTGGTTGTCCAGCCGGAACCCGGCAGAAAGTCCGTTAACGGTCACCGACTTCACTTGCAGCGCCACCGCGTCGAGGGTGAAGCTGGACAGGCTCTGCTCGGCCCGCGCCACGATGTCCACGGAAGCGGGCATCTGCGACTTGCCGGGGTAATAGTCGTAGGCGACCGCATACGACTGGACGTCGTACCCGCCATTGCCGAGGGTCGGCATCAGACGTTCACCGGCACTCGGCGCACCGGGAGTTATTGGGGTGAACAGCATCACCATGGATGTCGCCACAAGGCCAAACTTCCGGCCGATCTGCATGAGCACTCCTCCTCAGACTTGCTGATGGGTTGGCCAGCAGGTAATCAGGGAGGGCATATCGTCCCCGTTGACTTTTTGCTGAGGAGCCGCCGCCGATGCTCGCCGGGTCGTTGAAGACCGAGTACGCCGTTCGTCCGTTGGGGACCGATGTGGACCGGCCCAGGTTCAGCTGGATCGCCGCTGCTCCTGGCTACGGCGCCACCCAGACGGCGTACCAGGTGCGGGTGCGATCGGGGCAGTCGGAGGTCTGGGACTCCGGCAAGGTCGCCTCGGCCGCGAGCTTCGGCGTCGAGTACGACGGGCCTGCGCTCACCCCGCGGACGCGGTACCACTGGTCGGTCCGGGTGTGGGACGGCTCTGACCGTGCTTCCGGGTGGGCTGCGGAGGAGTGGTTCGAGACCGGTCTGCTCGGTGAGGGGTTCGGCGAGGCGCAGTGGATCGGTGGTGAAACCGAGAGCGCTCCCCTGCTTCGGCGGGCGTTCGGCATCGACGGGACAGTCCGGCGTGCGCGGTTGTATGCGAGCGGCCTCGGGTACGCCGAGCTGCGGATCAACGGTCAGGCGGTGAGCGACGCCGTACTGGATCCGGGGTTCACCGATTACGGCCGCACGGTTCTCTACGTGACACACGATGTGACCGAGCTGCTGCAGTCCGGTTTCAATGTGGTCGGCGCCGAGCTGGGTCGCGGCTTCTTCGGTATGAACACGCCCAATGTGTGGCGCTGGCACCAGGCGCCGTGGACCGCTGAACCACAACTGATCGCGCGTCTGGTGATCGAGTACGACGACGGCCGGGTCGCCGAGGTGGTCAGCGATCCGTCGTGGCGGATCACTGGCGGGCCGACGATTTCGGACTCCCTCTACACCGGCGAGACGTACGACGCCCGCCGCGCACTGCCGGGCTGGGACACCGCCGGCTTCGACGACTCCGCATGGTCTTTGGCGTCCGCCGTCGATCCACCGGGCGGTCGGCTGCGGGCGCAGGAGCACGAGCCGATCCGGGTCATCGAGACGCTCGATCCGATCGAGCTCGACGAGGTTCGGCCTGGCGTCTGGATCGCCGACTTCGGCCGGACCACGGCCGGGTGGGCGCGGTTGCGGGTGAGCGCGCCGGCCGGTACCACGATCAGCCTGACGTACGGCGAGACGGTTGCCGACGGCAACGTGGTTGCGGTGAACGGGCACGTCGAGGGAGACCGGATCCAGCGGGACGAGTACATCGCGGCCGGATCGGGTGTCGAGGAGTGGGAACCGCGCTTCTCCTACAAGGGCTTCCGGTATGTCCAGATCACCGGGGCGCGGGCCGAAGTGCAGTTGCGGGTCGTGCATTCCGACGTCCGGTCGGTGACCGGGTTCGAAGCGAGCGAACCGGCGTACGAGCAGTTCGAGCAGGCGATGCGGCGGACGGTGCTGAGCAATCTGCACGGCATCCCGACGGACACGCCGTTCTACGAGAAGAACGGCTGGACCGGGGATGCACAGGTCGGTGCGCCGACGATGCTGGCCACGCTGGATCTCGCGCGGTTCTTCACCAAGTGGCTCGGCGACATCCGCGACAGTCAGGCGGAATCCGGGCAGCTGCCGGTGATCATCCCGACCAATGGCTGGGGCTTCACCGAGCTCGCCCCGGCCACCGAATGGCCGACCGTCTATCCGATCCTGCTGCACGAAATGCATCGCGCGTACGGCGACGAGCGGCTGCTGCGCGAGCACTGGGACTCGCTCACCCGCTACCTCGCTTGGGAACTCGGCCGGGTCGAAGACGGCCTCTCCGTCAGCGTGCTCGGCGACTGGCTGCCACCCGGCTACAGCGACGGCCCGGCCCCGGAGGACCGCCGCCTGACCGGTACGGCGTACCTGTATCGCGCGGTGCTCGCGGCTGCGGAGATCGGGGACCTGCTGGGCAAGTCACATGACTACCGGAAGGCGGCTGCCGAGCTGGCAGACGGTCTGAACCGCACCTTCCTGGACCGGGATCTGGCCGTTTACCGGAGCACCGACGATCCGGACTATCGGCAGACGTCGAACGCCGTACCGCTTGCCTTCGGCATCGTTCCCGAGGAACTGGCTGAGCGGGTCGCGGCGAACCTGGCGGCGGATGTCCAGGCGCGCGGGTTCCATCTGAACACGGGATGCCTCGGGGTCGGCGTGCTGCTGCCGGTGCTCACGGCGTACGGATATGGCGACACGGCAACCAAAGTGGCGCTGCAGCGGAGTTATCCCAGCTGGGGCTACTGGTTCGACCTCGGCGCGGACACGATGTGGGAGATGTGGGAGGCCGACTCGCGTTCCCGCAACCACTACTTCCAGGGCACGGTCGTGCAGTGGATCCTCGAGAACGTCGCCGGTCTGCGGAACGCCGGCGCCGGCTGGGAGCGGATCGTGGTCCGGCCCGATGCGCGCGGCGAAACCGCGTCGGCGAGCATCCGGACCGCCACGATTCGCGGGCAGGTGGCCGTGATGTGGAAGCGGATCAGCCGAGTGTTCGCGCTGGAGGTGCACGTGCCGGTCGGGGTGACGGCAGTCGTCCACGTGCCATCCGAGTCGGCGTCGGACGTTGCCGCCGTACCGCAGTCGCTGGCGGGTGAGGCGACGTACGAGGACGGCTACACGATCTACACAGTTGGCGCCGGGATCTGGAACTTCACGAGCCGGACCGCTTGACGTAGATCAGGTCGCGAACCTCGCGCCCTTCCGCCTGGGCCCGGGACTCGAACTTGGTGACCGGTCGCCATTCGGGGCGCGGGGCCCAGCCGTCGTACTGGTTGCGCAGCGTCGGCTCGGCGTCGCAGACCGCCAGCATCTGGTCGGCGTAATGCGCCCAGTCGGTTGCCAAGTGCAACGTTCCACCGGGTCGCAACCGCGAGGCGACGAGCGCGATGAAGGCCGGCGCGACCAGCCGCCGCTTGTGGTGCTTCTTCTTCGGCCACGGATCCGGGAAATAGATCCGTACGCCGTCCAGCCCCGCGGGCGCGACATGATCGGTCAGGAACGCGATCGCGTCACCCTGCAGCAGCCGCAGGTTCTCCAGGTCGTACTTCTCGGCCAGCATCATCAACTGCCCGAGCCCGGCCGTGTACACCTCGGCCGCGATGTGGTTGACCTCCGGCGCCGCCACCGCGAGCTGCGCGGTCCCCTCGCCCATCCCGGAGCCGATTTCCAGCACGGTCGGCGCCTCGCGCCCGAACCACCGCACCAGATCCGTCGGCCCGGCCGGCAGATCCTCCAGCTTCGACCCCAGCTCGGACCAGTGCTCGTCCCACGCCCGGCGCTGCCCGGCCGTCATCCGAACCCCACGCTGCGTAGTGCTCAGCACACCCCGCCGCTTCTTCCGATCCGTCGTCTCCACCAGCCCAATCCTAAAGACCCCGACCCGAAGCCCACCCCCCGGCTCCACGAGCCCCCCAAGGCCGCCCGCTCCCGCCCCCATCCGCCGCGCCCCACCCCGCCACCCCAGCCCGCCCCGCCCGACAACACGAGCTGATATCCGGCCTTCTGCTCGACGTCGTACAGCATGCCCCAGCCGACGTTGGGGTTAGTCGTCCCAGAAGAGGTGGGCGACGGTGTTGTGGGCTCGGCGGGTGATGCGGAGGTAGTCGTCGGAGAAGCGGCTGGATTCGCCGGGTGGGTAGCCGCAGATCTGGGCTACGGCGGCCAGGTCTCGGGGATCGGTGGGGAGGGAGTCGCCGGGGCGGGCGCGGACGAGCATGATCGCGTTGCGGATCCGGGACGCGAACTCCCAGGCGGTCTCGAGGGTCTCGGCCTCGGTGGCGTCGACCAGGCCGGCTTCGACGCCGGCTCGCAGCGCTGCGAGGGTGCGGGTGGTGCGCAGGCCGGGGAGGCGGTGCGCTTCACGGAGCTGGAGCAGTTGGACGGTCCACTCGATATCGGCTAGTCCACCGCGACCGAGCTTGGTGTGGGTACTGCGGTTCGCTCCCCTGGGCAGGCGCTCCGCGTCCACGCGGGCCTTGATCCGGCGGATCTCCATCACGTCGCGCTCACCGACACCGTGAGCCGGGTAGCGCAGCGGGTCGATCAGCGCGCGGAACGCCGTACAGAGGTCAGGGTCGCCGCACAAAGGATCCGCGCGCAGCAGGGCTTGAGCTTCCCAGACTGCCGACCAGCGTGCGTAGTACGACGCGTACGACGCCAGCGTCCGCACAAGTGGTCCCTGGCGACCCTCCGGGCGCAGGTCCGCATCGATCGCGACCGCCGGATCAGCACCCGGCAACGAGAGCAGGCGGCGAAGCTCAGTCGCGGCCTGGGTGGCGAAGTCCGTGGCCGCCTTCTCGTCCGCACCAGGCACTGGGTCGTGGACGAACATCACGTCGGCGTCGCTGCCATACCCGAGCTCGTGTCCACCGAAGCGACCCATCGCCACGATCGCCATCCGCGTCGGCTCCGGCGCCCCCTTGGCGACCGCCTTCCGGGCAACCTCGAGCGCCGTCGTGAGCGTGCCGATCGAGATCCCGGTCAGCGCGTTGCCGACCGCCTCGACATCGAGCAGACCCGACAGATCCGCAGCCGCAACCCGGAACAGCTCCCGCCGACGCACAGCACGAATCGCCGCCACCGCGGCTTCCGGCTGATCCTGCCGACCGGCAGCAGCCGACATCTCGGTCCGCAAACCCTCGGGCGTCCGCGGGACGAGCTCACGTTCATCGGCGAGCATCGCGGTCGCTTCCGGGGCACGCTGCAGGAGATCGACGGCGTACCGGCCGCTGGCCAGCAAGTGCGCGAGCCGCTCCGCGGACGCACCTTCGTCGCGGAGCTGACGCAAGTACCACGGGGTCGATCCAAGGCTGTCCGAGATGGTCCGGAACGCGAGCAGACCCGCATCAGGGTCGGGCGACTCGGCAAACCAGCCAAGCATCGCGGGCAGCAACGCCTTCTGGATCGACGACCGCCGCGACACCCCTTCGGACAACGCCTCGATATGCCGTAGCGCCGAGACCGGATCGGCGTACCCGAGCGCGGTCAACCGCTGCCGCGCTGCCTGCGGCGTGAGCCTGACCTCGACTCCAGGAATCCGCGCCACCGCCGCGAGCAACGGCCGGTAGAAGAGCTTCTCGTGCAAGCGCCGGACCTCGAGCGCATGTTTCTTCCACGCCGCAGTCAGGTCGGCCACCGGGTTCTTCGTGAAGCCGAGCGAGCGACCGAGCCGCCGCAGGTCGGCGTCGTCCTCAGGCACCTGATGCGTACGCCGCAACCGGTAGAGCTGAATGCGGTGTTCCATCGACCGCAGGAACCGGTAGGCATCAGCCAGTACGGCGCCATCCGTACGACCGACGTACCCGCTCGTGGTGAGCGACTCCAGCGCGATCAACGTCGTACCGCTGCGGACCGCCTCATCGCTGCGCCCATGCACAAGCTGCAGGAGCTGTACGGCGAATTCCACGTCACGCAGACCGCCCGGCCCGAGCTTGAGCTGGCGATCGACATCGGCGGCCGGGATGTGGTCGATCACCCGGCGTCGCATCGCCTGGACGTCGCTGACGAATCCTTCGCGGTCCGCCGCCGACCAGACCAGCTTGCCGATCCGTTCGCCGTACTCGCGGCCGAGGTCGGCGTCACCGGCGACCGGCCGTGCCTTGAGCAGGGCCTGGAATTCCCAGGTCTTCGCCCAGCGCTGGTAGTAGGCCAGGTGACTCTCGAGCGTGCGGACGAGCGGGCCGGACTTGCCTTCCGGCCGCAGCGCCGCGTCGACGGGCCAGAGCGTGCCCTCGCCGGTGTGGTCGGAGCAGATCCGCATCGCGGCCGCGGCCAGCTGGGACGCGGTCTTCAGGGCCGGCGCCTCGGCTTCACCGTCTAGCGGCTCTGCGACGAACAGGACGTCGACATCACTGACATAGTTGAGTTCCCGGCCACCACACTTGCCCATGGCAATGACTGCGAGTCGACAATCGGCAGCCTCGGGATGAAGGGCGAAGTAGTTGTTACGCGCGATCCGCAGCGCGGTCTCCAGCGCTCCCCCGGCGAGATCAGCCAGTACGGCGGCCACCTCGTCGACCAACAATCCCTCGGCCAGGTCGCGGGCGGCGAGCCGCAGCAGCAGCCGGCGGTATTCGACCCGGAGCGCATCGATCGGCTTGTCCGCGTCGACGGCGGACGCGAGCTTCGCGGCGACATCCTCGATCGAGGGGCGCGAGCCGGTCAGCGTGGGATCGGCGAGGTCGTACCAATGCCGCGGGTGGACGCTGAGGTGCCGCCCGAACGCCTCACTCGCGCCGAGCACGAAGATCAGCCGTCTGCGGAAGTCGCCGTCCATCTCGAGTGTGCGAGCGAACCCGGCGACGTCGTACTGGTTGCGGTCGAGCGCCTCCACCATGCTGAGCAGACTGTGCAGCGCCAGATCCGGATCGGCCGACTCCGACAGCGTGGTGATCAGCTGGTCGGTGGCGATCGGATGCAGCGCTTCCAGCTGCTGCAGCAGCTGCGCGGCCCGCTGCGGATCCCCGAACCCCAGCCGAGCCAGTCGCCCTTCGCCAGTCCCTCGTTGCGCATCCGCCACGACCGTCAGGCTACCTAGTTCAGTGCGCGCCGTTGCACCGCCGTCGGCCACGTCGCGTGACAGAATTTCGGCGAGCGCGCGAGCGGGTTGCGGCGAGATCTACAGGGGGTTGCAGTCAATACACGGAGTTGCCTGGCGTATTCGGGCTGTAGTCGGCATGATGAGTCTTCATGGTCATGATGACGGGGTCGCTCGCTGTTCGGGGCATGGTGGTCTGGTTGACGCCCCAGCAGGGTGGGCGAGTATCCGGGCCGCCCGAACCGGACTACGACTACGACTACACGGGCACAGCCTTTCTCCCACCGCGGACCGCCGAGGACGGGCAGGCGGGCGTCTGCCTGCGACGCTTCGCGCCCGGTGCCTGGCGGACGCCGGTCGAGGGGATTCTCGTTCCTGGACAGGGGAATCGGGCCCAGCAGGTGATCCCCGGCTGTCTGGTGGTGATCACCGAAGGGGTCCGGCCGGTCGCGTTCCTCACGGTCGAGGAGGTGCATGCGCTGGCCGACGACAGTACGCCGGTGATCCCGCCTCAACCGGTGATCGAGCCGGCGCCCGTCGTACCGGCTGATCCGATCGAGGCGCCGTACCGGCACTCGACGGCGACCGCGCGTTTCACCTCGACCCACTCGTCGGACGACGTCCCGGCCGAACCTCTCACGGCCGAGCCCAACCCGGACGAGCTGCTCAAGGCCGCCAACTCGCTCTGAACACACTCTGTTGCAATTCGGCTACGCGGTGTTATTTTCGATGGCATGGGCCGTTGGAAACGGGTTGTCGCCATCCTGCTGGTCGCCGCGGTCGTGCTCGTCCTCGAGAGCTGGACGGTGCGCGCCACCCCAACAATGTTCAAGAACTGCACCTACACCCGGACCGGTGACGGCACCGTGCGGCCGCCGTTCTCACTGACCCCGGTGCTGGGCTCGGTGAAGGTGACGCTCAAGACCGACCGCGGCACCCTCGAACTGCGGCTCGACCGGCAGAACGCCCCCTGTGCGGTGCACAGCTTCACTCATCTCGCACTCCAGCGGTACTACCACGGGACCCCGTGCCCGCGCCGTACTCGGGCGATCCTCGAGTGCGGTGCGGGGCGGCCCGGGTACCGCTTCCCGGTCGAGCTCACCGGCAAGGAACAGTACCGCCGCGGCGTGGTTGCCCTGAGCAATCAAGGCGCCGGCAACAGCAGCGCGTTCTTCCTGGTCCACGGCGTCCACGGCGCCCCACCCAACTCCACCATCATCGGTGTCGTCAGCAACGGCCTCACCGTCCTCGACCGCATCGCGGCCGAGCCCGGGCAACCCGTACAGGTGCTGGAAGTCCTCGTCGGTTAGAGAACCGGAAGGAGTTTGTTGAGTTCGAACGGCGTGACCTGGCGGCGGTAGTCCTGCCATTCGGCGCGCTTGTTCCGGAGGAAGAAGTCGAAGACGTGCTCGCCCAGGGTCTCGGCGACCAGCTCGCTCTCCTCCATCGCGTGGATGGCCTCGGCGAGGCTGCCCGGCAGCGGCTTGATGCCGAGCGCCTTGCGCTCACGCGGGGTCAGCGACCAGACGTCTTCCTCGACCTCGCGCGGTAGCTCGTAGCCCTCCTCGATGCCCTTCAGGCCGGCGGCGAGCATCAGCGCGAAGGCGAGGTACGGGTTGGCGGCCGAATCCAGCGAGCGGAACTCGACGCGCGACGACTGACCCTTGTGCGGCTTGTACATCGGCACCCGCACGAGCGCGGACCGGTTGTTGTGACCCCACGAGACGAACGACGGCGCTTCGTCGCCGACGGCGAGCCGCTTGTAGGAGTTCACCCACTGGTTCGTCACTGCGGTGATCTCGGCCGCGTGGTGCAGCAGGCCGGCGATGAACGCGCGGCCGGTCTTGGACAGCTGGTACTGCGCGCCGCCCTCGAAGAAGGCGTTCCGGTCACCCTCGAACAGCGACATGTGGGTGTGCATCCCGGAGCCGGGCTGGTCGCTCAGCGGCTTCGGCATGAAGGACGCGTAGATGCCCTGCGACAGCGCGACCTCCTTCACCACGACGCGGAACGTCATGATGTTGTCCGCGGTCGACAGCGCATCGGCGTACCGCAGGTCGATCTCCTGCTGGCCCGGGCCACCCTCGTGGTGACTGAACTCGACGGAAATCCCCATCGACTCCAGCATCGTGATCGCCTCACGGCGGAAGTCGTTGCCGATGCCCTGCGGCGTGTGGTCGAAGTACCCGGACGAGTCGACCGGCTCCGGGGTCGTCCCGACCGCGCCGACCAGCGACTTGAACAGGTAGAACTCGATCTCGGGATGCGTGTAGAAGGTGAACCCGAGGTCGGCTGCCTTCGACAGCGTCCGCTTCAGCACATGCCGCGGGTCGGCGAACGACGCGGACCCGTCCGGCATGTTGATGTCGCAGAACATCCGCGCGGTCCCCATCGTCTCGCCGCGCCACGGCAGGATCTGGAACGTCGACGGGTCCGGCTTGGCCAGCATGTCCGCCTCGGTCACCCGGGCGAACCCCTCGATCGCGGAGCCGTCGAACCCGATCCCCTCCGAGAACGCGCCCTCCAGCTCGGCCGGTGCCACCGCCACCGACTTCAGGAACCCGAGTACATCGGTGAACCAGAGCCGCACGAAGCGTACGTCGCGCTCCTCGAGTGCGCGCAGTACGAACTCCTGCTGCTTGTCCATCGGTCCACCTCGATTGTCGGTTTGTGCGGCCCTCACACAGTGTGCCCCGCCTCTGTTAAGCAGACGTTACGTGCTGCGGGCGACATGACACGTATCAGGCCCTACCGTGTCCTCGTGCAGATGATGTTCCGGGTCGCGCTGATAGTGGCCGCGATCCTGTGCGTGAGCGATCTGCTGCTCTCCACGGCGCGGTTCGTGCAGTCGATCCGGAATCGCCGGCCGGCCGAGCGGGACGTGCTCGGGCGACGCTGGCTGCCGCTGCCGGAGATCGGTTTCGGGATGTGCGCGTTCTGCTTCCCGGGGCTGATCACGCTGGGGCTGACCCACCACGACGCCGACAATCTGCCGACCCGGCAGATCCTGCTGGTCGCCTTCGTCTTCGGGTACGCCGGTGCGGTGCTGTCCCGGGTCGTTCGGACTCCCGGTCCGGGTGGGCGCCGGTTCCGGCTACGCGCCGGCCTGCTGCTGGGCCTGCCCGCTGCCTTCGGGCTCATCTTCGGCCTCTCCGGCATCGCGGTCTGACCTGCGCTTCTTGAACCAAGGCACGATCCGCTCCAGCGGGGCGAAGGCGAGCCAGCAGACCACGGTCGGCAGGAAGTGGATCAGCAGGATCGCCGTGTTCGCCACGTGGAAGCCGATGAAGAACAGCGCGCCGATCAGTTGCCACCGGCCCTTGAGCCAGAGGATCACCGGGGACAAGAACTCCGCGACGAACCCGACCCACTGCATCACATGCAGCATCCACGGGTGGTGCAGCAGCCACTCCCCGACCGGATGCGGCCGCCGGACGATCGCCCAGGTCAGGATCGCGCTGCTCGGCCAACTGAAGTTCCACCCCGGGCTGCGCACCTTCGCTACCCACGACAGGAAGTACGTCGCGATCACGGAGATCTGCACGCAGCGCACCGCCCACCCGGCCGCCTCGGAACGCGTCTGATCCCCGTACGCCGCTCGTCCGCGTCTCGTCGATCTGACCGTCGGCAGCACCCAGAGCGCCACGACGAGCGCCAGGTGGTCGTGGTCGACCTTCCCATCGCTCATCCCGATCAGCACCCACCACGTGAACGCCGGGGCGACGACCCACCCGGCGATCCGCGGGAACCAGTTCGTGGCACCGATCAGGCAGGCCACGATCAGAACGACGTACAGGGCGGTGGTGTTCGCGACCGAGGGCTTCGGGAGGTCGAAGATCCGGGCCAGCAGGAGCGGTTGGTAGAGACCGGGATGCTCGCCTTTGAGGCGGGTGTCGCGGACGAACGCGTGCATGTCGAGGATGACGAAGAGGTACAGGACCGTCCGCAGCCAAGCGACCCGGGCCAAGGCGATCTTCGGCGTGAACCAGTTTGCTACTCGGTTCATCGACGCACCTGCCACGTCGCGAGCACCTCAGGCGTCGGTGGGCCGACGACCCGGCCTTTTACCAGTTGTGTGGTGTCGCGGATGAGTTCGAGTTTCACGTACTGCGGCTGGTCGGGGTGCTTGTTCTTCCAGCCGTCGGCGACCTGCTGCAGCAGCGACGGGTCCTTCTCGATCTCGCCGGTCCGCGCCTCGATCTCGGCCCGGGCGACCCCCGCGCCCTCGATGTTCAGGGGTACGTCGACCGTCGTACCGGCGTCGGTCTGCGCACTGATCCGGGTGAAGGTGACCGAGGCGTCGTCGGCGACCGCACCGGCGTACTGCGACATCGGGCCGAACGGCCACGCGTCGTCGGAGGCCCGCGCCGACCCGTTGATCAGCAGCACGATGCCGACCACCGCGATCAGCACCCGGACCGCCTTGCCGACCCGCCCGAGCCTGAGCTCACCATCCGTCACCCGACGTATTAGACCAGAACGGTTTGACCGGGCTTCCGGTAGGGGATTTTCCTAAGCATGACCGCCCCCGAAAGTTTCCAACCCTCCCGACGGACCCTGCTGCGCGGCGCTGCCGCCTCCGGGGTCCTGCTCGGCGGGATCGCGCTCCCCACGACCGCGGCGTACGGCGCCCCGGCCCCCCGCTGCTACACGCGCTCCGAATGGTCGGCCCGGCCGCCGAAATCCGCCACCCAGGTGATCGCCAAGCCCGACCACATCGTCATCCACCACACCGCCTCCCCCAACGTCACCGACTATTCGCTGGCGGCGGCGTACAAGGTCTCGCACTGGATCCAGGACCTGCACATGGACAAGAACGGCTGGATCGATGCCGGGCAGCAGCTGACGATCAGCCGGGGCGGGTTCCTGATGGAGGGCCGGAGCAAGTCGCTGTCGTCGATCAACAACGGACAGAACGTGCTCGGTGCGCAGACCGCCAACCACAACAGCCACACGATCGGGATCGAGCACGAAGGGATCTACGTCTCGGCGAACGTGCCGGTGGCGTTGTTCGACATGTCGGTGCTGACGTGTGCGTGGCTGTGCACGAAGTACGGGCTCGATCCGCACGTGGCGATCGTCGGGCACCGGGACTACAACGCGACCCAGTGCCCGGGTGACGTCTTCTACGCCAGGCTGCCGGAACTGCGGGACCGGGTGGCCGCGGTCTTGTAGGTGAACCAGCGGATCAGCTTCTCGAACGGTCCGCGGTTGTTGGCCTTGCGCATCCGATCGGCCATCAGGACGGTTGCCAGCCAGGTGGCGATGGCGAGTAACGCTGTGGTCGTGGTGGTGAGCGTGCCGGAGAGGTCGAGCAGGTAGGGCGTGAAGACGATCGCCCAGACGACCGACTGGCTGAGGTAGCAGGTCAGCGACCGCTGACCGACGGCGGCGATCGCCAGGGTGAACGGGCCCTGGCGATCAGCCAGCTTGCGAGCGATCAGCACGATCAAAGCGGCGTACCCGAAGCCTCCGAAGACACCGGTCGCGTCGTGCAGCGGGCCGAGGACCGAAAGGTCGTCCGCACTCGGGCGGTCGATGATGCCGCCGATCACCAGCGACACCGGCAGCGCGCCGACGATCGCGATGCTGAGGCCGGCGACCGCCGTCGTCCGCAGCAGCCTGAGGTGCTCGTCGGGCCGTTCGAGGATGCGCCGGCGGCCGGCCCACAGCCCGATCAGGAACGGAGTCATGAATCCGATCGGGCCGAGCAACGCGATGTACGGCTGCACGGCGAGCCGGTCAGCGAACTGCTCGATCAGGTTGACCGGCAACATCGCCGGATCCGTCGCCTCCGTCATCGTGGAGAGCGAGTCGTCGGTCGGCAGCGCGGTCAGCACCAGGAAGAGGCCGGCCACGACGAAGAGCCAGATGTCCTTCCAGCGCAGGGCCCACACGCCGAGGAACAGCAGCACGCCGTACGCGGCCAGGATGTCGCCGACATACAGGAGCATCCCGTGCACGAACCCCAGCACCACCAGCACCAGACTCCGCCGCCACAACAACTTCCGGATCGGCCACCACTCCCGCCCGCTCTCCCGCTGCCGCCGCACGATCTGCGCCACGCCGTACCCGAACAACACCCCGAACATCGGAAACGCCCGCCCGTCCACGAACGTCGAGATCACCGCCCCGACCCCGCGATCCAGCACCGACCCGCCCACCGGAAACCCACCGAACGACCGGTCCCCCGCCACAAAGTAATGCGAGTTCGCCAACGCGATGAACAACAACATGAACCCCCGAGCCAAATCCGGCCCCAGCGCCCGCTCCCCCACCCCAGTAGGCCCACCACTCATCGTCATCCCCCCACTCAACCGCCCACCGCCCCACCACCACATCCAACGAAAGTCGCCGCCACAACGAACCTTCGTCGCTGCTGGACGGGTACGACGCGCTCGCCACCCTCCAACGTCCGAACATCCGGAGACCACGCCTGCGGGTTCTTCGGACGTTGTGGCGGGACCGGGGTACCGCGGTGGCTAGCTTTGCCGACCGGCCGATTTCGCTGGCCAGGCAGCGAAATGTGGGGTTAGGCACCGTGAACGCGAGTGCTTAACCCCCAATCTGGGTGCTGAGCCAGCGAACTGCGGTCGGCCGAAACAGGGCGGTACGGGTCGTGGCAGGGTGGGGAGATGGCGCAGGTTGTGGTCTTCACCGGTTTGCCGGGGACGGGGAAGTCGACGCTGGCCGAGGAGGTGGGGCGGCGGGGTGGGGTGCCGGTGTTTGCCGGGGACTGGTTGATGGGCGCGTTGAAGCCGCATGGGGTGTTGGTGGGGTTGGGGCGGGCCGAGTTTCTGGCGATGTATTACGGCTTGCTGGAGACGTTGGTACGGCGGCAGTTGATGCTGGGGCAGTCGGCGATCGTGGACTGTTTGGTGGATGACGCGACGGTTGCGGGGTGGGCGCGACTGGCGGACGAGTACGGCGGGCGGTTGCGTGTGATCGAGTGTGTGTGCACCGATCAGGACCTGCACCGGCAGCGGTTGGAGGGGCGGCGGCGGGGGATTCCTGGGTGGCATGAGGTCGGGTGGGATCACGTCGAGCGGATGCGGGTGGAGTATCCGGGGGTGGGGTCGGAATGCTTGCGGGTGGATGCGGTTGAGCCGGTTGGGGTGAACGTTGGGCGTGTCCTGGGGTGGATCGGGGGTTGGAAAGAACGGCGGAGACAGTAGTGTGCTCTCGTGTCTCAGCTTCGGGTGGCTCTTGCTCAGCTCAATGTGACTGTCGGTGATGTGGACGGGAACGCCGAGAAGATCGTTGCCTGGACGCGGAACGCCGTCGAGCGTGGTGCGCACGTGGTGGCGTTTCCGGAGTTGGCACTGACTGGTTACCCGGTCGAGGATCTTGCGTTGCGCGGGTCGTTCGTGGATGCGTCGCAGGCGAAGATCCGGGGGCTGGCGAAGCGGCTTGCCGACGAGGGTCTGGGCGACATCGTGGTGGTGTGTGGGTATCTGGACCGCGCCACCGGTACGGCGATGGGGGTCGACCGGCTCGGCCGTCCGAAGGGTTCGCCGACGAACGCGGCCGCGGTCATCCACCAAGGGCACGTGGTGACGAGCGCGGTGAAGCACCATCTGCCGAACTACGGGGTGTTCGACGAGTTCCGGCACTTCGTTCCGGGCAACACTCTGCAGGTGGTCCGGATCCACGGCGTCGATGTCGCGCTGGCGATCTGTGAGGACCTGTGGCAGGACGGCGGTCCGGTGGCGGTTGCGAAGGCCGCTGATGCGGGACTGCTTCTGGTCATCAACAGCTCGCCGTACGAGGCGAACAAGGACGACGTACGGGGCGAGCTCGTCACGCGGCGTGCTCGCGAGGCCGGCTGCGCCCTTGCCTACGTGAACCTGATCGGCGGCCAGGACGAGCTCGTCTTCGACGGCGACTCGCTGATCTCCGACGCCGAAGGCAACATCTTCGCCCGCGCACCGCAGTTCGAGCAGGGCAGCATGGTCGTCGACCTCGAACTACCCGCCGCGACCGGTACGCCGTCCGGTACGCACGAGGGCATCGAGATCGTGCACACGGTCATCCACGAGGACGCGCTCCCGGCGTACGAACCGATCGCGGCCGCCGTTGCGCCGCGGTTGGCGGACGAGGCCGAGATGTACGGCGCGATCGTCACCGGCCTGCGCGACTACGTGCAGAAGAACGGCTTCAAGTCGGTCCTGCTCGGGCTGTCCGGCGGCATCGACTCGTCGCTGGTCGCGGCGATCGCCTGTGACGCGATCGGTTCCGAGCACGTGTTCGGCGTCTCGAACCCGAGCGTCTACTCCAGTGACCACTCCAAGGACGACGCCGCCGAGCTCGCCGCGCGCACCGGCCTGAACTACCGGGTGATCCCGATCCAGCCGATGGTGCAGCCGTTCATCGACACCCTCGGTCTGACCGGGCTGGCCGAGGAGAACCTCCAGGCCCGCGTCCGTGCGGTGATCTGGATGGGCCTGTCGAACGCCGACGGCCACCTGGTACTTGCTTGTGGCAACAAATCCGAGCTGTCGGTCGGGTACTCCACCATCTACGGCGACGCGGTCGGTGGTTACGCACCGCTCAAGGACGTCCCGAAGACCGTCGTCTGGCGACTGGCCAAGTGGCGCAACGAGGACGCCAAGGCCCGCGGCAAGCAGCCGCCGATCCCCGAGAACTCGATCGCCAAACCCCCGTCCGCCGAGCTTCGCCCGGGGCAGCAGGACACCGACTCGCTGCCGCCGTACGACCTGCTCGACGACATGCTGGACGATTACGTCGAGCTGGACCGCGGCAGCGCCGAGCTGGTCGCATCCGGATTCGAGACCGAGCTGGTGAGCAAGGTGATCCAGCTGGTCGACCGCGCGGAGTACAAGCGCCGGCAGTACCCACCGGGCCCGAAGATCACTCACAAGGCCTTCGGCCGGGACCGCCGGTTGCCGATCACCAATGCATGGCGTGAGGACGCAAGGAAGGCAGCCGAGCACTGAGCGACTCCTGGCGGTACCGCCCATCCGAGAACACACCGTGGGGATCTCCTGAGGAGGTCGGCGGTGATTCAGGCACGTCCAGAGACCGTGACTCCGGCCGGTCCAGGGACGATGTGACTGACCACTCAGCGACAGGCGGTGGCGCTTACCCTGCGCATCAGTGGGACGATGAGGGCATGGTTGACAACTTCATGTCGGCCGGTACCCAGGACGACGACGAGCTGCCCTCGCCGTACGGGACCGGACCGTCGAACCGGACAACCGAAGAACACCGCCGTTCGGACTACGACAGCGACCCCTGGCGGGACCGGCCCAACGGGCTCGGCCTCGACCCGTCGCCGTCGCTGCCGAACGCACCGCGGCAGTTCGAACGCGGCCCCGTGCCGCAGCAGCCGTACGTGCCGAAGCCGCCGTACCTGCCCGGCCCGCCGCCGGCCCAGCCGCCGCAGCAACAGCGGTACCCCGAGCCACCCGCGCAGGCGCCGGCGCCTCAGCAGCCGCCACGTTCGCCGTACGGCGAGCCGCAGCGCCCCGAGTACTACGGGGAGCGCGAGCAGCAGGCGCGGAGTGAAGAGCAGCCGTACGGACAGCCGGCGTACCCGCAGGAGAGCCCGTTCCGTCCGCAGCAGCCGCCTGCCCCGAATCGGCCCAGTCCGTTCGCACCGGGGAACGGGAACAACGGCGTACCGCCGAACCGGCAGGCTCCCCCGCCACAGCAACAGCCCCAGCCGCCTCAGCAGGCATCGCAGCAGCCCCCGCGTCCCCCGGCCGCACCGCAGGGCAGCAACGGCCTGACCCAGCAGGCGCCGCCCGCGTCGAACGGGTCGACCAACTGGAGCAGCCCGGCGCCGCAGCAGAACGGCGTACCGCCGACGACGGGCGCGTTGCCTCTGCAACCGCCCGCGCCGTCACAGTCGCCGTCCCAGTCACAGCCGCAGTCGCCGTCGCCGTCGCCGAGCAACGGCCTGAGCCCGCTGCAGCCTCCGCCCGGTCGGCAGCCGGAGCAGCAGCCACCGGTTCAGCAGTCGCCGGCGCCGTTACAGCCGCCGACTCCGCCACGGGCTCCGGCCCAGCCTGCCCCGGCTACTCCGGCCCCTGCGCCGTCGCAGCCGCAGTCGACTGAACAGAAGGCTGCGTCGACTCCGAGCTATCTGTCGGATCCGAGCGCGGAGTACGAGAGCAACGCCCCGGTGAGCGAGCCGCGGTCGCGGATCGGCGCGCGCCGACGGGCCGACGTACAGCAGGACGCCCCGAGCCAGGTGCCGGCCGAGCACGTCGCCACGCACCGCGCACGCCGCGCCCAAGCAGCAGCAACCGCCACCGCCGGTACGCCGGAGGTCGCGAACTCGTCGGCGCCGTCCGAGAACGTTTCGTCCGACACCGGCGCCCTCAGCACCGGCGGCGATGCGGGAGCGACCTCGGGCGACGCCCCGAGGCGGCCGCCGCGGCGGTACCGGGTCCACCACCTGCGGGACATGAAGAACCGCGGTGAGAAGTGGGCGATGCTGACCGCGTACGACCAGTACACCGCCGAGATCTTCGACCAGGCCGGCATCCCCGTGCTGCTCGTCGGCGACTCCGCTGCCAACAACGTCTTCGGCTACGACACGACCTTGCGCGTCACGGTGGACGAGCTCATCCCGCTCGCCCGCGCCGTGGCGAACGCAGCCGGCCGCGCGCTGGTCGTCGCCGACCTGCCGTTCGGTTCGTACCAGGCGTCGCCGGAGCAGGCCTTCCACACCGCAGTCCGGTTCATGAAGGAAGCCGGCGTCCACGCGGTCAAGCTCGAGGGCGGCCGGACCGTCGTACCGATGGTCGAGAAGCTGACCCAGTCCGGCATCCCCGTGATGGCGCACATCGGCTTCACCCCGCAGAGCGAACACAGCATCGGCGGCTACCGCGTCCAGGGCCGCGGCGACCAAGCCGCCGGCCTGATCGACGACGCCGTCGCCCTCGCCGAAGCCGGCGCCTTCTCCGTCGTGCTCGAGATGGTCCCCGGGGACGTCTCCGCCGAGATCACCAAACGCATCCCGATCCCGACCATAGGCATCGGCGCCGGCCGCGACACCGACGCCCAGGTCCTCGTCTGGCAAGACATGGCCGGCCTCCGTTCCGGCCCCATGCCCCGCTTCGTCAAGCAGTACGCCGACCTCCGAGGCATCCTCACCGGCGCCGCCACCACCTACGCCGCCGACGTAGCCAACGGCACCTTCCCCACCGACGACCACACCTTCTAGCCCCTCCATCCACCGTCTACCGCCGGACGGAGGGGTGCGCCCCCGGCGGACGCGGGAGTGGTGGAGTGGGGAACGGGCCGGTCCGTAAGCCGGATCCTGTTGTGGCGATCATCTATCTACGACGACTGTTGCCAGCCGTCTCTAGCGGCCTACCCGCGAGCTCGGGCGGGCAGCCCTCGAACGCTCGCGCGGACGGCGGTTGCCCGTCGTCCTTCTTGGCCTTGCTCCACGTGGGGTTTACCGAGCCTCCCCAGTCACCTGGGGAGCTGGTGGTCTCTTACACCACCGTTTCACCCTCACCCGCACCTCGATGAACCACGGGGTTCACCGAAGCCGCTGGCGGTCTGTTCTCTGTGGCACTGTCCCGCGGGTTGCCCCGGGTGGGTGTTACCCACCACGTTGCCCTGTGGAGTCCGGACTTTCCTCGGCGCCCACTCGCGTGGACGACGCGATCGCCCGACCGACCCGTTCCGTGATCAGGATACGGCTTCGGCGGCCACCTCCGGCCATCGGCCGTCGGCGCCCCGCTCGTACCGGCGGACGTCGACCACCGCATCCAGGTTCAGCGGACCGTAGATGTGCGGGAAGCTGATCCCGATCCCGTCCAGGTCCTCGTCACACAGCGCCGACACCAGCCGCTCGGTGTCGATCACCAGCAAACTCAGCGGACCGGCCACATCGTCGTACACGAAGTCGGCCACCATCGCGACCTGATCATGCCGCGACGCATGGATGAACGTCGCCCCGTCATCAAGAGACTTGCCCCGCGTCGACCAGCGGTAGCACCCGGCCTCCACAGCCGCCGCCCACTGATCCGGGAACGCGAGATGAAAGATCGTCGCCATGCGGACACTCTAAGTGGTGGGCTGACCTGCAAAATCTTGGGTGATGGATGTAAGAAGTTGGCAGATAGTTTGGATGGTCGCCGAACGAAGTCTTGACGTGACGCTCCGGGGCAGGAAATATCCGATAGCACCCAGGGTTCTCCGCGCCCGGCCGATGGGTCCGCCCCCAAGCTCATCAGTGAGGTCCGATGCACGCCCTCGTGCGCTTACCCCTGCCCAGAATTCGGCCGAAACCCAGAAGACAGCTGAGCGTCCTGCTCGCCGTCCTCCTGACTGCCACATTGCTCGCGCCCACCACAGAGGCGAAAGCAGCAGCCGGTACGACGGCTTGGCACAACGGCTCGTTCGTCGTCGACACCCAGAACGTGGTCCGGCGGTCGAACGTCGTTCTCCAGAGCGCCAACCCAGCCCCTGCCGACTCCCTCCCGCTCGGTAACGGGGCACTCGGCGCGGCCGTCTGGGCGGCCGACGGATTCACCGCCCAACTCAACCGCACCGATACCTTCCCCGACCGCAAATCCCTTGGTCACCTGGTGATCCCGGGACTCGCCCGGCTCACCGCCGCGGCCGACTTCACCGGCACGCTCGATCTGTACGACGGGATGCTCCGGCAGTCGGGTGGTGGCATGACCCTGACGGCGTTCGTGCGGGCCGATACCCAGCAGCTCGTCGTCGACGTCACCGGCGCCGACCCGAACAGCACCCAGACCGCCCAGGTGAAGTTGTGGAGCGGACGCTCCCCCCAAGCCCGGGCAGCAGGCGGTACGGCGGTGCTCGCCGAAACCTGGGTCGACAACAACGGCGCCGGTGCTTCCGGCCGCACGTTCGGATCGCTCGCCGGGCTCACTGCCGGCGGCCGCAATGTCGTTGCGAGTACACCGAACAACCTGACCGGCCAGGTCACCTTCCAGCCCAATGCAGACGGTTCGTTCCGGGTCGTCGTCGCGGCACCGACCTGGACCGGTGGGGACTCGATCGCCACGACCAACGCTGTCCTGGGCGGTGCAGCACAGGGCGAAGTACGGAATGCCCATCTCCAGTGGTGGCACAACTACTGGAGTTCGGCCGGCCTGATCAAGATCACCTCGCCGGACGGCACCGGGGACTACGTCGAGAACCTGCGAACGATCTTCCTCTACGCGAGTGCGGCGCAGAGTCGCGGCGTACTGCCCGGATCGCAGGCCGGTGTCGCCGACCTGTTCACGTTCTCGCAGGACAAGCGCGACTGGTATCCGGCCGGCTACTGGTTCTGGAACCTGAGAATGCAGGTGGCCGCCAACCTGGCCGCGGGACTACCGGCCCTGAACGACCCGATGTTCCGTCTCTACAACGACAACCGGGACGCGATCGCGGCCTGGACCAGCGCGCACATGCCCGGCAAACAGGGCCTCTGCGTCCCGGAGACGATGCGGTTCAACGGCAACGGCACGTACAACGGCGGCAACGACAACGCATCCTGCGACTCGACGATCCCGCCGATGTGGAACTCCCTGAACGTCACGACCGGCGCCGAGGTCGGCCTGTGGGTCTGGGAGCACTACCGGATGACCGACGACCGGGCCTTCCTCGAAAAGCACTATCCGCTGATCAAGGGCGCGGCGCAGTTCCTGCTCTCGCACGCGACCACCGGTTCGGACGGCAAGCTGCACACCCGTTCGAACGCCCACGAGACCCAATGGGACGTCACCAACCCGGCCACGGATATCGCGGCGATGCAGTCCTTCTTCCCGGTCGCCGTGAAGGCTGCGCAACTCCTCAACGTCGACGCGGCCCTGGTCAGCCAGCTCAACGCGGCGATCCCGAAGATCCAGACGCTCCCCCGCACCGACACTGCAACCCAGACGCGGCTCCTCACCCCCGCGGACGATGCCAACGGCAACACCATGATCGGCCCGTCCACCCAACCCGCGGCGCAGCGGCGCAACTTCGAGAACATCGGTCTCGAAGCGGTCTGGCCCTTCAACCTGATCGGCGACAACTCCGCGCTCGGCCGCCGGACCTTCACCGCACGCAGTTACGTCAACAGCCACACCTGGAGCTACGACTCACTCCACGCGGCCCGGCTCGGGATGGCGACCGAAGTGAAGACCTCCTTGCTGGCGGCGATCAGACAGTTCCAGGTCTACCCCTCCGGCATGGCGAGCTTCACCGCGCAACCAGCCTCCGAGCCATACATCGAGCAGTCCGGCGTCCTGGCCGTAGCCGTCCCCGAAGCGCTCGCCCAGGACTACGACGGCCTGCTGCGGATCG
Source organism: Kribbella sp. NPDC056345 (assembly GCF_042262745.1). NCBI lineage: Bacteria > Bacillati > Actinomycetota > Actinomycetes > Propionibacteriales > Kribbellaceae > Kribbella > Kribbella sp. NPDC056345. Next base: position 135,855 of record NZ_JBHJQQ010000010.1, on the reverse strand, counting down.
CCCCGGCCTGGCCGAGTGACTGGACCGGCGAAGGAACTGTTGCTATCGGCCACAAATCCAAGGTCCACGTCCAGATCACCGCCGGCACGCCGACCACGGTCGCGATCACGTCCGGCGCGAACCAGCAACTCGCCGTACGGAGTCCCTGGCCCGGCCAGAGTGTCACCGTCCTGGACGGACAGACCCGGGCAACCGTCGTCGCCGCGCAAAGCAACGCGACGTTCACGATCCCAGCTCAGAGCGGCCGGTCCTACCTGGTGGAGAAGACCGGCTCGGCCATCCAGCCCTTCCAAGCCCTGTCCGGTACGCCGGCCACCGCGGCCCGGCGCTACGACCGGGTCACGATCGGTCTGCCGAAGGCCACCCCCGGCACCGGCACGATCAGCCTCCGGGCGCGTGCGAACGGCAAGTACGTCACCGCCGGAACCGGTACGCCGCTGATCGCCAACAGCACCACGATCGGTACGGCGCAGCAGTTCGAGATGGCGGATCTCGGCGGCGGCAACGTGTCGCTGAAGGCCAAGGCCAACGGCCTGTTCGTTGCCGCCGACAACGCCGGTGCGGCACCACTGCTCGCGAAGAACGCGACCGTGGGCTCGTGGGAGACCTTCCAGCTGATCCGCAACGGTGACGGCACGGTCAGCTTCCGCGCGCAGATCAACAACAACCTGGTCTGCGCCGAGAACGCCGGTGCCGCCGCCCTGATCGCCAACCGTACGGCGATCGGCCCCTGGGAATCGTTCGATTTGATCAACAACTGACGGAGTAGTCATGCGCACCAGAACTCTCCGGCGGATCGCCCTGTCGATCGCCGCCGTCCTGACCGCCGCGGTGGGTCTCACCGCATCCGCCCAAGCCGGGTCGACCATTCCACCCGGCGACTACCAGCAGATCTCGCTCGCCAGTGGTGGCAACGAACTCGGCGAGGCGATGTCGCTCGCCGTAATGCCCAACCGATCGGTCATCCACACCGCCCGCGACGGCTCGGTCCGGATCACCGACGTGAACGGTACGACGTCTCTGGCCGGCAAGCTCAACGTCTACACCCACGACGAGGAGGGCCTGCAGGGTGTCGCGGTCGATCCGAACTTCGCGACGAACCGCTATGTCTACTTGTACTTCTCCCCACGACTGAACACCCCCGACGGCGACGCACCGACCGAGGGTACGCAGGCGACCTGGGACGCCTGGAAGGGCGAACTGCACCTCTCGCGGTTCACGCTGGCGGCCAACAACACCCTCGATCTGGCCAGCGAGAAGATCGTCCTGCGGGTGCCGAACGATCGCGGCCAGTGCTGTCACGTCGGTGGTGATATCGACTTCGATGCCGCTGGCAACCTTTATCTGACCACCGGCGACGACACCAACCCGTTCCAGTCCGACAGCTACACCCCGATCGACGAGCGGACCAACCGCAACCCGCAGTTCGACGCGCAGCGCACCTCGGGCAACACGAACGACCTGCGCGGCAAGGTGCTCCGGATCAAGCCGCAGCCCGACGGGACCTACACGATCCCGTCCGGCAACCTGTTCGCGCCGGGGACCGCACAGACCCGCCCGGAGATCTACGCGATGGGCTTCCGGAACCCGTTCCGGATGAGTGTCGACAAGGCGACCGGCATCGTCTACCTCGGCGACTACGGCCCGGACGCCGGCGTCACGAACCCGAACCGCGGTCCCAACGGCCAGGTCGAGTTCGACCGGATCACCGCGCCGGGCAACTTCGGCTGGCCCTACTGCACCGGCACCAACACCACCACGGAAACCTACAACGACTACCAGTTCCCCAGCGGCCCGTCGGGTGCCAAGTTCAACTGTGCAGGCGGCCCCACCAACAACTCCTTCCGCAACACCGGCCGAACCACGCTGCCGCCCGCCCAACCGGCCTGGATCCGGTACGCCGGTGACGCCGGAACGCCGCCCGAATTCGGCACCGGTTCGGAGTCACCGATGGGTGGGCCCGTCTATCGGTACGACGCCAATCTCAACTCGCCGGTGAAGTTCCCCGCCTCGCTCAACGGCCGCTACTTCGCCGGAGAGCTCGGTCGCCAGTGGATCAAGGCGATCGAGGTGACCGGTACCGGCGGCGTCGGCGACATCGGCGCGTTCCCCTGGAACGGCACCCAGGTGATGGACATGGCCTTCGGCCCGGACGGCGCCCTCTACGTCCTCGACTACGGCACCGGCTCGAACAACCAGGCACTGTGGCGGATCGAATACATCGGCGCCCAGAACCGCAACCCGATCGCCAAAGCCTCCGGTACGCCGACCTCCGGCGGGCGTCCACTCACCGTGGCCTTCTCCTCCGCGGGAAGCTCCGATCCCGAGGGTGGCGCGCTGACCTACCGCTGGACCTTCGGTGACGGAGGCACCTCCACGCAGGCCAACCCGTCGTACACCTACAACACGGCCGGCAACTTCACCGCGACGCTGACCGTGACCGATCCGACCGGGCTCACCGGCTCGGCCAACGTCCAGATCAGCGTCGGGAACACAGCCCCGACCGTCACCCTGCAGACACCGATCGACGGCCAGCTGTTCTCGTTCGGGGACACGGTTCCATTCCAGGCGACTGTCACGGATCCGGAGGACGGCACGATCGACTGCTCGCGGGTGAAGGTGACCTACTGGCTCGGTCACGACGCCCACGACCACGAGATCACCTCGAAGACCGGCTGCAGCGGTTCCATCGCCGTACCGGTCGATGGTGAGCACGATCCGGCGGCCAACGTGTACGGCGTCTTCACCGCGTCGTACACCGACAACGGCGGACTGACCTCGGTCGACAAGCACAAGCTGCAGCCGCGGCACCGCCAGGGCGAGCACTTCTCCGCACAGTCCGGAATCCAGCTGGCCGACCACGGGGCGGCCGAAGGCGGGAAGACGGCCGGGTTCATCGACAACGGCGACTGGATCTCGTACACGCCCTACGCGGTCAGCAACGCCACGTCGATCACCGCACGCGTCTCTTCGGCCGGTCCTGGTGGCACGCTCGAGGTCCGCGCCGGGTCGGCGACCGGAACGCTTCTCGGTACGGCGACCGTGCCGAACACCGGCAGCTGGGACACGTTCACCAACGTCAGCGCCAACCTGAGTAACAGGCCGGCCGGGACGACCACCTTGTTCCTGGTCTTCAAGGGCGCCACCGGTCAAGGCAGTCTCTTCGACGTCGACGCCTTCACGCTCAACCCGTCCAGCTCTGGCGGCAGCACGACCGAGGGTGAGGCGTTCACCTCGCAGTCCGGCGTACAGATCGCCTCGCATGCCGGCGCCAGCGGCGGCGCGACGGTCGGCTTTATCGAGAACGGCGACTGGGCCGGCTACTCCGGAGTGAGCACGGCCGGGATGCGCGGGTTCAGTGCCCGCGTCTCGTCGGGTGGATCGGGCGGCACGCTCCAGATCCGCGCCGGCTCGGCGACCGGCACGTTGCTCGGGTCGGTCGCCGTACCGGTCACTGGCGGCTGGGAGAACTTCCAGACCGTCTCGACCACCTTGAACGCGTCAGCAAGTGGTGCGTTGTTCCTGTCCTTCGTCGGCGGCGCCGGAAATCTGTACGACGTCGACACCTTCACCGTGACTCCTTGAGGGGCCTGCCATGACTACTTTCACACGTCGTACCGCATTGATCGCCGGTGGAGCGCTGGCCGTCGGCTGGAACGCCCTTCCGGCCTGCGCGGCGCCGTACCAGGTGCTGGTGTTCAGCAAGACGGCCGGTTTCCGGCACGATTCGATCCCGGCCGGTATCCAGGCGATCCGGGATCTGGGCGCGGCGAACGGGTTCACCGTGACCGCGAGCGAGGACAGCAACGTGTTCACTGCGTCGTCGCTGGCGGCGTACAAGGCCGTGGTGTTTCTGAGCACGACCGGGGACGTCCTCAACGCCACCCAGCAGGCGGCCTTCGAGTCGTACATCAACGGCGGCGGCGGGTACGTCGGCGTGCACGCGGCCGCGGACACGGAGTACGACTGGCCGTACTACGGGCAACTGTGTGGGGCGTGGTTCCACAGTCACCCTGCGATCCAGCAGGTGACCGCGCGCGTCGAGGACCGCACGCATCAGTCGACGGCCCATCTCGGCGCGACGTGGGTGCGCACGGACGAGCTGTACAACTACCGCACCAACCCGCGGCCGAATGTGCGCGTGCTGATCAACCTGGACGAGTCGACCTACACCGGCGGGAACATGGGTGATCATCCGATCGCCTGGTACCACGCGCAGGGCTCCGGCCGCTCGTTCTACACCGGCTTCGGGCACACGATCGCGTCGTACGGCGATGCCTCGTTCCGCCAGCACCTGTTGGGAGGCATCCAGTACGCCGCTGGCGCCACGTCCACGCCGCCGGTCATCCCCATCGAGGGGGAGGCGTTCACGTCCCAGTCAGGCGTTCAGGTGGCCCCGCACAACGGTGCCAGCGGCGGCCGGACACTCGGCTACATCGACAACGGCGACTGGGCCGGGTATTCGCAGGTGAACACGGCCGGCAAGACCAGCTTCACCGCCCGCATCTCCTCAGGCGGTGCAGGTGGGACGATCCGGATCCGCTCGGGTTCGGCGACCGGGCCGGTGCTCGGGACGGTCGCCGTACCGGTCACCGGCGGCTGGGAGAACTTCCAGACCATCTCCACCACGCTGACCCCGGGCACGGGTGCCCTGTTCCTCACCTTCAGCGGTGGATCCGGCGCCCTGTTCGACGTGGACAACTTCACGGTGAGCTGAGCGGAGGACCGCCCCACTCACCACCCGTCCGTGCAGGGGTTGGTGAGTGGGGCAGGTCCGTGAATTAGGGTGCTCGGCATGGCTGATGACCAGACCACCGCCAACACCACCGACAAGCCCGCGAGCGAGGAGAAGAAGCCGGCGACGCCGGTGGACGATCTGGTGGCGACGCGGCACACGCTGACCATCGGTGGGCGCGAGCTGAAGTACACCGCGACCACCGGGCGGATCGTGCTGCGGGAGGAGGTGCTGACCGACGGCAAGTCCGAGGGGTATCAGCCGAAGGCGGAGGTGTTTCTCACCGCGTACACGCTGGATGACGCCGACGCGGCCGAGCGGCCGGTGACGTTCGCGTTCAACGGTGGTCCCGGTTCGTCGAGCATCTGGCTGCACCTCGGGCTGCTCGGGCCACGGCGGGTCGTCTCCGGGGACGCCGGTGCGGTGGCAGCGCCGCCGTACGGGCTGGTGGACAACGACGAGAGCCTGCTGCTGCACAGCGACCTGGTCTTCATCGACCCCGTGTCGACCGGGTTCTCGCGGGCTGTCGAGGGTGAGAAGCCTGGCGAGTACCACGGTTTCACGCGCGACCTTGAGTCCGTCGGCGAGGTGATCCGGCTGTGGACCTCGCGGAACGGGCGGTGGATCTCGCCGAAGTTCCTCGCCGGTGAGTCCTACGGTACGACGCGCGCCGCCGGGCTGGCCGCGCATCTGCAGACGCGGTACGGGATGTACCTGAACGGCGTGATGCTGATCTCCGCCGTACTGGAGTTCGGGACCCTGGACTTCTCCCCCGGCAACGATCTGCCGTACACGCTGTTCCTGCCGACGTACGCCGCCATTGCGCACTACCACGGGCTGATCCCGGACCGGACGCTCGAGGAGCTGCTCGCGGACGCCGAGCGGTTCGCCGCCGGGCGGTACCCGAATGCGCTTGCCCAGGGCAACCGCATCCCGGACGACTACCGAGCCGAGGTGGTGACGCGGCTCGCTGCACTGACCGGGTTGAGCGAGGACTACATCGACCGCGTCGATCTGCGGATCGAGCACCAGCGCTTCTACACCGAGCTGCTGCGTTCCCAGCGCCGTACGGTCGGTCGTTTGGACGGCCGGTTCACCGGCTGGGAGGTCGACTACGCCATCGACGCAACCCCGAACGACCCGTCGTTCGCCGCGATCATCGGTCCGTATTCAGCGGCGCTGAACCACTACGTCCGCTCCGAGCTCGGCTACGAGAACGACCTGCCGTACGAGACGCTCAGCTGGGAAGCCGCGAAGAACTGGTCGTACAAGGAGTTCGAGGGCCAGCAGATCACCGTCGCCGACAAACTCGCCGAGGCCCTCCGCACCAACCCCCACCTCAAGGTCCACGTAGCCTCCGGCCACTACGACGGCGCCACCCCGTACTTCGCCACCGAACACACCCTCGCCCGCCTGAAGATCCCCCGCGAACTGACCGCGAACATCGAGGTCAAGTACTACCCGGCCGGCCACATGATGTACGTCCACGAGGAATCCCGCATCCAGCAGTCGGCCGACCTGGCCGCCTTCATCGCGACCGCCGGTCGGACAGGGCGAACAGACCAGTAGCGATCAGGCAGACCCAGATGTAGACGTTGCCGAAGAGCTTCTCGATGAACCCGCGATCGCTTGCGGCTTCGCCGGTGAGAAGCTCCCAGGTGACGCCGCCCAGGAACGAACCGAGCCCGAACAAGGCCACCCGTCCGATGAACCACCGCCACGTCCAGTCGGTGTTGAAGTCCAGCAAATTCCGCGCCACGCTCGGCGTGCGCTTCACATCCCCACCCTCGCTCATCAGCGCAGTGTGACAGGCGACGGGGCTACGGGTAGATGCGGAAGCCGGAGAACGTGCGGTGGTGCTCGTACGACGCGTAGAAGTTCTCGGCGGTGTCGGTGACGAGGTCGATACGCTGTGCACCGGTGAGTGGGTGGGCGTAGTCGATCAGGGCGCGGCCGATGCCCTGGCGGCGGTAGTCCACGTGGGTTGCCATCATCGACAGGTACGACGCGATGTGGCCGTCGCTGAGCAGGTAGGCGAAACCGATCACCAGCTCACCGTCGAGTGCGACCACCGTCGTCACGCCCGGTGCGGTCAGGGTCGCGTGTGCGCGGTCGAGGTCGGCGCCGAAGCTCGGCCAGCCCTCGGCATCGCACAACGCGACGATGCCGGCCAGGTGTGACTGCTCGTACCGCTGGACGTTCACGGCAGAGTCAGAATCTCGGCGCCGGTGTCGGTGACGACCAGCGTGTGCTCGAACTGTGCGGTCCGGGACTTGTCCTTGGTGGTGGCGGTCCAGCCGTCGTCCCACAGGTCGTAGTCGTACGTCCCCAGCGTCAGCATCGGCTCGATGGTGAACGTCATCCCCGGCTCGATGATGTCGTCGAAACGCTCGTCGTCGTAATGCGGGATGATCAGCCCGGAGTGGAACGACGTCGCGATGCCGTGACCGGTGAAGTCGCGGACGACGCCGTACCCGAAGCGCTTCGCGTAGGACTCGATCACGCGGCCGATGATGCTGACCTGGCGGCCGGGCTTCACTGCCTTGATCCCGCGCATCAGCGCTTCGTGCGTGCGCTCGACGAGCAGCCGGCTCTCCTCGTCGACGTCGCCGACCAGGAACGTCGCGTTGGTGTCGCCGTGCACACCGTCGAGGAACGCGGTGATGTCGACGTTCAGGATGTCGCCGTCCTCGAGCGGGCGGTCGTCCGGGATGCCGTGGCAGATCACCTCGTTGACCGAGGTGCACAACGACTTCGGATAGCCGCGGTAGCCCAAGGTCGACGGGTACGCACCACGCTCGACCAGGTAGTCGTGGCCGACCGCGTCGAGCTCGTCGGTCGTCACCCCCGGCTTCGCGGCCGCACCGACAGCCTGCAGCGCCTGCGCGGCGAGTTTGCTCGCGACCCGCATCTTGTCCACGAGCTCCGGCGCCGTCACGTACGAACCGTCGTACGGCGTCGGGGCCGGCTTGCCGACGTATTCGGGGCGCGGAATGACGGCAGGAACTTCGCGGCGCGGCGAGATGGTGCCGGGAGTAAGGATCGACATGGTGGGAACATCTTAGTGAGCGATACCAAGACTTCCGGGAGGTGGTCATGTCCAAGAGCGACGATCACAGCAACGAGTGGTACTACAACACCAAGACCGGCGAGGTCGAGCCGTACCAGGGCGCCAAGTCCGGCGACCGGCTCGGACCCTACAGTTCACCGGAAGAAGCGGCCCGGGCGCTGGAAATAGCGCAGGAACGCAACGAGGCCTGGGAGAAGCAGAACAAGGACTGGGAAGACGACTGAAAGCCGAAGGGCACCGCCACAACGGCGGTGCCCTTCGGTTTTCGGGTACGGAATCAGCGGGCAGCGGCCCGACGGGCCGGCGCCTTCCGCGCGGGTGCCTTACGAGCCGGGGCCTTACGGGCCGGGGCCTTCTTGGCGACCGTCTTCTTGGCCGGCGCCTTCTTCGCCGCGACCTTCCGCGCCGGAGCCTTCTTGGCAACGGCCTTCTTCGCGGGGGCCTTCTTGGCGGCGACCTTCTTGGCCGGAGCCTTCTTGGCCACGGTCTTCTTGGCGGTGGCCTTCTTGGCCGGCGCCTTCTTCGCAACCGTCTTCTTGGCGACGGTCTTCTTCGCGGCGACCTTCTTGGCCGGAGCCTTCTTCGCCACGGTCTTCTTCGCCACCGTCTTCTTCGCGGTGGTCTTCTTGGCGGCGACCTTCTTGGCCGGAGCCTTCTTCGCGACAGTCTTCTTGGCGGTGGCCTTCTTCGCCGGGGCCTTCTTCGCCACCGTCTTCTTGGCGGCGGTCTTCTTTGCCGCACTCACCTTCTTGGCGACTGTCTTCTTCGCTGCAACCTTCCGCGCGGTCGTCGTCTTCGCGGCGGTGGTCTTCTTCGCGACAGTCTTCTTGGCGGGAGAAGCCTTTTTGGCTGTCGCCTTCCCTGCGGCTGCCTTCTTGGCTGGCACTTCTGCCTCCTTGTGCGGCTGAGGAAAACCACGGTGGATTCCTCGTCGTCAACGATGATGACAACACTTGGTGGCTTCGTAAAGCACCCGAAACACCTTCGGGTCAAGGCGACGCACGGCCGCGACTGCGAAGAATTTCCGAAAAGCGTTGTGCAGAAGGGTTTCCACGACACCCGAAGGACACCGAAGGGCTTCCAGAATTTCTTCACGACACGCGCACAAAAGTCGTGTCGAACGGCCGTTTGGCACAGTGTTGTCGTCGGCAACAGACTTCGGACGGAGAGTTGAAGTGATGCGAGTAGTGAGTCTCGTGCCGTCGTTGACGGAGTCGATCGCGGTCACGCACGCACCTCTTCTCGTCGGTGCGACGGACTGGTGCACACACCCCGCGGACCTCGATGTGACACGTGTTCGCGGCACGAAGAATCCTGATCTCGAACGGATCCAACAGCTCGCACCGGACCTCGTGATCGCCAACGCCGAAGAGAATCGCGCTGTCGATCTCGACGCGTTGCGTGCACTCGGCATCGACGTGTGGCTGACGTCGATGACGACTGTCGACGAAGCACTCGATCAACTCGACGAGCTGCTCACCGCGATCACCGGCGACGTGCCGTCGTGGTTGCGCGATGCACGAGCAGTGTGGAGTACGCCGTACTCCGGTCCGCGCCGTCGTGCCGTCGTACCGATCTGGCGGCGGCCGTGGATGGCATTGGGACGGGACACGTTCGCCGGTGATCTGCTCACCCGGATCGGGGTCGACAACGTGTTCGCGGAATCGGGCGAACGCTATCCACGGTTCGACCCCGAAACATTGCCGCCGTACGACGTCGTGGTGTTGCCGGACGAGCCTTATGCGTTTGCACCCGACGACGGTCCGGAGGCATTTCAGCAGCCGGCGAAGTGCGTCTCCGGGCGGCACCTGACCTGGTACGGACCGTCACTGGTCGAGGCGCGAGCCGTGCTCAGCGAACAGCTGGCGTGACGTACGACACGATCCCTGCCGTCTCAACTAGACAGTTAGGTTTGCCTCACCTACGCTCAGCGCGTGCCGGAAATGACCGCGAAGAAAAAATGCTGCAAGGACAAGCCGAGGTGCAAGAAGTGCCCGGTGGTCCTGAAGCGGCTCGCTGATGCCGGCTGCGCGGAGCGCCTCGACCGGGTCCACTACAAGGTCGACAAGAAGGTCCCCAAGAAGGTTCTGAAGGAAGCCCGCTCCCGGTAACAGCTGGTTCAGGACGCGCGGCGCAGAGTGATCGCGTCGGCCGCCTGCCGGAGCAGACCGGGGATCGTGACGTGGGCGGCCTGGCCGGTCGCCTCGAGGTCGTCACCCCACCACCAGCCGTGCGCGCTGATCGTCTGCAGCTCCAGCTCCTCCTGGTTCGCGAACGTGACGTCGACGGTGTCGACCGCCACCGCGAAGAACGTCTGCTGCTGAATCATCCGGGCGCCACCCCACTCGAACTCGATCGTGTTCGCCGCGACCGGCGTACCGAGTGCGTCGGCGGGCAGCACGATGCCGACCTCCTCGCGCAACTCCCGGCAGGCAGCGTCCGCGATCGACTCGCCGGCCTCGACCCCGCCGCCGATCGTGAACCAGTACGGAACGTCGGGTTTCAGCGGATCCCAGCCGTGCAGCAACAGGACTTTGCCGTCCGGACGCACCGGCAGCACACGAGCCGTCGTCCGGCGGACGACGGTACCTGGAGGTGGCAACCGAGATTCACTCACACCACAAAACGCTAGACGACTTCGCACACCTCGTGCCGTGCAACGCGGCGCGTCTCACTAGTTGTTGCCGTCGACATCTACGATCGAACGTATGAGAGCTCGTATCGGTCTAGGCCTTGCGGCGGTCGGTCGGCCGGGGTACATCAACCTTGGCCACGACGAGGATCTGCCCGCCGGCCGGGCGGTCGAGGATCTGCGGCAGCGCACGCACGAACTGCTCGAGCTGGCCTGGCGATCGGGTGTTCGCTACTTCGATGCCGCGCGTTCGTACGGGCTTGCCGAAGAGTTCCTCGGTGAGTGGCTGACTCCGGAACGTCGTACCCAGCTGACCGTCGGTTCCAAGTGGGGCTACACCTATGTCGCGGACTGGCGGCACGACGCCGAGACGCACGAGGTGAAGGATCACGCGCTCGCGACGTTCGAGCGGCAGTGGCCGGAGACCCTGCAGGCATTGGGTGGTACGCCGGACTTCTATCTCGTGCACAGCCTCACGACGGACAGCCCGGCGCTCGGCGACGAGAAGTTGCTGAACCGGTTACGCGAGCTCGCGGACACCGGCGTACGGGTTGGTTTGTCGACGAGTGGGCCACAGCAGGCGACTGCGTTGCGGAAGGCACTTGAACTCGATGGGCCGTTCACCGCGGTCCAGTCCACCTGGAACGTGCTGGAGACCTCGGCCGGCGCCGCGCTCGCCGAAGCGCATGACGCCGGCTGGTTCGTCGTGGTGAAGGAAGCGGTTGCCAACGGGCGACTGACCGCGAAGGCAGGCGAGACGCCGTTCAACGTCTTCGCACGCCAGCACGGCATCGCGCCGGACTCACTGGCGATCGGTACGGCGGCCGCGCAGCCGTGGGCGGACATCGTCCTCAGCGGCGCGACCACTGCCGAACAGCTCGAGAGCAATCTGGCCTTCCGGACCGACGGGCCGCTGACCGAGTTCGTCCAGCAACCCGAGGAGTACTGGACCGAGCGCTCAGCACTCCCCTGGATCTAGAGATGGCTCACAGGGGGTTGCGGAAGATGCGCACCGGCATCGTGATTCTGGTGCTGCTGGTGGTCGTCGGTGGCGGTGGGTACGTCGGCTGGGTGCTCGTCCAGCGCTCCGAACCGGTGTCGCTGCCCGCACCGACCGGGCAACTGCAGGTCGGCCGGCAGACCTTCGAGTGGAGCGACACCGCTCGCAAGGACCCGTACGTCGCGGGGCCGCGGAGGCTGGCCGTCTGGGTCTGGTACCCGGTGGCGAAGGGGGTCACCGGACGTAAGGTCGCGTACGCGCCGGGGCAGTGGAGCGGCCTGCAGGAGAAGGCACCGCTCTCGATCCTGCAGGGGCCGCTCGACAGCCTGCGCGACCCTGCACTGGATCACGCCGAGGTCGCTCCGGGCCGGTTCCCGGTGGTGGTTCTGTTGCCTGGCGAGGGGATGTCGGCGCCGATGTACGCCACGCTCGCCGAGAACCTCGCGAGCCACGGATATCTCGTCGCCGGCGTCACACCGACGTACAGCGCGAAGCTCACTGTCCTCGGCGGGCAGACGCTCGAGAGCATGCCGGCCGCCGTACCGCCGAGCCCCGACGACAACTCACCGGGCGGATTGCAGACCGGCGATCATCTGGTCGGCACGTGGGCGGCCGACGCGCGGTTCGCGGCGGCGACAGTGGCGAAGGAGTTGCCGGAGAGCGTGGATCCGACGTTCGGTCCGTCGTACGTCGGGCATGCGTTCGGCGGCGCGGCTGCGTTGGAGGCCTGCCGGACCGATGCGCGTTGCGCGGCGGCGGTCGACCTGGACGGGCGACAGTTCGGTGAGGTGGTGAAGAAGGGCGTGCAGGCACCGATCATGCTGCTCGGCGCCGACGACTCCTGCATCACCAGCGTCTGCGGCCCCGACGCCAAGTCCGACACCGACCGGGCCCGCGCCCTATCGTTGCTCAAGGCAAGCAACAACACGTCGTGGTGCGCAACCGTCCCCGGCACCCGCCACCTCAACTTCACCGACTACGGTGCCTACTACCTAGCCTGGCCCCTCCGCCAACGCCTCCCCTTGGGCACCGCCAACCCCCGCCACGCCCTAACCATCCAGAACGGCTACCTCACCACGTTCCTAGCCCACGCCCTCCACAACACCCCAACCCCCGGCGCTCCCGCCTGCGCGTCCTAGAGATCGAGTTCGTAGGTCTGGCCGGTGAGCTCTTCGCCCCAGTCGGAGTGGGGTTCGGAGCCGGTGAGGCGGAAGCCTCGGGCCAGGTAGATGTGGCGGGCGGCGACCAGGGGGTCGTTGGTCCACAGGACCATGCGTTTGTAGCCGGCTGCGCGGGCGAAGGTCAGGCAGGTGTCGACGAGTTCGGCGCCGAGGCCGCGGCCGCGGGCGGCTGGGGTCAGTAGCAGGAGGCGCAGCTGGGCGGTGGCTTCGTCGGGGCCGCGGACGCAGAAGATGCTGCCCACGCGTTCACCGTCGGCCTCGGCGATCCAGGCGGCCTCGCGGCGGTCGTCGTGGTCGGTCGCGTACGCCGCGACGATCTGCGCGATCAGCGCCTCGTAGGCGAACCCCCAGCCGTACTCGGCCGCGTAGGTCTCGGCGTGCGACTGCACCACCCAGCCCAGATCGCCCGGAACACCCAGCTTCCTGATCATCGAACCCGTCCAATCTACTGACACGACTGTTTCAGTAGTCCATACTAAGCACGTGCCAACCCTGAAGGAAACCCCCTCCGCACGAGAGCAAGAACTGCTCGAGCGCGCCTACGAGTACTCGCTCGGCCACGGCCTGGCCGATCTCTCGCTGCGTCCGCTCGCCACCGCGATCGGCTCCAGCCCGCGAGTGCTGCTGTTCCTGTTCGGCAGCAAGGACGGCCTGATCCGCGCGTTGCTCGCCCGCGCGCGCACCGACGAGCTCGACCTGCTCCGGCAGATCGACAGCCGGTACGACGAACCGCCCGGCCTGACCGTGGTCGCGCGGGAACTGTGGACGTGGCTGGCCGCGCCGGAACGCCGGCCGCTGATGGCGTTCTGGGTGGAGGCCTACGGGCGGTCGCTGGTCGTTCCGGACGGGCCGTGGGCCGACTACGGCCGGTCGACGGTCGAGGACTGGCTCGAGTTGCTCAAGGCCAGTGAGCCGGACGCGGCCGAGGCGCGACGTACCGGCGTACTGGCGATGTTGCGGGGTGCGTTGATCGACCTGCTGGCGACCGGCGACCTGGAACGCACGACCGCCGCGGTCGACGCCTACTTACGGGATTAGTTCGAAGGTGACATTGCGCTTGACGATGTCGGCCTCCACGAGCTTCACGCGGACCGCCTTGCCGAGCGGAAGGGGCGCCGTACCGCTGACTCGTCCTTCGACCGCGTGTGCGGAGAGGACGACGATGCCACGGTTCGGTTCGCGGTCGTCGACGTCGGTGATGACGCCGTCGAACTCATCGCCGATCTGACCTTGCAGCAGACCGGCCTCGACCATGCCGACGATCGCGCGTTCGTAGGCGTTGGCGCGACGGTCGGCCTCCTCCATGATCTTCGGCAGCTCGTCCATCGACTCGCGGACCCACGCGGGGACCTCGGTCCCGGCCGACAGCGCCAGGCAGATCTCGCCGGTCCAGCGGTCGATCAGGCGCCGCAGCGGCGCGGTGACATGGGCGTACTCGGCCTTCATCGCGGCGTGCTGCGGATGCTCCGGCACACTCCCCGCGAACGTCACGTACCCAGCACCGCGGAACAGCACCGTGCAGGCCGCAAGCATCGCCGCGTGCGCCGGCACCTTCGGGTCCAGTCCGTGGATGAATTCGGCGTACGTCGTCTCGCGGGGCCAGTCGATGCCGAGTGCCTTCGCGGTGTGTCCGAGCTTGTTGCGCAGGTCGTTGCGGGCCTCCGGGAGCGTCCGCAGGATGCCGATCTTGCCCTTCACCATCAGGTCGGCCGCGGCCATCCCGGTCAGCAGCGAGATCTGCGCGTTCCAGCCCTCGACCGGAAGCGGCGCGCGGAACTCCAGGCTCCAGCCGTCCTCGGAGGTGACGACCTCCTGGTCGGGGATCGGCAGGTTCACGCCGCCGCGTTCGAGCTCGAGCTGCTCGCGGAGCTTGCCCACCTCGCGCAGCAGCTGCAGCGACTCCGACGCCGTACCGGCATCGAGGTCCTGCTGGACACCGGCGTAGTTCAGCTTGGCGCGCGACTTCACCAGGGCCCGCTCACACGTCACGCCCGTGGTCTCACCGCGCGCGTTGAGTGGAACCGTCCACAGCAGCGCGGGCCGGACCTGGTCGGGCAGCAGCGACGCCTCACCCTCGGACAACTCCGGCGGGTGCAGCGGCGTCCGCTTGTCCGGCGCGTACAGCGTGACGCCCCGGCGACGCGTCTCGGCGTCGATCGGGTCGCCGTACTGGACGAACGCGGCGACATCGGCGATCGCGTAGTGCACGACGTACCCGTCGCCGGCGCGCTCGATGTGCAGTGCCTGGTCGAGGTCCATCGAGTCCGGCGGATCGATCGTCACGAACTCCAGGTCGGTCCGATCCAGCGCCGGCAACCGCGGCGCCGTACCGGCCGCCAGGGCCGCGGCCACGACCTCGGGCGGGAACTCCGCCGGTACGTCGAGCTCCCGGCGGATGTCCTGCAGCGACGACCGGAACACGTCCGGCACATCGGCAACGAACCTGACCTTCTGCAATGGCATGGGGTCAGACTAGCGATGGCTGCACGTTGAAGGACTTCAGCGACGCGAGGCCGTCGGCGTACCAGTGGATCTCGGTCAGGGTGGCGGGGCGGAGCTCCATCCGGAAGACCGACGCCATGGGAGCCTGGAGGACCGATCGGACCATCAGTTTGATCGGTGTCACATGCGTGACGACGAGAACGGTCTTGCCCGGGTACCGAGTGAGCAGGCCGTCGCGCGCCGAGCGGGCCCGGCGGGCGCAGGTGTCGAACGACTCGCCACCGGGCGGGGTGGCAGTGGTCGACTCCAGCCAATCGTTCAGCTGGTCAGGCCACTTCTCCTGGACCTCGGCGAAGGTGTAGCCGTCCCAATCACCGAACGAGCACTCGACCCACCCCTCGTCCACGGTCGCCTCGAGCCCGAGACGGTTGGCCACGGTCTCGGCGGTCTGCCGGGTGCGCAGCATCGGCGAGGTGACGATCGCGTCGACTCCCCCTTGCCGGGCCAGGTACTCGGCCGCAGCAGCGGCCTGGGCGAAGCCGGTCTCGCTCAGAGCCGGGTTGTCGCCAGTGGACCCCGAGAACCGCTTCTCTGCGGTGTGCGGCGTCTCGCCGTGGCGCAGGAAGATCAGGTGGGTCGGAGGCTCGGTCTGGGGGCTCCAGCCCGGCATGCTCTTCTTGCGCTCGTCCTTCGCGACAACCGGCTTGGGTGCGACCGGCTCGGGCTTGAGCGGGATCGGGATGCCGTCGAGTGCGTTGTTCGCCAGCGCGTCGGCCGCCGAGTTCTGCGCGCGCGGCACCCAGGTCCACTCGGTGCCGACCGGCGCGAGGCTCTGCGCCTTGATCGCCAGCGGCTTCATGTCCGGGTGCTTGATCTTCCAGCGGCCGGCCATCTGCTCGATGACCAGCTTGGAGTCCATCCGCACCTCGATCGAGGCATCCGGCGCGTACTCCGCGGCCAGCTCCAGGCCGGCGATCAGACCGGAGTACTCCGCGACGTTGTTGGTCGCGATCCCGAGAGTCTTGCCGTCCTGCGCGATCACCTCACCCGTCGCCGGGTCGCGCACGAGAGCGCCGTACGCCGCTGGTCCGGGGTTGCCCCGGGATCCACCATCGGCCTCGACGATGACGTGCGGGTAGGTCATACCGCGCTCTCCGGCGTGCGCACCAGGATCCGGCCGCACTCTTCACAGCGCAGTACGGCGTCCGGGGCGGCGGCCTTCATCGCGTTGAGGTCGGACGGCGCGAGCTCCATCCGGCAGCCCATGCAGCGCTTGCCGACCAGCGGCGCGGCGCCGATGCCACCGTTGTGCTCACGCAGTCGCTGGTACTGCTTGACCAACGGCTCCGGCAGCTCGGCCAGCACCGCGGCGCGCTTCTCATTGACCCCGGCGCGCTGCTCGTCGAGCTCCTTCAGCGCGGCGTCACGGGTGCTCTCCAGCTCGGCCTGCTTACCGGCGAAGGCCTCGGCGCGGGTCCGGAGCTCGGCCTGCACGACCTCGGCCGCCTCCAGCTTCTCCATCACCTCGAGCTCAGCGTCCTCGAGATTGGAGATCCGCCGCTCCAGCGAGCCGATCTCGTGCTGCAGGTTCTCCAGGTCTCGCGGTGAGGTGACCTGGCCGGAGTCGATCCGCTGCTGGTTGCGGGTCTTCCGCTGGCGGACCTGGTCGACATCACTGTCGGCCTTCTTCTGCTCACGCTGCAGGTCACCGACCGTGGTGTCCGCGGTGACCAGCTCCCGGTCCACCACCGACTTCTCCGCGATGAGCTCGGTCAGAGCCTGGTGCTCCGGCAGCGATTTGCGCTTGTGCGCGACCTGATCGAGCTGCAGGTCGAGATCCTGCAGGTCCAGCAGACGGCGTTGGACGGCGGGCTCGGCGTTCAGAGTCGGCTCCTTAGATCGTTCAGTTTGCCTCTCACAGCCGCAAGGTCCATGCGTCGGTGCAGAGCGTCGAGATGTGAGTTTCTACCGTACTGCCTTGCGCTGCCAAGCTTTGACACAGGAGACGGTCGGCATCCCGCAACCACGGCCACTCACTGGCCCAGTGCGCGACATCCACCAGCGCCGGGTCACCATACGCCTGCGCCTCGGTCGCCGGGTGATGCCGCAGATCGGCAGTCACATACGCATCAACCCCCGCCGACCGAACCCGGGCGAACTCCGAGTCCCCCGCTCCCCCAACCACCGCAACGGACGTGATCAGCCGCTCCGGATCCCCCGCCACCCGTACGCCGTGCTGCGTCCGCGGCAAGCTGTCCGCCACCAGCTGCGCGAACTGCTTCAACGGCAACGGCTCAGCCAGTACGCCGACCCGCCCGCCCCCACGATTACTCGGCAGCTCGGCCAGTTCGTAAACATCGAACGCCGGCTCCTCGTACGGGTGCACGGCCTTGAGGGCAGCGACGACGGTACGGCGCTTGTGCCGCGGCAGGATCATCTCCAGCCGGGTCGCCGCGACCCGCGACACGTGACCGGCGCGACCGATCGCCGGGCTGGAACCGTCGAGGGGCCGGAACGTCTCCTCCCCGGCCGACATGAACGCCGCCCGCTCATACCCGCCGGACGAGACCTCCGCTCCACGCTCATCGTTCCCCCCGGACAAGCGCCCGGCCGTGTGCTCGTCGTTCCCCCGGGACGGGGCGCTGGAGGCGCGGGCGTCGCCGAGCTGGCCGGCGCCTGCTGCGGCGAGGGCGTCGAGGAGCTGCTCCACGTGCTCGGTCGGGACGAAGGCGACGAGCTTGTCGAGGGGGTCGGCCGGCATCGCGTTCAGGGGGCGGGTTTCGCGGAGGCCCAGGGCTGCGGCCAGGGCGTCGCTGACGCCGGGGTTGGCGTTGTCGGCGTTGGTGTGGCAGACGTGCAGGGCGGTGTTGGTGCGGATGAGGTCGTGGATGACGCGACCCTTGGGCGTGGTTGCGGCCACGCTGTTCACGCCGCGCAGGAGCAGGGGGTGGTGGGTGACGAGCAGGTCGAAGTCGCCTGCGATCGCCTCGTCCACCACCTCCCGCATCGGGTCCACGGCGAACAGGATCCGCCGTACCGGCTGATCGGGATCGCCGGTCACCAGTCCGACCGCGTCCCAGGACTCTGCCCAGGACGGGTCGTACAACCGGTCGAGTACGGCGATGACGTCGGCGAGCCTCGGGTTCACGAGGCCCATCTTGCTAGATCAACCAGGCAGTGGTGTCGCCGGGGAGTTTGGCGCCTTCCAGCGGCCCACTGGACAGCACGACCGCCGCGTCGGGCAGCTCGACCGGGGCGTCGCCGAAGTTCGTGATCGACTGCCAGCCGCCGGGACGGGTGAAGTGCAGCACCCACTCGACCCCGTCGTTCCACTCCAGCTCATTGGCGGTCTGCAGCCCACGCCGTACGGCGAGAGCCTTGCGGTAGAGGCTGAGGGTCGACTCGGCGACGCCGTCCTGGGCCTCGACCGAGTACTGACCGAACCACTTGGGCTGCAGCAGGTGCGCACCACCGGTCCCGAAGCCGAAGGAGAGTCCACCGACGGTCCACGGGATCGGCACCCGGCACCCGTCGCGGCCCTTCTCGGCACCCTTGGACCGGAAGTACGCCGGGTCCTGGAGGTTGGCCGCGGGCAGCTCGCCGACCTCCTGCAGGCCGAGCTCCTCACCTTGGTACAGGTACGCCGATCCCGGCAGCGCAAGCATCAGCAGTACGGCGGCCCGGGCCCGGCGCAGGCCCAGCTCGACATCGACCGTCGGCTCGGTGCCGTTGCTGAGCAGCCATGCCTTGCCGTCCTGCCAGCCGCCGGTCGGATCCTTCGGCAGGCCGTACCGCGTCGCGTGCCGGACCACGTCGTGGTTGGAGAACACCCAGGTCGACGACGAACCGTTCTGGCCGGCGAGTGCGAGGTTCTCCTCGATCACCTGACGGAACTTGTCGTAGTCCCAGTCGGCCTGCAGCAAATCGAAGTTGAACGCCTGGCCGAGACCGTC
The DNA here is from genome assembly GCF_042262745.1 of Kribbella sp. NPDC056345. NCBI lineage: Bacteria > Bacillati > Actinomycetota > Actinomycetes > Propionibacteriales > Kribbellaceae > Kribbella > Kribbella sp. NPDC056345. The sequence continues at coordinate 116,842 of NZ_JBHJQQ010000010.1, read as the reverse complement.
CGCACTCGCGTAACGCGAGCGGCGGGCAGCCGGTACGAACGCCTCGGCCACCGCCGAGCGCGGCGGGTCGTACTCGTTCAGCACGGTGCGCCACTCGCGGTAGATCTCGTGGACCTCGTCGCGGTCGAACAGCGGATGCACACCGTTCGACTCGGACATGCGGGGCAGCTCGGTCTTGGACTTGAACGGCTCGGTCAGGTCCTTCACCAAGGCATGGGCAACATCGACGCGGAAGCCGTCGACCCCACGATCGGACCAGAACCGCAGCGTGGTCAGGAAGTCCTCGCGGACCTCGGGGTGCGCCCAGTTCAGGTCGGGCTGCTCGGCCGCGAACAGATGCAGGTACCACTGGCCGTCCGGGGTCTGTGCCCAGGCGGAGCCGCCGAAGATCGAGTCCCAGTCCGACGGCGGCTGGTCGCCATCACCGTCGCGGAAGATGTAACGGTCGCGGGCCGGCGTACCGGGCTCGGCCGCGAGTGCCTCCTGGAACCAGACATGCCGGTCGGAGGTGTGGTTCGGCACGATGTCGACGATCAGCTTGATGTTCGCCGCGTGCAGCGCCTCGACCAGCTGACCGAAGTCGTCGAGCGTCCCGAGCCGCGGGTCCACATTGCGATAGTCGTCGACGTCGTACCCGCCGTCGGCCAGAGCGGACGGGTAGAACGGGCTCAGCCAGACCGCGTCGATGCCCAGGTCGATCAGGTACGGAACGCGGCTGATGATGCCCTGCAGGTCACCCACCCCATCGCCGTCGGAGTCGGCGAAACTGCGCGGGTAGATCTGGTAGACGACAGCCTGCCGCCACCAGTCGGGGTCGGTCGTCTGCGGACTGGTCACAAGTGCCTCACTTTGTGATTAATATAGACTCTAAATTTAGGTTCTGCAGTATTCTGCGCGCGGATCTACAGTGAGGTCAAGAGGGGGTCATCATGACGAGCGCTCCGGTCACCGCCGCGACGCCGGCCCTGCTCCGCCGCGTCAACGCAGGCAAGCTACTGGGAGTGCTCTCCACCGCGGGCGTGATGACCGGTACCGGCCTCATCCAAGCCACCGGCCTCACCCGCGCCACCGTGCACGCGGTCTGCAACGACCTGATCGACATGGGCTGGGTGGTCGAGCTCGACCCCGGTCGTGACGACACCGCGGTCGGCCGGCCCTCGCGGCGGTTCGAGTTCAACAGCCGGGCCGGTTATGTGCTCGGCATCGACATCGGCGCCGGGCGCACCACGGTCCTCCTCGCCGACCTCCGCGGCACGACCATGGCCAAGGCCGGCCGGTCACTGTCCGCGGTGAAGACCCCCGCCGACCGGACGTCACTCGTGCACGAGGCAGTGGTCGAAGCGTTGGCAGTCGCCGGGGTCACCGACTCCCAGGTGCTCGCGGCCGGTGTCGGCGTCGCCGCCCCGGTCGACCGCGCCGGCAACATCCTGGTCGACGACGAGTTCTGGCGCCGTTTCGACACCGACCTCGGCAAACACCTCACCGAACTCCACGGCTGGCCCGCCCTCCTGGAGAACGACGCCAACCTCGCCGTACTGGGCGAGCACTGGCGCGGCGAAGGCCAAGGCGTCGACGACCTCGCAGTCCTGCTGGCCGGCGAACGCTTCGGCTCCGGCCTGATGGATTCCGGCCGCCTCCTCCACGGCAGCCGCGGCGGCGCCGGCGAGATGCTCTACCTCAAACTGGTCGAAGGAGTAGGGGACACTCACGGCATCGCAAGAATCGCCCGAGAGCGGGCCCGCGAGCTCCTCGCCGACCCCACCATCGAAACCAGCCTCCGCGCGCTGGCCACCGAACGCCCGGCAGGCTCCAACGCCCCGATCCCCACCTCGACCACCCTCCCATCCCACTCCATCACTGCGGAGCAGGTGTTCGCGGCGGCTGCTGCGGGGGATGAAGTTGCCTTGGGCATCCTTCGTTCGCTGGCGGTACGGACGGCACGAGTGGTTGCCACGTTGGCGATTCTGGTCAATCCGGAGTTGGTGGTGATCGGTGGTGCGGTGGCTGAGGCGGCGGGGCAACTGCTGCCGGATATCGAGCAGCAGCTGGCCGGCTACACCAGTACGCCGCCGCGCGTGGCGGCGTCTTCACTCGGCGACGCGATCGTCTCGGTCGGCGCCGTCCGCCACGCGCTCAACTACGTCGAGCAGCACGCGTTGGACCTGCAGCTCACGCGTCCCGCGTGAGTGCTCGCACAACCGCCTCCAGCACGATCACGTTCCGCCCCGAAGTAGTTGCCGACGGCACCCCGGCCGGGACGAGCGTCTGATCCTCCGGGATACCCGTGCAGAGGACGAACACGTCATCCCGACGCTCCCGCAGCAAGAACTCCAGCGCTTCACGAATCCACGGCGTCCGGCCTGCGTCCTGTACGGCGATCACCAACGGCCGACCCACCGCCGCGGCGGCCGCTCGTGCCAGCGCATCCTCCGACTGCTCATCCGCGGACTGATGGTCCTCGAACAGCGCAGCCTCCTTTTCCGACAGCCGATGCTGGTCCCGCAGCACGACACCGTCCGACCCCGGCGCGATCCGGGCGAAGATCTCCGGCAGACCGCTGAAGTACGGGTGCCACGCCGGGTGCAGCCCTTGCGTCAGGTCGATCACGTACGGCGTCGGGCCCAGAGCAGGGAAGTTCTGCCCAGCCACCACCCGCTCGCCCACCTCGCGGACCGCCGCGCCGTCGAACACGGTCTGCCGCTTCCGCTCCCCCAGCGAGGCGGCCAGCGCGCGCACCCGTCGTGCTGCATCGGCAACCCGCTCGGCCGGCAGCGAACCGTTGCCCACGGCATCGACAATGTGTTTCGTCAGTCCCTGCGGATCCGCCGCACCGATCGCGATCATCGCGAGATCGGCACCGGCCCGGATCGACGCCACCGCCGCGTCCTCGATCGACTGGTTCTTGGTGATCGCGCCCATCTCGAGCGCATCCGTCGTGATCACGCCCTCGAACCCCATCTCCTCGCGGAGCACCCCGGTCAGGATCCGGTGCGACAGCGTCGCGGGCAGATCGTCGTACGCGGAGAAGACGATATGCGCGCTCATCACCACCTCGGCCCCGGCCGCGATCGCCGCCTTGAACGGAAGCAGCTCGACCGCGTGCACCGCCTCGATCGACCGGTCCACCCGCGGCAGGTCGAGATGCGAGTCGACGGCCACGTCGCCGTGCCCCGGGAAGTGCTTCAGACATGACGTCACCCCGGCCTCGCGCACCCCCTCGACGAACGCCACACCGTGCCGCGCGACCAGCTCCGCCGTCGTGCCGAACGCACGCGTGGAGATGATCGGGTTGGCCGGGTTGCTGTTCACGTCGATCGACGGCGCGAGCATCAGGTCGATCTCGAGCGAGGCGAGCGTCGCGGCCGCATCCCGCGCTGAGGCCCGGGTCAGGTCGACGTCGTCGAGATCGCCGAGCGTCCGCGGCGAGGCGAGCGGCCACGGGTTGGCCGGGCCGAGGTGACTGAACTCGCCGCCCTCGTGGTCGATCCCGATGATCACGTCCGGGCGGGCCGCGCGCAGGCTGCTGGTCAGCGCCCGTACCTGCTCGGTGCTCTCCACATTGCGGGTGAACAGGATTACCGCACCAAGCCCGTCTTCGACGGCACGGAGCAGGTTGTCGGGGGCGGTGGTCCCGGCAAAGCCGACGATCAACGCGCCGGCGGCATCACGTTCCAGATCGGTCATGCGGACACCCTCTCGCGTGGTGCGTTAATTCGCTAGCCCCCTTTCCGAAATCTCATTCTCAAAAACGGCCGTGGCCACGGCGAGGTCCTGCCAGGCCATCCCGACGCTCTTGAAGATCCGCCGTTTCGTGGGGTCGATCGGTACGTCGCCGCGCAGTACAGCCCCGAGTTCGACCACCGTGTCGGGCGGCAGTACGCCGGCTGCGACCGCCTGGATGACGTCACCGGCCTCGGTCGTTGCCACGCCCGTCGACTCGACGACAACCTGCGCATCTTTGAAGAGTCCGGCCGGGAGCTCGGCGGCCGTCGGCGTGTGCGATCCGACGGCCACGGCGATCACGTCTGGGGCCAGTGTGTCCGGTACCACCGGCGTTGACGCCGACGTGCAGCAGATGACGAGACCGGCGGTGGTCAGATCATCCGTCGTACCAGCGCGGGCCTCGGCGCCGAGGGATCGGCCGTAGGCGGCAAGCCCGTCGACGGCCTCGGTCCGACGCCCGTGGATGGTGAAGTCCTTGCACCACCCAAGCTCAACCAGCAGCCGCAGATGCGCCCGAGCCTGCACGCTCGTCCCGACAATCGCCGTCCGCTGGGCGGCTCCGCCCAGCGCTGCGATGCCGACCATCGAAACCCCAGCAGTCCGTACGGCGGTCAGCTCGACCGCATCGATCACCGCAACCGGCGTCAACGTCTTCGAGTCGAACAGCACATACACACCCTGCACCCGCGGCAACCCGTGCTCCGGATTGTCCGGCGCAATGGTCGCAATCCTCACCCCGGTCAGCCCGTCATCCGCCGCCGGCATCAACAACAACTCACCCCCAGGCGCCCCGAACCCCGACCGCGCCACACTCCGCCCCAACGTCCGCGCATCAACCGCCGCCCGCCGAATCCCCGCCACCACCGCACTCACCGGCACCGCCAGCACGTCCGCCCCCGAAAACTGCCTGATCATCACAACTCCTCGATCCACGCATCGTCACCCGCAGCGGTCACCCGGACCGGCAATCGCTCCCGCAACAGGCTGACATCAGACAGCTCCACCATCGGAATCCCGCGCCCGTAAAGCTCCTCCGCCACCAATGCCCCGATCACCAGAATCGGATCCGCCCGCTGAACCAGCAACGCCGCTGGGCCGACCCCCACCCGCAGCATCTCTGCGAGAACGCTCGCACTGGACGAAGACCCGCGGCTTCCCGGCATCACCACGATCTGTCCGGCCAGCGACTCCCCGCGCTGCGGATGCCGCTCATCGGTGATCACCCCGGTCACCGGGTCCGCCCCACCCCACAACGACAGCGGTTCGCCCAACACCAGCACCCGCCCGACCGCCGTACCAGCGTGTAGACACCGGCCAGTCCGCACGTTCGCCCTCCTTCTGTGTGCTAAGGACATTACGTAGTCACCTACGCATACCGCGCCGCACGCCTGGCGCGGGTGCACGGCACCGCGAATTGGCCACCTCTACCTGTCCTTAGCGCCACGAGGCATCGTCCCGGGTGACTTGGCCGGTGCGGGCGGAGGTCAGGCAGTCGGTGAGGGAGCCGAAGGTGACGTCGACGCCCAGGTTGACGGGGGCGTACCAGGCCCACTTGGCGGAGTTGGTCATCACATGGCGGGTGTGCGGGCTGAGGACCGAGGTCACGTAGGTGCAGGTGTCGACCAGGACGCGGATGCCGACCGACTCCAGTTCGGCGAGCCAGCCGTTGCTCTCGGCAACCTTCGCGGTGGTTCGGTTGGTGGCGGCCCAGACTTCGACGGCGGGAGACATGGGGGCGCCGGCGCGGACCAGGGCGGTCAGTTCGGCGAACTCGGTCACCGACAGGTGCGGCGTACCGAGGCTCACTGCGTCGAGGCGGCCGGGGTTCGGGCTCGACAGTTCGTCGCGGGCGGCGCGCAGCATCGACGGGGTGACGCGGTGCACCTCCTCGATGGGGTGGGGCCCATCGGCCTCGGGCGTCGTGCCGACGACGTGGAAGAGGCCGATGCCGCCGCGCGAGGCGGCTGCGGCGCCGAAGGCCTTCAGGTGGTCTTCGGGGACGGGTTCGGGGCAGCCGGTCAGCATCGGGACGCGGTCCGAGGCGAGCTTGCCGGTCAGGTGGCCGAGTGCGGCCCAGGCTGCGGCCAGTCGGAGGGTGTGGGCGGGCAGGGGGCTGAGGTCGAGCTCGATCCGGGCGCGGCGGTTCTCGTCCAGGTGGAGACCGGCGTACGGCGCTCGGCCGGTGAGCCCCGCGCAGATGTCGACGAAATCGCCGTACCGGTCGGTGCGGGCACCGAGGACCGAGTTCGCGAAGACGATCGCGTTCGACTCGGCCCAGGCGATGTGTTCGCCGAAGGCGGGGCGCTGCGCGTCCTGGTACGGCGCGCAGGTCCACGTCGGCGCGGCACCGAGGGCGGTGTAGGCGTCCATCAGCCGACGGGCGTCGCGGCGCTCGGTGCCGGCGAGGCGGACGAGGCCGGGGTGCAGGAGATCGAGGGAGCCGACGTTCAAGGTTGTCGGTACGACGACTTGGCCGCCCAGCTCGACGAGCCGCTCCGCGAAGTCGAGCCCGGCCTGACCGTGGTGCAGGCAACCGTCGACATGGGCCGAGGTGATCGGAATCAGCGAGCGAGCGCCGAGGGTCCGCGCCAATCCGGTGATCAGACGCATCGCCAGCGCGACCGCAGGACCGCCCGCACCGTCGAGGAGTTCGCGCTCCCGTGTGGTCAACGCAACCTCTGCCATCCGGCCTCCCGCGGCCCTCATGCTACCCGTCCCCGATCCTCTCGATGAACCCCTCCAGAACCCCCTTGAGGGGTATCGTTGTCAAGCATTGTCAAGGCGTCGCCCACGCCTGTTTCTGCAGGTTCTGCGCAGATTGACCCCAATCACCCCTCGCCGATCCGGTCGACTACAGATAACGTTGTCTCTCGACCTTGACCGCCCCCGACGGAGCCCGACACGTGACCGAGCAGAACCCCCACCCCGCCACGCCGGCCCCCGCCGCGCGCGAGCAACTGCCGCCTGCCCGGCTCAACACCCTGGTTCGGCTACTGGCGGGGGGACGATGAGCGACGACACGGCGAGCACGGTTCTCGGGATCGACATCGGCGGCACGAAGATGGCCGCCGCTCTCGTGTCCGCCGACGGGACGATCGTCGTCGAGGACCGGATCGCCACGCCGGCCGGGGATGCCGACCAGGTGTTCGCGGCGCTCGGTGAGCTGGTGGGTCGAGTGCTCGGGGATACGTCGCCGCTGGCGGTGGGGATCGGTTCGGCCGGTCCGCTCGACGCCACGCACGGGCTGGTGTCGCCGGTGAACATCACCGGCTGGCGGAACTTCCCGATCGTCGACCGGGTTCGCGCGCTGGTCGACGTACCGGTGACTCTTGGGGTGGATGGGCATTGCTTCGCGCTGGGTGAGTTCTGGACCGGCGCCGGGCGGGACGTGCAGACGTTGCTGGGCATCGTGGTATCGACCGGTGTCGGCGGTGGGCTGGTGGTGGATGGTCGCCCCATGCTGGGGCAGTCCGGGAACGCGGCCCATATCGGTCATGTCGTCGTGGATCTGAACGGCGAGACGTGCGCCTGTGGTTCGTACGGGTGCGTCGAGACGTATGCGAGCGGCCCGCGGATGGTTGCGCGGGCGCAACGCCGGGGCTGGCGGACCGACGAGAGCGTGGATGCCGCCGTACTGGCTGCCGACGCGGCTGCCGGTGACGAGCTCGCCCTCGCGGCGTTCGACGACGGCGCCCAGGCGCTGGCGGCCGGCATCGTCGCGACCGCGGTCACTGTCGACCTGACCACGGTGGTGATCGGTGGTGGGGTTTCGAAGGCGGGGCCGGTGTTGTTCGATCCTGTGCAGGCGTGGGTGAAACGGTTGGCGCAACTGCCGTTCGTTGCCGACCTCACCGTCGTACCGGCGCAGCTCGCCAACGCCGGCCTGCTCGGCGCCGCCCACCAGGCGTGGTCCTCGATCCGCTGATCCAGGTCTGCCCGCTCAGGTTGCCCGATCGGGCAGCGTTCTGGACACCGCCGTGCGTAGGGAAGGCTTGCCCTGCGCATCTTTGCGCAATTCTTACCCAATTGCCTGGAACTGTGTAACGGCGACCCGTCCCCACGCGATGCAACGGATGGATGGGGTGGGGGCACGTCATCCACGGTTGGTCAAGGGGGGCCTGGACCAGCCAAGCAAGGTCGGTCGATGGGGGGCCGTGGACCGACCGGAACGTGGGAGCGGCGGAGAGGAAACTCTCCGCCGCCCTCGCGTTCAGGCAGCTGATGCCGGCGGCCCGCAGTGCGATCGGTCCTCAGGAGGGTGGAGGACCGCTCACCACCACTCCGGGCCCCAGCCGGCACATTCCACCACTCCAACGACAGGACGTATACGTCTGCGACCACCGCTACGGGTCGACTCCAGGCGTAGGCCGGGGACTACGTAGACGGCTACGTCCTGTCCTTCGTGCGATTGGGCCGACGGCGGTTGCCTGGTGCAACCTGTCCGTACGGCGACTGGGCGGGCCCACGGTTAGGGGCGGAGCCACTCCGGCTCGGGGAGGCGGGTGCGGTCCAGGCGGCCGTTGTCGTCCAGCGGGAGCTCTTCGATGGGGATGAGGTCGGCCGGGACCAGGTAGAGCGGGAGTTCCTTGCCCAGGTCGAGCATCAGGCGGGCCAGGACGCTCGGGTCGCTGTCTTCGAGGACGACGTAGCCAACCAGGCAGGTGTCGCCGCCATGGTCGGACAGCGCGATGACGACCGCGTCGATGACTCCGGTCTGGGCGGCGAGGACGTGTTCGGTCTCGCCCGGTTCGACGCGGTGGCCACGGATCTTGACCTGGTCGTCGGCGCGGCCGAGGTACTCCAGGGTGCCGTCGGGGCGCCAGCGGCCGAGGTCGCGGCTGCGGTAGAGCCGTCCGCCGGGGTGGGCCGGGTCGGGTACGAAGGCGCGCTCGGTCTCGTCGGGACGGCCGAGGTAGCCCTGGGCAACGGCTGCGCCGCCGAGGTGGATCTCGCCGACCCCGCCGACCGGTACCGGCCGCAGCGCCTGGTCCAGCAGGCGTACGGCGACGCCGTCGACCGGGCGCCCGATCGACGGGCGGTCCTCGGTCGGGTCGACCTCGTGGATCGTGGTGACGATCGACGCCTCTACCGGGCCGTATTCGTTGTACAGCTTGCAATCCGGGTGCGCATCGAGGAAGTCCCGCACCTTGTGGGTCAGCACCATCGCCTCACCACCCGCGACGATCTCCCGCAGCGCAGGCAGCTCGGGCAGGCGGCGCATCGTTGCCAGCAAGGCGGTCAGCGGGCTGAACGCCATGAAGAGCCGCTCAACCCCGTGGTCCCGCAGCGCCGAGATGACCGCGTCCGGGTCGTACCGGTCGTCCTCACCGATCAGCACCAGCGCGGACCCAGAAGCCAGCGCGGTGAACATCTCCTGGACATGTACGTCGAACCCGAACGACGTCCACTGCAAAGTACGCAACGAACTCCGGGTCCGCAGGTAATGCCGAACCAGGTTGACCGGTCCCCGATGCGGAACCAGCACCCCCTTCGGATTCCCGTTCGAACCCGACGTGTAGATGCAGTAGGCAACATCATCGGCCGCAGCCCGAACCGGCGGAGCCTGCTGCGCTCGCGCATCACCGTCGACCGCCGCAACCGGGACGAGCCGCAGCCCGAGCCGGTCGGCCAGCGCCGCATCGTCACCGACGAGCGCGACCGCGGACGCGTCGTTCACCATGAAGGCCCACCGCGACTCCGGTACGCCGGGATCCAGCGGCAGGTACGCCGCTCCCGACTTCAAGACCGCCAGTACGGCGACCACCAGCTCGGTGCCGCGGGCAACCCGAACCGCGACCAGCTGACCGGGCTTCACCCCGAGATCCGTTAGCTGCCAGGCGATTGCGTTGGACCGGCGATCCAGCTCGGCGTATGTGAGCTCACGCTGGCCCTGGATCAGCGCGACCGCGTCCGGCGTCCGAGCGACCTGCTGCTCGAACAGGGTGTGCAGTCCGCTCAGCTCACCGGCGACCACGGCGTCGCGGCGACCGCGGCCGATCGGGCCGACCGGTTCGAGGTCGCCTTCCAGCCGGCGCAGGGTCTCGAGATCGGCGGCGATCGGCATCATCAACTGCGGAAGGCGAAGTCGCGGCTCAGCCGTTGCCCTGCGCAACACAGCCTGCAGATAGTTGAGCAGCCGGTCGATCGTGCTGCGGTGGAACAGCCCGGCCCGGTAGTCCGCCGTACAGGTGATTCCGGCGCCGTGGTGAGTCAGCCGCAACCGCAGGTCGAGCGGCTCGGGCAGGTCTTCGTCACCGTCCTCGAACTCCACGAGAACCTGGAAGAGCGGGTCGCGCTGGAGGATCGACAGGTCGGTACTGGCGTGGTCGAAGGCACCGGTCGTCACGTCGCGCACGCGGTGTGCGAGCTCGCCGAGATCCGGTTCGCCCGACAGGTCGATCCGGATCGGCAGCGCTCGCCGTACTCCCGCGGTCGTGTCGCCCTGCGGCCGGATCAACGCCGAACCGATCGTGACATCGTCCTGCGCGGTGAACCGTCCGAGCACGGTCCCCACGGCCGCCAGCATCGTCATCAGCGGACTGACCTTGCGCTCGCGGCTGAACACGAACACGGCGTCGCCGAGCTCGTCCTCCAGCTCGAGCTTCACCGAGGCGAGCTCACTCCGCCGCCCACCGTCGGCCGGGAGGACCAGCGGCTCGGCGCCGGCCAGAGCCACCTGCCAGTACCCGACATCACGCCGCCGACTGCCGACCGCCGGCGCCATCTCGCCCTCGACCACAACCCGCCGCAGCTCACCGACCCGACCATCCGACTGCGGGAGCTCGACGACGGGGGTGGCATCCGTCGCGTCATCGCCCTCGACAGGTGCCTCTTCTCGATCGGCAGCGGACTCATCCGTCGTACCGGTCGGCGTCTCAGGCGGCGTCTCAGGCTGGGCGGACTCGTTGAGGAGCGAGAGTTGTTCGCGCATGAGCTTCGTGACGCCGTCGACCAGCTGGCCGGCGACGCGGAGCTGCTGCGACATCAGCGCGGCCACTCCGCTACCCGGCAGGTCGGCCGCACCGGTTGCGGTGGCGGCTTCCTCAACTCGGACGGCGAGCTCGGCGAGGCCGGTGCCGAGTACGGCGAGGGCGACGCGGGCGTCGGGCTCACCGGCCTGCTCGGAGCCGGAGTCGACCTGGGAGACCGCGATCTCCACCGGCTCCTCGACGATTTCCTCTTCCTGCACAGGGGTTTCAGCCGCTTCATTGCTTTCGGCAACATCATCGGCGCGCGTCGTCTGCACCGCAACGGCGGTGGCGAGCTTGTGCGGGGTCGTGTACGACGAGAACAGCGTCTCCGCCGACAGTTCGACCGAGAACTGCTCATTGATCCGGTCGATCACCGGCGTCATCGACTCCGGCGTCGCGCCGAGCTCCGCGAAGGTGTGGTCGACAGTCAGGTCGTACGGGTCGAGCCGCAGCGCGTCACAGGTCAGGTCGAGTACCGCATCGAGTGACTCGCGATACCGCTCGGCCGACACCTCGTCACCCGACAACGACCCAGCCTGGGCCAGGTAGTCCGCGTCGATCGAATGCGTCTCGGCCGGCAGCGCGAACGGCGACTCCTCCAGCTCCGCGTCGTCGTCCGCAGCGACCTCCGCCACCTCGGCCGGCGGGTCCAGGGGGATCCGCTTGACCGCAGCGCTCGACGGCGCAAAACCGATTGCCTGCGCCCTGGCAGCGCGCTCGAACGCACTCACCTGACCACGCGTAGCCCCATCTGGCACGGCCGCAGGTGCAGCGGACGACGGGTCGACCGGGTGGTGCACCCGACGGAACGGGTACGTCGGCAATGGCACCCGACCGCCGAACGCGTACACCTTCGACCACGTGATCTCGGTGCCCTGCTCGTACAACTCGGCCAAGCCGTTCATCGTCGCCAGCACCGGGTCCTGCCCGAGGCGCTGCGCGGGAATCCACGTGCTGTTCGGCGCGATCCGCCGTCCGGCCGGGCTCAGTACTGCGTCCGGCCCGAGCTCCAGGAACCGTCGGCACCCGGCCGCGGTCACCGCCTCGACCGCATCCCCGAACAGGACCGGCTGCCGCAACTGCCCGACCAGGTAGTCGCCGTCGAGCACCGTCCCGGACTCGAGCAACTCCCCCGACCAGCTCGACACCATCGGCGTCCGCAGCGGCCTCAGCGTGATCCCACGAACGATCGTCGCGAAATCCGCCAGGATCGGATCCACCAGCGAGCTGTGGAACGCACGGTCCACATCCAGCCGCTGCCATGCCACCTGCAACTGATCGAGCTGCTCGGCCAACTGCCCGACGATCACCTCGGAGCCGGTCAGCACGAACGACTGCGGACCGTTGCCTGCGGCAATCTCCACACCGGACGTCTGCGCCAGCTCGCGCACCCGATCCGCATCCGCACGCACCGACACCATTGCGCCCGGCGCGGTCCCACGCTGCATCAGCTCGCCGCGCTTGGCGGTCAGCCGCACGCCGTCCGCCAGCGACAACGCCTCAGCGACGCACAGAGCGGCGTACTCGCCGACGCTGTGACCGACCACGAGCGCCGGTTGCACACCGAACGACTGCCACAACCGCGCGAGCGCGAGTTCGAACGCGAACAGAGCCGGCTGCGCGGTCTCGGTCGGCCACACGCCCTCCGACTGACCGGCCGGGGTGAGGAGCAGGTCGAGCAGACTGCCGCCGGTCTCCTCGGCGTACACGCGGTCGCACTCGTCGAGCACCGAGCGGAAGACCGGGAAGCGTGCAGCCAAACCGGCGGCCATACCGCGGCGGGCTGCGCCTTGGCCGGTGAACGCATAGCCGAGCGGGCCGGGTCCGCCACGCGGGATCTCGGTGGCCTGGGCCGAGCCGAGCGCGTCGACCAGCTCCGCCTCCGATGCACCCGCAACGGCGATGCGATGGCGATGCGCCGGTCGCCCGAGCGCCGCCGTACCAGCGAGGTCGATGAGGCGGTGGCCGGTGCCGTGGTCAAGGTCGGCGCGGTAGAGCTCGACGAGGTCGGTGAGGGCGTCGGGGTCGGGCGCGGACAGCGGCAGTACGACGGGGCCGTCGTCACCGCGGCGGACCTGGCGCGGCGGCTCCTCCAGGATCACGTATGCGTTGGTGCCGCCCGCGTCCAAGGCGTTGACGCCCGCGCGCAACGTCGTACCGGCCTGCCAGTCGCGCGCCTCGGTCGCGATCACGAACGGACTGTTGCCGAGGGCAAGCTCCGGGTTGGGCTCGGCGTAGTTGATCGTCGGGACCAGCGTGCGGTGCTGCAGCATCAGGATGGTCTTGATCAGGCCGGCCATGCCGGAGGCGCTGTCCAGGTGACCGATGTTCGGCTTGACCGAACCGATCGTGCAGAAGCCGACCTTGTCGGTGTGCCGGCGCAGCGCGGTCGTCAGCGCTTGCACCTCGGCGGCGTCCGCGGTGGCGCTGCCGATCGCGTTGGCTTCCAGGTAGCTCAGGGAGTCGGCGGCGAAACCGGCTCGCTCGAGCGCGCGCTCGATCAGCGTCTGGTTGCCGCTGGCGGTGTCGTCGTTGCTGACCGCGGTACCGCGGATGACGGCGTACACGGTGTCGCCGTCCGCGACCGCCTGGTCGAGACGCTTGAGCAGTACGGCGGCCACACCGTTGCCACCAACGGTGCCGTCCGCGGCCGCATCGAACGCGCGAACGTGACCGGACGGCGACAGGATCGACTCCGCCGACGGCTGGTAACCCGTTGCCTGCGGCACCTGTACGGCGGACGCCCCGGCCAGCGCGAGATCCGCATCACCGGACCGCAGCGCCTGGCAGGCCAGGTGCACCGCAACCAGCGACGACGACCAAGCCGACTGCACCCCGATCGCCGGACCGGTCAGACCGAGCCGATACGCAACCCGGGCCGCGAGCGAATCGCGGGTCTGCGGCTGGCGGTTGTAGAGGTTCATGCCGGAGCCGGCGAAAACGCCGACCCGGTTGGTGGTGCCGCCGTACCCGGCGTGTTCGAGCGCCTGGTGGCAGACCTCGAGGAACAACCGCTGCGCCGGATCCATCAACTCGGCCTCGCGGTCGCTCAACCCGAAGAACTTCGCGTCGAACGACTCCACATGCTCCAGCACGCCACTGACGGCCATCACACCGTCACCCTCAGCCGCGAACCGCCGTACGCTCTCGACCCCGCCCACCAGGTTGTCCCAGAACTGCTCCAGCGTCTCCGCCCCCGGGAACCGCCCCGCCAGCCCAACCACAGCCACCGGCTCAACCACCGCAGCCGCCCGAACCACCGGCTCAGCCACGCCAACCGCGGCGGCCTCATCACCATCAACCAACCGCGCCGACGCCAGCGCCGAAACCACAGACCCAACCTCAGCCGCCGAAGCAAACGCAGCCGCCGAAGCAACCTCAACCTGCGAAGCGGCGTCGGTCCCAGCAGCGGACCCGCCAGCAGAAGCATGCTCGACGCCCGAGGCGGACTCGGGCGTCGAGGACCGCTCGGTCGCACCTGACGCCGACTCAGCCTCGAGCACGTCCTCACCCGCGTGCTCGACAGCAGGACCCACCTGAGCATCCGCCGGCCCAACGGAAGCACCATCCAACTGCCCCACCGCTGATTCCGCGGACCCCAGCTCGACCACCGAGGCCGACTCGACGACCGAATCAGTTGAGTCATCCCCCGGTACGACAACGCCGGACACTGCCTCCTCGGTCACCAAAGCCGACTCAGCCGTTGCACCAGACTCGGTCGCCGCGGCCTCGGGTGCCCCACCGGACTCGGTCGCCGCAGCCTCGGGTGCCCCACCGGACTCGACCGCCACAGACTCCGGCTCCCCGGCAGACTCGATCGCCGCAGACTCCAGTGCTCCGGGGGACTCGGTCGTTGCGGATTCGAGTGCCGCGGGCAACTCGGATGCCGAGGGGAGTTCATCGGCGGCAGCCGCGGCCTCAGCTTCTGGTGTGTCTTCGTCCGCGCGCTCGCCAGCAGCAACGATCTGATGATCATCGGACTCGGCGGCTCCGGCACCGAGCTCGGCGGGAGCCCCATCGACATCAGCCGACTGAGCCGCGGCCGACGCAGATTCCTCGGAGCCCGACTCCCCCGTCGAGACCCGCTCGCCAGAGTCCAGCTCGACCGCTGAATCCCGCTCGGCGGCAGAGCCCTGCTCGACCGCAGAAACCGTCTCGACCATTGAAGCAAGCTCGGCACCAGAGACCGCTTCCGTGGCCGGGGCGTCCTCAGTCGCAGAAACCGGCTCGGCGGCCGAGGCGTCCTCAACCGCAGAGACCGGCTCAGTGGCAGAGCCCTGCTCAATCGCAGAAACCGTCTCGACCATTGAAGCGAGCTCAGCGCCAGAAACCGCTTCGGTGGCAGAGGAGTCCTCGGCAGCAGAAACCGGCTCGGTGCCTGACGCGAACTCGGCGGCGGAGGTGGGGTCGGTGACAGGTGCGTGCTCGGTCGCTGCGGCAGGACCGGAGACCGAGGCGTGGTCGGAGGCCGAGGTGGCTTCGGCGACAGATGCGTGCTCGGAGTCCGAGGCATGCTGGGGTGCAGGGTCGGACTCGGGTGCTGAGGGGCCCTCGGTCGCGGGAGGTGCAGACTCGGCCTGAAGCTCGTCCTCGTCCGTGCGCTCCGCGGCGAGGGCGACCTGGGGATCGGCAGGGACGGACCCTTCGGCGCCGACCTCGGTGGGGGCCTCATCGGTGTCGACCGGCTGAGTTGTCGCCGGCGCGGAATCCTCGGAGCCCGACTCGCTCGCCGAGGGTTCGGAGGCTGAAGCGGGTTCGGTGACTGGAGCAGGCTCGACCGCAGAAGCGGACTCGGCGAGCGAGGCCGACTCGGTGCTTGCGGCGTGCTCGGCTGCAGGGATGGACTCGGTACCTGCGGCGTGCTCGGTACCTGCGGCGTGCTCGGGTGCAGGGGTGGACTCGGTGACTGCGGCGCGCTCGGAGGACGAGGTGGACTCCTGTGCCGGGGTGGGCTCGGGAGCCGCAGATTCAGGCTCAGCTGGTGCGGCTTCTGCGCGTTCTGCAGCGGGGGTGAGCTCGGGGTCCACCGGGTCCGCCGGGTCCGCCGTTTCCGCCGGTCCGGCGGCGATCTCGGCGGAGGTCTCATCAGCATCGGCCGGCTGTTCTTCAGCCGAAGCTGCGGAACCGAGCTCATCCGCCGAGGCGGACGCGGTGGATGAGGCCTGCTCAGTCTCGGAGACGAGGTCGGTCTCGGAGGCCTGCTCAGTCTCGGGGGTCTGCTCGATCGCGGGGCCGACACCGGTCGCGGAGACCTGCTCGGTCTCGGAGACCTGCTCGATCGCGGGGCCGACACCGGTCGCGGAGACCTGCTCGGTGTCGGAGGCGAGGTCGGTGCCTGGGGCGAGGTCGGTGACTGGGGCGGGCTCGGTCGCTGGAGCGGGGTGCTCGGGGGCGACGGAGTCGGCGGGGGCCGGGGTGGGGTCCGGGTGCGACTGCTCGGTGTCAGGGGTGGGAGCTGTCGGGGTGGTGAGGGCGTTGGTGGTCTGGCTGTCGGCGGGCGCCGGGATGGCGGGGGTCGACAGGGCGTCCGTGGGTTGGGGCGCCGAGGGGTCTGATGCCGGGCTGGCATCAGCATGCACGTCGACGGACTCGTCCGGGACCGCTGCCGCTGGTTCTGCGGTTGCGTGCTCGTCCGGGGCCTGCGAGGTTGAAGCTGCCGGGGCCGGAGCATTCTCGTCGGCGGGCTCGTCTGGGATCGGCGCGGCCGATGTCGGAGCATCGTCGTCCGCGACGGGGACGGGAGGTGCCTCGACGTTGTCGAGAGCGGACGCGGTGACCGGCTGTGCCTCGGCGTTGCCGTCCGCGGCTGCGGTGACGGGCTCGGCCTCGAGCACCGGCAGGTCTGCCTCGGGGTTGCCGTCGGCGGGAGCGGGGACCGGCTCCGCCTCGACCGCCGACGAGGACGCCTTGCGATCACCGTCAGCGCGCGCGGGGATCGGCTCCGGCTCGGTGTTGCCAGCGGCTGGTGTGGGGGCCGGCTCAGGCTCTAGCGCCGACGAGGACGCCTTGGCGATGTCTTCTGCGGGAGCGGGGACGGGCTCGGCCTCGAGCACCGGCGGGGCTGTCTCGCGATCACCGTCAGCACTCGCGGGGACCGGCTCGGGGGTGGAGGGGGCGCCGAGGGTGGGGCGTTGGGGTGGGGTGGGGATGGATTGCTGGAGGGTTCGTTGCCAGGCGAGGCGGATGGTGGGGAGTTCGGTGGTGCGTTCCGAGGGGTCGTCTTCGGCGGTGATCTGGGTGTCGGCGGTGGCTGATTCGGGGCCTTCGCCGGTGGGGCCGGAGTACGAGGTGGCGCCGGCTGGTTCGACGTACGGGTGGGGTGGGGTTTCGAGGGTGCCGTCGAGCCAGCGTTGTTTCAGGAGGGGGCGGAGGATCTTGCCGCCGGGGGTGGTCGGGAAGTCGCGGCGTGGGACGCCGACGACCTCGGCGGCCAGGTTGAGGCGGGTTTGGATGAGGCTGCGGATGGCCTGGTCCATGCCGGGGATGGAGTCCGGCGTCAACGCGTAGAAGACGACGAGACGGTCGGTGCCGGACTCGGCGTCGGGGACCGCGCACGCCGCGACCAGGCCCTGCTCGGCGCCGACGACGGTCGCGGCGACTGCTTCGATGTCGTGGGCGTAGTAGAGGGTGCCGCGCATGATGATGCGCTCGCTGTCCCGGCCGGTGACGACGACCTGGCCGCCGGTGATGAAGCCTTGGTCGCCGGTCGACAGCCACTTGCGCATCGGCCAGTTGCCGACCGGGAACGCGTCGCGGTCGGCTTCCAGGTTGCCGAGGTAGCCAGGGGTGACGCGGGCCGACGCGACCTGCAGCTGGCCGATCCGGCCCTCGGGCAGGACCGCGCCGTTCGGTGCCACGATCCGGACCGTCGTACCAGGTGCGGGTGCGCCGACCGACACCAAGCTCAGTACGCCGGGCGCCTCCGCACGTGTCTTGCCGGGGCGCGCGACCGCGACCTTGCCGGAGGACGGGCGCTGGTCGACCCACTCGACGATGCCGGTGGGTGGAACGCGGACGCGGTGCACGTTCGGGGTCAGGCCGGGGCGGGCGAAGGTGATGCCGGTGACGGTCTCGGTCATCCCCCAGGCCGCGACGAAGGTCTCCGGTACGACGCCGAAGCGGTTCGTGAGCCGGAGGAATTCGGTCATCACCGGGACGGTGATCTGCTCACCGCCACTGACCAGGCTGCGCAGGGCGGACAGGTCCCAGTGCCGGTCCGGCTCCCCCGCGATCGCCTGCGTCGCCAACCGGTAGCCGAAGTTCGGCGACCAGGAGTGGTTGACCCGGTGCTGGTCCATCAGGTCGAGCCAGCGCAGCGGGTCGGCGAGCACCCAGCCGGTGTTGACGTGGATGTTGGTGCAGCCGGTGAAGACGGGCAGCAGGTGGTAGAGCAGGAACGCGCCGCTCTGGTCCAGCGGCAGCCAGTTCAGCGTGGTCTGCCCCGGGCGGACGGGCAGCATCGCCGGTGTCCCCGCGGCGAACTCGACCAGCCCGCGATGCGTGAGCTGCACGATCTTCGGCGTACCGGTGGTGCCGGACGACAACATCAGTACGGCGACGTCGTCCGCGGCCGGCCGGTGGAATTCGTTGGTCGGCTCGTGCCCGGCGAGTGCATCCGGATCGAGAACCGGCAGACCGAGGTCGTCGGGCAGATCCGACGGGCGCCCGATCAGCACGGTCCAGCCGAGCAGGTCGGTCACGGTCCGCAGACGCTCGCGGCCGACCTCGGTGCGGTCGCCCTCCGGCGAGGGCGCCATCAGCAGCGGGCGGATACCGCCCAGCGTGCAGGCCCAGAACGCCGCGAAGAACCCGACCGGCTCGGTGCAGTGCACCACCGCGGGATCACCGGCCCGTACCCCGTTCGCCCGGAGGCCGGCGAGGATCCGGGCGGCGAGCTCGAGCAGCGTCGGGAAATCGAGCTTGGTCTCGCGTCCGTCGGGGCCGATCTCGACCACGCCGGCGGCACTGAAGTCGCGGGCCGCGCGCAGCAGGGCGCTCGGCAGATCGCGCGGGTACCCGGCGGGAATCATCAACGCCGGCCCGGTACTGATCGCCGGCCGGTCCGCACTGCTCCTCACCACGCCCGCAGCACCACCAACGGCAACTCAGCGCGAGGGGCGGCAATCATGATGACGCGAGCCGGTCGGTGACCCACGGACAAGCGCCTCCCCAACTGGACGGAGCCGGGCCCAGGGCACACCCGTCTCGCTCTCACCGACAAGAAGCCCCGTATTTCGGACAGCCGGACCGATACCGTCACCAGGCAGCCCCGGTGCGTCATCGTGCCGACCGACAGCCGTGAACCCTACCAGCCGTTCCGGCTCCAGCAGCAGCCCGTTCCGGCCAGCAAAGAGTTAAGAATTCCACGACCCCGCCGACACCGTTCACAACGAGTGGTGACGGGTTCAGGTACGGCTCTGTGACCAAACAGAAACGACGGGCCGGGGTCAGCGGCGGGCGACGATCAGCCGGGCGCGTGGGTGGTGGGTCCATTCGCCGCCAGGGGCCTGCTGGAGGAAGCTCGTCCGGAGATCCGCGATGAACGCATCACCTCTGGCGATGGCCGCCGCTCGAAGCGGTCCGGATTGCGCGAAGGCATCGAAAAATCCGGCGGCATCCGCGTGGGTCATCGGGAAGGCGGACTGCTCGTCGCGTTCGACGATCGCGCCCAGCGCCGACAACGCAGGGACGAGTCGGGATTCCCAATCGGGCACGGCTCGTCCCGGCAGCAACCTGCTGAGCAGCGCGAACGGGCCGTCCTCCTCGGTGACGGTCGGCCAGTAGACGACGGACAGCCGACCACCAGGCCGAAGGGCGCCGAACCAGGACTGAACGGCTTCCTCCGGCTCCGGGAGTTGCTGCAGCCCGAAGACGGAAACCACCGCCCCACAGCCGCCGGTCCAACGCGAGTCCAGGGTCGATGCGTCGCCCTGGATCACCTCGACCAGTGGCCACCCCGCAGCCCGCTCGCGGGCGATCCGGACCATCCCGGCCGACAGATCGATCCCGGCGATCTCGCGATCCGGGAAGCGCTCCAGCAGGAGTTTCAGCTCCGGGAACGTGCCGCAACACGGCACCAGGATCGGCCCGTCCGGGACCTCCCCGACGCCGTCGACCGCCAACTCGACCCACGGAGCGAACCGCGGCACGAAGTACCCGTCGTACCCCTCGGCAGCTGCATCCCACCCGCGAGCCACCCGCTCAAGCGCGGCCGCCCGCTCCACCGACGATCGCTCACTCACCGCGACTCACCTCGATGCAGGAAACGGTGGGCTGTGAGGGACTCGAACCCCCGACCCCCTCGGTGTAAACGAGGTGCTCTAACCAACTGAGCTAACAGCCCTTGCGACGGCAAACCGTATCACTTTCAGGACCTCAAACGTGCCAGCGCCTCCGCGTAGTCGTCCGGGTTCCGCGCTTCCGGCATCGCGTTGACGACCGACCACCGGATCACCCCGGCGGCGTCGATCACGAAGGTGGCTCGGCGGGCGCAGCCGCGATCGCTGTCGAAGACGCCGTACGACGACGCGATGGCGCCGTGCGGCCAGAAGTCGGTGAGCAGGCCGAAACCGATGGTGTTGGCGTCGGCGTAGGCGCGCTGGGTGAACATAGGATCGCAGGAGATCGCCAGGAACTCAGCTGTTGCCAGCAGGTCCGGGCGGTCCCGTAGCGCCGTCAGCTCACTCGTGCAGACCCCGCTGAAGGCGTACGGATAGAAGACCAGTACGACGGGACGTCCGGCGTACTGGTCCAGCCGGATCTCGGCGCCGTGCTGGTCGCGGGTGCTGAAGTCGGGGGCCCTGGTGCCGACAGCAGCCGTCACCTCAGCCTCGGCGACCCGACTTCGGGACCACCAGTTTGGTCGCCGACCAGTCGTCGGTGACGCTCAATGTGCTCGTGGTGGCCAGCCCGGCGGTCGGAGCGGCCTCGGCGATCTCACTGCCCTCGACATACCCGTCCCGGCCGACCTTGGGCGTCATCAGCCAGACGACTCCGCCCGCCTTCAGGTCGGTGAGGATCTCGAAGAAGGCGTCGACCAGGTCGCCGTCTTCCTCGCGGAACCAGAGCAGGACGACGTCGACCACCTCATCGGTGTCCTCGTCCACGAACTCTTCACCGGTGACTGCCCGGATCGCATCCCGCAGGTCGTCGTCGCAGTCGTCGTCGTAGCCGATCTCCTGCACGATCCAGCCGGCCTCCAGGCCGAGCCGGGCCGCCATGTTCGGCTGCTCCTTACCGTCCGCGTGGTCCGCGGTCGCGCT
Source organism: Kribbella sp. NPDC056345 (assembly GCF_042262745.1). Classification (NCBI taxonomy): domain Bacteria; kingdom Bacillati; phylum Actinomycetota; class Actinomycetes; order Propionibacteriales; family Kribbellaceae; genus Kribbella; species Kribbella sp. NPDC056345. The sequence continues at coordinate 95,886 of NZ_JBHJQQ010000010.1, read as the reverse complement.
CACGTGTCCTCCTCGGTGATCCCCGTCGGAGCGGGGGTATGCGTCAGTGGCAGTAGTCCATCGTGACCTACCGCGTCGCGCAAGTATGCACGAGGTATCCGTGACGTGTCCGGTATCCGCGCGGCGGGTACTGTCCGTGTCCGCTCAGATCACGCTCCGGCAACCGTATTCACGCCTCGGAGGAGACCAAAGTAGAACGCATTCCGAACAGGTGACAGGATTGCGGTGAAGACAACCAGAGAGAACGGCAGGACACCGTGGCTTCCGGACACGAACCACCAGCCATCATCACCGAGGGGATGCCCACCCAGCTCCCCGACATCGACCCCGACGAGACACGCGAGTGGGTCGAGTCGCTCGACGCCGTGCTGGACGAACGCGGCAAGGCGCGGGCGCGCTACCTGATGCTCAAGCTGATCGAGCGGGCCCGGGAGCGGCAGGTCGGTGTGCCCGCGCTGCGCAGCACCGACTACATCAACTCGATCCCGCCCGAGCGCGAGCCGTGGTTCCCCGGCGACGAGCACATCGAGCGCCGGATCCGGGCCTTCATCCGCTGGAACGCCGCGGTGATGGTGAGCAAGGCGAACCGCAAGGGACTCGAGGTCGGCGGTCACATCGCCACCTACCAGTCCGCGGCCAGCCTGTACGAGGTGGGCTTCAACCACTTCTTCCGGGGCAAGGACCACCCGGGCGGCGGTGACCAGGTCTTCATCCAGGGCCACGCCTCCCCCGGGATGTACGCCCGCGCCTTCCTCGAGGGCCGGCTGACCGCCGACCAGCTGGACGGGTTCCGCCAGGAGGTGTCGCGCGGTCCGCACAAGGGCCTGTCGTCGTACCCGCACCCCCGCCTGATGCCGGACTTCTGGGAGTACCCGACCGTCTCGATGGGTCTGGCCGCCCTGGACTCGATCTACCAGGCGCGCTTCAACCGGTACATGCACCACCGCGGTATCAAGGACACCAGCGACCAGCACGTCTGGACGTTCCTGGGTGACGGCGAGATGGGCGAGCCGGAGTCGCTCGGCGCGATCGGCCTGGCCGCGCGCGAGGAGCTCGACAACCTCACCTTCGTGATCAACTGCAACCTGCAGCAGCTGGACGGTCCCGTCCGCGGCAACGGCAAGGTGATCCAGGAGCTGGAGGCGTTCTTCCGCGGCGCGGGCTGGAACGTCATCAAGGTGGTCTGGGGCCGCGAGTGGGACGCGCTGCTTGCCCAGGACCACGACGGCGCACTGGTGAACAAGATGAACACCACGCCGGACGGCCAGTTCCAGACCTACTCCGTCGAGTCCGGCGAGTACATCCGGAACAACTTCTTCGGCGGCGACCAGCGGCTCACGCAGATGGTCAAGAACCTGTCCGACGAGGACCTGCGCAAGCTGCCCCGCGGCGGGCACGACTACCGCAAGGTCTACGCGGCCTTCAAGAGCGCCAAGGAGCACGTCGGGCAGCCGACCGTCATCCTGGCCCAGACCGTCAAGGGCTGGACGATCGAGGCGCTGGAGGGCCGCAACGCGACCCACCAGATGAAGAAGCTGACCTCGGACGATCTGAAGACCTTCCGCGACCGGCTCTACCTGCCGATCGAGGACAAGGACCTCGAGGACGCCTACAACCCGCCGTACTACCACCCCGGCAAGGATTCGCCGGAGTACCAGTACATGATGGAGCGGCGCTCCCAGCTCGGCGGCTTCCTGCCCGAGCGGCGGGTCCAGCCGAAGACGCTGAAGCTGCCTGGTGACGACGTCTACAAGCCGCTCAGCAAGGGCAACGAGAAGACCCCGGTGGCGACCACGATGGCGCTCGTCCGGCTCTTCCGGGACCTGATGAAGGACCCGGAGATCGGGCACCGGATCGTCCCGATCGCGCCCGACGAGTACCGCACGTTCGGTATGGACTCGATGTTCCCGACGGCGAAGATCTACTCGCCGCACGGCCAGCAGTACGAGGCGGTCGACCGCGCGCTGCTCCTTGCCTACAAGGAGTCCGAGAAGGGTCAGCTGCTGCACGAGGGCATCAGCGAGGCCGGCGCGATGGGCTCGATGATCGCGGCCGGTACGGCGTACGCCACCCACGGCGAGCCGATGATCCCGTTCTACATCTTCTACTCGATGTTCGGGTTCCAGCGGACCGGTGACCAGCTCTGGGCGCTCGGCGACCAGCTCGGCCGTGGTTTCGTGATCGGCGCCACCGCGGGCCGCACCACGCTGACGGGTGAGGGTCTGCAGCACGCCGACGGTCACTCGCCGCTGCTCGCCTCGTCGAACCCGGCGGCCGTGCACTACGACCCCGCGTTCGCCTACGAGGTCGCGCACATCGTCAAGGACGGCCTGCGCCGGATGTACGGCTACGGGCTGGACAAGGACAAGCCGTACGGCGAGGACGTCTTCTACTACCTGACGGTCTACAACGAGCCGGTCGCCCAGCCGGCCGAGCCGAAGGATCTGGACGTCGCGGCCCTGCTCAAGGGCATGTACCGCTTCGAGGAGTACCAGACCGCCGCGGGTGACGACGTACCGCGCATCCAGCTGCTCGGCTCGGGTGTCGCGCTGCCGTGGATCCGCAAGGCCCAGCAGATTCTGGCCGAGGAGTACTCGGTGGCCGCCGACATCTGGTCGGTGACCTCGTGGAACGAGCTGCGCCGGGACGCGATCGCGGCCGAGGAGCACAACCTGCTGCACCCGGAGGAGCCGGAGCAGGTTCCGTTCATCACCGAGCAGCTGAAGGACACCAAGGGTCCGGTCGTCGCGGTCAGCGACTTCATGCGCGCGGTGCAGGACCAGATCTCGCGCTGGGTGCCGAACGACTACACCTCGCTCGGGACCGACGGCTGGGGTCTGGCCGACACCCGGGCGGCGGCCCGGCGGCACTTCCAGGTCGACGCCGAGTCGGTCGTCGTGGCGGCGCTGCAGATCCTCGCGAAGCGCGGTGACGTCAAGCGGGAGGTCGCGGCCGAGGCGGCCCGCAAGTACCGGATCGACGACCCGACCGCGGTCGCCGGTGTGAAGCAGGAAGGCGCCGGCGCCTAGTTTCGGCAACGGCAGAACGAAGAGGGTTCACCCCGCCCCCGGGTTGAACCCTCTTCGTCGTTTCTAGACCGCCGCGAGCTCCAGCTCGGCACCGCGTTCGGCAGCCTCCAGCTCACGGACCAGCGGGAGCACCCGGGCACCGAAGTACTCGATCTCCTCCTGGAAGTGCAGGAAGCCGCCGAGGATCAGATCGACCCCGCGGCGCCGGTACGCGACGATCCGCTCGGCGATCTGCTCCGGCGTACCGATGAGCTGGGACCGGAAGCCGTCGTTGTACTGGACCAGATCCTCGTACGACGAGTCCGCCCACATGCCCTTGCCGTCCGGCGCCGACCGCCCGGCCTGCGTGACCGCGTCCCGGAATCCCTCCACGGCCGGTTTGTTGGCCTTGCCAACGATCTCGCGCAGTACGTCGCGGGCCTCCTGCTCGGTGTCGCGGGCGATGACGAACCCGTTCAGCCCGAACTTCACTTCGCGACCAGCGCCCCGGGCACTTCGCCGTACGTCGAGAAGCTGTTCGGTCACGCCGTCGAAGTCCTTCCCGTTGGAGAAGTACCAGTCGGAGTGCTTACCCGCGTTGTCGCGCGCCGCGGTCGAGTTGCCACCCTGGAACAGCTCGGGAAACACCCCAGGCTTGGGCTTCAGCGTGAAGTCACGGATCCGGTAGAAGTCACCGGCGAACTCCACGTTGTCCTCGGTCCACAACTTCCGCAGCACCTGCAGGAACTCGGCCGACCGCCGGTACCGCTCATCGTGCTCCAGCCAAGGCTCCCCCAGCGCGGTGAACTCACCCTTGAACCACCCGCTGACCACGTTCACCGCGAACCGCCCACCTGAAAGGTGGTCCGCGGTGGCACCGAACTTCGCCAGTACGCCGGGCTGCCACAGCCCCGGATGGACCGCGGCAATCACCTTCAGCCGCTCGGTCGCCAGCAGCAGGGCGAGACTGAAACTGGTCGACTCGTGCTGGAACTCGGCGCCGTAGCTCGCGGTGTAGCGAACCTGGCTGAGCGCGTACTCGAAGCCGACCCGCTCGGCCGTCTGCGCCAGCTTCTTGTTGTACTCGAAGTCCCAGCTCGTCCGTTGCTCGATGTCGCTCGTGACCAGCCCACCGCTGACGTTGGGAACCCAGTAGGCGAACTTGATCTCGTCCGCGACGCGTTCGGTCGACATCAGCTGTACCAGGTCGGCTCGGGCAGTTCACCGACGAGCAGGTGCCGGCCGACTTCACGCCGCTTGTACGCCACCGGGTCGTGCAAGGTGTGGGTCCGCACGTTCCGCCAGAACCGATCAAGCCCCTCGATCGTGGCGGTCGACCGAGCACCGGTGACCTCGAAGATCCGGCTGGTCACCTCCAGCGCGACCTCGGTGGCCCTCGCCTTGACCGCAGCCACGCGGACTTCGTGCTCGCCACGCTGCTGCTCGGTCACCTCCCAGGCGTTCTCGTGGATGACCTGACCTTCCAGCGCAACCGCGTCGGCCAGCGCCTCGACGGCCCACAGCTTCGACTGGAGATCGCCGTACGCGTCGATGACGGCCGGTTCGTCGACCGCGGCCGCATGACCGCCGTGCAGCCAGGAGCGACTCTTCTCCCGGGTGTAGGTGATGGCAGTGTCGAGCGCGCCGCGCGCGATGCCCAGGTAGAAATTCACGAAGACCAGTTGGATGGTTGGCACGTTCAGTGTGTTGTAGACGCGTGGCTGGAACGTCTTGCCGACGAAGCCGGCCGCTTGGTCCCAGCCGACCCGGACGTGGTTGAGGCTGACGCTGCCGCTCTCGGTCAGCCGCTGGCCGATGTTGTCCCAGTCGTCATGGAAGGTCAGGCCGTCGATATCGGACGGCACGATCACGAAGACATGGTCGCCGCTGTCGAGCAGCGTGCCTTCGAGCACGGTCACATCGGAGACCTTGCTGCCGGTCGAGAAGCTCTTGCGCCCACTGAAGCTGATGGTGTCGCCTTCGTCGGTGACGACCACGTCGGCGTCGCGCGGATTCACCGCACCTCCGAAGAACCACTTGTTCGTCGTGGCCTGCTCCTCGACGGCGGCGATCTGCTCCTTGGTCCCGACCAGCCGCGCGGCCCAGAACCAGAGCAGGTGGTACCCGAGCAACTGACCGATCGACCCGTCGGCCGTCGCCACCGTCCGAATGACCTGGTACGCCGTCGGCCAGGTCTGACCGCCGCCACCATGTTCGGCCGGCCCGAGCAGCGTGACGAGACCGGAGTCCTTGAGCAGCTGAACTTCGTCGTACGGCGTAGCGCCGGCGCGATCACGTTCCGCCGCGTCGACGGCGAGAATCGCGGCCACCTCGGCGGCACGCTGGATCCACTCCTGCGGTGTGGACGGTGTGATTTCGGACAGGGCAGGGCGAAGCGATGAGGTTGACATGAGGTGAAACTCCTTGTTTCCCAGGGGATTCCGGATGAGGTGGGATGAGGCCGACCGCTGGAATCAACACGCCTGGGAGGCGACGCGCAGCAGGTCGATGTGGCGACGCTGCACCAAGATCAACTCGCGAGTCATAACCCCATTGTCGACTCATGAACTAGACATTCGTCAACAAGTCCGTGGCGCGTCTCAACCGCTGGACCTAACCTCTGGGTATGGCTGAGTTGGTTGTGCCGGATGTGGCATTTCAGGAGTCGTGGCTGGAGTCGCTGGCCGAGTGGGGGCCGGTGCCTCAGGACGGCTCTGGGTATCACGAGGGTGAGCACGATGTGCACAGTGCTGAAGGGTTTGCGGCATGGGTCCGGTATCTGCGGGATCGGAGTGATCCGAGTACGCCGATGAAGGAAGGTTTTGTGCACGCTACGCACTGGTGGATCGTCGAGGGCGGCGAGTACCTCGGGGCGATCACACTGCGGCACAGCCTGACCGAGAAGCTGCTCGACGGCGGCGGACACATCGGGTACGGCGTTCGCCCGTCGGCACGAGGGCGCGGACTGGCGGGCTGGGCGCTCGGGGAGGTCGTGAAGCACGCGCGGAAGCTTGGGCTGGAACGCGTGATGGTGAGCTGTGACGACGCCAACATCGCTTCGGCCAAGACGATCGAGCGCAACGGCGGCGTACTGGAGGACATCCGGGAGACCTGGCTGGGGACCACCCGCCGGTACTGGATCACTACCTGATCATCGACTAAACTTCGAAACTCAGAAACTATCTACGAGATTTCGAAGGTTGAGAATGATCGTCGACGTCCATGCGCACACGCCCACCCACCGCGAGGTGGTGCCGGACGACGAGCGTCAGGTGTACACGAGCTGGCGCAACGACCGGCCGGTGGTGACCACCAACACCTGGGCCGAGTACGACGAGGCGATGGCGGCGGCCGACGTGTCGATCGTGTTCAACATCGCGGTCGACGACCCGCTGGCCGCGACCGGGATCCCGCACCCGCCGGAGCGCTGCAACGACGCCACGATCGAGTTCGTCCGCGACAACCCGGCGAAGCGGATCGGGTTCATGTCGGTCAACCCGACCGTGTACGGCGCCTTCGACGAGGCCGACCGTTGCCGTGAGCAAGGTCTGGTCGGGGTGAAACTCGGCCCCAACTACCAGAACTTCGACCCGCTCGGCGAGCCCGCGCTGGCGTTCTACGACTACTGCCAGACCAACGGCCTGCCGATCCTCTTCCACTCCGGCGCATCGCCGATCCGGGAAGCCCCGCTGCGCTACACCTATCCGCTCGTCACCGACGAGATCGCGCTGCGGTACCCGGAGCTGCGGATCGTGATGGCGCACATGGGTCACCCGTGGAGCCGCGAGACGGTCGTGACGATCCGCAAACACCCGCATGTGTACGCCGATGTCTCGTCGATCTACCTGCGTCCGTGGGTGCTCTACCAGTCGCTGATCAACGCGGTCGAGTGGGGCGCCGCCAGCAAGCTGCTGCTCGGGTCGGACTTCCCGATCGCGAACACCGGTGAGGCGATCGCCGGCCTGCGCACCGTGAACGACATGCTCGAAGGAACGAAACTGCCGCGCGTCCCGGACGAAGTGATCGACGGCATCATCCACGCCGACGCACTCGGCGCCCTCGGACTCAAGGCACCGTGAGGACGACATGGCCACCACAGCAATCGGGTCCGAGCGGCCCACCGACGCCTCGCTGCTGGTCCGCGGGGTCTCCCCCGTGCTGGAGGTTCCTTTCACCGCCGATGGTGAGGTCGACTACGCCGGCTTCGAGCGGGTTGTCGCCTATGTGCTGTCGACCGGCGTCACCAGCGTGATGTTCCCCGGGTTCGCGTCGGAGTTCCACAAGCTGTCCGAGGACGAACGCCGGCAGCTCACCGGGATCCTGCTGTCGCACACTCGCGACCGAAACGACGTGGCCGCGGTGGTCGCCGTACAGGATCACGCGACCCGGCTCGCGGCGTTGCGTGCAATGGATTCCGTGGCGGCCGGGGCCGACCTGATCAACCTGCTGCCGCCGCACTTCCTGTCGCCGTCGCGCAATGCACTGGCCGATCACGTGCGCACTGTCCTGACCGCGATCGACCCGATCCCGATGGTGCTGCAGTACGCACCGAGCGAGACCGGCACCAGCCTCGACGCCGACCTCCTCCGCTCGATCGCCCAGGACCACCCGAACCTGCGTCTGGTCAAGGTCGAGTCGAGCCCGCCCGGCCCACTGATCGCCGAGCTCGCCGCCGGTACGCCGTCCCTCGCGGCCCTGGAGGGGTACGCCGGGGTCCAGCTGCCTGACGCGATCCGCCGGGGCGCCGTCGGCACGCAGCCGGGCTGCTCGCTCACCGAGGTCTACGTGGAGATCTGGCGCCGCTTCGCCACCGGTGACGAGGCCGGCGGCGGCGACCTGCATCGCCGCCTGCTCCCCTACATCTCCTACTGGATGCTCGACACCGAACGCATCATCGCCGCCGAGAAACTCATCTCCGTCCGCCGCGGCCTCTTCGCCTCCCCCTACTGCCGAGAACCCGCCCACCACCTGGACCCCGAAGAGATCCGCCTGATCGACCGAGCCCTGGCCGAGTTCGCCGACCTCCTCCCGCCGCTCGGATGACCATCACCCGCAACACAAGCGGATATCAGTCCGTGTTGCCCGTTCTGGTGCCTTCCGCAGACCCGAGAACGGGCAACACCGGCGGATATCAGGCGGTGTTGCCCTGGGCGGGTTCGGGGTCAGGGCAGGCGGAGGCGGGCGGTGAGGGCGTGGCCGTACATGAGTTCGGCGTCGGCGATGGCGGCGGTCGAGGGCGCGACTATGCGTGCGCCTCCTGGGGTTAGGCGCTGGTAGGTGACGGTCTTGAGGAACTTGCCGACCCAGAGTCCGCCGGTGTAGCGAGCGGCCCGGCCGGTGGGCAGCACGTGGTTCGTGCCGATCGACTTGTCGGAGAACGCGACCGTCGACTCGGGGCCGATGAACAGTGAGCCGTAGTTGCGCAGGTTGGCCGCGTACCAGTCGTCGTCGCTCGTCTGGACTTCCAGGTGTTCCGGGGCGTAGGCGTCGCTCACAGCGACAGCTTCTTCGCGGGACTCGCAGACCACGACCGTGCCGTGCTCACGCCAGGCTGCTCCGGCGACCTCGACCGTCGGCCAGTCGCTGGCCAGCCAGCGGTCGACTTCCGCGATCACCGCCGTACCGAAGTCGCGCGAGGTTGTCACAAGCAAGGCCGGGCTGTTGAAACCGTGCTCGGCCTGGCCGAGTAGGTCGGCGGCGACCAACTGCGGGTCCGCGGTCTCGTCGGCGATCACCGCGACCTCGGTCGGTCCGGCCAGCAGATCGATGCCGACGGTGCCGAACAGTTGCCGCTTGGCCTCGGCGACGTACGCGTTCCCAGCACCGACAACCAGGTCGACCGGCGCAACGTCCTCGACGCCAAAAGCGAGTGCAGCAAAGGCCTGTACGCCGCCCAGGCAGAGGATGACGTCCGCACCGGCCAGGTTCATCGTGTAGAGCTGCGGGCCGTAGATGCCCTGACCGTCGCGTGGCGGCGCGACGGCGACCACGGTATCGACCCCGGCGACCTTCGGCACGGTCACAGTCATGATCGACGAGGCAATCAACGGATACCGCCCGCCCGGCGAATACGACCCGACCTTCGCCACCGGCAGATGCCGATGCCCTAGTACGACGCCCGGTAACGTCTCGATCTCCAGATCCTGCAGCGTGTCCCGCTGTGCCCGCGCGAACCGCTCTACCTGACTCCGCGCGAACTCCAACTGCTCCGCCAGCTCGTCGTCAACGGTCTCCGCCGCAGCCTTGATCCGCTCCGCCGGTACGACGAAGGTCGGTGGCTCCCAGCCGTCCAGCCGCGCCGACCACCGCCGGATCGCCGGCTCCCCCTCGTGCTCCACCTCGCGAAGGATCCGGCTGACGGTGTCGATCACCTCCTGCTGCCGCTCGACCTGCTGCGGCCAACCGGTCTTGAGGTGCTCGGCCATCAACCTCTCCTCACGTCGTCCCGCTGCGAAGATACTGCCGAGCGGCCGGCAAGAGGACGAGCAGCTGAAACCCGGTTAGACCACTTCGGCGCCGAGGCGTTCCGAGATCGTCGCGGCGAGCTGGACCAGCGCGGTCTGCGCCTGTTTGCGCTTGTCCCGGGTCAGATCGCGGGCGAACGACGTCACGCCGACCGCCCCGGTGACCTGGCCACCGGCGGTGAAGAACGGCGCCGCGAGACAGGCGATATCCGCCTGCTCCTCCTGGTCCTCGAACGCGAAACCCTGTTTGTGCACCTTGGCCAGCTCGGCGCGGAAGGTCTCCTCGTTGACCGGCTTCGCCTTCGGCCCGTAGCCCTGCTCCAAGTGGCTGAGCAACGGAGTCAGTTCGTCCTCCGGCAGGTACGCCGCGATCGCCTTCCCCAGTGCGGTCAGGTTGAAATGCGCGACCTTGCCCGGGTAGGTGTCGAACTGGATGAACCCGGGCATCGCGGCCTTGGCGACGTACACGATCGAGGTGCCGGTCAGGACGCCGATGTGCACCGGCATCCCGAGCCGGTCGGCCACCTCGCGCATCTCGCGGTTCGCGACCGAGGAGAGGTCGACCTTGCGGATCAGCTGCGTGGCCAGCCCGTACAGCCGTAGGGTCGGCCGCCAGAAGTGGCTGCGCCCGACCACCCGGCGGCTGGCGTAATCGCGCTGCTCGAGGGTGTAGACGATCGACGCGCAGGTGGCGAGCGGGATCTTCGCCTGCTTCGCCAGCGCGGTCAGCGTCAGCTCCTCGTCGGACGTGACCAGCGTTTCGAGCACGGTCAGCGTCCGCGCGACCGCTGGTGACGGCGACCGTTCACTGCTCTCCATGCCGGCTCCTGCCCATGTTTCGAAATCCGGGAGATTCACATCTGATCATGGAGTTTACGGGCTCGGTTGGCGAGGGTGGCCCAGGACGGAGTACGGTCGGGGCCCGAAAGAAGGTGCGCAGCGCAACCAGGTGAACAGGGAGTAGTGAACCGTGTCGGTATCGCAGTCGGCCGAGCGTCCGGAGAAAACCTTCTTCGGGCATCCGCGTGGGTTGATGACGCTGTTCACGACCGAACTGTGGGAGCGGTTCAGCTATTACGGGATGCGCGCCATCCTGCTGCTGTACCTGACCGACCAGGCGCACGGACTCGGGCTCGGCGAATCGCTCGGCCAGGCCGTGGTGTCGATCTACGGCGCCTCGGTCTACCTGCTCTCGGTGCTCGGTGGCTGGTTCGCCGACCGCGTCTTCGGCGCCCGCCGGACCGTTCTGTACGGCGGCTCCGTGATCGTCGCCGGTCACCTCTGTCTCGCGCTGCCCGCGACCAGTACGGCGTACGCGGGCATCGCGCTCGTTGCCCTCGGCACCGGTCTGCTCAAGCCGAACGTGTCGACGATGGTCGGCACGCTCTACGAGCAGGGCGATGCGCGGCGCGACTCGGCGTTCTCGATCTTCTACATGGGGATCAACATCGGCTCGTTCTCGGCGCCGTTCGTGGTCGGGTTCCTGCGCCGGGAGTTCGGCTTCCACGTCGCCTTCGCGGCCGCCGCGGTCGGGATGACGCTGGCCCTGGTCGCCTACCTGCTCGGCCGGCGCACCCTGCACGGCCGTGGCGACACCCCGCCGAACCCGCTCACCGCGGCGGACCGGCCGACGATGATCAAGGTCAGCGTCGCCGTACTGGGCCTGCTCGTGGTCGTCTTCCTGCTGTCGGCCTGGCTGACCGGCGGGTTCGGCCCGAAGCCGGTCGTCGACGCGATCTCGTACCTGTGCTTCCTGGCCCCGATCGCCTACTTCACGATGCTGCTGCGCAGCCCGCTGGTGACGCCGGTCGAGCGGCAGCGGGTCCGCGCGTACATCCCGTTGTTCATCGCGGCGATGCTGTTCTTCATGGTCTTCGAGCAGGCCGCGACCACGCTGACCTCGTTCGCCGCCGACCGGACCAACCTGGACCTGTTCGGCGCGAACATCTCGCCGGAGTTCTTCCAGTCGATCAACCCGTTCTCGATCATCGTCCTGGCGCCGGTGTTCGCGGTGATCTGGATCAAGCTCGGTGATCGCGGCCCGAGTATCGGCCAGAAGTTCGCCACCGGTCTGCTGCTCGCCGGGATCTCGTTCGCCGTGATGGCCCTGGCGTCGAACGTCGCCGGCGTCGAGCTCGCCTCCCCGCTCTGGCTGGTCCTCGTCTACGTCATCCAGACCCTCGGTGAGCTCTTCCTCTCCCCGGTCGGCCTGGCCGCGACCACGGTGCTGGCCCCGCGCGCGTTCCTCAGCCAGATGATGGCGCTCTGGTTCCTGGCCCCCGCGGCCGGCCAGGCGATCACCGCTCAGCTGGTCCAGGCAACCGAAGGCGCATCGGACACCGCGTACTTCGGCGGCCTGGCGATCGTCACCATCGTCTTCGCCCTGGCCCTCTACACCCTGGCCCCCTGGATCAAGCGCCACACCAAGCAGGACTAGTCGGCGAGCCGTTCCGCCAGCCACGCCACAGCTAGTGGCTGGCGGTACTCGATGGCCCGATGACCGCCATCGAAGAGCTCGAACCGTACGACGTCGTCCGCGACGCCAACGGTGGTGAGGGTCTGCCGGAAGGCCTGCGCACCCAGGTCCAGGAACCACTCGTCACTGGTCCCGGCGTCGATCCAGATCGCCCGCTGGGAACGCAGCGCTTCGGCATGCTTCGGCGCCATCCGGACCGGATCCCACCGCAGCCAGCGCTCCCACACCTTCGGCTTGAGCGCACTGGTCACCGGATCGAACGGCAGCTCTGGTCGGCCGTCGGTGTCCGGTGAGAAGCAGGCTGATACGCCGAGCAGCTCGAGCAGCCGCTCATCTTCAGGCCGGGTGAAGGCGACTCGGGTGCTGAAATCGCGCCACCACGCGAAGATGTCGCCGTCGTACTGGCGCAGGTGCCGTGCTGCCCAGAGGAAGTGCGGGATGTACTGCGCCTCGGACAGCGCGTCACCCGAGTGCGTGGCGAAGGCGCCGAACAGATCGGGCCGGAGCATCGGTGTAATCATCGCGCCGAGACCACCACTCGACTTGCCGGCGATCGCGCGGTGGTCGCGATCCGCGATCGTCCGGTAGTTCGCGTCGACCCACGGGACCACCTCGTCACACAGGTACGAGTGATACGGGCCGGTTCCGGGCGAGTCGACGTACTGGCTGCCGCCGTACTTGGTGAAGGCGTCGACGTAGACGACGATCATGCCGGGCGCCTCACCACGAGCGAACAGGCCGTCGATGAGCTCGGGAACGGGTTGGCGGTAGGGCATCCGGTTGTGCCACAACGGCAGCGTGCCGGTGAAACCGAGCAGCATGTAGACGGTCGGATAGCGGGTGATGCCGTCGTCGTACCCGGGTGGCGTGTAGACCCACACCGGCCGGCGGGACGGATCGCCGAGCGGGTTGTCGCGTAACAACCGGCTGTCGATCGTGTCCTCGTCGAGACGGCCGATCAGTTCGAACACAGGCAGCTCCTCATCGTCGATACTATGAAATCATAATATATTGAATCGTAGTACCATCGAGGTCATGCGGGATTCGATCGATCGGCACATCGAGTACTGGCAGCGCGAGGTGCCTGACCTCGACGTCGAGGTGGAGGGCGTCGTCACCCGGATGCAGATGCTGGTCCGGCATCTGCAGCAGCGGCGTGCGGCGGCGCTGCAGGAGCTCGGGCTGCGGAGCTGGGAGTACGACATCTTGTGGCGGCTGCGCGCCGCGGGCCCGCCGTACAGCGTCACACCGACCGCACTGGCCGTCGCCCTCGACACCCACCCGGCCACTCTGACGAACCGCCTGGACCGGCTCACCCAAGCCGGCTTGGTCGCCCGCAGCCGCGCCGCCACCGACCGCCGCAGCGTGGTCGTCGTGCTGACCGAAGACGGCCATCGGGCCTGGGAGTCCGCCATCGGTTCCCAAGCCGGCGCCGAACACGAACTGCTCACGCCACTTTCGCCACGCGAGCGCGAGACCCTGCTCAAACTCCTCCGCAAGGTCGTCCTCGCCGCCGAATCCGACGGCCCCGACCTGATGCTCAGTCCTTAGATGGAGGCACTTCCCCCACGAGGGTGAAGCGCTCGACGCCACGTCCGGCAGATGCTGAACGCATGGAACCCGTCCCCCGCTGGGCCTACCGTCTCGCCCACGCCATCCCGTTCTTCGTCCTGCCCTCGGGCCTGTGGCGGCTCGGCTTCGTCTTCGGCTCGTCGATGGGCATGCTCGACGAAACCGGCCAGGAAACCTACGTCCACGGCTTCGGTCCCAAGCTGTACATCATCGGCCTGTCCCTCTTCCTGGAGGCCCTGGCCCTCACCAGTCTCGGCCTGGTCCACCGCTGGGGCGAGGTCGTGCCCACCTGGATCCCCCTCATCGGCGGCCGCCGCGTCGCGCCGTACGCCGCGATCATCCCGGCCACCCTCGGCGGCCTGTCCCTCATCGCCCTCTGGACCTACGCCATGCGCAACGCCTACACCGAAGGCTTCCTCTACTTCACCAACACCTTCTGGCAATACCTCATGGTCGGCAGCTACAGCCTCCTTCACCTCTGGGGTCCGGCGCTCCTCGCCGTCACCTGGGCCTACCACCGCCGTCGTACGACAAACCTCGTACGGCGGACACCACCGAAGATGCGTATTCCGTCCGACGCAACCGGCCGGCCGTAGTTCGTACCGTCGGTGGCATGACTGGCGGAGGCGTTGCTTTGGTGGCAGGGACGGTATCGACCGTCCTGTTCGCGTCGAGCGCGCTCCCGATGGTGGTCAAGGCGATCCGGACGCGCGACCTGGCGTCGTACAGTCCGGCGAATCTCGTCCTGGCCAACGTCGGGAATGCCGTCCACTGCATCTACGTGGTGCACCTGCCGCCAGGGCCGATCTGGTTCCTGCACGGCTTCTACGTGTTGACGTCGGCGCTGATGTTGCTGTGGTGGTTGCGGTTTCGCAGCGTCCGAACGGACGAGCGGAGGCTCGCATGAACACCATCATCATCGGCGCGGGACAGGCCGGCCTCGCGACCGGCTATCACCTGCAGCAGCTCGGCGAGTCGTTCACGATCCTGGACGGGAGCGCCCGGATCGGCGACCAGTGGCGGGCACAGTGGGACAGCCTGAGGCTGTACTCACCGGCCAAGTACGACGGACTTCCGGGCCTCCCTTTCCCGGGTGAACCGTGGAACTATCCGTCGAAGGACGAGGTCGCCGACTACCTCACGTCGTACGCCGATCACTTCCAGCTGCCGATCCGCCACAACACCCAGGTCGACAGGCTCGAACGGATCGACGATCGCTGGCTCCTCACGACCGGCCGCGAGACGCTCACCGCGGACAACGTGGTCGTCGCCACGGGCACGTTCGGACGGACGCCGTACCTCCCGGACTGCGCAGCCGACCTCGACCCGTCGATCCGCCAGCTGCACTCGTCCGAGTACCGCCGTCCGGACCAGCTGAAGGACGGTCCGGTGCTCGTTGTCGGCGGCTCGCATTCCGGGACCGACATCGCCTACGAGGTCGCGCAGACCCACGAGACGGTGCTGTGTGGGCGGGACCCGGGGCAGATACCGTTCACGCCGGGCCGTCCGGGGCAGAAGGTGTTCTGGCCGGTGTTCCTGTTCGTGGGGCGGCACGTGATCACGCGGCGGTCGCCGATCGCGAAGGCTGCGATGGACGACCTGCGGCATCACGGCGGCCCGATGATCCGCGTGAAGCGCGCGGACCTGCTCGCGCGAGGGGTCGAGCGGGTCCACGAGCGCGTCGCCGGTGTCCAGGACGGACGCCCGATGCTGAGCGACGGCCGCGTGCTCGACGTCGCGAACGTCGTCTGGGCGACCGGGTTCCGGCAGGTGTTCGACTGGATCAAGGTTCCGGTGGTGGGCGCAGACGCCTGGCCGCGCGAGTACCGCGGGGTGGCCGAGGACGCGCCCGGCCTGTTCTTCTGCGGGCTGTGCTTCCAGTACGCCTTCTCCTCGATGGTGCTCCCCGGCGTCGGACGGGATGCGGCGTACGTCGCTCGCCGCATCGCAGCGCGGTCCCGGACTCTTGCCGCTGCGTGATCCGAGGCGCATGCTCGCCTGTGGGGGCAGGTGATGGGGATAGTCGATGATCTGCAGCGAGCCAGGAGCGCGTTCGAGCAGCGCGACTGGGCGGTCGCCTACGACCGACTGGCCGCGCTGGACGGCGAACTCGGGCCGGAGGAGCTGCTGACGCTGGGTACCGCGGCCTTCCTGCTCGGTGACACCGACGCCTGCGTCCGCGCCCTGCAGCGGGGCTATCGGTCGCAGATCGACACCGGCGAGGTGCTGGGCGCCGTACGGTTCGCGTTCTGGCTCTCGCTCGTGCTGGCAATGCGCGGTGAAGGGGCCGTGGGCAACGGCTGGGCCGCCCGGGCCGAACGGCTCCTCGCCGACCAGCCGCCGGACGTGGTCGAGCGCGGATACCTGCGGATCCACGACTTCTTCGCCCGCCTCGACCACGGCGACATCACCGGCGCACTGGCGATCGGCGACGAGATCGCGGTCGTCGGACGCAGGCACGGCGACCCGGACCTGCTCGCGCAGGGACTCGTCTGCAAAGGGCGGATCTTGATGTACACCGGACAGGTCACCGAAGGCCTGGCCCTGCTCGACGAAGCCATGGTCGGGGTCGCCGCCGGTGAGCTCTCACCGATCTTCGCCGGCAACGTGTACTGCGCCATGATCGAGGCCTGCCAGGAGGTCCTCGACTTCGCCCGCGCCTCAGCGTGGACGACGGCGCTGACCCGCTGGTGCGACAGCCAGCCGGATCTGGTCCCGTTCACCGGGCAGTGCGCCGTACATCGCGGTCAGATCCTCCGACTGCATGCGGCGTACCCGCAGGCGCTGGCCGAGTTC
Organism: Kribbella sp. NPDC056345; assembly: GCF_042262745.1. Taxonomy (NCBI): domain Bacteria; kingdom Bacillati; phylum Actinomycetota; class Actinomycetes; order Propionibacteriales; family Kribbellaceae; genus Kribbella; species Kribbella sp. NPDC056345. The sequence continues at coordinate 79,570 of NZ_JBHJQQ010000010.1, read as the reverse complement.
GAGGATGCCTGTCGGCGTTACGTCGCGGCCGGGTCCGACGCCGCGGCGGGACTTGCGTTGAGCGAACGTGGCGACGTCCTGCGGATCCGCGGTGACTACGCGGCCGCGGAGGCGTCGTACGACGAAGCCGCCGGCTACGGCTACGAGCCGCAACCCGGCCGCGCGCTACTCATGATCGCCCGCGGCCGGGTGGCCGCTGCCGTCGTCGCCGTACGGCGTCTGCTCGCCGAAACCGTCGATCCGGTCCACCGCTCACGCTTGCTCGCGGGCTCCGTCGAGGTCCTGCTGGCCGCAGCGGCCACAGCCGAGGCCGAGGCGGCGGCTGCGGAACTGGCCACGATCGCGGACTCCTTCGGCTGCACGGGCCTGCGCGCGTCGGCGGCGTACTGCCTGGGCCTGGTAGCCGAGAACCCCGATCAGGCTGCCCGGCAGGCCCGGGCCGCTGCACAACTCTGGGGCGAGCTCCACGCTCCTTATGAAGCCGCACGCGCCAGGGTCCTGCTGGGCCGCTCGATGCTGTCGCTCGGCGACGAGGACGCGGCCGCCACAGCTCTGACGGCAGCGTGCCGGACGTTCACCGAGCTCGGCGCGGCGCCGGCCCGGCTCGAGGTGCAGCGGCTACTGAGCCGGGACTCGGCCGGCGGCCTGACCGGTCGCGAGCTCGAAGTCCTGCACTTGGTTGCTATCGGCAACAGCAATACCGAGATCGCGCGCACCCTGGTGCTGAGCGACAAGACCGTGGCCAGGCATCTGACCAACATCTTCGCCAAACTCGACGTGCCCTCCCGCACAGCAGCCGTCGCCTACGCGCGCGACCACGACCTGCTCTGACCTACCTCGCCCGCGGCCTGGGCTTGAGGGTGGTACCGGGAAGTGGCGGGGCCGGCAGTGGGTCGCCGTCGTAGCCGGGGACCGCCGGGAAGCGATCGTTGCCCATGGCAGCTATTGAGGCCTGCCAGGAGTCCCGGGCCGCAACGATCTCCTCGTGGGTGCGGCCGATGAAGTTCCACCACATCACGAGCTCTTCGGTGAAGGGTTCGCCGCCGAGCAGGAGCAGGCGGACTCCGTTGTCGGAGGCAACCAAGTCGACGGTGTCGCGGCCGGCGCCGAGATAGGCGAGTTCACCGAAGGACGGGGTGAGGTGCCCGACGGTGAGCGCGCCGTCGACGACCAGTACGGCGTACTCGTTGGAAGGTGTGAGTGGGAGCGGGAGGGTGCGGCCGGGCTCGATGGTGATGTCGGCACCGACCAGCGGGGTGTAGGCCGGGGCCGGTGAGGTGACGCCGGCGACGGTCCCGATCATCACGGTGATGCGGGCGCCGCCGAGGTCGAGTTGCGGGAGATCGGCGTACGCGTTGAAGGCCGGTGAGGTCGTCGTGCGGACCGCGTCGGGGAGGGCGACCCAGAGCTGGGCGCCGTGGAGTCGGGGCGGTGCGTCCGGAGTGGAGACCTCCGAGTGCGCGATGCCGTTGCCGGCCGTCATGATGTTGAGCTCGCCGGGACGCACGAGTGCATGCGAGCCGACGCTGTCGCGATGCTCGATCTCGCCCTCGAACAACCAGCTCACGGTCTGCAGACTGGTGTGCGGATGCGGTGGGACGAGCATGCCGCGCTCCCCCGGCGCGTCGTACGAGTCGACCCGCTGAGTCAGATCATCCGGACCGTAGTGGTCGACGAAGCACCATGCGCCGACCATCCGGCGGTTCTTGTTCGGCAGGAGTCGCCGGACCTTGGTCGAGCGGCCGAGCACGACCTCGCGCGGCTCCAGGAGCTCGAACACCGGCCCCTGATCGGATCCGCTGCAGACGACCTCGGCCGGATCCTTCTCCAGATCGCTCATAAGAGGAAATGTACGCCGACATGCCCGAGTGGCGTGGTGACCATGTGTCATTGGACAATCACACATGGCGCGAAAAGTTCTGGGAGCGTTCCTGTGCGCGGCGCTGATGGCAGCCGTCGCAGTGGTGCTGCACGCCCTGACGACCAGTCCGATCATCGACATCCTGGGTCTGGTCGCCACTGTCGCCGTCGCCCTGGCCGGCTACTGGCTGACCCCGGGCACCCCGACGACCTCCGACGTCGACTCGCTCGCCGAGCAACTCAAAGGGCGGGTGGTGGGACAGTACAAGGACGACAAGAAGGCGAACCAGCTGAACGAGGGACACCTGCCGGTGCGCTGGTCGGCGGCGGACGTGAAGCTGATGGACAGCGACGGACGCAAGGTCATGCGCAGCTCGCTGGACGGCGGCTGGGACAACGTCACCGAGCAGTTCCTGCGCCTGCGGCGGCGTCGCTGGGTGATTCTCGGCGAGGGTGGTGCGGGCAAGAGCGGCCTGCTGCTGGAGCTCATGCAGCAGCTGCTCAAGGCACCGGCCAGGATCGGCGGCCGGGTTCCGGTGCTCGTCCCGCTGTCGGCCTGGGACGTTCGCAAGGACGTCGACGACTTCTTGGCCGACTTCCTGCTCGACACCTATCCCGGCCTGAAGTTCTCGCGCGGCCGGAAGAAGGGCGACCGCCGCGCCGATCTGATCCGGCTGGTCCGCGAGCGCATCCTGCCGATGTTCGACGGCCTGGACGAGATGCCCGCACCGCGGCGGGTCACCGCGCTGGAGCTGCTGTCGGAGCATGACGAGGAGTTTCAGTTCGTGCTGACCAGCCGGCCATGGGAGTACGACGACGCCGTGAGCAGGAAGCGCGGCCGGCACGGCGTCGCCGGGACCGCGGTGGTCGAGATCCAGCCGCTGGTCGTCGACGACATCGTCAAGTATCTGCGTGCTGTCCGGGACAGCGCGCCCGAGGCCTGGGCCGCCGCGCTGCGTGCGCACAAGCCGCTCGCCGAGGCCTTGTCGACCCCGCTGATGGTGTGGCTCGCCTCGGTCACCTTCGCCGGCGATCCGGCCGCGCTGTCCGGGTCGGGCATGACCGCTCAAGAGATCAAGGAGAAGGTCTTCAAGGCCCTGATCCCGGCCCAGTTCACCAAGCACCCGCGGTGGGGGCCGAACGCCCGGACCTGGGATGTGGAGGCCGTCACGCGCTGGATCACCTACCTCGCCCGCGACGTCGACCGGCGGCGCCGGACGAAGACTTCCGGCGGGACTGCGGACGACCTGATCTCCTGGTGGCGGCTCGCGGACGCCGCCGAGCCGGTCGTCAGCCGGCTGGCCGCGCTCACCGCGCTGCTGACCACAGGTGTGGGTGTGGGCATCGGAGTCGGCTACCTGTTCACCCCGGAGATCGGACTCCTCTCGGGTGTCGTGGTCGGCACGGTCATCGGGGTGAGTGCGGCGCACTCGCGGCTGAAGCCGACCACGGTCGAATTCCGCTTCGGAGGTCGATTCGCGGTCGGGCTTGCGGGCGGATTGCTGGTCGGGCTGGTGGCCGGTGGCGCGGTGTTCGTCCTGCAGCACGACCTGTCCGCGGTCTGGGCGCTGGCGGGGTTCGGCCTGCCGCTCGGCGTCGTCTACGGCCTCACGAGCACGGTCAAGGTCGAGGAGGCGGTCAGCCCGGCCGGCGTCCTCGAGCGCGAACGCGTCTTCGTGCTCGCGTACTTCATCGCCTATGGTCTCGCCTGCGCGATTGCCTGCTGGATCCTGTCCGGGCCGGTGCTGGCACTCTCCCTCGGCATCTTCGCCGGCCTGTCCGGCGGGTTGTTCAACGGCCTGCCCTGGGCAGTGGTGCATCTGCTGTTCAAGTCCGAGGAGGTCGATCCTTCAGCCGGAGCGGTCGCGTGGTTCCGCTTCTTCCTGGCCAGGCTGCTGTGGCGCTCGCACACCCCGGTGGACCTTCCTTGGCAGCTGCTCACGTTCCTCGAGGACGCGCGCCGCCGCGGCATCCTGCAACAGTCGGGGGCTAGCTACCGGTTCCGCCACGTCGATTACGTCGACTGGCTGGTCAAAGAACCCGGACGCGCCACCCCCGCGAGTCCGGGTCATGAAAGTCCTCATAACGCCGGCGCTGCCGGGCACTGAACGGGACCTCCTCGACCGGCAGTGCAACCACGTCGAGCGGCTCGGCGGCCGGCCAGGCATCGAGCCAGGCCGGCAGTGCCCCGGCGGGCGTCGTACCGAGGTGGTGGCTCCAGAGCTTCTCGCGGTACGCCGGAACGTCGCCGGTGAAGGCGATGCCGTGCTCGATGTCGGTGTAGAGCGACCGCTGAGCGATATTGCAGGAGCCGATGCAGGCCCACTCGTCGTCGACCAGCACGGTCTTGGCGTGGACGACGACGCCACGGCGCCGGTACGCCGAGACGCGCGCCTGCTGGGTGTCGTCGAGACCGGCCAGGAGCGCGTGGTTGACGGACTGGCAGAAGTATTCCGGATGCGGGAGGGGCGGGTCGTTCGGGTCGTCGACACCGGCGGTCAGCAGGATCACGCGTAGGTCCGGGGCCCGCCGTACGGCGTCGCGGACCCAGGTCATCACCTCGCCGGACCACATCAGCGGGTCCTCGAGATAGATGTACCGCCGGGCCTGCCCGATCGCGTGCCGCAGGGCGTCGCGGTACTCGAAGGTATTTGCCTCAGGCAACGGCTTGGGCCGGGCCGGGACGTACCACGGGTACTTGGTCGACGGCAGGGTGCGGAGGTTCTGCACCGACTGCGTTCCACCGGACGCGCGGACCGGGATCGCGCGCGGCGGCAGCGCCGTCGTACTGGCTGGAATCGAGACGAACCGGTCGTTGTCGAGCGGAAGGTTCTGCGAACGGCCTGAGCGACTGGCCTCCCAGAGAGTGCGGAAGTGGTCGTAGAAGCCTTGGACGGCTGGGCCTTCGACGCGGGCGACGACGTCGTGCCAGATCTGCTTCCCCTGGTGATCCGGACGCGACCAGCGGCTCAGCTCGAGGTCGAGGCCACCGGTGAAGCCGATGGTGTTCCGGCCGTCCGAGATCAGCATCAGCTTGCTGTGACTCGAGCCGGCCAGGTGGCCGATCGTGCTCGGTAGCGCCTCCGCGCCGACCGCGCGCAACTCACGGAGCGAGCGCAGGGTGAGGGTGTTGATCGCCGTGACGTGCGCGGCGCCGCCGAGCTTGGTCACCCGCGGGTGGCGGACGGCCGACGCCGACACCCAGCCGAGCGCGCGGACCTCGGCCCCGGCGGCGATCCTTGCCGCCAGCAACTTCACCAGCGCGGACTCTTCGTTCACCGGATCGACGAAGGGCTCCCCTTCCGGCCACGGATTGACACAGTACGGCGGCGCCTCGGTCAGCCGGGCATCGCCGTTCGGGAGGAGTTCGAATCCACCACGTCCGAGGCCCAGCCACCAACCGGTCAGGTAGACGAACCCATCCGCCCCCACCGATTCCAGCGCCGCACGGATCGCTGCCGAGTGCTCGGCGCCGTCGATCAGTGGACTGACAGTGCACCCGGTCGACGTCGGCAACGCGGGAAGCAGGTAGGTCACTGCGCGGTCCAGGCCAGAAGCTCGTCTTTGGCCCAGGTGTTGATGACGCGTTCGGGTGTGATGTCGCAGGCCTCGGCGCGTTCGCACCCGTAGACCTGCCAGTCGAGCTGGCCGGGTGCATGGGCGTCGGTGTCGATGCTGAAGACACAGTCCATCTCAGCGGCCAGGGCGAGCAGGCGTTTCGGCGGGTCGAGGCGTTCGGGGCGGGAGTTGATCTCGACCGCGGTACCGAACTGGCGGCAGGCCTCGAAGACCACCTCGGCGTCGAAGTCGGACTCGGGACGGGTACCGCGGCCGCCGGTGATCAGGCGGCCGGTGCAATGCCCCAGTACGTCGACGTGCGGGTTGGCGATCGCCTTGACCATCCGCTCGGTCATCGGCTCGGAGGCCATCCGGAGTTTGGAGTGCACGCTGGCCACGACGAGGTCGAGCCGGGCCAGGATCTCCGAATCGCAGTCGAGCGAACCGTCGTCGAGGATGTCGACCTCGATCCCGTTCAGGATGGTGAAACCGTCGAGCTCCTTGGACAGCTTCTTGTTGAGCTCGGCAACGACCTCGAGCTGCTGCAGCCGGCGTTCCCTTGACAGCCCGTTAGCAACGGTGAGTCGTGGCGAGTGGTCGGTGAGCGCCATGTACTTGTGCCCGAGCCGATGCGCCGTCCGCGCCATCTCCTCGATCGGGCTGCCGCCGTCGGACCACTCCGAATGCAGATGCAGATCGGCCTGCAGTGCCGCGCGCATCGCCGTACCCTCGTCGGTCAGCGCACCGGCCGACCCCTCCAGCTTGGTCAGGTACGACGGGACCGCGCCGTCCATCGCCTCCAGGATCACGGCCTCGGTCTTCGGCCCGATCCCCGGCAACTCGGTCAGCGTCCCGGCCCGCCGCCGCGCCCGCACCTCGGCCGCCGGCAATGCCTCGATGGTGTCCGCCGCCCGCCGGTAGGCCTTCACCCGATGCGTCGGCTGCCGATCCCGCTCCAGGTAGTACCCGATCGCCCGCAACGCCTCCACGGCAGCATCCACACCGGCCTTGTCCGTCATCCCCCCATCTTCCCGCCATTTGGCTGGCTAGCCACCCAAATCGGGGGTTCGGCACTCTGGTCAACGGTACAGAACCCCCCATTTGCCTGCCTACCCAGCCAAATGCGGGTGGCGGGGTGCGTATGGTCGGGGTGTGGCGAAGCAGACGGATCGGGGGCATCGGGCTCGCGCGGATCGGCTGCAGGGGCAGACGGGGGCGCTGGCCACTGCGGCTACGGCGGCGATGGAGGACAAGCTGCCGTGGTTCCGGGGGTTGTCGGCGCAGGACCGGTCGTGGATCGGGCTGGTGGCGCAGTCGGGGATCACCGCGTTCGTCGACTGGTTCCGCGATCCCGAGGAGCATTCGTCGATGCCGACGCGGATCTTCGGGTCCGCGCCGCGGGAGTTCACGCGGGTGATCTCGTTGCATCAGACGGTCGACCTGGTCCGGACGACCATCGAGATGATGGAGACCGCGATCGACGACCTGCTGCCGCCTGACGACGTACCGGTGGTGCAGCAGGCGATGCAGCGGTACGCCCGCGAGGTCGCGTTCGCGGCCGCGACCGTCTACGCGCAGGCCGCGGAGATGCGTGGCGCCTGGGACGCGCGGCTGGAAGCGCTCGTGGTCGACTCGGTGATCCGCGGCGAGGCCGACGATTCGGTCCGATCCCGCGCCTCCGCGCTGGGCTGGACGGGAGCCGCCGGTACGACGGGATCCGCCGAAGTCGCCGTGGTCGTCGGGCGCGCGCCGGCGGCTGAGGGCAATGCGAACGTGGCCGACGCCGTCCGGCACGCGGCCCGCGAGGCGGGTGCTGACGCTCTGTGTGCGATCCAGGGCGACCGGCTGGTGGTGGTTCTCGGCGGTACCAGCAAACCTGTGGAGATCGTACAAAGGCTGGCCCACTGGTTCGGACCTGGCCCGATCGTGGTCGGGCCGGTGGTGAAAGACCTGATGGCGGCCGTGACGTCGGCCCGGGCCGCGGTCGCCGGACTCCGCGCCGTACCGGCCTGGCCAGGTGCGCCGCGACCCGTCCAGGCCGACGAACTGCTCCCGGAGCGGTCACTCTCCGGAGACGGTCATGCCCGCCGGCAACTCGCCACTGAGGTGTACGGCCCGCTCACGGTGGGCGAAGGCGTGCTGCTCGACACGATTTCGGCGTACCTGGACTCCGGCGGTTCGATCGAGGCGACGGCCCGGGCGATGTTCATTCACGCCAATACCGTCCGGTACCGGTTGAAGCGTGTGGCCGATCTCACGGGCTACCAGCCGCTGAATCCCCGAGACGCTTTCACCTTGCGTGTCGCACTCGCCCTCGGTCGCCTGCTCAATCCGGAGCCGGGAAGCACCGTTTTGTAGGATCTCTACAAACAGGGCCGGTCAGAATTCGTGCTGCATTCCGGCCCGCGAACGGCCCGGAACAGGGAGAGTGGTCACGTGCTCGTCATCGTCGCGCCCGGTCAGGGTGCCCAGACCCCAGGTTTCCTCGAGCCGTGGCTCGCCGATCCCGTGTTCGAGAGCCGGCTCAACTGGCTCTCCGCGGTCGCCGGTCTCGACCTCGCCCACTACGGCACCCAGGCGGATGCCGACACCATCCGCGACACCGCGATCGCGCAGCCGCTGCTGGTCGCGGCCGGCCTGGCCACCGCGCCCGCACTGTTCACGGACCCCGCCCAGGTTGGTGCGCTGGCTGGTCACAGTGTCGGTGAGCTCGCCGCCGCTGCGCTGTCCGGTGCGTTGAGCGTGGAGCAGGCGATGGTCCTGGTCCGCGAGCGCGGGAAGGCGATGGCCGGCGCGGCCGCACTGACCGCGACCTCGATGACCGCGGTGCTCGGCGGCGACCGCGACGAGGTGCTCGCGAAGCTGGCGGAGTACGGGCTGACTCCGGCCAACGACAACGGCCCCGGCCAGATCGTCGCCGCCGGTACCGTCGAGGAGCTGGCCGCGTTCGCCGCGGACCCGCCCGCGAAGTCCCGGCTGATCCCGCTGTCGGTGGCCGGCGCGTTCCACACCAAGCACATGGAGCCGGCCGTCCAGACCCTCGCGAAGTACGCGACGGCGATCGGGACGGGTGAGCCCACCACCAAGCTGCTCTCCAACCGCGACGGTCAGGTCGTCACCGACGGCCAGGACGCGCTGCAGCGGATCGTCGCCCAGGTGAACTCCCCGGTCCGCTGGGACCTGTGCATGCAGACCTTCACCGAGCTCGGTGTCACCGGCATCCTCGAGCTGCCTCCGGCCGGCACGCTGGTCGGGATCGCCAAGCGCAACCTGAAGGGCGTCGAGACCTTCGCCCTCAAGACGCCGGACCAGCTCGACGACGCCCGCGCCTTCGTCCACAAGCATGGAGACCCCTCATGACCGCTATCACTGCAGCGAGCGGTGCGCAGTACGCCGGAGTCCTGGGCATCGGGTCGTACCGGCCGCGGCGGATCGTGCCGAACTCGGAGATCCTGGAGCACATCGACTCCAGTGACGAGTGGATCCAGACCCGGTCCGGGATCAAGGAGCGCCGCTGGGCCTCCGACGACGAGACCGTGCTGATGATGTCGGTCGAGGCAGCCAAGGACGCGCTGAAGGAGTCCGGGATCGACCCGGCCCAGATCGGCTGCGTGGTGGTCGCCACCGTCACACACCTCTACCAGACCCCCGCGATCGCGACCCGGATCGCGGTCGAGGTGGGCGCCCCGACCGCGGCCGCGTTCGACGTCTCCGCGGCGTGTGCCGGCTTCTGCTACGGCCTCGCGCTGGCCAGTGACATGGTCCGCGGTGGCAGTGCGAAGTACGTGCTGGCGATCGGCGTCGAGCGACTCAGCGACATCACCGACCGGACCGACCGCGGTACGGCGTTCATCTTCGCCGACGGCGCCGGTGCGGCTGTCGTGGGACCGACCGACGAGCCGGGGATCGGCCCGGTCGTATGGGGTTCCGACGGCACCCAGCACCAGGTGATCAGCCAGAAGGAGTCGTGGCAGGAGGCGGCCGGCAGCCAGAACTGGCCGCACCTCACGATGGACGGCAACCCGGTCTTCCGCTGGGCGTCGTTCGAGATGGCCAAGACCGCACAGCAGGCGCTCGACGTCGCCGGCGTACCGGCCGAGGAGCTCGACCTGTTCGTGCCGCACCAGGCGAACATGCGGATCACCGACGCGATGCGCCGTGCGCTCAAACTGCCCGAGCACGTGAAGGTTGCCCGCGACATCGAACGGCAGGGCAACACCTCGGCCGCGTCGATCCCGCTCGCGATCACCGCGATGCGCGAGTCCGGCGAGGCCAAGAGCGGCGACCTCGCGCTCGTCATCGGTTTCGGCGCCGGTCTGGTGTACGCCGCCCAGGTCATTCGGTTGCCCTAGGCAGCCGTCATAGTTGTCCGGGGCGGCTCAGGTGGCCGCACCGGCTGAATCACATCATTCGAAGGGAACACCGCAATGGCCAGCACCGAAGAGATCCGTTCCGACCTCGCCGAGATCGTGAACGAGATCGCCGGTATCCCGGTCGAGGACGTCCAGCTGGACAAGTCCTTCACCGACGACCTCGACGTCGACTCGCTCTCCATGGTGGAGGTCGTCGTGGCCGCCGAGGAGAAGTTCGACGTGAAGATCCCCGACGACGAGGTCAAGAACCTGAAGACCGTCGGCGACGCCGTCGCGTTCATCGAGCGCGGCCTGAACGGCTGATCCAGCTCAGATCGTCACCGTGCTGGCCGGTGCTCATCGGGCTCAGAACCGATGAGCACCACCGGCCGGCTCTCCCTTGGTCCCCCAGATCTCGTGAAGGATGAGGTACAGATGTCGAAGACCCGAGTCGTGATCACCGGGCTCGGAGCCACCACCCCGCTCGGCGGCGATGTGGCCAGCTCCTGGGAAGGCCTGCTGGCCGGACGGTCCGGCGCACGCCGGCTGACCGACGACTGGGTGCAGAACCTGGCCGTCCAGATCGCCGCCCCGGTGGCCGTCGAGCCGACCGAGATCATCGAGCGCGTGAAGGCCCGCCGCCTCGACCGCAACGCCCAGCTGGCCGTGGTCGCCGCCCGTGAGGCCTGGGCCGACGCCGGCCTGGAGGACGCCGGGCTGGACAAGGAGCGGCTGGGTGTGGCCGTTGCCACCGGCATCGGTGGCCTGCACACCACGCTGTCCAACTACGACGCCCTGCTGAAGAACCCGCGCCGGGTCTCGCCGCTGGCGATCCCGATGCTGATGCCGAACTCCTCCGCCGCGTACGTCGGCCTCGAGTTCGGCGCCAAGTCCGGTGTGCACACCCCGGTCTCGGCCTGTGCCTCCGGCAACGAGGCGATCGCGCTCGGCCTGGACCAGATCCGGCTCGGCCGCGCCGACGTCGTCCTGGCCGGTGGGACCGAGGGCACGATCATGCCGCTGCCGCTGGCCGCGTTCAGCCAGATGATGGCGCTGAGCAAGCGCAACGACGAGCCCGAGCGCGCCTCCCGGCCGTGGGACACCGACCGCGACGGGTTCCTGCTTGGTGAAGGCGCCGGCGTCCTGGTGCTGGAGTCCTACGAGCACGCTGTCGCGCGCGGCGCGAAGATCTACGCCGAGGTCGCCGGTGCCGGGATCTCCGCCGACGGTCATGACATCGCGCAGCCCGACCCGACCGGTTCCGGTGCGCGGCGGGCGATGGAGCGGGCGATGGCCGAGGGCGACCTGACCCCGGCCGACATCATGCACATCAACGCGCACGCCACCTCGACCCCGCAGGGCGACATCGCGGAGTCGCTGGCGATCCGGCTCGCGCTCGGCAAGGACGCCGACCACGCGATCGCGACCGCACCGAAGTCGATGATCGGTCACCTGCTCGGTGCCGCCGGCGCGGTCGAGTCGATCGCGACCGTGCTCGCGCTGCACCACCGCGTCGTCCCGCCGACGATCAACCTCGACAAGCTCGACGACCAGATCGACCTGGACATCGCCACCGAGCAGCGCAAGCTGCCCGACGGCGACCTGGCCGCGCTGAACAACTCGTTCGGCTTCGGCGGCCACAACGCCGCCATCGCGTTCAAGACGATCTGACAACCAAAGCCCCCGCGACCTGATCGCGGGGGCACCGGCGGTCGCCCCCCCGACCTCCGCCCCCAAGCTCGCCGCCGAACAGAAACGGTTGCCGGCGGCATCGACCGCGCTCGCGGCATCGTCCCCCCGCTGACAATCGGCTTTGCAACCCGCTTCACGGATCGCGATCTCCGCCCATGCGCCGAGCCACGTGCCGGGGGCGTGAACAAGAACTGGTGGGCCGAGACAGGTAATGACCTGTTCAGGCCCTCCGCAGGGTGTCCTGACCCACGCGAACAGGTCCGGTCGGCGACCCGCTCGTCTGTACGCGGCCGGCGTGTGCCTGAAGGCAGCCGAACTGGCCGACCGTTTCGGGGTGCACGAAGGTTGCGACACGGTGGTGATGTGGTTGACACGGCGAGGTTACTGGTGTTTGAGGGGGTCGTGGTGCAGGATGGACCCAGTTGCTCTGCTGGGATGGCCAGAGTTGTGCTCGAGATCGCTGGGGAAGGCGCCCCTCGAACACAGGAGGTCCCGGTGGCGACGACTCGTGGCGTTTTGTACGTCCACACGGTGCCGTCAGCGTTGTGTCCGCATGTCGAGTGGGCCGCAGGCGGCGTACTTGGTGTGCCTGTGAAACTCGACTGGACGCCGCAGCCCGCGGCACAAGGCACGTATCGGGCCGAGCTGTCCTGGCAGGCCGAGGCCGGCACGGCAGCGAAGCTCGCATCAGCGCTGCGCGGTTGGCAGAAGCTGCGCTTCGAGGTGACCGAGGAGCCGACGAACGGCGTCGAGGGTGAGCGTTACTCGTTCACGCCGACGCTCGGCGTCTTCCACGCGACCACCGGGGTGCACGGCGACATCATGGTGCCCGAGGAGCGGCTGAAGGCAGCGATGCTGAAGGCGGCGACCGGCGAGGCCGATCTGACCGAGGAGGTCGAGCGTTTGCTCGGCCGGCCCTGGGACGACGAGCTCGAACCGTTCCGGTATGCCGGAGACGGCGCTCCGGTTCGCTGGCTGCATCAGGTGGTCTGAGGCCAATGCTGAGCACTGGCTGAGAACTTGAGAAGAAGCTTTGAAGAGCACAGACAAACCCCGAACTTTTCGGGCAGAGTGAGCATCAGACGTTCTACAAGGGTGGAGGGGCCGTGGCCGCTGGGCCACCGGGTGTCGGGACACCCCCGGTGTTCAACAAACAGCGGCCGCACCACGTGGAGGGCGCGGATCCTCGGGACAGGATCCGCGCCCTTCGTGCGTCCTCAGCTCGAGGCGCGCCGGACGAGCTTGGTCGGCAGGATGAGTGGAGTCGGCGACTCCCCCGCGATCAGCGCGAGCAGCATCCGCGCCATCTCGCGACCGAGTGACTGGATCGGCTGACTGATCGTGCTCAGCGGCGGTTCGGTGTGCCGCGCGAGCACGACGTCGTTGAAGCCGACCACCGCGACATCGCCCGGGATCGTCCGCCCCGCGTCCTTCAGCACCCGCATCGCGCCGATCGCCATCTGATCCGATCCGACGAAGACCGCATCGAGGTCCGGGTGCTCGGCCAGCAACTGCTCCATCGCCCGGCCACCACCCTCCTCGCTGAAGTCGCCGTAGACGACGCGGCTCGCGTCCAGGCCGGCCACCGCGAGCGCGTCCTGATAGCCCTTGTACCGCGCGGTGCCGGCGCCCTCGTCCATCCGGCCGGTGATGGTGGCGATCCGGGTCCGGCCGGTCGCGACCAGGTGCTCGGTGGCCAGCCGGGCCCCACCACGGTTGTCCGCGTCCACGTAGTACCGAGGTTCGAAGTTCGCCGGGGTACCACCGAAGACGACCGGTACGTCGGAGTCCTCGGCGATCTGGGCGAGCGGATCGTCACCGTGCATCGACATCAGCATCACGCCGTCGGCCTGCCGGGTCCGCAGCACCTGCTCGAGCCGGGTCTGTCCCCGCGTGGACGTTGCGAGCTGCAGGATCAGCTCCAGCTCGGTCTCCTCGAGCACCGAGTTCACCCCGACTGCGACGTCGGCGAAGAACGGGTCGGTGAAGACCTGCGGGTTGTCGCTGGAGATCGCCAGCACGACGGCGCCGACCTGCTGGGTGGCCAGTGCGCGGGCGGTGGCGTTCGGCACGTAGCCGAGGTCGCTCACCGCTCGTTGGACGGCGTCCCGTTTGGCCTTGCTGACGTGCGGCGCGTTGTTGATCACCCGGGACGCGGCCGAACGCGACACACCGGCACGCTCGGCGACCTCGTCGAGCGTCACTTGGCGTTTGAGCTGGTCTGTCACCTGGTGGTCCTTAACATGTGAGTGGATAGAGAGTAGGGCATCAGGACCGGACAGCGCCGTCCATGATGCCGCTGATCAGCTGCCGGCCGAACAGGATGAAGACGAGCAGCAGCGGCACGGTTGCGATCAGCGTGCCGGTGAACATCAGCGTGTAGTCCGTGTAGTACTGCGTGGCGAGCTGACTCAGGGAGAACTGGACGGTCGGATTGTCCGCCTCCATCACCGCCAGCGGCCAGAGGAACTCGTTCCAGGTCCCCATGAACGTGAACAGCCCCAGTACGGCGGCGCCCGGGCGCAGTGCCGGCGCAACCACCCGGACGAACAGCCCGAACGTCGTACAGCCGTCCAGGCGGGCCGCTTCGATCAACTCGTCCGGTATGGCGCGTTCGGCGTACTGGCGCATCAGGAAGACTCCGAACGCCGACACCAGGAACGGGACGATGACAGCCTGCAGGTGGTTCTGCCAGCCGAGTTTCACCATCACCATGTAGAGCGGCACGATCCCCATCTGTACCGGCACCATCATCGTGGCCAGCACCGAGATCAGCAGCGCGTTGCGGCCGCGGAACCGCAGCTTGGCGAACGCGAACCCGGCCAGCGACGAGAAGAACACCACCGAGATCGTGACGCAGACCGACGCGATCGCGGAGTTGAGCAGACCACGGGCGAAGTGCGCCTCCTCCGCCTCCGGGCCGAAGAGCCGCTGGATGTTGTCGCCGAGGTTCCCGCCCGGGACGAGCGGCGGCGGGAACTGGCCGACGACATCGTTGGAGCGGGTCGCCACCACGAACAGCCAGTACAGCGGGAACACCGACAGCACCAGGCTGACCAGCAAGGTCAGGTAGACGAGGGCGTTACGGGGTTGCCTCATTGCGTTCCTCCCCGCAGCCGGCGGCCGATCAGCAGGTTGATGACACCGACGACCACGGTGAGCAGGAAGATCATCCAGGCGACCGCGGATCCGTACCCGTAGTCGAAGTTCTGGAAGCTCTGCTCGAACATGTACATCGCGATGGTCTGGAACTGCCGCAGACTGCCACCGGACACATCGCCCTGCCCGAACAGCAGCGGCTCGGTGAACAACTGCATCCCGCCGATGATCGACATCACCACGGTGAAGATCAGCGCAGGCCGGATCAACGGCACGGTGATGTTGCGGAACTGCCGGACCGCGCCGGCGCCGTCGATCTGCGCGGCCTCGTAGAGATCACGGGGGATCGCCTGCATCGCGGCCAGGTAGATCAAGGCGTTGTACCCCATCCATCGCCAGTTGACCATGCTCGACACCGCGATCCACGAGGACGTCTTGCTCGCTTGCCAGTCGATCGGATCGATGCCGACCAGCCCGAGTACGCCGTTCACGAGGCCGGCGTCACGGCCGTAGAGCTGACCGAAGACGATCGCCACCGCAGCGACCGACGTGACGATCGGCGCGAGAACACCGAGCCGAAACAAGAGCAGTGCTCGCAGCGGCCGGTTGAGCAGGGCCGCGACGATCAGCGCGAGGAGCAACTGCGGAACCGTCGCGAGCACAAGCAGCCCGAGCGTATTGACCAACGCATTCCAGAAGTCCGGGTCGCCGAGCAGCCGGCTGTAGTTCTCCAGCCCGACGAACCCGGCATCACCGGTCAGGTCCCAGGACCGCAACGACACCCACGCGGTGTAGAGGAGCGGGAAGAGACCGAACGCGGCGAAGAGCAGGAAGAACGGCGCGATGAAGACGTACGGCGACCCGTGCAGGTCGAAGCGGTTCCAGCGACTGGGGCGCGTCACTTGCCGGCGGCCCGCTGTGCGTCGGCCAGTGCCTTGGTCCAGGCCTCCTCGGATTTGAGCTTGCCCTGCTCGAGCGCGGTCAGTGCGTCCCCGATCGCGTCACCGACCTGCTGGTTCTCCGGGCCGAGGTAGACCGGCTTCAGCTCCTTGGCCGACTTACCGAAGATCTTGCCGACCGGCGCGTTGTTGAAGTACTCGTTCTTCGCGCCGGCCACAGCCGGGTCGTCGAGAGCCTGCGGCGCCGACGGGAAGTTGTTCTTCGCCTTGAAGGCCGCGGTCTGACCCTCCGGGCTGGTCAGGAACTTGGCCAGCTCGGCGGCCTCCTTCGGGTGCTTGCTCTGCGACGGTACGGCGAGGAACGAGCCACCGCGGACCGCCCCCTCCCCCGGCACCCGGGCGACATCCCACTTGCCGGCGTTCTCCGGACCGGCCTGGTCCTTGATGATGCCGAGCATCCACGCCGGGCACGGGATGGTCGCGAACGTGCCCTTCTTGAAGCCTGCGTTCCAGGCCGGGCTCCACATCTGCAGCTTGCCGGACAGCCCTGCGTCGACCATCTGCACGGTCTGGTCCCACGCCTTGCGAACGCCGGGGTTGGTGTCGACGATCAGCTTGTTGCTGCGATCGAAGTACGTCGTATCGCCCTGCTGCATCAGGATGTTCTGGTAGATCGAGCCCGACGTGTCGTAGAAGCTGGCGCCGGTGTTCGCAGCGGTGAACTTCTTGCCGGTGGCAAGGTACTCGTCCCAGGTCGGCCACAGCGCACCGACCTTCTCCCGGTCGGTCGGCAACCCCGCCTTCGCGAACAGGTCGGTCCGGTAACACATGCCCTGGGCACCGATGTCGGTCCCGAGACCGACGAGTTTCGAACCGTCGGTGCTGAGCGCCTGGTTCCACTTCCAGTCCAGGAAGTTGCCCTTCAGGCTGCCGGCTCCGTAGTCGAGGAGGTTGGCGAACTGGTCGGGCTTGGCCATCAGCTTGACCAGGATGCCCTCCTCCAGCGCGACCACGTCACCGGCGCCGCTGCCGGCGGTCAGCCACTGCTGCAGCTTCGGCGTGTAGTCGGCGAGCTTGGCGATGTTGTCGGCCTTGATCTTGATCCCCGGGTGCGACGCCTCGTACTGCCGGTAGAGGTCCTCGTAGCCGAACTCGCTGAACGTCTTCACGGTCAGCGTGATCGTGCCGTCGGCCGCCGCGTCACCACCCGAACCCCCGCACCCGGTCACGGCCACCAGGCCAACTGCGACTGCTGCCCACCACTTTGCCGACATCCTGACTCTCCTCGAAACTGGAAGAAACTGGGAGCGCTTCCAGCCGAAGGTAAGCGATTGCCGCCCGTTTGTGAACCCCCTTCTCAGTCTTGACACGGCCAGGCAGCCTCGGGACCATGGCGCCACCTTGGCTGCGGATTCCGCCCGGTTTCTGCAACCGCTCCCAGCGTTTCCCCGGAGGCAGTGCCCATGTCCTCAGCACGACGATCCGCCGTGATCGCCGGCTCCGCCGCGCTCACCGTCCTGGCCGCGACCCTCATCCCCAGTTCGGCCACCGCGGCCGATCCGCCGTACGAACGGATTCTGAACGGGACCTTCGACACCGAGCGGGAGCCCTGGTGGTCCAGCTCGAATACCCCGGCCGCGGTCGCCGACGGGCGGTTGTGCGCCGAGATCCCGGCCGGGACCGTCAATCCCTGGGACTCGATGATCGGCCAGGACGACCTACCGCTGGAGGAGGGGCAGCCGTACACGCTGAAGTTCGACGCGTCGGCCAGCAAGCCGATCCAGTTCAAGGCGGTTCTGCAGCAGCAGGGGCCGCCGTACGGGACAGTGCTCGGCCAGAGCGTGACGGCCAGTACGACGATGCAGAGCTTCAGCTTCACCGGCAACTCACCGGTGACCGACACGCACGGTCAGATGTCCTTCCAGGCCGGTGGCGCGACCGAGGCATACACGCTGTGTCTGGACAACATCTCGGTCACCGGCGGGATCGTGCCACCTGGTGGGGTACGCGACTTCGGCTCACCGGTCCGGGTCAACCAGCTCGGCTATCTGCCCACCGGTCCGCACCGGGCGACCTATGTCACCGACCAGACCACTCCCCTGGACTGGAAGCTCGTTGATGCCGGCAACAAGACGGTTGCCGTCGGCAAGACCACGCCGTACGGGCCGGATGCCTTGTCGGGCGACAGTGTGCAGCTGATCGACTTCGGTGCCTACAAGCGTTCTGGTACTGGCTTCCGGCTCGTCGTCGGCGAGGACATCAGCGAGCCGTTCGACATCGCGAAGAACCTGTACTCCGGCCTCCGGCAGGAATCGCTCGAGTACTTCTACAACAACCGCAGCGGTATCCCGATCGAGGCCAAGTACGTCGGCGACGCGTGGGCCCGCGCGGCCGGTCACCTCGGCGTCGCGCCGAACAAGGGTGACACCTCGGTCCCCTGCGTCCCCGGCAGCTGCGACTACATCCTGGACGTCCGCGGCGGCTGGTACGACGCCGGCGACCACGGCAAGTACGTCGTGAACGGGGCGCTCGCGGCCTGGCAGCTGCTCGACCTGTACGAGGAGTCGGACCGCAACGTCAGCCTGAGGATCCCGGAGAACGAGAACCGGGTGCCGGACGTGCTGGACGAGGCGAAATGGCAGATCGACTTCCTGCTCCGGATGCAGGTCCCGGCCGGTCAGCCGCTCGCCGGGATGGTGCACCACAAGATCCACGATGTCGCCTGGACCGGTATGGCGCTCGCCCCGGCCGCCGACCCGCAGCAGCGTTACCTCTACCCGCCGTCGACCGCCGCGACCCTCAACCTCGCTGCGATCGGCGCCCGTTGTGCCCGCGTGTACGCGCACTGGGACCGCGCATTGGCTGCTCGCTGCCTGTCGGCCGCGCAGACGGCTTGGAAGGCCGCTGAGGCGCATCCGGCGATCTACGCGCCGGGCGGCGGCGTGGGCGGTGGCCCGTACGACGACGTGAAGGTGACCGACGAGTTCTCCTGGGCCGCGGCCGAGTTGTTCGCTGCCACGGGGAAGGCGTCGTACAAGCGTCGCATCACGACCGGGTTGAAGGCGGCTGACGGGTTCTCGTGGCAAGAGACCGGTGGGCTCGCGGATCTGGCGCTCGCCCGGGTGCCGTGGCGGCTGTCGATCATCGAGCGGCTGAAGCTGGTGCAGCGGATCTCGACCGTTGCCGACAGCTACCTTGCCGATCTGCGGTCGCAGGGCTACGCCAATCCGTACAAGCCGGCCAACGGTCAGTACGTGTGGGGATCGAACAGCGGTACGGCGAACAACGCGATGATTCTCGCGATTGCGGCCGACCTGACCGGGCGTTCGTCGTACCGGTCGGCGGCGTTGGAGTCGCTGGACTACCTGCTCGGGCGGAACGCGATCAACCAGTCCTACGTGACCGGGTACGGCGAGCGGGACAGCCACAACCAGCACCACCGGTTCTGGTCCCATTCGCTGAACCCGGCGTATCCCTCGCCGTACCCGGGCTCGCTGGCCGGTGGACCGAACTCAGGGCTGCAGGATCCCGTTGCCCAGCGCAACCTTCAGGGGTGTGCCCCGGCCAAGTGCTACATCGACGAGATCGGCTCGTACTCGACCAACGAGGTCGCGGTGAATTGGAACTCCGCGCTGGCCTGGCTGACGACGTACGCGGACGAAAGCTAGTTAGGGGAACCGGGACGCCATCGCGATGCACGCACCGGCCGAGGCCAGCGTGAAGAGCATGGCGATCCCGGCGAACCGGGAGGTGACTTCCTTGTCCACCTCGTCGTACCCGACCGAGGAGCCGATGTCCTTGTAGACGTCCTCCAACTCACCGGCCGACTCCGCGGTGTAGGCCTTGCCGTTGCTGATCTCGGCGACGCTGCGGAGCTCGGCCCGGTCCGGTGGGACCCGCTGCCGGATCCCGTCCATCTCGATGAAGCCGGAGTCGGTACCGAAGCAGATCGTGTAGACCGGCGTCTTCTTGGCCTTGGCCGCCTGCGCGCCTTCCTGCGCGGTCCGGCCGACCGTCCGCTTGCCGTCCGAGAGCAGCACGATGCGCGCCGGGGCCGGGTCGTTCGGGTGATCCGGATCCGGCGGGACCTGGGTGAGGGCCTGCAGCGAGGTGAAGATGCCTTCACCGGTCGCGGTCGACTCGGCCAGATCCAGACCGTCGATCGACCGCAGCACGGTCGCCCGGTCGGTGGTCGGCGGCACGATGATGGAGGCCGTCCCGGCGAAGTTGACCAGGGCAACGTTGAACTTGCCGGGCAGCTGGTTGACGAAGTTCTTCGCCGACTTCTTCGCCGCCTCCAGCCGGTTCGGGTCGATGTCGGTGGCCATCATCGACAGCGAGACGTCGATCGCGACCACGATCGTGGCCCGCTCGCGCGGCACCTTGACCTTGTCCTTGGGCTGCGCGAACGCCACGATGCAGGAGATCGCCGCCAGCAGCGCGAAGGTGACCGCGAGGTGCCGGCGCCACTGCGGGCGGCGCGGCGCGACCCGGTCGAGCAGCGCGATGTTGGTGAAGCGCAGCGCGTACTGCGAGCGGCGGTGCTGCAGGTACAGGTAGACCGCGACGACCGCCGGGATGAGCAGCAGGAACCACAACCTGCTCGGAGACAGGAACTCCATCAGCGCGCCACTCCCTTCGGCGGTTGGTGCAGACGCGGAGCCATCCGCCGGTAGGCGAGCACGAACCGCACGGTGTCGGCGACCCAGTCCCGGTCGGTCCGCAGGACCAGATGGCCCGCACCTACCCTACGCAGGGCGATCCGGGTTCGTTCCCGCTGTGCCAGGGCTGCGGTCGCGAAGGCCTCGCGGACCTTACGGCGGCGGGTGTCGATCTCGCGGACCTGACCGGTCTCCGGGTCGCCGATCATGACGACGCCGATATTCGGCAGCTCGAGCTCCCGCGGGTCGACGATCTCCACGGCGAGCACCTGGTGCTGTGCGGTCAGCTTGCGCATCGCGCGCTCCCAGGACGGCTCGAGCCGGCTGTCGACCTCGCCGTCCTCGGGGGTGAGGAAGTCGGAGACGATCACTCGCAGACCACGCTTGCGTTGCGTCCGGGCCATCGACTCCAGGGCCGCGGCCAGGTCACTGCGCTGCGCCGACTGCTCGGCGGTGAACTGCTCGGCCAGCAACGCGCGGAGCAGACCGTACAAGGCAAGGCGGCCGGAACGCGCCGGCCAGCGCCGCAACGAGGAGTCCCGCAGCATCAGTCCGCCGAAGCGGTCACCGAGCCGGTGGGTCAGGAACCCGACCGTGGCCACCGCGGCGACCGCGAGCTCGCGCTTCTCCAGCGTCGACGTCCCGAAGTTCATCGAGCCGGACAGGTCCACCATCGCCCACGTCTCCAGCTCACGGTCCGCGATCAGGTCGCGCACGTGCGGGATCGTCGTCCGCGCGGTCACCGCCCAGTCCATCCGCCGGACGTCGTCGCCGACCTGGTACGCACGTGCTTCGGCCAGCTCGGTCCCGGGCCCCGGCAACAGGCCCATGTGCTCACCGTGCAGATACCCCTCGAGACGCCGTACGACGGTCAGCTCCAGCCGCCGCAACGCACGCTCGGGCGCGAGCTGCGAGATCGTCATCGCGGCTCGCGGATCGGGACGGTTGGCCACTAGACGAACTCCGGGCGGCCGCTGCCGTCGCTGCCGTCGCGCCAGACCGGCTGCGGCGGCGGGACGGTGGCCAGGATGCGCTCGACGACCGCGCGCGGGTCGATGTTGTCGGCCACCGCGTCGAAGGTGAGGCCCATCCGGTGCCCCATCACGTCGAGCGCGACGGTCTGGATGTCACTCGGCAGCAGGTAGTCGCGGCCGTGGATCAGCGCGAGGGCCCGGCCGGCCGAGACCAGGCCGAGCGTCGCCCGCGGACTGACACCGAGCTCGATGATCGGCTCCAGGTCGGGCAGGTGGAAGTCGGTCGGTGTCCGGGTCGCCATCACCAGGCGAACGGCGTACTCCGCGACGAGGTTGTGCACGAAGACCTGCTCGGCCGTCCGCTGCAGCTCCATGATGGTGTCCGGCTGCAGCACCGGCCGCGGCTCGGGCGGGTCGACGCTCATCCGGCGGAGGATCTCGAACTCCTCGTGCCCGCGCGGGTGCGGTACGTCGATCTTGACCAGGAACCGGTCCCGCTGCGCCTCCGGCAGCGGGTAGACGCCCTCGGACTCGATCGGGTTCTGGGTGGCGATCACGATGAACGGCTTCGGCATCGGGAAGGTCTGGCCGCCGATCGACACCTGCCGCTCGGCCATCAGCTCGAGCATCGCCGACTGCACCTTGGCCGGGGCCCGGTTCACCTCGTCGGCCAGCACGAAGTTCACGAACGTCGGGCCGAGCTCGATGTCGAACTGCTCACGGGTCTGCCGGTAGATCCGGGTCCCGACGATGTCGGAGGGGACCAGGTCGGGGGTGAACTGGATCCGGGCGAAGGTGCCGCCGACCACACTCGCGAAGGTCCGCACGGCGAGCGTCTTGGCGACCCCCGGCACACCCTCGAGCAGGCAGTGACCCTTGGCCAGCAGCGAGACCATCAGCGTCTCGACCATGTGCTCCTGACCGACGATCACCCGCTTGACCTCGCTGAGTGCCTCGCCGATCAGCCGGGACTGCTGCGCCACAGCTGCAGCCGGCACAGTGGTTTCGGTCATGCCTGTCCTTCCGGGGTCCACAGTGCGGACCTTGTCACTCCCCGATGCGTTCGACACCGGCCATTCCATCAGATCCGTGGGTCCGCCGCTGCATGGCCCACCGCGCCCATCCTCCCCGGCGGGTCAAATCCCGGGGCTGGCACGCCCTCGGCGACAGTGCTACCAGGGATGTGGTGGGATTGGGGCGATGACTGCGACCGAATCCCAGACGGAGGTGCAGCCGGCCGAGCCGCCGGTGGACGCACCTGCGTCGCTGATTCCTGCCGCGCTCCCGCTGCAGCCGGAGGATCCGCCGCGGGTCGGCGAGTTCTGGTTGCGGGGCCGGCTGGGGGCGAACGCGGCCGGTTATCTGTACACAGCCAGTGACGAGCGCGGGCGGAACGCCGTGGTCGCGATGATGACCGAGGGTTCGGCCGACGACGCGGCCGCCCGGGACCGGTTCGTGTTCGCGGTCGACTCGCTGCCCGAGGACGTCGTACTGGCGCACAACGACGAGGACGACGACGACCTCGCGCTCTGGGCCGCGCTCGGGCCGATCCGCGAGGACGACGGGTCAAGCGCCGCGTCGGACGAGCGGCTGCTGGCCGAGCGCCGCGGTGAGGACGTGCTGTCCGCCGTACTGATGGACCGGATCCCGCAGCCTGGGCGGCGCCGGGGGCCGGAGTTCAGGCACTACTGGGAGAACCGCCGCCGGCCTGGGCTGTTCCGGATCTGGCCGCTGCCCTGGCCGACCGCTCTGCGGCCGGCCTCCTGGGCTGCCATCTGGTACGCACTGGCCACGATGCTGCTCCTGATGGCGCTGTCGCTGTTGCTGGCCTGGTTCCTGTTCAAGGACTCCCCGCCGCTCGACCCGCCGCCGGTGATCCCGACGCCGACGAACACCGTCACCACGACGATCACGCCGACCACACCGCCACCAGGCACCGAGAACCCCACACCGGACCCGACCGGGTCCGTCCCGATCACCCCGGTCCCGACCGGGCCGCCCAGTGCGACCAACCCGGGCGACAAGTTCTAGGCCTGTTGCGGTTCAGGCTTCCTGCGCAGTGTGAGCAGACCGATCAGGCTGATCACGGCCCAGCTGCCTTCGAGCAGCAGGAAGCCCCAGGACGATTCCTGAAGGGCGATCAGGGCCAGCAGGCCGGAGCCGAGGAAGTTCAGCAGCTGGTAAGTGAGGGTGCGCTGACGCAATCGTCCGGCCTGGGCGGCCGCGAAGGCGATCAGAATGACGAGCGCACCGACGATTTCGAGAACGTCGACAACATGCATCGGAACTGCCCCTCCAAGGGGCGGACGTCGTCTTTTCGCCAACCGGGTACGACGTCACTCGTCCGGGGCCCGCAGTAGCGCGGGACCTGTTTTCTACGATAGCAAACGCAGAAGCTCCGGATCCCGCCACAGATTCGCCGGTACCGGTTGCCGGACGAGAGCTGCGTCGGCCCGGATTTCCGCCGGGCTCGCGGCCGAGATCAGCACCGAGGTGACCGCCGGATGCCGGGCGGGGAAGGCGAGTGCGGCCTGCGGCAGCGAGACGCCGTACCGCTCGCAGACGGCCGAGATCCGGCGGGCCGGCACGCTGTCGGTGTGCAGCACCTCCGGTGACAGCACGCCGGACACGATGACCGAAACTCCGCGCGCAAGGCAACGATCCAGCAGCGGCCGCGAGCTCTGGTCGAGCAGCGAGAACTGGCCGGCCAGCAGGACGCAATCCAGCCGGTGGTCGCGGACGAGCCGATCAAGCGCTTGCCAGTCGGTCGATGCGGCACCGATCGCCTTGACCACGCCCTCGCGGCGCATCCCGTCGAGAACAGGGAGGGCGGCCTCGAACGCGCCCGGCTCCTGCACGAGCACAAGATCCACTGCCAATCCGAGCCGCTGTACGCTCCCCCGGACCGACTCCGCGGCGTCCGCGCCGACCACCTTGGTGGACACCAGGAACTCACCGCGCGGGCGGCGGCCGAGCGCCGTACCGAGTCTGGCTTCGGAGTCGCCGTACGCCGGTGAGGAGTCGAAGAACCGGATTCCTGCCTGGTACGCCGCGTCGACGGTCGCGATCGCGGCGGCGTCACCGTCCGGTTCGCCCAGACGCGAGCCGCCGAGGCCGAACCGGGGTGGGCGGAACTTGTTGACGGCCTGAGGTGCGAGCAGGTGGCTCGGGGCTGCCATCGCATCCACCTCTCCCTTGGCTATATGTACTAACCAGGATCGGTGGTTTGCGACGTGCTCGCACCTCGGGTCCGAGTGTCAGCGGCCGGAGTTGTACAGGTTCTTGACCTCCTGGTCGGTGAGCGCGCGGTCGTAGAGGTGCACCTGGTCGACCGTGCCGTCGAGGAAGTCGACCTGGTTTCCGCCGAACTTGGCTCGGCCGATCACCGTGTTGCCGGTTGAGGTCGAGTCCAGGGTGCAGGCGGATTTCGCGGCCACCGGCTGACCGTCGACGTACAGGCGTAGTTCACCCTTTCCGGCGTCCCGGACACCGGTCACGTGGTACCACTGGTCGGCATTCGGCTTGGTCGGCGCGAGGGCGCGGACGCCCGGGAAGCTCATCGCGAACCGCTGGTCAGCACCGGAGTACTGCAGGAAGAACGCGCTGTCCCGATCACCGTCCTGGCTGACGAAGGTCTGGAACCCGTCCACCTTGTTCAGCTTCACCCAGGCACTGGCCGAGTAGTTGCCGTTCGTGTCCAGCAGCGCGGCACCAGTGTCGACGTACTGGTTGGATCCGTTCAGCGCAACGCCTTGACCATTCTTGCCGGGGGCAAAGGTCGCACCGTTCTGCAGCGTGGCGTCGTTGTTGCCGACGGCATCTTCGGTGCTGCCGTCGAGCGGGTAGAAGTGGATGCCGTCGGCACCGGGTGTGCCGGGACCGGGGTTCGGCCCGCCGGTTCCGGTACCGTCCGCCTCCGCGATGATCTGCTCGTTGATCGTGCGGACCTGGGCGAAGTCCATCTTCGGGACCTGCCGGTCGTAGGTGAAGAAGCCGTTCAGTTCACCCTCGACATCGGTGATCTGGGTGTAGACCGAACCGCTGATCCCGCACTGGTTGGCCGATTTCAGGACGTCGCGCTGATTCTCGACGTACCGTCTGGTCAGCGTGGCCTTGTCCGGCGTCATCTCGTAGGCGAAGCCGTCGCCGAACCACATGTGGTCCTGCGTCTTCAGGCCGAATCCGCCGTGCTCGCCGTCGACCGCGGCCCGCTCACCCGCCGGGGACGGGGTTCCCGGGCCGAGATAGGCGTGGTGGTCGAGGAGGTCACCGCGGGCCGAATCGCCCTTGGAGGCACAGCAGTTCACACCGCTGTGGGCGTTGACGAGCCGGGACGGATCCTGGGCCTTCACCGCATCGGCGATCTTGCCGGTCTCGGTCTTGTCCCACTCACCCCAGCCCTCGTTGAACGGGACCCATACGGTGATCGAGGTGAAGCTCTTGTGCTCCTCGATCATCTCGTGCAGCTCGGACTTGAACTGTGCACGCCACGGCTCAGGGATCTCCGCGGTCTTGCTCGACGGCATGTCCTGCCACACCATCAGTCCGAGCTTGTCGGCCCAGTAGTACCAGCGATCAGGCTCGACCTTGATGTGTTTGCGGACGGTGTTGAAGCCGAGCCGCTTGTGCTGCACGAGATCGAAGGCGAGCGCCTCGTCGGTCGGCGCGGTGTTGAGACCGTCCGGCCAGAAGCCCTGATCCAGCGTGGACAGGTTGAACAGGACCTTGCCGTTGAGCCCCATCCGAAGCTTGCTGTCGGCCCCCTTCACCAGGCCGACCGACCGCATCCCGGCGTACGAACCGACCTCGTCGACGGTCTTGCCGCGGCGATCGATCAGGCGGACCTTGAGGTCGTACAGGAACGGCGTATCGGGGGTCCAGGCCTTCGGGTTCGGGATCGGCACCCGGAGCGCGGTGTCGGCCTTGCCCCGGACCTTGCTGACCTGACGACGACCGTCGTACGCCGTCACCTCGACGTCGAGGCCGGCCGGGCCATCGGTGTCCGCGGTGACCTTCAGTGCCTTGCCGGGGAGGTCCGGGGTGAGCTGGAGGCGCTTGATGGACGCCGTGTTGACGGGCTCCATCCAGACCGTGCGCCAGATGCCGGAGCTGCCTTGGTAGAAGATCCCGCGGTCGCCGACCTTGCGCTGTTTGCCGATCGGCTGGAAGGTCTCGTCGGTGAGGTCCTCGGCCCAGACGATCAGCTCCTGCGGACCGCTGCTGTGCAGGTAGTTCGTGACGTCGACGTCGAAGCCGTCGTACCCGCCGCGGTGCGTACTGGCGAGGCGGCCGTTGACCCAGACCTTGGCGTCGTAGTCGACCGCACCGAAGTGCAGGACGAGCCGCTGGCCCTTCCAGTGCTGGGGGACGGTGAAGGTCCGGCGGTAGAACATCCGGTCCTCGTGCCGCTGGATCCCGGACAGCGCGGACTCGATCGGGTAGGGCACCAGGACCTTCTCGCCGAGCGTGCGGCCGATCGGGGGCTGCTCCCCCGGCGCTGCGGCCGCGAACTCCCACAGACCGTTGAGGTTGCGCCACTCCGGACGGGTCAGCTGGGGCCGCGGGTACTCCGGGAGCGCGTTGGACGGTGTGACGTCGTCGGTCCAGGGGGTGCTGAGCGGCGGGGTTCCGCGCTGCCAATCGGCCGGGGCGGCCTGCGCCGTCGGTACGAGGGTGGTCGCGGGGGGCCGCGCGGCGGCCCCCCCGCCCAGGGTGAATGGGTGTGCGATGAGGGGGGGGGGGAGGGGGCCAAAAGAAAA
>NZ_JBHJQQ010000010.1:0-52706 GCF_042262745.1 Kribbella sp. NPDC056345 | reverse complement strand
GAGGGTGTGACTGCGTCGGTCCTGGGGGGGGTGCGGGGGGGGTTTCGGCGCTGCCAAGCGGCGGGGGCGGCCGGCGCCGTCGTTACGAGGGTGGTGGCGGCCGCACGTGCGGCCGCGACGACAAGCTTGAACATTGGAGCTCCTTTCAGGGCGGGGAAAGGCGCTCCAATGGAAACGTTTTCAACGTAAGAACGCAAGACCTCGATCAGAATCAAACATTGACGCACACAGGCGTCGGCGTACTGAACGAGCTCTTCTGAGTCAGGTTCCCGGACGCGAGGTCGACCGCGAAGGTGACGATGTTGCCCGAGTTCTGGTTGGAGACGAAGAGCAGACCGCCGGTCGGATCGATGATGCAGTGCCGCGGCCACACACCGCCGGCATTCGGCGTCGCCTGGAGTTTGAGCGCGTCGCCGGTCGCCGAGGTCGCGAAGACGGCGATGCTGTTGTGGCCGCGGTTGGTGAGGTAGACGTACCGGCCGTCCGGGGACACGATCACCTCACCCGGGTAGTTCGTCGGCGAGCCGGCCGGGACCGTGCTCTGGGTGCTCAGCGCGGTGAGCTTGCCGTCGGCGTAGCTGCAGACGGTGATCGTGCTGTTCAACTCGTTGGCCACGTAGGCGAATTTGCCGGACGGGTGGAACGCGAGGTGCCGCGGACCGGCACCTGCCGTCAGCGTCAGCTGGTGCTTGAGCGCGAGCTTCCCGCTCGTCAGCGTGTAGGTGTAGACCGAGTCGGTCCCCAGGTCGACCGCCAGAATGTAGTTGCCGGCGACGACGACCTGATGCGCATGCGGACCGTCACCGGCATGTTTGACGAGGTCGGTCTGGGTGCCGATACCGCCGTCAGCCCTGAGTTTGTGGACGGCGACATCACCGGAGCTGTAGTTCGCACTCAAGAGGTAGCCGTTGGCAACGGCCAGATGACAGGGACCAGAACCCTTGTTGGGTTGCCGATTGATCAGTCGAAGTTTGCCGGGGGCATCGACCGCGATCGCACTGACAGCCCCGGTCGCCTGCTCGTTGACGGCGTACAGGAAGTTGCCCGAACGGATGATGAAGGACGGGTCGGCCACCCCCTTCAGTACGCCGGTGGACGTGATCTTGCCGGCGGCGTCGTACGACGCGATGCCGACACCGTCGCCGTACCGGCCGTGGTAGAGGTACTTCGGTGCCGCGGCCTGAGCCTTGAGCGGGGCGGCGGCGATGGCGGCAGCGGTGAGGCCGAGGAATCCCCGGCGCGTCGTGGTCACGCGGCCACCGGCACGGTCAGGCTGGCCGGGTCGCCCGCGGGTGAGCTGAAGGTGACCGAGCTGCCGACGGAGCTCCGGCCGAGGTAGCGCGGGTCGACGGTGTCGACAACGAGGACCAGATGGTGACCGGCCGGGACCTCCCAACTGGTGGCTTCCATGCGCAGATCGATGCTGACGGCTTTGCCGGGGGTTGCCCCTCGCAGTGTGAGCGGTTTGTGCGAGATCAAGGATCCGACTCCTAGCGCGTTGACGTCATAGAGGTACGCGAAGAGTGAAGTGTCCTTCACAGAGGGTGTTGCTGTGAAGTGCAGTTCCGGGGATCCGTTGACGATCGTGGGGCTGGGGTAGACCTCTCCCGACCAGACGCCGGCGAATGATCGATCGATCAAAGGGGTCGCGACGCCGGTCGGGATGGAGAGCAGGCCTTGCAGCGCACCGGACACCAGGGCGATCCCACTGTCGGCAACCGTCGGCACGCCGGCCGCGATGCCACGCTGCCAACCCGTGGCTGGTCTGGTCTGGAGATTTGCCTTACTCAGGTACGTCGTCCGCGGCTGACCGACTGCAGCCCAGTTGTCGTACCCGCGCCAGGTTTTGCGCTGGGACTTCAGCTGGACGGGCGGCTCGGTGTCGGCGCCGTTGTCCGTGCCGGTCAGGTAGTGGCGCATCCAGGCGACGAGCTCGTCCCAGGTCTCGTTCGGCAGGCCGATCGCGCCAGGCACCTCAGGAGTCGAATGGTCGCCGTGGGCGAGCTGGAGTCGCTTCGGACCGGTCAGTGCGGTGAAGAAGTCGGTGTACTGGGTCGGCGGGAAGATCGAGTCCTCGAAGGCGTTCGCGAGGAAGACGGCCGGCTTGTTGGCGTTGATCTTGCCGACCACGGTCTGCGCGGAGCGCACCGGGGCAAGAACCTTCGCCTCGGCGATAGCCTCGTCGTACCGGCCAGTGAGGAACTTGGCCTGCAGTGACTGCAGCTCCGGCCCAGGGCGGCCGGTGATGTTGCCGATGGCAAGCAGTCCGGCGACGGCCTGGAGGGAGACCGTCTCGTTCGGGTCGATCGACTTGATGAGGTCGGCCCAGCCGCTCAGGGCACCGACCACCTTGATCCGGGGATCTTCCGCGGAGGCGAGCAGCGACGTACCAGCGCCGTACGAGATGCCGACCGCGGCGACCTTGCTGGTGTCGGCGGGCGTGTTCAAGGCGGCCCAGTCGATCACCTTGGAGACGTCGGCCACCGTCGGCGGGCCGGCCACGTCGATGCCGCCGCCCGTGTCCCAGAAGCCGCGGCTGGAGTACGAGATGACCTGGAAGCCCGACTTGGCCAGTTTGCTGCCCTGGCCGACGTACTCGAGGTTCGGCACGCCCCAGCTCGACGGCATCACCACGAGCGGGAACGGGCCGCTGCCCTGACCGGTCGGGGTCAGGACGACAGCACCGATCTGGATACCACCGGCACCCTGGATGCGCTGGTACGACGTACTGAAGCCGGGCTCGGCACCCTGCGCCGGCGGGCCGAGCGTGAGGGCGGCGAGGAGAGCTACGGCAAGGGCGGCGGCGATTCTGCGCACGGGGCGACCTCCGGCTGGGAAATTACCGGATGGTAACCACAGGAACGCCGCTCTGTCACTAGCTCGCTACGGCGAGTGCTGGATCTATGCCGGTCGCCTCTACGGACCAGGCCCAGAGGCTCTGGGCGAGCTCCGGGTCCTGCGCAGTCCGGGTCGGACGGACGATTGCCGGCTTACCGCGGTACTCGAAGAAGCTGGGGCCGACGTACGCGCCCTGGTGGAGGTCTGGACGGGTCGCGGCGTACAGGCTCGGCCAGGCACCGGCCGCGGCGGACTGGGCGAACAGGTTGATCCCGGCCCAGACTTTGGCCTGCAGCTTCTGCCCGGCGAGCTCGGGACCGGCCGCCTGGAGGTGGGTCGAGGCGTACCCGGGGTGCGCTCCAACACTCAGCACGGACGGCACGCGGCGGCCGAGCTCGAACATGAAGAGCAGGTTGGCCAGCTTGGACTTGCTGTACTGCGGCCACTTCGAATAGCCGCTCGCCTGCTGCCTCAGATCGGCTTCCGCGATCCCCCGCGCCGACTTGTGCATGAAGGAGCTGACGGTGACGACTCGTCCGCTTTGGAGCAGCGGCATGAGGCGGCCGGTGAGGGCGAAGTGGCCGAGGTGGTTGGTCCCGAGCTGGAGCTCGAAACCGTCGATGGTCTGCCGGTACGGCGTCGCCATCACGCCGGCGTTGTTGACCAGGATGTCGAGGCTGTCGTAGCTGTTCGCGACATGGGTGGCGGCGCGCTCGACACTCGACAGGTCTGCCAGGTCCAGCTCGACCCTGACAGGCTGTTTGCCCGTTGCCTGCTTGAGGCGCTGGACCGCATCGGCAGTCTTCTCCGGATTGCGCGCCGCGACCAGCACCTCGGCACCGTGCTCGAGCAGCACCTTCGCCGTCTCGTAGCCGAGTCCACTCGTGGCGCCGGTGACGAGCGCCCGTCGTCCGGTCAGGTCCGGGATGTCCGCCGTACTCCAGGTCATGCGCCCACAGTAGCTGCAGGCGCATGACCTGTTACTGCTAGAGGATCTTGCGGGCCTTGAAGGCGTCGGTGACCTTCTGCGCGTCGGCCTTGCCGTAGAGCAGGCGGGCGGCCTGCACCGTGACCCGGGCGGCGTCGGCGAACGACGTGTCGGGGGCGTAGAAGAACGTGCCCTCGAGGACCACCTTGTTGGCCTTGTCGCGGCCGAGCGCCTGGTGGATGTCCCACAGCGCGTTCGACCAGATCTCACCGTCGTCGTGCACCTGGCCGACGATGTCGTCGGTGGTCTTGCCGGTGTCGGTACGACGCAGGCAGTGCGGCTCGGTGGACGTGTACGACGTCGCGTCCCAGTCCATCACGCAGGGCAGCTCGAACCCGTTGCTGACCGGGACCGACATCGTGACGGCCCAGTAGTCACCGAAGCCCTCGCCGATCGCACCGGCCTGCAGCGACTCGCCGTACCCGGGGACGACGTCGTCCTGGATCGCGTGACCGTACTCGTGCCAGATCACCTCGGCGTCCTCGCCGTCGTCGACACCACCCTCACCCATGGTGATCCGGTCGACCGAGGGGTCGTAGAACGAGTTGTCCCCGTCGAACGTGTTGATGGCGAAGTCCTGGGACTCGTTGTTCACCTCGGTGAAGCCGAGGCTGTGGATGTACTCCTGGGTCTGGTTGACGTGGTAGTACGACATCACCTGCTCGAACTTGTCGTTCGCGCGCTGGTAGACGAAGTTGTTGTTCTTGTTCTCGGCGACGCCGCCCTTGGCCTCCACGATGTTCACGTAGGTGCCGTTGAGCTTGCCGGAGCCGTCCAGGTTGCGCAGGATCACGTTCTTCTGCGCCAGGAACAGTTCGTCGGAATTCTTGTCGTTGTTGTCGGTGAGCTTCTCGTTCTGCTCACTGACCACCGGGTTCGGGTCGAAGACCGAGCCGCGCCCGTTGGCGTTGTCGCTGAGCACCTTCGACTCGACGACCGAACCGCTGTCCGCGTCGACCAGACTCCGGGTCGAGCCCTCGTTCGAGCGGCTGGTGACCGCCCACACCAGGCGAGCGTCCGGCCCACCGATGACGGCCAGCTGCGCGGTGCTCCGACCGGCGGCCGGAACCTTCTCGGCCTCCTTGTCCGCACCCGCGATCCGGGCCCGCGCGGCCTTGGCGTTGATCGCCTCGGCCGCCTTGGTGTTGGCCGTCGCGGCCGGCAGCTTCGCCGAGACGTCCAGGTTCGCCGGTACGGCGTCGCGGCCGTCGGCGATCTGCACACCGGACTTGGACTCGTGCTTCGCGTAGTACCCGTTGATCACCGGCAGCCCCTTGAAGGTCTGCTGGTACCAGTAGTGCTTGCCGAGCAAAGATGTCTTGGTCTTGACGAGCTTCAGGCTGCCCAGGGTGGTGGCTTCCGGCGCTGCCCCCGCGGCGCTGGTGACGGACAGACCGAGCGAGACGGTGGCCAGTCCGGCGGTGACGGCCACGAGCGCCTTGCGGCGGTTCGACATACATTCCCTCCCACAGTCGGCGATTCGTTCAGGTTGCGTGACGCAACCACTACGATCCGTCGAGACCCTAGTTCGCTTCGGTACCCGGAGGGAAGCAGATCTTCCCGGCATTTCGCGTCGGCAAGGGAAAACCTTGTCAACGCCCGGCCAGCAGCCGGATGACACTGGGCAGTACGTCGACGCCGACACCGGGGTCGATCGCGCGCTGCACGCCGAGGCCGACACCGAGGCTCAGTAGCGCCGTCGCGCAGTCCGCGGCCGGCATCGGCAGCGTGATGTCGAACTCGAGCGCGTGTGCGCCCAGCAGCAGCGCGGCCGCATTGCGGATCGCTGCGTTGCGCTCGGCAAGCTCTCGCCTCAGGTCTTCGTCCTGCCGCGCGCGCGTCGAGAACTCGACCTCGAACACCGTCCAGCCGACGTCACCGATGGTCGTGTCGGCCCAGCGCTGGAAGCCCTCCAGCATGACCTCTAGGGTCTCGGCTCCTTCGAGCGCCTTGGCCAGCTTGTTCGCCTGGTCCTCGCGGATCGCATCCACCACCGCGAGACAGAGTTCGTCCTTGTTGCGGAAGTTCGAGTAGACCGCGCCCTTGGAGAAACCTGCCTCGTCGGCCACCTTCTCGAGCGACGTGGCGGCGTACCCGTCCCTCAGGAACAACTCGGTCGCGGTCGCAGTGAGGGCTTCGCGGGTCTGCGCCTGACTCTCCGCGCGGGTCATTCTCGCCATGACTGTCACTCTAGTTGTTCGGTATTGGAATTCCTTCGGTATTCGGATACTGTCGGTTTCTGGAGGTGGTTGCTCATGGACGTTGTGATCGTTGGAGCTGGGGTTTCCGGTCTCGGGGCGGCGATCCGGCTGCGCCAGGCCGGGATCACGGACTTCGCCGTACTGGAGAAGGGGCCTTCGCTCGGTGGGACGTGGCGGGACAACACGTATCCGGGGTGTGCGTGCGACGTACCGTCTGCGTTGTACTCGTACTCGTTCGCCCCGAACCCGTCGTGGACCCGCGCTTTCGCGGAGCAGGCGGAGATCCGGCAGTACTTGGAGCACACCACCGATCGGTACGGCGTTCGCCCGCATCTGCGCTTCGGTGTCGAGCTGCGGCGCGCCTCGTGGGATCCGGTGCGCGCCGTTTGGTCGTTGGAGACCTCTTCGGGTCCGCTCGAAGCCCGGGTGCTGATCACGGCCACCGGGCCTTGGCATGAGCCTCTGATGCCGTCGATCCCTGGGTCCTTCGACGGTCCCGTGTTTCACTCGTCGCGGTGGGACCACTCGGTTTCCCTTGCTGGTAAGCGGGTTGCGGTGATCGGGACGGGTGCGTCGGCGGTGCAGTTCATTCCTGCGATCCAGCCTTCCGTGGCCTCGCTGCATGTCTTCCAACGGACCGCGCAGTGGGTGCTGCCGAAGCCTGATCACTACGTGCCGTCTGCCGAGCGTTGGCTGTTCCGGAGGTTTCCGCTCGCGCAACGCTTGCTCCGGCAGGTCGAGTACCTCGGCATGGAGACGCTGGGACTGGGCTTCCGGCATCCACGGTTGATGCGTTTCGTCGAGGCCGTCGGACGGATGCACCTGCGCCGCTCGGTCCCGTCGGCGGCCTTGCGCTCGGCTCTCACCCCGACGTACACGCTCGGTTGCAAACGCATCCTGATGTCGAACACCTACTACCCAGCCCTTGCCTCGGGCAACGTTTCCGTCCACCCGACCGCGGTCGCAGGCTTCGACGGCTCCACGGTGCTCGGCGCCGACGGCACGCGGATCGAGGCCGACGTCGTCATCCTCGGCACGGGCTTCAAGATCCTCGACCTGCCGATCGCCTCCCGGGTCCACAACGCCGCCGGCGAGTCGCTCGACGACGTCTGGAACGGCTCACCCCAGGCCTATCTCGGCACCGCCGTGACCGGATTCCCGAACGCCTTCAACCTCCTCGGCCCGAACCTGGGCACCGGCCACACCTCGGCCTTCATGATCCTCGAGGCCCAGCTCGACCACGTGCTGCAGGCCGTCTCGACCCTCCTCAACCGGGGTTGGTCCAGTCTCGACGTCCGCCCCGAAGTCCAGGAAGCCTTCGTCACCTCGGTCCAGTCGGCCCTCACCGGCACGGTCTACGAAACCGGCGGCTGCGCCAGCTACTACCACGACACCAACGGCCGCAACTCCTTCAGCTGGCCCTGGTCCAGCGCCCGCCTGCAACGCGACGTCGCCCGGTTCTCGCCCTCCGACTACACCATCTCCAAGCCCCTGGAGGCAGTCCGATGAAACCCTTAGACCTCAACGGCGCCGTAGTCGTAGTCACCGGCGCCGCCCGAGGCATCGGCCAAGCCACCGCCGAGGCCTTCACCACCGCGGGCGCCACGGTCCACCGTGGCGACCTCGACCCCGCCGGCGACCCCACGGTCCACCCCCTCGACGTCACCTCCCGCGCTTCCTTCGCCGCCTTCATCGACACCGTCCTCGCCAAGTCCGGCCACATCGACGTACTGGTGAACAACGCCGGCGTCATGCCGCTCGGCGCCTTCCTCGACGAACCCGACGAGATCAGCCGAGCAACCATGGACGTCAACGTCTGGGGCCTCATCCACGGCATGCGCCTGGTCCTCCCCGGCATGCTCGACCGCCACCACGGCCACATCGTCAACATCGCCTCGATGGCCGGCAAGATCCCCTTCCCCGGCATGGCCGTCTACAACGCCTCCAAGTACGCCGCCGTCGGCCTCACCGCCGCCGTCCGCCGCGAACTCCACAACACCGGCGTAACAGCCAGCGCAGTCCTCCCCTCCGCCGTCCGAACCTCCCTCTCCTCCGGCGTCCGCCTAGGCGGTCTCCTCCCCACCGCCGACCCCACCGACGTAGCCGCCGCCGTCCTCCGAACCTGCCGAACCCGCCAACCCGAGCTAGCAGTCCCCCGCTGGCTAGGCGCCTGGAAAACCCTCGACGGCCTAGTCCCCTCCCGCCTCATGTCCCAAGCCCGCCGCCTAGCCGGCGACGACCGCGGACTCAGGCTGGACACAGCCAGTCGCACTGAGTATGTCCAACGCATCACTGGTTTCGCCGAATCTCGGAAGGACTAGCTTTCGCCGGCAGTATCCGGAACGAGCGCGGGAGATTGGCCGTCTAGGTTGTAGACACTGAATACCCCGACAATCTGGAGCGTGCCCCGATGGTTGATCCGATCCTCGTGTCGATAGCTACGGCGCTTGCCGGTAACGCTGCCAAATCAATGTATGACCTGGTCAAGCAAGCCTTCTCACATCGTGCTGAGGCCAGAGCAGCTCTAGAGGCTGCGGAGGGAACGGATGCGACGTCGGCCGAAGTTCAGCAGCTGGCCGTCGAGTTGGCCAAGGCCGAGCAGAGCGACGCCCAGTTCGCCGACCAGCTGCGCTCGCTGTGGGCTTCTGAACTGCAAGCCGAGCACGGCGGTGTCGCCAATCAGGTCTCAGGATCAGTCAGCGGCAAGGTCGTCCAAGCCCGCGACATCCACGGCAATATCACTTTCTGACGACACCGAGCTGGTCGGCATCCGACGGCCGCGGCGGATCCACCACGCAGCCGACGCGACCTCCCCGCTCCTGAACAGCAGATCTGCCAGACAGAGCGCGGACTCCTTGTCGCCTTTGTCGGCAGCGTCACGGAACCAGCTTTTTGCCGACGGCAAGTCGTCAAGTCGTTCGTAGGCAACCGCTAGGTTGTAGGCCGCGTCCCGATTGCCCTGTTCTGCCGCCACGGTCAAGTAGTGAATCGCCTCATCGATACGATCGACGTCCACTAGCA
This sequence comes from Kribbella sp. NPDC056345, assembly GCF_042262745.1. NCBI lineage: Bacteria > Bacillati > Actinomycetota > Actinomycetes > Propionibacteriales > Kribbellaceae > Kribbella > Kribbella sp. NPDC056345. Next base: position 43,658 of record NZ_JBHJQQ010000010.1, on the reverse strand, counting down.
CTTCTCCCAACACCCCCGTGGCGAGCGCGTCCCCAAGTGACGACGCCTTCATAAGCAGCGGAATTGCCTCGCTGAGGCGACCTGACTGATAAAGGATCTTGGCGAGTACGTGAACCGCCGGGATGTGTCCGCTCTCCGCAGCCCGTGCGAGCCACTCCTCGGCTCCAGCCGTGTCGCCGGCCTTCTCGAGCAGAATGCCCAGGTTGTACGCTCCCGCTGGCAAGCCCGCGTCGGCGGCATGCTCGTACCAGTGTTTAGCTTGCCGGACATCACCGGCTGCCTCGCGAATAGTTCCAAGGTTCAGCGCCGCTTCTGGCACGCTCCCGGCGACCTTTGCGTACCGCGCCTCGGCAAGGTCCAGCCGCTCGGCGAGGTGATGGAACAGACCGATGTTGTAGGTCGCCACAAGGTCACCGGCAGCCTCCGCCTGGTGATACAGCAGTTGTGCCTCACCTTCATGGCCCCGCTCGCTCAGGATGGTCCCGAGCTGGGTAGCTGAGCGGTACTCCCCAGCCTCAGCACCGCGCCGGTACCACCGCTCGGCCTCCTCGATGTCTCCGCGCTCTTCGATATCGAACCCAACCTGGAAGAAGGCGGGCGGATACCCCAGCTCCGCAGCCAAGCGACTCCAACGCTGCGCCGCTTCTTTGTCGTCGTTCTGCCTGTACAAGACGCTCAGGTTGAAGGCCGCCCGAGGCTCGCCGGCCTCGGCCGCTCGCTCGAACAGCGGGATCGCCCGGCCTGCTCGACCGATGTCTAGGTAGAGCACGCCCAGGTTGTACGCGATGACAGCTTCGTAAGCGTTGTTGGAAACCTCCAAGGCCTCGAGCCAGATGGACTCTGCGAATTCTTGTGCTGCCGCCGTGCCGCTCTCGGCTGCCTTCAGCGCAACATCGAACCGCTGAGTCCCGGTGGCCTCGGCCGCAGCGACCGCCCACGTAGCGGCCGGAACGCGTTGCGACGGGATCGCTTCCTCAGATCTGTCGACCAGGTAGTCGAACACGCGCCAGAACCCGGTACGCACGGGCATCAACGGACTCACCGCCCGATAACGACTTCGAGTCGCCCACTCGATCGCCTCGGGCACAGGTTCAGGCCGGAGCAGAGCACCGCCATGCGCCTCGAGATAACGCTCGTGCAGGCCCAGCACCAAGTCCTCCGGGAACGGGCCGGGCAATCCCGTTCGAGCGAGATCGACGGCCGCCGCAATCAACGCCGCCCCTCTGGGATGGCCGCCGACGTCAGACGACCTTCGCCACTCATTCCACAGCGCAGGGCCGGCCGCGATGTACTCGGCAATGCCGTATGTCTCATGGTGGGCAAGCGCATCACGGACGCGTGGGTCGTTCTGCTCTTCCGCTCGGTGTAGTTCCGTTTCGGTCCATCGGCTGGAGACCTCAAGTACCCGCGCCATGTTCAGCACGCGCTCTTCGATCATCGCCATCTGCCGGAGCAACGGATCGCCATCAGCGCGACGCCGGTTGCCGCTGTAGGTGAGGAAGCGCTGCATGCGCATCGTGCCGAGGATCGGAATGCGGAGAGATGCATAGGCTCTGAGCACATTGTGATCCAGCCCACCCGGTCCTAGAAACACGTCCAGCTCGTCAAGCCAAAGTACACAGGGCAATGGCGTCTTCCGAACAGCATTCAGCACCGCGGCCAAGTCCGGACGACCGGCCGGAGTCGCGACCCTGTGCTCGGGCAACTCCGCACGGAGCGCTTCGAATGCCGTCCTGGACTTACCCGACGCCGATTGCCCGACGAGCAGGATCAGCCCGCCGCGCTCCGCTGCCGACGAAAGATCGATGCGAAGTTGCTGATCGATATCGCGGGTCACGTAAGGAGTGATGGCCTCACTAGCATCCTCTGCTCGCGCCGGATGTATTCCGGCTGCCAGAGCATTCCAGTCCTTGGCCGCAGGCCAGACGTTCGAATCACGGAGGTAGGCCGCGGTGGTTTCCCCACTGACGACGATCTGGCCATGATTCGCGCCAACCTGCAGCGCAACGCCGTGGATGTCACCAGTGATCTCGTTGTGAGAATCCACCTGGCTCCCGTCCTCCGCCGGTCCGTCCTGCACTCGACAACTTAGGATAGCTGAGGGAGGCACGAGCTGGGATGCGTCGATTGAGGGGATCCTGTGGTGGGCAAGGCCAAGCGGAACCGGTCGAAGCGATCGAAGCCCAGGCAGGATCGGCTTGACTCCGGCGAACCTATCTCCTCCGCAGACCAGGCATTGCAACGACTGATACGGCTCGATCCGTCTAGCCGGATGACCATCGCGGAAGCCTACGCCACGGGATACGGCGCGCTCGCGACTGCTATCAGCACAAAGGATGCACCTGACTGGTTCGACGATCTCGATTCGCTGGATCTCCTCCTGCTGGGGATCGTCTTTCCGAACTCCTTCACCGATGCGCACCAATTCGGCAATACGCGAACGGCTTGGTTCCGCAAGCTCCACGACACTCGGCACTGGGAGGGAATCGGATGCGTCGTCGACGAAACACTTCGGCTGAGCCAGGAGTTGGACCTCCCTACCGATTCAGGTGAGGTTCTCCATGCGCTTGCCGAGCGGCTCGAGGCAGCCGGCTTGGATCGGCGATCGATACCGAAAGCTCTGCACCCAGCGGTGTGCCTCGGATCCGCCCGATTCGTCCAGGGTCCTCAGAGCAAGAGTCCCACCCCGACGAAAAAGGCCATCAAGCAAGCCCGTCAGCTCCTGTCCGAACTCGACACCGCCGGCGCTTCTCCGGATTCATGCCTCGACCTCGTGCTTGACGGAGCGCTTCTCCTGACACGAGCTCGCCTCCCGGTACATGCGCACGGCGCACTCATGCTCACAGGCCTGTACTCCGTGCTGGTCGCGACAGACCGCGAAGAGCTGGCCGACCTCTCGGTGCGGGCAGAAGCGTGGGCACTCGGGCTGGCCGATGATTCACCACTCGTCCCAGTCGTCGACACCCTTTTGTACGCCGACGTGCACGATCTCGGTGCAGAGGAAACCCTAGGCCGGTTGCTCATGCACGCGTCGATCCATGACCCCGTCACCGACGAAGACCGCCGGTGGCACAGCGAGCCAGGAACAGACTTTGTTTCGCTGGCCATCGCCCGAGGCCACAACCGCGTTGTCACCAGATCGCTCCGAACGATGAAGATCAACCCGACGGTTGCCCACCTGCTTCGCCAGGAGGCGCGCAGCTTCGAGAAGCAGCATGGACGTGCTCCGGCTCCGGACGACCGTATCTTCGCCGGAGTTGAATCACACGGCGAGCGCATCTCCGACGACACCGCCAGGGCCGCCTTCGAAGCCTTCGGCCTTCACCGCGCATGGATCGATGTCTTCCTTGGCAACGAGGTAGCACTGCCGCAGCCCGACGGCTCATTCTCGTCGGCACAAGACCGCCAGGACTTCCATAGTGCGATTGAACGGTGGGTCCAGCAGCATCCGGAGGCGTCTCCACCTGATTTCGAGAGCGAACTCGACAACCTTCGTCTTCAGCTCGCATTCCTGACCATTCACGAGGCCGCGGCCGACGCCAACTTCGCTCGACGAATGCTGGCCCTGATCGAAAGCAATGCTGACCACGCGGATGTCGTGCTGCTCTGCGAAGTACTCGATTCGCTGGAGCTCCACCTGCTGGACGAGATCAGCGCCGACGATGACGCCCCGAAGCGAGCAGCGAATCTCGCCGAGCAGTTGGGTGGCCGCACCTTGTCGAAGCGCGTCCTCAGTGCGATCGACAATCCCGAGCCCGAGGCTCTCGACCTACCAGCGTTGTTCATACTCGCCGTGTCGCTGGTCCGCACCAGATCTGACTCTCTGTAAAGCGCTGCAAACCCGCAGGCATCTGCCCGCTCCTACATCATTAGCTACGGCGCATCCTGGCGGATGAACCGCTGGCCGGGAGAAGATCGGCCATGTCGAAGTTGAGCCTGCAAGCCCAGAACCGCGCCACCCTCCAGCGTCAGTGGCTGCTCGAACGCCACGACGCCACCGCCCTCGAAGCCATCGAGCACCTCGTCGGCATGCAGGCCCAAGTCCCCCTCGCGCCGTACGTCGGCCTCTGGACCCGCCTCACCAACTTCCAGCCCGACGACCTGGTCAAACTCCTCGAAGGCCGCGAAGCCGTCCGCGGCTCGATGATGCGCGCCACCATCCACCTCATGACGAGCCCCGACTTCCTCGCCTTCCGCCCGCTCATCCAGCCCCGCCTCGACCGCGAGGTCTTCCAGAACATGACCTACGGCCGCCACCGCCTCGAGGGCCTGGACATGCCCGCAGTCCTCCAAGCCGGCACCGACCGCATCACCGAGAGCCCGGCGACCGCCGTACAACTCCGCGAACACCTGGCCCCACTCTGGCCCGACCGCGACCCCGCGGCCCTGGCCCACGCCGTCCGCTGCCTCCTCCCCACCATCCAAACCCCACCCCGAGGCATCTGGGGCAAAGGCGGCAATCCCGCCATGTCCCTCCCCCACCTCTGGCTCAACGCCGACCTGGACCCATCCCCCAACCCAGAGTCCCTGGTCCTCCGCTACCTGGCCGCCTACGGCCCAGCCTCGGTCATGGACGCCCAGTCCTGGTCCGGCCTGACCCACCTCACCGAAATCTTCGACCGCCTGGACCTCCGCACCTACACCGACGCCGACTCAGGCCGAACCCTCTACGACCTCCCCACCCTCACCCTCCCCGACCCGGACATCGATCCCCCCATCCGCTTCCTCCCCGAATTCGACAACCTCTACCTCTCCCACGCCAACCGCTCCCGCTGGCTCCCCACCCCCACCACCCGCCTCCAGTCCCTCTACGTCCAAGGCACCCTCCTCCACAACGGCCACCCCACCGCCACCTGGCGCCTCCCCAAAAACACCAAGACCCAAGCCCACCTGGAAATCACCCCCATCACCAACCTCCCCAAGAAGACCCAGTCCCTCATAGAACCCGAAGCCCAAGCCCTCCTCACCTTCACCAACCCCACCGCCACCCAAGACATCCGCTTCCTCACCCCGTAAGACCAAAACAGCCCGCCCCTTCCGGGCCAGGCTGTAGTGATTCGGTGTTCGACGGATAGTCGAGTACCGCCTTACTGACGCTGAAGATAGACCTCGACGGCCCGAATTCGCTCGGCGATCGATGGCTGGCCCGTAAGCCATTCCGGCTGCAATGCACCCCGCCGCGGCCCACCCTCGTGCTGACCCTGCCAACCGTAAAAGACCTCCAGCAACTTCCGGCCGAATCCCAGGTCGACGGTCGCCCGATCTGCCAAACGCTCCATCAGCTTCCCCGCGCCGAGGAACAGCAAGGGCGTGAAGAGCGGCAGCAAGAACATCAGCGGTACCGCGAGGCTGTCATAGAAGACCAGGGCAACCAGAATGAGGCCGAGGTAGGCAACAAGTAAGAAGCCTATGATCGTGCATCCGACGGCCGGGATCGCCCGGCTCAGCTTGAGCAACAACCGGATGACTAAGCTGACCAGCCTCGCTGGAATCGAGTACCAGTGCATGACTCGACCGAACCACGAGTGACCCCTCTTGTGCATCTCGAGGTCATGTGCCAGGACTGCCTCGAGGTGAGCCGGGGGCAAGGTGTAAAGAGCCCAACGCGTTACGGAGATGGTGTTGCCGCCGGTCACGAACCCGGTGGCCGTCTCCGCGTTCTGTACCCAGACCGTATAACTATTGGGATCGATCCCCGCACGGTTCGCGACTGCGTACCAGCTGGGCGCAAGACGCTGACCTTCGACCATGGTCGGTCGCCGCAGGCCGAGCAGATACTTCGCCAGGAGAGCATCGGACCCTGGCCAGATCACGATGAGCCCGGTCAGCAGCCAGCCCACGATCAGTCCCCAGGCCGTCCAGTCGAAGGTCTGCGTCAGCCAGTAGAGGATGACGAAGCTGGCCCCGGCCCAGAGAATCATCGACAAGACCTCAGCTGCGAGCAGCGCAGTTCCTCCGGGTGCGCCTGGCGAAGCTGGCGCCCCGTTCCCCCACGGAACAGACGGTTGCTGATTCGGCTGCTGCTTCAGCGAGTCGTCGGCGCGCGGCACCGGGGACCGCGCTTCATTCGACTCAATCCGGTGAGGCTCGCTCCCGGCGGGCTCGACAGGATCTTGTGCGCTGCTCATGTACCGCCTCAGTGGTTGGACTCAGTAAAGCGACACATGGACATGATCGTAATGACCGCCTGTCGCGTTGCTCGGATCGTAGACACCGCCGCCGTTGTAAGGCTTCCACTGCCCTGTGCGTGCACTCCAAATTCTTCCGTACCAGATCAAGTAGCGGACCCCCGTCGTGCCCGCGGTTTGAATGGTCCAGTTCGCAATCCGATCGCCCTTGGATCGCGCCGCAGCTGAGCTGCGCGCGTCAGCCCCCACGAACAAGTCGCAGGCCTTCCCCTTCGGATGGTCACTGGTTGGATTCCACAAGTGCGCGTCCCAGCAGCTCATCGGCGGATTCGCAAGAGCGGCACGTGCCTGAGCGACCCAAGCAGCCGTTCGCTGGGTGACCAATCCGCCAGTGCCAGTTGGATCTGTGACACTGGCCGTCTGGGGTGGCCAGACGCCGTTGATCGGTCGGCCCGCAATCAGGCCCGCGCCGTCTTCGCAATCGTCCAGGGAGACCTGCTGCTCCGCACCGACAGTTGGTTTCGTCCCCACTCGGCCGGCGTAAGGATCACCGGAACGCTCAAGGTCAATACCCGCTTCGGTCGCAATCTGCTTCGCGGTGCGCTCGTGTCGGGCATACGCATTCGGAAACGCGGAGACCTGAACTGCCTGAGCGGCTTCGGTGTACGACATCGTGGGCCATCCGTCGATATCGACGAGGCCCGGGGGATCAGGTGCCTCGGCTCCACCGAAGAAGGCTTCGGCCGCGTATGTCGGATCCAAGATCTCCGCGACGGTACCCCACCCTGCCGATGGCCGTTGCTGGAACAAGCCGACCGAGTCCCGGTCTCCGTAGTCGATGTTCTCCAGCTGAGACTCCTGCAGCGCAGTCATCAACGCGACAAGCGTCGCGCGGCCGGGTAGTCCGCGCGCAACAGCAACGCCGTCGATGATCTTCGCGAAGGCGATCTGTCGTTGGCGGGTCGGTGCATCCGCCGGCGGATCGTCGGCCCTGAAGTTCCCGATGACGGGACAGCTGGAGATGTAGTGGTCACCGCCGGCTCCGAACGGAACGATCATCACGAGACCCATCAGGCCGACGACCGCCATCGCCCCCAGGGCCTTGAGTCCAACCGCCTTTCCGGCCGAGGCGCCGAAGATGCCACCGATGCCTGGCTCCATGAACATCAGTCCCCCTCCTTGATCACGGGCCGGTTCCGCCGTTGAGATCGCTGATCACCCACTTGGTTCCTTCCGGAACCAAGGTGATCAGCAGCGGAAGGACAATCCGGTTCGGTCGCTTGCCCGTGACGTCGATCGTGATCGATACGAGTCGGCTGATCCGGGTGGGGGTGTCGACCGGGGAGGTGTCCGGGCGCGGCGGTCCGATCTGAACGGCCACTACTTTCGACTTTCCTCCGTCGGCCTTGAGCGCGTCGTAGGTCGAGTCTCCCTCGGCTAGAAGGGTTTCACCGAGTTGCGTCGTGATGTACGGCGCCGCCTTGTCGATCAGATTCGTGTAGGTCTCCGACGATGGGTCGCGTTGGTAGAAGAGCCTGGACCAGGTGTTGATCGTTTCTTCCGCAGATGCCCCTGCCGACGCCGGTGGACGTTCGGTCAGGATCGGCGGCGTCGAGTTCGTCAAGGTGGGCGGTGACGACGGAGCAGCCGTGGGCTGTGGCGGGACGGAAGAGTTCGCACCTGGTTGCGCGGGCGGAGTCAGGAGACCAACGTTTCCCCGCGCAGGTTCGTCGCCCCGGAGCAGGCGCGGCAATCCGCCACCCAGACCGAGGATCACGATCGCGAGGATCACGATCGCAACGACGACTGTGACAGGGCTCGTCGGTTCCGCCTGCCGCTGCTCCCGCAGCCAAGCATTCCGCTGCGCCTGGTCATCCCGACGCCAGGTCCGCTTTGCCCGACGCCGCTCACGACGATTCAGCTCGTCGATGTCGTCCGGGTACTCATAGCTGGTCCGAACGACGTCGCGCCAGCTCTCCGGTTGATCCGGTTGACGCCGGCCACTGGACCTGTCGTCCTCAGCGTCGCGGTCCGACGAATCCTTGCCTCGTCTCATCGGCTCGTCACCTACGGTTCGGCACCATGACCGTCACACCGTCCTTGGTGACGCTCGTGTACTCCCGGAAACTGCGGCTCCCTGTCGTCTGTGGCTTGCGCCGATCACGGGCTATCTTGGGCGGCCCGTCGCGGAGGCTAGCCGAGTGGGTATGCATTCTTGGCTCGAATCTGCTGTGCGAGGCAGGCCTTGCCTCCTTCTTCGCATGCCGCGCCTGCCGCGAATCGGAGGTGTTCGGTCCGCCGCCTGAACTGGTTGCCTGCCCTGTGGAAGCTCCACTCAGGCCCACAGTTACCGTCCTCCGACGATCCGACGATCCAGCGGTGCTCGGCGCGGCCTGAAGTTGTCCTGCTGCAACGGCCCGCGCCTGCTCCTTGGCACTCGCGCCCAGTCCCTCTTTGCGCGCACCCACGCCCGAGGCGTTCCCCGATGCAGGCTCAATTGCTCGCCGCTCGCGGGACCCGATCTCATGTGCAGGGGCTTGCCGGGCACTGAGGACCCTAAGATTGGACCCCAGGGCCGGTGCCTGGCGGAACAGTCGAACCGACGACGCTCGTTGGGCTTGAACTTCTTGCGCTCCCCCGCGACCAGCTCTCTCGGCCACCGACGGACTGGCCGCTCGACTTCCAACTGCACCCATGATTCGCCGGACAGCTGACATCGCGCCCCGACGAGCCAGGCCTCCCATGACCAGGCTTCCCATCCCAGGTCGCATCATCGAACTCATGCTTTCGAACATGCGTCTTAGCCGGAAGCCCGCGATCAGCACCGCAATCGCCAGGCCACTCACCGGGAGCCAACCGAGAGTGTCCGTAAGGCTGAAGACCGCAGTGACCAACGCCAGAGTGGTCGAGAAGACCAACAGGGCAAGGATCGACTGCAATACCAACCCCAGCAACGCCTCGAACCAGTTCATCCCCCATTGCCGAGTTCGCCCGGGAATCGCCCACAGACAAGTGAAGAGCACTCCGACGACAAGAAGAATCATGCAGCCGATGAACGCCATCAGTGCAGTGAAAGCCAGCGAGATCGTGAGGAACGCGAACAACGTGGCGGCGATCGCGCCGAGTGTCAGCACACCAACTCTGCCGAAGGGCTGGTCACCCTTGGCCCATTTCACGGTCGGCGCGTCTCCGCCACCTTCGGCTTTGCTGATCTCGTTGTCGATGTAGCTCTTGCGTGCGTCCCCGTCAGTTCCCTTGTCCAGAATGGCTTTGCCGTAACGCTGGCAGGCAGCCAGCGAGCCGAACTCGGCCACGCACCACGGCGTTGCCGCAAACGCACGCCAGGTTGCGTCACCGGATTTTCGCAAGAGTGTGTCGCGCTTCGTTCCGGAGAAGCCAGGCTCGGGCCACTCGATCGGCACTTTCGACGTCCCACCGAGCACCTCGGTCGAGGTACCGACGACGGCGTCCGACCCCACCTGCCGGGCGCCATCGACACCGTTCAGCCAGATATTCGGAGAAGCTGCGAAGCTGATCGCTAAGAGGCCGGCTGCGAACACCCAGACAAGCTGACCCATTGCGCTGCCACTCGCTTTCCGCTGTGCATAGGCCGCGATCGCACCGAATGCGAGCGCCGAAGGCAACAGCCAGCCAGCAAGTTGCGTGTTCACGAGGCCGATCGCCGAAGATGCCGTGTCCGTTAGCGGCTTGATATCGGTAAACGAGAACAACCACCACCCGACCGAGATCGCCGCCCTGGTGATGGCAACGATGTACAGCATCACCATGTGCGCATATCCGTTGAAGACAGCCTCCATCGGGTCACGCAGGCTGGTCTCGAAATCCAGACCGTAGACCGTGGGGCTGTATTGCTCGAACAGCGTCCGGCTGTCGCCGTGAGTCAGATCAGGCGTCGGCAGCAGATCACCGAATCCCGTGGGATTGGTGGGCCCTTGCGGGTCGGCTGCCAGAGCTACCTGAGCGGTGACTACGACAGACACACAGACGACAGTGAGCGCAGCACGAAGACGGCGTGCCCACCTCATGCGACGTGCTCCTTGCCCTTGGGCGGGTGTTGGGGCTCGGTGTCGGCGTAGGCGGGTGACATGGCTTCGTTGTAGGCGGCTTCGTCTGCTTCTTGGTCGTAGACGTCGTCGGGGCCTATGGGGGCTTCGTGGCGGGTTGGGGGGTGGTGGCCGTTGGTGGGGGCGGGGGGTGGGGGTGGGGTGTCTAGGGGGGTGGAGACGGCTGTGGGGTCCGGGGCGGGGGTGGGCTCCACGGCGGGGGTGGGATCTACGGCGGGGGTGGGGGGTGGTTCTGGGTGGGTGGTGTGGGCTTCGGATTGGGCTGTGGCGGTGGCGGCGGGGGCTGGGAGGTCTTGGGGGTCTTCGTCGTCGGCGAAGGGGTCGGCGGGGGTGGGGTCGGCGGGGAGGGCGGGGGCGGGGGTGTTGGCGTGTTCGGATTCGGGGGTGGTGCGGAGGAGGGCGGCTACCTGCTGGCTGGGGATGTCGATCTGGACGGTGGCTACTTCGTCCCAGCGGTCGCGCATGATGCAGTGGCCGTGGCGGATGGATTTGCCGTTGGCTGCGGTGTTGATGCCTCGGACGAGGGTTTGGTAGGGGGCTGTTTGGGGGCGGCCCAGCAGTTCGAGGAGGGAGTCGACCTGTTCGCGGGAGCGGAGGCTGAAGGCGAAGAGGGTGGTGATCTGCTCGACGAGGCCGGGGAGTTTGAGGATCGAGGCCGGGTCCTGGGTGTCGAGGACCAGGGAGGCGCCGAGGGCTCGGCCGACGCGGGCGATGTAGTCGAGGAAGGAGGCGCCGTCGGGCGTCTTCGTCAGGAGGTGGACCTCGGGGACGATGACGACCTTGGAGCGGCCGCGGAACTCGCGGCGGCCGGTGGTGCGGACCATCCAGGCGAGGCAGCCGCGGAGGCAGGCCATGCCGACGCGTTCGATCGGGGACCAGGACTCGGGGGCCGACTCGGGGGACGGCAGGGTGAGGCCGGGCATCTGGACGACCCAGAGGCCTGGGTTGGTGGTCAGGGAGGAGAGGCCTGAGGGTGGGCCGGCGACTACCGAACCGAGGCCGGTCTCGACGAGGTCGCGGAGGGCGAAGCCGACGGTGCGGATGGTTTCGGAGTCGGAGTTGCAGAGGCGCTGGATGACGCCCCACGACGAGGGGTCGGGTGACTGGATCTCGGCGCGGGTGGCGGCCATCACGGGGGCTTCGGCGGCGCCACGGAGGTGTGGCGGGAGCAGGAGCATCAGCTGGGACGGCGCCTGCAGGAGGGCGTCGTCGACCGGGAGGACGCGGAGCAGGTCCGCGGCGCCGGAGAACTGGGCGGTGATCTCGATGACCGCGGTCGGTACGCCGTACTCCGCGGCGACGGCCGATACGCCGGCCGCGTCGCCCTTCAGATCCAGCAGAGGGACCCAGGCGCCGGCGAAGGCGGAGTCGAGGCCGCCGAGCATGGCGGCGGTCGTCTTGCCTCGGCCGGAGCGGCCGAGGAAGAGGGTCGTGGTCGCGTCGCCCAGGGCCGAACCGGCCGCGGCGTCGAAACGCACGAGACCTGGTGTGGAACCGGTCAGGTAGCCGATCGCGGGACCGGTCGCGTCACCGATCGACGCACCGCCCCAGAACCAGGAGCCGAAGAAGGCGGTCGACTCGCGGACGTGGCCGAGGTCGGGGACGCGGAGCTGGTCGCCGGGGAGCGATTCGAGCCACAGGTCGCGCTGCTCGTCGGCGCCGGGGGCGACGGTGATGCCGCGGTCGGCGTAGTGCGCGATGACGGCGTCGACGTACGCCTCGAGGTCCTCGCGGGTGTCCGCGCTGACCAGTAGGCGGGGGTGGTCCTCGACCAGGGTGAGGCCGCTGCGGTTGATGTCGCGCTTGACCTCGCGCATCACGCGCTCGGTCTCGACGATCTCGTCGGCGGTCTCCTCCGCGGTGCCCTTGGCGGCCGAACGGCGCTGCTCCTTGGCACTCTTGCGGGTCTCGTCGACGAGGTGCCGGGCGGTCTTCTTGGTGAGTACGCGGAAGCGGACCGAGGCCTCGACGGTCACGTCGATCTCGTCGCCGTCGTCGTCGATCGCCTTGATCTCCGACAGCGTCCGCAGCCACTCCCCCGGGCCCGGGGTCTCGAGCTCCTCGGGGAAGTCGGTCATCGCGAGGACAGTCGTGTACGCCGCGATCTGGCCGCGCGAGTCGAAGATGCGCAGGTGATCGGTGTACGGCACGACGCGGCCTGAGGTGAGCCGGGCCAGCGAGGCGCCGGTGATCAGACCGCGACGGGGTGCGGCCACGGCGCCGCGGTGCATCTCGCGGCTGATCAGCCAGGAGATGACCTCGGCCGGCGCGGTGTGTGCACGCCACACGGTCGAGCCGAGCTGCCGGCCGAGCTTGCGGACCCGCTCGTCCAGGTGCGCGAGCTCACGCGCGCTGACCCGCCAGGACGTCGTACCGAGGGCGTCGCTGATCGAGCCGCGGACCTGCGCGGTCGCGCGGGGGTCGCGGTCACTGAGGTGTACGCCGAGGGCGACGTACCGCTCGGGCATCCGCATCTCGTCGATCCGGTCGGCCCGGGTCTGTGCCCAGGCCTCGTGGTCGCCGAGCCGGTAGTGGCCGGCCACGGAGTCGATGTAGTCCTGGCCGGTGGAACGGCCCCAGACCACCTTCAGGTGACTGAGCCGGTCGCCGAGGATGGTCGCGGCGGCACTCACCGCGGCGTCCAGGGCGGCGTCCTGCTCGGCCTCGGTGGCCAGGTCGGTGTTCGCCACCGAGATCAGGAACCATGCCTCGGCGCTGCGTTCGGTGACGAGCAGTCCGTCGGCGATGGCCACCAGCCGGGGCGGCGGCAGGCCGCGCTCGCGGCCGACGCCCACCAGGTTCAGGAGCTTGTCAGCGATCTTCATTCGTGCCCCTCGTTAACCAATCGGCTGCCTGACGACGTCCTGCGACTGACCTTCCGAACGTGGTCCGCCCCGAGCAGGCGGGCACGCTGGTTCACGGTGATGTCCGCACCCGCGCGGACCATCGGATCCAGCTCCACCACGACATCGCGTTCCCACTCCGGGGTCACCCTGGCCTTCGCCAGGTTGGCCACCTTCTGGGTCGCGACGCGCTCACGCCATGGCAGGTACTCCGTCTTGTCCGCCGCCCGGGCGCCGAGTCCGATGATCGGGCGGTGTGCGCGCAGCGCGTAGCGGACGGCCAGCGCCCACTCGGTGACGCGGCGGCGGCGTTCGTGGAACTTGCCGGGGCGCCAGCCGAACGCCGTGATCACGAACGGCGGTACGACGTACAGGCTGACGGTGCCCTTCTGGGGCACCCCGACGAACGGGAACAGCAGCGCGATCCAGGCCAGGATGATCACCGCACCGAAGATGATCATCCGGCGTCGCGCGCCTTCTCCGAGGTCGATCCCGAGCAGGTCGTACTGCCGGGTCTCGATCTCGAAGTGGTGGGTCAGGGTACGGCCGACGCGCATCAATTACCCCCGGAGAGCAATCCCCAGAAGCCCTTCAGCACATTGATGGTCTGGTTGTTCGCATAGATCAGCCCCCCGACCAGGACACCGGCGGCGATGTGACCGAACAGCTCGCCCCACTCCCGCTTGAAGTAGTGCCCGATCGCGCGCAGGACCAGGATGGCGATGAAGATGTTGCCCGCGATGACCAGGACCCAGTCCTTGAAATCCGCGCCGGTCGGGACATTGGCTCCTGCCAGTGGCGCGACGAGCTGAACCACGCTCGCAGCCAGTTCGTGCGTCGTCATTGCGGTGTCTCCCTTGGTGCCTCGGTCGTCCGACGGCGGGTTGCTGTGGTCATCCGACGGCGGCCACTTGCCATCGTTGTGCTCCGTCCGTGGCGACAGTACGCCGTAACGTGAGCGTGTACGTCTGGTCGAGGGTGGTGTCTCCCACCCCGTCCCAGGTGACGGCAGCGGTCGCCCGCCGCTCGTCGTCGTTACCCGTGTAGACCTGCCAGTCCTTCAGCTCGCCGAACTTCACGGCGCCGTTCAGACTGCGGATGGTCGAGCCGGGGGCGGTCACGGCCGACACCTTGTTGTCGGACTCGGCATACGCGCTGAAGAACGCTTCGGCGTCCTTGTTCGTTGCAGCCGTCAGCACGTCGTCCGGTACGCCGGCCTCGGGCATGTTCTCCGGCAGTGCTGCCCGGCCGTCCGGTACGAAGGTCGGCGGGCCACTGGCCACCACCCTGGCCGCGGTCCGGGCGACCGGGACGGACAACCGCTGCCAGACGAACTGGCCGGCGGTCATCACCCTGCCCTTCAGGTAGTACGTCTGGACCCGCACCCGTACGTCGACCTTGGCGACCACGCCACCCGGATCGACCTTGACCTCGCCGGGGTAGGCGGTGACCGCGATCTGCTTGCCGCGTCCGTTCCACCCCGCGCGGCTGTCCAGGCCGGCGGCCAGGTCGAGCCCGACCTGAGCCGGACGCGCCTCCGGGTTCGCCTCGTCCCAGGTCAGGTAGGAGATCGCGTACCGCGTCGCGATCGCGCGGGCGTCCTCGACCGGGTAGCTGTTCTGGCTGCCGACCACGGTGTCGGGTGTCCGGTTCGGGCTGACCCAGGACCGGATGCCGCTGATCGCCGCGAGCAGCAGGACCGCGACCACCAGGCCGCGGAAGAAACGTCGCGCCCAGGTCGAGAACGACGACTCGGGCTCAGTGGCCCAAGGGGTCTGCCCGGGCTCCAGCGGCTCCCGGACGGGACCAGGGGCCGCGTGAGCGCCGTGGGGCGACCGCTGCCGCAGCCGCTCGGGCGTGCGCTGACCAGGAGCGGCTCCATGCCGCTGCTCACTAGGCGCCGGTTGCTGACCTGGCTGTGGGTGACCTTGCACCGGCTGACCGGGCTGCTGCCCGCCGGGACGACGAGGCGGAGCCATCACTCCGCCGGGCGGCGGAGGAGTCTGGGGTGCGGCGTACTGCGCGGCTACACCCTGTGCCTGGCGAGGCGTGGGTGACACCGGGCCATCGGGGTGGGCCCACCACTCCGGTGCGGTGTTCTGTGGGCGTCCACGGCCGGCCTTCTTCGGCCGCCGCTGGTCCGACCAGTGTTCACCTTTTGGCGGCAGATTCAGCACTGTTCGCCACCAACTCATCGCTACCCGCCCCTCAGACAGCAGTTACGCGGACAGTAGCCGGGAGAATACGGCAAGCAACTGTCCACCGGGAGACCTGAGACCAGGATCCGGATGCTCCATCGCTCCCCGCAGCCTTACTGTTACCCCAGTTGCGGGCAGTGTCACCCTCGAACGCCAAGCGTGACACCTTCGGTACCGTCGCCATAGCTCCTCTCTCATTTCCCACGTCATCGATCGGGCAGCGCACACCATGCCACACCGCTCGGACAGATTCGAAAATCCGTGCGAACAACATGGTAAAAGACCGCATCAACTGATCACGCATAGTAACCGATCCGCGGACCGGCCTGTGGAAAACTCTCCCGTGGCGAGGGGTCAAAACAAACATGTCCTGGCATAGGGTCGGAGTACCCCTGCTACCCCTGGAGGACCAGGATGGAAACTCGCCGACTCGGCCGGCTCGGCCACCAGAGCTCGGTGCTGATCTTCGGCGCCGCTTCACTCGGCAGCGTCGACCAGGACCGGGCCGACGCCTCGATCCAGGAGGCGCTGGACGCCGGGATCAACCACTTCGACGTCGCCGCCGACTACGGTGACGCGGAGCTGCGCCTCGGCCCGCGGATGCCGGAGATCCGGGACCGGATCTTCCTCGCCACCAAGACCGGCCGCCGGACGGCGGAAGAGGCGTGGAGCGAGATCAATCGTTCGCTGGAACGGTTACAGACCGATCATGTCGATCTGATCCAGATGCATGCGGTCTGTGATCTGGAGAACCTCGACCTCGTCACCGGCAAGGGCGGCTCGCTCGAGGCCGCGATCCGGGCCAAGGAGGAGGGCCTGGTGTCGGCCATCGGAATCACCGGCCACACCGCCCAGGCCCCCGCCGTACATCTCGAGGGCCTGCGCCGGTTCGACTTCGACAGCGTGCTCACCCCGCTCAACTACCACCTTTCGACGGACCCGCAGTACGCCGCGGACTACGCCGAGCTGGTGGCCGCCGTACAGGCTTCGGACGTGGCCCTGATGACGATCAAGATGATCGCCCGGCGGGGCTGGCGCGAGGGCGAGGAGAAGACGTACGACACCTGGTACCGGCCGTTCGACGAGCAGCGGTACGTGACGGCGGCCACCGCCTGGCTGCTGAACGGGCACCCGGAGATCACCGGCCTGGCAACCGCGGGTGAGACTCGGTTGCTCCAGCAGATGATCGTCGCGGAGCGCGAGCGGGCCGACCTGTCCGCCGAGGATGCGGCCTCCATCCTCCAGGAGGTCCAGGACTACGCTTCCCCGTTCATCGACATGCCGATCTGAGCGCCGGGAACACTCGCGGGTGGTTCGGTGTTGAAGCGCGTGTAGTCATCTAACTTCGGAGGTCGTAGTGGCAACGGTCGAGCTGTCCCAGGAGAACTTCGACGAGGTCGTGAGTGGTGAGGGCCTCGTCCTGGTCGACTTCTGGGCGGAGTGGTGCGGTCCGTGCAAGATGTTCGGGCCCGTGTTCGAGAAGTCGTCCGAGGAGCACACCGACATCAAGTTCGGGAAGGTGGACACGGAGGCGCAGGTCGAGCTGGCCCAGGCCTTCCAGATCCAGTCCATCCCGACCTTGATGGCCGTCCGCGACGGTGTGGTCCTCTACTCGCAGCCGGGTGCCCTGCCGGCGCCGGCGCTGGAGGACCTGATCAAGCAGCTGCGCGCCGTGGACATGGAAGAGGTCCGCGCCCAGATCGCCGCGCACGAGGCCGAGCACGGCACCGAGCCGCACACGCACTGACGTCAGCAAAGACAGAAGCCCCGGGCAGGTGTCCGGGGCTTCTGTCGTTGATGGGAGCGGGCCCTGGGCAGGAGATCAACGGCCAGGGCCCGCTCCAGGTGCTGACCGTTGCGCTGGAGTGAACCCTGGTGGTTGCCGGGCGGGTGAGGTTGCCGTCCGGAAGCGGTTCACTTCGACTGCCGCAAGAGGTGTGGTCAGTACCGGGCGAAGGGACCGATCGACGCCGGTCCCTTCTGGGAAGGACTTCAGCGCAAGGGGTCGAACGGGGCGAGCTCGGCCGGGGTGCGGCCGGTGGTGATGGTCTCGGCCAGCAGCTGGCCGGTGATCGGGCCGAGCGTGATGCCCCACATGCCGTGCCCGCCGGCGGCGTACACCCGTGGCGATGCGGTGGCACCGATGATCGGCAGGCCGTCCGGGGTACAGGGCCGCGGGCCGACCCACTCGAACGTCCGGGCGTCCAGGTCGGCGTCCCGGAGCAGCGGCCGGGCCGCCTCCACGATGGCGTTGATCCGGCGCGGGTCGAGCTTCGCCTCCGGCTTGCGGAACTCCATCATGCCCGCCACGCGCAGGCGGTCACCGAGCGGCGTACAGGCGACCCGCTGGGCCGGGAAGTAGACCGGGCCGGCCGGTACGTGGGCGATCGGGACGCTGAAGCTGTAGCCACGACCAGCCTGTACGACGGTCTTCACGCCGAAGTCCTTGGCCAGATCGGTCAGCCACGCGCCGGTGGCCATCACGACCGCGTCGAACGGGTCGGTCTCGCCGTCACCGGTGATCAGGCGGACGCCGCGGATCTCGTCCACGATGTCCTTGACCACGACGCCGGTGATGATCTGGCCGCCGCGGGCGACGACCGAGTCGGCCAGCAGCTGGACGTACTCACCGGGGTTGATGAAGCGCTGGCCGTGCAGCCGGATCGCCGCACCGATCTCGTCGGACAGCGACGGCTCGATCTCGCGGGCGTCGTCACCGGTGATCGCTTCGAACTCGATGCCCTGCCCGGCGGCGTGGATCTGCTCGATCTCCTCGAGCAGCACGCTGCGCTCGGCCTCGGTCCGGTACGCCGCCAGGAAGGACTTGGCCTCGTAGGTCTGCGCCTCGACCCCGGCCTTGGCCAGGAAGTCGAAGGCCGGCAGCGCCTGGCGGTTGATCGGGACCAGCGAGTCCATCGCGGTCTTCCAGCGTCCGGCGGTGCTGTTGCGAGCGAAGCGGGTGAGGAAATTGAGGAGCCGCGGGCTCGCGGTCGGCGGAACGTACACCGGTGAGGAGGGGCTCAGCACCGCGCGGACGCCGTACTTGAGGACTGCCGGCTCCGGCAGCGGGGTGGCCAGGCCGGGCGTCAGCCAGCCGGCGTTACCCCAGGATGCGCCGGCGGCGACGCCTTCACGGTCGAGCACGGTGACCTCGACGCCGGCCTCCTGGAGGAACCAGGCGGTGGCCAGACCGACCATGCCCGCGCCGACGACAGCGACGCGATCGGGGACGATGTGAGTGGAGCCAGTAGCGACCATGTATCGATGGTGCGGCCGCTGGAGACAGCTGTCATGGTGCGATCACACCATTCGCGGGACAAATGACTGTGCTCAGCGCACAATAACCTCATGATCACCGCGCCTGACCTGATCGTCGCCGTCGGTCCTGCCCTGTTCGAGGTGGTGGTGACCGGCAAGGGAGACAGCGAGGTCCGGGACGTCTTTCTGGCGGATCCGCAGGAGCCTGCCACCGGTCATCCGGGCGACCTGGTTCTCGGACTCGGACTGCGCAATGCCGAGGACGCCGTGGAGTTCGTGGAGCGCTGCGCGGCCGGAAACGCCTCTGGGGTTGTTCTGCGTACGACGCTCGCCCGCGACCCGGCCGTAGTCTCGGCGGCCGAGCGGTGGTTGCTCACGCTGGTCGCACTGCAGCCGAGCGTGGCCTGGGCACACGTGGTGTGGCTGCTGCGCGGTGTCCTCGACCGAGCGGCCGCACCGGACTCCCCCGTGGCCGGGGACGCCGGCGTACACCAGGAGCTGTTCGCACTGGCGGACGCGGCCAGGGCGATCGTGGACGCGCCGGTGACCATCGAGGACAACCAGTCGCGGGTGCTGGCGTACTCCTCTGGTCAGGACTTCACCGACCCCGCCCGGGTCTCCACCATCGTCGGCCGTCGGGTCCCGCCGGAGGTGATCGCGCACTTCCGGGCCAGAGGGGTGTTCAGACGGCTCGCGCGGTCCAGCGAACCGTTCCTGGTGCCCGAAGGTCCGAACGGGATCCGTCCGCGCCTCATCGTGCCGGTGCGCGCCGGCGGCGAGTGGCTGGGCTCCATCTGGGCTGTGGTGAACGGTCCGGTCAGTGACGAGGTGATGGCCGAGCTCAGCAACGCCGCTTCCGTACTGGCGCTGCACCTGCTACGTCTGCGAGCCCAGGCCGATGTCGCCCGGCGCAGTGCGATCGACAGGCTCCGGACTGTGCTCCGACAGTTCTCACCGGACAATCCGCTCGACGTGCGCCTTCCACCGCGACCATGGCGGGTTGTCGCACTCTCCTCACCTGAGGGGTACGACGTACCGCAGCAGCTCGACCTGTGGGAGTCGACCGGGCGTCGGCACGGCTGGAGCGACCCGCACCTCGCTGACCTGGACGGGACTGTCCTTGCGGTCGTGACCGATACCGAAGGGCCAGGGTCGTGGCCCTGGTTGGCCAAGCTGGTCGCGGACCATGCGAAGGGCTCTATTGCTGCAGCCGGCGGTCCCGCCCGCGGACCGGCCGATCTGCCGAGCTCCCGGGCCGAGGCGGTCGAGCTGCTCGGCCTTATACGGCGTGGGGTCGCGCCTGGGCCGGTGTTGCGGGTGGAGGAGGCGTGGCACGTGCTGACCGTGCATCGGGCGGTGCTGTCGCTGGATGTGAACAAGATGGACGGTCCGCTCGCGACGCTGCTGCGGCACGACATCCAGCACGACACCGGGTTCGTCGAAACCTTGCAGGCGTGGCTGGAGTATCCGGGGCAGCCGCAGCGGGCAGCTCGGGAACTGCATCTGCACACCAACACCCTGCGGCACCGGATGAAGCGGATCGGCGAGATCGCCGCGCTCGACCTGAGTGATCCACTCGAACGACTGGCATTACAACTGCAGATCGCAGCCGTCCGGACCGAGCATTGAGCACTGAGATCTACGCCACAGGCTCATGTAACAAGGCTTCATTTACCGGCAATGGTTGAGCAACATCCGGCTGACAGAGTCTTCCTTGTCGCTGATCGAGCTCTTCACCAGGGAGCTCGAGGAGTGACCGGGGTTGGACTCTTCACCAGGGAGCCCAAAACCACTGGGCCCGGCGGTTGTCTGAGCGACCGCCGGGCCTACTCCTTTTTCGTGAGTGCCGCCAGTTCGGTGAGCTGAGCCGAGCGGCTGCTCCGGATCTCCCCGGCCAGGTGCTTCACCGCGGCGTCCTTGCCGTTCGTGCCGATGCCCTTGGCCAGCACGATCGACTCGTCCAGATGCTCCTTCAGGTTCTTCGCCGAGAGCTGGTCGAAGGCCGGTCCGGAGGTCTTGCCGAGGGCAACGATCTCGGGCTCGGTCATCATGCCGGCCATGTCGTGCCCGACGTGCGGGTTGCGGACCGGCATCCCGGACCGGGTCCGGTTCAGCTTGAGTTTCTCCACCTCGTCGCGGTGGCCGCCGGCCACCCTGGTCGCGAACGCGCGGACGGCCGGGTCGGCAGCCTGCTTCTCCGCGATTGCGAGTACCTGCAGGAGCTGCTCGTCCATGGGGATCATCAGCTCGATCCAGGCCAGGTCGAACGAGTTGAAGGACGGGTCGATCGTCCACTCGGTCACCGGAGTGCTGGGTGCCGTCGCGGGCGGGGCCGCCGGCGGCGGGGTGGCCGCGGTGGGTGATCCGCAGCCGGTGAGGACGGCCAGGAGGGCGAGGACGGCGAGAGCTTTCATGAGGCGGACTCCTCGGGGCGGAAGGAGACGGGCGGCGGGGGCGGGGCGGGTGGTTAGGGCGAGAGTACCGAGCGTGGCGGGCGGGGTACAGAGGGTGGCGGAAAGCCGACAGCGGGCCGTCGGAGCGAGCTCGGCCGTCGGCAACGGTTGTGGTTTGTTGCCTAGGACAAGCGGTTGACGATGTGGGCGTAGACGGCGGGGAGGCGGGCGGCGGCGGGGACGATGTGTGGGGCGAGCAGGCGGCGGTTGCGGGCCCAGAGCAACGATGCGGTCAGGAGACGGCACTCGCGGGAGACGCGGCGCCAGGCGGATTCGTAGTCGGCGGGACGGTCCGCGCGGACGCAGTCGACCAGCTCGGCCGAGGTGCGGAGCGCTACTGCGATGCCCTCGCCGGTGAGGGCGTCGATGTAGCCGGCTGCGTCGCCGACGAGCAGCACGCGGCCAGAGACTCGGTACTGGACGCGTTGGCGGAGTGGGCCGGCACCCATGACGGTGCTTGCCGGGGTGGCGCCGTACAGCCGGCGCTTGAGTGCCGGGAACGCGTCGAGGTGCGAGTCGAAGGTGCCGCGGGCGGTGGTGAGGACGGCGACGCCGACGAGGTCGTCGGCGACTGGTGTCACGTAGGCCTCACCCAACCGAGACCAGTACACCTCGACCAGGTCCGTCCACGGGTGGACCTGGAAGTGCTGGCGGAGACCACGGCGGATGGCGCGTGGGCGGGACGGCGCGCCACCGGGGTCGGCCGGGCGGGCGCTCCCCTCCCCCGCCAACACCCGCTGGCTCCGCTCTCCCCACAACCCCAGACGGTTCCCCTCTCCCGACAAGTTCAGTTGGCGGCGGATGGGTGAGTGGAGGCCGTCGGCGGCTGCCAGGTAGCGGGCGGTGTAACCGGCCGCGGTTACTGAGGTGGTGTTCTGGGTGATCGGGCCCACGCGGGTGGGGACGATGGGGACGTTCAGTTCGGTGAGGCGGTCGAGGAGAGCCTGGTGGAGCACGGTACGGCGGACGCCCAGGCCGGGCCCGGTGGTGAAGCGGGCGTCTACGGAGTGGTGGGCGTCCAGGTAGCGGATGCCGTGGAACGGGCGGCCGGTGAGGTGGACGCCCAGACGGTCCAGGTAGTCGACGGCGCTGTGGGCGATGCCTTCGCCGCAGGCTTTGTCGATCGGGCCCTGGCGGGGTTCCAGGACTACTACGGACAGGCCGGCCAGAGCTGCTCTGATCGCGGTGGCTGCGCCGGCGGGGCCGCAGCCGGCGACCAGGAGGTCGATCACTTGACCAGGGCTGCGTTCAGCGCGGCTTCCTCGGTGCGGATGCGTACTGCGAGCAGCGGGATGTTCAGCAGCGTGAAGACCACTGCGGTGATCCAGCCGGTGTGGACGAGCGGTAGCGCGATCCCCTCGATCACCACGGCCACGTAATTGGGGTGCTTCAGCAGCTTGTAGGGACCGCGCGCCACCAGGTGCAGACCCGGTACGACGATCACCCGGGTGTTCCACTGCTGCCCGAGCACGCTGATGCACCACCAGCGCAGCGCCTGCGACAGCACCACGAGTGCGAACATCGTCCACCCCAGTGCGGGGATGAACGGGCGGTGGAACGACTCCACCAGGCACGCGACCAGCAGCCCGGTGTGCAGGACCACCATGAACGGGTAGTGCCCCCGCCCGGACTCCACTCCGCCCTGGGCGAAGCTCCACTTGGCGTTCCGCAGCGAAACCACCAGCTCGGCGACGCGTTCGAGACCGACGAGCACCACGAGGACGACGTACCAGGTCATGAGGCCCCCTTTCTGGACTGAGGAACGTAGGGAGCGAAGCGACTGGAGAGACGAGGGAAGAAAGGTAACCAGGCCTCAGGACCCGCCGCGCGGAGCGTGGCAATGTGAACAGTCATTCGGCCCACTCCAGTAAGACGAGCTCGGAACAGAATCCGGGGCCCATAGCTAGCAGCAGGCCCTTTCCCGAAGGATGCAGGGTGAGCGTGTCACCGAGGACGTGGAGGACTGATGAAGAGGAGAGGTTGCCGACCGCATCGAGGGACTTCCAGGTCAGGTCGAGTGCACCGGGCCGTAGGTCGAGGGTCTCGGCCACTGCCTCCAGCACCTTCGGTCCGCCGGGGTGACTGACCCAGGTACCGATTTCCGGCACGGTCAGGCCGTGGTCGGCCAGAAAGCCCCTGACATCACCCCCGAGGTACTTCCGCACTACCTCCGGCACATCCGCACCCAGCACGATCCGGAAACCGCCGGAGCCCACGTCCCAGCCCATGACTCGCTCAGAGTTGGGATACAGGCGACTCCGGGTCGCGAGCACGGATGGTCCGGCAGCAAGCGGGTGTTCGGAACCTGTCAGCACCACGGCGGCTGCACCGTCGCCGAAGAGCGCTCCCCCGACCAGGTTGGGTAGCGACGAGTCGTCGCGCTGCAGGGTGAGTGAACACAACTCCACAGACAGCAGTACGGCGACCTGCTTCGGCCAGGCCAGCAGGTAGTCGTGCAACCGCGCTATCCCGGCCGCACCACCCACACAGCCCAGTCCGAAGAGCGGTAGTCGCTTCACGTCCTCACGTAGCCCCAACCGCACCGCAACCCGCGCATCGATCGACGGCGCTGCCACTCCGGTCACCGTGGTGAACATGAGGACGTCGACGTCGGACAGCTCGAGTCCAGCGTCCGCTACTGCACCAGCGACTGCCTCTGCGCCCAGATCGACAGCTGTCGCGATCCATGCGTCGTTGGCTGCACCGAAGTCCTTCAGTACGCCGTACTGCTCGAGTGGCAGCGCCAGATGGCGTGACGACACGCCCGCATTCGCGTGCAGTCGCCGGAGTAGTGCGTTCCCACGCCCGTCCGGCAGGCAGATCGCAGCGAAGGCGTCTGTGAGCTCTGCCTGCTCATACCGGTACGGCGGCAACGCGGGCCGGACCGCTGCGATCCGCGTCATCGTGACATCGTGGTGTCGGTGAGAGCGCTGAAGGGACTGGCACTGGCCTGCCACCTCGGGCCGACTGTCGCCGTCACCGCGCTGGTGACCGCCGTGGCGTGGTCAGCCGGGCGCAGTCCCGCCGGATGTCTCCTTGTCGCAGCAACGATCCTCACCGGCCACCTCTCGATCGGCTGGAGCAATGACGCGATAGATGCCGCCCGCGACACCATTGTGAACCGGAAAGACAAGCCAGTGGTGCGCGGACTGGTGAGTCGCCGCACGCTGGCGGTCGCGGCCGGGCTCATGCTGGCTGTCACCATCCCCGTCTCACTGGCCAACGGAATCGCGGCCGGTCTGATTCACCTGCTCTTCGTGGCCTGCGCCTGGGCGTACAACCTCGGTCTGAAGTCCACCGTCATCTCCTGGCTCCCGTACGCCGTCGGGTTCGGCGCACTGCCGTCGTTCGTCACCCTGGGAACCACCCACACGTGGGCACCCTGGTGGGCCACCACAGCCACCGCACTACTCGGGGTCGGTGCCCACCTGGCAAACGTCGTACCAGACCTGAAGGACGACCTGGCAACAGGCATCCGCGGCTGGCCCCACCGCCTCGGCCCTGCCGCTCGCCTGCTCGCTCCCCTCCCCCTGGCAGTCGCCACCGCACTCCTGGTGATCGCCCCAGCCGGTCCGGTCGGACTGGTGGGCTGGGTCGCACTAGTCGTCGCCGCGGCCCTGCTCATCACAATCGTGCTGTGGCAGGAGGCGCCGTTCCTGGTCACGATCGCAATAGCCGGAGTGAGCGTGGCAGCCCTGGTACTGCGCGGCGGGGTGCTGTAGGCGTGCTCCGGGCCAGCGTGGTTCGTGGGAACGGCGCGCCGACAAACGAGGTGGGGGCGTAGGCCGGGCTCAGGGGCTGAGGGCGGCGGAGGAGGCTGGGCTGGGCGCCGCCGGAGGCGGGCTGGGCGGGAGGGCCGGACGGCGGAGGCGAGGCCGGGGCTAGGCGGCGGGGGGCTAGGCCGGAGGGCTGGGCGGCGGAGGGCAGGGCCAGGGCTAGGCCGGAGGGCGGAGGCTGGGCGACGGAGGGCGAGGCCGGGGCTAGGCGGCGTCGGGTTTTAGGGGGGCGTTGCTGCCGAGGATGGCGGCGGTTAGGGCTTCGGCTGGTTCTTTGGCGGCTCGGGGGTTGGTGATGAGGACCAGGTCGATGGCGGGGAGTTCGGGGAGGCCTGCGCTGGGTGGGGGCTCTACCAGGTCGGCGGGCATGAGGGTGCGGGCGAAGATGGCTATGCCCAGGCCGGCGCGTACGGCGGCCAGTACGCCGTTGACGCCGCGGACGATGCAGGTGATTCGGCAGGAGCGGCCGGCCTGCTCGAGGGTTTGGACGCCTAGGGAGCGGCTGAGGCTGGGGGCTTGGTAGGCGACCAGGGGGACTGGGCCGTCGGGGGCTATCCGGGTGCCGGCTATGCCTGCCCAGACGAGGGGGTCTCGGCGGACTAGACGGCCGTTGGGTTCGTAGCCGGTGCCGACGGAGTGTTTGACGTAGGCGAGGTCCAGGTGGCCGGACTCGACCCGGCGGAGGAGGTTCGGGCTCTGGGCGACTGTTAGTTCCAGGTCGATGCGCGGGTAGAGCTGGCGGAAGTCGCGGAGGATCCGGGGCAGTGGGGTGAGGGCGAGGTCGTCGGTGACGCCGAAGCGCAGGCGACCGCGGAGCTCGGAGCCGGTGAAGTAGCCGGCGGCCTCCTCGTGGGCGGCCAGGATGGTGCGGGCGAAACCGGCCATGGCGTCGCCGTCGGCGGTGAGGGTGACGGTGCGGGTGTCCCGCAGGAAGAGCGGGCGACCTACGGCGGCCTCGAGCTTGCGGACGTGCTGGCTGACCGTCGGCTGCCGGATCCCCAGCCGCTCGGCGGCCTGGGTGAAGCTCAGCGACTGGGCGACGGCGAGGAACGTCCGCAGCTGGTCCGGGTCGTACATCGATAGACCTCCTATCACGGGACGCAATAAGAGTAATAGGAGTAATTCGCTGTCGGAATTCAGGACCTATCGACCAGGATGGACATGTCCTCCCCTGACAACCCCACTCGTGTAGGGATCTCCTTTGACCACCCGGACCAGCGGTCCTGTCCGAGAAGCCGACTACCACACCCATAACCCTGCAAAACAAGGCGAAACCCGAAGCCGCCCAGGGTTCCGCGAAACTTTCAGCGCCTTGCAGGTGCGCAACTTCCGCCTCCTGGTCAGCGGTCTGCTGGTCAGTTCGACCGGCGGCTGGATCCAGCGCATCGCCCAGGACTGGCTGGTGCTGACGATCACCGGCAGCGCCACCGCGGTCGGTATCACCACCGCCCTGCAGTTCCTCCCCACCCTCCTGCTCGGCCTGTACGGCGGCGTGCTCGCGGACCGTTTCCCGAAGCGCAGGATCCTGCTCGTCACCCAGACCACGATGGGCGTGGCGGCCGGCGTACTCGCCGTGCTCGCGTTCACCGGCCAGGTGCGGGTCTGGCAGGTCTACATGATGGCCCTGTTCCTCGGCCTGGCCACCGCGGTCGACAACCCGACCCGGCAGTCGTTCGTCACCGAACTCGTCGGCCGCGACCGGGTCCGGAACGCGATCAGCATGGTCTCGTCGACGTTCCAGCTCGGCAGCATGATCGGTCCGGCACTGGGCGGCGTACTGCTCGGCACGCTCGGCACCGGCTGGGCGTTCGCGATCAACGCGTGCACGTTCTTCGCGTCGATCACCGCGCTCACCATGATGCGCGAGAGCGAGATGCCCGCGCGCAAGGCGGCCAGACAGACCGGGCTGCGGATCCGCGACGGGCTGCGCGACGGCCTGCAGTACGCGTTCCACGAGCCCGCCGTCCGCTGGGCGATCGCGCTCGTCGGCATCTACGGCATGTTCGCGATCAGCCTGCCGGTGACCCTGACGGCGTTCGCGGACCGCGTCTTCCACACCGGCGCCACCGGGTACGGCGTACTGAACTCGGTGGTCGCGGTTGGGGCCTTGGCCGGTGCGTTGCTGTCGGCGCGCAGGGTCCGGCCGACTCGGCTACGCAACCTGGTCGGGATCGCAGCCCTGCTGACGATCACCCAAGTGCTGGCAGCGGTCCAGCCGTCGCTGTGGACCTTCATTCCGGTGCTGGCCGCGATGGGGATGGCCACGCTGATGTTCCTGACCGCCTGCCAGTCGATGGTGCAACTGACCACGCCGGACGGGCTGCGCGGCCGGGTCTCCGGCATCTACAACCTGGTCTTCATCGGCGGCGGCGCGATCGGCGGTCCGTTGGTCGGCCTGATCGCGCAGAACTTCGGCGCCCGGATCAGCCTTGCGCTGGCCGGCCTGGTGCCGGCGATCGCCACCATCTTGATCGGTCTCCGCCTCCGCCGCGACGGCGGCTTCCGGGTCGTCCTGGTGCGCACCCGTTCCCCCTGGCACCAGGTCCCGATCCGCCTCACCCTCCAGCAGAACACGATCCAACTGTCGGCTCCGACCCACGTCGAGCACCCATCAACCAACACCGCACACATCAGGTGGTCAGGCAGCACCCACCGCTGCGCGGCCGACGGACGGCCACGCCGCAATCGCAGCCGGCTGCGGAGATAACGCCGTACCGCTGAAACCCCCGAAGGCGGGGCGAGCCGCCTTCGGGGATCACGAGGCCTTACGGGACGTTGATCACGCCGACCGCCGGGACCTTGACCGTGCGGGCGCCCTTCACGCCGCCCAGGATCACCTTGCGCAGGGCAACGTTGTTCTTGGTGTTGCCCTCGAACAGCTTGCCCTCCGGGTTCGCCTTCACCTCGACGAAGTACTCGCCGTTCGGCAGGTTGGTGATGTCGAACGACTGCCCCGGCCGGAACTGCTCGTAGGTGTCGCCGGATCCGACGTCCAGGACCTCACGCACCGACAGCGACGTGTGGTCGCCGCAGGCGGTGTGCAGGTCGGTGTTCATCGGGTGCCAGTTGGCGTTCTTCACCGTGTAGTCGATCGAGTCGGTCGCGGCCAGGCAGAACGCTTCCTTCTGACTGCGGACGACCTCGGACTGCTTGCCGTTCAGCAGGCTGTAGCGGGCGAAGTCGGTGAAGTGCCAGTGGGTGTGGCCTTCGCGCGGGTCCCACTCCATCGTGCCGGTGTTCTGGTACCCGATCTCCTTACCCTTGTCGTCATAGAAGTACTGGTAGGCGTCCATCAGGTCCTTGCCCTTCTGACGGAACCCGTCCAGCACCAGCGGTGACGGTCCTGCGTTCCACACCGTCGCCGAGAAGGCCAGGAAGTCCTTGCCGGCATCCGGTGTGCCTGCTTCCCCCGGTGCGACCTGAATCCCCCAGGCCGGCACCGAGACCAGGTCCGGCTTCGGACCCTTCGGCGTACTCGCCTTGCCGGTCGGGCGCGCAGCCTTCGCCTTCAGCGCGACCCCCTTCTTGCCCTCCGCCTTCATGCCCTTGGCGGCGATGCAGCCCTGGACCGGGTGCCCAGGGTCGCAGTGGTCCTCGTGCTTGACCGTGACGTTCAGGGTCACCGACGACTGGTTCGCCGGGATCTTGAAGTAGTCGCGGAACTTCTTGTTCACCGAGACCGTGGCCTTGTACTTGCCCTCGGCGATCTTGACCGGCTCCTGACCCCACCAGGCGGTGTTGACCGACCAGCCCTTCTGCACTCCCCAGACAGCACCTTGGGTGAACGGGTTGGCCCGGCAGTCGTCCGGGTACGGCGACGTGGCCGGCGCGTCCGGCCGGGTCCGCGAACCCTCGCCGTTCAGGCACAGTGTCTGGTCCTGGTCGAGAACCTTCTTGCCCGCAGCATCGGTGAACGTGATGTGCAGGAACTTCGACAGACCGCCGAAGTCGGTGACGAGACCCTTCGGCATCGCCACCGCCTTACCGTTGACGATCCGCTGCGCGACCACCGGCGAGTTGTAGTTCGCCCGCGTCGCGCGCACCTCGATCGGTGCGTTGCCGGCCACCAGGTGGGTGCCGAGATTCAGATCGACGCCCTGCTCAGGGTCGCCGGTCAGCGTGATGTCCGTCGCCGGTGCGACCAGGGCCAGCGCGGGCCTGGCGGGCACCGCCTGACCTGCGGCCGATGCACTGGTTGCCGCGACGGCGACCAGTCCGGCAGCACTGGCTGCCGCGATCGCCGTCCGCACGGCTTTGTTTGACGTGATGATGATGGAACCCCCTCCACATCGGGCCGGGTCCTCACGAACCGGCCTCTGTGCGTACGACGCGCGCCTCCCTCCCGAGGTTGATCACAGTCACGTGCCATCCGTGTCACAACCGGCACTCACAGTCATCGGGGCTGAATACTTGACGATGTAAATTAAGCGACCCTACGCTCGGCCAGGTGAACAGACGCCGTGTCACCACTGTCCTGGCTGCCGTCGCTCTGGTGACGACGACAGCCGTGATGTCCCCCGCCGACGCCGCCGAACCACTGCCTGTCCAGGACCCTCGCCCGGTCCCGGCGAAGTACCCGCAGGTCGCGGCCAAGCCCTACCTGGGCTGGAGTTCCTGGAGCCTGCAGTCGACCAACTACCCGGGGGTGAACCCGGACGGTCCTGGCAGCTTCATCAGCGAGAAGAACATCCTCGCCCAGGCCCACGCGATGGCTACCAAGCTCAAGCCGTACGGCTACGAGTACATCAACATCGACGCCAGCTGGCAGGACGGCGGTGACGAGTACGGCCGCCCGGTCGCCAATCTCAAGCGCTTCCCGCGCGGGATGAAGGCGGTCGGCGACGACCTGCACAAGCTCGGCCTGAAGTTCGGCATCTACACGGTGGTCGGCCTCGGGATGGACGTCTACCGCGAGGGCAACACACCGATCTACGACGCGCCGGGCTGCTTCACCCGCGACATCGTCTACCCGGACCTGCGCAAGACCAACGGCTGGGACGCGGCGTACAAGATCAACTACGAGAGCCCTTGCGCGCAGAAGTACGCCGACTCGATCACCAAACTCTTCGCGAGCTGGGGCGTCGACTTCATCAAGATGGACGGCGTCGGCCCCGGCTCCTGGAAGGGTGCGCCGGACGACCCCAACCACAACAACACCGAGGACGTCGAGGCTTGGTGGCGCTCGGTGCAGAACGCCGGCCGCCCGATGCAGTACACACTGTCGTGGTCGCTCAGTCACCGGTACGCCGAGGTCTGGAAGCAGAACTCGAACGGCTGGCGGATCGACACCGACGTGGAGTGCTACTGCGACACGATCGTCCGCTGGGACGGTTCGGTGAAGCAGCGCTGGTGGGACCTGCCGCAGTGGATCGACGACGCGGGCCCCGGGCACTGGAACAACCTGGACGCGATCAACGTCGGCGTCGGCGAGATGGACGGACTCAACGAGGCCGAGCGGCAGAGCTACATGTCGTTCTGGGCGATCAACGCGGCACCGCTGTTCGTCGGCGACGACATGACCAAGCTGGACGCCTACGGCCTGAAGCTGCTGACGAACCGCGAGGTCATCGCGATCAACCAGTCCGGCAACCCGGCCCGCCCGCTGAACCAGGACCAGTTGCAGCAGACCTGGTACGCCAAGAACGCCGACGGCAGTGTGACGGTCGGCCTGTTCAACCTGGCCGAGACGCCGGCCACCGTCACCGGTGACTTCGGGCAGCTCGGCATCAACGGCAAGGCGACCGTCCGCGACATCTGGGCCGACCAGAACACGCGGAACGTCTCCGGCTCGGTCAGCGCGGCTCTGCCTGCGCACGGTTCGAAGCTGTACAAGATCACCCCGAACGACCGCCCGTCGGTGAGCATCCCGGCCGACCTGACCGCGACCGACGTCAGCCGCACGACCACGTCGCTGACCTGGCGGCCGAGCACCGGCGCATCGTCGTACAAGGTCTATGCGAACGGTAAGCAGGTGGCGACGAGCTCGACGACGAGCGCCGTGGTGACCGGGCTGCTGCCGCAGACGCAGTACACGTTCACCGTGAAGGGCGTCGACGGCGGTCGTACGTCGGCAGCCAGCGCACCGATCACCATGCTGACCGCGAAGAACGGCGGACCGGTGCGGTACGAAGCCGAGGCCGCGACCAGCACGCTCACCGGCAACGCCAGTGCGAACGGGTGCACCTTGTGCTCGGGCGGGAAGAAGATCGGCAACATCGGGTACGACGCCTCGGTCACGCTGAACGGAATCACCGTGCCGACGACCGGGACGTACCTGGTGAAGATCGCCTACACCGACGGCGACACCAGCCGGCAGAGCATGCTCACGGTGAACGACGGTGACAGCTACTGGGTGAACTACCACGGTCTCGGCGACAACGACTGGGGAACACCGCAGGTCGTCTACCTGCCGGTGAAGCTCACCGCCGGATCCAACTCGCTCAAGGTCAGCAACCCGTCCGGCTACATCGCGGACATCGACTGGATCACCGTCTGATTGATCCAGTACGGCGGTGCCGCGTCAGATGATCGACGCGGTGCCGCCGTCCATCGTGATGACGGCGCCGGTGACGTAGCTGGCCTTGGGTGAGGCGAGGAAGATCGCGACGTTGGCGACCTCGGCCGGATCGGCCGGGCGGCCCAGCGGGATGTCGGCCACCATCTCGGTCAGCAACTCGTCGCGCGGCCGGCCAGTGGCTCGGGTCGCTGCGTCCAGCCGGTCGTCGATCCGGCCGGTGAGCGTCAGGCCCGGGTTGATCACATTCACCCGGACCCCCTGTCCGGCGTACGCCTTGGCATAGCCGACCGACGCGAGCATCAGTGCCGCGTTCGCAGCACCGCCGCCGATGTGCAGCGGGTTCGCCGACTTGCCACCCGAGCCGACCACGTTCACCACTGAGCCACTGCCGCGCTCGGCCATCCCGCGGATGACTGCCTCGGTGGCGTGCATGTAGGTGAAGTACTTCGACTCCATTGCATCGTGCAACGACTTGCTGCTCAGCTCGTCGACCGGGATCTGGCGGGCGGCTCCCGCGCAGTTGACCAGGATGTCCGGTACGCCGATCTTCGCGAACACCTCGGCGGTCGCGTCCGCGTCGGTCAGGTCGGCGAGCTCCGGGATGAACTCGAGGCCCTTGGCCGCCAGCTGCTCCCGGGCCGCGCCGAGGTTGACCGGATTGCGCGAGATCCCGAAGACCGTCGCACCCTCCCAGGCCAGGGCTTCGACGCAGGCCAGGCCGATTCCCTTGCTCGCTCCGGTGACGACGGCAACTTTTCCGGACAGTTGCAGATCCACTGCGTTCCTCCTGGATGCTTCTGGCAACGAATTATGAGAATCGCTTGGGTGGGCTTGAGCGGCCCAGTACAGTAAGTGACCAGATCGACACTCTTTGTTTCGACGCCAGATGCCGTGAGCACCAGACGCCGGAGGGACCCGTGCCGACCATGTCCACTTCCCACTCACCGCCCCCAACGAGTACTACTGCCACGTCCAGTAGTACACGCAGTTCTGTGGGGTCCATCCTTCGCCATGACCTACCAGCCTCGCTGGTGGTCTTCCTGATAGCCATTCCGTTGTCCCTGGGGATCGCCGCCGCATCGGGCGCCCCACTCATCGCCGGCCTGGTCGCCGCGGTCGTCGGCGGCGTCGTCGCCGGTGCACTGGGCGGCTCGGCGTTGCAGGTCAGCGGCCCCGCCGCGGGCCTGACCGTTGTCGTTGCGGGCCTCGTCGGCCAGTTCGGGTGGGCCGCCACGGCCGGCATCACCTGCGCTGCCGGTGTGGTCCAGATCCTGCTCGGAGTCACCCGGATCGGGCGGCTCGCACTCTCCCTGTCCCCCGCTGTCGTGCACGGCATGCTCGCGGGGATCGGCGTCACCATCGCCGTACAGCAACTCCATGTCGTCCTTGGTGGTCAAGCGCAGAGTTCGCTGATCGCCAACGTGGCCGAGCTTCCCGGCCAACTGGTCGCCCACCATCCGCACTCGGTGCTGGTCGGTGTGCTGACCGTCGCGCTCCTGCTCGTGTGGCCGCGACTGCCCAAGGTCAAAGTGGTGCCGGCGCCGCTGGTCGCGGTGGTCGCCGTGACGGCGCTGGCCGCGCTCTGGATGCCCGATGTCACCCGGGTGAACCTGCCGGACCAGCCGCTGCAGGAGCTGATCCTGCCTGCCATCCCAGATGGCACACCCGGCCAGATCATCGCCGCGGTGCTGACTGTTGCGCTGGTCGCGAGCGTGGAGTCGTTGCTGTCGGCCGTTGCCGTCGACAAGTTACACAACGGCAAACGCAGCAACCTCGATCGAGAGCTGATCGGGCAAGGGGCAGCCAACGCGGTCTCCGGCGCTCTCGGTGGGATGCCGGTGACCGGGGTGATCGTGCGGAGCTCGACCAACGTCGCGGCCGGTGCCAAGTCGCGCGCCTCGGCGATCATGCACGGTCTCTGGATCGCGGCGTTCGTCCTCGCGGCCGGCTCGATGCTCGAGCTGATCCCGATGGCCGCGCTGGCCGGCGTGCTGCTGGTGACCGGGCTGCGACTCGTGCAGCTCGCCCACATCCGTACGTTACGCCGCCACGACGAGCTCCTCGTGTACGTCGTCACCGGCGCCGGCGTCGCCGTACTCGGACTGGCCGAAGGGGTGCTGATCGGCCTGGTGCTCGCGATCGTACGGGTGCTGTATCGGTTGTCGAGGGCAACGGTCACCGCGACCGAGTCCGACGACGGGTGGTGGACCGTGCAGATCCGCGGGACCCTGGTCTTCCTGGGAGTCTCGTCCTTGATCCGGACTCTGCGCTCCATCCCGACCGGTGCCCGGGTTCGGGTCGATCTGTCGGTCGACCATCTCGACCACGCGGCGTACGAAGCGATCGAGGACTGGCGGCGCGGTCACCTCGCCCGCGGCGGCACGGTCGAGCTGAACCGGATGGCCTTCCGGGCCGCCCTGCGCTCCACCCCGACGCACCGGCTGCTGCCCTGGCAACCCCAGGTGATCGCGGAGCCGGACCAGCGCGCCTCGATGCTCGACGGCATCCGCGCGTTCGAGGAGTCGGCCGATCAGATCCGGCCGATGCTCGCCAAACTCGCGGCCGAGGGGCAGCGCCCGACGCAGCTGTTCATCACCTGTGCCGATTCGCGGATCGTGCCGAACCTGATCACGTCCACCGGCCCCGGCGACCAGTTCTGCGTGCGGAACATCGGCAACCTCGTCCCGCCGAACGGCTCGGACAGCAACTCCGTCGACGCCGCGATCGAGTTCGCGGTCGAGGTGCTCGGCGTCCGGTCGATCGTGGTCTGCGGGCACTCGCACTGCGGTGCCGCCGCGGCCGCACTGGAGGCGAAGACCCCAGCCGGGACCGGCCTGCAGAACTGGCTGCGTCATCTCGAACCATCGGTACGGCGGGCGGTCGCGATGCCCGACATCGTCGATCCGGCCGCCGGGGTGAAGCTGTCGCCGGCCGACAAACTATCGGTCGCGAATGTCGGCGTACAACTGTCGAACCTGCGCAGTTTCGCGTGTGTCCGCAAGGCCGAGGCCGAAGGACGGCTGGAGCTGATCGGACTCTGGTTCGACATCGGTGCGGCCGCGGCCCGGCTGGTGCTCGATCGTGAGCCCTATCTGGTCCGCGCCGACGAAGAGCTCGCCACCTCAGGCCGCCGCACAGTCCGCTGACCGTCGATCCCGGTGCCGCCCCCTCGTGCGGCACCGGGGTCGAAGGCCACCAGCAACGGAATCGCGAGCGCGATCGCCACCAGACCGTCGAACCAGTAATGGTTGGCCGTCACCACGACCACCGCGAACGTCAGCACCGGGTGCGCGATCCACAACCAGCGCCAGCGGGACGTCGAGATCCGGATCAGCACGACCGCGATCAGGAACGCCCAGCCGACATGCAGACTCGGCATCGCGGCGAACTGATTGGCAAGCCCCTGAGACGCGTCGGCGCCGTACACGGACTGACCGTGCTCGACGCCGGTGTCGACCCAGCCCGGCATCATCCGCGGCGGCGCCAGCGGGAACAGCAGGTGCCCGATCAGCGCCAGCCCGGTCAACGACGCCAGCGCCCAGCGCACCTGCCCGTACACACCCGGCCGCCGGATCATCAACCAGAGCAGGACCGCCGCAGTCAGCGGGAAGTGCACGCCCGCATAGAAGAGGTTGGCCCCCTCTGCCAACCCCGGAATCCGCAGCGCACTCCCCTGCACCGCCGCCTCGCTCGGCAACCCGATCGCACGCTCCCACGCGATCAGCTCCCCCGCATGCCGGTACGCCGATCCCGCGTGCTCGGCCGACACCAGCCGACCGAGGTTGTACGCCCCGAACAGCACAGCCAGCAGCCCGGCCTCCCGCACGATCCGCCGCACCCCTCCGCGCTGCGGATCAACCCGTTCCAGAGCCAACTGCGCCACGACGACCCCCCAAACCGAACGCCCGTTCTCTGAGATTCCACTCTAAGAACGGACATTCGTTTTGTGCAGTGAGCGCGGTCACACCAGGGCGGTCCTGCCCGATCGGTCAGCTCACCTGGGCACGGCGATCAGATCGTCGTACGGCGGGATGCCACCAAGCTGCCGGATTCGTAGCCATCCGCGCGCAGGCGCTGACCCCGGGCGACGTCGAGGATCGTGATGGTGAGCGGTGCGGCAGTGAGGTCCTCGGAGCTGATCGGGCGGTCGTCGAGGTAGAGGTCGACGCGGTCCATACCGATCACGGTCAGCGTGACGGTGAGCGTCGTACCGGAGATGGCGGTTGCGACCTGGAGACTGCGCGTGGGCATCGCGGCCAGGAGGGCGCCGGCTCGGGCGAGCAGGTCGACGTTGCCGTTCAGCAGGTCGGCCCGGGTCATCCGGTGCAGTTCGGACGGCTGGATGCCGAGGTCCTCGACCGGCGTACCGGCGAGCTCACCGACGCGGAGGGTACGGCGGATCGCGACGCGCAGGTTGGCGCCGTTCGGCAGGGACTCGTACGGCGAGGTCGGGTCGGGTGGCGGTGGTTCGTTGAGCAGGGCCGCGAGCAGGCCGTGGGTCCACACGTTCGCGCCGCCCGCGCCGGTGTTCTCGTCGACGCCGAGGATCGTGCCGATGCCGTGGTCGGCGAATCCGGCGGTGAAGATGTCCGTCGCCGAGTAGCAGCGAGCGTCGGTGACCAGCACGACCGGTCCGAGGTACGTCTGGCCGACGTCGTTCGCACCCTCCTCCGGGGTGATCGGCTTCGCCGCCGAGTACGCCGCTCCCGTCTCGGTGGCCAGGTCGAGTGAATCGAACCACGGCCCGAGATCGATCCCGGCCGGGTTGTCGCGATGCCGGCGGCAGATGCTCAGATTGAGCGGCGAGCTGAGGAACTGAACCGGCTCGGGCGTGATGCGCCGCGGGGTCAGCGTCTGCAGGGTGAACTCGGCCGCATGGATGTGCCCACCGCCGTTGTCACGGAGGTCGACGATCAGCCCGTTCTGCGGCAGTGCCGCAGCCAGCCGGACGAACTCGTCCCGGAACGCGACCGGATCCGGCACGCTGAACGTGAAGATGCGCAGATGGCCGAAGCTGCCGGACGGCGTACTGACTGAGCGGGCCCGGAAGACGCCGGGCATCGTGGTCGGCAGGTCGGAACCACCGACTGCGGCCGGCTTCGACAGCTCGGCCGAACTCTGACCGCGTTCGAGCGCGACGACCTCGCGGACGTAGAGCGCCTTCTTCGCGCGGGCCTTCTCGTCCGAGTCCAGGTCAACGCCCATCAACGCCGAGGTCGCGTTGATCGCGTCGAGATCGGTCATCGGCGGGAGGTTGGTGGTGACCTGCCATTGCTCGCGCAGCTCGCGCTGCGAACCGTCGAGGCCGGCGTAGCTGATCACGACCCAGTCCTCGTCAGGCGGCGCCTGGATCACCAACGGGCGCAGGGTCAGGGATTCGAGACCGCGTGCCAGGTTCGCGGCTTCGTTGCTACCGGCAAACTGTGCGCCGTTGAGCGCGACCGCGCGGGCGATCGCCGTACCGTTCCAGTGCGTCACCTCGGCACCCGCGCCGAACTGCGGTGCGTTGTAACCCGTCACGGTCCGGGTGACCAGGTAGTGCTCGGTGCCGTCGTCGTCATGGCATTTCTCGATCATGAACGGCAGGAACGCGATCTTCCCGGCGAACGGTGCGGGCAGCAGGTAGTTGGTGTGCAGGTCGCGGACCGAGTGGAAGATGTTCGACAGTCGCCGATGGAAGAGCCACTCGGGCTCCATGGCCTGACGATCCATTCGGGCCCGCAGCACTCGCAGCCGCTGCAGCGGATTGACCGCATGCATCGCGACCTTCAGCGGCAGGTGCACGTAGTTCTGGTCGAGCAGCAGCAATGCCTGGTCGACCACGATCCTCCGCTGCGCCAGCGTCAGCGTCCCCGCTCCGGCCAGGAACGCCGGCAACGGGACAACGGCACCCTCGTCAATTGCAGTAGCCATCTTCGCCCCCTCGTCCCACGGTCCGCCGCTGTCTGCGCACTGTCAACGACGCGCCACATTCGAAGTGCGGGGCCGGCAGATGTGAAGGACTATCGAACCCATGCGGATCAGTCGAATGTTGTTAACCGCCGCCCTGCTGATCGGCGTGCTCACGGCACCCCAGGCACAGGCCGCTGCCAGTTTCCCCCGAATCGACGCGAGCGGATTCCAGCTCGTCTCCGGCGACACCTTCGCGACGTACGGCGCTCGCGTGGCTCAGCTCGAGACCAAGCCGGCCCTCGCACCGGTCGGCGTCACCGAAGTCCTGGCCGCGTCCAACCGGACCGGACGCCCGCTGTGCCACGCGACCTACCTGACCGCGTCGCTGAATCCGAAGGGGTTCTGCTGGCAGGACGGTGAGGACGACGACCTGAACGTCTGGATCCCGCAGGGCTTGTCGGGGTCGGGCGACGCGCAGCCGGCGGGCGGCGCGCGCCGGGTCGTCGTCGCGAGCTGGCACAACAGTGGGGACACGGCGATCCGGATCTCCTTCCTGGACGTGGCGACCAACAAGTACCGGCATGTGCTGTTGGTGGAGCCGACTGCCGACGGCAACTTCCAGGCGGTCGCTGGGCACGGCCATGGGCTGTACTGGTCCGGCAACATGCTGGTGGTCGCGACGGGCGGCGCCGTACTGCGGGTGTTCGATCTGCGGCACATCTGGCGGACCGACACCAGTACTGGCGAGGTCGGGTTGGGTGCTGACGGCAAGTACCACGCACTCTGGCACGCGTTCGCGCTACCGCAGGTCGGGGCCTACTGGTACGCCGGAGGTGGGTGCGCGTCGACCACCGGCGTACGGCCGTGTTTTGCGAGCCTGGCGCTCGACCACGCCGGGACTGGCTCGTTCGTTGCGGCTGAACACACCACGCGTGGCGGTGGACGGATTGTGCGCTGGCCGCTCAACAAGGCGACCGGACTGCCGGCTGCTGGTACCGACGGAGTGGTGCGGGCGGTAGAGGCGTTCAACTCGCCGGTGTGGGGTATGCAGGGTGCGGTCTCCTACAACAACAGCTTCGTGATCCCGGGGGTCTGTCCGGAGTACGCCGACAACATCGGGGACGGCGTCGACTATCCGAGCTGCCTGCATCGCGGTACCGGCGGCGTTTCGACGTCAGTGTGGACGAAGGCACCGAAGAACACCGAGAACCTGTCCTACTGGCCGGCCACCAACGAGCTGTGGCTGATGAACGAGCAGCTGCGCGAGAGAGTGACCGTGCACGTCGCATTTCCGTAGTACTGCAAGGATGGGCGGGTGAGTGAGTTCTGGGACAGCATCACGTCCGCACAACCCGACCCATCCGTCCGCGTGGTCATCGGCACCGGCGTGGTCGCGCTGGTGCTGATCGGCTGGCGGCCGTTGTGGCGGTTCACCCGGAACGTCGTGACGATCGCGCATGAGGGCGCGCACGGTCTGATCGCTGCGCTGGTCGGCCGCAAGCTGGCCGGGATCCGCCTGCACTCGGACACCTCCGGGGTGACCGTGTCACGCGGTAAACCGACCGGTGTAGGGATGATCGCCGTACTGCTGGCCGGTTATCCCGGCCCGGCGCTCTTCGGGCTCGCCGCCGCGTTCACGCTCAGCCGTGGGTACGCCGTTGCGTTGCTCTGGGGACTGCTCCTCGCATTGGTGATTCTGCTGCTGCAGATCCGGAACCTGTACGGGCTCTGGTCGGTGCTGGTGTTCGGTGCGGTCGTCTTCGGGGTGACTTGGTGGGGGTCGCCGTTGGTGCAGTCGGCGTTCGCGCATCTGCTCACGTGGTTCCTGCTGCTCGCTGCACCGCGTGCGGTGGTCGAGTTGCAGCACTCTCGCCGCGGTGGGCAGGGGCGGAGTTCGGATGCCGATCAGCTGCGGCGACTCACCGGCGTACCCGCGGTGATGTGGGTCGGTGTCTTCGGGCTGGTCGCGCTCGGCTGCCTGGCCCTCGGTGTGATCTGGTCAGGCGTAATCCCTGGCTAATGGTTTTGTCGGCGGCGAGGTCTAGTGTGATTTGTGCGTCGACGAAGGGATTTTGCGATGAAGGCCAACGAGATACTGATCGATGGGTACAGCCGGATTCAGGAGCAGGTGCACGAGGTGGTGCAGGGGCAGGACGACAAGATCCTCACCTCACGACCATCCGACTCGGCGAATTCGATTGCCTGGCTCGTCTGGCATCTGACGCGGGTCCAGGACGACCACGTCTCGGAGGTCGCCGCGCACGAGCAGGTCTATACGGCCGGCGGGTGGCACGAGCGGCTCGGGCTGCCGTTCGACGCTGCTGACACGGGCTACGGGCACACGCCGGAGCAGGTCGAGCAGGTTCAGGTGTCCGCGGAGCTGCTGATCGGGTACTACGACGCCGTGCATCAGCAGACGCTGGAGTTCCTGCGGTTGCAGTCCGATTCGGACTTCGACCGGATCGTCGACACCCGGTGGGATCCGCCGGTCACGCTGGGCGCTCGGCTGGTCAGCGTGCTGGACGACGACATACAGCACATCGGCCAGGCGGCGTACCTGAAGGGCCTGGTCAGCTAGGGGAGGTTCGCTTTCCAGAGTGCGCCGCCGGCGATCAGGTAGGCCTGATGATCCTTGGTGCGTACCAGCGCGGTCACCGGGCCTTGGAGACCGCCGGTCGACTCGAGGACCTTCCAGTTGCCGTCGCGGCCGTTGACGACCTTCACTTTGTTGTCCTGGGCAATCACCTGGGTCACGCTGCCGTCGGGAGTGCCGTCGGACAGCGGAGGTGGCAGGACGTCCTTGTCACCGACCGGGATCGCCGGTACGCCGCTCAGCCGCTGCGCCTGGGCGCCGTCGTACCGCCAGATCGCAAGCTTGTTCTCGACGAAGCCGGAGATCACGCAGGTGTCCGCGCAGGTCGCGGTGTTCGCCTGACTGCGGTCACCTGGGTCCGGTAGCTCGACGCGGGTCCAACCCTGCGCGAGCTTCTCGGAACGCCAGATCGCGGCGCTCTGCTGGACGACGTTCGGTTCGAGTCGGACCTGCGAACCGGTCAGCACGAGACCCTCGCCGTACGCGGTCGCATAGCCGGTGCCGACGAGCAGGTTCTTCGTGTTCTGCAACGGTGTCTTGGCCGAGTCTTGCTTGAGCCACTTGTTGTTGGCCTGCGGCAACCAGACCGCAGCGTCCAGCCCGGTCACGACGCCTTCCCACGATCCTGTCAGGGCCTCCCCTGCCGGAGTCAGGACGGCGGAGGTCATCTGGCCGGCGGACAGGCCGTTGAAGGTGTCGAAGGTCTGCGGGTGTTCCTGCAGACCGGTGTCGACCGAGCCGGTCCAGACAGTCCACCGCACGTTACCGTGCGCACCGCCGGAGGCGCCGCCGAGGCCGAGCACACGTTTGCCGTCCCAGGCGATCGAGTACCAGATCGCTTCGAACGAGTACGGGCTCGAGGCCGAGGGTCTGATGGCGACCGTCTTGCGCTCGGAACCGTTCAGCACGACGATGCCCGGGACGATCTTGGCACCCTGGTGTTTGACGCCGACCAGGATCTGACCGTCGTGCTCGGCGAGGGCGACCGGCTCGGCACCGACGTCGACCTTCTCCCAGCTGATGGTCGGCTGGGCCTCGCTCTTACTGGTGCACGCGGTCAGGGCGGAGGCGGCCAGTACGGTGGCCGCGATGACCCGGCGCATCAGCGGTTCTGCGGCAGCGTCGTCGGACGCTTCCGGCCACGTGGCGCCGACGGTGGCGGCACCATCGGGCCGATGTCGCCGTCCGGTGCCACG
The DNA here is from genome assembly GCF_042262745.1 of Kribbella sp. NPDC056345. Lineage (NCBI taxonomy): Bacteria > Bacillati > Actinomycetota > Actinomycetes > Propionibacteriales > Kribbellaceae > Kribbella > Kribbella sp. NPDC056345. The sequence goes on along the minus strand of NZ_JBHJQQ010000010.1, from coordinate 2,719 downwards.
TCGAGATCGACGATCACCGGTGCATGGTCACTCGGCCCGGTCCCCTTGCGGGCCTTCCGATCGATCCACGCCGCCTTCGTCCGGCTCGCCACAGCCTCGGTCGCGAGCATCAGGTCGATCCGCATCCCCAGGTTCTGATGGAACATGCCGGCGCGGTAGTCCCAGTAGCTGAAGACCCGCTCGTCCGGCCACCGGTCGCGGACCACATCACGCAAGTCCTTGGCCGCCATCAACTCGGCCAGCGCCGCACGCTCAGGCGGCGTCACATGTGTCGAACCGACATACGCGGCCGGATCGAAGACATCCGCGTCGGTCGGCGCGATGTTCATGTCACCGCAGACGATCTGGTCCTCCGGACCATCCGCAACGACGGCAGCGAGTGCCTTGAGCCACGCGAGTTTGTACTGGTAATGATCCGAGTCCGGCACCCGCCCGTTCGGCACGTACAGCCCGTGGATCCGAATGCCACCACAGGTCGCCGCAACCGCCCGCGCCTCCGGATGCGGAAACCCCGGCGCACCGGCAACCCCGGTCACCACATCCTCGAGCCCGACCTTGCTCAGAATCGCAACGCCGTTCCACTGCACCTCGCCGTACAGCGCAGTCTCGTACCCCCGACCGGCCAGCTCACCACCCAGCAAGGCGGTAAATGCGTCGTCCGCCAACTTCGTCTCCTGCAGGCAAACAACATCAGGCTGCCGCTCGTCCAGCCACTCCAGCAACCGAGGCATCCGCTGCTTCACCGAATTCACGTTCCACGTAGCCACTCGCACCGCCCCAAGGTACCCGCCAACCAGTCCCCCACCCACCTCTCGACCTACCTCTCGAACTACCTGCGATGTCAGTGAGTTATCCACCGATTTGGAATTGGTCGGTCACGGAGGGTGGATTTCGCTGCATCCTCTTGTCAGGAGAGAGGGAGCGGATGGCTGAGCACCTGGACTGCGAACCTGCCGACGTGACCGCGCTGGTGGCCTACCTGCGCGAGATCGGCCGGCACGAACTACTGACATTGGAGGAGGTCTCTGAGCACTCACACTGGATCGAGGCCGGTGTCCTGGCGGCCGACCGGCTGACCAGCGACCCTGCGCCGGACGACGCTGCCGAGCTGCAGCAGGTCGTCGCGCTCGGGCGCCATTCCTGGCGGTGCATGATCGAGGGCAACCTGCGACTCGTGGTGACGATCGCGCGCCGCTACACGGGCAAGGGCATCTCCCTGCTGGATCTCATCCAGGAGGGCAACATCGGGCTGATCCGCGCGATCGAGCGGTTCGACTACCGCCTCGGCCACCGCTTCTCGACGTACGCGATCTGGTGGATCCGCCAAGCCCTGGGCCGGGCGATCTCCGACCGCTCGCGCCTCGTTCGAATGCCGGCCCAGGCGTACGCCGACGCCTGCCGGGTTGCCGTCACCCGCCACGACCTCACCCAACGACTCGGCCGCGAGCCCACCCTCAACGAGCTCGCCGGCGCCACCGCCCTGACCATCGCCCGCCTGGAGCGCGCCCAGGCCTGGCAGATCCACCCCGAAGCCCTCGACTTCCTCGACTCCGAGCCCCTCATCGACGACGAGACCCTGGTCCTCCAGGCCGCTCTCCGCCGGGACATCGCCCACCAGCTCCAGTTCCTCGACGAGGTCCACGAGCAAGTCATCCGGCACCGCTACGGCCTGCAAGGTCACACCCCCGCCACCATCGAGGAGACCGCCAACCATCTCAATCTGACCCCCGACCAGATCCGATCCCTCGAGCGCGAGGCCCTCCGCCATCTCCGCCGCCGAGCCGGCCACCACCTCCGCGACTATGCCGCCTGACCCCACACGGCCAGCGGGTTGGCCGGGGCTGGGATGATGAAGGAGTGAGATTCAGGCGTAGCACCTGGCCCAACGAGCTTGCCGATGCCGTGCGCGGATCGAGCACCGGGCGTAAGGAGTCCATCCTGGCCGCTGCTCAGCTAGCGGATGGCAACTGGGTCGCGGGCACCCGCGCGGCCGTCTACCTCCCGACGGACGCTCCGACCGAGTCCCCCGGCAAGCCGACACCCGAGTCGGTACGACGCGTCGGGTGGGAGCAGATCGAGCGTGCCGGCTGGGATTCGGAGGCGTCGGTGCTGCACGTCTACGAGACCACCGCCTTCGGCACCCCCCTGCGCGCGACCGACCTGAAGATCGACGACCCCGGCCGTTTCGGGCAGCTGCTGCGGGAGCGCGTCGACGCGAGCATCGTCGTACAGCGGCATGTCCCGCTGGCCGGCAAGCGCGGCGTCCGCATCGTCGGCCGCCGCAACCCGTCCACCACCGAAGCCCCGATCACCTGGAACTTCGTGCTGGACAAGGGTTTGGAGCCCACCCAGCCCGGCATCGTCGACGCCGCCGAAGCCGCCCTGGCCGCCGTCCGCGAAGAGTTCGGAGTCTGACGCCAAAGCTGACTCAGAAGGGGGAATCCCACCGATGGAATCCCGTTTTTGCAGGACGCCTCCGGCCTGCTAACCTACTCAAGTCCTCAGGGGATCGAGGACAGAAAAATACGATCCCGCGTAGCTCAATTGGCAGAGCAGCCGGCTGTTAACCGGCAGGTTACTGGTTCGAGTCCAGTCGCGGGAGCTCCAACGCAGTAGTCCAAAGGCCGGTTCCACCAGGAGCCGGCCTTAGTCATGCCCGGCGCACGTCCGCCAGCCATGAGCGTGGACACCCCGTAGTGGGCTTGAACAAGAAATGACC
>NZ_JBHJQQ010000009.1:0-344740 GCF_042262745.1 Kribbella sp. NPDC056345 | reverse complement strand
ACACCGCCTTCACCAACGAACTCCTCGCCCAAGCCCAACAACACCACCAAACCACCCCCACCCCGAACCCGACTCCCACCCCGGATCCGACTCCCACCCCGGACCCCACTCCCCGGTCGGACCCGACTTCCGGATCGGACCCCACACCTGCGACCGGCGCGACTCCCGCGCCCGGCGCAGATCCCGCCTCGGACCCCACTCCCGCGCCTGACGCCCGTCCAGTGGCGGACGCCACTGCCGTGTCGCCTGCGGCACCTGCGTCGACCCCCACTCCTGTGTCTGCCGTCGGCCCCAGTCCCGTATCCACTGCCGCGCCAACTCCGGTGCCTGCACCATCGCCCGCACCGGACCCCACTCCCGGATCGGATCCCACTCCCGCGTCTGACTCCGGTCCAGCGGCGGACACGACTTCCACGCGGGACCCCGCTCCTGTGTCGCATGCGGCACCTGCGTCGAACCCCACTCCTGTGGCGGCCCCCACTCCTGTGGCGGCCCCCGCTCCCGGGTCGGACGCCGCTCCCACGTCGGGCGCGACGCCCGCGCCCGGCTCCGCTCCCGTGGCGAACCCCACTCCCGCGCCTGACGCCGGTCCAGTGGCGGACGCGACTGCCGTGTCGCATGCGACACCTGCGTCGGACCTCGCTCCTGTGGCTGCTGTCGGCCCCGTATCCGCTGCCGCGCCATCTCCGGCGCCGGCGCTTGCTCCCGCGCCAGTCCCCGCGTCCGCACCCGCGCGTGCTCCCGCACCCACTCCCGCTCCCGCTCCCGCACCCAGTCCCGAGCCTGCGGCCACCCCCGCGCCTGACTCGGTTCCCGCGGCTGCGATCGCGCCGGTGTCTGACCGCGTCCCCGCGCCTGCCGTCGCATCTGACCCTGCGATAGCGGCCTGCAACGTTGCTACAGGCAACGGCCTGTGGGCTGACCAAGCAAGTGGTGTGAGCATGGATCCCAGTCACCACGGCGCCCCCGGTGCGGATGACAAGCCCGGCCTGAACCACGAACCCGGCCTCAACAACGAGCCCAGCCTGGACAACGAGCCTGGCCTGCATGACGAGCCCGGCCTCAGCAACGAGCCTGGCCTGCATGACGAGCTCGGCCTCGACAATGAGCCTGGCGTGGATGACGAGGCCGATCGTGAGGCGCCCCACCCAAGCGAAAGCGATCTCCCTGATCCGCTCGATCAATGCGATGGCTGGGCGGTAGAGCCGTTCGAGGTAGCCAGTGGTGATGTGTCCGAGTCAGGTGAGTCGATGACCCCAGACGAACTACATGCTCTCGCAGCCCGGCTGGCTCAGGTCAGGCGCGACGCGCACGCCCGGCAGCTTGGTGAACGGCCCGCCCCAGCGCGCCCGGGCAAGACCGAGGTGTACGTACACCTCACCGATCACACCCTCGCCAATGGCGCCGGAGTCCTGCGCGTAGAAGACATCGGCCCGCTACTGGCTGCCCAGATCACCGAACTCGTCGGCCACGGACCCTACGTGGTCAAGCCCGTCATCGACCTCAACAAAGCCGTCAGCTCCGACGCCTACGAAACCACCAACCAGATCCGCGAACACGTCAAACTCACCCACCCCACCGAGCTCTTCCCCTACGGCACCCGCGAAACCAGCAACAGCATCGACCTCGACCACATCAAGCCCTACGACCCCCTCGGCCCACCCGGCCAAACGAACACCCAGAACCTCATACCACTCAGCCGATTCGGCCACCGGGTGAAGACCCACGCCCACGGATGGAAAGTCCGCCGGATCGACGCCAAGACCATCGAGTGGACAACACCCCACGGCTTCGTACTCCACGTCAACCCCACCGGCACCCACCGGGTCAGCCACCGGGTACCGGATGACTGAAGACCAGCTCGCCGCGCCACGGTTGCCACGCGAGACGATGGTGAACGTATCGGCGCGCGTGGGCGAGACCCTGTGCGGTCGGCTCCGGACGACCTTCGAGGTTGGCCCACGGGCCTGGCTGGTGTTCGCGGTCCGGGCCTCGACGGCAGCGCGGAGGGAGCTCGACCACGGCGCGGCAGAGCAGATCCGCACCGCTGAGCAGTGGCGGTCTGCCGAAGGCAACGGCTCGCCCGGCTGTTGCCGATCCCCACGTAAAGTGCGGTCGCAATGTTGCTCGGATCGGTGTTCAGGGCACGGGTGTCCCCCGCCCGAGCCAGGGGAGGACCGCAGGCCATGCGTTGCGTGTGTGCGCACCCCCTCTGGAGGGCGCACGTGTTGCAGAGAGGTTGGTGCCCTGGTGGAGGTAGCCGGCGGGAGTTCGCCGCGTGGTGGGCGGTTGGCGGCCTACGGTGCGGTCTCGTTCTCGCTGGCGCTGTGCAGCGATCGCGAGCTGTGCGATCTCATGGATACGGCCGCGCCGATGGGTGCTGGCATCGGTGGGACCTCAGCGTTGCTGGAGGTCGACGGGACCCCGGTCCGTTAAGCGGCTGCCACTCACCGACCTGGAGAGGCAGCCGGAGAACGTCCAGTCCACGGCCAACCTCTTCCACCTTCTGCCACCCTGGCCTCGGAGTCCCCGGGGGACCGGGATGGAGCGCCTGGCGGGAGTTGGCTGTGCACACCATGACGACGGACTGGGTGCTGGCACAGGACCATGAGGGCCTTCCGCTGATGTACCACTGGCGGGTCCTGCCGCACCCCGGGCAGGTGCTGCCCGAGGAGCTGGCCGATGTGGAGAAGGTCGTCGCCTACTGGGAAGGCGGCCCCGCAGGTGCGCCACTGGCTCGAGGCGCTGCGGGAGTCCTCGGCGAGCATCGCCCTGTTCCTGGAGTACATCCCGCAGAACCTGCACGACTGGCTGGACGTTCGGGTCAAGACCGACGCCGAGACCGCCGAGCAGGCCTGCACCACGGTGGCGAAGGAAACTCGACGCCCGCGGCCTCCCGCACCTCGATGGCCACTTCCAGAACATCCTCACCGACGGCAAGCGGCTGTTCTTCACGGACCTCGGCCTCGCGATCTCCGCGGAGTTCGACCTGTCCAAGGAGGAGGCCGACTTCTTCGCCGACCACCAGACCTACGACCGCCCCTACACCTTCACCCACCTGGTGCAGTGCCTCGCCACCGCGCTGTACGGGTACGGGCGGGACGAGCGCAGCGTTCATCCATGCCTGCGCCCGCGGGGAGCCTCCGACGGGAACTCCACCGCGGGTCGCGGCGATCCTCACCCGCCACGCTCCTATGAGAGCCGGCAGACCCCGTATCCCCTGGAGGCGATCCGCCGGCTCGGCCCCTAGTTGGGCCAGAGTTGGTGGACGGTTCCGGCGGAGCCACCACCTCGGCGGGTGGGTTCGGCAGCTGCGAGGAAGCCGCCGTTGGGCAGGATCTCCAGGGCAGCCACGGCACCGATCTCGGCCGCGGAGGTGAACGCGTCACCACTGGGGACGAGAGTGTGGCCGAAGGGCTTGAGGGCGGTGCCGTAAGCCTCGATGAACGGCGGCTCGGCGGTGACGGCAGCCGTGTTGCGCTGGGAGGCCCGCGGTGCGGCGACCGCCTCAGGCAGCGTCATCCCCCGGTCGACGCGGTTGGTCAGGGTCTGGAGGACCGTGGTAATGATGGTCGACCCACCCGGCGAACCGAGTGCGAGGAACGGCTTGCCGTCGCGGAGCACGATCGTCGGCGACATCGAGGAGCGCGGGCGCTTCCCCGGCTGGATCCGGTTCGGGTCGGCCGCGTCGTACACGGCGGAGAAGTCGGTGAGCTCGTTGTTGAGCAGGAAGCCACGGCCGGGGACGGTGATGCCGCTACCGCCGGTCTGCTCGATCGTCAGCGTGTACGAGACCACGTTGCCCCACTTGTCCGCGGCAACGAGGTGCGTGGTGGACAGCCCCTCGGTGTCCGGGCCTTCGTTGGTCGCGGTGGTCGCGCCACACGTCCCGTACTGGCCATCCGGTACGCCGGGCTTCAGCGGCTTCACCGAGGCCTTGGCCGGGTCGATCAGGCAGGACCGCTCAGCGCCGAAACCGCGCGACAACAACTCCTTCGTCGGTACGTCGACGTACGCCGGATCGCCGACGTAAGCACCGCGGTCGGCGAAGGACAGCGCCGAGGCCTCGAGGTAGGTGTGCAGCGCCTGCGGGGTTTCCATCCGGTCCAGGTGCAGCGGCGCGAGGATGTTCAGGGCCTCGCCGACGGTGGTGCCGCCGGAGGAGGACGGCGCCATGCCGTACACCTCAAGGCCCTCGTAGCGGACCTTGGTCGGCGCGCGGTCGATCACCTTGTACTTCGCGAGATCCGCAGTGGTCAGGTGGCCGGGCATCACCGGCAGTGCGGTCCCCGGGGTCTTCGGCGGGTTCTTCACCGTGGCGGCGATCTCGCCCGCGAGCGGCCCGCCGTAGAACGCCGGGAGCCCCTTCGCGCCGAGCAGCCGGTAGGTGTCGGCCAGCTCGGGGTTCTTGAACAGCGTCCCGACCTTCGGGGCGTCACCACCGGGCAGGAACAGCTTGGCGGTCGGCACGATCGCGGCGAACCGTGCCTTGTTGTCCAGTGTCTGGCTGCGGAAGGTCGAGTCGACGACAAAGCCGTCCTCAGCCAGGTCTGCGGCGGGCTTCAGCGCCTTGTTCAGTGACAGCGAGCCCCATTGCCGCAGCGCGCGGTCCCAGGTCGCGAGCGTGCCCGGCGTCCCGACGGACACCCCGGAAGTGACCAGGTCCGGCGTGAACTTGTACGGCTGACCGGTCGCCGGGTTGATGAACGCGTTCGACGGCATCGTCGCCGGCGCGGTCTCGCGGCCGTCGATCGTCATCACCTTGCGCTGCTTGGCGTTGTAGAACACGAAGTACCCACCGCCGCCGATCCCGGCGGAGTACGGTTCGGTGACTCCGAGCGCTGCGGCGGTCGCCACCGCCGCGTCGACCGCGTTCCCCCCGCGACGCAGTACGTCGAGGCCGATCTTCGTCGCATCGGGGTCGACCGAGGCGACGGCTCCGCCGTACCCGATCGCGGTGGGGTACTTGGTGCGGGCCTGCGCCGAATCGTGGGCCGGTTGCGGCACCGACGGTTTCGGTGGACTCGCGGCCGCACCACTCAGACCGAATCCGGACAGGACGAGCGCACTCGCGGACAGGGACGCGACCAGCTTCTTCACCGGGTCTCCAGGAGCTCGAGCGACAGGGGAACTGTCCCCCTGCCTACCCCGAACTCGGGCCGCGCGCCAGTCGCCAGGCGCGTCCGGTGGCTAGTTGATCGTGCAGGACGCCAGGAAACGACGTACCGTCTCGTCGGTCCACGCAGTGTTACCGGCCGGTGCCTCGACCAGCAGCCAGTCGTCGGCGAGCTTCACCTGCCCCGCCAGCCGGCCGTCCACCGTGCCGATGTGGAACGCCTTGCCGCCCTCATCGGTCACTCGGACCGCGCTCAGCGCCATCGCGGTCCCACGGCGCTCCAGAACCACCTTCGTGGCGACCTCGGCCGTCCGCATCTCCGGCTGCGCCAGTACGACGCGGTTGGCCGCGATCGGCTTCTCGGGGGCCCAGCCGACCGGGGCGAGCGTGCAGCCGATCGTGTTCCAGGTCTGCTGATTGGCCACCAGCTCGACGCTGGTGGAGAACAACGACATCGTGCCTTCGCTGGCCTTCGCACTCGGTGCGGTCGAACCGGCCGGACTCCCGGAGGCCGCGACCGACGGCTCGCTCTCCCCGCCGGCGACCGGCTGGTTGCCGGCGCCACCCCACCACTTCACCTGGTTGCCGAACGCGAGCACCGCGGCCGACGCCGCGGCAACACACAGTACGCCGGTCACCCGGCGGCGCCGCTTGATCCGGCGCAACGCCCGCCGCCCTCGCGCGACGTCCGCGTCGATATCCGCCGGCGGCAGCCCATCGGCGGCCTCCTCGGCGAACCCCTCCAGCAACTTCTTGACCTCGTCCACTGCTCCGTCTTTCTCCCGGCACCTGTGTCGGCCGGGATGTCAGCCACTCCCCGTTGCCTGATCCGGCTGTTCGTCGGTCATCAGGTCCTTCAAACGCTTGAGCGCCTTGGCGGTCTGGCTCTTCACCGTTCCCTCGGTGCACTCCAGGATCCGCGCGCAGGTCGCGACGTCGAGATCCTGGAAGTACCGCAGTACCAGGACCGCGCGCTGGCGGGGCGCAAGCTCCAGCAGCGCCCGCCGGACCGCGATCGTGTCCACCGGATCCGTCTCGTCGGCCAGCCTCGGCTCGAGCGTGTCGGCGGTCACCACCTCAGGGTGGCGGCCGGCCCGGCGGCGCTCGTCGAGGAACGCGTTCACCAGAATGCGGTGCGCGTACGGCCCGGCGCCTTCGTGCCGGATCCGGTGCCAGTGCACGTAGACCCGAGTACAGGCGGTCTGGACCAGATCCTCCGCGGTATGCGAATCCCCCGCGGTCAGCAACAGCGCCGTTCTCATCAGTCGGGTGCGATCCGCGAGCAAGTACTCGCGGAACTCCGCCTCACGGTCACCCCCTCGCATCGGCAGCCCCCGCTGCGGGAGCGATTTCTACCCCGACTACGTCCTCGGCACCCATTCGGTTGCCTGCGGCCAGGACATCGATCGCCTTGTCCAGCAGGGCGGAGTCGTCGTACCGGAGCCAGGTGATCCGCGGATCCTTGCGGAACCACGAATCCTGCCGCCGCGCGAACCGGCGGGTCGACTGCGCGGTCCGCTCCCGGGCCTCAGCCTCGTCGATCTCGCCGTTCAGCAAGGCGATCACCTGGGAGTACCCGAGCGCACGGTTCGCGGTCCGGCCTTCGAGCAGACCGTGGTCGAGGAGCTCCCGCACCTCGTCGACGAAACCGGATTCGAACATCCGGTCCACCCGTCGCCCGATCCGCTCGTCGAGCTCCGGGCGCGGCACGTCGAGACCGATCTGTACGGCGCCTGGATAGACGTAGCGGTGTTCCGGAAGGGTCGCGCTGTACGGCGCGCCGGTGATCTCGACGACCTCCAGCGCCCGGACGATCCGGCGACCGTTGCTGGGGAGGATCTGGGCGGCGGCTGCGGGGTCGACGGACTGGAGTCGTTGATGCAGGGCGCCGGAGCCTTGGTCTTCCAGCTCGGCCTCGAGCCGCTCGCGTACGGCGGGGTCGGTGCCGGGGAACGTGAAGTCGTCGAGGATCGCCCGGACGTAGAGCGCGGACCCTCCGGCCAGGACCGGAATTACCTGCCGACGGGTGCAGTCGTCGATCGCGGACCGGGCCAACTGCTGGAACTCGGCCACCGTCGCGGTCTCGGTCACGTCGAGGATGTCGAGCAGATGGTGCGGTACGCCGCTCCGCTCGGGCCCGGTGATCTTCGCCGTACCGATGTCCATGCCGCGGTAGACCTGCATCGCGTCGGCGTTGACGACTTCGCCACCCAGGCGTTTGCACAGGGCAACGGACAGGTCGGACTTGCCGGCCGCTGTGGGGCCGACGACAGCGACGACGAGTGGTTCGGCCATCGCTCCAGTGTGACAGTTTTCGGTCCGGGCCCGCTGCACCGGGCCCTGGGGGCCGTCAAGTCTGCACCAAGAAGCCTCGGGGTGGCCTTGTGGATGACCCCGCAAGACGGGTAGACACGACGGCAGTTCGCAACACCGGATTACGGGAGGAATGAAGCTGTGACGAATCCGTTCGAGGGAGAGTCCGATGCGGCCAAGGACGCATTGGGCCTGGGGGACGACGAGCTGGACGCCGCGAAGCGCAGCGGCGGTGACGTCGAACTGAAGGCGAGTGGTGGCGACGTGGAGTCCGGCGGTGACGTCGAGTCGGGCGGTGACGTCGAGTCCGGCGGGGATGTCGAGTCGGGTGGCGGCAGCCAGGACTCCGGCGGCGACGTCGAGTAACACCCGCTGAATTCCTGCGCGACAGTTCGCGGCGGTCCTAGGAGTTCAAGGCCGGTTGATGTAATCATCTACCGCTAGCTGTCAGTAAGCAGTTCACTACGCAGGAATGGGAGCCCCTGAGATGGGCATCTTCGACAAGTTCAAGGGCAAGGCCGAAGACCTGAAGGACAAGGCCGGCGACCTGGTCGATCAGCACGGCGACAAGGTCGGCGACGGTCTGGACAAGGCCGGTGACTTCGTCGACGAGAAGACCGGCGGCAAGTACGGCGACAAGATCGACCAGGGTGTCGGCAAGGCCAAGGACGGCCTGGATGGCCTCGACGGCCAGAACGACGACATCCCGGACGCGAACAAGCCCGCCTGAACGCCTCGGTGACGAAGGGCCGCGAGCACCCGCTCGCGGCCCTTTGCGTTGCCGTGGGAGGCTCGGGGGATGGATCGGTTTCGGGTGGTGCCGGCGGCTTATGTGGTGTTGCGGCGCGGTGACGAAGTGTTGATGATGCTGCGGGCCAACACCGGTTACATGGATGGGTATTGGGCGGTGCCGGCGGGGCATGTGGAGCGCGGGGAGTCGGTGCTGGAGGCGGCCGTGCGGGAGGTTCGGGAGGAGGTGGGGGTGGAGATCGACCCGGTGGATCTGGTGCCGGTGACCGCGATGCACCGGACGGGCGGCAACGGGGATCCGATCGACGAGCGGGTGGACTTCTTCTTCACGACGTCGCGGTGGACGGGTGAGCCGCGATCGATGGAGCCGGGGAAGACGGACGGGCTCGAGTGGTTCGCGCTGGACAAGTTGCCGGAGCCAACGGTGCCGCACGAGGCGCGGGTGCTGGCGGGGCTCGACGGCGGGCTTCCTGCGGTGATCGTCGAGGGCTTCAGCTGACTCACCGGCGTTGGTTCAGGGTTTTGGTGGCGTTCACCGGGGCTGGGGGGCTGCGTTCTAATGTTCGCTGCGGTGTCAGGTAGCGACGTGGAGGCAGGTCATGGATCAGCAGGACGACGGAACGAGCCGGCGGCGGCTCTTGCAGGCAGGAGCGCTGGGCGCGGGAGCTGTGGTCGCGGGTGGGGTGCTGGACGGTGGAGCGGCTTCGGCTGCACCTTCGTCGTACGGCGGGAGGGTTGATACGGAGCACCCGCGGTTCACGGTGGCCGTCGTACCGGACACGCAGTACCAGTTCGATCAGGATCGGGGGGACTCGGCACCGCTGACGGCGACGTTCGAGTATCTGGTCGAGCAGCGGTCCGCGGAGAACCTGGTGTTCGTGGCGCATCTCGGTGATGTCGTGGAGAACGCGCTGGCCTCGGAGTTCGCGCAGGCGGATCAGGTGTTCAAGGTGCTGGACCGGGCGCGGATGCCGTACTCGGTGCTGGCCGGGAACCACGACATCGACGGTTCCAAGGACGACAGTCGCGGCGACTCGCCGTACCTGCGGACATTCGGGCCGCAGCGGTTCCGGCGGATGACGACGTACGGCGGTTCGACGGCGAACGGGTACAACTCGTACCACGTGTTCCGGGCGGCCGGGCGGCAGTGGTTGCTGCTGGCAATGGACTGGCGGCCGTCGGACGCGAGCTTCGCGTGGGCGCGCGCGGTGATCGCGGCGCATCCGCGGATGCCGGTGATCCTGACGATTCACGAGCTGGTGTACGCCGACAGCGGTGTCGCGGAGTTCAGCGACCACGGGAACCGGGTCTGGGACCAGCTGGTGAAGGACACCGACCAGATCTTCCTCACGCTGAACGGCCACTTCTGGCCGTCCGGGCGGCTCACGCGGCAGAACGCCGCCGGGCATGACGTGCACCTGCATCTGGCCAACTACCAGGACCGGTACTACGGCGGTTCCGGGATGGTCCGGCTGTACCACTTCGACCTGGCCCGGAACACGATCGACGTCGAGACGATCGCCCCGTGGATCCTCAAGCAGGACCCGGCTCGGCGCAACGAGCTTGCCGAGGGTGAGATCGAGCTGACGGATGACGTGAACAGGTTCAGCGTTCCGGTCGACTTCGAGGAGCGGTTCGCGGGGTTCGCGCCGGTTCCGGTGCGCCCTGCGCGGCCGGCGAAGCAGTTGGTGATTCCGGGGACGGCGGCGTACTGGCGGTTCGACGGACCGGTGAGTGGGCAGGTCGTCGATCAGTCCGGGCAGGGGAATCATTTGACCCGGGTGCAGTTGGGTGGGGCCGCGCCTTCGGTCTCGGCGGAGTTCCACCCGGAGCAGCCGGGGCATGCGAGCTGGTTGTTCCCGGGTGGGAAGAATCCGGCTCGTGGTGGGTATCTGCAGACGGCCGACGATGCGCCGCTCAACAAGCTCACGTTCCGCGGCGGGTACACGATCGAGGCGTTCGTGAAGCTGGCCGACGACGGGCAGGACCACTCGTGGGAGGGGCTGATCTCGCGGCTCGGGACCGGGCGGGATGCCGGGAAGACGGGGAGTGATCCGGACGAGCCGGTGGTGAAGCTCGGGTTCTCCGGTGGGCGGCAGGTGCAGTGGGCGGTGTATCCGCTGGACCGCAACGACACCTTCACCAACTGGGGTCACGAGCAGGTGGCCGGACAGTGGTTCCACCTCGCGATCGTCAACGACGGACGGCACAGCACCGTGTACGTCGACTCGTCGGAGCTGCTGCGGAATCCGGCGACCCCGTCGAACGGGCTGGCGACGGTCGGCAGGCCGTGGCTGGTGGGTGCCGGGCACTATGCGAACGAGATCGACCAGGGGTTCGCGGGGCACATCGGTGAGGTGCGGATCGTGGGCCGCGCGCTGAAGCCTTCGGAATTCCTGACTGCTTGACGGTAAGAACACGTACTAGTGCCCGCTGCGGCTGAGCTTCAGGCGTGGCGGGCGCTGCGGGGGTGGTGCCGGTGGGGACTAGTACGTGTCGTTACCGACGTAGGTGCTCGCGGATGAGGGCTTCCTGGGCTGGGAGCAGGGCCTTCTCGGCGGCGGAGAGGGTGATGTTGTTGCTGCGGGCATCTAATGCCGCGGTGAGGCCGGGGGTTGGGTCGATGGAGTTGGCCAGGTAGGCGGCCAGGGTCTCGTGGAGGAGGGGTGAGAGGTCGGCCCAGGCGGGGTCGAGGGCTACCTGGGCGAAGATGACGGCGGTCATCGCGATGTCGAACTCGGCCGTCCCCTCTTCGGCGTTGCGCCAGTCGATGACGATCGGGCCGGTGGGGGTGGCGATCACGTTCTCCGGGTGTAGGTCGCCGTGGACGACTACGAGACCTGGGGTGCCGCTGGGGGCGGGGATCGCATGCAGGCGGCGGTGCAGGTCGGCATGCAGCACGCCAAGATCCGTGGGGCTGAGGTCACCAGCGATGGTCGCCTCGGCGAGGGTCGGGCCGGTGAGCCGCTCGATCACCATGTCGGGGCCGTGGACCTCCCGTACGGCGGGCACGGGGTAGCCGTACTTCGCCACGTGCCGCATGAAGTCGGCCTCGTCCCGCACGGCATACCCGTTCCGGGACCGCCGCAACACCCACTGCTCGTCCAGCGCATAGACATCCGCATCCCGGCCCGCCGCAAACGGCTCCGCCCCGTCGGGAAGCAACACCCCTGAGCCCGGCACAGATGCGGCCGGCGAGGTCGCAGCCCCTTCCGAGTTGGCGGCGGAGGTGGTGGGGCTGGGGCTCGGCTTGGCCGGGGGCGCCGGATCCGCGGGGGTCATCCGATCTGGCAGCCGCCGGTTGCGGGCTCGAGGGGTTTGGCGCCGAGGGTGGGCATGCCGAGCATTACGCCGGGGGGCGTGGTGGGCGGGGTGTCTTGGAGGCGTTGCCAGGCGTCGCCGGCTCGGGTTCGGCGGATGGAGCCGAAGGTGTCGGCTACCAGGTGGTGCGGGGCGGCGTAGGTGACCTCGACGGTGGCCAGGTCGCCGGGGCGGGGTGGCTCGACGCCTTCTGGGAGGGCGAAGTGGACCAGGCGGTTGTCTCGGGCGCGGCCGCTCAGGCGATGGGTGGCGGCGTCCTTGCGGCCTTCGCCTTCGGCGACGAGGACCTCGAGGGAGCGACCGAGGGTCAGCTTGTTCTCGGCCCAGGCCATGTCGTCCTGCAGTGCGACCAGCCGCTCGTAGCGCTCCTGGACGACCGCGCGCGGGACCTGGTCCTCCATCGACTCCGCCGGCGTCCCGGGACGCTTGGAGTACTGGAAGGTGAAGGCGCCGGCGAAACGTGCCTCGCGGACGACGTCGAGTGTGCCCTGGAAGTCTTCTTCGGTCTCGCCGGGGAAGCCGACGATGATGTCGGTGGTGATCGCGGCGTCCGGCATCGCGGCACGCACGTCCTCGATGATCTTGAGGTAGCGGTCGCGACGGTACGAACGGCGCATCGCCTTCAGCACCCGGTCCGAACCGGACTGCAGCGGCATGTGCAGCGAGGGCATCACGTTCGGCGTCTCGGCCATCGCCTCGATCACGTCGGCGGTGAAGTCGCGCGGGTGCGGCGAGGTGAAGCGGACCCGCTCCAGCCCGTCGATCTCCCCGCAGGCCCGCAGCAGCTTGGAGAAGGCGTAACGGTCGCCGAACTCCACGCCGTACGAGTTCACGTTCTGGCCGAGCAGGGTCACCTCGAGGACACCTTCGGCGACCAGCGCCTCGACCTCGGCGAGCACGTCACCCGGGCGGCGGTCCTTCTCGCGGCCGCGCAGCGCCGGGACGATGCAGAACGTGCAGGTGTTGTTGCAGCCGACGCTGACCGAGACCCACGCCGAGTACGCCGATTCGCGCCGGGTCGGCAGCGTCGACGGGAACACGTCGAGGGACTCCAGGATCTCGACCTGGGACTCCTCGGCGATCCGGGCCCGCTCCAGCAGCACCGGCAGCGAGCCGATGTTGTGGGTGCCGAACACGACGTCGACCCAGGGCGCCTTCTTGGTGATGGACGCCTTGTCCTTCTGCGCCAGGCAGCCGCCGACCGCGATCTGCATCCCCGGCCGCTTGGCCTTGACCGGCGCCAGGTGCCCGAGGTTGCCGTACAGCTTGTTGTCGGCGTTCTCCCGGACCGCGCACGTGTTGAAGACCACGACATCGGCCTGGTCACCCTCGGGCGCGCGCACGTAGCCCGCGTCCTCCATCAGGCCGCGCAGCCGCTCGGAGTCGTGGACATTCATCTGGCACCCGTAGGTGCGGACCTCGTAAGTACGCATAACAGTCACCAAGAGTACGGCGCGAAGTAGACAAATCCCTACCGGGGACCGGAGGGGCTGCACCCCTGACGGCAGCAGGCGGCCGAACAATAGTGAGGGGTATGAACAGTTCTCGTCGTCAGTTCCTCGCCCGCACCGCCGCCGGAGCCGCCGTGATCGCCGGCGGATCCTTCCCAACCTCAGCCGCTCAAGCCATCACCACGCCACGCAACCTGACCGCGCTCACCGACGCCACCGTGATCGACGTGGTGACCGGTCGCCGCCTCCGCCGTCAGACCGTGCTGATCGCCGGTGACCGGATCGTCGGGGTCGGCCGGTTACCGGTCCCCCGCGGTACGACGGTCATCGACGCGACCGGGAAGTACGTCGTACCGGGCCTCGCCGACATGCACGCCCACAGCCTCGGTGACGAGCGCGTCTCTCCGCCGCTGTACCTGGCCAACGGACTGACCACGGTCCGCGAGATGGCCGGGACCAACCCGGTTCTGTACGAGTGGCGTGATCGGATCGATGCAGGCACCCTCCTCGGCCCACGGATGATCGTCGGCAGCCAGATCATCGACGGCGACCCGACTCTCTGGGATCCGAACCTCCTGCCCGTTCTCGTCGTCGACAACCCCGCGAAGGCACGCGCCGCAGTTCGCCAGGTTCACGCCGCGGGCGCGGACTTCATCAAGGTCTATTCACGGCTCAACAAGGCGGCGTACCTCGCGATCGTCGACGAGGCCCGCAAGCTCGGCCTGACCGTGCACGGCCACGGGCCGGACGAACTGACCACGAAAGAGGTCAGCGCCGCGGGTCAACGCAGCATCGAGCACATCCACTCGATCGGTCTGTCGGTGTCGAGCCGGGAGGCCGACGTACGGCGGATGGTCCGCGCGATCAGTGTGAAGACCGGGGACTACAACTCGTGGTTCCGGCAACTGCACCCGATCGAGTGGATCGCCGCCAACACCTACAGCCCGGCCCGGGCCGCCGACGTCTTCGGGACCCTGCGGCGCAACCAGACCCGGGTCACACCGACGCTGACGATGCACAACGTCCTCGACCAGCCCGACTACACCCGTCTCGACCCGGCCCTGGCCAAGTACTTGAGCGCAAGTGAGATCGGCGTCTACGACTACGCGATCCAGAATCTCTACCGGCCCAACCGGACTGCCGAGGAGATCGCGCGTCAGCGGGAGATGTGGGCCTGGCGCAAGTACTTCGTCGGGGAGCTGTTCGCGCACGGCGTCCCGGTCCTGGCCGGCACCGACACTGGTACGCCGTACAGCGTGCCCGGGTTCGCATTGCACGATGAACTCGAACACCTGGTCGCCGCCGGCGCCACCCCGCGCCAGGCCTTGTACGCCGCCACTGCGGAGCCGGCCCGGTTCCTCGGACTCGGGGCGCAGCTGGGCACTGTCGAGGCCGGCAAGGTCGCGGATCTGGTCGTTCTCGACGCCGACCCGTTGACCGACATCCGCAACACCCGCAGGATGCACTCGGTGATCACCCGCGGCCGGGTGCTCACCCCGGCCGCGCGGGCGAAGATGCTCGCAGAGGTGGAGGCCGCCGTACAGGGTCCGCCGTCGCCGCTGGCACTTCCTGCGGGAGGTTGTTGCGGTGCGGCAGGTTCCGGACACTGATGAGCACGATCGTGCTCAGGGTGATGGGTCTGTCACGGTACGCGCCGGTTCATTGCAGATCGTTACCACCACGGAACCGACCGGCGATGCGACCGCACCCCGGGCTCCGCTAGGTTCTGGCCATGAGCGATTCCGGCACCTTGACGCAAACGGGTCTGGTGGCCCTGACCGGCGTCAACAAACATTTCGGCGAACTGCACGTCCTGAAGGACATCAACCTGTCCATCGCCAAGGGCGAGGTCGTCGTGGTGATCGGCCCGTCCGGGTCCGGCAAGTCGACGCTCTGCCGCGCGATCAACCGGCTCGAGACGATCGATTCGGGCACCATCGAGCTGGACGGCCAGCCGCTGCCGAGTGAGGGCAAGTCCCTGGCCACGCTGCGGGCCGATGTCGGCATGGTGTTCCAGTCGTTCAACCTGTTCGCGCACAAGACGATCCTGCAGAACGTCACCCTCGGCCCGCTCAAGGTCCGCAAGCTGGACCCGAAGCAGGCCGAGCAGCGGGCCATGGAACTGCTGGAACGAGTGGGGGTGGCCAGCCAGGCGTCGAAGTACCCGGCGCAGCTGTCCGGCGGCCAGCAGCAGCGTGTCGCCATCGCCCGCGCGCTGGCGATGGATCCCAAGGTCATCCTCTTCGACGAGCCCACCTCGGCGCTCGACCCGGAGATGATCCAGGAGGTCCTGGAGGTGATGATCGACCTCGCCAAGCAGCAGATGACGATGGTCGTGGTCACCCACGAGATGGGCTTCGCGCGGAGTGCGGCGAACCGGGTGGTGTTCATGGCCGACGGCGAGATCGTCGAGCAGGCCGACCCGGAGACGTTCTTCACCAGCCCGACCTCCCGGCGCGCCCAGGACTTCCTCGGCAAGATCCTGAAGCACTGACCTCCGCCCGCGGCCGTACCCAGCAATCACACATCAAAGGGGAACCTGAACATGAGAATGCGTCACCTCGTCGCCGGACTCGGCGTCGCGGCGCTCGCGCTGACTGCGACTGCCTGCGGTAAGGAAGAGCCCGCGGCCGGAGGCAGCGGCGACAAGGCCGCGTCCGACTCCTGCGGCACCCTCCACAAGTTCGAGACCGCCACCGGTGTCGACGTGGCCGGCAGCCCCGCGTTCGCCAAGATCAAGACCCGCGGCAACCTCATCGTCGGCGTCAAGGCCGACCAGCCGAACCTCGGCTACAAGGACGCCGACGGCAAGCGCTGCGGCTTCGACATCGAGGTCGCCCGGATGGTCTCGGCGAACCTGGGCTTCGACCCGGACAAGATCGAGTACAAGGAAATCCCCTCCGCCAACCGCGAAACGGCGATCGGCGGCGGCGAGATCGACTACTACGTCGGCACCTACTCGATCACCGACAAGCGCAAGGCCCTGGTCTCCTTCGCCGGGCCGTACTTCGTCGCCGGCCAGGACCTGCTGGTCAACAAGGACGACACCTCGATGGACGCCGGCAAGACCGCCCTCAAGGGCAAGAAGGTCTGCTCCGCCAGCGGCTCCACCCCGATCCAGCGGGTCAAGGACGAGCAGCTCACCGAGGCCAGCAACATCTCGGAGTTCAAGACCTACTCCGAGTGCGTCTCCCAGCTGCTCGACAAGAAGGTCGACGCCGTCACCACCGACGACGCCATCCTCAAGGGCTACGCGGCCACCGCACCCGACCAGCTCCGCGTGGTCGGCAAGACCTTCAGCACCGAGAAGTACGGCATCGGCCTGCCCAAGGACGACAAGGCGCTGCGCGACCAGGTGAACACCATCCTGGAGAAGTCCGCGACCGACGGCACCTGGAAGTCGATCTACGACGAGACGCTGGGCAAGTCCGGCTCGCCGGGCACCCCGCCGGCACTCGAGAAGTACTGATCCACTCCCCGGCCGCGGCGTCCTCACCGGCGCCGCGGCCGGGCTCTGTACGAGGAAGGTCGCGATGCTCTCGGTTCTCACCGACAACTGGGATCTGTTCCGGGACGGTTTCTGGCTGACGATCAGGTTGTTCCTGGTCTCCGCCGTGCTCAGCATGGTGCTCGGCACCCTCCTGGGTGCCTTCCGGGTGTCCCCGATCCCGGCGCTGCGTGCCGTCGGCACCGGCTACGTGAACACGCTGCGGAACACACCACTGACGCTGGTCTTCGCCTTCCTGTTCTTCGGCGCGGCCAAGATGGACCTGGCCCTCCCGTCGCCGTACTGGACCGCGGTCGGCGCGCTGACGATCTACACCTCGGCGTTCGTCTGCGAGGTGGTCCGCTCCGGAATCAACACCATCTCCCCCGGCCAGTCCGAGGCCGCTCGAGCGGTCGGTATGACGTTCATCCAGGTCCTGACGCTGATCGTGCTGCCGCAGGCGTTCCGGGCGATCGTTCCGCCGCTGTCGAGTGTGTTCATCGCGTTGCTGAAGAACACCACGATCGCGGCCGGTTTCTCGGTGGTCGAGGCCGGTGCGATTCCGGCCGCGATGTCCGAGCGGGGTGAGAACCAGCTGCTCACGCTGGTCTGGATCACGGTCGGCTTCCTGATTCTCATCGTCCCACTGATCTTCCTGCAGCGGTGGGCCGAACGACGGACGGCGGTGGCCTGATGAGCACGGTCCTGTACGAGGTTCCCGGTCCCAAGGGCAAGACCCGCAACCGGATCTCCAACATCATCGTGGTGATCGCCGTCCTCGGCGCCGCCGCCTGGCTGATCCACCGGATGTACACCCACGGTCAGTTCGAGGGCCGGCTCTGGCGGCAGTTCGAGTACGCCGCGATCCAGCGGGAGCTGCTCACCGGGCTCCTCAACACGCTGCGTGCGGCCGGACTGGCCGCCGTACTGGCGCTGCTGTTCGGCGCGGTCTTCGCCGCGGCGCGGATCAGCGACCACAAGTGGGTCCGGGTGCCGGCGACGTACGTCGTCGAGCTGTTCCGGGCGATCCCGCTGCTGATCCTGATGTTCTTCTTCTACTACGCGAACATCCAGTTCCAGTGGGGGCTGACCCCGTTCGCGGCGGTCGTGTTCGGGCTGACGCTGTACAACGGTTCGGTGCTGGCCGAGATCTTCCGGGCCGGGATCGCCGCCGTACCGAAGGGTCAGCGCGAAGCGGCGTACGCGATCGGCCTGCGTAAGAACCAGGTCGTCCGCCTGGTCCTGCTGCCGCAGGCGATCAGCGCGATGCTGCCGGCGATCGTGTCCCAGATGGTCGTCCTGCTGAAGGACACCGCGCTCGGCTTCATCATCACCTACGCCGAGCTGCTGTACGTCGCCAAGCAGATGGGTGGCCGGCTGACCTACGGGTTCCCGTACATCCCGACGTACATCGTCACCGCGATCATCTACATCGGCCTGTGCTCTTTGCTGTCGGTGCTGGCCCGCTACCTCGAGGGCCGCTCCCGGCGCCGCCGCAAGATCACCGGCGCCCCGCCGCCGATCACCAAGGCACCGGACATCGCCACCACCGGCGAAAGCATCTGAACACGACGATGGCCCCTCCCGCAGTCTCGGGAGGGGCCTTCGTCATGGCAGCTTGACCAGACCGGTGACGAAGGTGCCGGCGAAGTGCTCGGGCGTCAGCCGGACCTCAGTCAGGTGCTCCATCAGCGCGTACGCCGCCTCGTGCACCGGGCCGATGTCGTAGTCGTCCCCGGAGTCCACGACCTCGAGGCCCAGGCGCTCCATCTCGTCGTACAGGCTGTCCGGGTCGGAGCCGTCGCGCTCGCAGGCGAACGCCGGTTCGAAGCGCAGCTTCAGCTCACCGTCCTCGTACCAGCAGAAGTTGCCGCCGCCCTTCGGGTTCTCCTCGATCACCACGAGCCGGCTGCCGGCCGAGAGCGCGCCGGCCCACGCCGCCGCAAACCCGTTCGGCTCGACCCACAGGGTCCAGCCCTCATCGAGGGTCCGGGCCGCGCTGAGCGCCGTACCACTGGAGGACTCGACGGCGAAAGATCTCTCGACGGCCTCGGGCAGAGTCATCGGCCCACCGCGCTCCTGCGCGGCGAGCCGGTCGAGCAATTCGTCTGCGGTGATTCCGCGCAGCATCGAGACACAGAAGTAGGGCGCGTGGCCGCGCTGGGTCCACGCGTAGTCCTCAGGGGAAGCCATGCCGGACAGTGTGCCTGCCCGGCCCGACAGTTTCTGTTCAGCGCAAGGTGTTGAAGGAGTCGCGGAGGATTTCGAGGGCCTCGGTGGTTTCTTCCTCGGTCAGGGTCATCGGCGGGGCCATCCGGAGGACGTTGCCGTAGAGGCCGCCCTTGCCGATCAGGAGGCCGCGGTTCTTGGTCTCCTGCTGGAGTTTGGCGGTGGTGGCCGCGTCCGGGGTGTTGTCGGCCGGGTTGACGATCTCGGTGGCGAGCATCAGACCCTTGCCCCGGACGTCGGCGAGCTCGGGGAACTCCTCGGCGATCCCGCGCAGGCCGTCGGCCAGCTGGGCACCGCGCTTGGCCGCGTTCGCCTGCAGGTCGTGGTCGAGCAGGTAGTCGATGGTGGCCTTGGCGGCGCTGGTGGAGATCGGGTTGCCGCCGAACGTCGACAGGGAGTTCGCCTTGATGCTGTCCATCAGTTCGGGTTTGGCGACCACGCCGCCGATCGCGAAGCCGTTGCCGAGGCCCTTCGCGAACGTCATGGCATCCGGTACGACGCCGTGCGCCTGGATGCCCCAGAAGTGTTCGCCGGTGCGGCCCCAGCCGGTCTGGACCTCGTCGGAGATGAACAGGATGCCGTATTCGTCGAGCACCTCCTTGAAGGCGCCGTACAGGCCGTCGGGCGGGGAGGCGAAACCGCCGACGCCCTGGATCGGCTCGGCGATCAGGCAGGCGACGTCACCGGCGGTCGTGGTCTCGATGACGTTGCGCAGGTCGTCGACGCAGACCTTGATGTAGTCGGCGTCCGGCAGGTCCCGGAACGGGCTGCGGAAGCGGTACGCGCCCTGCAGGTACTGGACGTTGACCGGTGACAGGCTGCTCGCGGACCAGCCGCGGTTGCCGGTGATCGCGACGGTGCCGAAGGCGCGGCCGTGGTACGAGTTCCGCATCGCCAGAACCTGGTTGGAACGGCGGTTCTGGGTGGCGAGCAGGAGGGCGGCCTCGTTCGCCTCGGTCCCGGAGTTGGCGAAGAAGACCTTCGCGTTCTCGATCCCGGACAGCTTGGCGATCTGCTCGGCCAGCTCGATCTGCTTGCGGATCAGGTACACCGTGGAGGTGTGCGCGATCCCGCTGCTCAGCTGCTCCCGCACCGCGTCCGAGATCTCCGCGATGTCGTAGCCGATCGCGTTGGTCAGGATGCCGGCGAAGAAGTCGAGATAGCTGTTGCCCTCACCGTCGGTGACCCGGCGGCCGGATCCCTGGACGATCTCGATCGGCTCCTCGTAGTACAACGCGAGCCAGTCCGGCATGACGGCCTTGTGACGCTCCCAGAGCTCCGCATGTGTCATGTCCTAAGCATTACCTCAAAGCGCGGCCTGCTGATAGTAGGCACCTATGGCGATTAGGGTGCTCTGCGTGACACAGCCGAGTATCCCGCACGTGGACATCGAGTCCCTGGAGCACTTCGACCGCGTCCTGGCCGCCGGTGCGACCGCCATGGCCGGGTGGCGGGTCCAGTCGGTGGATCTGACCGGCCGTACGGCGGAGCTGCTCGGACTGAACCCGCTGGGTGCACTGTTCCTCGGCTGCCTGCTGGAGGAGAAGTCCGACCGCTGGATCCGCGACGGTGGCGGGCTGGTGTTCCCTGCGATCCCGGAGCTGCCGTTCGACTCGTACCGCGGCACGCTGTACACCGCAGAGGAGCTGTACGCCGGTCTGGAGCGTGGGTACGACGCCACCCCGGATGCCCGCATCTACGCCTGGTCACGGCAGCATGACGAGCGCGGTGACACCAGCCGCACGCTCGCAGCCGCCCTGCACGACCACGCGATCGCAGACGCACTCCACGAGCTCCCGGACACCGGTCCCTGGGTCGGCGTGATGGGCGGCCACGGGATCGCCCGCACCGACCCGACGTACCGGGCTGCTGTCCTGCTCGGCCGCAAGCTCGCCCGCGACGGCCGCACCGTCGTCACCGGCGGCGGCCCGGGCGCCATGGAGGCGGCCAACCTCGGCAGCAGCCTGTCGTCGTACGACGATGCAGCCGTGGACGCGGCTCTCCAGTCGCTCGCGACCGCCCCGTCGTTCCGGCCGTCGATCGGCGACTGGGCTCTGAGCGGCCTCGCCGTACGGCGGGAGTTCCCGGGCGACGGCGGTGTTTCGATCCCCACCTGGTTCTACGGCCACGAGCCGCCGAACGTCTTCGCCACCTCGATCGCGAAGTACTTCTCCAACGCGCTCCGTGAGGACGTCCTGCTCAGCCGAGCCCGCGGTGGCATCCTCTACCTGCCGGGTGCTGCTGGCACCGTCCAGGAGATCTTCCAGGCGGTCACGCCGAACTACTACGGCGACCCTGCGACCCAGATCCCGCTCATCCTGGTGGGTGTCGAGCACTGGACGGTCCGCCTCCCCGTCTGGCCGCTCCTGCAGTCGCTGGCCGCAAACCGCCCGATGGGGTCCTCGATCCGCCTCGTCGACAGCATCGACGAGGCGGCCGCTCTCGTCAGCTGACGCGAGTCGGCTTGAACTGCATCTGGGGGTTGGCGTAGGCCTCCTGCGACTCGACGAGCTGCAGCTCACGCTCACCCGACTCGTGGGTGTTGGTGAGGAGGTCGAAGACGCTTGAGGTGGTGCGGGCCAGGGCGTCGGCCAGGTCGCCGGTGCGGCGGTAGTGGGCTGTGAAGAGGGCTGCGGTGACGTCGCCGGAGCCGTTGGCCTTCATGGGGATGTACGGCGTTTGGACGAGCCAGGCGCCGGTGTCGTCGACGGCGAGCATCTCGATGGTGCCGTCCTCGCGGTCGGGGCGCTCCACGCTCGTGACCAGGACGGTGCGGGGGCCGGTGGCGCGGACGAGTTCTACCGCGGCCAGAGTGGACTCGAGGGTGTCCGGCTCGGTGTCGGTCAGGAAGCCCAGCTCGAACTGGTTGGGCGTGATGATGTCGGCCGCCGGGACCACACGATCCTTGAGGAGGATGGGGATCGCGGGGGCGACGAAGCAGCCGGATTTTGCGTTGCCCATGACGGGGTCGCAGGAGTAGACCGCTTGGGGGTTGGCCGCCTTCACCCGCTGCACCGTCTCGAGGATGACGTCGGCGATGCCCTCACCGCCCTGGTAGCCCGACAGCACCGCGTCGATCCGCGGAAACGCTCCCCGCTCCTCGATGCCCAGCAGCACCTCACGCACGTCGTCCGGGCTGATCAGCGGCCCGCGCCAGGCGCCGTACCCGGTGTGGTTGGAGAAGTTCACCGTGTACACCGGCAGCACCTCCACTCCGATGCGCTGGAGCGGGAAGACGGCAGCCGAGTTGCCCACGTGCCCATAGGCCACCGCGGACTGGATGGAGAGGATCTTCACTCCCCGATCATCCCATCCAGTCGTTTGGTGAGCTTCACGTCCTCCTCGTGGAAGCCGAGACTGCGGTAGAAAGCCCGTGCGTTGGCGTTGGCAGCACCGGTGTCGAGAGTGAGTGTGGGCACGCCCGCCCGTCTCGCGTGCTCGCTGACCGTGTCGATGAGAGCTCGCCCAACGCCTCGGCCTTCGTGCTGCTGCGAAACGACCAGCTCACCGACGTACAGCTCGGAGCTCCCGGACCAGTGCGACCGCAGCTGGCCGGATACGAACCCGGCGACTGCACCGGTCAGCTCCGCGACGTAAACGAAGCGGTCTCGCTCGTCTGCGCGCTCTAGAGCCTCAGAAACCCAGGCTGTTACGGCGGCGAGCACCTGTGCGGTGTCGCGCCAAGGGGCGACGCCCTCGGTGAGGCGTGGGGCGAGTGCGAGTACGGCGTCCCGGTCGGTGGACTGGTATGGCCGGATCTGCATCGGCTACCGGCTCAGCCGGCGCTCAGCCTCTTCGAGGAAGAGGTCTACCTCCATGACGTCGTAGCCCTCGCGGATGCGCACCGAGGAGAACTGCTTGGTGCTGATCTCCCGTGCGGTGACGGGACGGTCGACCGGTACGCCGTTCACGGTCGCGAGCACGCGGTCGACGAAGTCGTCGACCTCCTCCATGTCGTAGCCCTCGCGGAGCTTGACGGGGGTGAAGCGCGGCGGCTCGAGGAACTGGCGCTGGGCCGGCGCCTGGGCCGCCTGGTCCACCGGGCGAGCGACCGCGGGCGGGGCGGCGGCCATGCCCTGGGCGGCTTGGTCGAGGAACGCGTCGACCTCGTCCACCGAGTAGCCCTCGCGGAAGCGGACTGGGGTGAAGCTGGCGTTGCGGATGTCGGCTGCGGTCACCGGGGCGTCGACGTACCGGCCCTCGACGGTGGCGGCGAGGCGTTCGACGAAGGCGTTCACCTCGTCGATGTCGTAGCCCTCGCGCCAGCGGACGCGGGTGAACATCAGGCGCTACTTGCTGGCGGCGGCGAGCTGGCCGCAGGCGCCGTCGATCTCCTGGCCGCGGGTATCGCGGACGGTGGTGGAGATGCCGCCGGCCTGGAGGCGGCGGACGAACTCGCGCTCGTCGGCGGGGTCCGAGGCGGTCCACTTGGAGCCGGGGGTGGGGTTCAGGGGGATCAGGTTGACGTGCACCCAGCCCCAGTCGCCGCGGGCGCGGAGCTTCTCGGCGAGCAGGTCGGCGCGCCAGGCGTGGTCGTTGATGTCGCGGATCATCGCGTACTCGATGGAGACCCGGCGCTTGGTCTTCTCGGCGTAGCCCCAGGCGGCGTCGAGGACCTCGTCGACCTTCCAGCGGTTGTTGATCGGGACCAGCTCGTCGCGCAGCTCGTCGTCCGGCGCGTGCAGCGACAGGGCGAGCGTGACCGGGATGCCCTCGCCGGCGAGCTGGTTGATCCGCGGCACCAGGCCGACGGTCGAGACCGTGACGCCGCGCGCGGAGATACCGAGGCCCTCCGGCGACGGGTCGGTGAAGCGGCGGACGGCACCGATGACGGCCTTGTAGTTGGCCATCGGCTCGCCCATGCCCATGAAGACGATGTTGCTGACCCGCCCCGGACCGCCGGCGATCTCACCGCGGGCCAGTGCACGCGCCCCGTCGACGACCTGCTCGACGATCTCCGCGGTGCTCATGTTCCGGGTCAGGCCGGCCTGGCCGGTCGCACAGAACGGGCACGCCATCCCGCAACCGGCCTGCGACGAGACGCACATCGTGGTGCGGTCGGTGTAGCGCATCAGCACGGACTCGACCAGCGAACCGTCCAGCAGCTTCCACAGCGTCTTGCGCGTCGTCCCGTTGTCGCACTCCATGTCGCGGACCTTGGTCAGCAACGGCGGCATCAGGTCGGCGACGAGCTTGTCGCGGGTCGCGGCCGGCAGATCGGTCATCTCGGCCGGGTCGGACGTCAGCCGGGAGAAGTAGTGGTTCGACAGCTGCTTGGCCCGGAACGCGGGCTCTCCCAGCGCGGCGACCGCCTCGCGGCGCTCCTCCCCGGACAGGTCGGCCAAGTGCCGCGGCGGCTTCTTGGCACGGCGCGGCTCATCGAAAACGAGGGGAAGGGAGGTAGTCATAACCGACCCATTGTCACTTGGCACACCGGCCATTCACAAATTCACATCCACGACGTGCTACGGATCACGCTGAGGCGTCGTCGGCTCTGCGGTCCGAGTGGCCGAGCTGGCGGTCCGGGGCGATCCGGTCGCGCACCATCTGCTTCAGCAGCGGGATCTCGGCGAAGCCGCCCTCGGCCTTGCGGGACCACAGCATCTCCCCGTCCAGCGAGATGTCGAAGATCCCACCGGTGGACGGGACCAGCGCCACCTCACCCAGCTCCTTGGGGAACGTCGTCAGCAGCTCCTGCGCGGTCCACGCCGCCCGCATCAACCACCGGCACTGCGTGCAGTACTCGATCTCCAACCGCGGCGCTCTGCTCACCTCCTTAAACTACATTTCCATCCCATGACGCACTTCTGGGTCCACGGTGTGGGCGTCCTCGAGGACGAAGCCACCGAGCGCCTGACCAAGCGCCACCCCGGCTGGCGCTTCACCGACGGCACACCGCCGGCAGACGCCGCGTACGACGTACTGGTCGCCCGCTCCCCCACCCGCGAACTGGTTGCCGCCAGCCCGCGCTTGCGGACGCTGATCGTCCCGTTCGCGGGAGTCCGGACCGAGGTGCGCGAGCTGGTTGCCGACTTCCCGGATGTGACGCTGCGGACCGTGCACCACAACGCAGGGCCGACGGCCGAGCTTGCGGTGGCACTAGTGCTAGCCGCGGCCCGCGGCATCGTGCCTGCCGACCAGGGCATGCGCACCGGCGACTGGACCGCCCGCTACGTGCCGCCGAACCCGACCATGATTCTGGGCGGACACAGTGCGCTAGTGATCGGGTACGGCGAAGTGGGCCGCCGGATCGCCCGTGCGTTGAACGGACTCGGCATGCAGGTCCACGTGGTGCGTTCCACCGAGCAAACCGGAGTGGACGGCGACATCCGCATCCACCCGCGTTCCGAGCTGCCGAATCTGGTCAGCCACGCGCGCGTGGTCGTACTGGCTATTCCTGGCTCGCCTGCGACGGACGGTCTCTTCGGTGCGGACCTCATTGCGCAGCTGCCTGAGCCCAGCGTGCTGGTGAACGTCGCCCGCGCGACTGTGGTCGACGAACGCGCCCTCTACGAGCGCCTGCGCGCCGGTGGGATCGCTGCCGGGCTGGATGTCTGGTGGGAGGAGGCCAGGTCGGCCGATGCGGTGACCGGAGTCACCGCATCGACGTACCCGTTCCACGAGCTGCCGAACGTTGTCCTCAGCCCACATCGTGGTGGTGCGTTCAGCCTGCGGGAAGTTCGCGACCTACGTCTCGACCACGTGGACGCGATCCTGACCGAGCTGGCTCAGGCCGAGTAGCCCTTCGGGGGGATCAGCGTCGCGAGCTGGTTGAAGGTCAGCCAGTACGTCGCGTTCGGGTTGAAGCCGGCCGGATCGGCGATCAGCACCGTCGAGTCGCTGGAGTCGTACCCGATCACCGTGAAGTAGTGCCAGATCGTGTAGTTCGGGTAGCCCGGCGGGTGGTTGTTGGCCGGGGCAACGATATTCGCGACCAGCGCCCAGCCACGGTCGATGTCGTACGTGATGTCCTGCCACAGCAGGTTGCGCTGAGCCTGCGTCGGCGGGTCGTTCGGCATCTCCTTGGTCTCGTAGTAGGTGGTGCCGAGGCGACGGTTCAGCACCCGGGTGACCTGACCGATCCAGTCGGTGCCATTGGTCGTGGTGGGCAGCTCATTGGCCAGCTGCTGCTGGCTGGGCAGGTTCGACGTCTTGGCCGACAGGGCGATCCGGGTCGCGGCCGGGCCGCACCAGTAGCCGGTCTGCTGGTACTGGAACTGGATGTTCAGCGTCTTGAGCACCTGGGTGCTGTAGCCCAACTTGGGGACGGGCTTGGCCGCTGCGACGGCTTCGGCCGAGATGGCCGGCGCGGGACCGGCGATGGCGGGGGCGGACGCCATCGGCAGTGCGGTTGCGGCGACCAGGGCCAGACCGCAGAGTGCGGCCTTGATTTTCGGCGGGGTGTGTCTCATGTCAACTCCCTCAGCCTCACGGAGTGACCCGGGGTGGTCGCTCCAACACTGAGTGCATTCGAATTCCGGGCGGATGTAAACCCCTGCCCAGAATCGTCATCGTGGCGTCAGATACTCACGAGACAGTGTTTCCGCAGGTCAGCGGCCTGCAGCGGGTGTTCACCGGGCCGCGGAAAAGAGTCTGAACTTTTCGATGTTGCTCGAAGAGTGCGGGGAATGAGGCGCTCGCGGCGACCGTTGGCTTGAGGTATGGGCTTGTTGTCAGGGGTGCCGCTATCGGTTCTGGACCGGTCACGGCGACGGGCCGGCGAGTCGGAGGCCGAGACGCTGCGCGCGACCGTGGATCTGGCGCAGGAGGTCGAGAAGCTCGGCTACAAGCGTTTCTGGGTGTCTGAGCACCACAGTGTGCCTGGAGTGATCGGATCGGCCCCTACAGTGCTGGCTGCGGCCGTGGCAGCGCGCACTGACACCATCCGGGTCGGCACCGGCGGCGTGATGCTGCCGAACCATCAGCCGCTCGTAGTGGCCGAGCAGTTCGGCGTCCTGGAGTCGCTGTACCCCGGGCGGATCGACATGGGCCTCGGGCGCTCGGTCGGCTTCACCAACGGCATCCGTCGCGCTCTGGGCGTCGAGAAGGACGCGGCCGAGGACTTCGCGGCCCAGCTCAAGGAACTCCTCGGGTACTTCGACGGCACTCAGCAGGTCCATCCACAGGTACACGCCCGTCCCGGCGAGGGTCTGCGCATCCCGACGTTCATCCTGGCCATCGGTGAGGGCGCTGCGCTGGCCGCGTCCTTCGGGCTGCCCTTGGTGATCGCGGGTGTGAAGGGCGAGGCAGAGCTCGTGCAGCTGGTTGAGCGTTACCGGGCCGAGTTCCGCCCGTCCACGTCGGCTTCGCGACCGTACGTCGTACTGGCGGCGACGGCGGCGGTTGCACCGACGACTGAGCAGGCCAGGGAGCTGTTGCTGCCGGAGGCGT
Organism: Kribbella sp. NPDC056345; assembly: GCF_042262745.1. Lineage (NCBI taxonomy): Bacteria > Bacillati > Actinomycetota > Actinomycetes > Propionibacteriales > Kribbellaceae > Kribbella > Kribbella sp. NPDC056345. The sequence goes on along the minus strand of NZ_JBHJQQ010000009.1, from coordinate 317,682 downwards.
GGGCGACCGCCTACACGCGGACGCGCGGGGTGTTTCCGCCGCTGGAGTCCGCTCCCCCGGCCGAGATGACGGCGAAGGAACGGGAGTTCTTCGACAAGGCGTTGGCCGGACAGATCTACGGAACCCCGGCTGAGGTCGACACCGCGCTCGGCGGGCTGGTACGGCGTACTGGCGCGGACGAGGTCCTGGTCACCACGAACACGTTCGACCGTGGTGACCTGGTCGCGTCCTACACCGCGCTAGCGGAGCTTGCTAAAGGTTGATGCGCTCCTCGAGGCGCTTGCGCACCTCGGGCCACTCGTCGGCCAGGATCGAGAACACGACAGTGTCGCGCCACGACCCGTCGGCCTGCGCCATGTGCCGGCGCAGCACGCCTTCACGCGTCGCACCGAGCTTGGCGATCGCGGCCTGGGACCGGGTGTTCTTCAGGCCGGTCTGGATCTTCAGGCGGCCGAATCCACAGTCTTCGAAGGCGTGCTTCATCAGCAGTAGCTTGGTCGCCGGGTTGACCGCAGTCCCCCAGACCGACGGCGCGTAACCCGTCCAGCCGAGGTGGATCCGCTCGTTCGGTACGTCGACATCGCCGAGACTCGACGTACCGATCAGGGTGCCGGCCGCGCCAAGGGGGCCATCGGCAACCAACCGGACGGCGTACGCGAATCGCTTGGCCGCAGCGGGAATCCAGGACTCCCGCATCTCAGCTGCACTCTTCGGCGCCACACCACCGCCGAAGCCGCCGGCGTACACCTGCTCGTTGCCGATCGCGGCAAAGAGCTCGTCGTAGTCGTTGTCCTGCAGGCGATCCAGGCGGACCACCTCACCCACCAGCGAACGCCCGTCCGGTGCGATCGTCATGGCCTCACCCCTTCACCAGAAGATGCAGCAGCAGCCACACCGCGGGCGCCGTCGCCAGCAGCGAGTCCAGCCGGTCCATCACACCGCCGTGACCGGGCAGCAGGTTCGACATGTCCTTGATGCCCAGGTCGCGCTTGATCATCGACTCACCCAGGTCACCGACGGTCGCGGTCACCACAGCCACCGCACCGACGATCGCGCCGACCCACCAGTGCCCGTCGAGCAGGAAGACGACCGAGGCGATACCGGCACCGACACAGAACAGCGTCGAACCGGCGAACCCCTCCCAGGACTTCTTCGGGCTGATCGTCGGCGCCATCGGATGCTTGCCGAACAGGACACCGGCCACGTAACCGCCGACATCGCTGGCGACGACCACCAGGAAGAACGTGAGGACCCGCAGCGGCCCGTCGGCGTCCGGCTGGACCAGCAGGATCGCGAACCCGGCCAGCAGCGGCACATACCCGATCAGGAAGATCCCGGCGCTGGTGTCCCGGACGAACCCGACCGAACCGCCCGGCATCCGCCAGAAGAGCGTGGCCAGGACCGTGCCCGCCATCGCGACCAGCAGCGCCATCGGTCCGCCGAAGTACGCGGCGACCAGCATCGCCGCCGTACCGATGAAGACCGGGACCCGCGGGATCACCGCGCCACCGGTCCGCAGCGACTTGATCATCTCGTCCACGGCCACCAGGACGGCGGCCAGGACGACGAAGATGAACAGCACCTTCTCCCAGAACAGGGAGCCGATGATGACCACACCCAGACCGAGGCCGACCCCGATCGCGGCGGGCAGGTTACGCCCGGCGCGACCCGGATCCGGCGTGGGTTTCGGACTCGGTGCGGGCGGCGTGCTCTCGACGCCCATCACACCTCGAGCAGTTCGGCTTCCTTGTGCTTGAGCAGCTGGTCGATCGAGTCGACGTACTTCTTCGTCATCCCGTCGAGCCGCTTCTCAGCACTCTTGCCCTCGTCCTCGCCGGCTTCGCCGTCCTTGACCGACTTGTCGATCGAGTCCTTGGCGTGCCGGCGGATGCTGCGCACCGAGATCTTGGCGTCCTCGCCCTTGGTCTTGGCGACCTTGATGTACTCCTTGCGGCGGTCCTCGGTGAGCTGCGGCATCGTGACCCGGATGACCGAGCCGTCGTTACCGGGGTTCACGCCCAGGTCGGAGTCGCGGATCGCCTTCTCGATCGCGGCCATCGCGCCCTTGTCGTACGGCGAGATGAGCACGGTCCGCGGGTCCGGGACCTGGAAACCGGCCAGCTGCTGCAGGGGCGTCGGGGAACCGTAGTAGTCCGCCACGATGTTCGAGAACATCGACGGGTGCGCGCGGCCGGTACGGATCGCGGCGAAATCGTCCTTGGCGACCTCCACGGCCTTCGCCATCTTCTGCTCGGCTTCGCGGAGTGCTTCGTCGATCACGACATTCCTCGCTTCCTCAGGGCCGCGCCGGCGCGGCCACCTCAAACCCTACGCACGGAAGGTCCGCCGGATCGCGGACATCCACCCGTGTCGACCGATCCTAGTGGTACGGCGGCGATCGCCGTACCACTGCCCTGCGGGGAACCGTGGCTCAGCCCGGTGCGACGACCGTCCCGATCTTGTCCCCGTGCACGACCCGGGCGATATTGCCCTCCTCGAGACCGAAGATCACGATCGGCAGCGCGTTGTCGCGGGCCAGGCTGATCGCGGTCGCGTCGGCGACCCGCAGACCGCGGGCCAGGAAGTCGTCGTACGAGAGCTGGTCGAACTTGACCGCGTCCGGGTTCGTCTTCGGGTCGGAGTCGTAGACACCGTCCACGCCCTGCTTGCCCATCAGCAGCGCCTCGGCGCCGACCTCGAGCGCGCGCTGGGCGGCCACCGTGTCGGTGGAGAAGTACGGCATCCCGGAGCCCGCACCGAAGATGACCACGCGGCCCTTCTCCAGGTGCCGCTCGGCCTTGCGCGGGATGTACGGCTCGGCGACCTGGCCCATCGTGATGGCGGTCTGCACCCGGGTCTCGATCCCGAGCTTCTCCAGGAAGTCCTGCAGCGCCAGGCAGTTCATCACGGTGCCGAGCATGCCCATGTAGTCGGCGCGGTTGCGCTCCATCCCGCGCTGCTGGAGCTCCGCACCGCGGAAGAAGTTGCCGCCGCCGACGACGATGGCGACCTGGACACCGGCCTGGACCACCTCGGCGATCTGGCGGGCGATCGAGTTCACCACGTCGGGGTCGACGCCGAGCTTGCCGCCGCCGAACACCTCACCCGACAGTTTCAGCAGCACCCGCCGGTAGGCGGGCGAATACGGCGAAGAGGCCGGATTCGTCTCGGTACCCAGGGTTTCCGTCACGATTCCGGCCTCTCCTCGTTGCAATTGCTGTGCTGGTCGGTCCTTCAGAGCCTCAGGCGCCGACCTCGAAGCGGGCGAACCGCTTCACGGTCACACCGGCCTCGTCGAGAACCGCCTTCACGGTCTTCTTGTTCTCCGTGACCGACGGCTGCTCGAGCAGCACGACCTCCTTGAAGAAGCCGTTCACCCGGCCTTCGACGATCTTCGGGAGCGCGCCCTCGGGCTTGCCCTCCTCGCGCGCGGTCGCCTCGGCGATCCGCTGCTCGTTCGCGACCGTCTCGGCCGGAACCTCGTCGCGGGTGGTGTAGAGCGGACGCATCGCGGCGGCCTGCATGGCAGCGCCCCGGGCGGCCTCGACGTTGTCACCCTCGAACTCGACCAGGACGCCGACCTGAGCCGGCAGGTCCGCGGCGCGCTTGTGCATGTACGCCGTCACCTGGCCGTCGAACACGGCGACCTTGCCGAGCTCCAGCTTCTCGCCGATGACCGCGGCCAGGGCCTCGATGTTCTCGGCGACCGACTTGCCGTCGGCGAGCTTCTCGGTGAGCAGACCCTCGATGTCGCCGACCTTGCTGGCCGACGCGTGCGCGACGATGTCGGCCGCGAGCTGCTGGAACTGCTCGTTCTTGGCGACGAAGTCGGTCTCGCAGTTCAGCTGGACCAGGGCGTTCTCCGCCGCGGCCACCAGGCCGTTGCTGGCGGAGCGCTCGGCGCCCCGCTTCTGCGCCTTGGCCGCGCCGTGGATGCGCAGCTCCTCGATCGCCTTCTCGAAGTCGCCGTCGGTGGCCTCGAGGGCCTTCTTGGCGTCCATCATGCCCGCGCCGGTGGTGTCGCGGAGCTTCTTCACGTCAGCGGCGGTGTAGTTCGCCATTCCTCGTTCTCTCGTCTGTGTCGATGCGGCTGGATGGGCGGAGCTGTCCGGTGCCCTGCCGCCCGCGAGGCGGGCGGCAGGATCAGCGGGTCTCAGGCCTCGTCGGCCTTCGGGGCCTCGGCGGCCGGGGTCTCCTCGGCAACCGGAGCCGCTTCGGCGACGGGAGCCTCTTCGGCGGCCGGAGCGGCAGCTTCCGCGGCCGGGGCCTCGGTCGCGACATCCTCGGCGGCCTTCGGGGCCTCGTCGGTCTTGGCGGCCGCGTCAGCCTTGGGGGCCTCCGCAGCGCCGTTCTGGCTCTCCAGCAGCTCGCGCTCCCAGGCAGCCAGCGGCTCCTCGGCACCCAGCTCCTCGCCGGCCGCGGCGGCACCCTGGCCACCGCGCGACATCAGACCGTCGGCGACGGCGTCGGCGACCACGCGGGTCAGCAGGCCGACCGAACGGATCGCGTCGTCGTTGCCCGGGATCGGGAAGTCGACCTCGTCCGGGTCGCAGTTGGTGTCCAGGATGCCGATGATCGGCAGCTTGAGCTTGCGCGCCTCGTCGACCGCGAGGTGCTCCTTCTTGGTGTCCACGATCCACACGGCGGCCGGGACCCGGGCCATGTCGCGGATACCGCCGAGGGTCTTGAGCAGCTTGTCGTGCTCGCGACGCTTCTGCAGCAGCTCCTTCTTGGTGACACCGGAGGCTGCGACGTCGTCGAAGTCGATGAGCTCCAGCTCCTTGAGCCGCTGGAGCCGCTTGTTGACGGTCTGGAAGTTGGTGAGCATGCCGCCCAGCCAGCGCTGGTTCACGTAGGGCATGCCGACCCGGGTCGCCTGCTCGGCGATCGCTTCCTGGGCCTGCTTCTTGGTGCCGACGAAGAGAATCGCGCCACCGGCGGCGACCGTGCTGCGGACGAACTCGTACGCCCGGTCGATGTAGGACAGCGACTGCTGCAGGTCGATGATGTAGATGCCGTTGCGCTCGGTGAGGATGAATCGCTTCATCTTCGGGTTCCAGCGCCGGGTCTGGTGCCCGAAGTGGACACCGCTCTCGAGCATCTGCTTCATGGTCACGACGGCCATGAGGTGGTCCTCCTGTCGCGCGCCCCCAGGTATCGCCCCGGGCCGACGCACTCTCGGTTGTTTCGCGGTGAGCCGGTTGGCCACCGCGCCTGATGCCCGTCGTCCGACCCCATCCAGGCGGTGAGGCCGGGACCGAGGGAGTCGCACAGTGGTGCGGGCATGCGTAGTCGCCCCACACGAGGCGGGACGCCATCGGAAGTCTACGGGACCAACCCCACCGGAAGCGAACTGGGGACAGGTTGTCCACAGGCGCCAACTCGGCGGCCGGGAAAGGGCCTTTCCACGGCATCTTCCAAGTATGAACATCGCCGCCCTCGTCCTCGCCCTGCCAACCGCCATCACCCCACCGTCCACGCCCCCACCGATCGCCCCACCCACAGCCCGAGCCACCGCAGACGCTCCCCCACCCACCGCCCGAACCAGCCCTACCCCACCGTCCGTCGCCCAGCCGACCGCCCACACCCCGCCCTCCGCCGCCCAGCCGACCGCCCACACCCCGCCCTCCGCTGCCCAGCCGAGCGCCCCACCCACCCCGCCGACCACCTTCACATCCGCCCTCGACCCCGCGTGGGCTCCGGCCCGATTGCGGCCGCCGGCCACATGGCCGCTCCACCCACGACCGGCCATCGTGCACGGGTTCGACAACCCGGCCGAGCCGTGGCTGCCCGGCCATCGCGGGCTGGATCTGGCCGGCTCCCCGGGCCAACCAGTCCTCGCCGCCACCTCCGGCAGAGTCGCGTACGCCGGTTCGGTGGCCGGGGTCGGCGTGGTCACAGTCGCCTCCGGCCCACGCCGTACGACGTATCAACCGGTCGTGCCGGTGGTTCGCGCCGGGGCGGTGGTGACCGTCGGGACCGTCATCGGGCACTTGTCGGCGGCCGGTTCGCACTGCGCGCCCGAGACCTGCCTGCATTGGGGACTGCGGGAGGGCGAGCGCTATCTCGATCCGCTGAGCCTGCTCCCGGAGCGACCGGTGCGGCTCCTGCCGCTGACCCCGTCAGCTCCCGGGAACGCGCGCCTGCCAGGCGTCTTCGTCCTTGGAGCGTCGCTCGACGCCGGCGGGGAGCTTGTTCTTGGCCAGGTCGATCAGCGTGGTGTGCTCGAGGACGTCACGCAGGCTGGCCCGCGCGGCGATCCAGACCCGCTGCAGGACGACTGCCCGCTCGTTGTAGGCGACGCTCTCCGGCCGCACGCCGGAGATGCTCACGATCGGCCCGTCGACCGCTCGCATCACGTCGGCGACCGAGATCTCGTTCGGATCCACCGCGAGCTTCCAGCCGCCGGACTGCCCGCGCTGGCTGGCCAGGATGCCGGCCCGGCGCAGATCGGCCAGGATGCCCTGCAGGAAGCCGTGCGGGATCCCCTGTGCACGACTGAGCTCCTCGGCCGACACGACCGAGGGATCGTTGGCCACCCATCGTTGGGTGATCTCGATCAGCGCCCGCAACGCATAGTCAGACTTCGCCGAAACCCGCATGGTCCGCAGTCTGCCGCATTCCGGCCGGTCGCCGCCGCACCAGGTGCAGCGACACACCCCCGCTCAGGCGCGGGGATGAGCCTGTTCGTAGGCCTTGCGGAGCCGGTCGGTCGAGACGTGCGTGTAGATCTGCGTGGTCGCCAGCGAAGCGTGACCGAGCAACTCCTGCACGCTACGAAGGTCCGCGCCGCCCTCCAGCAGGTGCGTCGCTGCCGTGTGCCGCAGGCCGTGCGGCGACAGGTCCGGCGCCTCGACGACCGCGATCCGCTCGTGCACCAGTCGCCGGACGGCCCGCTGATCGATCCGGCCACCCCGAGCTCCGAGGAAGACCGCGGGACCGCTGCCGGAGCGGGCCAACTGCGGGCGTGCCTCGGCCAGCCAGCGGTCGAGCGCCTTGGCGGCCGGCACGCCGTACGGGACCGAGCGTTCCTTGCGGCCCTTGCCGAAGACCCGGACGACGCGGCGCGAGGTGTCGATGTCGTCGATGTCCAGGGCGCAGAGCTCGCCGACCCGGATACCCGTTGCGTAGAGCAACTCCATGATCGCGAGATCGCGCAGCCCGACCGGGCTGCCGTCGTCGGCCGCGACCGCGGCGGCGTCCAGCACGGCCCGCGTGTCGGTCAGGTTGAGCACGCCCGGAAGGCTCTTGTGCGGTCGTGGGCTGGCCAGCAGGGCGCCGGGATCGGTCGCGATCCGCCCGGTCCGGTTGGCCCAGGCGGTGAAGACGCGGGCTGCCGTCGCCCGGCGGGACATCGTGCTCCGCGACTTGCCCAGGCTCTGCTGCTTGGCCAGCCAGGACCGCAGGCCACGGATGTCGAGCCCCGAGAGATCGTTGTGACCAAGCCGAATCAAATGATCGAGTAGATCCGCGATATCTCCGAGGTACGCTCTGACCGAGTGTTTGCTGAGGTCTCTTTCCGCCGTCAGATGCCGTTCGTAGTCGGTCAGTAACACCGTGAGACCCTCCGGCCAGGCCGTGCCGTCCGGTGTGGGTGACGGGTTCGCGCTGACTTCGCCCGGCGTCATGCCTCGACCATGCGGGAGCGGGACCGGCATCGCAAGCCACCGCGCGGACGTCGAGACAAGGAGGGTCTGGTCCATTAGCCCGACGGTCGACTACTGTTCGGCCCGATTGCCCTAGTAGCAACGGAGGCACCCCTGACCATGGCCCCCTCAGCGAACGGACAGACCGTAGGCCGGCGCCTGCCGGTCGAGTCGGCGTTCACTCGAGTCGAGGATGCACGGCACCGTCTGCCGCGCCTGTTCGGTCGTCGCGACCTGGTCGTTCTCGGCCTGGGCGTGATGATCGGTTCCGGCATCTTCAGTATCAGCGGCAACCAGGCGGCCCTGACCGCCGGTCCGGCCGTGATCCTGTCGTTCGTCATCGCAGCGATCGTGTGCCTGCTGGCAGCGGCCTGTTATGCCGAGCTGTCCTCGACGATCCCGGTCTCGGGAAGCGCCTACACCTTCAGTTACGTGACCTTCGGCGAGATGTGGGCCTGGCTGGTCGGCTGGGCCCTGGTGCTCGAGCTCGTCACCGCCGCCGCGATCGTCGCCCGGGTCTGGTCGGCGTACGCGCTGGCCACCCTGGACGGGTTCGGCATCACCCTGCCCGAGAACGTCGCGCAGTACTTCGGCCCGACGGCCAAGGTCAACCTGGTCGCGCCGCTGCTGCTGCTCCTGCTCACCGCGATGGTGGTCACCGGGACGAAGCTGTCCGCCCGGGTGCTGACCGTGGTCGTGGCCGCGAAGGTGGCCGTGATCCTGCTGGTGATCGTGGTCGGCGCGACGCACATCAACTGGGACAACTACACGCCGTTCGTGCCGATCGCGCGCGCCGCGCCGGCAACGGCCAGTCCGACGTTGTTCAGCTGGATAGTCGATTCGTCGTTCGGCACCTTCGGGACGATGGGCATCTTCACCGCCGCGAGCACGATCGTCTTCGCCTATATCGGCTTCGACCTGATCGCGACCGCGTCCGAGGACGCGCGGAACCCGCGCAAGACGGTCCCGCAGGGCATGCTGCTCGGCGTCGGCGCCGTCACGATCCTCTACATCGCGATGGCCGTGGTCCTGGTCGGCATGCGGCCGTACGGTCAGCTCGCCGGTAGTGCACCGGTCTCCAGTGCACTGTCGGCAGTCGGGGTCGGGTGGGCCGCCAAGGTGGTCAATCTAGGCGCCTTGCTGGCGCTGATGACCGTCATCATGGTGGTCCTGATCGGCCAGAGCCGCGTGCTGTTCAACATGGGCCGTGACGGCCTGCTGCCGAAGAGCCTCGGGCGGGTCAGCCGGGTCTACTCCTCGCCGGCCCGGGCCGCGGGTGTGGCCGGTCTGGCCGCGGTGGCGCTGACGCTGTATCCGAGCGTGCTGCAGCTCGAGGAGTTGCTCGTCATCGGCGCCCTGTTCTGCTTCGCGTTCTGTGCGGTCGGAGTGCTCAGGCTGCGCCGCACCGAGCCGGATCTCGAGCGTGGGTTCCGGGTGCCGCTGGTGCCGCTGGTGCCCTTGCTCTCACTGGGCGCGACGGTATGGCTGATGCTCAACCTGAAGACCAGCACCTGGGCCAAGTTCGGTATCTGGATGGCGCTGGGGCTGGCGATCTACGGGCTCTACGGACGCTGGCACAGCCGGCTGGCCAACGAGGACAGCTGGGAGTTCGACATCGGCGACACCGACCCCGGGACGGGCGGCCTGCAGGCCATCCGGCAGGAGCCGGAGCGCACCGGTGAGCTGAAGGCGATCCGCACCCCACAACAGAATCCGCAGAAGCCGACCCGCGGTAAGCACATGCGCAACTGACCTCCTGCGGTACTTGTCCGGCCCTCTTCGCCGTCTGTGGTTATCCACAGGCGGCGAAGTCGTTCCGGAACCGAGGCCCGATCCCGGCATCTTCTCTGTCGGAGGTGGTCAACAATGCAAACCAGCAACGCAGTTGGGCAGTACGGCGAGGAGCTCGCCAGCAGGTATCTCACGACCCAGGGTCTGGTCATCCTCGAGCGCAACTGGCGCTGCCCGATCGGCGAGATCGACATCGTCGCCCGCGAGGGCGGCACGCTCGTTGTCTGTGAGGTCAAGACCCGGCGAGGGCTCGGCTACGGGTCGCCGCTGGAGTCGATCACGTACCGCAAACTCACCACGCTGCGGAAGCTGGCCGGCGCCTGGCTGCGCAGCCACGAGGTCCGGCCCCGGGAGGTCCGGATCGACTTCGTCGCTGTCCTGATCACCCAGGGCGCTCCCCCTCAGGTCGATCATCTGCGAGGGGCAGCCTGATGACGCTCGCGCACATGTGGTCCGTCGCCCTGGTCGGGCTCGAGGGGCATCTGGTCGAGGTCGAGGCCGATATCGCCCAGGGCCTGCCCAAGACCACCCTGATCGGCCTGCCGGACACCTCGCTCTCGGAGGCCCGGGACCGGGTCCGGGCGGCCGTGGTCAACAGCGGTGAGAAGTTCCCCGACCGCAAGGTCACCATCGCCCTGTCCCCCGCGACCCTGCCGAAGACCGGCTCGCACTACGACGTCGCTATCGCCTGTGCCTTACTCGCAGCTGCTGGCGTGGTCGAGGCGGTGTCGTCGCGACGCACCGCGATCATCGGCGAGCTCGGGCTGGACGGCCGGATCCGTGAGGTCCGCGGTGCCCTCGCGATGACGCTGGCAGTGGCCCGGTCCGGCTTCGACCGCATTGTCGTGCCGGAGCTGAATGCAGGTGAGGCACGGCTCGTTCCGGGGATCGAGGTCTACGGGGTGCGGTCGCTGCGGCAGGTGCTGGCGTTGCTGCGTGGGGTGGAGATTCCGGACGAGGCGGCGCCACAGGCCGAGCCACGGCTGCTGTCGGAGTCGCTGACCCGGGTTCCGGAGGTCGATCTGCACGACGTGATCGGGCAGCAGGAGGGCCGGCGGGCGATCGAGGCAGCGGCCGCGGGTGGTCATCACCTGTTCCTGCACGGTCCACCCGGTTCGGGCAAGACGATGCTGGCCGAGCGTCTGGCCGGGCTGATGCCGAATCTCAGTACCGACGAATCGCTGGAGGTCTCAGCGGTGCATTCGCTGGCTGGGATGCTCACCGGTGAGGCCGAGCTGGTCTCACGACCGCCGTTCATCGCGCCTCATCACACAGCCTCGTTGTCGAGCCTGGTCGGAGGCGGTTCGGGGGTGCCGCGCCCGGGAGCGATCAGCTGCGCACACCGCGGGATCCTGTTCATCGACGAGGCACCCGAGATGCATCCGCTGACTCTCGACACGTTGCGGCAGCCGCTGGAGTCCGGGTTCGTCGAGGTTCACCGGTCGGCAGCGGTGGCGAAGTTCCCGGCCCGTTTCATGCTGGTGCTCGCCGCGAATCCCTGCCCCTGCGGCATGTCCGGCGTCCGGCACGCGGTCTGCAACTGCACACCCCAAGCACTCGCGCGGTACCAGCAACGCATCAGCGGCCCGATCAAGGACCGCCTCGACATCCAGCGCCAGATCCTCCCCGCCGCGCGCGGCAGCACCGACGCCGAGTCCTCCGAGCCGACCGCGGCCGTCGCCGCCCGCGTCCAGGCCGCCCGGGACCGCCAGTCCGCCCGCTATCGCGACAGCCCGTGGACCCTCAACAGCCAAGTCCCAGGTGCAGTCCTCCGCCGCGACTTCCCCCTCGATGCCAAGGCCCAGCAACTCCTCGAAGACCACTACTCCACCGGCCGCCTGACGGGCCGCGGCTTCGACCGCGTCGTCCGCCTGGCCTGGACCCTCGCAGACCTCCGCGGCCTCACCCAACCAACCCTCGAGCTGACCCACGAAGCCTTCCAGCTCCGCTCCGGCGAAACCCTCACCCCCTTGTCCGACACCCGCCCCCTCAAAGGACCCCTCCCATGACCCCCCTCCTCGCCCCGCCCTCCCCCAGTCCCACGCCCACCCCAGCCGAAGCAACAACCACGACGAGCCCTCTGAAGGCCAGGTGTCGGGTGCGGGCTTCTGTTGCGGTGGAGGACGCCACTGGGGGCGGCTCGGTGAGCTTCGGCGTGGACGGGTCCGGGATGGCAGCTCGCGGATGCGAGGTGGGGGATGGGGGCGTGGCTGGGAGGGGTGGTGGGGAGGGTGGGGTTCCTTGGGCTGGGATCGGGGGTGGCGGGGATGCGGAGCGGTTGGCTCGGGTGGGGTTGGGGCGGGTGATCGAGCCGGGGGATCTGGCGGCGCTGCGGGTGTTCGAGGGGGTTGGGGTGGTTGAGATGTGGGAGCGGTTGCGGCGCGGGGAGGTGGGGACGGAGCGGTGGGCGACGCGGATGGCGGCGGTGGAGCCGGAGCGTGATTTGGAGCGGGCGGCTGCTGTTGGGGGGCGGTTCGTGATTCCGGGGGATGCCGAGTGGCCCGAGCAGGTGGACGTGTTGGCCGAGGCGGGTCAGTTGACTCGGCGGGCTGGAGTGCCGTTCGGGTTGTGGGTGCGCGGACCGGCGAACCTGCGGAAGGTGCTTGAGCAGTCGGTGGCGATCGTGGGAGCTCGGGCGTGTTCGTCGTACGGGTCGCATGTTGCCGGGGAGTTGGCGGCGGGACTGTCGGCGAAGGGGTTCGCCGTGGTGTCGGGAGGGGCGTATGGGATCGATGCGGCGGCGCATCGGGGAGCGCTCGCGGCAGCGGGCGTGACGGTCGCGGTGCTGGCGTGCGGCGTGGACAAGAGCTATCCGCAAAGCAACGCGGCCTTGTTCAGCCGGATCGTCGAGCAAGGGCTGGTGGTGAGTGAGCTGTCACCGGGGTGTTCACCGAGCAAGCTGCGCTTCCTCGCCCGCAACCGCCTGATCGCGGCCGCGAGCCAAGGCACGCTGATCGTCGAGGCAGCAGTCCGCAGCGGCGCGCTGAACAGCGCCGGCTGGGCTGAGCAGTGCGGCCGCCCGGTGATGGCCGTTCCCGGCCCCATCACCTCCCAGATGTCCGAGGGCAGCCACCTGCTGATCCGCGAGCGAGACGCCGTACTCGTCACCGACGTCCCCGAGATCATCGAGGCCGTCTCGCCCCTGGGCAGCGGCCTGACCTCATACCGTCACTCGACCAAGACGCCCATCGACGATCTCTCCCACGACCTCCGCCGCACCCTCGACGCCGTCCCCGTCCGCACCCCGGCCCCCACCCACCGCATAGCCACCACAGCCGGTCTGGACATCCCAACCACGCACGGCGCCCTGGAGGCCCTGACCGCCCTCGACCTCGTCCACCAATCCCCCACCGGCTGGTGCTTAACACCCCAGACAACCGACTAACGCCCGCAGGAGAGGTCCGCCACGAGCTGAAGCGAGACGGCAGCCCGCGGTTTGTCCGCCGGGACATCGAACTTGCCGTTCGCCGTCGAGGGCACGTTCAGGAAGCTCACCCAGAATGCAGAGGCCGGCGATGTTCCTTGGTGCCGATCGTGGGACTGGCCCGGATCGTGCGTGGCGGGATGCTGATGTCTCTGGCCAGGCTCAACCCTTCAGCTGAGCAGACGGCGGACCTCTTCGGTTGCCCGCTCGGCGGACCACCGTGCCAACTCGGGCCAGCCGTAGGTGCGGCGAAGATCCTGCACGAGTCGGGTGCCGACCAAGTAGCCGATCCGGTCCGGGAAGCGCGCCTCGGAGTTCCGGGTTAGATACCGGGCCGCCACGTCATCCTCCTCGGACTCCAGGTCCGCCAGAATCGCCGCCTTCGCCGCGGGCAGAACCTGCAAGCAGTTCGTCAGCCAGTCGTCGTATCCATCGCCGAACCACAGATGCTCGGCCGGCCCGTAGTCCGGCAGCATCTCAGCGGTCAATGCTGTCGCGAAGCCCTCGGCGTAGATCCATTGCCCCAACGGCCCGCTATCAGTCCAGGCGACCTCCGGCAACGAGAGTTGCACCGCGTGCGCGAACTCGTGCGCCGCCAGGATCTGCGCGGCCGTGCCCTCTGGGATCCGCTCGACAGCCAGAAAGAGCGTGGCTTGGCCGCGAAACTGGCTGACCCACCCGTTCGCCGTCCCCAGCCCGACCATCACCACCGCGTGCACGTCCAGATGGGTCGCCTCAAGGACTGGCATGACCAGCTCCGCTGCTTCTTCCACCCAGCTGCAGGCGACCTCTGCATTGGCCCTGACGAGTTCCAGCACCTTCGGATAGAGCTCGAACGCCTGCTGCGGATCTGGGTCGCGCCCACTCCGCCGGAGGTCTTGGATCACCTCTGGGGCGCTCTCGACGTACTGATTCCACAGAGCGAGCTGTTGCTGCTCGTCCTCTGCGGCTGCTCGATCCCAGAACTCCAGAAATTCCGGCACCAGGTTCCGCACCGTAAGCGACATCCAACGATGGTAGGACGGCCACGACACACCTGGTCCACGGACCGAGGCTCAGGGGGTCAGCGGCCGAAGTCTGAGTCCTTGGGGACTTCGAGGTCGGACTTGGCCAGTTCTTCGATGTTGACGTCGCGGAAGGTGACGACCTTGGCGTTCTTGACGAAGCGGGCGGAACGGTAGACGTCCCAGACCCAGGCGTCGGCCATCGTCACCTCGAAGTAGACGTCGCCACCCTCGGTGCGGACCTTGAGGTCCACGGCGTTGCACAGGTAGAAGCGGCGTTCGGTCTCTACGACGTATTTGAAGATCCCGACGACGTCCTTGTACTCCCGATAGAGCTGCAGCTCCATATCGGTCTCGTACTTCTCGAGATCATCAGCACTCATCTACCGCTCTCCACTCCGGTGGGACTGGTGACATTCTGTCCCATATCGGGCCGCAGACTGCGGCGGACATTCTCGAACCGCCGTCGATGTTGCGGGCACGGGCCGTATTCGTCCAGTGCCGCCTGGTGCTCGGGCGTGCAGTAGCCCTTGTGGATGGCGAAACCGTACTGCGGGTACTCCTTGTCCCAGTGCTCCATCACGCGGTCCCGGGTCACCTTGGCGATCACGGATGCGGCGGCGATACAAGCCGCCACGCGGTCACCCTTCCAGATCGCCAGGCCCGGTACGCCGAGACCGTCGACCCCGAAGCCGTCGGTCAGCACGTACGACGGGCGCACGTCGAGGCGGAACAGGGCGCGGCGGAGCGCTTGGAGGTTCGCCACGTGCATGCCGAGGCGGTCGCACTCGGGGGCCTCGATCGAGACCACCGACCAGGCCACCGCGCGCTTGCGGATCTCCTCGTAGCAGCGCTCGCGGGCCTTGGCGGTGAGCAGCTTGGAATCGGCCAGCTCGGGGATCTGGCCGCGCTTGCCGTCCGGCAGGATCACCGCGGCCGCGACCAGGGGGCCGGCGCACGGTCCGCGGCCGGCCTCGTCCACGCCGGCGATCGGATCCAGGCCGACGCGGCGCAGGGCCCGCTCGTACCCGTACAGCCCGGCGTCCCGGCGCACCGTGCTACCCCGGGGCAACACGCTCATCGAACCCTCCTACTTGGGGGGTGGTGTCAGCGAGATCAATGGTTTGGCCGGCGGGGGCCCGGCCGCGGCGGGGACCGCCTTGAAGGTGTCCGGTACGCCGAGTTTGTCCCAGCGACCGGCCGGCCAGACGACCAGGATCGCGCGGCCGGTCACCTTGTCCAGCGGGACGAAGGCCGCGTCACCGGGGTTGCCGCCTTCGGCGTCGACGTCCTGCAGGTGCACGCGGGAGTCGCCGGAGGCGGAGCGGTGGTCGCCCATCACGAAGATCCGGCCGGCCGGGACCGTCACCTGGAACTCCATCTGCGAGGCGGCGTCACCGGGGTACAGGTAACTGGTCTCGTCGAGGGGCTGGCCGTTCACCAGCAGGCGGCCCTTGGTGTCGCAGCACTCGACCTTGTCGCCCGGCATCCCGATCAGGCGCTTGATCAGGTGCCCGTGGCTGGAGTCCGGCAGCAGGCCGACGACCTCGAAGAACCGGCCGACCGAGCCGCGCTTCTGGCCGCTCTCCTCGGCGCCGAGCCAGCCGCCCGGATCCTCGAAGACGACCACGTCGCCACGCTTCACGTCGGTGATCTTCTCCACGACGACCCGGTCACCGACCAGCAGCGTGTTCTCCATCGACTCGCTCGGGATGATGAACATCTGGCCGACGAACGCCCGCAGGATCGAGGAGACGATCAGCGCCCCGACGACGATCAGCACGAACTCGCGGGCGGCCGCCGCGAAGCCCGAGCGATGGGCGGGTCTGGCGGGTTTGGCGGCGTCCGTCTTCGTCGGTGTATCGGTCACTTCTTCAGCCCCGGCTTCTTGAAGGTTTCCGGAGGACGCAGCATCGTCATCCGGTCAGACGGCCAGATTACGCAACAGGCCCGGCCAACCACGTTCTCGATCGGGACGAACCCGCCACCGGGGCCGCCCATATGGGCACGGGAGTCCGCCGACTGGGCCCGATTGTCGCCCATCACCCACAGCTGACCGGGTGGTACGACGACGTTGAAGGGCAGGTCGGAGGGGTGCGCGTCCTTGAGCAGGTACTCGCGCTCGTCGAGGGCGATCCCGTTCACCGTGACCCGGCCGTTGCGATCGCAGCAGATCACCTTGTCGCCGGGCAGCCCGATCACCCGTTTCACCAGGTGACCCTCACCGCTGCGCGGCAGGATGCCGACGAACTCACCGACCCGCCGGAACGGGCCCGGGGTGGCCGGTGCCTCGTTCAGCCAGTTGGCGGGGTCCTTGAAGACGACGATGTCACCGCGGTCGACGTCCCGGTGCAGGTAGCTGATCTTCTCGGCGAGGATCCGGTCGTCCTTGGTGAGCGTGTTGTACATCGACTCCGACGGCACGTAGAACGCTTCTGCGACGAACAGCCGCAGGACCACCGTGATGACGAGTGCGAGCACCGTCACGGTGGTCATCTCGGTCAGCAGGCTGAGCAGCGGATTCCGCTGCTTCAGCCTGCGGTGACGTCCCTTGCTGCGACGTGCCCTCCGAGGTGCCGAGCGAGGGCGAGCGCGAGTCGCAGTGCTCGGCGCCATAGGTGACCGTCGTCGTTACGTGGCTCAGGAGGCCGGGACGTTGTCCCGCTTCTCCTTGATCTTGGCTGCCTTGCCGCGCAGCTCGCGCAGGTAGTACAGCTTGGCGCGACGGACGTCACCGCGGGTGACGACCTCGACCTTCTCGACGATCGGGGTGTGCATCGGGAAGGTGCGCTCGACGCCGACACCGAAGCTGACCTTGCGGACCGTGAAGGTCTCCTGCAGGCCACCACCGTGCCGGCGGATCACGACACCCTTGAACACCTGGACGCGGGAACGGTTGCCTTCGACGACCTTCACGTGCACGTTGACGGTGTCACCGGCGCGGAAGGCCGGGATGTCGTCGCGCTTGCTCGCGTTGTCGAGCTCGTTCAGGATGTTGCTCATCAGGTGTCTCTTCTCTCGCGCGTGCCACAGGTCACCCACGAAGGTGGTTGGTGAAGTCACTGAAAAGCTGCCAGTCGGTGGTCACCCCCTGTGGCAGGAGCACCGAAAGAGCAGCAGCAGACAATCTTGCCACATGCCCCACACCGTGACGAAATCAGCGCGCTCCGGCCACGGAGGGTGACGCTATCTACTTCCGGCGGCGCCGCTTCGCGAGGTGGACCAGGTCGACCTTCGGGGTCTGTGCCTCACGCCGCAACTCCCGGTAACCGGCCTTCTTGTAGACAGCCAGGTTCCGCTCGCTGAGCCCGCCCGTGTTGAGTTCGTACGTCGTCACCTCGGCCGGCGCGAGCTTCTCGGCGGTCTTCAGCAGCCGGGTGCCCAGCCCTCGGCCCTGCCAGTCGGGAGCGACGATCATCCGGCCGATGTAGGCCACCGAGCCGTCGACAGTCAGCTGCACCGATCCGACGATGCGAGTGCCTGCGACGGCCTTGAGGACGGTCCCCTGCCGGAGACGCTCAGCCGCGGCGTCGACTGTCTCAACCAGCGGTGGGATCGAGTAGTCGTCGTACAGGCGCCCTTCGGAGAGGAAGGCGGCCAGCTGCAGGGTGTGGATCTCCCCCGCGTCGCCAGGCGTGGCCGGGAGGATGCGAACCGGATCCGCATCGTCCTTCCCAGCCAGTACGTCGCCCCACGCGGCCAGCAGGTCCGGACGGCGCTCCGCAGTACGGCTGACGGACTGCTCATGACGCCACTCGGCGATCTTGCCGTGGTTCCCGGACAGCAGGATCTCCGGTACGTCGTGCCCCCGCCAGCTCACGGGCTTCGTGTAGACCGGGTACTCCAGCAGCCCGTCGCCCGAGTGCGACTCCTCGGCCAGCGACTCCGGGTTGCCGATCACACCGGGCAGCAGCCGGGCCACTGCCTCGACCATCACGAGTACGGCGACCTCTCCGCCGTTCAGCACGTAGTCGCCGATCGACACCTCGTCGACGCGCATCCGCTCCCCGGCGTACGCCGCGACCCGGGCGTCGATCCCCTCGTAGCGCCCGCAGGCGAAGGCGAGCCAGGGCTCCTCGGCCAGCTCGTAGGCGAGCGCCTGGGTGAACGGCCGCCCGGCGGGCGTCGGCACGATCAGCCTGGGCTGCGCGGGCCCGTCCGGCGGCGCGACCGCGTCCAGCGCCTCACCCCATGGCTCCGGCTTCATCACCATGCCCGCGCCGCCGCCGTACGGGGTGTCGTCGACGGTGCGGTGCCGGTCGTAGGTCCACTGCCGCAGATCGTGCAGGTGGACGTCCAGCAGGCCGCTCTGGGCAGCCTTGCCGACCAGTGAGACGTCCAGCGCGGCCAGGTACTCCGGGAAGATGGTGAGGACGTCCAGCCTCATCGGGCTGCGTCTCCCGGCTCCGACGGAACCACCTCGGCACCCTCAGGGTCGAGCAGGCCCGGCCGGTCCGCGACAGTCACGTACTTCGCGTCCAGATCGATCTCCGGAACCAGCTCCTCGACCAACGGCACCAGTACGGCGTTGCCCGCCGGCCGCCGGATCTCCAGCAGGTCCTGCGAGGGCAGGTGGATCACGTCGATCACCTCACCCGCCTCGTCACCCGTGGTGGTGCGGACCTTCAGACCGATCAGCTCGCGGTCGTAATACTCCTCAGGGTCCTCCGGCCGCTCGTCCTCGCCGATCTCGGCCTGGACCTCCAGATTGCGCAGCGACTCGGCCGCAGTCCGGTCCGGGGACTCGACGAACTTCACCAGCAACCGCCCGCTGTGCCAGCGGCTGGACTCCACGGTGAGGGTCCGAGGCGGGTTGGTGGTCGTGACGAGCTTCGCCCCGTCAGCGAAGCGCAGGTCGGGGTCGTCCGTGCGGACGATCATCCCGATATCGCCCTTGATCCCGTGCGCCCGGCCGATCCGACCGACAATCACCAGCACTGCAGTTCCTCTCAGAGCCAAGACAACAACGCCACAGTGTCTCAGGCGCTGCCGCTCCACGGTGCAGGGGTGAGCACCCAGATCAGTTCGGCAGGGTCGGTGGGGCTGGAGTTGACCCAGGTGTGCGGCTCGCCACCGGGGAAGGTCAGTGCGTCGCCGGCGGCCAGCTGGACCCGGCGGTCGGTGAACAGCATCTCGATGCTGCCGGTGATCACGTACACGACTTCGTACTCGCAGTTGATCGTGTAGAAGTCCGAACCGCCGGTGCCACCCGGCTCCGCGTCGGTGTGCACCACCTGGACGCGGGACTGCCCGCGCGGCGTCATCAGCCGCTCGTCGACACCGGCTCCGCCCAGGTTGATCGCGGGCGCGCCATCACGTCGTACAAGGGCGACGTCCGGCACGGAGAACAGCGAGCCGACGTCGAGACTCATCACCTCGCACAAGGTGATCAGCGAGGCGACGCTCAGCGAGGTCTCGTCCCGCTCGACCCGGCTGAGGAAGCCCTTGGTGAGGCCGGCGGCCGAGGCAAGCTGGTCGAGGGTGTAGCCGTGCGCCTGCCGGGCGGCCCGCAGCCGGGAGCCGATCCGGATCTCGTTGTTCGAGGGCGACACGGGCAACGGACGCATCGGAAGACCTTCCATCAGGCGGAAAAACAAGGGACGACTCCTTGACACCCCATCATGCCGCCCCCGATGCTCGTACGACAACCTTTGTTGCCTGTCATGAAACATTCTCGAAACATCGGCCCGACCGTCCGGGAGAACCCACCATGCGGATTCCACACTTCGCCCTCGTCGTCACAGTCGTCACCGTCGCCGCGGCCATGGTCTCGTGTGCGGCACCTGATGCGGTCGAGTCCCCCAGTGGCGGCAGTACGACGCCCGCCCTGGCCAAGGACGAGGCCGCCGCTGCTCTGCTGCCCGATGCGATCAAGTCTGCCGGGAAGGTCCGGGTCGCCTCCGGGGTCAGCTTCCCGCCGATGGAGTTCTTTGCCGAGGACAACAAGACCGTGCTCGGTTTCGACGCGGACCTGGGCGCGGCCCTCGGTCAGGTGCTGGGCGTGCCGTTCGAGTTCCAGAACACGAACTTCGACGGGATCATCGGCGGTCTGAACGCGGGCCGGTACGACCTGGCGATGACCAGCATGATCGACAAGAAGGCCCGTCAGGAGACGGTGGACTTCGTCGACTACCTGAGCTCCGGGGTCTCCTTCATGGTTGTCAAGGGCAACAAGAACGGCCTGAAGGAGAAGAAGGACCTCTGCGGGCGCACGGTGGCGGTGGAGAAGAGCGCCACCGGCGACCTGACCGCCGACGAGATCGCGAAAGAGTGCAAGCTGACCAAACTGCCGTTCCCGGACCAGGCGAGCGCGGTCCAGGCGCTCCAGTCCGGCCGTGCGGACGCCGTACTGGCGCTCGACCTGACACTGGCCTACAACGTGAAGCAGGCGCCGGACGCGTTCGAGATCGCGAGCAAGCCGTTCGACTCCCTGCCTGTCGGGATCCCGGTGCCGAAGAACAACCCGAAGCTGCGCGACGCCGTCCAGGCCGCGTTGAAGAAGGTGATCGAGAGTGGCACGTACGACGCGCTGCTGGCGAAGTGGAATCTCACCGACCAGGCACTGAAAGACGCTCCGATCAACCAGGGCAAGTGAGATGAGCACCGCCGACGAACCGATCGTCCGGCTCCGGCATCCGGGCCGCTGGGTCGCGGCCGCCGCGATCGTCTTCCTGCTGGCCGTGTTCGTGCACTTCGTCGCGACCGCGCCGAAGCTGCGGCTCGACCTGGTGGCCGGCTACCTGTTCGAGAAGTCGATCCTGCTCGGCCTGGTCAAGACCCTGCAGCTGACCGTGATCGCGATGCTGGTCGGAATCGTGCTCGGCACGATCCTCGCGGTGATGCGGCTGTCCGAGAACCCGGTCCTGCGATCGGTTGCCGGCGGCTACGTCTGGCTGTTCCGCGGTACGCCGATCCTCGTCCAACTGCTGTTCTGGTTCTTCCTCGGCACCGTCGTACCGCAGCTCAGCATCGGACTGCCCTTCGGTGGACCCGACCTGATCAGCTGGCCGACGAACACCGTCATCACCCAGTTCACGGCCGCGATCCTCGGGCTCGGACTGAACGAAGCGGCGTACATGGCGGAGATCGTCCGGGCCGGGATCGGTTCGGTCGACTCCGGGCAGCGCGAGGCGGCCGAGGCGCTCAGCATGAGTCCGTGGATCACCTACCGGCGGGTGATCCTGCCGCAGGCGGCCCGGCTGATCGTGCCGCCGACGGCCAATCAGACGATCTCGATGCTCAAGCTGACCTCGCTCGTGCTGGTGATCGGGTTGCCCGAGCTCACCACGACCGCCCAGCTGATCTACGGGCGCAACTTCCAGCAGATCCCGCTGCTGATCGTGGCCAGTCTCTGGTACCTCGTCCTGACCACGATCCTGACCGTCGTCCAGAACCGGTTGGAGAACCGCATGAGCCGTGGAGTGCTCCGATGATGGTCGAGGCGGTCAACGTGCGGAAGTCGTTCGGCGACGTCGAGGTGCTGAAGGGCATCGACCTGACCGTCGAGGCCGGCGAGGTCGTCTCGCTGCTGGGCCCGTCCGGCTCCGGCAAGAGCACGTTCCTGCGCTGTATCAACCACCTCGAACGGATCGACGGCGGCGAGATCAGTGTGAACGGCGAGCTGGTCGGCTACCGGCGCCATGGCGGCCGTAAGTACGAGCTGCGTCCGCGTGAGACCGCGGCGGCCCGGCGGCACGTCGGGATGGTGTTTCAGCGGTTCAACCTGTTCCCGCATCGCACCGCGGTCGAGAACGTGATGGAGGCCCCGATCTTCGTCAAACGCGAGACACGCGCCGCAGCTCGTAGCCAAGCGCTCGCACTGCTCGACCGCGTCGGCCTGGCGGACAAGGCAGCGGCGTACCCGGCACAGCTGTCCGGCGGCCAGCAGCAGCGGGTGGCGATCGCCCGCGCCCTGGCAATGCGGCCGACGCTGATGCTCTTCGACGAACCGACCTCCGCCCTCGACCCCGAACTGGTCGGCGAGGTCCTCGAGGTGATGAAGGGCCTGGCGGCCGACGGGATGACGATGATCGTGGTCACGCACGAGATCGGTTTCGCCCGGGAGGTCTGCCAGCGGGTGGTGTTCATGGACGCCGGCGTCGTCGTCGAGGCCGGCCCACCCGCGCAGGTGCTCAGCAATCCCAGTCACGCCCGGACCCGGACCTTCCTGCAGAAAGTGCTCTGAGATGACCGAATTCCAAGGCCCTGTGGACGCGACCAGGATCCCCCGGTACGGCGGCCCGCCCACGTTCGCGCGGTTGCCGCGGATCGACGAGGTGGCCCGCGCGGATGTCGCGGTGATCGGCGTACCGTTCGATTCCGGTGTCAGCTACCGGCCCGGCGCGCGCTTCGGCCCGGGCCACATCCGGGCGTCGTCCAAGCTGCTGCGTCCGTACAACCCGGTGCAGGACGTGGAACCGTTCGCACTGCAGCAAGTAGCTGATGCTGGTGACATCGCCTGCAACCCGTTCGACATTCTCGAAGCGGTCAAGCAGATCGACGAGGGTGTGCGCGAGGTGATCGGCTTCGGCGCCAAACCGCTGACGATCGGTGGCGATCACACGATCGCGTTGCCGCTGCTGCGGGTGATGCACGAGGCGCACGGGCCGATCGCGGTCGTCCACTTCGACGCGCATCTGGATACGTGGGACACGTACTTCGGTGCGCCGATCACGCACGGTACGCCGTTCCGTCGTGCCTCCGAGGAGGGCCTGATCGACCAGACCGGGTCGCTGCATGTGGGTATCCGCGGCTCGCTGTATTCGCGGGAGGACCTGACCGACGATCAGGTGCTGGGGTTCCAGGTGATCGGTGCGCATCAGTTCGACGACCACGGGTGGCGCGGGGCGGTCGACCGGATCAAGGCGCGGGTCGGTGATCGGCCGACGTACGTGTCGCTGGACATCGACGTACTGGATCCGGCCTTTGCGCCTGGGACTGGGACGCCGGAGGCCGGTGGGCTGACCAGTCGGGAGTTGTTGCAGATGCTGCGGGCGTTCGCCGAGCTGAACCTGGTTGGTGCGGACATCGTGGAGGTGGCTCCGGCGTATGACCATGCTGAGGTCACTGGGATCGCGGCTGCGCATGCGGCGTACGAACTGATCAGCGCGATGGCGCCCCGTGGCTGACGCGGTGACGGGCGGCGCGGCCGTCGTGGACAGCTTGGTGGCTCACGGGGTCCGGCATGTCTTCGGCATTCCGGGCACGCACAATCTGGAGATCTACCGGTATCTGCCGGCATCGGGGATCCGGCACATCGTGACGCGGCACGAACAGGGCGCCGGGTACGCCGCCGATGGGTACGCGCGGGTGACGGGTGGCGCGGGCGTGCTGATCACGACTTCGGGACCAGGGATCACCAACGCGATCACTGCTCTCGCAACCTCGTACGCCGATTCCGTGCCGACGCTCGCGATCTCGCCCGGGCCGCCTCGGGGGATGGTCGGCAAGGACGTCGGCTGGCTGCACGAGCTGAAGAACCAGCAGGGTGCGCTGGACGCGGTGTGCGACCGGAGCATTCGCGTCGACAGTGCGAACGAGTTGCCGGAGGTGATCGCGGACATCTTCGCCGGGTTCAGTTCACGGCGGCCGCGGCCGGTGCATCTGGAGGTGCCGGTCGATGTACTCGAAGGCGAGTGGGTACGCCGGTCCGTCGCAGCCGCACCGCCTGCCACAGCAACGCGCGCCGACTCGGCGGGGTTCCCCAACCCAACCACGGTTGATGTGGCGGCGATTGAGCACGCGTTTGCGGAGGCTCGGCGCCCGCTGCTCATCGCGGGTGGTGGCGCGCGGGGAGCGGCTGCGGAGATTCGCGCGCTGGCGGCGAACGGCGTACCGGTGTTGACGACTGTGAACGGGAAAGGCATCGTCGACGAGTCGGATCCGGTTGCGCTCGGCGCGTCGATCCGGCTGCCGGCGGCTCATCGGGTGATCACCGAGGCCGATCTGGTAGTTGCCGTGGGCACCGAACTCGGTGATTCGGATCTGTGGGGTGGTGTCGCCCAGGCTGCCAAGGTGATTCGCATCGACGTGGATCCGGGGCAGCTGGACAAGAATCTCCGCGCCGATCTCGGCGTCGTCGGGGATGCGCGGCAGGCGCTGCGGTTCACGACCAAGCGTTTCGATACCGCGCATGTGGCGGAATGGCAGCAGGCGATTCGTGCTGATGCCGACCGGGACGCCGGGCCGTGGGCGGCGATCCAGCAATCGTTGGCCGCCGCGCTCCCCGCCGACACTGTGATCGCGGGCGACAGCTCGCAGGTCACGTACTACGGAACGGTCCACCACTGGCCGTTCACGACCGCCAACCGGCTGCTGTACCCGACCGGTTATGCCACCCTCGGCTACGGGTTGCCGGCTGCGATCGGGGCGAAGGTCGCGCAGCCGGAGCGGCCGGTGATCGGGCTGTTCGGCGACGGCGCCGCGATGTTCACGATCCAGGAGCTGGTGACCGCGACCGAGCTCCGGCTGCCGCTGCCGGTCGTCGTGGTGAACAACGGCGGGTACGCCGAGATCCGCGAGCAAATGGTGGATCGCGGGATCACGCCGCAGGCGGTCGACCTCTATCAGCCGGATCTGCCGGCCATGGCGCGCGCGATCGGTGCGCACGGCACCGAGGCGGAGTCGGCCGCCGTACTGGGTGAGCTCGCAGCGGCAGCTCTCACCGCAGACCGTCCGACCCTGATCCAGCTCACCATCGATGGGAGTACCGCGTGACCATCCTGAGTAACGTCATCGGAGGCAAGAACGTCGCTGCGGCCGCATCGATGGAGTTCGTCGATCCCTCCACTGCGCAGGCACTTGGTACGGCGCCGCTGTCTCGGGAGGCCGAGGTGAATGCGGCGGTCGGTGCGGCTGCCGAGGCGTTCCCGAGTTGGCGGCGTACGACGCCTGCCCAGCGGCAGCAGGGGATCCTCGCGCTGGCGGACCTGGTTGCCCAGCATGCCGACGAGCTGATCGAGTGCGAGGTCCGTAATACCGGCAAGCCGCGGGCCGCGACGCGAGAGCTCGAACTGCTCCCCTGCGTCGACCAGTTGCGGTTCTTCGCCGGTGCGGCTCGGGTGCTGACCGGGATCGCGCAGGCGGAGTACGAGGCTGGCTTCACCTCGTCGGTACGGCGGGAGCCGGTCGGCGTGATCGCGCAGATCACGCCGTGGAACTACCCACTGATGATGGCGATCTGGAAAATCGCGCCTGCACTCGCGGCCGGGAACACCGTCGTACTGAAGCCGGCCGACACGACGCCGTGGAGCACGGTCCGGCTGGCTGAGCTGGCCCAGGAGGTACTGCCGCCGGGCGTACTCAACGTGGTCTGCGGGGATCGGGACACCGGACGGCTGCTGGTCACGCACCGGCGGCCGGACATGGTCGCCATCACCGGGAGCACACGGGCCGGTGCCGAGGTGATGGCCGCGGCCGCGCCGACACTCAAGAACGTCCATCTGGAGCTGGGCGGGAAGGCCCCGGCGCTGGTGTTCGCCGACACCGACCTGCGGCGAACGGCCGAGGAGATCGCGTTCACGGGGTTCTTCAACGCCGGCCAGGACTGCACTGCCGCGACTCGCGTGCTGGTCGAGGAATCGGCGTACGAGGAGTTCGTCACCGAGGTCAGTGCCGCAGCGCGGGCCAGCCGGGCGGGGGCGCCGGACGAGCCGGAGGTGGCGTTCGGGCCGCTGAACAGTGCGGATCAGAAGGGGCGGGTCGAGGAGTTCCTGACCGGGCTACCGGCACATGCGGAGATCGTGGCCGGTGGTACCGGTCGCGGGCCGGGGTACTTCCTGGATGCGACCGTGATCGCCGGGGCTCGGCAGGACGACGACGTCGTACAGCGGGAGATCTTCGGACCGGTGCTGACCGTGCAGCCGTTCACCGACGAGGCAGAGGCGATCCGCCTGGCGAACGGCGTCGACCTAGCGCTGGCCTCCAGCGTCTGGACCACCGACCACGGCCGCGCCACCCGCCTGGCGGCCGAGCTGGACTTCGGCACCGTCTGGATCAACTGCCACCAGCTCCTGCCCGCTGAGCTCCCGCACGGCGGCTTCAAACAGTCCGGTACCGGCAAGGACCTCTCGGTCTTCGGCCTCGAGGACTACACGCGGCTGAAACACGTGATGAGCGCCTGGAGCTGAAGATGCGTGAAGGCCGCGTCCCCTGGTGGGGAACGCGGCCTTCAGCGGAGTTCTAGCTCGAGCGGCGGGGCCGCTTGTTGAACTCGTCGACGAAGTCGATGCGCAGCGACTGCTCGGCGCTGAGCGCTCCGACGACCGTGCGGATCGCGGTGGCGGTCCGGCCGTTACGGCCGATCACCTTGCCGATGTCGTCGGGGTGCACGTGCACCTCGAGCGTCCGGCCGCGACGCAGGTTGCGGGCCCGGACGCTCACGTCGTCCGGGTTGTCCACGATGCCTCGGACCAGGTGCTCCAGCGCCTCGGTCTCCATCACCGTCAGGCCTTGGCGTCGTCGGCGGCCGGAGCCTCGACAGCGGCCTCGTCAGCCTTGGCGGCCTCCGGGGCCTCGTCAGCCTTGGGGGCCTCGTCGGTCTTGGCCTCCGCCTTCGGGGCAGCCTTCTTCGCCGTCTTCTTGGCGGTGACGGCCTCGGTCTTCAGCGTGCCGTGGGCCTCGGCCAGCGCCTCGTTGAAGATCTCCTGCTTGTCCCGCTTCGGCTCCTTGACCCGCAGCGGCGGCGGAGCGTCCTGGCCCTTGAACTTCTGCCAGTCACCGGAGGCCTTGAAGATGGCCTCGACGGCCTCGGTCGCCTGCGCGCCGACGCCCAGCCAGTACTGCGCCCGCTCGGACTCGACCCGGATGAACGACGGCTCGGTCTTCGGGTTGTACAGGCCGATCTCCTCGATGGCGCGGCCGTCACGCTTGGCGCGGGCGTCCATCACGACGATGCGGTAGTGCGGCGCACGCTTCTTGCCGATGCGCTTCAAACGGATCTTGACTGCCACGTTTGCGGGAACTCCCTTGGGATTACATGTCTGGGTGAGCAGCACGGCGTCGTGGGGACAACGAGTAACCGCTCGAATGGGCCGAGCCAGGCCGTGGAGTTAGAGGGCTGCACAAACCTGGACGGACTCAGCCAACCATTCTGCCAGATCCCACCCCTCACCACCCAATCCACCTCCCACCCACCCCATCCCAGCTCCCCCGCGGGACGCCTTACGGGAGCCGATGGGGCGGGATCCGGGGCAGGAACGGCAGGAGGTGTGGCTGGATCTGGGGGTGGTGCCCAGGTGGTTGAGCGTGCGGGGCCGGATGGAGCACGCAGACCTCCTGTCGTTCGTGCCGGCGGTCAGGGGCGGAGGTAGGTGAGGTCGGGGAGGTGGGTGGCGTAGGCGTCCAGGAGGTGTCCGGCGGCGGTGACCGAGTCGATCAGGGGGTGCCAGGCGAAGGCTCGGAGGGCGGCGGGGCGGGAGGCGGTGGTGGCGGCCTCGATGGTGGAGCGTTCGACCGCCTTGACCGCGGTGACCAGGCCGGCCTGGTGGTCGGTGAGCTGGGAGACGGCGAGCGGGAGGGCGCCGTTGGCGTCGACCGTGCACGGGATCTCGACCACGGCGTCGTCGTCGAGGTGGTGCAGGATGCCGCGGTTGCGGACGTTCAGGATCAGGGAGGCGCGTTCGTTGTGCGCGATGGCGCGCATCAGGGACAGAGCGACCTGCTCGTAGCCGCCGGCGGCCATGTCGCGTTCGTCGCGCTCACCGGCGTCGGCGACCTCGCGGCTCTCCACCATGTACGTCGATTCGCGCTCGGCGCGGGTCTTCTGCCACAGCTCGAGCGCCTGGTCGGGGTGCTGGGTCGTCTCGGCGTAGAACGCGGACTGCTGCTCGAGGAGGAACGTGCCGCGGGTCTGGCGGACAGCCTGTACGGCGGCCAGCGTCTCGCGGGCGAAGTAGTAGTAGTGCAGGTACTCGTTCGGGATCGAGCCGAGGGACCGCAGCCAGTCCACCCCGAACAGCCGCCCTTCCTCGAAGGAGGTGAGCTCGTCGGTGGACGTCAGGAGCTCGGGGAGCCGGTCGACCCCACCGGACCGCAGACCGCGCAGCCAGCCGAGGTGGTTGAGCCCGGCGTAGTCGTAGAACGCGGTCGTCGGATCCACACCGAGCGCGAGCGCCGCCCGGCGGCCGAGGCCCGAGGGTGAGTCGCAGATGCCGATCACGCGGTCGCCGAGGTACGGGATCATCGCCTCGGTCACCATCCCGGCCGGGTTGGTGAAGTTGATGACCCAGGCCTCCGGCGCGATCGCCGCAATCCGCCGCGCGATCGCCGTCGCCACCGGAATCGTCCGCAAGCCATACGCGATCCCGCCGGCGCCGACAGTCTCCTGGCCCAGCACGCCGAGGTCGAGCGCCACCCGCTCGTCCACAGTCCGCCCCTCGAGCCCACCCACCCGAATGGCCGAGAAGATGAAGTCGGCCCCCCGAATCGCCTCATCGAGGTCCGTAGTCGCGGTAACCACCGGCGCACTTCTCGCAACGTCCGACGATCCGGAGACGGGCGCCCGCGTGTCTTCGGACGTTAGTGAATTTGCTTGCTGGCGGAGGACGGCGGCGATCGAGGAGAGGCGGGTGGGGTCGGTGTCGTAGAGCTTGACCTCGGTGATCCGGCCGGGGCCGTGGTCGTTGAGGAGGGCGTGGTAGACGAGGGGGACCCGGAATCCGCCGCCGCCGAGGATCGTCAGTCTCACGCCACAACCACCTGTCCGCTCACGCCAGCACCACCTGGACTCCTGCTTCCGTCAATTGGGTCCGGGTCGCCGTGTCGGCGCCCGGCTCGGTGACCACCATGTGCAGCTCGGCCGGTTCGCAGACGCGGGCGACGCCGTGGCCGGGGAACTTGGTTGCGTCGGCGAGGAGGACGACGCGGTCGGCGGCCTTGATCATCGCGCGTTTGACCGGGACCTCGATCATCGTGCTGTCCATCACGCGACCGTCGGGCCGGACCCCGCTCGTGCCCAGGAACAGCCAGTCGACGTGGATCTGCCGCAGGCTCTCCTCGGTCAGATAGCCGACGAGCGATCGGTAGCTGCGCCGTACGAAACCGCCGAGGATGATCAGCTCGATCGATTCGTCGTTCTGCAGCTCTTCGAGGACAGCAAGGTTGCTCGTGACAACGGTCAGTGACCGTCCGTGCAGATGCTGGGCGACGCGCAGCGCGGTCGTCCCGATGTCGAGCAGCACGGACTCACCGTCCTGAACCAGCTCGGCCGCCCGCCGCGCGATCCGGTCCTTCTCTGCGGCATGGACGGCGTTCACATCCGCGAACGGCTCGTCTCCCCCGTCAACGGCGAGAGCGCCGCCGTACACCCGGGTCAGCCGGCCTTCGTCGTGCAACTGCTCGAGGTCGCGGCGGATCGTCGCCTCGCTGACCCCCAGGCGGGCGGCCAGCACCTTCACACCCCCGGCCCCGTCGACCCGGAGTGCGCGCACGATCTCGTCCTGACGCTGCTTCGGCAACACATCACGACCGTATCACGCAAACTCTGTCATTTTCAGTCACAGTCGTGATTGGGTATTGAAAACTTTGACGGTCGGGTTCAAGATTCACGCAAGAGTTTGATCAGACCTGCAGGAGTGTGGGACAGCTCATGAACGAGCTTGACGTGGTCGTCGCCGGCCTGGTGTTCCAGGACCTGGTGCTCGGCCTGCCCACGCCCCCGCGCCCGGGGACCGAGGTCTGGGCGACCGACTCCCACGAGAGCCCCGGCGGGATCGCCAACTTCGCGGTTGCTCTCGCGAGGCTCGGGTTGCGCACCGGGATGGCAGCGACCTTCGGGGCCGACGATCTGGGCGTACGACTGTGGGATCGCCTGCAGGCGGAGCACATTGATCTGAGCCTGTCCCGCAGACTCGAAGACTGGCCGACCCCGTTGACCGTGGCGCTTGCCTACGACAACGATCGCGCGCTGGTCACCCGCGGCAGCGCTCCACCACTGAGCGCCGACGATCTGATCGTCACTTCCCCCAAGGCCAAAGCCGTTGCCGCGCACATCGGCCCCTGGCCGAACGAGTGGCTGGCGAAGGCGAAAGCCGCCGGGAGCCTGGTGTTCGCCGACGTAGGCTGGGATCCCAGCGAGCAATGGGATCCCGCCGTCCTCGACCAGCTCGAGCACTGCGATGTGTTCCTGCCGAACGCGGGCGAAGCCATGGCCTACACCCGTACGACGTCGCCCGGCGCAGCGCTGGAGGCGCTCGCCACGAAGGTCCCGGTGGTCGTGGTGTCCAACGGCGCCCACGGGGCCGAGGCGATCGACGGCCGCACCGGCGAGCGCATCGCCGTACCGGCCTTCCCTGTCCCGGCGGCGGACACCACCGGGGCGGGTGATGTGTTCGCCGCCGGCTTCATCGCTGCCACTGTCTGGGACCTGCCGCTCGAGCAGCGGGTCCGTTTCGCCGCCCTCACCGCGGCCCTGTCCGTCACCAGGCTCGGCGGCGCCGATGCGGCGCCGGGCTGGCAGGACCTGGCCACGTGGTCTGCCGCTCACCCGGAAGACCGTTTTCTCCCTGCGCTGATCAGCGCTCACTCAGGAAGGTAAGACCATGGACCTGTCACGTCGAACGCTGCTTGCTGGGGGCCTCGCAGCCGTGCTCGGCGGCACAGTCGTCGCCTGCTCGTCCGGAATGGACACCGGCTCGGCCAAGAAGAACGCCACCGGCAACCTGGCACTGTGGTGCTGGCCGGGCGGTCTGGGCAAGTCCGTCCTGGACGACACCATCGCGCACTTCCCGGACCAGAACATCAAGTACTCCGAGGTGGGCGGCGACTTCAAGCAGAAGCTGCTGACCACGTTCAGCGGCGGTACGTCGATCCCGGACATCACCGGTATCAAGGGTGAGGACATCGCCTCGCTGCTGCCGCAGGCGAGCCGGTTCGTGGACCTGAAGACGATCGGGGCCGACGACGCCTTCCTCGGCCAGTACCTGGAGTGGAAGGTCAAGCAGGCAACGACACTGGACGGCAAGGTGCTCGGGATCCCGATCGACATCGGCCCGACCGCGCTGTTCTACCGCGAGGACATCTTCACCGCCGGCGGCCTGCCGGGCGACCCGGCCAAGGTCGGCGAGCAGATGAAGAGCTGGGACGACTTCCTGCAGGCCGGTGTCGAGCTGAAGGCGAAGAACCCGAAGGCGTTCATCGTCGCGGACGCGGTCGACATGTACGGCACGATCGTCAACCAGGGCACGTCGCGCTATATCGACAAGGACAACAAGTTCATCGGCGACCAGGACCACATCCGCAAGGCGTGGGACACCGCGGTGAAGGCGATCACGCTCAAGGTCGACGGCAAGACGCTCGGTGGGTCGAACGACTGGAACGCCGGTCTCGACCAGGGCACGGTGCCGACCGTGGTCGGTGCGGCCTGGGTCGCGCTGGACATCAAGGCGGCCGCGAAGACCAGCGTCGGCAAGTGGCGGGTCGCACCGACCCCGGGCGGCCCGGCGAACTTCGGTGGTTCGTTCCTGGCCATCACCAAGAACGCCGCCGACCCGAAGGCCGCGTTCGAGGTGATCAAGTACATGCTCAGCCCGGACAACGAGGCCAAGGCGTTCGCGGACGCGCAGATCTTCCCGGCGACGCCGGCGGCGTACGACAAGCCGCAACTGAAGGCGGCGGACCCGTTCTTCGGTGGGCAGGTGCCGATCGACGTGTTCGGACCGGCTGCCAAGGACATCCCGATCGCGTACGAGGCCCCGCTGGACGCGGCCATCGCCGTACCGTTCACCGACGCACTGAAGCTGGTGCAGGTCGGTAAGAAGACCTCCGACGCGGCCTGGGCCGAGGCCGTCGAGAAGGCCAAGCAGATCGGCAAACGACAGGGCGTTCAGTGACACTGACCGCTTCCATGAGGCACCGGCGCAGCGTCTGGTCGTACTGGCGGTTCTACCTGGCGCTGTCGCCGTTCTATGTACTGTTCCTGGTCTTCGGGCTCTACCCGATGGTGTCCACGATCCTGCTCGGCTTCCAGAAGTGGGACGGGTTCAGTGCCCGGCAGTTCGTCGGGCTGCAGAACTTCGCCTTCCTGATCGAGGACAGCACGTTCTGGCTGGCTCTGAAGAACACCATCGTGCTGTTCTTCATGTCCACGGTCCCGACACTGGCGATCGCGCTCGTGCTGGCGGTGATGCTGAACTCGGCCGTCCGGTTCTCCGGGGTCTACCGGATCGCCTACTTCATCCCGAACATCACGTCGCTGGTGGCCGCCGCGATCTTCTTCGCCGCGGTCTTCAGCACGAACTTCGGGCTGATCAACTCCGGCCTGCGCGCGCTCGGCCTGTCCAGCCAGGACTGGCTCGGGGAACCGTGGGGAATCAAGATCGCGATCTCGACGATGATCGTGTGGCAGTGGGCCGGGTACAACACGATCATCTATCTGGCCGGACTCCAGGCGATCCCCAAGGAACAGTACGAGGCGGCCAAGGTCGACGGCGCCGGCGCGGTCCGGACGTTCTTCTCGATCACGCTGCCGCAGCTGCGGCCCGTCGTCCTGTTCACGGTGGTCACGTCGACGATCGGCGGTCTGCAGACCTTCACCGAACCGCAGGTGATGGTCGGCAACAGCGGTGGCGTCGGCCAGAGCGGCATGACGATCGTCATGTACTTCTACAGCCAGGCCTTCCTCAACAACGACTACGGGTACGCCGCGGCGATTGCCCTGAGCATCTTCATGCTCGTGCTGCTGTTCACGGCGATCAACTGGAAGCTGGTCGGCGGAAGGGGTAAGCAGTGAGGTGGCACTGGAAGGGCGTGAGCCTGCACGTCGCCCTGGCGATCGCCGGGATCGCGTCGCTGTTCCCGTTCTACTGGACCCTGGTGATGGCGACGAACACCACCGCCGACATCTACCGGTTCCCCCCGAAGTTCACGCTCGGATCGCAACTCGACGACAACGTCCGCGCCGTACTGGCGAACGTCGCGTTCTTCCAGTCGATGGGCAACACCTTGGTGGTCGCAGTCTCGACCACGCTGCTGGTGCTGTTCTTCGACTCACTGGCCGCGTTCACGTTCGCGAAGTTCCGGTTCCCGGGGCGGAACGTCCTGTTCGTGATCCTGCTGGCGACGATGCTGCTGCCCGCGCAGCTCGGCGCGATCCCGCAGTTCCAGACGATGGCGGCGTTCGGCTGGGTCGGTTCCTTGAAGGCGCTGATCATCCCGGCGGCGGCGAATGCCTTCGGCATCTTCTGGCTGCGGCAGTACTTCCAGAGCTCGATCCATGACGAGCTGGTCGAGGCGGCCACGCTGGACGGCTGCGGCTTCCTGGGTGTCTACCGGCACGTGGCGCTGCCGTCGGCGCGGCCGGCTCTGGCGTTCCTGGGCATCTTCACCTTCGTCGGATCCTGGAACGACTACTTCTGGCCGTTGGTCGTGCTGACCAACCCCGACCACCTGACCCTGCAGGTGGCGCTGTCCAGTCTCAACCGTTCGCACGGGGTCGACTACAGCATGGTGATGACCGGGGCACTGATGGCGATGGTCCCGCTGATCGTGATCTTCATCGTCTTCGCCCGCCAGTTCATCAAGGGCGCAACCGAAGGAGCGATCAGAGGCTAAACTCCGGAACCGGAAGCAGCAGCGGTACGTCGGAGGGGCGTCATGGTTGGCAAGCGGGGGCGCGTGATCGGGCGGATCGCACCAGGAATCGTCGGCGAAGTGATGCTGCCGGTCCGTGGTGCCACCGAAGCCTTCTACGCTTACCCCGCGGTCGACGAAGAGATCGAGGTCGGCGCGCAGGTCGTGGTCGTGGACTACGACCCGCCGCGCACGGTCTACGTCTCCCGCGCTCTGTAACTCTCGCTGTTGCTTCTGGTTCCCTGGAGGGGAAATGCTCTGGACGTACGTGATCGGCGGCGCCGTTGCCCTGGTCGTACTGCTGCTCTTGTTCCGGATGGTCTGGCGGGTCGCCGAACCGAACGAGGCACTCATCATCTCCGGCCTCGGCGCGCACTCGAGCTCGGAGCAGGTCAACGAGACCCTCGGGTTCAAGATCGTGGTCGGTCGCGGGACCGCGGTGCTGCCCGGTTTCCAGACCGTCCGGCGGTTGCCGCTGGACATCCGCGCCACCCCGCTGACGGTCACCTGTGTGTCCAGTCAGGGCATCCCGCTGCACATCAAGGGCGTCACGGCGTACAAGGTCGGTGACGACTACGGCTCGATCGCGAACGCGGCCCGGCGCTTCCTGGAGCAGAGCGACGAGCAGGTGATGGGCACGATCCACGAGCTGTTCGCCGGTCACCTGCGGGCGATCGTCGGTTCGACCACGGTCGAGGAGATGCTGCACGACCGCGAGACGCTGACCACGAACATCCGGGGCTCGCTGGCCGGTGACATGGAGAAGCTCGGTCTGGTGGTCGACTCGCTGCAGATCCAGGAGATCGACGACGAGTCCGGCTACATCCGCAACCTCGGCCGTCCGCAGGCCGCCGCGGTCGAGGCCGCGGCGCGCATCGCGCAGGCCGAGCGGGACAAGGAAGCCACCGAGCGCGAGCAGGTCGCCGCGGCGGCCAAGGCGGCCGCCGTACGGCAGAGCTCGATCGCGCAGGCCGGTTACCAGGCCGAGGTCGACCAGGCGAGGTCGAAGGCACAGCAGTCCGGCCCGCTGGCCGAGGCGCTGGCCCGCCAGGAGGTTGTGGTCGCCGAGACCGAGACCGCCAAGCTGAACGCGTCCCTGGCCGAGAAGCAGCTGGAGTCGTCGGTGCTGAAGCCGGCCGACGCAGAGGCGTACAAGCAGCGCACGCTGGCCGGTGCCGCCCGGGACGCGCAGATCGCGGCCGCCGAGGCGAACGCCCGCGAGGTGACGTTGCGCGGTGAGGCCCAGGCGAAGGCGACCGAGCTGAACGGTAAGGCCGAGGCGGCCGCCGTCCAGGCGAAGGCGATGGCCGAGGCGGCCGGTATCAAGGCCCGCGCCGAGGCCCTGGCCACGAACACCGACGCCGTCGTCGCCCAGCAGCTGGCCGAGGCCTACCCGGAGATCGTCCGCGCCGCGGCGAGCTCGTTCGAGAAGGTCGGCAACATGGTGGTCCTGAACGGTGCCCAGGGCATCGAGGACACCCTGGTCAAGACGATCACCATGGGTGGCTCGGGCTTCGCGCTGGCCAAGCAGCTGATCGAGTCGCTGAGCGGCAAGGACGAGGCCAAGCCCACCCTCGAGCCGGTGCCTGACCAAACTGCCTGACCAGTGCTGAGCCGGACGCCCCGGATCCCCTGTTGCGCGGGGGATCCGGGGCATCCGCCTGTTATGCGGTGTGCAGAGTCAGCCCGTAGGCCTGGAGAATCTCGTTGACCGGCTGGAACCAGGTCTCACCACCGCTGCTGCAGTTGCCCCAGCCGCCGGACGTGACGCCCTGGGCCTGGTCACCGGTGATGAACGAGCCGCCGGAGTCGCCACCCTCGGCGCAGACGCTGGTCTTCGTTGCTCCGTAGAACAACTGGCCGTTGCCGTAGTTCACCGTTTCGTTCTTGGCCAGTACGGCGCCACAGTGCCAATGCGTGGTCGAGCCGCTGCGACAGATCGACGAGCCGACCGGTGCTTCCCAGGATCCGCGGACGAGCTTGTCGCTGGTCTGCCCCCAGCCGAGTACGACGGGCACAGTCCACCAGCCGTAGCCGGTCTGCACCCAGGCATAGTCGTTGCCGGGGAACGACCAGCCGCGGAACTCGCCCTGGTTCGAACCGTCCCAGCCACGGACGATGCCGCCGCGGCCGCAGTGTCCGGCGGTGACGTACCCGCCGTGCACGGAGAAGCCGATCGAGCAGCGGATGTTGCTGACGTAGTACGGGTCGCCGCCGACCGTACCGGCCGCGAACGTCCGCGGCGCCTGGGCCGCGACCTCCCGGACTGTCACCGCGCCGGCCTTGGCGACCTTGGCCACGAACGCATCGACGGCCGGAGAACGCTTACCTGCTTGGACATTGACGACGACGCTGCCGGTCTTCGCGTCAGCTGCCCAGCCGCTGACGGCAGCAGGCACGGACTTCCCGGCCAGCTTGTCGACCGCGTTCTTCTGCTTGTCCAGTACGGCGGCCGCCTTCGGTACCGCGACCGTCTCGGCACCGGTCGCCCGTACGGCGTTCGCCCGGCTCGAACCGGCGAGCCCGACGACGAGCTTCTGCTGGGCGGCGTCGTACCAGGCACCGCCGAACTCCTGCCCTGCTGCCTTCTGCGCAGCGGGGAGCAGCTTGGCGGCATCGGTCTCGGACTTGAGCCTGGCGTTCATCTGCTGCTCGGTCAGACCGAAGTCCTTCTGCATCGCAGCAGCCTGACCGGACACGGCCAACGGCTGGTCGATGCCTGCGGCAACAGCTTGGCCAGGGATACCGACGGCACTCACGACGAGCACGGCGGCCAACAGAACCTTCATGGATCACTCCTCACCTAGGGGCGGTTTCGGTGGGTGTGAGAGCGCTCTCTGGACTGAGAGTGGCGTACGCCGCAGCGATCGTCAAGACCGCGTGGGTCAGAGTCCCAAGTAGGCCAGAACCGCCAGCACACGGCGATGTCCGGAATCGGACGGCGGCAGGTCCAGTTTCAGGAAAACGTTTCCAACGTGTTTGTGCACAGCGCCTTCGGAGATCACCAGCTTCGCGCCGATCTCGGTGTTGCCCAGACCTTCGGCCATCAGGGCGAGCACTTCACGCTCGCGCGGTGTCAACCGGTCGAGCGGATTGCTCTTCTTCACCATCAGCTGACTGACGACTTCCGGGTCCAGCACGGTGCCGCCGGCCGCGACCCGCCGTACCGCCTCGAGGAACTCGTCGACGCGGGAGACCCGGTCCTTCAGCAGGTAGCCGACGCCCTCACTGCCGGCCGCGAGCAGTTCGGCGGCGTAGATTTCTTCGACGTACTGCGAGAAAACCAGCACCGGAAGGCCGGGCCGAACCCGGCGGGCCTCGATCGCGGCGCGCAACCCCTCGTCGGTGAAGGTCGGCGGCAGCCGCACGTCGACGACCGCGATATCCACCTCGTGCTCGGCCATCGCCTGCGCGAAGCCGTCGGCATCGCCGGCGACCGCGGCAACCTCGAAGCCGGAATTGCTCAGCAACAGACCGAGTCCTTCGGCCAGGATGGGGTTGTCCTCGAGAATGATCACTCGCACGGAAGGATGACCTCGATCGTGGTGGGTCCGCCGATCGGGCTCCGCAGTTCCAGGTGGCCGTCGATCGCTTGCACACGGTGGAGCATGCCATGCAGGCCACTCCCCCGGCCCAGCAGGTCGGACTGCTCGTTGATGCGCGCGCCACCGATACCGTCGTCGGTGATCTCCAGGTAGAGCTCAGGACCACGCCGCTCCATCGTGAGGTCGACGCGTCCGGCGGCGGAGTGCTTGGTGACGTTGGTGAGGGACTCTGCCACGACAAAGTACGCAGCGGCCTCCACTGCGGCAGGGACTTGGCCGAGCTCACCCATCCGCAGCTCTACCGGCAGCGGACAGCGCGCAGCGAGTGCGGAGATCGCACCGGCCAGACCGCGGTCCTGAAGGATGGGCGGGTACATAGTGCGCAGTACGCCGCGTAGCTCGTGCATGGCTTGTTCGGCACCATCACGCGCGTCGTCCAGCAGTTTGGCCGCCTTCTCGGGGTCATCGGCCATCACCTGCTTGGCAACGCCGATGCGCATCGCCAGCGACACCAGCTGCGCCTGAGTGCCGTCGTGCAGGTCCCGCTCGATCCGACGCAGCTCAGCGCCGTGAGAGTCCACCGCACCGGCCCTGCTCCGGGTCAGCTCCTCTACCCGTCGGCTGAGCCGCTCGGACTCCAGCTGATCCGCACTGGGCGCCAGCAGCTTCCTGGTCGCCTTGGCATGACCACGCGCCACCGCTGGCGCTACCCAGCCCAGCAGCCCGAGCCCAACCGCGACCTGCAGCGGAGCAAGCCACGCAATGTCCCACCAGCTATCGACCGGGACACCCATCATCGTGAAGTTGCCCGGGTCGAGCGGCCACAACACTGCGGTCAGCACAGCGGCCGGTACGGCGAAGACCGCGCTCACCGCGATGAACAGCTCCGGGACCGCCGCCACGCAGCCCAGGTAGAGCCAGAGACTGCGCTTGAACGACTTGTCCTGCAGCAGCGTCACCACATCGGCCGAACCACGGGGTGCAGCCGCCGGCAACTGCGGTACGTCGGACGCACCGACGTACCGGCTGGCTCGGTCCAGCTCACTGTTCGCCAGCTTGACCAGACCAGCCGTCACTCCGGGAATCAGCCAGCCCAGCAACAGACTGATCGGTGTGGCCGCGAAGAGCACCACGAACTTGAGGTACCGGACCATCAGGTACCCACTTGCCGGTCCCCCGCGGGCCAGCCGCTTTGTCCACGTCATACCTCGATCATCCGGCATGACGGACCCCAGAGTCGGTACAGCAGGCTCTACTGTTCACACACCCGCACACCGGTGTTCGTACTGCGGTACGTAGTGAAGGTGCCCGATCTGCGGGCTGCGCTGGGACTCGTGCTGCCGAGGTGGCAGGGCTACCTGCTGCCGCGGATGCGCCGCTACGGGCTACTGCCGGCGTACCTGCGGACCGGGGTTCTGATGGCGCTCTGGCATCTGCCGACGCTGCTGATGGGCGGCCAGTACCCAGGGCACTCGATGCTCGCTTCGATGGGGAGTTTCGTGATCGCTTGTCTGCTGGTGCTGCCGATCTTCAGCTGGCTGCGACTGCGGTCCGGCTCCGTGCTGCCCGCCGTACTGGCTCACGCTGTGGTCAGCAACGTGACCACTCGGCTGGTGTGGCAACTCAGCGCGCCCGGCCAGGACCTGGACCCGATGACAGTGGGTCTGCAGGGCTGGCCGGGCTGGCTGGTGATGGCGGTCCTCGTCAGCTGGCTGGCGTGGACGAAACGGCTCTGACTAGCAATCCGCTATGCCGGGGAGCTTCGGGTTCGCGGCGGCGATGTAGACGTTCGTCATGTAGCCGCCCTGGTCGCGCAGTTTGGCCCACCAGTTGTTGGTCTTGCCTTCGGCGTTGACCGTGTCACCCTGCGTCTGGCAGGTGACGAAGACCTGCGTCGGGCCGGGCAGCTCGGTGAGGATTCTGCCGCTCAGGCGGGGCGTCTCACGGACGCGGACACCGGTGCCGTAGGTGGTGAAGTTGTACGTCGGCGGGGTGCCGCCGTTCACCAGCTGCATGAACTTGTTCCAATCCCAGTTCGGACCCGGGTCGGTGTGCGTCTGGTTCGGGTACTCACTGTGGCCCCTGATGTGGGCCCGGTCCTTCGGGATACCGCGCCGGTCGGCGATGTTGCGGACCAGCGCCGCGGACGACTTGTACATCGACTCGGTGAACCAGGACGCGTCGTTGACCCACCCCTCGTGCTCGATGCCGATCGTGT
Organism: Kribbella sp. NPDC056345; assembly: GCF_042262745.1. NCBI lineage: Bacteria > Bacillati > Actinomycetota > Actinomycetes > Propionibacteriales > Kribbellaceae > Kribbella > Kribbella sp. NPDC056345. The sequence continues at coordinate 278,488 of NZ_JBHJQQ010000009.1, read as the reverse complement.
AGCCGTTCTCGGTGCCGACGTGCCAGGCCTTGTCCTTCTCGGCCACCATCTGGGTGACCTCGCCGTTGGAGGACTTGATCACGTAGTGCGCGCTCACCTTGGCCGACGGGTTCTTGAACCAGCTGATCGTCCCGGCGTACGAGCCTTGCGCCACGTGGATGGTGATCGAGGAGATCGCCTGGGTCCGCCCGGAGGTGTAGTTGCTGGTACTGGCCGGGTTCCAGATCGCGCCCGGGTAGTCGACGGCCTCGACCGACGACTCGGTCCGGGTGCCGAGCGGGGCCACCTTCGCGTACGCGCCAAGCTGCGGGCTGACCTTCTTCGGCGCCACGGTCACACCTTTGGCCTGCACGCCGGCTCCGATGATCCGGAAGACCTCGTCGGTGTACAGGCGGGCGGTCGGTCCGTCGGGCGAGTGCGAGTACCTCGCGACGGCCTCGTACCAGCGTCCGGCGTCCCGGCGGGCATCACCTTGCAGACCGGACGCATCGGCGTACGAGTCGAGGACGGCAGCGGCGCCTTCGATGTTCGACGGCATGTCCTTGGCGAGTTGCTCGACCGGCAGACCGGTGAGCTTGGCGGCCTCGGACATCGTCGGGTTCTTGTTGTTGCTGACCAGGTGCATGAGGCCGTAGCCACTGGCCTGACTCGGCTTGCCGTCATGACCGTCCAGGTGCGACTCCGCGTACCCGACGGCAACCAGCACCTCCCGCGGTACGTCGTACTTCGCGGACGCGTTGGTGAAGGCGGTCGAGATGTCGGCCGGGCCGGATGCGACTGGCGCTGCCGGCTGGGCGGCGTTGCTCGGGAGAGCGCTGAGTGCAAGCGCACCGGCGGCCGCCGCGGCCAGCAGGGCGGAGAGTTTGGGCACGGGTACTCGGGCGGTTTTCCCCATGGGGCGGTTCCTTCCCTTAATCGGTCCATCGAGGGGCGTCGGTGGTCCCGGAGGGATCACGCTAGGCGAAAACCTTCCGCCAAAGCCAGTAGTTGGGTGAACTTTTTCCCGTTACCGTGTGAATTTGCCCCGCTCCGCGATTCTGCCACGCAGAACGATCATCTTCGGGTGCGACAGGACGGCCGGGTTGAGTCTCGGGTCCTCGTCGTAGACCACCAGATCGGCCGGGTCCCCCGGCTGCAGGACACTCGGTACGCCGAGCCACGCGCGCGCCGCCCAGGACCCGGCAGCCAGGGCCTGCTCCCCCGACATCCCGATCCTGGTCAGCGCCTGGATCTCCCGGGCGATCAGTCCGTGCCCGAGGACCCCGCCTGCGTCAGTTCCGGCGTACACGGGGACGCCCGCCTCGAACGCGTCCCGGAGCCGGTGCAGCCGCCGCTCGTACAGGTCGGTCATATGCGCCGAGTAGACGGGGAACTTCTCCGCAGCCTGATCGGCATACTCCGGAAAGTTCTCCAGCTGGATCAGCGTCGGTACGACGGCCACCTGGTGCTCGGCCATCAGCGCCAGCATGTCCGCCTCGACACCGGTGCCGTGCTCGATGCAGTCGATCCCGGCAGCGAGCAGGTCGGGCAGCGCGTGCTCACCGAAGACGTGCGCGGTGACCCGGGCACCGAGCTCGTGCGCGCGGGCGATGGCCGCATTTAGTGCCTCAGCCGGCCAGCACGGGGTCAGGTCACCCGCGTCCCGGTCGATCCAGTCGCCGACCAGCTTCACCCAGCCGTCGCTGCGGAGGGCCTCCTGCTCGACATACGCGACCAGCTCCGCGGGCTCGATCTCCCAGCCGTAGTTGCGGATGTAGCGCTTCGAGCGGGCGATGTGCCGGCCGGCCCGGATGATCTTCGGCAGATCCGGCCGGTCGTCGATCCAGCGGGTGTCGGTCGGCGAACCGGCATCGCGTACCAGCAGCGCTCCGGCGTCCCGATCGGCGATCGCCTGCAGCTCCGCGGTCTCCCGGTCGACACCACCGTGGGTGTCGAGCCCGATGTGGCAGTGCGCGTCGACGAGCCCCGGAATGATCCAGCCACCGGTATGCAGGGTCGTGACATCCCCAGTGGTGGGCCGGTCGACGACCAGCCCGCCACTGAGATACAGCTCCTGCTGCTCACCCGACGGCAACACCGTGCCAACGAGTCTGAGTACGGTCATGAGTCGACCGTATCCGGGCTTCCGTCAGCCGTGTGAGCCGCCTCCGGGGGTGCAGGTGGGGTTGGTCGGGTCGGCCGTGCACGGCGTACCGGTGGGGGTGTCCGTCGGCGTCGGGGTGGGCGTCGGCGTCGGGGTCGGAGTGGGGGTCGGCGTCGGCGTGGGAGTCGGCGTCGGGGTCGGCGTCGGCCGCTGTGTCGGCGGCTTCGTCGGCTTGTGCGTCGGCGGCTTGGTCGGCTCGTCCACCGGGTCCGGCGTCGTCGTCGGCAGCATTGTCGGCGGCTTCTTGGTCGGCGTCGGGGTCGGCGTCTTGGTGTCGTCCGGCACGTCCGGAACCTGGCGCGGGTCGACCTTGCGCTCGGCGTTACCGGTCGGCTTCGGGACCGACAGCTGACCCTTCTCGTTCGGGATCAGGACCGCGTTCTTGCTGTAGACGCGCATCCACTTCAGCACCGTGGCGACGAAGTCCTTGGAGTGCTGGTAGCGCAGGAGCGACTCGACCAGGTCCCGGGGGCGCTTCAGGTCGTCGCCCTCGGCGCACAGGTAGACGGCCACCGTGGTGACCGCGTCGTACACGTTGTTGGGGTTGCGGAAGCCGTCACCGTTGCCGTCGGCGCCGTAGTCGGCCCAGACCTGCGGGATGATCTGCATCGGGCCGACGGCGCGGTCCCAGGTCAGGTCGCCGTCGTACTTGCCCTTGTCGCTGTCCGGGATCTTGCCGTTACCGGCCTTGCCGTTCAGCATCGGGCCGAAGATCTTGCCGCGGGTGGTCCCGGCGACGTCGACCCGGCCACCGCTGGCGTGGTCGGACTCGACCTTGCCGATACCGGCCAGCAACGGCCAGGTGAGGCCACAGTTCGGCCGGACCACGGCGAGATTCGCGGTGGCGCGGCGGTAGGCGGGGAAGACCCCGCGAGGGATGCCGTTGACGGCACCCGGTCGCCCCGGGCGGACGACGGAACGGCCGTCGGTCGCCCCTTGCACGGGGACGTCGTCACGGGCGGGTTTGTCGGATCCGAGCCGGCCGTCCACTCCAGGACGCTGCGGCACGATCATCGTCAGTTCGTCGAACTCACCGCTGTTCAGTCCGGCTCCAGGCTGGGGAGCGACCGGACTGTCCGTCGCGAGCTGACCGGAGGCACCGGCCCCGCCCGAAGCCACTGTCACGATCGCCCCGACCAGGAGCGGGACTGTGCACAGTGACGCGATGATGATTTTGACCCGACGGTTTCCACTACGGGTTAGGCGCATAGTCGGCTCAACGACCGATGCGCCGGAAAGTTACATCAAGTCGGTGCAAAGTTACCCAGCCCACCTTGACCCGCACGAACAGGGGCAGGTAGTGGCACGAAATCGTGCAGAACAAGGGGTTTGCGGGCCCTCAGTTACCGGGCTGCGGAGCCACCTGCTGGGTCTGGCCGGCCGGGGCCGGGGTCGGCGTGGTGCACGGCGGCGGGGTCGCCGGGTCCTCGGCCTGGGCCTGCGCCTGCTGCCCGCTCGGGGTGCCCTCCGGCGTCGTCGTCGGGGTCCCTTCCGGAGTGGGGGTCGGCGTCGGCGTGGGGGTCGGCGTGCAGACCGGCGGCGTCGGTGTGGGGGTCGGCGTCGGGGTCGGGGTCGGGCTCGGCGTGTGCTTGGTCGGCGGCGTGTACGGCGGCTTCGGCGTACTGGGCTTCGACGGCGTCGGGGTCGGCGTCGGGCTCGACGGCTTCGACGTACTGGGCTTGGTCGGCGTCGGCTTCGGAGTCGGGCTCGGAGTCGTCGTCGGGGTGACCGTCGGCGTCGGGGTCGGCGTCGGGATGGTGTTGTTGCGGGTCGGGTTGTCGACGTTGCCGTTGTCGCCTGGTGGGGTGATCACGCCGGGCGTGTCCGGAACCTTCACGGTCTGCTTGCTGTACGACTGCATCCAGCGCAGCACGGTGGACACGTAGTCCATCGAGTGGTTGTACCGCAGGACGGACTGCACGAGCCCCTGGGCGTCGGCCAGGTTGGCCCCACCCGAGCAGAGGTAGTCGCCGGCCGCCCGGGCCGCGTCGAAGACGTTGTGCGGGTTCTTGGTGCCGTCGCCGTTACCGTCGGCCCCGAACGCCTTCCAGGTGCCCGGAATGAACTGCATCGGCCCGACCGCACGGTCCCACTGCTTGTCGCCGTCGAACTGACCCTGGTCGGTGTCGGAGATGGCGGCCATCCCGGGGCCGCCGTTCAGCACCGGGCCGAGGATCTGGCCGCGGGTGTTCCCGGCCGCATCGACCTTGCCGCCGTTCGCGTGGTCGGACTCGACCTTGCCGATCCCGGCCAGCAACGGCCAGGTGATGCGGCAGTTCGGCTTCGCGAGGGCCAAATCGTTCGCGACCTTCTGGTACGCCGCCAGGACGGTGCCGGGGATCCCGGACGCGTCACCGGTGATCCCGGGGATCGGCTGAACGGTGCCGTCCGTGCTCCCGGTGACCGGGACGGTGACCGTGGACTTCTCCTGGGTCGGCAGGCTGCCGTCGACACCGGGCTGGTTCGGCAGGTCGTTGGCCAGGTCGTCGAAGACCGAGTCCGGGCGCTGACCGGCCAGGGCGTGCGCGTCGACGATGAACGTGTTCGACGTGACACCGCCGATCACGAACACGGCGACCATGGCGGTCGGCGGAGCCAGGCACACCCAGGTGGCGGTGAGCTTCCCCCGCCACGTGTCCAGGTTCTTGAACTGCTGCCTCATCCGATCCGTCCTTCGACGTTTCCGCAGTACCGACATTCTCCGGGCGTAGGCACGATCTTAGCGGGCCCAGGATCATCGACAACGGGTAACGGGGTGTCACTTCGTGCAGTGACCGCTTGTCCGATCGGGCAGCACCGGCCCCCGTCACTCCAGGTTACTTGCCGCCGAGCATCTTCTTCAGGTCGTCGGGGAGCTCGAAGTCGCCGCCGGTCTGCCCGGCGCCGCCGAACGCGGCCGGGAGCTGACCCGGCTGCGGTTCCTGCGGCTGGGGCGCACCCCCGCCGGCCCGCTTGGCCGGGTTGCCCGAACCGCGCTTCTTGCCCTTCGCCAGCTTCTGCTGCTTCGCCTTGCGCCCACCCGCGGCGCCGCCGCCGGGCATGCCCGGCATCCCGGGCATCCCCGGGATGCCCTTGCCGGACGCCATCGCGGACATCATCTTGCGGGCCTCGAAGAACCGCTCGACCAGCCCGCTGACGGTGGCGACCTCGGTCCCGGAACCCTTCGCGATCCGGGCCCGGCGGGAGCCGTTGATGATGTTCGGGTCGTTCCGCTCGGCCGGCGTCATCGAGTGGATGACCGCCTCGATCCGGTCGATCTCGCGCTCGTCGAAGTTCTCCAGCTGGTCCTTGAACTGGCTGGCGCCGGGCAGCATGCCGAAGATCTTGGTCAGCGGGCCCATCTTGCGCACCGACTGCATCTGGGCGAGGAAGTCGTCCAGGGTGAAGTCCTTACCACCCTTCTTCTGCAGCTTGGCCGCCGTCTTCGCGGCCGCGTCCGCGTCGAAGGTGCGCTCGGCCTGCTCGATCAGGCTCATCACGTCACCCATGCCGAGGATGCGCGACGCCATCCGGTCGGGGTGGAAGACGTCGAAGTCCTCGAGCTTCTCGCCGTTGCTGGCGAACATCACCTGGCGGCCGGTGACCTGCGCGATCGACAGCGCCGCACCACCGCGGGCGTCACCGTCCAGCTTGGACAGCACCACGCCGTCGAAGCCGACCCCGTCGAGGAAGGCCTGCGCGGTGGTGACCGCGTCCTGACCGATCATCGCGTCGACGACGAACAGGATCTCGTCCGGGTTCACCGCGTCGCGGATGTCGGCGGCCTGCTTCATCAGCTCCTCGTCGACACCCAGCCGGCCGGCCGTGTCGACGATGACCACGCTGTGCTGCTTGGCCCGCGCCTCGTCCATCGCCTTCCGGGCCACGTCCACCGGATCGCCGACGCCGTTACCGGGCTCGGGAGCGAACACCGGTACGCCGGCCCGCTCACCGACCACCTGGAGCTGGGTGACCGCGTTCGGCCGCTGCAGGTCGGCGGCGACCAGGATCGGCGTCTGGTGCTTGGTCTCCTTCAGCCACTTGGCCAGCTTCCCGGCCAGGGTCGTCTTACCAGCACCCTGCAGACCTGCCAGCATGATCACGGTCGGCGGCCGCTTCGCCATCCGCAGCTCACGGGTCTCCCCGCCGAGGATGCCGACCAGCTCCTCGTTCACGATCTTGATCACCTGCTGCGCCGGGTTCAGCCCCCCGCGCACCTCGGCACCGCTGGCCCGCTCCCGGATCTTCGCGATGAACTCGCGCACCACCGGCAGCGCGACATCCGCCTCGAGCAGCGCGATCCGGATCTCCCGTGTCGTCGCTTCGATATCGGCATCGGTCAGCTTGCCCTTGCCACGCAGATTCTTGAACGCAGCGGACAACCGATCGGAAAGCGTGTCGAACACGGGAAAGTCCATCCTCTAGCGAGCACCGAACAACTCCCGAAGTCTACCGGCCGGTCCACCCACCCCGGCATCCGAGCGGATCAGAAGCCGACGGACAGGCAGGCACGGGCCATCTCCATCCGGGCGCGCAGGTGGTCGGTGATCCATTCCTGACCGAATTCTTGGTGTCCGAGTGCCCAGAGGCTCTGGGCCGCGTGCCGGGCGGCCATCATCAACGGCAGGTCCTGTTCGGCGTTCTCCGGCAGCTCGTGTGCCGTTCGGTAGCCGGCGAGGAACGCCGGGGCGAGCGTTGCCCAACTATCGGGGAAGTCGGCGAGGTTGCCCAGCACGGCGCCGAGATCGAACAGCCGCGGCCCGTGACCGAAGTCATTGAAGTCCAGGACGCCCAGCTGGAGCCGCCCGTCGGCCTTGCTCCAGTGGCAATTGCCCAGGATGTAGTCGGCGTGGATCAGTCCCCAGTCCCACACCCGGTCGAACACCTCGCCGGCCCGATCGGCGATCTCGCCGAACAACGCCAGGTCCGCCGCCGGCAGAACCGCCTTCAGCGTGGCCGGGTCGGTGCCCATCAGACCTGGATGCACCTCGCCGAACAGCGTGTCGGCGTTCCATCGCACAGGTGCCGGCTGCTGAGTCCATCCGTCGGTTGCGGAGTGGATCGAGCCCAGCCCCCGGCCGAGCAGCCGTGCCGACTCGGCGTCCAGGCGGCCGACGGGGTGCGGGCGCTGAGGTGTCCCCGGAAGCCAGCCCAGCAAGGAATAGAGCGATCCGTCCAGCGAGACCAGCCAGCCGCCGTCGCGGGAGCGTCCCGGGCGGGGAACGCTGACCGGCTCGGGCAACTGCTCGCCCAGGTACTCCAAGAGCGAGAGTTCGGCGGCAATAGCATCCGCATCCCGCCAGCCGGCGCGGTGCCGCCGGAGCACCCAGGCTGGTTCGTCATCGGCCTTGCCGACACTGAAGACCGAGTTGTTCATCGTCCTGAGATGCCGGGTCTGCCAGCCATCGCCAGGCCACAACCCGAAGCCCGAGAGAACACCAGCCGGTACCAGCTCATCGAGCGCTTGCGCCATGCGCCGCACGCTAGCCGGGACCCTCCCCCGGCGACCAACCATTTGCCGACGCCCGATGCCACTAGCGTTGCGTCGATTCCGGCCGGCGACGGTCCCAGGTACCGCGCGCAAGACGCCTAGGCGCACCGGGGCCGCCCCACCCCGAGCGAGCACAGGCACCCACCAACCAACACCCCCACCGGCGAACGGAGCACCCACCAACCACCCAACACCCGCGCGAGCGAACGAACCGTGCCGCTAGGATCTTCTAACCGGAAGCTCGATAGATACTGGTTAGGGAGTGGTCGTGGGGCGGAGTCGGGTGGTGCTGGACGGGCCTTCGAACTTGGGGTTGCGGCCGCCGGTAGAGGGGACGGTGCCGGGTTGCTACAAGCTGGCCGGAGCGCTCCGGGATCAGGGGATCGTGGGGCGGATCGGCGCGGCTGATGCGGGATGTGTGGTGCCGCCTCGGTACGACCGCGGGAGCTGGAAGCCGGGTGACGGGGTGTTCAACGCGGCCGCGATCGCGTCGTACAGCGTGCGGCTGGCGGATCGGATCGGCGCGCTGCTCGACGACGACAAGTTCGTCGTACTGCTGGGTGGTGAGTGCAGCAACCTACTCGGGCCCACCCTCGCGCTGAAGAGGCGCGGCCGGTACGGCGTCGTCTACCTCGACGGGCATTCGGATATGCGGACCGTGGACAACGACGAGTACGTCGGTGCTGCGGGTGGTGAGGCGTTGGCACTGGTGACGGGACGGGGGCAGGCTGATCTGACCGACCTGGAGGGGCTGTCGCCGTACGTGAACGACGCGGATGCCGTGATGCTCGGGTATCGCGAGGACGAGGCGTACCTGGAGACGCTGGTGGAGGCGGGGATCGCGCATTGGTCCGCACTCCGGGTCATCGAGGACCCGGCGCGGGCCGCGGCTGGAGTGCTCGCTCAGCTGGAGCGGGAGGAGCTGGACGGGTTCTGGGTGCACCTGGACGTCGACATCCTCGACGCGGCGATCATGCCCGCGGTGGACAGTCCGGATCCGGGCGGTCTCGACCACGCCCAGCTCCAGGCTCTCCTGCGACCATTACTCGCCTCGGAGAACTGCGTCGGGATCGACATCGGCATCTACGACCCCGACCTCGATCCCGAGCAGGTTTACGCGGCGGAACTCACCGACACACTGGCAGCAGCACTCAGCTGAACGACACCGGGATGTAGACATCGCCGGTGCGGTCGCTCGCCGCGAAGTGATCACGGCGGGAGACGATCGCGCAGGTGATGTCCGGGTCGCTGCAGTCGAGACCGGAGTTGACCTCGGCGATCCGGATCTGCGCGGTGAAGGTGCCGTTGGAGGCGATCGGGTACGACGCGCTGCCGCCGAGCGGGTTGTTGGTCACCCACGCGGACGGGCCGACCGTCGTACCGCCCTGGCCGTCACCGCCGGCGCACGGGCTGGGCTTGGTGCCGTAGCTGTAGTCCGACGGAACCGCACACAGCGCGACGTAGTAGCCCTGGGCCGGGTTGTACCCGTTACCGGTGACAGTGATGGTTTCACCGGCCTTGGCCAGGCCGGTGGCGTTCGAGGCGTTCAGTGTCTTGCCGAGATTCGAAGCACTACCGGGTGCGGCCGAGGCCGGGGCGACGACGCCGACAGTGAGGGCGGCGGCAGCGGTGAGAGTCAGAACGATACGACGCATCATCTGAGCGGGAACTCCTTGAGTTAGGTAAGCCTTACCTAACTAATGCTAGTTGCTGCCCGACTCCGAAGGGAAGCTCCAGACCAGGTCCTGCCCGTGATCCTCAATACGCCCAAGCACGCGCCGCCCGCCACCCGGCCAGATCTCCAACTCGACCAGAAACTCGTACGGCGGCTCAGCCCCCGGCTCGAACCGCAGCCGGGCCAGCGGCGCCGACTCGTCCGCCTGCTCCCCCAACTCGGCCAGGTGCGCATCGACAGCCGCACGGTCCTCGTCCGTCAGGTACTGCCACATGATCGAGTGCCACAGCACCGTCACCTGCCCCGGCACCAGCTCCAGCCCGCGCACGAACGACACCGCGTCTGCACGCCGTACGTCGGCCGGCACCTGCCGTGCGACCTCCAACGCCGCCCGCAGCCGCTCCAACCGCTCAGCCATGTCCGCCCACACGTACGACGTCAGCGTGCGTGCTCCCTCCGCCGACAACGGATTCACCGGTGCAATGTCGCACCCGCCCCGCTCAGTGATCCGCAGTGCGACCGGATCCAGCTTCCGCCCCGACCACGCGTCCTCAATCACCACCGGACTGTCCACAGCGCCGTACGACTCACCATCCACGACGTACCGGAAGTGATCAGCCCGCAGGTTGAGCCAAGCACTCGCCCCCATCTCGAACAAGCGCACCGGCAACCGCACGTCCCACACCAGCTGCAGCAGCCCGCCATAGAGCGCAGCCGAGCGGCGTACCTCGTTGGTCTGCGGCGGCTGAGTCAGCAACGCCCGCACCTCACCCGCCCGAGACTCCAGCACCCGCTCAAACGCCTCCCACCCGAGCACGGGATCCCACACCCCACCAACGCTCGGATAGAAGACCGCGAGCTCGGGCACCTCCCCCGCCAGCACCAGGCCGTGGACGGCACCCAGCAACCGCAACCCGATCACAGAACCCGGCGGAGGATCGTCATACCCCGCCAGTACGTCGGCCGACACCCCGCCGATCTCGTAGTCGGCCACGAGCCGCCGCAGGAGCTCGGCGTACATCGGGGAGCCGAGGTTCTCGCATCGGACGGCCTGACGCTGGAGTGACCCTAGGAGGAGCACTAGGAGGTCCAGACCAGGCCTTGGCCGTGGGGATCGGCGTGGCCGAGTACGCGGCGTGCTCCGCCTGGCCAGGTCTGCAGCTCTACCAGGAACTCGTCTCCCCACTCGCCTGGGGGCTCGAGGCGTAGGCGGGCTAGGGGTGTCGACTCGCCTGCCTGGGCTCCCAGGTCGGCTAGGGCAGCGTCGACGGCTGCCTGGTCCTCCTTGGACAGGTAGGTCCACATGATTGAGTGCCACAGCACGGTCAGGTGGCCCTCGGACAGCTCCAGCCCGCGCACGAACGACACCGCATCGGCACGTCGTAGGTCGGCCGGCACCTCCCGCGCGATGGCCAGTGCACCCCGCAAACGCGCCAGCCGCTCCACCTGGTCGGCCCACACGTACGACGTCAGTGTTCGCGCGCCCTCCTCGGACAGTGCGTTCACCGGCGCCACGTCGCTCCCCACTCGCTCTGCGATGCGCAGTGCGGCCCGCGGGACCTCGCGTCCCGACCACGCGTCCTCGATCACCACGGGGCTGTCTGCACGCCCGTACGACGAGCCGTCGGCCAGGTTGTAGCGGAAGTGGTCGGCCCGCAGGTTCAGCCCGGCACTCGAGCCGATCTCCATCAGCCGCACCGGCAGCGGCACCTCGTGGACCAGCTGCAGCAGACCGCCGTACAGAGCAACGGACCGGCGGACCTCGTTGGTCTGGGGCCTCTGGAGCACCGCAGCCCGCAGCTCACCCACTCGTGATCGGAGTACTTGCGCGAAAGCCTCCCAGCCGAGCACTGGATCCCACACTCCGCCCACGCTGGGGTAGAAGCCGGCCAGCTCCGGCGCTTCCCCCGCCAGCACCAGCCGATGCACCGCTGCCAGCAGTGGCAAGGCAAGTGCCTCGTCGTTCTGGTGACCCTCGTAGCTTCCGAGTACGCCGGTAGACGCCCCACCGAGCTCGTAGTCGTCCACCATGAGCCGCGCCAGCTCGGCGTACATCGGGGAGCCGAGCTCTTCGCAATCGATGGCCTGCTGCTGTAGTCCCGCTACGACACCCATGCCGTCGAGGTTAGAAGGTCAGGCGGTCCAGCACGGTCTTCGCGGTGGTGCGCGCGTCCTCCTCCTCGAGGGGCGAGCCATGGCGGTCGGTGAGGTAGAAGACGTCCACACACTCGGCTCCGAGCGTGCTGACGTGCGCAGAGCGGATGTCAGCACCAGTCGCCGCGATTGCCGACGCAACGTCGTACATGAGCGCAGGCCGGTCGTGAGCTCGCACCTGCAGCACAGTCGCGGTCTCGGATGCCCCCGGCAACAGGTCGACCCGGCTGGCCACCCGCGGAGCCGATGAGTCCCGCGCCGCCAAGCGCCGTACCAGGTCGGTGTTGTCCCGCAGTGCGACCGCAAGCCGGTCCCGCAACCGCACCGGGTCCGGCACCGAGCCGGCCACTGTCCACTGCGAGATGCCAAGCCCGTCAACCGACGTCACCACCGCAGCACGCACGGAGAGCCGCTCAACAGCCAGTACGGCGGCCACCGTCGACAGCGTGCCCACCTGATCCGGTACGGCGACGTTGACCCGCAGGTCCCCGTGATGATCGGTCACCGTCACACCGAGCCGGCCAATGCCAACGACCTGGTGCAATTCGGGCACCGGAATCGGCGGAGTGTCGGTCCACATCCCCTGCCCCCCACCGGCCAGCTCACCACGCACCCGACGGCACAGCTCGCCCACCAACCGCATCCGCCACGGCGACGACGCAGCTGGGCCGGCCGCGCGCGCATCGGCGTACGTGAGAGCTTCCAGCAGGTCCAGCGTCTCGGTGTCGCGCACGATCCCGGACACCAGCTCAACCGTCATCGGGTCGTCCAGGTCGCGCCGAGTGGCGACCTGCGCCAGCATCAGATGCTGCCGGACGAGCAGGGTGATCGTGTCGACGTCTGTCTCGTTGAAGCCGATCCGACGCGCGACCCGGGCAGCAATCACCGCACCGGTGACACTGTGATCGCCCTCGACCGCCTTACCGAGGTCATGCACCAGCGCAGCGACCAGCAGCAGGTCGGGCCGACGTACGTCGCGCACCATCTTGGCTGCCTCGACACAGGTCTCCAGCAGATGCCGGTCGACCGTAAACCGGTGGACTGCCGACTGCGGCGGCCGGAACCGCACGGTGTCCCACTCCGGCAGGATCCGCGAGATGTAGCCGGCCTGGTCGAGCGCCTCCCACACCTCAAGCAGTCCGTTACCCGCACCCAGCAGTGCGCACAGCAACCGCTGCGCTTCACCAGGCCAGGGCTCAGGCAAGTCCAGAGCCTTGGAAGCCAATCGCGCGCAGACAGCAGGCGACAGTCCGAGCTCACGATCCGCAGCAACCGCCGCGGCCCGCAGACCCAGTACGGCGTCCCGCTCCGGCCGCGCATCCGGCATCAGCACGACTTCACCCTCGTGCTGGCCAACACCCTCATCAAGTGCGAGCAGCAGCGGCCCGCCAGTCCGTTGGAACCTCCGCGCACGCGGGGGCCGAGTCAACAGACTCTCCACCCGCCGCCACGACATGTCACACACATAGGCGAGCGTCCGCCCGGTCGCGTACACGTGGCGCAGCAGCTCGTCCCGACCGTCCAGTCCGAGCCCGGCCGCAACCTCACCGGCTACATCAGCGACCAGGCGGTCAGTGGCCCGGCCGGCCACCGTGTGCAGCTCGTCGCGTACATCCAGGAGGTCCCGCCGGGCTCGCTCGACCACGGGATGCGGGATGTCGATCAACCACGACGCCACCAAGGCACGCAGTACGACGGCATCCCGCAGACCGCCGTACGCCTCCTTGAGGTCCGGCTCGGCCAGGTGGGCGACCTCGCCGACGCTGGACGCCCGATCCCGGCACGCCTGCGCCAGCTCGGGCAGTCTGGTCTTCGCAGTACGTCGCCAGTCCGCCATCAGCACGGACCGCAGCTCCAGCGTCAGATGCGAGTCCCCAGCGACATGACGCGCGTCGAGCAGCCCCAGTGCAACTCGTACGTCGTCCGCCGCCGACTCCCTGGCCTGTGCGACGGTGCGGACGCTGTGATCCAGCTTGGTCCGCGAATCCCACAGCGGGTACCAGATCTGAGCGGCCAGCTCGTCCAGCCGTGGGTACCCGTCGACGTGCAGGAGCATCACGTCGAGATCGCTGTACGGCGAGAGCTCCTCCCGGCCGTAGCCGCCGACAGCGACCAGGGCAACGCCCTCGGTGGGTACACCGAGGGCGTCACAAGCCTTGGAGAGGAGCAGGTACAGCAGCGCGTCGGCCTCCTCGGCTCGGGCGCGCCGCTGTTCTGCTCGGTCTGCCATCTAGAGGGCGTCTCCGTCCAGCTCACCGGTGCGCACGCGCACGATGGTCTCGACCGGAGTCACCCAGACCTTGCCGTCACCGATCTTGCCGGTCTGCGCGGCCTTCACGATCACGTCGACGACCTCGGCGCCGTCACCGTCCTCGACGACCACCTCGAGCCGTACCTTCGGGACCAGGTCCACCTCGTACTCGGCGCCCCGGTAGACCTCGGTGTGGCCCTTCTGCCGGCCGTAACCGCTCGCCTCGGAGACCGTCATCCCGGTGACGCCGAACGTCTCCAGTGCGGCCCGGACGTCTTCCAGCTTGTGCGGCTTGACCACCGCGGTGATCAGCTTCATGCGTTGGCACCTTCCTTCTCGGAAGTCTCGGTGTCGTCATTGTCCTGGACCGGCGCCGCGGCCGGTACCGGGCGGGTCGACAGCGCGCCCCGCACACCGCTCGCGCTGAGGAAGTCGTACGCCGTCTCCGCGTGCTCGACCTGGTCGACACCGGTGACCTCGTCCTCCTCGGTGAGCCGGAAGCCGATCGTCTTGTCGATGATCTTGGCCAGCACGAAGGCGATCACGAAGGAGTAGACACCGACCGCCAGGTTGGCCAGTGCCTGCCGGCCGAGCTGATCGACGCCGCCACCGTAGAAGAGGCCGTCAACCGCGGACGGCGCCGCCGCCGTACCGAGCAGGCCGATCGCGAGCGAACCGAACAGACCGCCGACCAGGTGCACGCCGACCACGTCGAGGGAGTCGTCGAAGCCGAGCTTGTACTTCAGCGAGACCGCGAAGGCGCAGATCGCACCGGCGAAGACACCGAGGATGAGCGCGCCGATCGGGCTGACCGCGCCACAGGCCGGGGTGATCGCGACCAGACCGGCGACGGCACCCGAGGCCAGGCCCAGGGTCGTCGCCTTACCGTGCACGATGCGCTCGACGATCAGCCAGCCGATCACGGCGGCAGCCGTGGCGACCTGGGTGTTCACGAAGGTGATCGCGGCGGTGCTACCCGCGCTCAGCGCCGAACCGGCGTTGAACCCGAACCAGCCGAACCACAGCAGACCGGCGCCGAGCAGGACCAGCGGCAGGCTGTGCGGCCGCATCGGGTCCTTCTTCCAGCCGATCCGCTTGCCCAGCACGATCGCCAGGGCCAGGGCGGCCGCACCGGCGTTCACGTGCACCGCCGTACCACCGGCGAAGTCGATCGCCTTCAGCTTGTCGCCGATCCAGCCGCCGTTGCCCTCGTCCAGGAACCACACCGAGTGTGCGACCGGGAAGTAGACCAGGCAGGTCCAGCCGACCACGAACGCGATCCAGCCGCGGAACGTCACCCGGTCGGCGATGGCACCTGAGATCAGCGCCGGGGTGATGATCGCGAACATCAGCTGGAAGGCGACGAAGGCGAGTTCGGGGGTGGTCCCGGTGATCGCCTCGGGGGCCATCAGGCCCTTGAGGCCAACCTCTGAGAAGTTGCCGATCACATGCCCGTTGTCACCACCGAAGGTCAACGAGTAACCGACCACCACCCACAAGATGGTGACGACGGCGATGGTGATGAAGCTCATCATCATCATGTTCAGCACGCTCTTCACGCGCACCATACCGCCGTAGAAGAAAGCCAGGCCCGGTGTCATCAGCATCACCAGGGCGGCGCTAGCCAAGACCCAGGCGGTATCGCCGGCGTTGATCTCCATCAACGTCATCCCTTCCATGCTCATCTGGGGGTGGCCGGCGTCCTCGATCGGGAGAACTCCACAACGCCGGGGAGCCCGCGCCCAGCCACATCGCACACGGTGCCGACACGCCGTTTCAGCCGATCGGTCCGTTTGTTTCCGGCATGTGACAAAGCGGGCCCCCAGGTGACATCGGCGTGACATCGACCCCAACAGGCCCCGGTATGGCACTCTGGCCTGGACCACACGGGCCGGCAGCCGCGCCACTGCTCCCGTCCGAAGTAGGGAACGAAATGGAGATCGATCACGGGGTGACGCCGCGTCGCGGCAGACCACGCGACCCGGACGCGGAGCCGAGGATCCGCCGGTACGCCGTCCAGCTGCTGCTGGAGCGTGGGTTCGACGGAATGACGGTGGACGATGTCGCCGAGGCCGCGGGAGTCGGCAAAGCGACGATCTACCGGCGGTGGGCCAGTAAGGAGCAGCTCGCGAACGACGCCATGGCCGACCTGTTCGACATCGAGATCCCGGACGCCGACACCGGCTCACTGGCCGGAGATCTGCTCGAGGTCTACGGGAACGCACTGGCCTTCGTGAACAATCCGGCCGGAGTCAATCTGATGCGGCTGGGAATCAGTGAGGCGAACCGCGACGAGCGGTCCGCGGCGATCTACCGGTCGTTGATCGATCGCCGTATCGAGCTCACAAAGGCTGCCCTGGAACGCGCCTGGGCCCGTGGCGAGCCGATCCGCCGCTCGGCGGACCCGGTGCTGATGGTGCAGTGGCTGTCCGGTCTGTTCGTGCTGAGGATCCTGCTCAACGAGCCGATGCCTGCCGTGGCGGACGCCGACCACCTGGTCGAGCTCACCTTGCGGGTGATCCGGGAACCTCAGGGCAGCCAGCCGTAGGCGAACGCCGCCAGGACGGCCAGCGCGATCCCCAGCGCCACCAGTACTCCGACGAGCGCCGTACGGCGTCGGCGGCGTTTGAGGATCACACCGGCCGTCCAGGCCCGGTCCGCCAGATCGACCTCCGGCAGCTCGTCCGAAACCTGGCTGAGCATCGGTCCGACGTCCTCACGCCTCATTTGGTCTCCCCCGCGATCAGTGCCCTGCGGAAGCGTTCGAACGCGGACAGTCCCTGGGCGTGCACAGCAGAGTGCGACATGGTCAGTACGTCGGCCACTTCGAACTCAGTGAGGTCTTCCAGATGCAGTAGCACCAGGATGGTGCGCTGGGTGGGTGTGAGGTCCGCGAGAGCCCGTTCGACCGGGTCCTCGCTGTCCGGAAACGGCCGCACCCGGCTCCATCGTGTGAGGGCCGGTTGGTAGAGCAAGCGCTGGACGAAGACGTCCGGGTCGTCCACCTTGGGCCACGTCAGTGACAGCCGGGTGAAGGCGTGCAACAGAGCGTGCTCGGCCCGCCCCAGTTCGCCGTACACGAGGTACGCAGTGCGAAGCCATCTCCCCTGTCGCGCATCAACATACGAGGCGAACTCCGGGTCGACCGTATCCATCCACCCTCCCGCCCCTATTCAACCCTTCAACTACTACGTGCGGCGAGAGCCAACCGCGTCTCTTCTGCGATCAGATCCCCGTTGATCGCCGCACCGGCCCGCAGACCCGCACCGGCCGCGTGGAGGACCTGTGCCATCGGGTCGGTCACGTTGCCGGCCGCAAACACCCCTGGCACTGCAGTCTCCCCCTTGGCGTCGACTTCAATCGCGTCTCCGTAGACGGACCCGGCCATCTCCAGCGCTGTGGTCTTCAGACCGAGGTCGACCAGGAAGTCCGCTTTCGCTCGCATGGTGGTCTGGATCGCCAGGGCGTCACGTGGGATCACCTTGCCGCCCTCCAGCCGCACACCGGTGAGCTTGCCGTCCACCACCTCGATCTGCTCGACCTTGCCTTGCACAACAGCGATCTGCCGGGCCGCGAGCTCCTCCCACTGCTCATCGGTCAGCTCGATGCCGTCGTGCAGGAAGAGCGTGACGTCGTCACTCAACTGCCGGAACATCTGCGCCTGGTGCACAGCCTGCGGACTGGCGGCCAGTACGCCGATCGCCTGGTCCTGCACCTCCCAGCCGTGGCAGTACGGGCAGTGCAGCACGTCCTTGCCCCACTGCTCGGCCAGACCGGGCACATCAGGCAGTACGTCGGTCAGTCCGGTCGTGACCAGGATCCGCCGCCCCTGGTACGTCGTACCGTCCGCCAGCTCGACCGTGAACACGTCACCACGGCGCACCGCCGTGACAGTGCCAGGAGCGAACTGACCGCCGTACCCGGCGACCTCCTCGCGGCCGATGGCGTAGATCTCGCTCGGCGGCGTGCCGTCCCGGGTCAGGTAGTTGTGCACGTGTCCGGCCGGGGCGTTCCGCGGCTGACCGTCGTCGATCACCAGCACCGACCGGCGCGACCGCACCAGCGCGAGCGCTCCACTCAGCCCGGCTGCACCGCCACCGATCACTATCACGTCGTACTCAGTCGTCTTCATACCGCCAAGATCCGCGATGACATTCGTTTTCGACAACATTGTTTGCCATAGTGGCAAGGTGGACGACTTTGGTGATGTCTTGGAAGCGGTAGGACCGCGGCTGCGGGCGCTGCGGGTCGAGCGCGGTACGACGCTGGCGCAGTTGTCGGAGTCGACCGGGATCTCGGTGAGCACGCTGTCCCGGCTGGAGTCCGGTCAGCGCAAACCGACACTGGAGCTGTTGTTGCCGTTGGCACGCGCCCACCAGGTGCAGCTGGACGAGCTGGTGGACGCACCGACCACCGGCGACCCGCGGATCCACGCCAAGCCGATCATGCGGCACGGCGCGATCCACATTCCGCTCAGCCGACGGCCCGGCGGGCTGCAGGCGTTCAAGCAGATCGTGCCAGTGGGCTGGCCGGGTGGTGAGGTCAGCCAGAAGACGCACGAGGGCTACGACTGGGTCTACGTGCTGTCCGGGCGGATCCGCATCGTGCTCGGCGACAAGGACTTCATCCTCACCGCCGGAGAGGTGGCCGAGTTCGACACGAGGGTGCCGCACTGGTTCGGGAACGCCGGGGACACACCGGCCGAGATGCTGTGTCTGTACGGACCCCAGGGGGAACGGATGCACGTCCGGGCGCGCACCCGCTAATCTTCGGCGGTCGGTCCGGACTCTGAAGGAGCTGGTAGTGAGCGTCGCGTTGTTCACCTTGGGCGGCACCATCGCGATGGTCGGCGACGGCCGGCTGACCGGAGCGGAACTGACAGCAGCAGTGCCGGGCCTGGCCGAGCTCGGCCGGCCGGTGGAGATCCAGGACATCGAATCGGTCTCCAGCGCCAACCTGACCACGGCGAAGATGCTCGAGGTCGTCGACGCGGCCTCAAAGGCCGTCGCCGCCGGTGCCACCGGTGTCGTGGTCACGCAAGGCACCGACACGCTGGAAGAGACGTCGTTCCTGGTGGACCAGGTGTGGCCGCATCCGCAGCCCTTCGTGCTGACCGGCGCCATGCGCAACCCGACCCTGGCTGGGCCGGACGGGCCCGCCAACATCGTGGCCGCGTGCCGCGTCGCCTGCTCCCCCGCAGCCCGCGACCTCGGCGCCTTGGTGGTGTTCAAGGAGGAGATCCACGCCGCCCGCTGGGTACGCAAGACCCACAGCACCAGTACGGCGACCTTCGTGTCGCCCAACGTCGGTCCGATCGGCCACGTGGTCGAGGACCAGGTCCGCATCCTCGCCCGCCCGGTTCGGCTGGACGGGGTCCAGGGCAGCGCCGAGCCGGCCGACCTGGATGCCAACCCGGTAGCGCTCTACACGATGACCATGGACGACGACGGTCTGCTGCTGAAGGGGTTGGCCGACACGCACCGCGGTCTGGTGGTGGCAGGGTTCGGAGTGGGACACGTCCCGGCCGCGCTCGCTCCGGTGCTCGGTGAGCTGGCGGCGGCGATGCCCGTCGTACTGACGTCACGGACCGGCGCCGGCTCGATCGTCCGGAACACGTACACCTCGCCGGGTTCGGAGATCGACCTGCTCCAGCGTGGGCTGATCGACGGTGGCTTCCTCGACCCCTACAAGGCGCGGGTGCTCCTCCGGTTGCTGCTGGCAACCGATGACGACATCACTGCGGTGTTCGCCCAGTACCAGTGAGGGCGTCCGCCTTCATCGTCAGATAGTCGCGCTCGGGCAGGCTCGTCGTACGGCGAGCTGCTGCCCGGAAGTAGTCGACCGCTGTCTCGTGGTCGCCGCGCATCTCGTACAGATGCCCGCGGGTCGCAGCGAGACGGTGGTTGTCCTTCAGGTCGTCGTCGATCGCCTCCAGCAGCTTCAGACCCGCATCAGGTCCGTCGACCATGGCTGCTGCGATGGCGCGATTGAGCTTGACCATCGGGTTGCCGGACAGGTCCTCCAGCAGTCCGTAGAGCGCGTAGATCTGCGGCCAGTCGGTGTCCTCGGCCCGCTCTGCCTCGTCATGGAGGGCAGCGATCGCGGCCTGCAACTGGTACTCACCCAGTGGCGGCGCATGGAAGGCCTCGACGGCCAGTGCGACACCTTCGGTGATGTAGTCCGCGTTCCAGAGCGTGCGGTCCTGCTCGGCGAGTGGGATGAGCTCTCCGGCACTGCCGGTGCGTGCTGCGCGCCGGGCGTCGGTCAGCAACATCAAGGCCAGCAGACCGGTCACCTGCCCGTCCTCGAGCTGTGCGTGCACCGCGCGCGTCAACCGGATCGCCTCACTGGACAGGTCGTTCCGCTGCAGCTCTGCGCCGCTACTGCTCGCATAGCCCTCGTTGAACATCAGGTAGAGCACATGCAGCACGTTGCGCAGTCGGTCGGCATCCGCGGTGAGCTCGAAGGTCGCACCCTTGAGCCGGCTCTTCGCCCGGCTGATCCGCTGCGCCATCGTTGCCTCAGGCACCAAATACGCGGTGGCGATCTCGGCGGTGGTGAGCCCGCCGACCGCCCGCAGCGTCAGCGCGATCGCCGAGGCCGGAGTGAGTGATGGATGGCAGCACAGGAACAGCAACCGGAGCGTGTCGTCCTGCTCCTCGACCTCCTCCGGCGGCAGCTCGCGCAACGCGGCGCGTTCCTCCCGGCGCCGCCGGGCCTGCGCCTGGCGGACCTCGTCGATGAACCGCCGGGAGGCAGCCTGAATCAGCCACGCCTTCGGATTGTCCGGCTGCCCGTCCCGCGGCCACGTGGTCGCAGCCGACAGCAAAGCCTCCTGTACGGCGTCCTCGGCCGCCGCGAAGTCACCGCAGCGCCGGACAACCACACCGAGGACCTGCGGCGTCAGCTCACGCAGCAGGTCCTCGAGAGTGTGGTCAGATGTCCCAGAAGTCTGCATCCGACTCCATCAGTCGACGCACCTCGATCGGCTGCTCGATGGGTACCCCACCGGGCCCAGGCGCGGAGGACTGCTCGGCGGCGATCTCCAGCGCCCGCTCCTCCGACTCCACGTCGATCAGCGTGTAGCCGGCCAGGATCTCCTTGGACTCGGCATACGGCCCATCCGTCACCACCGGCGCGGTGACACTCGCCGCCCGAACCACCTTCGCATGCTTCGGCCACGTCAGCCCCTGCACGTCGACCAACTCCCCGTTCTCACGAAGCTTGTCCAGCGTCGCGGTCAGATGGGCCAGGTGGGCCTCCCGGTCCGCCTCGCTCCACTCGTGCATGGTCGTCGTCGACGTACCGCCGTCGTGGTTCATCAGCAGCAGAAACTTGGTCATCTCAGGTCCTCCTCGGTGAGCATTTACCCGAAGGACGAAGCCAGCACCGGGCTCTCGACATGCTATTGGTCGAGAGGTGCTCAAGGTCAGCCGACTGGTCGACCTCGAGCACGGTTCAACCGTTTCGGCGGGGGTGGCAGCCGGCGTACCGGCCGGAACCTGGGGGTTTGGACAGGAACCGGTGGCCGTGAACAAGGAATTACTTGTTCAAGCCCTCTGTGGGCGGTGCGAACCCCCCGGTTTGGGTCGATCCGAAGGTGCAGAGACGACGTGTGCGGGTTTACGGACGTTGTGGTGGTCAGTCGAGGAGGGCGTCGACGAACTGTTCGGGGTCGAAGGGCGCCAGGTCGTCCGCACCCTCACCCAGTCCGACCAGCTTGACCGGTACGCCGAGTTCGCGCTGCACCGCGATCACGATGCCACCCTTCGCCGTACCGTCCAGCTTGGTCAGGACCAGGCCGGTCACGTTGATGACGTCGGAGAAGACGCGGGCCTGGGTCAGGCCGTTCTGCCCGGTGGTGGCGTCGATGACGAGCAGCACCTCGTCGACCTCGGCCGACTTCTCGATCACCCGCTTCACCTTGCCGAGCTCGTCCATCAGGCCGGTCTTGGTGTGCAACCGGCCGGCGGTGTCGATCAGGACGACGTCGGCCTCCTCGGCGATGCCCTGCTTGACCGCGTCGAACGCGATGCTGGCCGGGTCACCGCCCTCCGGACCGCGCACGGTCCGGGCGCCGACGCGCTCGCCCCAGGTCTGCAGCTGGTCCGCGGCCGCGGCGCGGAACGTGTCCGCCGCGCCCAGGACGACGTGCTTGTCCTCCGCGACCAGCACCCGGGCCAACCGGCCCACGGTCGTGGTCTTGCCGGTGCCGTTGACGCCGACGACCAGTACGACGGCCGGCTGCGACTCCTTGCGGGTCACCGCGAGCGAACGGTCCATCGACGGGTTCACCAGCGCGATCAGCTCCTCGCGGAGGATCTCCCGCGCCTGCGCCGGGCCGACTCCCTCGACGCGCATCCGGGTCCGGAGCTTCTCCACCAGCTCCTGGGTGGGCGTGACACCGACGTCGGCGGTGATGAGGGTGGTCTCGATGTCCTCCCACGCCTCTTCGTCAAGCTTGTCCCGCGACAGCAGCGCGAGCAGACCCTTGCCGAGCGAGCCCTGCGACCGAGCCAGACGGGCGCGTAGCCGAACCAGCCGCCCCTGCGCCGACTCTGGCTTCTCGAGCGGCGGCTCCTCGGGCAGCTCAGTGTCCTCGAGCGTCCGCGTCGGGGTGTCCCGCGGCGTCTCGGCGTCCTCACCGACCTTCGGCTCCGCCGTCTCGAGCGGGGCCGGGCGATCTGCCGGGGGCAGCGCAGAACGGCGACGCCGGGTCACGACGAGTCCGGTCGCGCCGCCCAGGACGACCACCGCGACGACGATGATCGCGATCAGGACCTGGTCAGTCAGCAAGGTGACAAGCTCTGGGGTCAACACGATTCCCCATCTTGGCAGACACCCGGCCCGCACCCCGCATCCCGCACACCACCACCCACGACAGCGTCGCCAACACCACGCACGGTGCGGATGCGGTGACGGTTAGCACCCGAGGCGGCGGGGCGGGGTGCAGTGGCGCGTGAGCGGTGTGGGGTGGTACCCGGGGTGTGAACGCTGGGGCCGGAAGCACGCGGGGTGGCGATGGTCGCCCGCGAGGTGGTTGCACCCGTAACGGTGATGCATGGGGGCGGTTGCACCCGGCGCGGTGGTGCCCGGGGGGCGGTGGTGCCCGGGGTGGTGATGCCCGGGTGGTGATGCCCGGGTGGTGATGCCCGAGGTGTGGCATGGGGCGGCTGTGGTGTGGAGGGGGCGGGCTGCGGCGGTTGGTGTGAGGGGTTAAGGCAGGTGGACGTGCTGTCGGTGGGTGTGGGCGGGGGCCAGGTCGGGGCGGTGGGTCAGGAGGACGACAGTTCGTCGGCCGGCGGCTTGGAAGAGGTCTGCCAGGAGTGCGCGGCCGGTTTCCTCGTCGAGGTGTTCGGTGGGCTCGTCCAGCACCAGTACGTCGCGGTTCGCGAGGAGCAGCCGGGCGAACGCCAGCCGCTGCCGTTCACCGCCGGACAGCCTGGCCCCGTGTTCGCCGACCATCGTGTCCAGCCCCTCCGGCAGCCCTTCGACGAACACCCCGAGCCGAGCGAGGTACAGGGCCCGCCACAACCGCAGGTCGCTGGCCCCGGGGTAAGCGAGCAGCAGGTTCTCCCGGATGGTGGTGTCGAACACATGGCTCTCCTGGGTCAGCAGCCCGACCACCGAGCGGACCTGATCACCTTCGAGGCTCGCCAGGTCCACACCGTCCAGGAGCACCTCGCCAGCGCGCGGTTCCAAGAACCGGAGCAGCACGGCCGCCAGCGTGCTTTTCCCCGAACCGCTCGCCCCGGTGATCACCACCCGGCTCCCGGCCGGCATGTTCAGACTGAGCCCGTCCAGTACGTCGTCGTCGCCGTACCCGACGCGGAGGTGCTTCACCTCCAGGTCACGCCCGCGCGGCAGCGCCACGGCCGTGGCCGGCTCGCGCACCGGCTCGGGTGCGTCGACCAGCTCCTGCACCCGGCCGAGGGCAGCACGCACCCGAATGGCGAGCTGGGCCGCAGCCGGGATCCCGCCGAGCACATCGGCCAGGGCGAGCGGAGTGAGGACGAGCACGGCGAACACCGCGCCGGTGATGTTCGCCGTGCTGCCCAGCACCAGACCGGCGATGCTCGCGCCGCCCACACACAGCACGAGGAGCGCACCGCCGAGCCCGGCACTCCAGGCCGAACGGCGCTCGGCCGCTGCCAGCCTGGCGTCACTCGCGCTGAAGGATGCCAGCACGTCGTCGACCGCGTTGAACGCGACGATGTCGCCTGCGGTCAGCAGCGTCTCGGTAGCGGCCGCGGCCACGTCACCCCGCTCACCCGCCAGCCTCCGCTCTGCACGCGCGGCTGTGTGCGCGGTCAGCCACGGTACGACGGTGCACGCGATCAGCACGGCCACTGCGACCGCAGCACCGGCGGTCGGCAGCAGCAACGCCAACAGGGCCACGGTCGCGAGGGCGGTCACCATCGCGACCGTGACCGGCAGCAGCACGCGCAGCCACAGATCGAGGACAGCATCCACGTCGAGCACCAGCCGGGCCAACAGATCGCCCTGCCGACGGCTACTCAGCCCACCAGGGGCGATCCGCTCCAGCCGACCGGTGATCCGGGCCCTGGTCTCCCCCAACACCCGGTACGCCGCGTCGTGGCCGGCCAGGCGTTCGACGTACCGGAAGAATCCCCGACCGACGCCGAACGCGCGCACGGCCACGATCGGCACCAGCAGGATCAGCACCGGCGGCTGGGCCGCGGCGGTGGTGATCAACCAGGCCGAGGTCGCCAGCAGTGCCACCGCTGATCCGGACGCGGCCACCCCCGCGACCAAGGCGAGCACCAGCCGCCACCACACGCGGCGCTCCGGCCGCACCAACGCCCAGCCCTTCATCCCAACCCCACCTCTCGGCTCCCACCGCAGCAGGCGTCCCGCACCAGCCGCCCGCTCATGCCGGCACCAGCTCTCGGTTGCCTACGACAATGTTTCTGTCCGCGGCCGCGATCAGCGCCGGCCGGTGCGCCACCATCAACACCGTCCGCCCGGTCGCCCGCAGACCGGCAACAACAGTCGCCTCTGCCTCCGCATCCAGCCCAGCCGTCGGCTCGTCGAGCAACAGCACCGGCGCCTCCGTGATCAACGCGCGAGCCAGAGCGACCCGTCGCTGCTGACCACCCGACAGCAGTTGACCGCGCTCCCCGACCGCCTTGTCCAGCTCCAACTCACCAGCACCCGCTGCCAGCAACGCCAACCGCACGTCATCGTCGGACGCCCCGGGGCGACCCAGCCGGACGTTGTCGGCAACCGTCCCCAGCCGCAGCCCCGGCCGCTGCGGCACCCACGCGAACTGCCGCCGCCACTCGCTCGGATCGAACTCGTCCGCCGCACTACCACCAACCACAACCACACCCCGCTCCGGTACGACGAATCCGAGCAGCACCGCGAGCACCGTCGACTTCCCAGCCCCGCTGGCTCCGCTGAGCGCAACGACCTCCCCCGGCCGAACCTCCAGGTCGAACGCATCGAGTGCCGGCTCCGACCGCCCCGGGTACCGCACGGTCACGTCGAACAGCTGCAGAGTGTTCGACCGCAGATCCGGTACGTCGGTCCGCTCGCCCCGCTCCGGTAGTGGCGTCTCCAGGACCCGGAACACCTCCTCGCCAGCCGCAACCCCGTCGGCGCTGGCGTGGAAGTGCATGCCGACCTGACGCAACGGCAGGTAGGCCTCCGGCGCGAGGATCAGCACCATCAGCGCGGTCTGCAGGCCGAGGTGTCCCTCGATCAGCCGGAGCCCGACCCCGACGGCTACCAGCGCCACCGAGATGCTGGCCAGCAACTCCAGTGCGAAGGACGACAGGAACGCGACGCGCAGACTGCTCATCGACGCAACCCGGTGCCGGTCGGTGACCCGGCGTACCGCGTCCTCCTGGGCTTTGGCGCGACCGAACAGCTTGAGCGTCGGCAGACCGGTCACGACATCGGTGAAGTGGTGCGCCAGCACACCCAGCGCCCGCTGCCGCCGTCGGCTGTGCGCCTGGGTCGCCCAGCCGATCAACGCCATGAAGATCGGGATCAGCGGCAGCGTGAGCAGGACCGTCCCAGCCGCGATCAGGTCGCCAGTCGCCATCCACCCGACCACTCCGGCCGGAACTGTTGCCGCGAGCACCAACTGTGGCAGGTAGCGCGCGAAGTACGGATCGAGGTCGTCCAGTCCCTTGGTCAGCAGTGTGGTCAACGCACTGCTGCGCTCACCACTCAGCCACACCGGACCGAGCTTCAACGCGTGCTCCAGCACCTGACGGCGCAGCGTGGACTTCACCGCAGCCGCAGCACGCTGTGCCACCACCTCCTGCAGCCACAGCAGCGCTGCACGCCCGGCCACCACCGCAGCCAGCGCCCAGGCAACCCCTGTCACGTCCTCGCCGTGCAGCACCGCTCCCGCAATCCCCTGCGCCAGCAGGACCGCCTGGACGATGATCAGCCCGCCACTGGCGATGCCGATCAGCACCGACGCCACGAGAAAGACCCGGGCGGCTTTGGCCCGGCGGAGCAGCCGAGGATCGAGGGGTTTCATGCCACCACGACCCGCTTGCGGAAGACCCAGTACGTCCAGCCCTGGTAGAGCAGAACCAGTGGCGTGAAGATCGCCGCGATGATCGTCAGGATCTTCAGCGTGTACGCCGTCGACGCCGCCTCGACCGCGGTCAGGGTCGACTGGGGATCCAGGGTGGACGGGATCACCACCGGGAACAGCGCGGCGAACAACGACACCACGGCCAGGCCGGTGGCAACCGCCGTACCGGTGAAGGCCCAGCCTTCGCGGCCGAAGCGGTTTGCGACCAGGCCGCCGACGAAGGCCAGTGCTGCGGCAGCGGCCACGATCGCCGAGCCGGTGTCACCGCGCAGCGCCTGGGCCCACCAGAGGAACGCGACCGCCAGCACGGCTGTGACAACACCGAGCCGGGCAGCGAGCCGGTTCGCCCGCTCGCGCAGTACGCCGTCGGTCCGCAGGGCCAGGAAGATCGCGCCATGGGTGACGAACACCGCCACGAAGGTCACTCCGCCGAGCAGCGCGAACGGTCCGAACAGGTCGCCCAGACTGCCGATGAACTCGTGGGAGTTGTCCAGCGGTACGCCGCGGACCAGGTTGGCGAAGGTGATCCCCCAGAGCAGCGCGGGCACCACCGAGCCGATCGTGATCAACGTGTCCATCCGGCCACGCCACTCCAGGTCGGCACGCTTCCCGCGGTACTCCAGTGCGACACCGCGCAGGATCAGCGCGACCAGGATCGCGAACAGCGGGAGGTAGAACCCGCTGAACAGCGTCGCGTACCACTCCGGGAACGCCGCGAACGTGGCCGCGCCGGCCATCACCAGCCACACCTCGTTCCCGTCCCAGACCGGGCCGATCGTGGTGATCGCCGCCCGCCGCTCGGGCTCGTCGCGGCCGATCACCCGCAGCAGCGCCCCGACCCCGAAGTCGAAACCCTCCAGCACGAAGTACCCCGTCCACAGCCCCGCGATCACGAGGAACCAGACAGTCGTGAGCTCCATCAGTCAGCCCTTCAGTACGCGAACGACAGTGGTTTGGTGGCCTCGGGATCGTCATCGGGTGCGGACCCTGGTGCCGGGGTGTCCGTCCCGGCCAGGCCGGCCCGGATGGTGCGGAGCATCAGCTTCACCTCGACCACCGCGAGCACGCCGTACAGGACGGTGAAGCCGGCCAGTGACGTGATCACCTCGGCGGCCGTCGTACCCGGTGAGACACCCGAGGCGGTGGGCAGCAGCCCGAAGACCAGCCAGGGTTGCCGTCCGGTCTCGGTGAAGATCCAGCCGAAGCAGTTCGCCACCAGGGGCATCAGGGGCAGCGGTGCGACCGCCCAGATCAGCCACCTGGCCGGCGCCCGGCCCTTTCTCGTTGCCCAGAGCAACCACAGCGCGATCGCTCCGGTCGCCATCCCGACGCCGATCATCAACCGGAACGTCCAGTAGGCCAGTGGGATGTTGGGACTGTAGGAACCTGGCCCGTAGAGCTTCTCGTAGGCCTCCTGCAGCGAGTTGATGCCCTTGACCTCGCCGTCGAGGTGGCCGGTGCCGAGGAAGGAGAGCAGATACGGCACCTTGATCGAGAAGATCTCCTTCGACCCGTCCAGCGTGCCGATGGTGAACACCGAGAACGACGCCGGCTTCTCGGTCTCGTAGAGCGCCTCGGCGGCCGCCATCTTCATCGGCTGCACCTCGGTCATCACCTTGCCCTGCTGGTCACCGCTGATCGCGACACCGGCACTGGCCGCGAGCACGATCACCGCGCCGATCTTCAGCGCGGTCCGGAAGACGTCGCGGTCCACATCAGGCCGCCGGAGCAGGTGCCACAACGCGACCGCGGCGACGAACGCACCGCCGACCATGAACGCGGCGAAGATCGTGTGGGGGTAGGTGACCAGCACGACCTTGTTCGTCAGCACTGCCCACAGGTCGGTCAGCTCGGCCCGGCCGCGCTCGGCGTTGTAGCGGAAACCGACCGGGTTCTGCATCCAGGAGTTGGCGGCCAGGATGAAGTACGCCGACAACTGCGTGCCCAGCACCACCATCCAGATGCAGCCGAGGTGCACCAGCTTCGGCAGCCGGTCCCAGCCGAACATCCACAAGCCGATGAACGTCGACTCGACGAAGAACGCGAGCAGCCCCTCCAGCGCCAGCGGTGCGCCGAACACGTCACCGACGAAACGCGAGTAGTCGCTCCAGTTCATCCCGAACTGGAACTCCTGGACGAGGCCGGTGACCACACCCATGGCAATGTTGATCAGGAACAGCTTCCCGTAGAACTTGGTCAGCCGCAGGTACTTCTCCTTGCCGGTCCGGTACCACGCGGTCTGCAGGCCGGCGGTGATCGCGACCAGCGAGATCGTCACCGGGACGAAGAAGAAGTGGTACACGGTGGTGACGGCGAACTGCCACCGGGCCAGATCCAAGGTGTCCACGAGACCCCTCCAGGACGCATCTACGACGTGACGTAGTAGATCGTAGCGCGGATCTACTACAACGCGTAGTTATACTGGTCACGTGACCAGTGAGGACAAGGCCCCGCGACCGCTCGGAGACCTCGAGCGCGTCGTCATGGAGCAGTTGTGGGCGGCGCCGGACGCGCTCACCGTGCGCGCGGTCTACGAGCAGGTCTCCACCACCCGCGACCTCGCCTACACGACCGTGATGACAGTGCTCGACCGGTTGGCGAAGAAGAAGCTGACCGAGCGCGAGCGCGACGGCAAAGCCTGGCGGTACCGTGCTGCCGCGCCCCGCGAGGAGATGGCCGCCGACCTGATGCGCGACGCACTCGACCGCGCCGGTGACCGCCGCGAGGCCCTGGTCCGGTTCGTCGACCAGGTGAGTGACGAAGAGGCCGCGCTGCTCCGAGAGGCGCTGGCCCGGTTGGAGGAGCGGGACGGGTGATCACCCCGGTCCTCCTCGCCGTACTGGCCCTGGCGCTCACCGGACCGGCGCCGGCCCTGCTGGCACGTTCCGCCTGGCCCTACCGGGTCCCCCGCGCCGCGGTCGCACTGTGGCAGGCGATCGCGCTGGCCGCCGTACTGGCCGCACTCGGTGCCGGTATTGCGCTCTCGTACTCCACAGCCGGTCAGCCGGGTGAGCCACGCTTCGACCCGTCCTCGCCACGCGATCTCCTGGCCGCAGCAATCCTCGCCATGACCGCACTGGTTGTACTGCGCCTGCTGTGGGCGACCGGGAAGGTAGCGGTCGGCACTCGGGCCCGACGAAGACGGCACCGCGACCTCGTCGACGTACTGGCGACTCCGGATGGGTTGATCCCCGGGCTGCGCGTGCTGGCTGAAGAGACTCCGCTCGCCTACTGTCTACCTGCCTTGCGTGGTCATCGCGTCGTGGTGTCCGTCGGTGCGCTCGATCGGCTCGACGACACCGAGCTGAAGGCGGTGCTCGCTCACGAGCAGGCACACCTGCGCGCGCGGCACGACCTGGTGCTGGAGGCCTTCACCGCACTCCACGCCGCGTTCCCACGCTGGGTCCGCAGCGAGGTCGCGCTCGAGCAGGCCCGCACCCTCGTCGAGCTGCTCGCGGACGACGACGCCCGCCGCCGCAACGGTCCGCGTCCACTCGCGCGGGCGCTGGTCGCACTGGCCGGCTCCCCTGCTCCTGAAGCCGGTCTGGCCGCAGCCAAGTCCTCGACCGTGCTACGGGTCCAACGACTGGCCGACCCGGAGCCCGGGAACACTGCACTCGCTGTCGGCACCTATACCGTCGCAGCACTGCTGCTCGTCCTGCCGACCTTCACCGTCGCAGCCCCGATCGTCAAGGCCATCGTCAACGCCGTCAGCTAGGAGCCCATCGTGGACAACACCGCACTTGACCAGGCCATTGACGACCTCAGCAACGCCAAGGACCGGTGGGCCGCGCTGCCCATCCCCGGCCGGATCGGCTACCTCGACCGGATCCGGACCCTCCTCGCGGAGCGGTCGGACACCTGGGTCGCCCTCGGGGCACAGGCCAAAGGTCTGCGCGAGGGCTCGCCTTTGCTCGGCGAGGAATGGCTGGCGGGCCCGTACGGCGTGCTGACCTGGATGACGGCCATCTCGGAGACCCTGCACGCGATCGACACCGGCACGGACCCGCTGAAGGGGTCCGTCGTGAGCGAGCGCCCCGACGGTCAGACCGTGGTGCGCGTCGCTCCGCACGACTTCAACGAGTGGCTGCTGCTCAACGGCTTCAGCACCGAGGTGTGGATGCAGCCCGGCGTCACGGCCGCGAATGTCCGCGACAACCTCGGTTCCGCCTATCGCACCCCACATGCCGGCCAGGTCGCGCTGGTGCTCGGCGCCGGGAACGTCTCCTCGATCGCACCCCTCGACGTGCTCTACAAGCTGTACGCCGACAACGAGGTCGTGATCTGCAAGCTGAATCCGGTCAACGACTACCTCGGCGCACTGTTCGAGGAGATCTTCGCCCCGCTGATCGAGGACGGCTTCCTCCGTTTCGTGTACGGCGGCGCCGAGGTCGGCGAGTACCTCTGCACGCACCCCGGTGTCGACAGCATCCACGTGACCGGCAGCGAACGCACCCACGACGCCATCGTGTACGGCGTCGGTCCCGAGGCCGCGGCCCGCCGGGAGCGCGACGAACGCCTCAACCCGAAGCCGGTCACCTCCGAGCTCGGCGGCGTCGGTCCGACGATCGTCGTGCCCGGCCCTTGGTCGAAGGCCGACATCGCCTTCCAGGCCGAGCACATCGCCACCCAAAAACTGCAGAACAGCGGCTTCAACTGCATCGCCGCGCAGGTGCTGGTGCTGCCCGAGGGCTGGGAGCACACCGAGGCCCTGATCGCCGCCGTCCGCGACGCTCTCGCGCGGGCCGAGCAGCGGCCGGCCTACTACCCCGGAGCCGAGGATCGGCGGCAGGGCGTGAACGACGCCTATCCCCAGGCGGAGGCGCTCGCCGGCAACCGCACGCTGGTGACCGGGATCGACGCCACGGACCCGAAGGCCTACGCGTTCACGACCGAGTTCTTCGCTCCCGCGCTGGCCACCACCTCGCTGCCCGCCGGGTCAGCCGCCGACTTCCTGGATCTTGCGGTGACGTTTGCCAACGAGCAACTGCACGGCACGCTCGGCGCCAACATCCTGATCCACCCGCGGACGGCCCGCGAGCTCGGTCCGAAGCTCGACTCGGCAGTGGCCGCTCTGCGCTACGGCACTGTGGGGATCAACGCCTGGACCGCGGTCGGCTACAACAGTCCGCGCGCGACGTGGGGCGCATTCCCCGGTCACACGCCGGACGACGTACAGAGTGGGATCGGCGTGGTGCACAACGCGCTGCTCTTCGACCGGCCGCAGAAGACGGTCGTCCGGGCGCCGTTCACGCCGTTCCCCCGCTCGATCAGTGCGGGCGAGACGGCGATGTCACCGCGTCCGCCCTGGTTCGTCACCAACCAGACCTCGCTGGTCACCGCTCGGCGGCTCACCCGCTTCGCGGCGGACGGGAAGCTGTGGCGCCTGCCCGGCATCCTGCTCTCAGCGATGCGTGGCTGAGCCGGCCGGCCGGTAGCGCTGCAGGACCCCGGTCTCGCCCCACGGGCGTGCCTCGATCAGCTCAAGCCCCAACTGCTGACTGGAGAACACAGGTCTGCCCGCCCCGAGCAGGAGCGGGCAGACGCGCAGCTCGATCTCGTCGACCAGTCCGGCGGCCAGCAGCGAGTGGAACAGCGAGATGCTGCCCCACAAGATGATGTCCTTGCCGTCCTCGGCCTTCAGCGCACGGACGGCCTCCAGGTCACGGACCACGGTCGCCGGCTCGTACGAACCCCACGGAGCTTCCGCGAGCGTCGTCGAGACGACCACCTTGCGCAGCGCGTTCAGCAACGGCGCGATCGGATGCTCCAGGGTCGGCCAGAGGCCGACGAACAACCGGTAGGTCTCGGCACCGAGCAGCATGGTGTCGACCCGCTCGAAGGTCGCCCGGTCCTCCGCCTCGTGCTCACCGATCGTGCCGAAGAACGAAGGCTCGCCGTCGGCGTCGGCGGCGTACCCGTCGAGCGTGACGTACTCCTGGAAGACGAGCTGTCTCATCACAGGAGGTTAGCCGAAGTGTTTGCCTTCACCGCGCGCAACAGCGAGCAGGACCAGTCCGGCCAGCACGAGCAGAACAACCATGGTCACAACGAACGTCAGCACTTCTCTCCCCGATTTCCCCACAAGATCCCCAGCATCTATCGGGTGGACGATCTCAGCCGCGCAAAAGTTCCCCGTAGGCCTTGGTGATCTCGGCCACCGGCCACCGCAGGGTGTGCGGAGTGATCACCAGCTCGAGCCACGACCAGCCCGGTACGGCGGCCGGCTGCCAGCCACCGCAGATCGATTCGCGGGTCCGCTCCATCCGGTTGACCGCGGCAACGTCCATCACCTCCGCGTCCCGTGGTGCGTACACCTGGAACGAGTTCGTGTGCGGAGGATCAGGAACCACGCGATACCCCTCACCCTGCAGAGCCATCGCCACCTCGACCGCACGCTCGTACAGCTCGCCCATCAGCGGCAGCGAAGTGCGCAGACCCTCGCGCGCGGCAACGGCGTACGGGAGCATCGTGTAGAGGTTGCCGCCGAGGCGCCGCTGCCAGCGTCGTGCCTCGGCGATCAGGTCCTCGGGCCCGGCCAGGACCGCACCGGCCAAGCCGCCGAGGCCCTTGTAGAACGACACGTACACCGAGGTCGCCAGCGCGGAGATCTCCGCCAGGCTGTGCCCCAGGTACGGCGTGCTCTCCCACAGCCGCGCGCCATCCAGATGCAGCGGTACGCCGCGATCCGCGCACGCGGCCGCGAACACCACCAGCTCGTCCCAGGTCGGCAGCAGGAATCCCGGGTCGCGCAGCGGCAGTTCCAGCGTCACCGCGGCGAGCTTGCCCGGAATCGCGGCCAGCTCGTCCGGCCGCGGCTGCCGTGGGTCGGACGTGAGCCGCTCGATCCGGAGCTGGTGCACCTCCTCCAGCGCGTTCAGCTCGTGGACCAGCAGGTGGGACTGGCCGTGGACTGCGACCCGCTTGCTGCCCGCACGGTCGGCGTACACGCGCAGGACGCTCTGCTGGGCCATGATGCCGGACGGCATGAACACTGCGGCCGGTTTGCCGAGCAGCTCGGCGACCTCCTGCTCGACAGCTTCGATGTCGCCACCGTTGCCGTAGCTGTCGTACTTCTCCTCAGTAGCGGCCTCAGCCAGGCGCCGCAACCGCTCCGGCGCCGGCACCCAGGCATGTGACAGCCAGCGGTCACAGTTCTCGCTGGCGGACTTACGACGGGCTCGGAGGTCGTCTGCGGAGGTAGCCACGAATCCATCTTCTCGTGCGCCGCAAGAAGATTTCAGACCGTCGTGGTGACCACGTGCTCGCCCTGCACGGTCTTGATCTCCACCGACTTCACCTGGTCCGGTGGCACCAGTACGCCGCCACCGAAGCGGCTGCCGTCGTGCGCAGCCTTGTCCGAGATGAGCCAGCTGCCGGCAGTCCACGTCTTCCCGGCCTTGTCGGTCACGAGCATCACGCACTCGTCACCGGGCTTCAGACCGGTGATCTGGACCTTGATCCAGGCCCAGCCCTCCCGGGGCTCCACCGTGGTCGTCATCGTTGCACCGGTCGTCGCATCTGCCGCCGTGACCACCTTCGAGCCCGGAACGGGCGCATCGGCCTGGTCCACGGTCTGCCGACCGATCAGTACGCCGCCACCCAGCACACCTGCCACCACGACCACCGCGGCCGCGGCCAGGAGCCATGGCTTCCACCTGCGCTGGCGAACCGGAGTCTCGCGCACCTCGCGGAGCGTGCGCTGCAACAACAGGTCGCCGTCGTCGGGCGGCCCGTCCAGGAACGCCTCCGGCGGCACCTCGCCGAGGAACTCCTTCATCTCCTCGAGCTCGGCCAGCTCGGCGCGGCACTCGGCACAGGTGGCCAGGTGCTCGTCCACCTCACGGCTCTCGACGGGATCCAACGCACCCAACGCGTAGGCACCCAGTTGCGAGTAGTCATGCTCGCTCATGAGGTCACCTCCGGACGGGCCAGCACCGCGCGCAGAGCTCGGAGGGCGTAATACGTTCTCGATTTCACGGTACCCGGCGGCACTCCGAGCTCTTTGGCCGCCTCGGCTACCGAGCGGTCCCGGTAGTACAGCTCGACCAGCACCTCGCGATGCTCGGGTGACACCTGATCCAGGGCACCCAGCACCGCCATGGTGTTCACCACCGACTCAGAGTGATCCCGCTCGACCGGAGGCCGGTCGACCACGTCTGCCACCTCGACAGGTCGCGCTGCCCGCGCCCTGGCCCGGTCGGTGACGATATTGCGCGCCACCGTCAGCAGCCAGCCGCGCACCGAGCCTTTGGACTGGTCCAGGTCGTCTGCGTGCTTCCACGCCCGGACCAGCGTCTCCTGTACGACGTCCTCCGCCGCGGCCCGGTCGCCGGTCAGTCGGGTCGCGTACGCGAGCACGCTGCGACCGTGCTCGGCGTACAGGGCGCGGACGAACGTCTCGGCCGCGTCCGGACCCTGGTTGGCACTCACCGTCGGAACGATAGCGGGTACCCAGGCCGGGTAGTACTCAGTAGCCGGAGTTGCCATCGTTCGAGGGCTGGGTGGTGATCTTCTTGCCGTCCGGTCCGACGACCCACCAGACTCCGCCAACAGCCTGTCCCTTGGTCTCGCCGGCCTTGGAGTCACCCGCGAACAGGTAGACCGGCAGTCCTCCGACCGCCAACTGCTTGCTGCCGTCGGACCGGGTGATCGTCGACACCTCCACCCCGTCGAGCTTCGGAGTGCTGTCACCGGCCGCGACTGCCGGCCACTTCGCCAGACAGTCCCCCTCACAGTTGGACTTGCCCGCAGTGTCCTTGTCGAACACGTACACGGTCCGTCCGTTGCCATCGACAAGGATCTTGCCCAGTCCGCTGTCCGCGGTCTTCAACTGAGCTGCCGACGTACTGGTACTGGGGTTGCTCCCCGCACCGGCGTCGTCACCACAAGCGGTCAGCGCACCGAGCCCCAGCACGATTGCTCCCACCACACCGGCTACACGCATCATCAGGTCCTCCTCGGAATGTCCGTTGAACACCTGCCATACGTGGCGATCCAGCTAGTGGTTCAATCACGTTATGAGCCAAGAGATCCCAGCCGCGGTCCAGCGTGCGCTCACCGCGATCGACAAGCAGGACAACGACGCGTTCGTGGCAGCCTTCGCCGACGACGGGTACGTCGACGACTGGGGCCGCCAGTTCCGCGGCCACGACCAGATCCGGTCCTGGAGCGACAACGAGCTGATCGGCAAGCGGGCGACGTTCACCGACACGCAGGTCTCCACGCCAGGCAATCCGATCACCCTGGTGACGCAGGTCGGCGGTGACGGGTTCAACGGCCCGTCCCACTTCACCTTCGACGTTCAGGGCGATCAGCTTGCCTCGATGACCATCACGGCCTGAGCAGTACCTTGCCGGACCGGCCCGGCTGCCGTGAGTGCTGCACTGCCTTGGCGAACTCCGCCACGGGGTAGGTCGCCGCGACCCGCGCCCGCAGTACACCGTCCACGGTCAGCTGGGCCAATTCGCCGTACGTCTGCTCGATCTCACTACGCGGCGCCTGCTCCAGCCAGTTGGGGATCCAGAGTCCCCGCAGCTGTAGCTGCCGGTAGATGTGGTCGCCAAGGCCGACTGCCGGCGTTTGGCCAGTCACGGACGAGTAGCTGACCACTGTGCCGCCGAATGCGGCCCACTGGGCCAGAGCGCCAACTGTCGAGTCCCCTGCTCCGTCGAGTACCAGCTCGAACCGGTCCGTCCCCAGTGCGGATCGGATGCGCCCGCTGAGGTCCTCACCGTCGACCAGGACCACGTCGGACTCCAGTCCCTCCGCGGCTTCGGGTCGCCGTACGATGCTGAGTGTCTTGAGGCCCGCGTGCTTCGCCAGCGCGGTGACGTACTGCCCGACGGCGGAGTTGCCCAGGTTCTGGCCGATCCAGTCGCCTGGCTTCAGATCCACGAACTTGGTCAGGGCGAGGTGGGCCGTCAACGGGTTGGTGCCGACCATCGCCAGCTGCAGCGGATCGCCACCGTCCGGGATCGGTACGACGTTCGCCGCCTTCACCACGACCTGGTCGGCCCAGGTGCCCTGCTCGTAGTTCGGCAGGATCAGGACGCGGCGTCCGTTCAGGGCCGGGTCGACGGCGCTGCCCACCTGGGTCACCCAGCCGATCCCCTCGGTGCCGACGTCGAACGGCACCCGCACCTGGTAGCCGTAGTTGCCAGAGGCAAGCATCGAGTCGACCGGGTTGATCGTGGCCGCCTCGACAGCGACCAGTACGTCGTCCGGCCCGACCGGGTCGGTGGCGGCTTCGAGCACGGAGTTGTCGAGCAGCTCGCCCAGTGCCTTCAGTACTACCTTCATCGCGCTGCTCCTGTCGTGAGAACCATCCGGAATCGGGCCGCGCCGGACATCATCCGGGCGTAGGCCTCCGCGGCCTGCTCGAGCGGGACCCGCTCGACCATCGGCCGCACGTCGTGCGCGAGGGCGAACGCGAGGTTCTCCTCGTTCTCGCTCGGGATGCCGGTGAGCGACCCCTCGATCGACCGGCCGCCGAAGATCAGCGCGCCGGTCGTGACCTCGATCGGGTCGGCGGCCGCACCGAGCACGATCAACTTGCCGCGCAGGCCGAGCCCCTCGACCAGCGGTGACATCGAGGCACCGCTGGCCGCGGTCGCGACGATCACCTGGGCGCCGCCGAGCTCCTGCAGCGCCTTGCCCGGATCGACCGCCGAGCTGTCGATGTAGTCGGTCGCGCCGAGTTTGAGCGCCAGTTCGCGCTTGTCCACACCGCGGGCGATCGCAACCACGCGCAGACCGAGCTTGGCGGCGTACTGGATCGCGAGGTGCCCGAGGCCACCGATGCCCTGGACGGCGACCAGGCCACCCGGGCCGGCCGCACCCTTGCGCAGGCCGTTGAACACGGTGATGCCGGCACACAGCAGCGGCGCCGCCTCCGCGGCATCCCACTCATCCGGTACGGCGACCAGTCCGCTCGCCGGTGCGGTGAGGTACTCGGCGTACCCGCCGTCGATGGTGTCGCCGGTGACGGGCTGATTGGTGCAGAACACGAAGTCACCACCGCGGCAGCTTGCGCAGACACCGCAATGCCCACCCAGGAAGCCAACGCCGACGCGCTGTCCGACGGTCCAGGTCTCCACCCCGGTACCGACCGCGTCGATCCACCCGACCACCTCGTGGCCCGGGACGATCGCCGTACCGGCTGGGCGGCTGCTGTTCAGGTTGTGCACACCCAGAACGTCGCTGTGACAGACACCGCAGGCCTCGACCCGGATCCGGACCTGGCCGGCGCCGGGGGCGGACAGTTCGCGCTCGACCTGCGTGAAGGCACCGTCGAGCGCCTCGATCGCGCGATAGGTAGTCATGGTTCTCCTCTAAGACGGTCGGTCATCTTGGAATCGTCAGCAGAAAGCCGCCCTCGCGACGAGGGCGGCTGAAAGTCAGGCCAGCAACGCGTCGAACGTGACCGCGAAGAAGATCTCGAAGGCCTCGGCGGACTTGTCCGCCCGGGCCCGGAGCAACGTGCCCTCCCAGGCGCTGGTCAGGTAATAGGCAGTCTGCCGCGGATCGAGCGACGCCCGAATCGTCCCGTCGGCCTGGCCCTGCGCGATCACCTGGGTGAGCAGATCCGCCCAGTGCTCCCAACTGTCCTTCACGCGCTTGCGCAACGGCTCACTGTGGTCGACGACCTCGGCCCCGAAGTTCCCGTACATGCACCCCTTGGTGAACTCCGGCAACTCGTCCCGCAGGAACTCGAAGTGCCGGCGCATCCGCTCCACCGGCGGCACCGACCGATCGGCCAGATCCCCCATCCGCCGCGTCTCGCCGTACCGCTCCAGCGCCACCTCGGCCAGCGCTTCCTTGCTCTCGAAGTGGTTGTAGAACGACCCCTTCGGCACCCCCGCCCGGTCGGTGATGTCCTTCACCGCCGCCGCATTGAACCCCCGCTCCAGGAACAACTGCACCCCGGACTCGAGGATCTCTTCCCGCATACTCCGCCTGGCCATGCCTCCAATATGACCGGTCGTCTCAGAAATTGCAAGACAGTCGGACGCCGGCCCATTTCGAGTACGCCTGAATGCGTTGTGCGGGCGCGATGAGGTGTGCCTGAATGTCCGCCAACAGCTATCGAGAGGGAGCAGATGACTGTACGCAGAACGGTCCGCCGGTTGACCAGGCTGGCGGTGGTCGCGGCGATGGCCGCAGTGACCGGGGTGCTGCCGGCCTCCGCGAAGTCCTCCGCGGAGGACTTCGCGTTCCTCTACCTCAACCAAGGCAGCGGCAACGGCTGCCTCGACCTGGGCAGCTACGCCAGCGGCTCGCCGGTCTTCTTGGCTCGTTGCAACGGGACTTTACTGAGCCAGAAATGGACTCTGCTGGACAACGGTCTGCTCCGGAACAAGGGAGCCGGCAACGGATGTCTGGACCTGACCTCGTATCAGAACGGTGGGCAGGCGGTGCTGACTCCCTGCGATGATGGGCGTCTCAGTCAGCAGTGGGTCGAGGAGCAGCTCCCGGGCGGCCCGATCGTGATGCTGCGCAGTGTCGGCAGCGGCGATGGCTGCCTCCAGTTCGCCGCGTACACCGCCGGTACGCCGGCCACCTTGACCCGCTGCGCCGAAGACGACCCGCACCAGACGTGGGAAGTGATGTGGTTGGGCTAGTGACCGGAGCCGGCTAGACCGGCTCGGGTTCTCTGATGCGTTGGGAGATGACGGCGGAGACGCCGTCGCCGCGCATGGTGACGCCGTAGAGGGCGTCGGCGACCTCCATGGTGCGCTTCTGGTGGGTGATGACCAGGAGCTGGCTGTTCTCGCGGAGCTCTTCGTAGATCTCCAGGAGGCGGCCGAGGTTGGTGTCGTCGAGGGCGGCCTCGACCTCGTCCAGGATGTAGAAGGGCGAGGGGCGGGCCTTGAAGAGGGCGACCAGGAAGGCGACCGCGACCAGGGAGCGCTCACCACCGGACAGCAGCGAGAGGCGCTTGACCTTCTTGCCGGGTGGGCGGGCCTCGACGTCGATACCGGTGGCCAGCATGTCGTCGGGGTCGGTGAGGATCAGGCGGCCTTCGCCACCGGGGAAGAGCCGGCTGAAGACGTGCTGGAAGGCGATCTCGACGTCACGGTAGGCCTCGGTGAAGACCTGCTCGACGCGGTCGTCGACCTCCTTGACGATGTCCATCAGGTCGCGGCGGGACTTGCGCAGGTCCTCGAGCTGCTCGGACAGGAAGCGGTGCCGCTCCTCCATCGCGTCGAACTCCTCGAGCGCGAGCGGGTTGATCCGGCCCAGCTGGTTCAGCGAGCGCTCGGCGGACTTGAGCCGCTTCTCGACCTTGGCCCGGTCGAACGGCTCTCCCTCGAGCTCCAGCGTGTTGTCGTCGCCGTCCTTGGGCAGCGGCGGCACCAACTGGTCGGGACCGTACTCCGCGACGAGTGCCTCGACCGCAATTCCCAGCTCACCGAGCGCCTTCTCGTACAGCTGCTCGAGCCGCATCTTCTGCTCGGCCCGGGCCAGCGCGTCGCGGTGGACGGTGTTGGTCAGCTGCTCCAGCTCGGAGCTCAGGTTGCGGGTGGCGGAACGAGCTTGCGAGAGCGCCTGCTCCCGGTCGGCCCGCTGGGCCTGGATCGCGGAGCGCTCGGTCGCCGCCAGCTGCAGCGAGGTCTCCAACCGGGCCAGCACGTGGCCGGTCGCCAGGTGGACAGCCTGCGCGGCCTCGGACTGGCGAGCCCGGCGGGCAGCACGGGCGACCGCACGGGCGCGCGCCTCGCGCTCCTGCCGAGCTGCACGCTCCAGCTGGTCGGCCCGGCCGGACAGCGCCCGGGCCCGCTCTTCGGTGGTGCGCAGCGCGAGCCGCGCCTCCATCTCGGCGGCACGCCCGGCCTTGGCGGCCTCGGAGAGCTGGTCGCGGGTCGACGTGTCGGGCTCGTCACCTTCGTCGTCGAACATCTCCGCGTCGTTCAGCCGCTCTTCGAGCTCGGCCAGACCGGACAGGTTCTTGTCGCGCTCCGCCTCGGCCGCGGCGATCGCCTCGGCCATCCGCTGCGCCTCGCCACGGGAAGCCTTGGCCAGCGACCCGAAGTGCGCGAGCTGCTCGGCCACCGCCGCCATCGCCGCATCCGACTCGTGCAGCCGGGCCAGCGTGATCTCGACGGACTCCTTCTGCCGGGCCCGCTCGTCCTCCATCCCGGACAGCTCGAACCGCAACCGCTCGCTGCGCGCCGTGGCCTCGATCAGCTTCTCCGCGGCCTCGTCGACCGCCGACTGCACCTCGATCAGGCTCGGGGCCGCGTCAGATCCGCCGTACGCGAAGTGTGCACCCAGTACGTCGCCCGCCCGCGTCGCGCAGGTGACGTCGGGGAGATTGCGTACCAGCGACTGAGCCGCCGGTACGTCGTCCACGATCGCGACCTTGCGGAGCAGCCGGCGCAGTGCGGGGCGCAGGTTCTGCGGGCACTCGACGACGTCGACGGCGTACAGGGCGCCGTACGGCAGGGTTGGCCAGCTGGAGTAGTCGTCAGCCGGAGCGTCGCCCAGCAGCATCCCGGCGCGGCCGAGGTCGTGCTCCTTCAGGTGACCGACCGCGGCCAGGGCAGCGTCCGCATGGGTGATGGCGACCGCGTCGGCGGCCTCGCCGAGAGCGGCCGCGATGGCCGTCTCGTACCCGGAGCGCACGCTCAGCAGCGCCGCGACCGAACCCATCAGGCCGTTGACCTGCTCGGAGGCGGCCAGCAGGGCGCCGGCGCCGTCCTTGCGGTTCAGACCGAGCTCCAGCGCCTCCTTGCGGGCGCTCAGACCGGTCCGCTCACGCTCGGCGTCCCGCTCCTCGGCGCGCAGCTTGGCCAGCCGCTCGTCCAGCTCGTCGAGAACCGACTGGGCTGCCTCGTACTGATCGTCGAGGCCGCGCTCGCCGGCATCCAGACCGGCGACCTGGGTCTCCAGCGCGGTGAAGTCGTGCTGTGCCTTGGCCGCCCGGGCCTCGGCCTCGTTCATGTTCGTGGCGAGCCGGCCGATCTCGGACTCGGCGGCGGCCGCGCGGCTCTTCAGCGCGTTCACCTGACCGGTCAGCCGGGCCAGGCCCTCACGCCGGTCGGAGGCGGCCCGGATCAGCGCGGAGATCCGGCGCTCCTCCTCGGCCTCCTGGTTCTCCAGCACCTGACGGCGCTCGACAGCCTCGGCCAGCAGCTCGGAGTGTGCCTCGACCTCGGCCTCGATCTGCGCCTCGGTCTCGCGCACCCGGGCCGCCTCGAGCTCGAGCTCCTCGGGATCCCGCCCGGAGCGCGGGCCGTCGTCGGCCTCGTCGTTCAGCGAGCGGATCCGGTCGGCGGCGATCCGGGCGGTGCCCTTGATCTTCTCGCCGAACCCGGACAGCTGGTACCAGGTGTCCTGTGCGGCCTGCAGCGCCGGCGCGTCCTCGCGGAGCGCCTCCTCGAGCTCGGCCTCCAGGTCGCGCGCCTCGCGCAACTTGGCCTCGATCTCGGTCCGGCGTTCCGTCATCCGGGCCTCGTCGGCCAGCTCGGCCTCGAGGGCGGACTGGGCCTGGACGATGTCGTCGGCGAGCAGCCGGGCCCGGCCGTCGCGGACCTCGGCCTGGATCGTCACCGCCCGGCGCGCCACCTCCGCCTGGCGCCCGAGCGGCTTCAGCTGGCGGCGGATCTCCTGGATCAGGTCACCGAGGCGGTGCAGGTTGCCCTCGGTGGCCTCCAGCTTCCGGATCGCCTTTTCCTTGCGCTTGCGGTGCTTGAGCACCCCGGCGGCCTCCTCGACGAAGCCGCGGCGGCCCTCCGGGGTCGCGCGCAGGATCGAGTCGAGCTGGCCCTGGCCGACGATGACGTGCATCTCGCGGCCGATGCCGGAGTCGCTGAGCAGCTCCTGGACGTCCAGCAACCGGCAGCTCTGGCCGTTGATCTGGTAGTCCGAGCCGCCGTTGCGGAACATCGTCCGGCTGATCGTGACCTCGGCGTACTCGATCGGGAGCGCGCCGTCGGTGTTGTCGATGGTCAGCACCACCTCGGCGCGGCCCAGCGGCGAGCGGCCGGAGGTGCCGGCGAAGATGACGTCCTCCATCTTGCCGCCGCGCAGCGACTTGGCGCCCTGCTCACCCATCACCCAGGCGAGGGCGTCGACGACATTGGACTTCCCCGAGCCGTTCGGGCCGACGATGCAGGTGATCCCCGGTTCGAAGTTCATCGTCGTGGCCGACGCGAACGACTTGAAGCCTCGGAGCGTCATGCTCTTCAGATACAAAGCGATGCTCTCCAACCCGTGAAAGGACAGACGATACCGAAGGAACCGTCGCAACTCGTAACGCTGTCGCTACCCGGGGAAGTAGTTCCGCCGCCCAGTCTACAAAGGGCCGGACACGAAACCGTGGAGGCCTACCGGTCGGAGCGGCAGGCAGATGAGTGTGGGAGCACAACATTTCAGGACAGGCGCGAGCGGCGGGGCCCGGACGGGGGCCACCGCCGTCTTCATGCCATTGCTTCGACGTGCGGTTGTTTCAGGTGCGACGCGGAGGCCGCGACCAGGGTCGTCAGACCGTGGCAGGAGTGCGCAGAGCCTCGTCGACTGTCAGCAGCCGGCCCTCGTGGACCTGTGCGACGAGATGGTCGTTCTCTGCCTGCAGGCGCATCACGTGCGCCTCCAGATCGGCGACACGCCGGTTGAGCAGACGAACCTGCTCAAGCATGCGCGGGTCAGTGCCTCCAAGATGCCCTAAAAGAGCCTTGGCCATTGTGCTGTCCTCCGGAAGGGTTCTGGCCGGGTGTGCGCACCCCTGCTCAGATCGCGATGGGGAACGCTGAAAATGTGTACCGTCTTTCAGGGTGACACCCGTAACGCGGGCGGTCAACCTGGGCCACACTTATTAACAATACCTCGCTCACCAGCGGACGAGCCGCGGAACCGGCTGGCATCTCGGACAGCGGTACGACGAGCGGTTCATGAAGGGCTCCCGGCGGATCGGGCGGCCGTCCCGGGGGCACGGTGAACCCTCCTGACCGTAGACGTTCAGGCCGCGTTCGAAATAGCCCGATTCCCCGTTCACGTTGACATACAGGGCGTCGAAGCTGGTCCCGCCGACGTCCAGTGCCTCGGCCATCACCTCATGGGCATGCCGGAGAATCTCCCTTGCCTGCAAGGGTTTCAGCGAATCCGTGGCCCGCGCGTAGTGCAGTTTCGCGCGCCACAACGCCTCGTCGGCATAGATGTTGCCGATCCCGCTGACCACGGTCTGGTCCAGTAACGCCCGCTTCAGACCGGTCTTGCGGCGCCGGAGCGCGGCCGCCGCGGCCTCGGCGTCGAACAGGGGATCGAACGGGTCCCGAGCGATGTGGGCGATCTCGGCGGGCAGCTCGGCGCCGCCCTCGGAGTAGGACAGACCACCGAACATCCGCTGGTCCACAAACCGGACCTCTCCGCCGTCGTCGGCGAAGCGGATCCGGACCCGCAGATGGGCTTCGTCCGGCGCGCCGACCGGCTGGACCCGGAACTGGCCGCTCATTCCGAGATGGGTGAGGACCGCGTCACCCGAGGTGAGCGGCAGCCAGAGGTACTTCCCGCGCCGGGCCGGCTCCGCGAACACCTGCCCCTTGAGCCGGGCGACGAAATCGTCCGGTCCCGCGAGATGCCGGCGTACCGGCCGTGGGTGCAGGACCTCGACCGCATCGATCGTCCGGCCGGTGGTGAAGTCCGCCAGCCCGCGGCGGACCACCTCTACCTCTGGGAG
This sequence comes from Kribbella sp. NPDC056345, assembly GCF_042262745.1. Taxonomy (NCBI): domain Bacteria; kingdom Bacillati; phylum Actinomycetota; class Actinomycetes; order Propionibacteriales; family Kribbellaceae; genus Kribbella; species Kribbella sp. NPDC056345. The sequence goes on along the minus strand of NZ_JBHJQQ010000009.1, from coordinate 234,538 downwards.
CTCAGGCACTCGCAGATACTACGGCTGCTGAGAAGGATCCGTGCTGTCGGGATGCGCGGCGCGCAGGGCCTTCCAGGCGGTCTCGGCGGCCTGCTGCTCGGCTTCCTTCTTGCTCCGGCCGATGCCGTGACCGTAGGTGTCGGCCCCGATCCGGACCCGGGCCTCGAACGTCTTGGCATGGTCGGGACCGGACTCGGCGATCACGTACTCCGGGACGCCGACGCCGAGCTGGGCGACCAGCTCCTGCAGTGACGTCTTCCAGTCCAGGCCGGCACCGAGCCGGGCCGAGGACTCCATCAGGTCGTCGAACAGCCGGTGCACCACCAGGCCCGCGGTCTCGAACCCGCGGTCCAGGTAGACGGCACCGATCAGCGCCTCGACGCAGTCGGCCAGGATCGACGACTTGTCCCGGCCGCCGGTGGCTTCCTCCCCGCGGCCGAGCCGCAGGTACTTGCCCAGTTTGAGTTCACGCGCGACCCCCGCGAGGGCCCGCATGTTGACCACGGCGGCGCGCAGCTTGGCCAGCCGTCCCTCGGAGAGGTCCGGATGGTTGCGGAACAGCGACTCCGTGACGATGACCCCGAGCACGGAGTCCCCGAGGAACTCCAGCCGCTCGTTCGTCGGCAACCCACCGTTCTCGTAGGCGAACGAGCGGTGGGTGAAGGCGTGCTCCAGCAAATTGTCAGCCAGCGCTACGCCGAGCCGTTCGTTCAGCTCGGCGTAGAGCCCCCCATGCGCCGGGTCCGGCCCGGCGTCGACTGATGAATTCACTGATAGGTGCCGTTTAGCTCTCGACGACCTGGCGACGCTCGCCCTTCGCGCCGTACTGGCCGCAGGTGGGGCAAACGGTGTGCTGCAGGTGCTTGGCGCGGCAGGCGGGGTTCACGCAGGTCACCAGCGCCGGCGCAGTGGTCTTCCACTGAGCCCGGCGGTTGCGGGTGTTGCTGCGCGACATCTTCCGCTTCGGAACGGCCACGGTTATGACTCCTCGGTTCGGCCGGGGGCTGGTTGACCCGGCCGGCTGGTGTGCGTGTGTTCGATGTTCAGTTGTTCACTTGTCTTGCTGGTCGTTCTGGAGCAGTCCGCCCAGCGCGGCCCATCGTGGGTCGCTCCGGTCCTCGTGCTGGTGACCGGGCTCCTCGACCAGGCGCACCCCACACTCGGGGCACAGTCCCGGACAGTCGTCCGTGCACAGCGGCTGGAACGGCAGCGCAAGCACCACCTGGTCCCGCAGCGCCGGCTCGAGGTCGATCAGATCGCCCTCCATCCGGCTGGCCTCGTCCGGCTCGGCCTCGCTCTCCGGGTAGACGTACAGCTCCTGGACGTCAGCGAGGAACTCGTCCTCGATATCGACCAGGCACCGCGCGCACTCCCCAACCAGCCGGCCAGTGGCCGATCCGGTGACGAGAACCCCTTCGACAACCGACTCCAGCCGTAGATCGAACTGGATCTGGTCGCCTTCGGGGACGCCGATCACGTCGATCCCGAGATCTGCCGGTGCTGCGGCCGTGAAGGAGACTTCGCGCTGGGACCCGGCGCGGCGTGACAGCTCGTGCGTGTCGATCACGAGTGGGGACCGCGGATCCAAGACGCTCAGGACATCCCTTTCAGGCGTGGGCAGGCATAAATCTCGGTCTCAGCGAGACCGGTAGACCACATTATCAACTACCCGGCCCGACACCCAATTCGGGGCCTATCGGTGTTTTGCCAGTAACCGTGCGTGAACACTGGGCGTCACGAACGAGGATACGTCACCGCCGAGCTTGCCGATCTCCTTGACCCAGCTCGAGGAGATGAAGCCGTGCTCGGGCGCGCTCGGCAGGAAGACCGTGTCGACCCCGGTCATCCGGCGGTTCAGGTGGGCCATCTGGAGCTCGTAGTCGTAGTCGGCCGCGGTCCGCAGGCCCTTCACGATCACGCTCGCACCCTGCTCGGTGCAGAAGTCGACGAGCAGGCCGTCGAAGGTGGCGATCCGGACGTTCGGGAACGGTTCGGCGAGCTCGGTCAGCATCTCGACCCGCTCGGCGTCGCTGAACAGCCGCTTCTTGGACTGGTTCACCCCGGCCGCGACGATCAGCTCCTCGAAAGCGCCGGCCGCGCGGGTGACGACGTCCAGGTGGCCGATCGTGGGCGGGTCGAACGAGCCCGGAAACACAGCCTTAGCCATGCCGGTGACCGTACCAAAGACGCGCCTCGCCGTACTTGCGGTCGCGCAGCCCGGCGAACCCCTCCGGCCACTCCCACGGCTCCCGCTTCCCCCGCTCGACGACCACGAAGGCATCCGGTGCGAGCCAGCCGTTCGCAGCCAGAGCGACCAGCACGTCCTGCAGCTCGACGGTGTCCAGCTTGTACGGCGGGTCGGCATACAGCAGGTCGAATACGGCCAGGGGCTCCCCTGCGGCGAGCTTCTCCACCGGCCGGGTCAGCACCGTGACCCCGGGCAGCCCGACGACCTTGATGTTCGCCGTGATCACCTCGGCCGCCTTCCGGTCCGACTCGACCAGCACGACCTTGGCCGCGCCGCGCGACAGCGCCTCCAACCCGATCGCCCCGGACCCGGCGTACAGATCGAGCACGTTGACTCCGTCGAAGCTGCTGAACTCCGCCTCCAGCGACGAGAACAACGCCTCCCGCGTCCGGTCCGTCGTCGGCCGCGTCCCGTCCCCAGCCGGTACGGCGATCCGCCTGCCACCCGCCACGCCCCCGATAACCCGTGTCATGTTTTCTCCAGGTACTCGGTGGATTCGGACTCCAGTGCGCTCTGCACGAAGGAGCGGAGGGCGGGGTACTCGGCGAGCTCGGGGTCGACCGAGATCAGGGACTGCGCCACGTGGCGGGCGGTGAAGATGAGCTCTTCGTCCCGCAGCACGCTCAGCAGCTTCAGGCTGCTCCGCTTGCCGGACTGCGCCACCCCCAGCACGTCGCCCTCGCGACGCGTCTCCAGATCGATCCGGGACAGCTCGAACCCGTCCGTCGTCGAGGCCACCGCGGCCAGCCGCCCGTACGACTTCGTCCCGTCCCACAGGTCGGTGACCAGCAGGCACAATCCGGGCACCTTGCCCCGGCCGACCCGGCCGCGCAGCTGGTGCAGCTGCGAGATGCCGAACCGGTCCGCGTCCATGATCACCATCGTCGAGGCGTTCGGTACGTCGACGCCGACCTCGATCACCGTGGTCGCGATCAGTACGTCGACCTCGCCGGCCGCGAACCGGGTCATCACCGCGTCCTTCTCGTCGGCCGGCAACCGGCCGTGCAGGATCTCCACGCGGAGGTCGTGCAGGATCTCGCCGAGCGCCTCGGAGACCTGCATGACCGAGATCGGGGGCCGGGCCTGCTTCTTGCCGTCACCTTCGTCGTCCCCGGCCGCCAGGTCGCCTTCCTCGTCGGCCGCGTTCTTCACGTCGTCGCCGATCCGCGGACAGACGACGTACGCCTGGTGGCCCTTGCCGACCTCCTCGCGGACCCGCGCCCAGGCCCGCTCCAGCCACTCCGGCTTCTGCTTGGCCGGCACGACGGAGGACTGGATCGGCGAGCGCCCGGCCGGGAGCTCGGTCAGCGTCGAGACCGCGAGGTCGCCGAACACGGTCATCGCGACCGTCCGCGGGATCGGGGTCGCCGTCATCACCAGCACGTGCGGGGTGTTCTCCCCCGATTTCGCGCTCAGCGCGGCCCGCTGCTCAACGCCGAACCGGTGCTGTTCGTCGACCACGACGAGCCCGAGATCGGCGAACTGCACCTTGTCCTCGAGCAACGCGTGCGTCCCGACCACGATCCCGGCGGCGCCACTCGCAGCGTCCAGCATCGCCGTACGGCGGGCTGCCGCGTTCAGCGAACCGGTCAGCAGCCCGACCTTGGTGGCGTGGTCCGCACCGCCGAGCATGCCCTGCTCGGCCAGGTCACCGAGCATCTTGATCAGCGTCTTGTGGTGCTGGGTGGCGAGCACCTCGGTCGGTGCCAGCAGCACCGCCTGACCGCCGTTGTCGACCACCGACAGCATCGCCCGCAGCGCCACCACGGTCTTGCCGGAACCGACCTCACCCTGCAGCAACCGGTGCATCGGATGCGGCCGCTCCAGATCGGCGAAGATCTCCTCGCCCACCTCGGCCTGGCCGTCGGTGAGCGAGAACGGCAGCCGCTTGTCGAACTCGTCGAGCAAGCCACCGGCCGTCCGCGGCCGGGCGACGGCCTTCAGCGCATCGGTGACCGCGCGGCGCTGCGCCAGGATCGTCTGCATCACCAGCGCCTCCTCGAACCGGAACCGGTTCTGGGCGTCGCTGATGTCCTTCTCGGTCTCCGGCAGATGCACCTTCTGCAGCGCCTCGACCAGGCCGAGGAGCTTCTCCTTGCGCCGGATCAGCTCCGGCACCGGATCCTCGAGATCCTCGCTGAGGTTGTCCAGGACGATCTTGATGCTGCGCTCGATCGTTGCGGTCGGCAACTTCGCGGTCGCCGGGTAGAGCGGGCGGAACGGCCGGGCCCGGCGTTCGATCTCGGCCTCGGTGAGGTCCTCGTCGTCGAGGATCTCGGTGCCCGGGCCCTTGAGCTGCATGATGTCGCGGAACATCGTCACCTCGCCCCAGAACAGCGCCGCCGTACCGGGGGTCAGCTTGGTGGCCAGCCAGGGCTGGTTGAAGAACGCCAGCTCCAGGTCGTGCCGGCCGTCGGTGACCACGACCTTGGTCAGCGTCTTGCGCCGGGTCCACTTCTGGACGTCGGTGAGCGGGATCTCGGCCTTGGTGTCGAGGGAGCGGACGGTGACCTTCTTGACCCGGCCGTTGACCGTTGCCTGGTCACCGACCTCGAGCTCGTCGAAGGGTGTCAGCTCACCCTTCTTCAGGTACCGCCGCGGGTAGTGGCGCAGCAGCTCGCCGACGGTCTCGATCTCGAGCACGTCCGCGAAAGTCTTGGCCGTCTTGGCTCCGACGAAGTCGCGGAGTTTGCGGTCCATGTCAGTCTTCATTCGACCCCGATCAGCAACGGGTACCTGTCCTGCCCTCCGTCGTACACCACGACATCGACATCTTTGCGGTGCCGTCGCACGTGCCGCTCGATCGCGGCGGCCAGTTCGGGGTCCGCGTCGCGTCCGGTGACGATGGTCAGCAGCTCGCCACCACCGCCCAGCAGCCGATCGACGACAGCGATCGCGGCCTCGGTCAGGTCATCGGTGATGAGGGCGAAATCTCCGTCGACCACGCCTAGTGCGTCGCCCACCCGGCACCGGCCTGCCATCGTGTAGGCGTCCTTCACCGCGATCGTGACAGCGCCGTGGCGCGTCTGCCCGGCCGCCGCGGACTGGTGGACGACGTCATCGTCGAAGCTGGCTCCAGCGTCGTGTACGGCGATCGCCGCCAGGCCCTGGACCTGAGCCCGGGTGGGGATCACGGCGACCCGGATTCCGTCCTGCCGGGCCGCCGTCGCAGCGGCCTCGGCGACGGCGATGGAGTCCTTGTCGTTCGGCAGCAGCACGATCTCCATTGCCTTGGACTTCTCGATCGCGGTGAGCAGTTCGCCGGTCGAACACCGCCGGCCAGGTCCACCGACCACGACCTTGGCACCGGACTCGGCGAACAGCGCGGCCAGCCCTTCACCGGCAGCGACCGCGATCACGGCCCGGCCGGGCGGCGGCTCGTGGTGTGGCTGGTCGGCGAAGTGGGTGACCCGGATGCGGTGCGGGCGACCGATGGCGATCCCGAGCTCGATCGCGGCACCGACGTCGTCGGCATGCACGTGGACGTTCCAGAGACCGTCTCCGCCGACTACGACGACCGAGTCACCCAGGGCTGCCAGCTGACGCCGGAAGTCCGCGACAGCCTCGTCAGCGGCGTCCAGCAGGTACATCACCTCGTACGCCGGCCCTTCGGGGTCGAGGTCGCCCGCAACCTCCTGCGGTTCGACCCGGGCCGGTACGTCGATCGTCACGGTCCGACCGGTGAGCACGGACTCCATCGCCCCCAGGATCACGACCAGCCCCGCTCCCCCGGCGTCGACCACCCCGGCCCGCCGGAGCACGTCGAGCTGCTCGGTCGTCCTGGTGAGCGCCAGCCGCGCGGACGCGACCGCGGCCAGACACACTTCGGCCAGGCTCTTCCCGTCGTTCGCCGCACTCATCGCCCCGTTGGCGGCCGCGCGGGCGACGGTGAGCATGGTCCCCTCGACCGGTTCCGCGACCGCGCCGTACGCGGCATCAGCGGCGTACGTGAGAGCGTCGGCCAGAGCGGCCGCCTCACTCATCCGTGGATCAGCCAGTACGCCGTCCGTGTCGCGCTCCGGCGGCAGATTCTCGGCCAGCCGCATCCCGCACGCCCGGACAAGCTGCGACGTGATCACACCCGAGTTACCCCGCGCCCCCAGCAACGCCCCGCGCCCGAACGCCTGCACAGCCTCCGCGAACGTCAGCTCCCCCTCAGGCAGCGCCTCACAAGCCGCCTCCCAGGTCAGGTACAGGTTCGTCCCCGTATCCCCGTCCGGAACCGGGTACACGTTCAGCTCGTCGATCCCGCTCCGGGCCCGCCCCAGCTCCACCAACGCGGTCCGAGCCCACGCACGCAACACCGCGACCGTCAGTTCCTCCACGCCCGGAAGGTTAATGCCTCCCACCCCACCCCGCCGTACCCGAGGACGGAGCGGCGCTAACGACAGGAGGTGTGTGGTGGGTGGGCGGCGCGCTGAGCGTGACGGAGGCGCCGGAAGGCGGTTGATGGGGGGATACGTCCTGTCCTTCGGTACGGTCGGGCGGTGAGCGTGTTGTTCTCGGTTGCGGCCGACAGTTATGACTGGGCTGTGCGGGAGATCCGTGGGGAGTTCGGGAAGGTGCCGATCCAGCGGGTCGGGGCTGATATCGGGCGGGTGAGCGGGCCCGCGGTGCAGGAGCTCGCGGAGGCTTGTGACTCCGGGCGGATCATGTTCGTCCGGCATCTGACGAACGAGATCGGGAGTTTCGACGAGCTGCCGCCTGGTTACGAGCTCGCGGAGCTGATTCTGGGTGAGCTGCCGGAGTATCCGAAGGCGCTCGCCGTGCAGGCGTGGACGGATCGGGCGGGGACCGGCGGGTCGTACTTCCACCGGATCGAGGAGGCGCTGACCGAGCGCGGGGTGGGTGTCACGCGTTCGGGCCAGAAGTGGGTCGTCTCGTGTTTCGAGAGTCCGCGGACGATCCTGCTCGGCGTGAACCGGCTCGCGGACAGCTTGTCGGACTGGCCGGGTGGCCGAATGCGGCTCGCGAGGGGCGAGGAGCGGGTGTCGCGGTCGGAGTTCAAGCTGGAGGAGGCGATCGCGACCTTCGGGCTGGAGTTGCCGCCCGGCGGGAAGGCGGTCGACCTGGGTGCGTCACCGGGTGGGTGGACGCGGATCCTGCGGGAGCACGGGCAGGAGGTGTGGTCGGTCGACCCGGGCTACCTGGACGTGCGGCTGCTGCGGGACCGCGGGATCCATCACGCGGAGACGACGGCCGGCCGGTTCTTCGCGGAGAACCGGATCCGCTTCGATGTCGTGGTGAACGACATGCGGATGGACCAGATCCTGAGCGCCCGGATGATGATCGACGCGGCCGCGCACCTACGCCGCGGTGGGCTGGCGGTGGTGACCCTGAAGGGTGGCGGGAAGAACCCGCTGGACGGCGCCCGGCGCGGACTCGACGTGCTGCGGGCGGAGTACGACGTACTGCACGCGCGCCAGCTCCATCACAACCGCAACGAGATCACGGTCGTCGCCAAGCGCCGCTGAACATGACAAGGCGCCCCGGGTCGAACCCGAGGCGCCTGGATCAGCCCTACACGGAAGGGGGTGCGGGTGGCGAAGCCCCCGCCTGCGGCAAGCGAAGCGCCGCCGCACAACACGACGAGGAGCCACGCCGAAGCGCTACAGCGCGAGCATTCCTCGCCAGCTCCGAGTCTTCAGGTCAGCCGACGACGCGCTGGACCTTGCCGGCCTTGATGCAGGAGGTGCACACCTTCAGGCGGGTCGGGGTGCCCTTGATGATCGCCCGGACCGGCTGAATGTTGGGGTTGAAGCGACGGGGCGTACGCGCCTTGACCCGCCGGATCATCGCGCCCTTACCCAGACGGGCAACGCTCTTGCCAAACATCGGCTGCTTGCCGCAGACATCGCAAATCTTAGACATGATTCTCCGTGTTCAGGGTCTTGACACCGACAGACCATGTTACATGGGTGTCAGGGCTCGACCAATTCGGTCAACCTACGCTCGCCACGCAGTGAGGTACGCCACTTCTTCGTCGCTCAGCGACACCGTCAGACCTGGTGTCGAGGTCCGCGTCTCACTGATGTGCCGAGGCCCGATCAACGGGAACACCGGGTACGGCTGATGCAGCAACCAGGCCAGTGCGATCGCGGTCGGCTCGACTCCCTTGGCGGCCGCGAGCTCCCGGGCCCGGTCCAGTCTACGGAAGTTCTCGTCGGAGTAGAAACAGCGGACCAGTTCCTCGTCCGAGCGGTCCTCCGGCTTGGCCCGTCCGGTGAAGAATCCGCGGGCCTGGCTCGACCACGGGAACAGCGCGACCTGCCGGTCCCGCAACCATGCCTGCGACTCATCGTCCGACACATGCCGGCACCCAGCCCACGGTACGTCGTACGCCCGGGCCAGGCTCAGGTGGTTGCTGAGCAGCGTGAACGGCTGCTTCCCGTTGGCCGCCGCATAAGCGTTGGCCTCGTCGAACCGCTCCAGCGACCAGTTCGAACCGCCGAACGCCTTGAACCGCCCCGCCCGGAACTGCTCGTCCAGTACGTCGACGAACTCGCCGACCGGGATGTCCTCGTTGTCGCGGTGCATCAGGTACAGGTCGACGTGGTCGGTCTGCAGCCGTTCGAGGCTCTCTTCGAGCTGCCGGGTGATCGACGCCGGATCGCAGTGCGGGGTGTGCGCACCCTTGCCGATCACAACGACCTCGTCGCGGTTGCCACGGGTCTTGATCCACTGCCCGAGCAGCTTCTCGCCGTACCCGCCGCCGTAGATGTAGGCGGTGTCGAACGTCGTCCCTCCGCGCTCGACGAAGTCGTCGAAGACCGTGGCGGCGTGGCTGATGCTGTGCTGGTTGTCGACGCCCATGACGAGCCGCGACACCTGCTTGTCCACACCGGCGACGGTCCCGTACTTCATCGGCGCATCGGCCCGCTTGGCCAGCGGCCGACCGCTCGCCGTCGGGACCGCCGCGTCGTCACGCTCACTCGCGTACTGCTGACCGATCGCCTTCCGCCAGGCGTCCTGGACCGTCAGGTTGCCGAGGGTGTCGGCCCAGTTCATCTCCGGCGCCTGCCGCTGCGAGATCGCGGCGGCGACCGCCTCGGCCTCGGCCGCGTAGATGAGCGCCGGCTCGGCGGAGATGTCGCGGATCTCCTCGCCGACCTTGTGCAGGGTGACGTGGGTCGGCTTGCCGTCGCCGCCGAACCACGGGTCCTCGACGATCAGGTAGCCCTTGCTACCGACGATCCGGACCTGGTTCTGGTCGCCGAGGCGGACGCCGGTGGTGACGTGCGCGGTGACGCCGCCGTCGAAGAACAGGGTCGCGGCTGTCCATTCGTCGGCGCCGGTCTCGCCGACTGTCCCGACCGCGTTCACGGCTGCGGGTTCGGCGTACGGGAGTCCGCTGTCGGCACCCGCGATCAGGCGCGCGTACGAGACCGGGTAACCGCCGACGTCCAGGATGCCGCCGCCCGCGAGCTCGTCGGCGTAGATCCGGCTGGTCGGGTTGAAGGAGGCGTTGAAGGCGAAGGTGGCCTCGATGTGGTGCACCTTGCCGAGCTCGCCGTCCCGGACCAGCTGCGCGACCAGCTTGGTCTGCGGGAGGCAGCGGTACATGTACGCCTCCATCAGGAAGACGTCGTTGCGAACGGCGGCCTCGATGATCGCCTCGGCCCAGGCCTTGTTGATCGCCAGCGGCTTCTCGCACAGCACGTGCTTGCCGGCGTCGGCCGCCTTGATCGCCCATTCGGGGTGCATCGGGTGCGGGGTGGCGACATAGATCGCGTCCACGGTCTCGTCGGCGAGCAAGGCGTCGTACGAGCCGTGCCGGTTCGGGATGTTGAAGCGCTTGCCGAACTCGTCGGCCGAGGCCTGCGACCGGCTGCCGACCGCGACCACCTCATTGGTCGGCGAGGTCGGCACCTGGTCGGCGAACCGGGACGCGATGTTGCCGGTCCCGAGGATGCCCCAGCGGAGTTTGCTGTCAGTCAAAGGAGATCCCTAGTCAGTTTTGTGTGAGGTCAGAACTTCATCGCACCGGCGGCGAGGTCGGCGATGAACGAACGGGCTCCGATCAGAAATACCCCGATCAACGGGATCACACTCATCAGCGCACCCGCCATCACCATCGAGTAGTCGGTGCCGTAGATACCGTTCAGCTGGTCGAGGGCGACCTGCAGCGTGAGCCGGTTCGGATCCGTCATCACGATCAGTGGCCACAGGTAGTCGTTCCAGACGTTGATGAAGGTGAAGATGCCGAGGAAGGCCAGGCCCGGCCGCAGCACCGGCAGGCCGACGGTGAGGTACTGCCGGAAGAAGCCGGCCCCGTCGACCTTGGCGGCCGAGATCAGTTCGTCCGGGATCGCGCCGGCGGCGTACTGGCGCATCCAGAAGATGCCGAACGCGTTCGCGGCGCCGGGGATGATGAGCGCCTTCAGCGAGCCGATCCAGCCGAACTCCGCCAGTGTCACGAACTGCGGCACCAGCGACAGCTGGGCCGGGATCATGAACGTCGCCAGCAGCAGCCCGAAGAGGAACCTGCGGCCGGGGAACTCGTACTTCGCGAACGCGAACGCGGCCAGCGAGTCGAAGAACAGCACCAGCACGGTGACGGAGACCGAGGCGATCAGCGTCAGCAGCATCGAGCCGAAGAAGTCGACGTTGTCGAGCACCTTGCCCATGTTCTCGAACAGGTGCGAACCGATCAACAGCTTCGGTGGGTAGGCGAAGATGTCGGGCGTGGTGTTGGAGGCCATCACGACCATCCAGTAGAACGGGAACAGCGAGACCGCGACGCCGAGCATCAGCACGACGTGCCCGACGGTGGTGCGCAGGCGCTCAGCGGGCGTCATCTGCCGCCTCCTTTGCCTTCTGTACGGCGATCTTCCGGTCCGCGCGGCGTTTGGCGCGACTGGTCAGGCGTTCGGAGTCGTTCCCGCCGATCAGCCGCCAGTTGATGATGCTGAACAGCACGATCAGGATGAACAAGGCCCAGCCGATCGCGGCGCCGTACCCGAACTGGTTCTTGATGAACGCGCTCTGGTAGAGGTACGAGACGATCGTCATGCCGGCGTCACCCGGGCCGCCGATGTTGTCGGTGTCCCCGAACAGCACCCGGGACTCGGTGAAGATCTGCAGCCCGCCGATCGTCGAGGTGACCGCGGTGAACAGGATCACCGGCCGCAGCATCGGCACAGTGATCCGCCAGAACGTCTGCCGCGGGCTGGCGCCGTCGACCTTGGCGGCCTCGTAGACATCGGCCGAGATCGCCTGCAGTCCGGCCAGGAAGATGATCGCGTTGTAGCCGACCCAGCGCCAGGTGACGATGGTGGCGATCGCGATCTTGATCCCCCACGGCTGCGTCAGCCACTCGACCTTGCCGAGCCCGATCGACTGCAGGAACGCGTTCAGCAGGCCGAAGTTGTTGCTGAAGATCGACCCGAAGACCAGCGTGACGGCGACCACCGAGGTGACGTTCGGGATGAAGTAGGCGATCCGGTAGAAGGTGCGGAACCGGGTCGCGTTGTGCAGCGCGTTCGCGATCACCAGCGCCAGCAGCAGCATCGGGACGGTCGACAGCACCCAGATGATCATCGTGTTGCCGATGGCTTTCCAGAACGTCGGATCGCCGAGCAGGTAGCTGTACTGCTCGAGCCCGACGAACTTCATCGGCCCGATGCCGTCCCAGGAATGGAACGAGATCCAGATCGAGAACAGGATCGGGAACGCACCGAAGATCGCGAACAGGATGAAGAACGGCGAGATCGCGGCGTACTGCGGGAACGCCTGCTTGAAGCGGTTCGGCGGCTTCTCGGCGGTCTCCTCACGTGCTTGCACGGGTGCCGGGAGGGCCTTGGTGACAGCCATCTCAGATCGCCCCCGCCCGGGTCAGTTCCCGCTCGATCTGGTGCTGCGCATCACTCCAGGCCAGGTCCGGCGACTTGCCGGCGGTCTCGACGTTGACCAGCTGGGCACTGAGCGGCGAGCCGATGATCGAGTCGTACGGCGAGAAGTAGGCGCCGGGGTACTTCTTCGCGGACTCGGCGAACACGTCGACGATCCGCTGCCCACCGAAGAACTCGTCCGGCGCGCTCAGCCGGGGGTCGGTGTAGGAGGCCGGCGTGGACGGGAACAGCACCGGGTCGAGGAAGGCCTGGGCCTGGTTCTGCGCCGACTCCAGCCAGCTGATGAAGGCGAAGGCAGCCTGCGGGTTCTTGCAGTACTTCGTGATCGCGAGGAAGGAACCACCGCGGTTGCCGGGTCCGCCCGGGGCCGCTGTCACCCGCCACAGCCCCTTCGTCTTCGGGGCCGCGTTCTTCGGTCCGAGCTGCGCCCACCAGACCGCAGCGTTGAACGCGACCAGCTTGCCGTTCGTGACCACGGCATCCGCATCGGTCGACCCGCTCTGCGCGTTGGCCGACAACCCTTCCTTGACCACTCGTACGGCGAGATCGAACGCCTCCCGGACGTGGTCCTGATCGCCGATGTACTGACCGTCCACGGTCATGTACCGCTTCGGCTGCTGGGCCATCCGGTAGGCGAAGATGCTGTTCACGTTGTCGGTGATCGAGGATCCGGGGACGGCCTGCTTGAGCTTCTTGCCCAGCGCGATGTAGGTGTCCCAGTCCGGCGCCTGCGCGGCAACCGCGGCCGGATCGATGTCGATCCCGGCCTTCTCGAAGATGTCGGTGCGGTAGAACAACGCAGTCGGGCCGGTGTCCATCGGATAGGCCATCATCTTGTTCTGCGGGGTGACGCCGAGTTTCCACTTCCAGGGCAGGAAGTCGCTCTCGCGTTCCTTGGCACCGAGCTCGTACAGGTCGTGGAACTGGTCGGCGTTCGGGAAGTACGTCGCGACGTCGTCGTTGACCGCCACGATGTCGGGAACCAGCGACTTACCGGCCAGGGCGGTCAGCACCTTGGTCTTGTAGTTGCTGCCGATCCGGGTCATCGACAGCTTCAGGCCGTCGTACCCGGGAATGCCCTTCTCGGCCTGCCCGATCAGGTCGTCGTTGACGGACCCGACCCAGGTCCACATACTCAGCTCGTTCGCAGCCCCCAGCGAGCTGCGGGAACCACACCCGGTCAGCCCAGCGGCAGCGGCGGCGGCACCAGCTGCGAGGAACGTCCTTCTGCTCAGCGGCATACGCCTCACCTGGCATCTCTGTTGGATTTCGCCGGAAGGTGTCCAACTATGTTTACGTAGCCATTAGGTAAGCGCATACCGGCTTAACCGGTCAAGGGGTAGGGCTGACAGGATGGTTTCCATGACGCCCTCGATCACCACCGTCCTCTTCGACGCCGATGGCGTCATCCAGCGTGGCACGCACGACTGGGCCGCCCGGCTGCACGGCATGGTCGACGGCGACGGCGAGGCGTTCGTCGAGGACCTGATGGTCTCCGAGCGGCCGGCGATCGCGGGTAAAGAGGAGTTCCCGGACGCGCTGGCCGCCGCACTGCGCCGGTGGAACGTGACGGCCACGCTCGACGAGGCCATCGAGCCGTGGAGCTGGTTCGCGGCAGACCCGGTCGTCATCGCCCTGATCCAGGACCTCCGCCAGGCAGGCATCAAGTGCCACCTGGCCACCAACCAGCACGCCTACCGCCGAGCCATCATGAACGACGAACGCGGGTACGCCGCCCTGTTCGACCAGTCCTTCTACTCGTGCGACCTGGGCCTGGCCAAACCGGACCCCGCCTACTTCCGCGCCATCCTCGCCGCCACCGGCGCCCCCGCCTCCTCGGTCCTCTTCATCGACGACATCCCCGCCAACGTCGAAGGCGCCCGCTCCGCCGGCCTCCACGCCGAGGTCTACGACCTCGCCACCGGCACCGACGTGCTAACTGAGCTGCTGGGGAGTTACGGCCTGCCGATTTCGACCTGAGGGCTTGTCGGCTCCAAGCGCGTGTGGCATCGTCACGGCCAATTGACAACGTAGGACAGTCACCAGCCGCTCCTGGAGGCATCACATGTCCGATCTTGGCCGTCTCAGTCGTCGCGCTGCCCTCGGGCTGGGGGCAGGTGTGGGGCTGGGGCTGGGGCTCGGGTCCACCGTTCCAGCCTCGGCCGCCGGGGCGTCGGCGTACCCGAAAGGTCAGCGGCCGCAACTCCTGACCGTCTTCGACGAGAACTCGCTGAGCCTTCCCGAACGGACGCTGGCGACCACACTGCAAGGCCTGCTGGCACGACGTGGCCCCGAGACGCTGTACCTGAACCTGCCGTCGCTCGGGTACCAGTTCTGGCTCGACGATCTCGTCACCCGGTACGGCGTCCGGACCCGCGAAAGTGACCTGTGGACAACTGTCCGGAGGTCCGGTGTTCGCGGATATGTTCTCTTTCGAGCGGGCACCGCATCGGTCAACGTCGCGACCACACTTGCCGGCGTGACCGGTGCGGTGGCGATCGAGGAGAGCCTGGAGGCACTCGCGATCCGGAACGGACTGCGCAAGGTGCTGGACGTCCGCGGCAAGGACGACCGCTGGGTCGTCGACAACTACTGGCACCGGCTGCGGCACGACGTCGCGATCGAGCAGAGAGGAGACATTCCCGAGCGGCTGCGGGACTACGTCACGATGGCGGGGACGCTCGCCTTCTTCGACGGCAACTCGGCCTTCCGGGCCGAAGTGGTCGGCAAACTGACCGATGACGCCACCGTCATCGGCTGGGGCGACGCGTCCGACGGCGAGGACAAGTTCATCGGCCCCAACTCCGACGCCGGCGCCAAAGCGCTCCCGGCCGACCACGCCCGCAACCTGTCGGTCCTGTCGGGCATCCGCAGCAACCGCCTGAACCAGCGCGGAGGGGGTGGGGGGAGGGCCCTCGAACCGGACCCGGATGCCCACTACGTGACGTTCCTGATCACCGACGGCGACAACATCCAGTGGATGCTCGGCGACTTCCCCACCGACCGCCGCTGGTTCGGCAGCCCGCACCGCGGCAAGGTGGACCTCGGGTGGGGCATCTCGCCGTCCCTGATCGATCTGGCTCCGTCGGTGATGCGCTGGTACTACGACCAGTCCGTCAAGGACCGCTGGGTCGTCGGCCCGTCGGGCGGCGGCTACATGTATCCGAGCCGCTATCCGGCACCGGCCCTCGAGAAGCACACCTCCTCGCTTGCCGACGCGATGGGCCGCGCCGATCTCTCCGTCGTACAGATCATCGACTTCGACTCGTTCGAGAACACCGAACTGTGGTCGTCCTACCTGAAGCGACGCGAGATCGACGGCCTCATCTACCTCGAGTACTCCCGCTACGACAGCCACAAGGGCAAGGTCGTCTGGGCCGACGGCAAGCCGGTGATCTCGGCGCGCACGATGCTGTGGGAGGGTCTCGACGGCGCCGACGAAGCGTCAGTAGTTGCCGAGCTCAACAATGCTCCCCGCGACCCGCACTCCGCGGCCGGCTACTCGGTCGTCCTCTGGCACGCCTGGAGCAAGTCGGTGGACGACGTGATGACCGTGGTCGACGGCCTCGCCCCACACGTGAAGGTGGTCCCGCCGGACACCCTGGTGAAGATGGTGGGCCGGCACGCCAGGCCCTGACTCCAGCCCGGCGGACGCCCAGGCCATCACAATCGACCGGCACCCGCGTGCCCACGCGGGCGATCGGCCGAGGGGATCAGTTGTGATGGGCTGGCGGTCCGCTGCGGACCGCCAGCACGGTCCAACGGTGCGCGGCGGCCTTGTTGACGCTCAGTGCCCTGCCCGGACGACAAAGGAACGGGTTGGACGGTGGTGCAGGTCCGGCGTAGGGGCCGCCCCCTTGGCGGAGGCGGCGTTGTTCCAGACGGAGGCGCCGTAACCGGAGGGGCCGAAGCCCCGGTCGAACTTCAGGCTGGGCTCGCCGCCCTAGACCAACCGTTTCAGTCTGGGGCGAAGGTCTGCGCGGCGGGAGGTGGCTGTGCTTCGACTGAGGAGGAACAGGGTCAGCAGGAGGGGGATGGTGATGAGGTAGGCGAGGCGGAGGTTGACCAGGCGGGCCAGGGCGGCCAGGGCGGCTGGGGTGATGAGGATGGCGGTGCCGGAGGCCAGCGCGCCCAGGGCGGCCAGGCGGGTGGGGCTGAGGCCCGGCATCGCTACCAGGGCGGCGAGGGTGACCGGGTAGAGCGGGGCTACGCCGATGCCGGCGAGGATCAGGCCGACGGCGATCAGGGCGGGTGCGTTCAGCAGGCTGACGAGCAGGGTGCCGACGATGGCGAGACTGCCGCCGATGACGACCGGGGGCAGCGACCGCCAGTGGACCGGGCCGATCGCCCGTCCCACGGCCATGCCGATCGGGAAGCTGCTGCCGAGCAGGGCTGCGACGGCGAGCGTCAGGCCGGAGTCGACCAGGCGGGCCACGGCCCAGACGACGAAGCAGAACTCAACGCCGACGGCCAGTACGACGCGCAGCCAGCCGAGGCCGACTGTCCAGCCGACCGCGTGGCCGGTGGGGGCTTCGGAGAAGACGGGCGGTACGACGTCCGGGCCTTTGACGGTGGCCAGGACGAGCAGGGGCGGTACGGCGACCAACATGGCGACCCGGCCGCTGATTCCGAGCGCGTCGACGAGGCCGATGGTCAGTGGCGCGAGGATGCCGGCTGCACTGGCGACTGCGTTGACGCGGCTCAGACGCGCGGCCGCGGTGGGGCCATGGAGCATCAGGGGCGCGACCAGCACCAGCAGCGCACCACCTAGCCCGACACAGAGCCCGCCGACGACCACAACGACGTACACGGGAGCCAGTGCGAGCAACGCGCCACCGGCTGCGCAGACGAGTGAGCCGACGCGCAGTACGACGTCGATCGACCAGGAGCGCAGTAGCGCTGGGCCCACCGCGGCGATGATCACCAGACCGACTGCGAAGGCCGATGAGAGCAGCGCCAGCCGACCGGTGGGCTCGTCGAGGTCGCGGGCGAGGATGGCCACGCACGCGCCGAGGCCGGCGAGCAAGAAGCCCATCGAGGAGAGGCCGACCCCGATCTGGAGCTGCTCGGAGCGGGCGGTCATTCGGTGAACAGCTGGACGAGGTGGTGCAGGTCAGGCAGCCGGATGTCGGCCGGTACACCCTTCAGCCCGGCGGTGGTCGCGCCGGACGCACGTCCGGCGGCCAGCCCGACCAGGGTGTCCTCGACGACCAGGCAGTGCTCGATCTCCACGCCCACGAGCTCGGCCACGCGAAGGTAGCCCTCGGGATCGGGCTTGCCGTGGGCGACGTCGTCGATGGTGACGAGGATCGAGGGCGAGATGCCGGCCGCCTCAAGGCGGACCTTGGCCAGCCGGTTCGGAGCGCTCGTGTAGACCGCCCAGGGCAGACCGAGGCGCTCCAGGGTCGCGATCAGCTCGTGCGCACCCGGAGTCGGGACGACATCGGACACGTCGTCGCACTCGAGCTCGAGGACGCGTGCACCCGCGACCGCACGCTCGGAGTCGGACACGTCGGGCAGGAACTGAGCGACGGTCGCGGCCGCCGGGTTGCCGTGCGCGACCGCCAGTACCTCAGCCGGCGAGAGGCCGTACTCGGTCGCCCAGGTGCTCCAGCTCCGGTCGACGACCGCATCGGAATCGACCAGTGTGCCGTCCATGTCGAACAACACAGCGCGGATGTCCCGGATCTCCACGACCCCTCCAATTAAACTCGTACTCCGAGGATAAGATGGGACAATGTTATGACCAGTGGCCGCCGGGGACAATGGCAGACCGCCGCGGAGATCCTGACCCGGGTGAGCCGGGAGCCAGGGCTCACCCGGGCGGCAGTCGCGCACGAGCTGGGGCTGAGCAGCAGCTCGGCCACTGAGGTCACCGCGAAGCTCCGTGAGGTGCAGCTGCTCGCCGAGGTACCCGCACCGAGCCGGGGGCGCGGCCGGCCGACCACGCTACTGCGGGCGCACCCGTCTGGTCCGGTGGCGCTGGTGCTCGATCTGCGGCAGAGCAACTGGCGCAGTGCGGTGGTGGCGCTCGACGGCTCATTCCTGAGCCAGGACGACCGCCGGCACCGGACGCGGAGGGCAGAGGTCGTGCTCGGTCGCCTGCGGCGCGCCGTACTGGAGGCGCAGGAGCAGTACGGCGATCGACTGCGGGCTGTCGGGTTGGCAGTACCCGGGACGCTTCGGGACAACCACCTGCTGCAGGCTTCGGCGCCGGAGTGGTTCGAGCTGGACCTTGAGACGGTCACCGCGGGCACTGGGGTTCCGCTGCTGGCCGGCAACGACGCGACGCTGAGCGGGGTCGCGGAGGCGCGCTCCGGAGCTGCTGCGGGGGCGGGGACGGCGCTGCACCTCATCATCGAGGCGGGGATCGGTGGGACGCTGCTGATCGACGGCGTACCGGTTCAAGGTGCGTCTGGTGCGGCCGGCGAGTTCGGGCACACCCCGTTCGGTGACCGCAGCCGGCAGTGCCTGTGTGGCGCCCGCGGCTGCTGGAACCTGGAGATCGACGGCCGCGCCCTGGCCCACCACCTGCAGGACCCCGAGCCCGACGACCCGCACGCCTACACCCAGGCCATCCTGCGCCGCACAGACCGTACGGCGGTCCGCGCGGTCGAGCAGGTGGTCACCGCAATCGCCGCCGGTCTCGCCGGACTCACCAACGCCCACAACCCGGACGTCATCACTCTCGGCGGACTAGCAGTCCCCCTCCGAGCCGCCGCCGAAGAAGCCTTCAACACCACGTTCCTGGAGGGCCTGATGGCCTTCCACCGAGCCGCTCCCCCACCAGTAGTCGCAGCCGCACACCAGTCCGACGGCCCCCTCCGAGGCGCCGCCGCCCTAGCCCTCGACCACCTGACCACCGAGCCCTCGATCGCCACCTGGGCAACCAACCACTAGCCCCCACATCACCCCCGCAGGCGAGGCGCCGAGTGAACCCACTCGCGCCACCGCAACTCCCGCCCACTGAACCCACCGTGCCGGGTGGAAGGACCGTGCTGCTGGAAACCGCTTACCGGCAGCACAGTCCGCACACTCGACGCCCGAGTCCCCACACACTCGCAGGGTGGGTTCAGTCGGCGGGGCGGGGGGAGTCGGTGCCGTCGGTGGCTTCGGGTTGGGTGTCGTCGGCCGGGGATTCGGCGCCCTCGTGGTGCGTGCCGTCGGCGGCTTCGCCTTGTGCCACCTCGTCCACCTCGACCGGTTTGGGTTTGGGGATGATGGGGGGTTCCAGTTTGGCGAGGATGGTGATGATGTCGTGGCGGTGGTGCTGGATTTCGTGGGCGGTGTGGCGGATGACCCAGCCGAGGGTGCGGGGCATTCGGACCGGGTAGTTGTAGAGGCCTAGTTTGCCCAGTTGGGGTGGGGTGAGGACTCGGGCGGCGGCGCCGAAGTCCTTGGCGTTGCGGACCAGGGCGGCGGCTACCTCCATCGGGTCCTGGGTCTCGTACTTCTCCTGCTTCACGCGGCCGGTGCGGTCCATCGGCGCGTAGACCGGGCGGTCCTCGGCCAGGCACTGGGCGACGCGGAAGCGCTGTACCTCCAGTACGTCGCGCACGTGGCAGGCGTATTCGATCGCCGACCAGACCTCGGGCTCCGGCCGTAGCCGTACGACGTTGGTGTCCGGGCCTGCGGCGGCTTTGGTGAGCGCCATGCTGCAGTCGGCCGCCTGGCGGACCAGCAGGGTCACTGTGCCCTGCAGGTCACCGGTGTCGTAGTTGAACCCGCACTGCTCGCAGTACCCGTCGACCGGGGGCTGCTTCGTCAACTGCCACTCCCTCGAAATCTCCACGCGTGATCGACCGGACCGATACCACCACCGAGTGCGAACCCGGCCTGGATCGCCCCGGTCACGTACTCCTTCGCTTCACCGACCGCACTCTCGACGTCGTACCCGCGTGCCAGGTACGACGCGATGGCGCTGGCCAACGTACATCCGGTGCCATGGGTGTGCCGGTTGTCGGCCCGGACCGCACTGTAGGCCCGTCGGACCCCAGCACCGTGCAACACGTCAACCGACGCAGTCCCCACATCATGCCCGCCTTTGACGAGCACCCAAGACGCACCGGCCTCCAGCAAGGTCTTGGCGGCCAGATCGCGGTCCTCAACCGTCTCCAGCGTCACACCGGCGACAGGGCCCAGCTCAGTCAGGTTCGGCGTCAGCACAGTCGCCAACGGCACCACCTCGGCCCGTACGGCGTCCATGGCGTCCGCAGCGAGTAGCGCGTCACCATGCTTCGACACCGAGACCGGATCGACCACTACCGGCACTGACGGCGGCAGTGTGCGCAGCAGCGACGCTACGACGCGCACCATCGAGGCGGAGGCCAGCATGCCGGTCTTCACCGCGTCCACACCGATGTCGTCGACGACACTGCGGAACTGCGCTCGCACCTGCTCCTCGGGCAGCTCCCACGCCCCCTGCACACCCAGACTGTTCTGCGCGGTGATCGCGGTCAGCACGCTCATCCCGTGCACGCCGTTGGCCAGCATCGACTTCAGGTCGGCCTGGATCCCGGCGCCTCCTCCGGAGTCCGAGCCGGCGATGGTGAGCACGCGTGGTGGTCGGTTCATCTCAGCTCCTGAAGTGGGCGTGGCCGGAGTTCGCCGCGTACGGCGCTCCGTCGACGGTGACGGTCCCGGCCGGGCGGTCCTCATTGCCTTCGGCAACCGAGCCGATGACCGTCCAGCCCTCCGGTACGTCGGCCGGCTCGAAGGTACCGACCAGGGCATGATCGTCACCCCCGGTCAGCACGAAATGCAGCGCATCCAGACCAGTAGCGGCCGCGACAGCTTGCAGCGGCTCTGGCACGGCCAGGGCGTTCGGGTGGATGTCGATGACGACCTGACTGGCCACAGCGATGTGGCCGAGGTCGGAGAGCAGTCCGTCGCTCACATCACACATCGACGACGCACCGGCGCGTGCTGCCCGGGGACCTTCGTCGTACGGCGGTTGTGGGCGCCGGTGTGCTTCGACGACAGTCCGCGGTGACCGGAAGCCACGTGTCAGCACGGTGTACCCGGCCTCTGCCCAGCCCAGCCGGCCGACGACGGCCACCTCATCACCTGGCCGCGCGCCAGAGCGCAGTACCGGTGCACGTCCGTCGAGTGTCCCGAAGGCGGTCACCGATACGACGATCTTCTCCGACTGCACGGTGTCGCCACCCACGATGGCCGCACCGACCAGCTCACACTCGTCCACGAGCCCCTGGTACAGCTCCTGCACCCAGGCGACCGGCAGCTCGGCCGGTGCGCCGAATCCGATCACGATTGACGTCGGCCGGGCTCCCATCGCCGCGATGTCGGCCAGGTTCTGCGCGGCGGCCTTGCGGCCCACGTCGTACGCCGAGGACCAGTCCTGGCGGAAGTGGCGGCCCTCGACCAGCAGGTCGGTGGTGATCACCATCCGGCCGTCGGGCGCGGCGACGACGGCGGCGTCGTCACCTGGACCGACCAGGACGTCCTCACTGGTGGACAGCCCCTTGGTGACGGCCTCGATGAGACCGAATTCACCTGTGCTCCCCAACGTCTCTGTCACGTCAGCAGACCTCCCATATCGCCAACCGGAGTCTAGGCGGTACCGTGACCGGGCAACGAAGAGTACGCCCGGCCCGTTGTCAGTACACGGAGCAGTACGGCAGGCCGGTGCCCAGCTGAGGACGACTGAGTGGAGAACGACGTGGTGGTCCAGGCCTACATCCTGATCCAGACCGAGGTCGGCAAGGCTGCCGATGTCGCGGCGCAGATCGCCGAGGTCCAGGGCGTCACCCTGGCCGAGGACGTCACCGGTCCGTACGACGTGATCGTCCGCGCGGAAGCCCGCAACGTCGACGAACTGGGCAAGCTGGTGGTTGCCCGGGTCCAGAACGTGCCAGGCATCACCCGGACGCTGACCTGCCCCGTCGTCCACATCTGAGCCGCCGTAACGACTGCAGCACCGCCTACTTCAGTCATGCCCAAAGTTCTGTTCGCTGCACTCGGCCTGCTCCTGCTGGCCGGGTGCAGCCCGGGCCCCACTCCGGTCCCCGTGCCGTCGCCGGCACCGGAGGTCGCGGCCGCCTGTGAGCCGCTGATCAAGGCGTTCCCGGCCAAGGTGCTGGACGCCGAGCGCCGCAAGGCCGAGCCGCCCAGCCCGCTCACCACCGCGTACGGCGATCCGCCGATCGAAGTGACCTGTGGAGTCGCGGCGCCGGCCGGGATGGCCGAGGCGCAGTCGCAGTGTTTCGAGGTGAACGGCGTCGGCTGGTTCGCCAAAGAGGTCACCAACGGCGTCATCTTCACCACCATCGGCCGCACCCTCTACCTGGAGATCGCTGTCCCCTCCAAGTACCACCCGGAGGCGAACGCTCTCACCGACGTCTCCGACGTGATCAAGCAGTACAACAAGGTCATCACCCCCTGCACCTAAGGGCAGAACTCCCCCACCCAGGCTGAGTCGTCTCTAGCCTGAGGATGTGCGGGGGACACGGCAGGGCGCCATCGTCCTGACCACAGGTCTCGGGCTCGCCGTCATCGTCGTCCTCGCCGCATCCAGCGGCACAGTCCACCCGTTGAGCGACCGTCCCCCGCGCCCGCCGGTCACCCATCGGCCTGGTGACAGCACCGACGGTCCACGCATCAGCGGCGAACCGCTGCCCGGCTGGTTCGACGCGATGCTGACCGTCGGCCTGGTCATGCTGGCCGTCCTCGTCGGTCTGGCGCTGGCGTGGGCGCTGTACGCCGGCGTCCGGATGCAGCGCGACAAGTCAGCCGCCGCCGAGGGCGAGCGGGTCCGCACCGAACGCCTGGCCGAGGCAGTCGCCACCGGCCTGACACAGGTCGAGACCGGCACGCCCGACGATGCCGTGATTGCCTCCTGGGTTGCCCTTGAGCGAGCAGCCGCTGCAGCCGATCTGACCCGGCGACCGGCCGAGACCGCCACCGAGTTCACCGCCCGCGTGTTCAGTTCGGCGCAGGTGTCACGCGAGGACCTGGACGCGCTGGCAGCGCTCTATCGCGAAGCGCGCTACTCCCGGCACGTCGGGACCGAGGCGGCACGCGCAGCAGCGCGCGCCGTACTCCAACGATTGGAGAAGGACCTTCAGCGCAGTCCGGTCGGCCGCGTCATCGCGAGCGTCAGCAGGCGGTCGACGAGGGCGGGGTAGTCGAGGCCGGAGGCGTTCCACAGGAGGGGGAACATGCTCTTCGGGGTGAAGCCGGGCATGGTGTTGATCTCGTTGATGACGAGCCGGCCGTCGGGTTCCAGGAAGAAGTCGACCCGGGCCAGCCCCTCGCCCTCGATCGCCTCGAAGGCGGTCACCGACTGCGCGCGGATCTCGGCTGCGAGCTCGTCCGGAAGATCCGCCGGGATCCACAGTGCGGCGAAGTCGTCGCCCTCGGGCAGGTACTTCGTCTCGAAGTCGTAGAACTCGTGGCCGCCACCGGAGACCGTGATCTCGCCGCAGACACTCGCCTCGGGCCGGCCGCCGTTCAGGCCCTGCAGTACGGCGACCTCGATCTCGCGCGGGTTCTTGGCCGCGGCCTCGACCAGCACCTTCGGATCGTGTACCTGCGCCCCGGCGATCGCCGCGTCCAGCCCGTCCGGGCCGTCCACCTTGCTGATGCCGAGACTCGATCCGCCGCGGGCCGGCTTCACGAACACCGGGTAGCCGAGCGCGTCGACCTTGGCCCGGCACGACGCCGGATCTGCCGACCACTCGCGGTCGCGGACGACGACGTACGGCGTGATCGCGAGACCGGCACCCTGGAAGACGACCTTCATGAAGTGCTTGTCCATGCCGACCGCGCTGGCCAGTACGCCGGAGCCGACGTACCGGATGTCGGTCATCTCGAGCAGTCCCTGGATGGTGCCGTCCTCACCCCAGGGTCCGTGCAGCAGCGGGAAGACCACGTCGACCTCGCCGAGCGTGTTCGGCACCGAGCCGGGGTCGTTCACGACCAGTTCGCGGTTCGAGCCGAAGAGCACCGGCATCGCGGTGACGTCGACCTCCGGCAGCTTGCCGTCGGTGATCGACAGGCGTTCGGGGTCACCGCTCTCCAGCACCCAGTGACCGCCGGTACTGATGCCGATCGGGATCACCTCGTACTTGTCCCGGTCGATCGCCTGCAGGACGTTGGCCGCCGTGACGCACGAGATGGCGTGCTCGCTCGAGCGGCCGCCGAAGACCACAGCAACCCGGATCTTGCGTTCAGAGCTCACCGGGCGACTGTAGCGGTCCCTACCAGGTGACCGGCAACGCCTGTACGCCGTACACGAGGGTGTTGTCCTTGAACTGGATCTCCTCGAACGGGACGGCCAGCCGCAGGGTCGGGATCCGCGTGTAGAGCCGGCTGAAGACCTCCTGCAGCTCGACGCGAGCCAGTTGCTGACCGAGGCACTGGTGCGGGCCGAAGCCGAAAGCCACGTGTGCCGCGCCCTCGCGGGTCACGTCCAGCTCGTCCGGGTTGTCGAAGACGGCCGCGTCCCGATTGGCCGCCGACAGCGCCGCCACGAGGTAGTCCCCCGCCTCCAAAGTGGCGGGCCCCGCCGGGATGTCGTCGGTCACCTGCCGGAACAGGCCGAACTGGACCACGGACAGGTAGCGGAGGAGCTCCTCGACCGCGGTGACGGCGAGCTCGGGCTGGTCGCGGAGGGCCGCGAGCTGGCCGGGTTCGCGGAGCAGCGCGAGAGTGCTGAGCGCGATCATGTTCGCGGTCGTCTCGTGCCCCGCGATCAGCAGCGTGAAGCCGATCGACACCAGCTCCTCGATCGTGACGTCCTCGCCCAGCTCCTCGCCGCGGGTGATCACGCGGGACAGGAGGTCGTCGTCCCGCTTGGCCTGCTTGGCCATCACCAGACCGGCCATGTACTGGCTGATCGCCTCCATGGCCTGCATGGACTCCTCAGGATCGGTGTCGATCGCCACCAGCAGCGCGCTGCGCTCCTGGAACTCCGCCCGGTCCGCGTAGGGAACCCCGAGCAGCTCGCAGATCACCAGCGACGGGATCGGCAGCGCGAATACCTCGACCAGGTCCAGCGGCCCGCCCCGAGCGAGCATCGCGTCGATGTGCTCGTCAACAAGTGCCGCGATCCGCGGCCGGTACGCCTCCATCCGCTTGACCGCGAACTCCGTCGCCAGCAGCCGCCGCAATCGCCGGTGCGCAGGCCCGTCGACATGCAGGATCTGCCCCGACTCGACCTCGCGCTCGAGGTCGGCGTCCACCACGACGTGCTCGGACGGCGCGGAGCGGGAGCTGAGCCGGGGGTCCCGCAGTACCGTCCGCACGTCGTCGTACCGGGTGAAAACCCAGGCGTCGACACCGGCCGGGGTCGACACCTTCGACGGCGCCTCACGGTCACGCAGCGCGGCGTACCCACTGGCCGGGTCGAACGGACAGCCCGAAGGGCGCTCGGTGGGGAAAACGGGCCTGGTCTCGGTCATGCGCCACCTCTGGTCGTCGATTTTGATAGTGACTACCATATGACTGTAGTTGCCAATCGGCATCGGCTACCGGAGGGTCGGGACCGGGTACTCTGCCCGCGGAGGTCGAGATGGGACTGCGGGAGCTGAAACGGGAACGGACCCGGCGGCTGATCGCCGACAAGGCGTTCGAGCTGTTCTGCCACCACGGCTTCGGCCGGACCACGGTCGAGCAGATCGCGGCCGCCGCCGAGGTCGGCCCGAGCACGCTCTACCGGTACTTCCCGACCAAGGAGACGCTGGTCCTCGAGTTCGTCGAGGACTGCCTGATGGGCGCGGTCGCCTGGTTCCGCGAGCAGCCCCCGGTCGACCTGCCGGACGGTCTGCAGGCCGTCATCGAGCACGTCCTGGACGAGCTGGAGCGCAACCCGGACCGGGTCCGCGCGGTCTACGAGATGGCCGACCAGACCCCGTCGGTGAGCGCGCACCTGCAGGAGCTGATCTGGCGCTTCCGCGGCGAGCTGACCGAAGAGCTCGTACGGCGCCTGTCCGGCCCGGACCCGCAGCTGGTCGAGTTCACCGCGGCACTGTCGGCCGGCAGCGCGATGAACATCATCGAGACCGTGGTCCGGATGTGGGTGGAGAACCCGGACGGTATCGAGGTCAAGGAGCTGGCCAGGCGCGCGATGAGCCTGCTCCGCGGTGGCGGCATTCCGTTGCCGGCGTCGCGCGACAATGTTGTGCATGGCCCCTGATCTCGATCCGTCCACTGTCGTTGTCCATGCCGGCCGCCCCGAGCGGGTGCCGAATGCACCGGTCGGCGATTCGCCGGTGTTCAGTTCGACGTACGTCGCCGGTGGCGACCGCGGGTACGGGCGGTTCGGCAATGACGCGTGGACGGCGTTCGAGGAAACGCTCGGCGCGCTCGAAGGTGGTCGCGGACTGACGTTCGCTTCCGGGATGGCGGCCGCTGCGGCGGTCTGCGATCTCGTGCCGGTCGGCGGGCGGGTGGTCGCGCCGATCCACGCGTACTCCGGTGTGCTCGCGCTCCTCGACCAGCAGGCGGCGACCGGCCGGTTGCAGGTGGATCGGGTCGATATCGCTGACACCGAGGCTGTTTCGCGAGCTGTGGTTGGTGCCGACATGTTGTGGGTCGAGTCGCCCACCAACCCGGCGATGGAGGTTGCGGATCTGCCCGCGATCTCAGCCGCCGGGCGGGCGACCGGGGCGACCGTGGTCGTCGACAACACGTTCGCGACACCGCTACTCCAGCAACCACTCGCGCTGGGCGCGGACATCGTGATGCACTCGGCAACCAAATTCATCGCCGGCCACTCGGACGTCGTACTGGGCGCGGTGGTCACCGCTGACGACGAGCTGTGGTCGGCGCTCGAACTCCGCCGCCGCAGTCTCGGCGCGATTCCGGGACCGATGGAGACTTGGCTAGCGTTGCGTGGATTGCGGACGCTGGCCTTGCGCTTGGAGCGGTCGCAGTCCACCGCGGCCTTCCTGGCTCAACGACTACTCGCTCATCCGCGCGTCAGCCGGGTCCGCTACCCCGGGCTGCCCGACGACGCCGGTCACGCGCGGGCGGCGGCGCAGATGTCCGGGTTCGGCGCGATCCTGTCGTTCGAGGTCGGTGGCGACGCCGAGTTCGCGCAGCGGATCTGCGAGAGCACCAAGTTGTGGCTGCACGCAACGAGTCTGGGCGGCGTCGAGTCGCTGCTGGAGCGGCGACGCCGGTGGGCGATCGAGGTGCCGACCATCCCCGACGACCTGATCCGGCTGTCGGTCGGGATCGAGCACCCGGACGATCTGTGGGCCGACCTGGAGCAGGCCTTCACTTCCGCGAGTTGAGCACCGGACCACCGAAGAACGTCAGCACGCAGAGCACCAGCGGCAGGATGAACGCCAGGTTCAGCGGCATGAAGTGCGCCAGTCCACCGATCAACGCCGGGCCGGCGAGCAGACCGACGTACCCGAGTCCGACCACGCGCGCCATCAACGCACCGGCTGCGCGCGGGTCGAGGTTGCCGGCGGCTGTGAACAGCTGCGGTACGCCGCCGGCCAGACCGATCCCGAACAGCGCCCACCCGAACAGCCCGAGCGCTACCCAGGGACTGACAATGACGATCGCCATCCCGACCGCCGCGATGGCAGCACCCCAGCGCACGATCGCGGCCGGGCCGACCACGGCTGCCACCCGGTCGGTGAGGAACCGGCCAATGGTCATGGCCACGGCGAACGCGCCGTACGCGTAGGCCGCTGTACTGACTGAGGTGCCGAGGACATCGCGGAACTGCAGTGCCGCCCAGTCGTTCGCCACCCCCTCGGCGAGCATCAGGCCGAACGCCAGTCCGCCGAGCGCCCAGACCAGCTTGGCCGGCGGCTTGGCGCGCTCCTCGGTGTGATCTTCCTCGGCCGGTTCGGTTGCCTCCAGCAAGAAGCGCCCGGCGCCGAGTGCGACGACGATGCATACGACACCGGCCACGCTCAGTGTGGTCTGAGTCGGTACGCCGGCCCGCAGCGTGGCCGCGCCGATCAGCGCAGCGATCGCACCGCCGATCGACCAGACCGCGTGGAACGACGCCATGATCGGGCGTGGATAGCCGCGCTCGACCACCACGGCCTGCGCGTTCATGCCGACGTCGATCGAGCCGTTGCCGAAGCCGAGGAAGATCAGGGCGAGCCCGAGACTCCACCAGTTCTGCGCGAGACCCGGCGCGAACAGCGCGATCCCGAGCAGCACACCGGCCGCGGGCACGAGCTTGCGCTGGCCGAGCCGGTCGACGAGTGGACCGGCCAGCTGCATGCCGGCGAAGGCCGCGCCACCGAGCGCGAGCAGCAGAAGGCCGAGGGTGCTGTGCGAGATCCCGGTCGCGTGTTCGATGCTGGGGATGTGGACGACCCACATCCCGACCGCGAACCCGTTCAGGCCGAAGTACAACCAGGTCGCAACGCGGGCGGCTCGCGGCGGGGCGAGCTCTGAAACTGTGGCGGTCAAGAGGTTTCCTCCGGGTTCGCCACCTCGACCAGCGTGCCGCGTTGCGTGAGCAACGTGCGCTGGTCCTCGGGGGCGGACGGGTCGGTGATGATCAGGTCGGGCCGTTCGGCCGGGCAGACATAGGCGAGCGCAGCGCGGTCCCACTTGGCGCCGTCGGCGAGCACGATCGACCGGCCTGCGACGCTCATAGCTTCTTGCTTTACCTCGGCATCGCCGAGATCAAAGGCGGTCAGACCGGCATCCAGGCTGAACGCACACGGACTCAGTACGGCGACGTCGAAGCGCAGCGCCCGCAGCGAAGCGACGGTCAGCGGGCCGACCAGGGACAGCTCGCCCTTCCGCGCCTCTCCCCCGGGCATCAGCAGCCGCACGCGTGGCGCCTCGGCCAGCTCCAGGGCGACGTGCAGCGACAACGGCATCACCGTGACCGCGCGGTGCTGGAGCAATCGCGCCACCTCGAGCGCCGTCGTACCGCTGTCGAGGACGATCGTGTCGCCGTCCTTCAGGTGCGCCACCGCGGCCCGCGCGATCGCCTGCTTGGCGGCGACCGCGGCCTGGGCACGCAGCGAGTACGGCGGCTCGACGCCCGACGGCATCGCCGGAACCGCACCGCCGTGGACCCGCTTCAGCACGCCTTGGGCGGCCAGGAAGTCGAGATCGCGGCGGATCGTCATATCCGAGGACGCAGTGGCCTCGACCAGTTCCTGGACGGAGATTCGGTGTCCGCCACGGAGTCGATCTACGATCATTTGATGCCGTTCTGCACTTCTCACGCGCAGAAATCTACCATCCACATGATCGTTCGAACAGATGGATTGTTTACTTGTGGCTGATTCCACCCAACTGATCAAACGGTCGCGGTACGCCGTGGCTGCCGTCTTCTGTGTGCACGGCTCCGTGACCGGGTCGTTCGCGACCCGGGTGCCGTGGATCCAGGACCACTCCGGTCTCTCGGCCGGCGAGCTCGGGCTGGCCCTCGCCTTCCCGGCCATCGGGGCCGCGCTGATGATGCCGCTGGCCGCCCGGATCAGCCACCGCTTCGGCACCCGGACCGCCCTGCGCGGCCTGCTCGCGCTGTGGACGCTCTCGCTGATCCTGCCGTCGTTCGCACCGGGCCTGCTCACGCTGTGCGCGGCGCTCCTCGTGTACGGCGGGACGTCGGGGATGGCGGATGTCGCGATGAACGCCCTCGGTGTCGAGGTGGAGCATCGGCTGCAGAAGTCGATCATGTCCGGCCTGCACGGCATGTGGAGTTTGGGCGCGTTGATCGGATCGGCACTCGGCACGGTCGCGGCCCACGCCGAGTTGAGCGCGCAGGTTCACCACGTCATCGCGGCGATCGTGCTGACCGTGCTCGGGCTGGTGGTCTGCCAGTTCGTGCTGAACATCCATCCGGAGGAGGACGCCGAGCCGCCGGCGCGGTTCGCGCTGCCGCCACGGTCGGCGCTGCTGATCGGCGCGGTCGGATTCTGCGCGGTGTTCGCCGAGGGTGCGAGCCTGGACTGGTCGGCGGTCTATCTGCGCGACATCCTGGACAGTTCGCCTGGTGTGGCTGCCGGTGCGACGACTGGTTTCGCGCTGACGATGGCTATTGCCCGGCTCACCGGCGATGCGGTCGTCAATCGGTTCGGCGCGGTCCGCACGGTTCGCTGGAGCGGCGTGATCGCGGTGATCGGTGGCGTGCTGGTGGTCCTCGCGCCGAACGCGGTGGCCGCGATGGCCGGGTTCGGACTGCTCGGCATCGGCGTCGCGGTCGTCGTACCGCTGGCTTTTGTCGCTGCGGCGCGGAGTGGGTCGAACGCTTCGCATGCCATCGCGGGTGTTGCCACGATCACCTACGCGTCGGGCCTGGTCGCGCCGTCGATCATCGGCGGGATCGCCCAGGCCAGCAACCTGACCGTCTCGTTCATCGTCGTCACCGCCTTGACTGTCGCCCTGGCCGTCTTCGCCCCGGTGCTGAGGACCCGGGCGCGCGTCGATGTCTGATCGCCGCCGCTGGGCCGTAGTCATCACCGCGACCGTCTTCCTGGTTGCGCTATGTCTGCGGCCCGCACTCACGGCGGTCGGCCCGGTGCTGCCGCGGATCGGTGCCGACGAGGGGCTTGGCGAATCGGCACAGGGGTTGCTGGCCGCGTTGCCCCTGCTGGCGTTCGCGGCCGCTTCGCCGCTGGTACATCTGGGGTCGCGACGGTTCGGGATGGAGCGGACCGTCCTGATCTCGTTGCTGGTGCTGGCGGTCAGCAGCGTCGCCCGGTCGTACACCGGCGAGGCCGGGCTGTGGATCGGCACGGTCGTCATCGGTGCATCGATTGCGGTCGGCAACGTCCTGGTCCCGGTCATCCTCAAACGGGACTACGCGTCGCACGTCTCCCGGGCCACCGGCATCTACACCGCGTTCATCACCGGCGGGGCCGCGCTCGCCTCGATCGTCGCCGTACCGATCGCCGACGCCGCCGACTGGCGTCTGTCGCTCGCCGTCTGGGGTGGCCTCGCACTCCTGGCCGCTCTGGTCTGGCTGCCCCGATCCGTGGGCGCTGTTGGGCCGGCACCCGTCGAGTCGCGGGAAGTGCCCCCGGTCAGCGTCTGGCGGCAGCCGATGGCCTGGCTGGTGACCGGCTTCATGGGCCTGCAGTCGACGAGCTTCTACCTCCTCGTGAACTGGCTCCCCACCATCGAGATCTCGACCGGCATCTCGGAGCGCACGGCCGGCGTCCACGTCTTCCTCTTCCAGGGCTTCGGCCTCATCGGCGGCCTCGCCATCCCCGCCTGCTGAAGAACCCGGTAAGCCAACGAGCCGGCGCGGTCACCGCCAGCATCCCGATCCTGGTAGCCCTCCTAGGCCTCCTCCTAGCCCCCGGCCTGGCCGTCCTCTGGGCGATCATCGCCGGCCTGGGCCAAGGCGCAGCCCTCGTAGCCGCCCTCACCCTCATCAGCCTCCGCGGCCGCACCCACCACGAAACCGCCCAACTCTCCGGCATGCCCAATCCGTCGGCTACCTCCTGGCCGCCACCGGCCCCGTCCTGGCCGGCACCCTCACCGAACAAACCGGCACCTGGGCCCCCGCCCTCACCACCTTCGCCGCCCTGGCCGCCGTACAAATCCTCCTAGGCCTAGCCGCCGGCCGCCCCCGATCCCCCTAAGGACAGGACGTATACGAGCAGGCACAGGCGCTCTGAGCGTGAGCAGCAGCCAACCGTGGCCCGCGCAGGCCTATACGTCCTGTCGTTCGGGGGATCAGAGCAGGCTGTTGAGGACTTCGGTGGCTTCTTCGTAGCCGGCGTCGCTGATGCGTTGGAGTTCGCGGAGGTCCTTGGTGGCGGCGGCTCGGCGGGTGAGGTGTTCGCCGGCTCGGTCGTTGCCCTCGTCGAGGAGGTCGTTGAGGGTGTCGAGGTCGGAGCGCTCGTCGGCCAGGTCGGCGAGCTTGTCGGCTGCCTTCTCGTTGCCTTCGTCGGCCAGGGCCCGGAGAGTCTCGAAGTCCGTCATGGATCGAGTATGCCTCTCCGGGCAGATGTCCTACTTGTCGGTGGCGAAGGCGGCGTCGAAGGCGGCGGCGGGCTTGTCGAAGGCCAGGGCGCGGATGACGTTGACGGCTTCGGCGGCGCCGACCTTGCGCTCCATGCCGGCGTCTTCCCACTCGACCGAGATCGGGCCGGTGTAGCCGATCGAGTTCAGGACGCGGAAGCAGTCCTCCCACTGGACGTCACCGTGGCCGGTGGAGTAGAAGTCCCAGCCGCGGCGCGGGTCGCCCCAGGGCAGGTGGGAGCCGAGGCGGCCGTTGCGGCCGCCGCCGACGCGCATCCGGGTGTCCTTGCAGTCGACGTGGTAGATGCGGTCCTTGAAGTCCCAGAGGAACGCGACCGGGTCGATGTCCTGCCAGACCATGTGCGACGGGTCCCAGTTCAGGCCGAAGGCCGGGCGGTGGTCGATCGCCTCGAGTGCCAGCGTGGTGGTCCAGTAGTCGTACGCGATCTCCGACGGGTGCACCTCGTGCGCGAACCGGACCCCTTCGGCGTCGAACACGTCGAGGATCGGGTTCCACCGGTCGGCGAAGTCCTGGTACCCGGCGTCGATCACCGATGCGGGCACCGGCGGGAACATCGCGACGTACTGCCAGATCGAGGAGCCGGTGAAGCCGATCACCGTGTCGACGCCGAGCTTGGCGGCGGCCCGGGCGGTGTTCTTCAGGTCCTCGGCCGCGCGCTGCCGGACCCCCTCGCCGTCACCGTCGCCCCAGATCCGGGACGGCACGATCGCCTGGTGCCGGAAGTCGATCGGGTTGTCGCAGACCGCCTGGCCGACCAGGTGGTTGGAGATCGCGTAGACGCTCAGGTTGTACTTGGCCAGGATGTCCTTGCGGGTCTGGACGTACGAGTCGTCGTCGATGGCCTGCTGTACGTCGAAGTGGTCGCCGGAGCAGGCGATCTCCACCCCGTCGTACCCGGCCTCGGAAGCGAACTGGCAGACCTCCTCGAACGGCAGGTCGGCCCACTGGCCGGTGAACAGCGTGATCGGGCGTGGCATCTGGCTAGCTCCTCTTAAACGGTGATCCAGGCACTGTCCGCGGCAGCTGAGCGCAGTACGGCGTCGATCAGCTGAGCGGACCGCGCACCGGCGGCGAAATCGGGCAGACCGTCCGGGCGGTCACCCAGTACGGCGGCGTAGCTGTCCGCGACGAATGAGTCGAACGCGTCCTGGTACCCCTGGGCATGTCCGGCGGGCAGACGGTTCACGCGAGCCGCACCGGGGCTCAGCGTGTCGGGGTCGCGGGTCAGGATCTGGGAGGCGGTACGGCGGCCGGCCCACAGCCGGTCGGGGTCCTCCTGGTCGAAGCCGAAGCTCCCCTCGGTCCCGGAGACCTCCAGGTAGAGGCGGTTCTTCCGGCCGGCCGCAACCTGACTGACGACGATCGTCCCGACCACTCCGGCCTCGGTGCGGAACTGTGCGGTGGCCAGGTCCTCGGTCCGAACTGCGACGCCGCCACGCGACGAGCGAACGGTCCGCAACTGCGCACTGATCGCGGCGATCCGGTCACCGGTGACGAACTCGGTCAGGTCGCACCAGTGCGAGCCGATGTCGGCGAAGGTCCGCGACGGACCGCCGGTCTCGTCGTCCACTCGCCAGTTCTGGTCGTCGGCACCGGCCAGCCAATCCTGCAGGTACGAACCGTGCAGGCTGGTGATCTCACCGGCCTCCCCCGCGGCGAGGCGAGCCCGTAGCTCGCGCACCATCGGGTGGTAGCGGTAGACGAACGGTACGGCGCCCACCAGGCCCGCCTCGTGCGCCGCAGCCTCGAGACCGGTTGCATCGGCCACAGACGTCGCCAGCGGCTTCTCACAGATCACGTGCTTGCCTGCGGCGAGCGCCTGCAGGGTCACCTCGCGGTGGGTGTTGTTCGGCGTACAGACGTGGATGACGTCGAGGTCGGCCGCCAGGAGGTCCGCGAGCGTCTCGTAACCACGCTCGGCCCCGGATGCTTCGGCCGCTGCCTCGGCGCGGGCCGGGCTGGATCCGACCGCACCGACGACCTGCGCGCCGGAGACCAGCGCCGATCTGCCGTGCACCTGGCCCATGAAACCGCCGCCGACAATCCCGACCTTCAGCTTGGTGGACACGTGGAAGGACGCTATGTGACACTTTTGAGCCCTGTCAAGCAAAAGTCCAGCGCCCTGAGGACGGAAGTGTATGAGCGAGCCCGACGCGGTGTTGCGGTTGCTGCTCGACGGGCGCCCGCGGACCCGGGCCGAGCTGATCGACTCCAGTGGTCTGGCCCGCTCGACGGTGACCGGCCGGATCGAATCCCTGCTCGCGACCGGGCTCGTCGTACCGTCGGGTGAGGCCGCGTCGACCGGGGGCCGCCCGCCCGCGCGGTTCCGGCTCAATCCGGCGGCCCGGCTGATCCTGGCCGCGGATGTCGGCGCGACGCATCTGTCGGTCGCACTCACCGACCTGACCGGCGAGATCGTCGCGCGGTCGACCACTCCGCTGAACATTGCCGAAGGCCCCGAGATCGTGCTGGCCGAGATCGTGCGGACCGGTCTGTCGTTGCTGAAGTCAGCCGGCCGCACTCGAGCCGACCTGGCTGGAACGGGGGTTGGTCTGCCGGGACCGGTCGAGCACTCGACCGGGCGGCCGAATCATCCGCCGATCATGCCGGGCTGGGATTCGTACGACGTCGCCGGGCGACTGAGCCGTGAGCTGCCGGGGCCGGTGCTGGTCGACAACGACGTGAACATCATGGCGCTCGGCGAGCACGCGACCGAGTACGCCGACGTCGAGCACCTGCTGTTCGTCAAGGTCGCCACCGGGATCGGGGCCGGCGTGATCAGCGGCGGCCGGCTGCATCGTGGAGCGCAAGGCGCGGCCGGGGACATCGGCCACATCCAGACGCCAGGTCACACTGAGCTCTGCCGCTGCGGGAACACCGGCTGTCTGGAGGCGGTCGCATCGGCCGCAGCCATCGCCGCCCGTCTCGGCGTTGCCGGCAGCCACGACATCGTCGAACTCGTCCGCTCCGGCAACACCGCGGCCACCACCGCCGTCCGCCAGGCCGGCCGCGAGATCGGCACCGTCCTCGCCGCCGCGGTCAGCCTGCTGAACCCGTCCGTCCTCGTGATCGGCGGCTCACTCTCCCAGGCCGGCGATCACCTCCTGGCCGGAATCCGCGAAACCGTCTACGCCCGATCGTTGCCCTTGGCCACCACCGGGCTGCACGTCACCACCACGCGTTCCCCGTACGACGCGGCGCTGCGTGGTGCCGCCGTCCTGGTCCAGCAGCACGTCCTCGTCACGCCCAGTTGATCGCCAACTCGTCGATCATCAGCACCGCCGGATCCCGCGCGATGTCCCCCCGCCGGACCGCCCCGACCCCGTACCGCCGCACCCAGTACGCCGTCCGCGCCAGCTCGAGCTGAATCCACCGCCGTACCCGATGCAGGTCGAGTTCAGCCGCCTCGCAGTACGCCGCAAGCTCCCGCGTCATGCCGGCGAGCAGATCGCCGTTCATCAGCACCAACGTCCGAGCCTTCAGGAACGTGACCGCGTCGTACGCCGGATCCCCGATCAACCCCTTGGGATCAATCGCCAGCCAGGGTTCCCGGTCCGCGCTCAGGATGTTCCGGTGATGCAGATCCCCATGAATCAGTACGTCGGGCTGCTCCCGCACCAACTCGTCGATCACCCCGAACGCCCGGTCGACCACCACGTCAGGCAGCGCGCCGGGGAACTCCGCGACATCCCTCTGCAGTTCCTCGGCCCACTCATCAGCCCGCTCCTGCAGGCGAGGGAGCCCGCCCGAGCCGTCACTCAAGCGGTGCAGGGCTTCGGGGGCCGGGATCGACAGGAGGCGGCTCATGTGGCCACCTACCGCGGCGACGTCCGCGCCTGAGTCGCGCAAGGTGGTTGGGTGGGCTCGTTCGAGGAGCATGGCGTAGTGCTCGTCGGCTCGTTCGTGGAGGTGGACTGCGCCGCGGCCGTTCCAGGCTGTGTAGGCGTCTGGTTCGTGGACGTTGCCTGGGT
This sequence comes from Kribbella sp. NPDC056345, assembly GCF_042262745.1. Taxonomy (NCBI): domain Bacteria; kingdom Bacillati; phylum Actinomycetota; class Actinomycetes; order Propionibacteriales; family Kribbellaceae; genus Kribbella; species Kribbella sp. NPDC056345. The sequence goes on along the minus strand of NZ_JBHJQQ010000009.1, from coordinate 198,520 downwards.
GGGTGAACGACACCTTCAGCACCAGGGGTTCGGCTGAGCGGCGTACCGGGACGATGACGCCTACCTCGCCGTGCATCCAGTCGCCGTCGGGGGTGCAGTCCCAGCGCTGAATCAGTTCGTCGACGATTGCGGGCAGGGTCGCGAGCCACGCCGTACCCTTTTCGCCCTCGCGGTTGGTGGTGGCGGCGGCGAAGGCTTCGGGGATCACCAGCGCTCCGCCTTCGCCGAACGCGAGACGAGACTGAACAGCATGTCCTTCGGGGTCATCTCCCCCGCGACCACCTTGGTGACGGCTTCGGCGATCGGCATCTCGACGTCGTGGTGGTGTGCGAGCTCGGCGATCGACGAGCAGGACTTGACGCCTTCGGCAACTTGCCGGGTCGCACCGGCGATCTCGGCGACCGTCATGCCCTGGCCGAGCTTCTCGCCGAACGTCCGGTTCCGCGACAGCGGCGACGAACACGTGGCCACCAAGTCACCAAGACCAGCCAGACCGGAGAACGTGTGCTCGTCCGCCCCCAACGCAGCACCGAGCCGAGCCGTCTCCGCCAGACCGCGTGTGATCACCGACGCCCGCGCGTTGTCGCCGAACCCGAACCCGACCGCCATCCCAACGGCCAGCGCGATCACGTTCTTCGTCGCGCCACCAAGCTCACACCCGACGACATCCGTGTTCGTATAAGGACGGAACGTCCCCGAATGGCACAGCTTCTGGAGCCGGTTCGCCGTCCCCTCGTCCGCACACGCAACCACCGCGGCAGCAGGCTGCCCCTCGGCGATCTCGCGCGCCAGGTTCGGCCCCGACACGACCGCGATCCGCTCCGGCCCGGCGCCGGTCAGCTCCGCGATCACCTCGGACATCCGCAACGTCGTACCGACCTCGACGCCCTTCATCAAACTCACCAGCGGTACGGCGTCCGGCAGCACCCCGGCCCAGTCCCGCAGATTCTCCCGCAGTGACTGCGAAGGCACGGACAGTACGACGGCCTCCGCGCCATCGGCCGCCGCAGCCGGATCATGAGTCGCAGTGATCGCTTCGGACAACCGGATCCCCGGCAGGTAGTCCGGGTTCTCGTGCTGGGTGTTGATCACATCGCACACCGACTGCCGCCGGGCCCACAACGAGACCTGGTTCCCGGCCCCCGCCAGCACCGTGGCGAACGCCGTACCCCAGGATCCGGCACCGAACACCGCGACCTTTGTCATTCTTTCTCCTCACCGTCAGAACGCCGGGCTTTGCGCAGGTCGTACAGTTCTTTGGGCGGAGTCTCGCCGCGCAGTTCGCCCAGGGTGTCGGCCAGGGCGTGCATGATCACCTCGGTTGCCTCGTGCAACAGCTGGTTGGTGATCGGCTTACCCTCGAACGCGCTCAGGTCGACCGGCTTCCCGGCCCGCGCCAGCACGGTCTTGCGCGGCAGCAGGCGGAACCGCGTCTTCCCGGTGTAGGACCGGAGAATCTCCTGCGCACCCCAGTTCGCAATCGGAATCACCGGAGCGCCGGTCATCAACGCGATCCGGGCGGCGCCGGTCTTCCCGGTCATCGGCCACAGGTCGGGATCGCGGGTAATCGTGCCTTCGGGATAGACACCGACGCACTCACCGCGTTCGACTGCTGCCACCGCGTCGCGGAACGCGTCCGCGGCCTGGGCGGAATCGCGGTACACGGGAATCTGCCCGGCGCTGGTGATGATCCGGCCGGCGATCGGCAGCTTGAACAACGACGCCTTGCCGAGCATCCGCGGAATCCGCCGGCATTCCCAGATGAAGAAGCCGAGTACGAACGGGTCGAAATGCGAGATGTGGTTCGGCACGAACACCACGCCGCCGGTCCGGGGCATGTTCTCCCGGCCGCTGAACCGGTGCTTGGTGAAGACCAGCATGAACGGCTTGACGAGCGCGACGATCACGCCGAACCAGAAACCCCGCCGCGGTCTCGGGTCGTCCACTACTGCCTCCTGGTGCTGGTCACTGCTCTCCGCCATGGGAGAATCCTGCCTGATGGCAGACCTACAGGTCGTTCCCTGGATCCTGGCGATCCCGGTGAAGCGTACGGCGATCGCGAAGAGCCGGCTGGCTGCGGCCTACCCGCAGCACCGCCCGGAGCTCGCGCGCGCCTTTGCTGTCGACACTACTGCGGCAGCGCTGGCTTCGGGCCTGGTGCGTGCGGTTCTGGTGGTCACCGACGACCCGGTGGTGGCTGCGGACGTGACCGCGGTCGGCGCCCACGTCGTACCGGATCTGGCTGCCGACGGGCTGAACGGCGCGCTCCGGCACGGTGCCACGATCGCCGCTGCCGAGTTCCCAGGGCACGGTGTGGCTGCGTTGTCGGCCGACCTGCCCGCGTTGCGTCCGGCTGAGCTGACGGCCGTGCTCGCGGCCTGTGTGGCACCGCGATCGTTCGTGGTCGACCAGCCAGGCACCGGTACGACGATGCTCGCGGCCGCGGCCGGTGTCGAGCTCGATCCCCGCTTCGGCGTCGGCTCCGCCTTGGCCCACCAGGCTTCCGGGGCAGTCCCGATCGACCTGCCGAACATGGACTCGGTACGGCGGGACGTCGACACGGCCGCCGATCTCGCGCACGCCGTCCAGCTGGGTGTCGGTCCGGCAACCGCCGACGTGATGTCGCTGGTGCTTGGTTCCGCAACCGGGTCCGAAGGCCTAGCCTGCTGACATGCAAGCCACTGTGAGCCGGTACGACAGCGAGACCTTCTCCGGAGCGGTGCTCACCGACACCGGGATCGAGCTTCCCTTTACCGTGCATGCGATCGCTGAGACTCCGGTTCGGCTGCTGCGGGTGGGCCAGCGCGTCCGGATCCAGACCAGCGGCTCCGGTGCGAGTCTCGCGATCACCAAGGTCGACTTCGCCACCGTCCTTTAGAACACAAGCGAAGGCCGGTCGCTCCTGGAGGGAGTGACCGGCCTTCTGCCGTGGTGCTAGTTACTTCAGCGTGCTGCGCGCTTGGCCGGAGCCTTCTTCGCGGCGACCTTCTTGGCGGGGGCCTTCTTGGCCGGCGCCTTCTTCGCTACTGCCTTGACCGGTGCGGCCTTCTTGGCCGGCGCCTTCTTGGCGGCGGCCTTGACCGGTGCGGCCTTCTTGGCTGCGGCCTTGACCGGAGCAGCCTTCTTGGCCGGCGCCTTCTTGGCGGCAGCCTTGACCGGAGCGGCCTTCTTGGCCGCGGCCTTGACCGGAGCCGCCTTCTTGGCCGGTGCGGCCGCCTTGGTGGCGGTCGCGGTGGCCTTCGGAGCTACCAGCTTCGGCAGCTTCTTCGCACCGGAGACAACGGCCTTCAGCTCCGCACCCGCGCGGAACTTCGGAACCACGGTCTTCTTGGCCTTGAGAACCTCGTTCGTGCGCGGGTTCCGGACCAGGCGTGCCGGGCGATCGATGGCTTCGAAGGCACCGAAACCGGTGATGGCGACCTTGCCACCCTTCTTGGTCAGCTCGCGCTGGATGGTGTCGATGATCGACTCCAGGGCGTGCTGAGCCTGGCGGCGGTTTCCGTCGAAGTGCACTGCGAGCGCTTCGACCAACTGGCTCTTGTTCACTGTCTTCCCTCCGTGAACTGGGTGTCGAGCACAGCGCTCGATCTCTCAGGAACGTTATGGACTCCGCAGGCCGTTGCCAAACACCCACGCGGCATTTCGGCTTGTTTTTAGGCGATTCTTGCCACAAACCGCCCGAATCCGGTGTTCCTGCGAGGTTTTGGCTCGTTTCAGAGCCATCCGCGGCGCTTGAAGATCTGGTGCAGACCGACGCACACCAACGCCATCAGGCCGATCGCGAACGGGTATCCGAGCTGCCAATGGAGCTCCGGCATGTAGTCGAAGTTCATCCCGTAGACAGTGCCGATCAGGGTCGGCGCGAACAGGATCGCCGCCCACGCAGAGATCCGCTTCACCTCTTCGTTCTGCTCGCTGCTCGCGATGGTGAGACTCTTCATCTCCTCGTTCTGCTGCTGGGCCACCAGGGTCGCGTTCACCGTCAGGATGTCGCGCAGCAGTTCACGGAAACCGTCGACCTTCTCCACCACCTCGGTGACGTGGTCGGCGACGTCGCGCAGATAACGCTGCAGTTCCTCGTCGACGCCGTACTTGTCGAAACCGCCCCGCAGCCCTTGGAGCATGCCGACCAGCGGCCGGGTCGCGCGCTGGAACTCGATCACCTCACGGGACAGCTCGTAGATACGCCGCGACACCTTCGGGTCACCGCGGAACACCTCGGTCTCGATCTCGTCGATGTCGTTCTCGAGACCTGCGACCACTGGTGCGTAGCCGTCGACGACCTTGTCCAGGATCGCGTAGAGAACAGCCTCGGTGCCGAGGTTGAGCAACTCGGGATCGTGCTCGACGCGACGCCGGACCGCGGCCAGGTTGGGCGCCTCGGCATGCCGGACCGTCACCACGAAGTCCGGGCCGACGAACACGTGCACCTCGCCGAACTCGACCTCCTCGGTCGCGTCCCGGTACCGCGCGGCCTTCAGGACGACGAACAACGTGTCGCCGTACCGCTCGAGCTTCGGCCGCTGATGGGCCTGGATGGCGTCCTCGACGGCCAGCTCGTGCAGACCGAACTCCTGGGCCAGGGAGTTGAGTTCGCGCTGGTCCGGGCGATACAGGCCGATCCAGGCCAGGCCCTGCGGTGCCTTGTGCAGCACGCGATAGGTCTCGGCCAGTGATTCGGGCGAGGCGATCCGGCGGCCGTCGCAGTAGATCGCGCTGTCGACGACGCTGTGGCCCTTGGGCTTCTGGGTGTCGCGCGGCTTCTCGGCGGCCGGCTCGATCACGGGAGCGGGTGCGGCGTGCTTACGCGCGGTGCCACGCAGTGACGGCGTACGGCTGAACGCACGGAACGTGCGCAGGCGAAGGTCGGACATGAGTCCTCCAGGTGCGGTGGTACGGGTGAGTGAGCGCATGTCACGTCTGCCCGACCGCTACTGCAGGAGGATGGAAAAGTCAGCCCTACAGAGGTCGAGCGAGACCCATATGTCTGGAGGGTTCGCTGTTCATCAGCGCCTCACCTCCTAGGTCTCGCAAGCCTTGTTCTGACAACCACGCAAGGGTAACACCAGAGTTATCGCCCCTGTCCACGCAAACGTTACAGGGGCGAGAACTCTGCTGGCTCAAGCCTTTGCAGGCAGGGTGGCCGGCTTGAAGGCCGGCCGAGTCGCTTCGTACGCGGCGATGTCGGCCTCGTGGGACAAGGTGATGCCGACGTCGTCGAGGCCGTTCAGCAGCCGGTAGCGCGTGTAGTCGTCGATCTCGAACGGCGCGGAGAGCTCACCGGCGGAGATCGTCTTGGCCTCGAGATCGACGGTCACCTTGGTGCCCGGGTCCTTCTCGACCGTTGCCCACAGCTGCTCCACGACGTCCTGGGTGACCAGGGCCGCGAGCAGACCGGCCTTACCGGAGTTGCCACGGAAGATGTCGCCGAACCGCGAGCAGACGACGACGCGGAAGCCGTAGTCGAGCAGGGCCCAGACCGCGTGCTCACGCGAGGATCCGGTCCCGAAGTCGGGGCCGGCCACGAGGACGGACACACCGCCGTACTCCGGCTGGTTCAGGACGAACTCGGGATCGTTGCGCCAGGCAGCGAACAGGCCGTCCTCGAATCCGGTCCGGGTGACCCGCTTCAGGTACTCGGCCGGGATGATCTGGTCGGTGTCGACGTTGCTGCGGCGCAGCGGGGCCGCCGTACCGATGTGCTGGGTGAAGGCATCCATGATTTCTGAGCTCCTCAGACGTTCTCGGGTACGGCGACATCGATGGGCTGCAGGTCTGCCGGGGCAGCGAGCGTGCCGGTGACGGCAGTGGCAGCCGCGACCAGCGGCGAGACCAGGTGGGTGCGACCGCCCTTGCCCTGACGGCCTTCGAAGTTGCGGTTCGAGGTGGAGGCGCTGCGCTCACCGGGTGCGAGGGTGTCCGGGTTCATTCCCAGGCACATCGAGCAACCCGCGCCCCGCCACTCGGCACCGGCGTCCTTGAAGATCTTGTCCAGCCCCTCGGACTCGGCCTGCAGCCGGACCCGGCCCGACCCCGGTACGACGAGCATCCGGGTGCCCTCGGCAACCTTCCGCCCGGCCAGCACGCCGGCCGCGGCGCGCAGGTCCTCGATCCGGCCGTTGGTGCAGGAGCCCAGGAAGACCGTGTCCACCTTGACCTCGCGCAGCGGCGTACCGGCCGTCAGGCCCATGTACTCCAGCGCACGCTCGGCCGCCTTCTTGTCGTTCTCGTTGTCGAAGTCGTCCGGCGACGGCACGTTGGCCGACAGCGGCACGCCCTGGCCGGGGTTGGTGCCCCAGGTGACGAACGGTGCGACGTCCTCGGCACGCAGCACGACCTCGCGGTCGAAGGTTGCGTCCTCGTCGGTGGCCAGGCTCTTCCAGTACTCGACCGCGGCTTCCCAGTCGACACCCTGCGGCGCGTGCGGCTTGTCCTTCAGGTAGTTGAAGGTCGTCTCGTCCGGCGCGATCATGCCGGCCTTGGCGCCCCACTCGATCGACATGTTGCAGATCGTCATCCGGGCTTCCATGCTCAGCGACCGGATCGCCTCGCCGCGGTACTCGACGATGTAGCCCTGGCCACCACCGGTGCCGACCTGCGCGATCAGCGAGAGCACCAGGTCCTTGGCCGAGACGCCATCCGGCAGCACGCCGTCGACGGTGACGGCCATCGTCTTCGGCCGGGCCTGCATCAGCGTCTGGGTCGCCAGCACGTGCTCGACCTCGCTGGTACCGATGCCGAAGGCAATCGCACCGAACGCGCCGTGCGTCGAGGTGTGGCTGTCACCGCAGACCACGGTCATCCCGGGCTGGGTCAGGCCGAGCTGCGGGCCGATCACGTGTACGACGCCCTGGTCGGGGTCGCCGAGCGTGTGGATCCGGACGCCGAACTCCTTGGCGTTCTTGCGCAGCGTGTCCACCTGGGTCCGCGACACCAGGTCGGCGATCGGCTTGTCCACGTCCAGCGTCGGGACGTTGTGGTCCTCGGTCGCGATCGTCAGATCCGGCCGGCGGACCTGCCGCCCGGCCAGCCGCAGCCCGTCGAAGGCCTGCGGACTGGTGACCTCGTGCACCAGATGGAGATCGATGTAGAGGAGGTCGGGCTCTCCGTCTGCATGGCGCACAACATGTGCATCCCAGACCTTTTCCGACAACGTCCTACCCATCAGACTCTCCTTTGAGGTTTGCTGTGTGGTGAGGGTGCTTTCGCTCACAGTGCTCTCGATCGAGGGCCCGAAGCGACTTGCGTTCCACGATTCGAGACGGCAGTATCGTCTCATGGACAACTCTAGCGGAGTCGGCGTGCTCGACAAAGCAGCTCTCGTTCTGTCCGCACTCGAGTCCGGACCGGCGACCCTGGCCGGACTCGTGGCGGCCACGGGGCTGGCGCGGCCGACGGCACATCGGCTGGCAGTGGCTCTCGAGCACCACCGCCTGGTCGGGCGGGACATGCAGGGACGCTTCGTGCTCGGCCCGCGACTCAGCGAGTTGGCCTCCGCCGCCGGCGAGGACCGTCTCCTCGCGACCGCCGGTCCGGTGCTCGCACGGCTGCGAGACATCACTGGTGAATCCGCCCAGTTGTTCCGCCGTCAGGGCGAGTACCGCGTCTGTGTCGCGGCCGCTGAGCGTCCGTCAGGTCTGCGCGACACCGTTCCGGTGGGCAGCCAGCTGACCATGGCGGCCGGGTCGGCTGCGCAAATACTGCTTGCCTGGGAGGACCCGGAGCGCATGCACCGTGGCCTTCACAACGCGACCTTCAACGCGGCCGCGCTGGCCGGCGTGCGGCGTCGTGGCTGGGCCCACTCGGTCGGTGAGCGCGAGCAGGGCGTTGCCTCGGTCTCCGCTCCGGTTCGCTCCCCCAGTGGCAAGGTGATTGCCGCGGTCTCCGTATCCGGTCCGATCGAGCGCCTGTCCCGTCAGCCCGGCCGCATGCACGCCCCGGCCGTCATGGCAGCGGCCGAGCGCCTCTCCGAGGCCCTGCGCCGCGCATCGGAGTAAGACCGGGGTGGTGGGGCGGGGAAGGAATCAAGCAGAGCACCCGCAAGAGGTTCGCGGTACCAGCTCATAGTCCAAGACCACTCTGGCCGCCTCCCGATCGGGGGCGGCCAGTAGTACGTCTACGGCCCGCCGCGCGATCTCCTCGACCGGCTGCCGCACACTGGCCAGCGGCGGGATCGTCACCGCACACTCATCGGTGCCGTCGACACCCATCACCGCAACGTCCTCCGGCACGCGCAGTCCGGCCGCCCACGCAGCAAACAGGACTCCGAACGCCTGCTCATCCGTAGCGCAGTACACAGCCCGCGGCGGCCGCTTCTGCTGAAACCAAGCCTGTACGGCGTCCCGCGCAGCGAACCGGGATACCGGGCCCGCCTGGTACCGCACTGTCACCTTCGGATGTGCTTGCAGGGCACGCTCAACCCCAGCCCGGTGCTGCGCCGTACCCGGTGAGTCTTCTGGTCCTGTTAGTACAGCCAAGGTCTTGTAGCCGTGCGACAGCAGGTGATCCACCGCAGCCTCAGCCGCAGCCACGTAGTCGATAGACAGTGTTGAGACCGTCACACCGTCCGGCACCGGGTGCAGCGCCACCACCGGCACACCTGCCGAGCTGAACCGCCGGATCGCCGGCTCCGCCAGCAGCGACACCAGTACGACGCCGTCCACCTTCCGCTCGATGAACGAGCCGATGTGCGCGGACTCCTGCGCCGGATCACCCGCCGAGTCACCGATCAGCAGCAGGTGGCCGTGTGCCCGGGCCACGGTCTCCAGGTGCTCGGTCAGCGTGCCGAAGAAGGGATTGCGCACCTGCGGGATCAGCAGCCCCAAAGAGAAGGAGCGACCCGCGCTGAGTGCGCGGGCGACCGCGTTCGGCTTGTAGTCCAGCTCCGCGGCCGCCTCCAGCACACGCTGTCGCGTGGCCGCCGCTACCGGCCGCGGGCCGTTGTTGAAGACGTAGCTGACGGTTGCCGTGGACGTGCCCGCCCGATCGGCGACGTCACGAGCCGTCGCCATCAGTCTCCTCTGCTGCGGCCACGATCCGCGCAGTGATCTCCTCGGCAACAGCAACGGCATCCAGCTCGGTCACAATCCGCACGGTACCCGCCGGATCCGGAGTGAACGTACTGAGACCGCCAGCGCCGATGGTCACCCGACCAGGCTCGGACAGCGTGAACAGATCCGGCCGCGCCAGGGTCAGCACTGCGACCGGGTCGTGCGGGACGTTCCACGTCTCGTTCCAGTACGCCCACCACTGCTCGATGTCCGCACCCAGCGCCGCACCGAGTGGGCCAGCGGCCCGGATCCGTTGCAGCAGGGCGTTCGTGATGCTGACCTGACGGGTGATCTCGATGGCAGTGATCGTGGTGGGGATACCTGCTGTGAGTACGACGCGCGCGGCCACGTCGTCACTCTTGAAGTTGTGCTCTGGCTCAGCGTCCGCACCGAACCAGCCGCCCATCACCCACAGGTGCCGGATCCACTGGACGATCCGGGGCTCCAGCTCGAGTGCGGCAGCCAGATTGGTCAGGGGGCCGATCGCAACGACATCCAGTGCGCCCTGGTTGTTCTGCAGCCGGGCAACCAGGTCTTCGGGCGCGCTGCCCGGTGCGAACGTCTCCGCGTCCAGATCCTTGTGCAGGGTGCCCTCGTGACCGGCCCACCACACTTCGCGGCCCGACAACGGTTCCGCCGTACCGGCCACGACAGTGAGGTCACTTCCGGCCAGAGCGCCGTACCGGCGGGCCAGCTGCGAGCGCAGGCGGGTGTCGCCGTACACGGTGTGGATCGCGACCAGGTCCAGGGCTGGTGTGCCGAGGATCAGCGCAAGCGCCATCGCGTCGTCGACGTCCGAACCGATGTCGGTGTCGAGGATCAATTGGCGCATCAGGAGAGCTCCTTCATTTGAGGCCGCTGCTGGAGACGGACTGGACGAAGTACTTCTGGAAACCCGCGATAACCGCGAGCGGGATGATCGTGAGGACGACAGCACCGGCGAAGACCAGACCGTAGTCGGTGAAGTTCTGCCCTTGCAGGTTGGCCAGGGCCACCGGACCGACGATGTGCTCGGCGTCTGTCCCTATCAGCAGCGGCCAGACGTAGGACTGCCATTGGAAGAGGAACAGCATCAGCCCGGCGCCGATCAGTGCCGGCCGGGACAGCGGCAGGTAGATCCACCGGAATACCCCGAACCAGCCGAGCCCGTCCAGCCGGCCGGCCTCGACCAGCTCGGCCGGGATGCCGAGGAAGAACTGCCGGAGCAGGAAGATCGCCATCCCGTTGCCGATCCCGGGCAGCACCAGGCCGGTGAAGGTGTTGGTCAGGTTCCAGTCCCGGAACATCGTCGACAGCGGGATCGCGATCGCGTCGAACGGCACAAGGAAACTCAGTACGACGATGCCGAACGCGAGCCCGCGGCCGCGGTACTGGAAGGCGGCGAGCCCGAAGGCGGCGGAGGCACAGACCGCCAGCCCGACGACCACGGTCGCTGCGCTGACCAGGATCGAGTTGAGGGTCGCGCGACCGATCTCGCCGCCGAAGAGATCGCGGTAGTTGATCAGGGTCGGGCGCAGCTCGAAGAACGACTCCCAGGTCAGCGGGCTCAGGTGCGCGAACGTCTCCGAGCCGGGCCGGAACGAGTTCGTGACGACCCACAGCAGCGGGATGAAGAACAGCAGACCGATCACGGCGCCGAGCACCGACAGCGCAAGTCTTCTCATGCGTGGTCACCTCGCAGCAGCCGGAACTGTGCGGCCACGATTGCGATCGTCAGGGCGACCAGCAGGACGACCTCGGCCTGGGCGACGTGGATGTCGCCCAATGCATAGGCACGGGTGTAGACGTCGTACATCAGGAGGTTGCTGACGCCGTTCGGTCCGCCTTTGGTGAGGATCTGCACGGGGGCGAACACGAGCAGGTTCGAGACGGTGTCGGCGACGAGCACGAACGCGAGCGGCCGCCGTACCAGCGGGAGCGTCACCGAGATCATCCGGCGCCAGGCACCGGCGCCGTCAAGCAGGGCGGCCTCGCGGATCTCGCCGGGGATGTCCTGGATACCGGCGATCAGGAAGAGCATCCAGTACCCGACGCCGATCCAGGACAGCAGCACGATCAACGCCGGGAGCACCTGGCTCGACGAGGTGAGGAACGGCTGCTCGGGCAGACCGAGCCGGGCCAGCAGGCCATTGGCGATTCCGTCCGGCCGGTAGATCACGCTCCAGATCACGGCCGAGACCGCTGGTGGCGTGGCGATCGGGAGGATGACCAGGGTGCGCCAGAGGCGGGTGCCGGGTGCGCGTTGAGTGAAGAGGACGGCGAGCAGGAACGACGCGACGACCTGGATCGGATTGATCAGCACGGTGAACAGGAGGGTCACGGCGACGGCTTGCCGGAAGTCCTTGTTCGCCAGCAGATCCGTGTAGTTGCCGAGGCCGGTGAAGACGCGACCGCCGCGGAGCAGGCTTTCGGCGTAGAAGCTCTCGATCAGGGCGTAGATCGCCGGGCCGATCCGGAGCACGGCGAGACTGATCAGCGCCGGCGCCAGGAACGCGAGCGCGATCAGTCCCTGTCGCTGCTTCTTCACTTAATCGACTTCCAGGCGGCCGTGAGCTGACGGGTTGCTTCGGCAAGGCGGGCGTTGGGTTCGCTGCCGTTGCGGATGTCGGCGAACGCCTTACCCATCACTTCCTCGAACTGGATGTAGCCGACACTCACCGGCCGCGAGGTCGCCGTACTGGCCGCCTCGTACGCCGTGATCGCGGAAGCGCCGACGGTGTGTGCACCGGAGTAGGCGTCCATCGCGGGCAGGTACTGCTTCTGCGCCTCGAGGTTGGCCGGGATGATCGTGGTCGTCTTCGTGGTGGCCAGGTTTCCGGCCGGATCGAGGGTCGCGAACTCGATGAACTTCCGCGCCATCCCCTGCTGCTTCGACGCCGGGTTGATCCCGAGTGACCACGACCCGGTCGGCGTCACCGGCTTGCCGCCGGCGAAGTACGGCAGCGGCGCGACGCCCCAGTCGAACTTCGCGCTGCCGAAGATCTTCAGATCCCACGGACCACCGACGAAGAACGCCGCATTGCCGGTACTGAACACCGGCCCGGTCTGGAAGCCGCCGATCCCCCGCGGCGACAGTCCGCTCGCGTAGGTGGCGCCGTACCACTGCATGGCCTTCTTCCAGCCGTCCGTCTCGACCGCGGGCGTGAGCATGTCGTCACCGGTGATGCCGGACCCACCGCCGAGCGACTCGGCCAACGGCTGCAGCTGGTAGTAGGCCTCGGGCTGCTCCATGAACAGCCCGTACTTGGTCCCCGCCTGCTGCGCCTTACGGCCCGCCGCCTCAACCTGTTCCCAGGTCCACCGCTTGGCCGGATCCGCGGTCGGCGGCACGACCTGCGCCTTGGCCAGCGCGGCCTTGTTGTAGAAGAGGAACTGCGTCGAGTTCCACATCGGCAGCGACCACAGCTTGTCGCGGAAGTGATTCACCGCGTACGCCGTCGCCCCGAACGAACTCTTCGCCCGCCCGTCCAGCTCGCCGAGCTCCACCAGGAACCCCTTCGCCGCCAACTGCGAAACCCGCGGCTCGTCGACCGTGTAGACGTCGATCCCGGCATCCTTCGCACTCAGCCGCTGCTGCATCGTCGCGTTGAACTGATCGAACGGAATCTGCGCGTAGCTGACCTTGATCCCCGGATTCTTCGCCTCGAACGCCGCAATCACCGGCGCATACGTGGCTGCATTGTCCGTCCCCGTGAACGTGATCGTCCCGGTCGCCGGCCCGGAGTCCCCACCAGCCGGCTGATCGGACGACCCACCACACCCCGCCACCAGCAGGGCCACCACCACCGCGAGTACCGCACTCCGCTTCATGGGCACCTCTCAACACGCGAGCCGAGGAATCTAAGCGGTTAGACTCTAAGCGGTTAGATCGCCGGTGTCCAGGAACAGCAAAAAGACCCCCAACCGTGAGGTTGGGGGTCTCCACTCTGGTAGCCCCGACGGGATTCGAACCCGCGCTACCGCCTTGAGAGGGCGGCGTGCTAGGCCGCTACACAACGGGGCCAGAGGTTTGCCGACCGGCCCTTACGGGCCGGGCAACGAGGTTGAACTTTACCGATTTTCATCGGTGCGGTCCAATCCGCTGGGGTACTAGGACTCGAACCTAGACTAACTGAACCAGAATCAGACGGGCTGCCAATTACCCCATACCCCAAAGGCATTTCGCTGGCTTGGAGAGTTCGTTTCCGCCCTCACCAACCCGGCTCGGAGAGCTTACCCGAGCCAACCGCCGGACACCAAAACGAGGCCCCGGCGGCGGGTTGTCACTCGTGTCACACCAGTCTCGGCGTCTGTGCCAGCGGTAGCTCGCAGGTCGTCTCGACCTTCATCCGCTTGCCGATCCAGAGGGCGATCGCACCGAAGAGCGCGAACTTCGCGATGTCGACGAGGACGAGCGACCACGGCGCCTCCTTCGCTCCGATACTGGCGCCGACGCTGTCGGTCAGAGCGGCGTACACGAAGGTCACCACGTTGTTGGCGGCGTGGGCTGCGATGCCGGCCTCGAGTCCGCCGGTGCGGATTGCGAGCAGCGCCGCGACGAGCCCGAAGGCGAAGCGGTCCAGGAAGAGCGCCGGGCTCTGCCAGGGCAGCACGTTGTGCGCCATGGTGAAGAGGACGGTGGTGACGAGGACTGCCACCAGCGGGTTGCGCAGCAGTGCGCCGCACGCCTGCAGCAGGTAGCCGCGGTAGTAGTACTCCTCCCCCGCCGACTGGATGGTCGAGGTCAGCAGCACGACCACGATGACGGCCGCCGCATCCGGCGCCGGGCCGTTGCCCTTCCCGAGCAGCTCGATGCCGAGGGTCTTGATCGCGATCAGCGACAGCAGCTCCACCAGTACGGCGGCCGCGGCGAACCAGGCCAGCGGTCGCCAGCGGATCCGCCCGAGCACCGAGGACAGCAGACCGGGCGCCTGCCGGTTCAGCTTCTGCGCGACGATGAAGCTCAGCGGGATGAACGCGGCCAGCGACAGGTTGTTGGCCAGCAGCGTGATCCACGACATCGTGCCCGCGGGATCCGTGCGGATCGCCCGGGCGGAGGTGATGAAGACGATCGACGCGACCGCCCAGCCGACCCAGATCGTCAGTGCGCCGAGGACGACGTACCCGGGTGGGGCCTGGTCGTTCTTCAGCAACCGTTGGTACGTCGGACCCATCAGTGCTCCACCTTCACCAGCGCCTGCTCGATCCGCCGGAGGGAGGTCTCCCGGCCGAGCAGCTCCATCGATTCGAACAGGGGTGGCGAGACGCGGCGGCCGGAGACGGCCACGCGGACCGGGCCGAACGCCTTCTTCGGCTTCAGGCCGAGACCGTCGACCAGCGATGCCCGGAGTGCGGCCTCGATCGCCGCGGTGGTCCACTCGACGCCTTCGAGCGCCCGGGCCGACGCCGCCAGCACAGCGCCCGCGTCACCGGCCAGCACCTTCGCCGCGGCGTCCGGCTCGATCACGAAGTCCTCACCCGCGAACAGGAAGCCGAGCAGCTCGACCGACTCCCCGAACGCGTCCATCCGCTCTTGCACCAGCGGTACGGCGGCTCGCAGTACCGCAAGCTGTTCGTCACTCGGCACCGCCGGCAGGTACCCGGCCGCGACCAGGAACGGGACCGTCCGTGCGGCGAACTCCTCCTGCGGGAGCATCCGCATGTGGGCGGCGTTGATCGCCTCACACTTCTTCTGGTCGAAGCGGGCCGCGTTCGAGTTCACCTTGCGGATGTCGAAGGCGGCGACCATCTCCGCCAGCGTGAACACGTCGCGGTCGTCGGCGATCGACCAGCCGAGCAGGGCGAGGTAATTCAGCAGGCCCTCCGGCAGGAAGCCCTGGGTCCGGTACTCGTCCAGCCCGGCACCGGCGTCGCGCTTGGACAGCTTCTTGTTGCCCTCGGAACCCATCACCATCGGCAGGTGCCCGAACCGCGGGGTCCGGCCGCTGCCGATGCCGATCTCGGCGAGCGCCTCGTAGAGCGCGATCTGCCGGGGCGTCGAGGAGAGCAGGTCCTCACCGCGCAGGACGTGGGTGATGTTCATCAGCGCGTCGTCGACCGGGTTCACCAGCGGGTAGAGCGGGTAGCCGTTGGCGCGGACCAGGACGTAGTCGCCGAGGTTCTCCGGGAGGAAGGTGATCTCGCCACGGACCAGGTCGTCGAACACGATCGGCCGGTCCGGCATCCGCAGCCGGACGACCGGCCGGCGGCCCTCGTCGAGGAACGCCTTCACCTGCTCGGCGGTCAGCGCGCGGCAGTGACCGTCGTACCCGCTGGGTTGTCCGGCCGACCGCGCGGTCTCGCGGCGGTCGTCGAGCTCCTCCTGCGAGCAGTAGCAGTGGTAGGCCTTGCCGGTGTCCATCAGCTTGCCGACGATGTCGGCGTAGATCTGCATCCGCTCGGACTGCAGGTACGGGCCGTGGTCGCCACCGGCCTCGGGGCCCTCGTCCCAGGTCAGGCCCAGCCAGCGCAGCGCGTCGAGGGTGTAGTCGAGCGCCTCGGGGGTGTTCCGGGCCTGGTCGGTGTCCTCGATCCGCAGCACGAGCGTGCCGCCGTAGTGCCGGGCGAAGGCCCAGTTGAACAAGGCACTGCGGATGTTGCCGACGGTGAGCAGGCCGGTCGGGGACGGTGGGAACCGCACCCGGACGTCCGTCGGAGCCAGGCCGCCCAGGACGCCGGAGTCGTCGCGAGCGGGCCGCTCAGTCACGCACGATCACCCTGTTCGTCAGGGTGCCGAGGCCTTCGACGGTGACCGAGACCGAGTCGCCGGGCAGCATCGGGCCGACCCCCGCCGGCGTCCCGGTCAGTACGACGTCGCCCGGCAGCAGCGTGGTGAACGAGGTGATGTAGGCCAGCACGGTCGGGATGTCGAAGATGAACTGCGACGTCCACCCGTCCTGCTTGGTCTCGCCGTTCAGGGTCGTGGTCACCCGCAGATCCGCCACGTCGAGGTCGGTCTGGATCCACGGGCCGAGCGGGCAGAACGTGTCGTAGCCCTTGGCGCGGGCCCACTGCCCGTCGGACTTCTGCAGGTCGCGAGCCGTCACGTCGTTCGCGATCGTGTAGCCGAAGATCACTTCCTCGGCGCGCTCCTTGGGCAGGTCGCGGCAGATCCGGCCGATCACGATCGCCAGCTCACCCTCGAACTGCAGGTCGTTGGTCTGCTCGGGGTAGACGATGCCGTCCAGCGGGCCGACCACCGAGGTGTTCGGCTTCAGGAAGATCATCGGCTCCTTCGGCACCTCGTTGCCCAGCTCGGCGGCGTGCGCGGCGTAGTTGCGGCCGACGCAGACCACCTTGCTGCGCGGGATCACCGGGGCCAGCAGCCGGACGTCGGCCAGCTGCAGGGTCTCCCCGGTGAGCTGGACCGGCCGGTAGAGCGGGTCGGAGTCGAGCAGGGCGACGGTGCCGCTGAGGCCTTCGGGGTCGTCGGTCTCGACGAGGCCGTACTTGGGTTCGTCGTCGACGGAGAATCTGGCGATACGCACGGGCCGAGCCTACCGTCGTACTGGAATGAGACAGTGGTGTGGTGACTTGGGAGATCCGCCAGGCCCGGCCGGACGAGTACGACGCCGTCGGCGACCTGACCGTGGACGCGTACACGCACGACGGTTTCGTCCGCGGTGAGTACGCGATGACGCTGCGTGCTGCTGCCGATCGGGCAGCCAAGGCTGAGCTGTGGGTCGCGGCGGACTCCGACGGCCTGCTCGGCACAGTGACCTACTGCCCGCCCGGCTCGGTGTACCGCGAGATCGGGCTGGAGCACGAGGGCGAGTTCCGGATGCTCGGAGTCGCCGGACGCGCGCGTGGACTCGGGATCGGGACTGCCCTCACCTCGCATTGCATTGAGCGCACCCGTGAGCTCGGCCTGCCGCGCATTGTTCTCAGCAGCGCGGTAGCCATGACAACCGCCCACCGCATCTACGAACGGCTCGGCTTCACCCGGCTGCCCGAGCGGGACTGGGCGCCGATCCCCGGTCTGGACCTCTACGCGTTCTCTCTCGACCTGTGACCACTCTGCTCAGATCTGACTGGGAGCCTCTCCAGCTCGCCCACACCGCGCGGGCCGATGCGCTCTTGGCCGGCCATCTCGCCCGTAAGCAGCGCCGGGAACCACACCCGGTCGAGGACTTCCTGTTCACCTACTACTCCGCCCGGCCGAACCAGCTCCGCATCTGGCACCCCGGCCCGGGTCTCCGGTTGCTCGACGCCCCCGAGTACGCCGAACGCCGTGGCTACGTGGTGATCGATGGCGCTGCGCAACTCGATCCCGCCGAGATCGACCGGCGTACCGACAGCATCACCTGGATCCGCGCGCTGCTGAGCGCCACGCTGGACCGCCAACCGCAGTTCGGGTGTTTCGGGTTGCACGAATGGGCCATGGTGTACCGGACGGACGCCGTACGGCATCAGAAGTGGCCGTTGCGGTTGGGGGCCGAGGGCACCGATCAGGTGGTCGAGTCGCACAAGATCGGCTGCTCGCACTTCGACGCCTTCCGGTTCTTCACCGACGCGGCCCGGCCACTGAACGTCCTGCAGCCGACCCGCGAGGCCCAGCCCCAGCTCGAGCAGGGCGGCTGCCTGCACGCCAACATGGACCTCTACAAGTGGGCCACCAAGCTCACGCCGTTCACGCCGAGCCCACTCGTCCTGGACTGTTTCGAGCTCGCCCGCGACATCCGCACGCTCGACATGCGCGCCTCGCCCTATGACCTGGCACCGCTGGGTTATGACCCGGTGCGGATCGAAACGACGGCAGGCAAGGCCGAGTACGCCGCCGCCCAGCGATCCTTCGCTCAGCGCGCCCGCCCGCTCCGCGAGCAACTCGTCGCCCTGTGCAACGAACTTCTCCACTAGTCTCCGTCCATGGGAAAGATCGTCGCGATTGCCTTCGGTGTGCTGCTGACCGCGCTCGGCGCCGTCTGGGCGTTGCAGGGCCTGGGGTATCTCAAGGGCAGCTCGATGACCGGCAGTTCGCTGTGGGCCATCGTCGGCCCGATCGTGGCCGCCTTCGGCGTCGCGCTGGTCTTCGTGGCGATCCGGGGTCCACAGAAACGCTGACCCGCACGCCGTCCGGGAGCCGTACCGGACGCGTGGTTCAATGCAAATCGTGACGAGCCAGACCACGGGGGCCCGGACCCCGGCCAAGGCCGCTTTGATGATCGGCGCCCTCGGCGTCGTGTTCGGCGACATCGGGACCAGTCCGATCTACACGATCCAGACGATCTTCAACCCGGGTGATCCGCACCCGGTGGAGACCGCCACCCAGAACGTGTACGGGATCATCTCGCTGATCTTCTGGGCGGTCACGATCATCGTGACGATCAAGTACGTGCTGCTGGTGCTGCGCGCCGACAACCACGGCGAGGGCGGCATCCTGGCGATGATCACCCTGATCCAGAACATCCCGCGCACGAGCGGCCGCCGGACGACGGTACTGCTGGCCGGGCTCGGCATCTTCGGTGCGTCGCTGTTCTTCGGCGACTCGATGATCACGCCGGCGATCTCGGTCCTGTCCGCGGTCGAGGGCGTGAAGGTGATCCAGCCCGGTCTGGACGCCTGGGTGGTGCCGATCACGGTGGTGATCATCATCGGGCTGTTCAGCGTGCAGAAGCACGGCAGTGCCCGGATCGGCCGCTCGTTCGGGCCGATCATGATCGTCTGGTTCGTGGCGATCGCCGTCTGCGGGATCGGCGGCATCCTCGACCACCCGACCATCCTCAAGGCGCTCTCGCCGACGTACGCGATCGGGTTCCTGACCGGGCATTTCGGCACCGCCTTCTTCGCGCTGGCGGCCGTCGTACTGGCGATCACCGGTGCCGAGGCCCTGTACGCCGACCTCGGGCACTTCGGCCGCAAGCCGATCACGCGTGCCTGGCTGTTCCTCGTCTTCCCGGCCTGCATCATCAGCTACCTCGGCCAGGGTGCGCTGGTGCTGGAGGATCCGAACGGCTACACCAGCCCGTTCTTCCTGCTGGTGCCCGAGTGGGGCCGGATCCCGATGGTGGTGCTGGCGACGGCGGCGACCGTGATCGCGTCCCAGGCGGTCATCACCGGTGCGTTCTCGGTCGCCCACCAGGCCGTCCAGCTCGGCTACCTGCCGCGGCTGCGCATCCAGTACACCTCGACCGAGACAGCCGGCCAGATCTACGTCCCGTGGGTGAACTGGGCGCTGATGATCGCCGTACTCACCCTGGTCTTCGCGTTCGAGACCTCGGCCGCGCTGGCGTTCGCCTTCGGGATGGCGGTCACCGGGACGATCGTCATCAACTCACTGCTGTTCTTCTACATCGTCCGGAAGCAGTGGCAGAAGCCGTTGTGGATGGTGCTTCTCGGTGCCGCCGTCTTCCTCACCGTCGAGCTGCTCTTCCTCGGCGCCAACCTGACCAAGTTCGTGCACGGCGCCTGGCTGCCGCTGCTGATCGCGCTCTCCGTCTTCCTCGTCCTGACCACCTGGCAGCAGGGCCGCCAACTCGTCACCGCGAAACGCGAACGCGAAGAGGGCCCGCTCCGCGAGTTCATCGACACCCTGCACGAGCGCCCACTCACCCGCGTCGACGGTACGGCGGTCTTCCTGAACCGCGGCAACACCACCGTCCCGCTGGCGATGCGCGCCAACGTCGAGCACAACCACGTCCTGCACAAGAACGTGGTGATCCTCTCCATCGAGACCCTCACGGTCCCGCACGTCCCCGCCGACGAGCGTGTCCTGGTCGACGACCTCGGCTACACCGACGACGGCATCATCCACGTCACCGCCCGCCTCGGCTACGTCGAGACCGCCAATGTCCCCGAGATTCTCGAACAAGCCGCCGCCCAGAGCACCGAGCTCACCGTCGACCCCGACGACACCTCCTACTTCCTCTCCGCCATCGAACTCAAACTCGGCGACACCACCGGCATGCCCCGCTGGCGCAAGCGCGTCTTCCTGGCCACCACCGCCATCACCGCCGACGCCGCCGAGTACTTCCACCTCCCCCGCGAACAGGTCGTCATCGTCGGCTCCCAGATCACCGTCTGACAGCGGGTTTGACTTTCGGGCCTCGCCGGGGAGAAACTTCGAACAGGTGTTCGAATGAAGGGTGAGGCCCATGCCGGAGGCGTTCGACTGGGAGATCCTGCATCGGCCGTCGGCGATGGCCATGGTGCGGGGGCAGCTGGGGTTCAGTTGGATGGTGCTGTCGGGGCGGTTGGCGCAGCTGACGGACGAGGAGTACTTCTGGCAGCCGCGGGGTGCGGCGCTGACCGTCGTACGGCGGCATTACCCGAGCCACTACCGGTCACTGGGGTCCGGGGAGTGGGTGGCGCAATGGCCGGACGAGCCTGATCATCGGGGGCCGCGGACGATCGCGTGGTTGATCGCACATCTGACCGAGACGTTCTTCGAGCGGTGGGAGTGGACGTTCGGGCCGCGGCAGCAGAGCCGGGGCGACATCACCTTGCACGGGAATGCGCGGGATGCGGTGGCCTGGCTGACGCACTGGGTGGAGGCGTGGCAGGACGGGATCGCGTCGTTGCCGGAGGATCAGGTGACGACGGTGGGGCTCAGCCAGGCGACCGAGCTGGACGCCGGCGAGCCGTTCGGGCACGTCGTGTTACGGCTCAACCGGGAGCTGATCCATCACGGATCAGAGATCATGACGTTACAGGATCTGTATGGCGTCGCGGCGTGAGAACCACAACATGTGCGATGTCCGGCGTGTCGGCACCGCTAGATCTAGTGGCTGCCCTAGAGTCGGTCGAGTTGGCGATCAGGGGAATCCGGTGCGAGTCCGGAGCTGCCCCGCAACGGTGAGCAGAGAGTTTCTGCGAGTCCGGATACCTGTCGCCGGCGCGTGCGCCGCCGGTGCACGCGGTCCGAGACCTCGAGGGTGGGTCGCAGGGCGAGACGACAGTTTTCCGGCCGGTGCTGTCCGTCCCGTCATGCGCTCATGCCTCCTGGTCGCGGTCCTCCGCACACGCAGGGAGAGAAGAGCTTCTGTGACCATTGCTTCCACATCCCGATCGGCTGCCGGCCCGGCGGACCGAGGGGCTCAGCTGACCGTCGTCCGCCGCGACGGCAGTACCACTGGTTTCGACGCGACCAAGATCTCGGTCGCCGTCACGAAGGCGTTCCTGGCGGTCGAGGGTAACGACGCCGGCGCCACCCACCGGGTCCGCGACCTGGTCACCGACCTGACCGGCCGGGTCGTCGAGGCCCTGACCAGTCGCGGTGACATCCGCCGTACCGTCCAGGTCGAGGACATCCAGGACCAGGTCGAGCTGGCTCTGATGCGCGCGGGAGAGCATCAGGTCGCCCGGGCCTACGTGTTGTACCGCGAGGAGCGGACCAAGGCCCGCACCCCCGCCGACCCGGCCGGGCTGGCCACCACCAAGCCGGTCGTGTCGGTCCGCCAGGCCGACGGGACCCTGGTTCCGCTCGATGTCGAGCGGCTGCGGGTGATCGTTGCCGAGGCTGCCGCCGGGCTGGACTCCGTCGACCCCGAGCAGATCCTCGACGAGACGATCGGCTCCTGTTACGACGGGATCGCCCAGCACGAGGTCGAGCTGGCCCTGGTGATGGCCGCCCGGTCGTACGTCGAGACCGAGCCGCAGTACAGCTATGCCGCGTCCCGCCTGCTGCTGGACCAGATCCGCCGCGAGGCGCTCGGCCGGGTGCACGGCGAGCCCCGGCAGGCCAGCCAGGCCGACATGGCCACGGCGTACGCCGAATACTTCCCGCGCTACATCGCGACCGGGATCGAGGCCGGTCTGCTCGACCCCGAGCTGGCCACCTTCGACCTCGACCGGCTGTCGGCGGCGATCCGGCCCGAGCGCGACCTGGACTTCGCTTTCCTCGGTCTGCAGACGCTGTACGACCGTTACCTGCTGCACATCGACAAGACCCGCTTCGAGCTGCCGCAGGCGTTCTTCCTGCGGGTCGCGATGGGGATGGCTCTGCGCGAGGAGGACCGCGAGGGCCGGGCGATCCAGTTCTACGAGTTGCTCAGCTCGTTCCGGTTCATGTCGTCGACGCCGACCCTGTTCAACTCCGGTACGACGCGCCCGCAGCTGAGCTCGTGCTTCCTGACCACGGTCGACGACGACCTGGCCGGCATCTTCGCCGGGATCCGCAACAACGCCCTGCTCGCCAAGTACTCCGGCGGACTGGGCAACGACTGGACCCCAGTCCGCGGGATCGGCGCCAAGATCCGCGGCACCAACGGTGAGTCGCAGGGCGTCGTACCGTTCCTGAAGATCGCCAACGACACGGCCGTGGCAGTCAATCAAGGCGGGAAACGCAAGGGCGCGGTCTGCGCGTACCTCGAGACCTGGCACATGGATATCGAGGAGTTCCTCGACCTGCGCAAGAACACCGGTGACGAGCGCCGCCGTACCCATGACATGAACACGGCCAACTGGGTGCCGGACCTGTTCCTGCAGCGGGTCGAGGCCGACGGGCAGTGGACGCTGTTCTCCCCCGACGAGGTCCCGGACCTGCACGACCTGTTCGGCGATGCGTTCCTGACGGCGTACGAGAAGTACGAGGCGGCCGCCGACCGCGGCGAGATCCGGGTGTTCCGCCGGGTCCGCGCGGTCGAGCTGTGGCGCCGGATGCTGACCGTGCTGTTCGAGACCGGCCACCCGTGGATCACCTTCAAGGACCCGTGCAACCTGCGCTCGCCGCAGCAGCACAACGGCGTCGTCCACTCGTCGAATCTGTGCACCGAGATCACGCTGAACACGACGGTCGAGGAGACCGCGGTCTGCAACCTGGGCTCGGTCAACCTGGTCGCACACCTGACCGAGTCCGGTCTCGACGCCGACCTGCTCCGCGACACGGTGAAGACCGCGGTCCGGATGCTCGACAACGTCATCGACGTGAACTTCTACACCACGCCGGAGTCGGAGCGCGCCAATCAGCGGCACCGCCCGGTCGGCCTCGGCCTGATGGGTTTCGCCGACGCGCTCTTCTCGTTGCGCATCCCGTACTCGTCCGAGGCGGCCGTCGCGTTCGCCGACAGCTCGATGGAGGCGATCAGCTACCACGCAATCGAGGCGTCCAGCGATCTCGCCGCCGAGCGCGGCCGCTACTCGACGTACGACGGTTCGCTGTGGAGCCAGGGTGTGTTGCCGATCGACTCGCTGGAGCTGCTGCGGTCGGCGCGCAACGGTGACGTGATCCTGGACGTCACCACGACACTCGACTGGGACGCGCTGCGGACCAAGGTGCTGCGCAACGGCATGCGGAACTCCAACGTGATGGCGATCGCGCCGACAGCGACGATCTCCAACATCTGCGGGGTCAGCCAGTCGATCGAACCGGCGTACAGCAACCTGTTCGTGAAGTCGAACATGTCCGGTGAGTTCACGGTCGCGAACCCGTACCTGGTCGACGACCTGAAGGCGCGCGGGCTGTGGGACCAGGTGATGGTCTCCGATCTCAAGTACCACGACGGCATCCTGGAGAACATCGACCGGATCCCGGCTGATCTCCGCGAGCTGTACGCGACGGCGTTCGAGATCGACCCGCTGTGGCTGATCAAGGCCGCGTCGCGCCGGCAGAAGTGGATCGACCAGGCCCAGTCGCTGAACCTGTACATGGCCTCCCCGTCCGGGAAGGCCCTCGACGAGCTCTACCGGAACGCGTGGCGCTACGGGTTAAAGACGACGTACTACCTGCGTTCGCAGTCGAAGACCCATGTGGAGAAGTCGACACTGCAGGGCACCGACGGACGGCTGAACGCCGTCGCCGCCACCCTGGTGCTGCCCGAACCGACCGGAGCGATCTGCTCACTCGAAGACCCTGACTGCGAGGCCTGCCAGTGACCACGACGGACAACGCCACCGGCCTTGGATCGATTGCCGTCGGCGCCTCCCGCGTCGACGTCTCCGACAAGGCGATGATCAACGCCCGCGCCGACGTCAACCAGTTGCTCCCGCTGAAGTACACGTGGGCCTGGGAGAAGTACCTGGCCGGCTGCAACAACCACTGGATGCCGACCGAGGTCTCGATGCAGGCCGACATCTCGCTGTGGAAGAGCAAAGACGGCCTTACCGACGACGAGCGGCTGATGCTGAAGCGCAACCTCGGCTTCTTCGCCACCGCGGAGTCCCTGGTCGCGAACAACATCGTCCTGGCCGTCTACCGCCAGCTCACCAATCCCGAGTGCCGGCAGTACCTGCTGCGCCAGGCCTTCGAGGAGGCCGTGCACACGCACACCTTCCAGTACATCTGTACGTCGCTCGGTCTGGACGAGGGCGAGCTGTTCAACATGTACCGCGAGGTGCCGTCGATCTCCGACAAGGACGCCTGGGCGCTGAAGTACACCCAGCATCTGGAAGACCCGGACTTCAAGACCGGTACTCCGGAGTCCGACACCGCGTTCCTGCGCGACCTGATCGCGTTCTACGTGGTCTTCGAGGGCATGTGGTTCTACACCGGCTTCGCGCAGATCCTGTCACTCGGCCGCCGGAACAAGATGGTCGGGATCGCCGAGCAGTACCAGTACATCCTGCGCGACGAGTCGATCCACCTGAACTTCGGGATCGACTGCATCAACCAGATCAAGCAGGAGAACCCGCACCTGTGGACCGAGGCCTTCCAGGCCGAGGTCCGCCAGATGCTCACCGAGGCCTGCGAGCTCGAGGTCGCCTACGGCCGCTCCACCCTGCCCAACGGCATGCTCGGCCTGACCGCCGACCGCTGCGAGCAGTACATGCACTTCATCACCGACCGCCGCGCCGAGCAGATCGGCCTCGCCCCGATCTTCGGCGAGACCCGCAACCCGTTCGGCTGGATGTCCGAAGTCATGGACCTCAAGAAGGAGAAGAACTTCTTCGAGACCCGCGTCATCGAGTACCAGTCCTCCAGCGGCCTCAGCTGGGACTGACCCGACGGCGGCCCCGGATCACCCGGGGCCGCCCCGGGTAGGTCAGCGGGGGTTGTTGGCGTGGGTGAGGGTTTCCCAGGCGAAGAAGTAGTTGGCTCCGGCCGGGCGCTTGGACTCGGTGTACCGCAGAGTCGTGGGCATCTCCTGGCCGAGGCGGTTGTGGTAGTGGTTGTAGACGATCTCGGTGACCGGACCGAGGCCCAGTTTCACCGTTCCGCCACAGAGGTTCGACGGCACCGCCGTACCGGTCTCGTAGCGGGTGTGGAAGTAGTAGCCGTCGGTGAGTCGCTTGCCGGCCTCGCCGTACAGGTTGACGCCTTGGTGCCAGGCGGTCTCGGCGACGTGGGTGGCCGCCGTCAGTCCCCAGCCGGTGTGGCCGAAGTCGCGGCAGGTCTCCTGCGCGAGGCCGTTCGAGAACGTGGACTGGCCTTGCCAGTAGTCGACGATCTCCTCGCGGGTGTCCTTCGACGAGCAGGTGGACGGCGCCTTCGGCCAGGCGCCGTCCGTGGTCTGGTAGACGTAGCCGGGCAGCCGGCCGCGCCAGATACTGACCGCCTTGTCGAAGGCCGCCTTGTCGTCGAGGAAGACCGCGATCCCGATCGCGGCATCGGTCATGATCAGTTCCCAGTTGCCGTTCTTGCACCCGGCGCCGTTGCGGATCTCGGGCAGGTACACGGTGCGCAGCATGTTCTCGAACCGCGTTCGCTGGGCCCACGAACCGCCGTACGTGTGTTTGATCAGTTCACCGGAGCGTGAGAACGACGCCCCGGACCATCCGGTCTGCAGGGGTGCGTTCGAGTTGGTGTGGTCCTTCAGTACGGCGGACCACGCGTCCATGATCTGGATCGACTTCTTGGCGTAGCGGTCGTCGCGGGTGAAGTACCAGAGCAGGGCATGCGTGTACGCCGCGAGCGCGTCGGTGCGTTCGTCCGAACAGCCGTAGTTCGGGTTCGAGTTCGAACCGCATTCGACGACGGCACGTGGCTTCGGTGTGTACGACAGGGCGGCGTACGTGCTGGCCTTCATCGCGTCGTACGCCGCCTTCTGCGGCTGGGCTCCGGCCTGAACCTGCTGCCGGGCGAAGTCGAGCTGGGCCTGGTCGACGAGCACACCGGGATGCTTGAAGGCCGCAGGTGCCGCCGAACTGGGGGCGGCAACGGTGAGGGCGGCGATCAGCGTCAGCGTGACGGCGACGAGGAGTGGGCGGTGCAGTCTGGTCATTGCTGCCTCCTGGGGGCGGTTGGGGCATGCGCCATCGAAGCTACCCAGGAGAGAACGATTAGTAAACCTTCTTGACCTAATTCAGTTGACGGTGACCTCCAGGACGCCGATCACCTTCTCCAGGCGGGCGGCGACCCGGCCGGCGTCGAAACCGTTGCCGGCCACAACGATCTCCAGCGTGCTCGACTCGAGGCAGAGCGCGAGGCGGCGGACGTCGTACGGGTTGAGGAGTACGGCGATGCGCGCGAACATGCCCTCGGTCTCGACGATGGCGGCGGTGAAGACCGTGGTGACAGCCGGGGCGACGGCGGGTGCGTCGAGGACGGTGGTCATCGGGCTTCCTCCTTGTGGCGCAGGAGGCCGAAGGTGAAGCCGTCGACGAGGGCCTCCCAGCTGGCCTCGACGATGTTGTGGCCGACTCCGACCGTGACCCAGGACCCTTCGCCGTCCGCGGTCTGGATGAGGACTCTGATCACCGCGTCGGTCCCGTGCCCCTGGTCGAGGATGCGGACCTTGTAGTCGACGAGCTCGAACTTGTTCACGACCGGGTAGGCCCGCTCGATCGCCGTCCGCAGCGCGTGGTCGAGCGCGTTGACCGGGCCGTTGCCTTCGCCGGTGACGATCTCGCGCTCTCCCCCGGCGACCAGCTTCACCGTCGACTCCGAGACGGCCTCGCCGTCGGCGCGGGACTCGGTGATGACCCGCCACGACTCGACGTCGAAGAACGACGCCCGCTTGCCGGTGACCTCTTCGGTGAGCAGCAGCGAGAACGACGCGTCGGCCGACTCGAAGGTGTAGCCGCGCGCCTCCATCTCCTTGACCCGGTCGGCGACCCGGCTGACCAGCTCGCGGTCGCTACCGAGGTCGAAGCCGAGCTCGCGGCCCTTGAGCTCGACGCTGGCCCGGCCGGCCATCTCCGAGACGAGCATCCGCATGTCGTTGCCGACCAGGGCCGGATCCGTGTGCTGGTAGAGGTCCGGGTCGACCTTGATCGCGCTGGCGTGCAGCCCCGCCTTGTGGGCGAAGGCGGACAGGCCGACGTACGGCTGCCGGGTCGACGGCGGCACGTTCGTCACTTCGGCGATCGCGTGCGCGATCCGGAACGAGTCGGCCAGGTTGCCGGCCGGCAGCAGCTCCATCCCGCGCTTGAGTTCGAGGTTGGCCACGACCGCGAGCAGATCGGCGTTCCCGGTGCGTTCGCCGTACCCGTTGATCGTGCCCTGGACGTGCGTGACGCCGGCCTCGACGGCGGCGATCGAGTTCGCCACCGCGCAGCCGCCGTCGTTGTGGGCGTGGATACCGAGCCGGGCCCCGGTGTTCTCGAGGACGTCGCGGACGATGTCCTGCAGCTCGCGGGGCAGCGTGCCGCCGTTGGTGTCGCAGAGCGCGACCACGTCGGCGCCGGCCTCGGCCGATACGCGTACTACTTCCAGCGCGTACGCACGGTTCGCGCGGTAGCCGTCGAAGAAGTGCTCGGTGTCGAGGAAGACCCGCTGCCCGTGCTCACACAGGTGCTTGATGGTGTCGGCGACCATCCGCAGGTTCTCGTCCAGGGTGGTCCGCAACGCCCGCTCGACGTGCGCATCGTGGCTCTTGGCAACGAGTGTGACGACCGAGGCCCCGGACTCGCGCAGCGCCGCGACCTGTGGGTCGTCGGCGGCCGCGGTCTGCGGCTTGCAGGTCGCCCCGAACGCGGCGAAGGTCGCGTTCCGCAGGTCCAGCTCGGTGCGCGCCCGCAGGAAGAACTCGGTGTCCTTCGGTACGGCGCCCGGCCAGCCGCCCTCGATGAATCCGACACCCAGGTCGTCCAGGTGCTGCGCGATGGCAATCTTGTCCGCCACGGACAGCGCGAGCCCCTCCTGCTGCGCACCGTCGCGCAGGGTCGTGTCGTAGACGTGGAACTCGTCGGAGATGCTCATGATCGAGGCCTTCCGGTGCGGCTGGCGAGTCGTAATGGGCAAACAAAAAACCTCCCGCAAGGTGCGAGAGGTCCGCGCGCTCAGGTACTGCCGACTGAGCGCGCCTAGGTAATAATCACCCGGTGGTTGTTCATGACATTTTTCAGTCTGCCACACAACGTCCACCCACTGGCGGAACTGTCTCGCATCACGAACATCTGGTACTCCTTCCAGTACTGAGGAGTAGCTGATAGTTCAGGCGGTCAGTGACCAGCCCGGGTCGTCCCAGGCGGTGTAGAAGTCCTCGCGGGACAGCTCCCGCAGTCCCCACTCCTCGCGCTCGAGCGCCTTGTCGGTGAGCATCCCCTCGTCGTCCTCCAGACGCTGCCACCAGTACCGCGTGATCTCGCCGTCCTCCCGCACCCCCAGCTGCCGGACGACAACCCACTCCCGCTCGTGCCAGACCGCCTCGAACAACCAGTCCGTCCCGTCGTCGGCCGCCAGCGCGCCGTACGTCCGCGAAGCCGTCCCGCGGTCCAGCTCCCGGATCAGCTCCACCGTCGTCCGCACCGCGACGATGGTCTCGTACGACCAGTCCCGCCGCTGGGCGAGGTCCGTGTAATAGGCCTGGACATCGTCCGGAAGGCTACTCATGCCATCCAACCCTATCGGGACCGGCTGAGAAGAAGCTGTGAACCTACGACGGCCTCCCCGGCAGCACCGGGGAGGCCGTCGTACGTCGATCGGTTCAGCAGACCTTGGTCATCCAGTTGTGGGGGTCTTCGGTGCGGCCGTACTGGAGGTCGAGGAGGGCGCTGCGGACGGCGGTGGTGACGGGGCCGCCGTTGCCGTCGGCTACCTGGACCTCGCCGTCCTTCCACTTCAGGGAGGCGACCGGGGTGATCACCGCGGCGGTGCCGCAGGCGAAGACCTCGCGGATCCGGCCTGAGGCGGCACCTTCGCGCCACTCGTCGACGGAGATCTTCCGCTCGGTGACGGGGTGGCCGAGGTCGGTGACGAGCTTCAGGATCGAGTCCCGGGTGACGCCCTCGAGGATGGTGCCGGACAGCTCCGGGGTGACGACCGAGTTGTCGTCGAGGACGAAGTACAGGTTCATCCCGCCGAGCTCCTCGACCCACTTCTTCTCGATCGCGTCGAGGAAGGCGACCTGGTCGCAGCCGTTCTCGATCGCCTCGGCCTGGGCCAGCAGCGACGCGGCGTAATTGCCGCCGGTCTTGGCCGCGCCGGTGCCACCGGGGGCGGCCCGGGTGTACTCCTCGCTCAGCCAGATCCGGACCGGCTTCACACCGCCGCTGAAGTACGAACCGGCCGGGGACGCGATCGCGCAGTACGTCACCTGGGCGGACGGGCGGACGCCGAGGAACGGGTCCGAGCCGAACATGAACGGGCGCAGGTACAGCGAGGTCTCACCGCCGCTGGGCACCCAGGCCTGGTCCAGCTCCACGAGTTGCCGGATCGAGTCCAGGAACGCGGACTCGGGCAGCTCCGGCAGCGCGAGCCGGCGGGCCGACTTCGCGAACCGGGCCGCATTGGCCTCGGGGCGGAACATGTGGATCGAGTCGTCGGGATGACGGTAGGCCTTCATCCCCTCGAAGATGGTCTGGGCGTAGTGGAACACCGAGGTCGCCGGAGACAGCTCCAGCGGTCCGAAGGCGGTGATCCGGGCGTCGTGCCAGCCGTCGTTCTTCGTCCAGGTGGCGATCGCCATGTGGTCGGAGAAGTACTGCCCGAATCCCGGGTTCGCCAGGATCTGGGCACGCTGGTCGTCGCTCGCCGGTTGGGTGTTCGGCTCAACGATGAACTTCAAAGCGCTCATAGCCGCACCGTACCTCTTGGTCGAGTGGTCATGCGAGGCTCAGCCGGCCGCGCGCTTGGCGATCGCGTCACCGATCTCCGCGGTGCTCCGGACACTGTCCGTGCGCTCCTCGATGTCCGCCGTGACGGCCGCCTCGATCGCCGCGGCGGCCTCGGTCAGGCCGAGGTGCTCGAGCAGCAGCGCGGTGGACAGGATCGCCGCGGTCGGGTCGGCCTTCTGCTGGCCGGCGATGTCCGGGGCGGAGCCGTGCACCGGCTCGAACATGCTCGGGACGCTGCGGTCCGGGTTGATGTTGCCGCTCGCGGCCAGCCCGATACCGCCGGAGATCGCCGCGGCCAGGTCGGTGATGATGTCGCCGAACAGGTTGTCGGTGACGATCACGTCGAACCGGGCCGGGTCGGTGACCAGGAAGATGGTCGCCGCGTCCACGTGCAGGTAGTCGACGGTGATGTCGGGGAACTCGGCCTTCACCGCGTCCACGGTCCGGGTCCACAGGTGGCCGGCGTGCACGAGGACGTTGTTCTTGTGCACCAGCGTGAGCTTCTTGCGCGGCCGCGCCTGCGCCCGGGCAAAAGCGTCCCGTACGACGCGCTCCACCCCGTACGCCGTGTTGACGGAGACCTCGGTGGCGATCTCGGCCGGTGTCCCGACCCGGAGCGCTCCGCCGTTGCCGACGTACGGGCCCTCGGTGCCCTCGCGGACGACGACGAAGTCGACCTCGCCCGGGTTCGCCAGCGGGGAGCCGACGGACAGGTAGATCTTCGACGGACGCAGGTTCACGTAGTGGTCGAGAACGAAGCGCAGCTTGAGCAGCAGACCGCGCTCGAGGACGCCGGACGGGACGCTCGGGTCACCGATCGCGCCGAGCAGGATCGCGTCGTGCTTGCGGATGTCCTCCAGCTCGGCGTCCGGCAGCGTCTCGCCGGTCGCGTGCCAGCGCTTCGCACCGAGGTCGTACTGCGTCCGCTCGAACGTCACGCCGTGCTGTGCGGAGACCGCGTCGAGGACCTTGAGCGCCTCGGTGATGACCTCCGGTCCGATCCCGTCCCCGGGAACGACGGCCAGCGTGAAGTTCTTGTTGTCGCTCACTTCTTGGGTTCTCCCCCGTTGTCGCGGCGGTTCATGGCCTCTTGGACAGCCTTGACCTCGTCACCGGCGGGGCGCACGGGCCGGCGACGGCGCGCCGCCTTCCGCTCCCGGCCGTCGATCGCGGGCCAGTTGGCTGGATACATGTCGTACATGCTGCACTCTCCCCGATTGGACATGGGCGGCAGGATGGGTCCGAATTTACTCTGGCATGCGACTATTTCGCCACAATGCGGGCATCCCATCCCGCTATGTGAGATCCCAGTGCGGGGACTGGACCACTGCTGTGCAACTCTCAACCGGTGAGTGCTCCTCCAGAACTACCGCCGCTGGTTTCCGCGGCCCTCAGCCTCTCCGGACGGCGTGGCTTCGTCAGCTCCACCCGGAACGAAACCGGCCGGCTGCTGGCCAGCCTGGCCGCGTCCAAGACCGGCCTGCTCGGCGAGCTCGGCACGGGCTGCGGTGTCGGTTCGGCCTGGCTGCGCAGCGGCGCGAACGAGGGGACGAAGATCGTCACCGCGGAGAGCGACCCGCAGCTGGCCAAGGTGGTGGCGGAGCTGTTCGCCGACGACGAGCGCATCGAGGTCGTCTCGGCCGACTGGACCGCACTGATCGAGCGCGGCCCGTTCGCGCTGCTCTTCGTGGACGCCCGCGAGGCCAAGCTCTCGGCCCGCGACGTGATCGCCGACGTGGTCGAGCCCGGCGGGTTCGTCGTCCTGGACGACTTCACCCCGTCCGCCGTCTGGCCGCCGATGTACGAGGGTCGCGTCGACACACTCCGCCAGGAATGGCTGATGGACTCCCGCTTCACCACCGTCGAGGTGATGGTCGCCCCCGACGCCGCCGTACTGCTCGCCACCCGGCACTGACCGCAACCGGCCAGGCCCTCCTGGGACGGCTCCAAACCTGATCGACTTGATCGGGTGGGACGCAGCCTGGAGCAAACGGCGGCGCTGGCCTGGCAGGACCGGCGCGGGATCGTGCTGTACATCGCGCCGCTGCTGACTTGGTACGCATCTGTCGTCTTCGGCCTGATCGCTGTCGCCGTACTGGTCTTCACCTACGGCCCGTCGACCTACAAGATCGGGTTCGGGGAGTCCTCGGAAGCGTGCTTCGACGCCCGCACGCTCTACCTCAGCCGGTCGACCGGCGAGGAGCTGACCTGTGGACTGACTCGCCTGAACGCCTTCTACGGTCCTGACCTGGCCATGGTCACAGACCTGAGCACAAGGCTGGCGAAGGATGGGCCCGGTCTCGACGACGCCGAGATCGCCGAGATCGAGGCCACCGTCGAGAGCATTCGCCGGGCGCACGGCGAGAAGGACCCGGCGATGCCGGAGGTGGTGCGGACGATCGGCTGGATCTTCCTCGGGTCGGGTGCCGCGGTCTGCCTCGGTAGGGCAGACGTCAATCGTCGGCATCCCGGGACATAGGTCGGGCCCGGACACTTGGGTCCGGGCCCTGACCAGCCACCATGCGCCTGCGGGTGGCTGGCTACCTAGCAGTTAAACAGCGGTTGGGGCTAGTCAGTTGTCAAGGTCCACAGTGCGGGCAGTGTCGGCCTGGACGACCGACGAGATGTCGTCCAGTACGGCGGGAGCGACGGCCGAGTCGACCGACAGCGCGACCAGCGCCTTGCCGCCCTTGCGGTCCCGGCTGACCTGCATACCGGCGATGTTGATATCGGCCTCGCCGAGGATCCGGCCGATCTGGCCGACGATGCCCGGGCGGTCCTCGTAGGTGAAGAAGGCCAGGTGCGCGGCCAGCTCGACCTCGAGGTCGAACCCGTCGATCTCGACCAGGCGCTCCGACTGCCGGACACCGACCAGCGTGCCGCTGACCGAGACCTGCGCTCCGTCGGCGAGGGTGCCGCGGAGCGTGATCAGGTTGCGGTGCTCGGGGCTCTCGTGGTCGGTGACGAGCCGGACCTCGAGGCCCCGCTCGGCCGCGAGCAGCGGTGCGTTCACGTAGGAGACGTTGTCCTCGACCACGTCGGCGAAGACACCCTTGAGGGCGGCCAGCTCGAGCACCTTGACGTCGTACTGGGTGATCTCGCCGCGGACCTCGACGTCGAGCTGCTGCGCGACGCCACCGGCCAGTGCGGTGAAGATCCGGCCGAGCTTCTCGGTCAGGGCGATTCCCGGCCGGACGTCCTCGGCGATCACGCCGCCCTGGACGTTGACCGCGTCCGGAACCAGCTCACCCGACAGGGCGAGGCGGACCGACTTGGCGACCGCGATACCGGCCTTCTCCTGGGCCTCGTCGGTCGACGCGCCCAGGTGCGGCGTGGCGACGACGTTCTCGAACTCGAACAGCGGCGAGTCGGTGCACGGCTCCTTGGCGAAGACGTCGAGCCCGGCCGCGGCGACCCGGCCCTCCTTGAGCGCCGAGTACAGCGCGGTCTCGTCGACGATGCCGCCGCGGGCCGCGTTCACGATGATGACCTCGGGCTTGACCTTGTGCAGCTGCTCGTCGCCGATCAGGCCGATCGTCTCCGGCGTCTTCGGGAGGTGCACCGAGATGAAGTCCGACGCGGCCAGCAGCTCGTCGAGCGTGGCGAGCCGGACGCCCATCTGCGCGGCCCGGCCGGCCTGCACGTACGGGTCGTAGGCGATCACGTTCATACCGAAGGCGGCCAGCCGCTGCGCGACCAGGACGCCGATCTTGCCCAGGCCGACGATGCCGACGGTCTTCTCGAACAGCTCGACACCCGAGTACTTGCTGCGCTTCCACTCGCCGTTCTTCAGCGACTGGTCGGCGGCCGGGACCCGGCGCGCGGCGGCCAGCAGCAGCGCGACCGCGAGCTCGGCGGCGCTGACGATGTTGGAGGTCGGCGCGTTGACCACCATCACGCCGGCCTGGGTGGCGGCCTTCACGTCGACGTTGTCGAGGCCGACCCCGGCCCGGGCGACGACCTTCAGCTTCTTCGCCGCGGCCAGCGCCTCGGCGTCCACCTTGGTGGCGCTACGGATCAGGATCGCGTCGACATCGGCGATGGCGGGAATCAGCTCGGCGCGGTCGGCGCCGTTCGCGTGCCGGATCTCGAAATCGGGTCCGAGCGCCTCGACGGTGGCCGGGCTCAGCTCTTCGGCGATCAGGACGACGGGACGAGTCGCATCAGTCATGGGAGATGTCTCCTGCGAAAGCGGTAGGGGCTCACAAAGGTTCAGAGCACCGCGCTGTGCCCGCTGACTTGATCGTACCTCAGAGGCTGTCGCAGGGCCTCGCGGCGGTCATCGGCTTGGACTGGTCCAGCCGCAGGACCTGGCCGGTGCGTTCCAGCTTGTACCGCATGTCGAGCCGGTTGCAGGTCTGGCCGCCCGACTGATGGGCCGTCGGGGCGAACAGCACCGAGTACGACATCCGCACGTTGACGCTGCCGTCGGGGTTCTGGGTGACCTCGGTGATCGCCGGGTCGAAGAAGTACGTCGTCTGGTGGCTCAGGCGGTCCTGCGCCACGGACAGCGCTTTTGCCAGCCGCTGCGAGTAGTACGCGCGGACCCCGGCGAAATCGTGCCGGTTCTGCAGCGTCAGGTAGTTGGCGAGCATCTTCTGGGCATCGGTGGCGAGCGAGGTCGGCGCGACCTGCAGCTTCGGGGTGACCGCACTGGCCGGGCCGCGTGACTCGGTGCAACGACCGCCGAGATCCGGTACGCCGTCGGTCTGGGCGACGTAGCCGCGCAACTCCGCGGCCGGTGCGATCCGGCTCTCGGCCACCGTCTTGCCGGTGACTATGCCGGCGAGCTGACCGGACCTGCCGACCACCGGGCCGCCGAGCTTGCCGAGGTTCATCACCTCGCTCAGCGGGCGCGGGCGGCGTACCGATCCGACCTGCTGGACCGTGAGCTCGCCGGACTGGGTGTAGCCGATCAGCGCACGCTCGGTCTGCGGGTCCGGCGTTCCGGTGGCCGGAGTCAGGGGCGGCGTGCTCGGCAGACCGATCACCTGCAGCAGCGCCACGTCGTTCCCCGTGCGGAGCACGTTGGCGCGCCGGACCAGGCCGTCCGACAGGATGACCACAACACTCTTCGGCTCCCGGACCGCGATAGCGGCGGTCAGGACGAGCCCGGGGCCGACGATCGTGCCGGTGCCTTCACCGGTGCCACTGCAGGTCGTCGCCAGCACCCGGACGACGCTGGGCCTGGCGGCGGTCAAGGCCGCGGCGGTGTCGATCGACAGCCGGTCCTGGCGGACGAACCAGCCGGCAACCGCACCACCCGCCACGACGAGCAGGAAGACCACGAGGCCGGCCAGGAAGCGGCCGAAGAGCCACGGGCGGCGCGCAGGCGGCGGCGTACGGCGTACTGGGGGTTGCAACTGAGTGAGCGGGGGCGCGCCGGCGGGGACCCGCCGGGGCGGTCGCGGCGGCGCCTGCCTGCCGTCGTGCACCACCGAATCGTCCTCCTCGTCACCCTGCGCGAACCGATGGCGATGATTCTGCCAGCTCGGACGGGCACTGCCCGGGACAAACGAAGGGCCCGGTCCATCCACCTGAATGGTCCGGGCCCTTCATGAGTACTGGATCAGCGGGCGGACGAACCCTCGACGTAGTCGTCGTCGTGCGACTTGACCCACGCCATCAGACCGCGCAGCTCCTTGCCCACGGCCTCGATCGGGTGCTCCTGGCTCTTCTTGCGGAACTCGGCGAACTCCGGCGCACCGGCGTCCTGGTCGGCGATGAAGCGGGCCGCGAAGGTGCCGTCGGTGATGTCACCGAGGACCTCCTTCATCCGCGCCTTCACCGACGCGTCGATGATCCGCGGGCCGGACACGTAGTCGCCGTACTCGGCGGTGTCGGAGACCGACCAGCGCTGCTTGGCGATCCCGCCTTCGTAGATCAGGTCGACGATCAGCTTGAGCTCGTGCAGGCACTCGAAGTACGCGACCTCCGGCTGGTAGCCGGCCTCGGTCAGCGTCTCGAACCCGGCCTGGATCAGCGCCGACACGCCACCGCACAGGACGGCCTGCTCACCGAACAGGTCGGTCTCGGTCTCCTCGGTGAAGGTGGTCTTGATCCCGCCGGCGCGCAGGCCGCCGATGCCCTTGGCGTACGACAGCGCCAGGTCCCAGGCCTTGCCGGAGGCGTCCTGCTCGACCGCGACGAGCACCGGGACACCACGGCCCTCGGTGTACTCACGCCGGACCAGGTGTCCCGGGCCCTTCGGGGCGACCATGAAGACGTCGACACCGGCCGGCGGCTTGATGTAGCCGAACCGGATGTTGAAGCCGTGCCCGAAGACGAGCGCGTCGCCGTCGACCAGGTTCGGCTCGATCGCCTCGGCGTACAGCTTGCGCTGGGCCGGGTCCGGTGCGAGCACGACGATGACGTTGGCCTCTTCGACGGCCTCGGCCGGGGTGACGACACGCAGGCCCTGGGCCTCGGCCTTCGCCCGGCTCTTCGAGCCCTCGGGCAGACCGACGCGGACGTCGACGCCGGAGTCGCGCAGCGAGAGCGCGTGCGCGTGGCCCTGCGAGCCGTAGCCGAGAACGGCCACGTGGCGGCCCTGGATCACCGACAGGTCGGCGTTGTCGTCGTAGAACATTTCTGCTGCCACTGGGAGCCTTCTCCTTGGTAGTTGCGTGAGTTTGTACGGCGTCGGGTACGGCGGAGGGTCAGCTCTGCCGGGCCACGGGACGGCCCGGCGGCGGCGCCGGCACCGGGTGGTGACGTTGTGGGGGTTGAGCCTGCACCGTCGGGGTCCCCGACTGCACGTGCGGCGGGGGCACCGGGACGGGCCGGAGGGTGCGGTCGGAGATGGAGCGGCTGCCCCGTCCGATCGCCACCATGCCGGACTGCACCAGCTCGCGGACGCCGAAGGGTTCCAGCACCCGGAGCATGGCCTCGAGTTTCTCGGGATTGCCGGTCGCCTCGATGGTGATCGCGTCCGGTGCCACGTCCACCACCTTCGCACGGAACAGCTGGACGGTCTCCAGCACCTGCCCCCTGGTCAGGGTGTCGGCCTTCACCTTCACCAGCAGCAGTTCGCGCTGAACCGTCTGCGTGGGCTCGAGTTCGACGATCTTGATCACGTTCACCAGCTTGTTCAGCTGCTTGGTGATCTGCTCCAAAGGCTGCTCGTCCACGCTGACCGCGATGGTCATCCGGGACACCTCCGGGTGCTCGGTCGGGCCGACCGCGAGGGAATCGATGTTGAAGCCCCGCCGCGAGATCAGCGCCGCGACGCGAGCCAGCACACCGTGCTTGTTCTCGACCAGGATCGACAGTGTGTGCTTGGACATCACAGCTCCTCGGTGTCCCACTTGGGCGCCATGTCGCGGGCGATCTGGATCTCGTCGTTGCTGACACCGGCGGCGACCATCGGCCAGACCATCGCGTCGCGGTGCACCACGAAGTCGACCACGACCGGCTGGTCCGTCACCGACATCGCCTTGTCGATCGTCGCGTCCACCGAGGCCTTGTCGGCACAGCGCAGCCCGACCCCGCCCATCGCCTCGGCCAGCTTGGCGAAGTCCGGGATCCGGTTCGAGTGCAGGTCGGTGTTGGAGTAGCGCTTGTCGTAGAACAGCGTCTGCCACTGCCGGACCATGCCCAGCGACTGGTTGTTGATCACGGCAACCTTGATCGGGATGCCTTCCAGGGCACAGGTGACGAGCTCCTGGTTGGTCATCTGGAAACAGCCGTCACCGTCGATCGCCCAGACGGTCTTGTCCGGCCGGGCGACCTTGGCGCCCATCGCGGCCGGCACCGAGTAGCCCATGGTGCCGAGGCCACCGGAGTTCAGCCAGTGCCGCGGCTTCTCGAACGGCAGGTAGTGCGCGGACCACATCTGGTGCTGTCCGACACCTGCGGTGTAGATCGTGTCCGGGCCGGCGATCTGACCGATCCGCTGGATCACGTACTGCGGGGACAGGCTGCCGTCCTCCGGCTCGTCGTACCCGAGCGGGTACTTCTCCCGGACCGACACCAGCTGGTTGCGCCAGACGTCGTACGACGGGGTCCGGCCGCTGGTCGCGATCTCGGTGCGGAGGGCGGCGATGAGGTCGGTGATGACCTCCTTGCAGTCACCCACGATCGGCACGTCGGCGGCCCGGTTCTTACCGATCTCGGCCGGGTCGATATCCGCGTGGATCACCTTCGCCTCGGGGGCGAACGAGTCCAGCTTGCCGGTCACCCGGTCGTCGAAGCGCGCCCCGAGCGTGATCAGCAGATCCGAACGCTGCAGTGCACCGACCGCGGACACCGAGCCGTGCATCCCGGGCATCCCGAAGTGCAGCTCGTGCGTGTCGGGCAGCGCGCCCCGGGCCATCAGCGTGGTGACCACCGGGATGCCGAGCAGCTCGGCGAGCTCCTTCAGTTCCACCTCGGCCTGCGCGCGGATCACGCCACCACCGACGTACAGGACCGGCTTCTCGGCGGCGACGATGAGGCGGGCCGCCTCGCGCACCTGCTTGGGGTGCGGGCGGGTGACCGGACGGTACCCGGGCAGCGACAGCTCGGTCGGCCACTGGAAGTCGACCTTGGCCTGCATCGCGTCCTTGGTCACGTCCACCAGGACCGGACCGGGCCGGCCGGTGGAGGCGATGTGGAACGCCTCGGCGATCGTGGTGGCGATGTCGTTCGGGTCGTTGACCAGGAAGTTGTGCTTGGTGATCGGCATCGTGATGCCGCGGATGTCGGCCTCCTGGAAGGCGTCCGTCCCGATCGCCGCGCTGGCCACCTGACCGGTGATCGCGACCAGCGGGACCGAGTCCATGTACGCGTCCGCGATCGGCGTCACCAGGTTGGTCGCTCCCGGGCCGGAGGTCGCCATACAGACACCGACCTTGCCGGAAGCCGCGGCGTACCCCTGGGCGGCGTGGCCGGCCCCCTGCTCGTGGCGTACCAGGATGTGGCGGATCTGGGTCGAGTCGAGCATCGGGTCGTACGCCGGGAGGATCGCGCCGCCCGGGATGCCGAAGACGGTGTCCACTCCGGCATTTTCCAGTGCGCGGATCAGAGCCTGTGCCCCGGTCAGCTGCTCACTCATGAGTGCCTTCCCTCAATCCTGGTCACGTTGTGTGCCTTGCTTTTTCGCGACCGATCCATCCTCGCTCGTGGCCGTTGTCCTGACGCTACTGGGTCACAGATAGTCGCCCTGGCAACAAAAAACCCCTTCCGCCGGGTTGGCTGAAGGGGCGCGCTCGACTCAGTGGTCGCGTCAGTCGGCGCGCCGCACAAGTACGAGGAGAATCGATCGCATGTAGGCATTATTCGCCCGCCGACCACGACCGGGTCAAGTTTGGACACCGCCTATCTCATTTGTTGAGATGGTTGTCTTTAGATGCAGACGGCGCCTTCGGAGGCGGAGCGGACCAGGCGGACGTATTTGCCCAGGACGCCTTTGGTGATGGCGGGTTGTCTGGGGGTCCAGCCTTCGGTACGGCGGGTGAGCTCTTCGGGGTCGACGTGGAGTTCGAGAGTGCGGTTGGCGACGTCGAGGGTGATCCGGTCGCCGTCGCGGACGAACGCGATCGGGCCGCCGTCGACCGCCTCGGGGGCGACGTGGCCGACGCAGAGTCCCGTCGTGCCGCCGGAGAAACGGCCGTCGGTGAGCAGCAGCACGTCCTTGCCGAGGCCGGCGCCCTTGATCGCGCCGGTGACCGCGAGCATCTCGCGCATCCCGGGGCCGCCCTTCGGGCCTTCGTAGCGGATCACGACGACGTCGCCGGGGTTCAGTTCCGGTACGGCGTCCATCGCCGCGCGCTCGCCGTCGAAGACGCGCGCCGTGCCTTCGAAGACGTCGGAGTCGAAGCCGGCACTCTTCACGACCGCACCTTCCGGGGCGAGCGTGCCGTGCAGGATCGTGATGCCACCGGTCGGGTGGATCGGCTTGTCCAGCGCACGGATGATCGCGCCGTCGACGTCCGGCGGAGCGATGTCGGCGAGGTTCTCGGCCATCGTCTTGCCGGTGACGGTCAGGCAGTCGCCGTGCAGCAGGCCGGCGTCAAGCAGCGCGCGCATGATCACCGGGATGCCGCCGACGCGGTCCACGTCCGTCATCACGTACCGGCCGAACGGCTTCAGGTCACCCAGGTGCGGGACCTTGTCGCCGACCCGGTTGAAGTCGGCCAGGGTCAGGTCGACCTCGGCCTCGCGGGCGATCGCGAGCAGATGCAGTACGGCGTTCGTCGAGCCACCGAGGGCCATCACCACCGCGATCGCGTTCTCGAACGCTTCCTTGGTGAGGATCTGCCGCGCGGTGATCCCCTTCTGGAGCAGGCCGACCACGGCCTCGCCGGACTTCCGTGCGTATCCGTCGCGGCGGCGGTCCACTGCGGGCGGCGCTGCCGATCCGGGCAACGACATACCGAGAGCTTCGGCCGATGCGGCCATCGTGTTGGCCGTGTACATCCCGCCGCACGCACCTTCACCAGGGCAGATCGCACGCTCGACCGCGTCGACCTCCTCCCGGGTGATCAGGCCGCGAACACAGGCACCGACGGCCTCGAACGCGTCGATGATCGTCACGTCCTTGTCGCCAAGACGGCCGGGCATGATCGAACCGGCGTACAGGAAGACGCTCGCCAGATCCAGGCGCGCGGCGGCCATCAGCATGCCGGGCAGGGACTTGTCGCAGCCGGCCAGCAGGACCGAGCCGTCGAGGCGCTCGGCCTCCATCACGGTCTCCACCGAGTCGGCGATGATCTCCCGGCTGACGAGCGAGTAGTGCATCCCGACATGGCCCATCGAGATGCCGTCGGAGACGCTGATCGTGCCGAACTCCAGCGGGTACCCACCGGCCGCGTGCACGCCCTCCTTGACCGCCTTCGCGAGCCGGTCCAGCGAGAGGTTGCACGGGGTGATCTCGTTCCAGCTCGACGCCACCCCGATCTGCGGTTTCACCCAGTCGTCGTCGCCCATCCCGACCGCTCTGAGCATTCCTCGGCTGGCGGTGGCTTCCAGACCATCGGTGACTGTGCGGCTGCGGGGCTTCACATCGACCATGGGGTCACTCTAAACAGGTTGCCGCCCGGTAAGCCGATCCTTACCGTTCGCCAGGTGGATCCTTATGGTGACGAGAAGCTGGTCGAGCTCTACGACCTGGACAACCCGGCTGGCGACGACCACGCGTATTTCCGTTCGGTGGCCGACTCGCTGAACGCCGCGAAGATCATCGACCTCGGGTGCGGCACCGGGCTGCTGACCCGCTCGCTGGCCACGCCCGGCCGCGAGGTGATCGGCATCGATCCGAGTCCGACGATGCTGAACTACGCCCGCCGTACGCCGAGTTCCGTCACCTGGATCTCCGGCGACGCCACCGCCATCTCGCCGACCGGCGACGTCGATCTCGTGCTGTGCACCGGGAACACG
Source organism: Kribbella sp. NPDC056345 (assembly GCF_042262745.1). Lineage (NCBI taxonomy): Bacteria > Bacillati > Actinomycetota > Actinomycetes > Propionibacteriales > Kribbellaceae > Kribbella > Kribbella sp. NPDC056345. The sequence goes on along the minus strand of NZ_JBHJQQ010000009.1, from coordinate 157,265 downwards.
GTCATGCACATCCCGGACCTCGCCACGGCCTTCGCCGCGATCGCCGGTGCCTTGCGGACGGGCGGCGTACTGGTGTTCGAGTCGCGGAACCCCGAGGCGCGGGCGTGGGAGTCGTGGACCCGCGAGGCGTCGTACGGCGATCGTGACACCCCGGTCGGCCACCTCACCGAATGGCTCGACCTGATCGAGGTCAGCGACGGCCGGGTCGTCTTCGACGCCCACAACCTGTACGACGACGGGCGGGACGACGTCTATCGCAGCGAGCTGTACTTCCGCTCAGCCGACGAGATCACTGCCGCGCTGGAGACTGCCGGGTTCGTGGTCGGCGTGACGGGCGGGTGGCACGGTGAAGAGTTCGGGCCGTCGTCCCGGCTGATGGTGTTCCGTGCGGAGAAGGTCTAGGCCATCCGCTTCGAGAGAGCTTCGGCGAAGCCGGTGACACCGCCGACGTAGCCCCACGGGACGCTCTCGATCCGGCCCTCGGTGCAGCAGGCGTGTTCCATCGCTTCGGATTTCGCGCTGGTCCACTTGAGCGCGAAGGCCATCGCACCGTTGGCCGAGACGTCCGCGGGGTCCGGCGTACGGGCGTCGTTCCACCACTTGTCCCGGGCCGCGACTAGCTCGGAGCGGCGGCCGCTGACCTCGCGCGCGTACCGCTTCATGCGCTGCACGCGCGGCGGGCCCTTGTCGGAGGCGACCTCGAGCCAGACCTCGTTGAAGACATGGGCCGCGATACTGCACAGCACACTGCCCGGCCGCGCCCGTGCCACCACCGCATCACCGAAGTCGATCAGCTCGGCCAGCTCCAGACCGGACCACTTCTTCGCCAGCACCTGGACCCGGCCGGTGTGCGCCGCGTAGCTGCCCGGGTGCCGGATCAGCGCGGCATGGAAGATCTCGGCCTTGTCCTCCAGCTCCGCCTGCAATCCGAGGGCCGCCCATTGCAGCACCTCCCACGGCACCGCGTCATCCGCGGCCGCCACGATCGCGTCCTGCAGCACCGCGGCCGCCGTACGCAGAATGTCGTGGAACGTCGCGAACCGCTGCGCCGACACGTCCTTCGCCCGCTGCCCGGTCCGCACCGCCCACGCCTCGAACACCAGTGTCTGCCCGAACCAGAGCAGCAGATCCGGATCCTTCGGGTATGCCTCCAGCCGCAGCTCCAGCTGTTCGCTCCGCCCGACCGCCGCCTTCGCCAGACCGGTGGCCCGGATCGACCGCAGGTTCGTATTCGCCGGGGTCACCTTGAGCAGGGCCAGCCCGGTCGACAGATCTCCCTGCCGGACCGCCGCGTACGCCGCGTCGAGGTCGTCGTCCAGCCAGGCCTGATCCAGCCTCAGCCCGGACACATCGACCCCTGACGCCCCCTTTCGCGAGAAGAACCCCATTCGCGGATGGTAAGACTCCTCCGACCTCTCTGGTTCGGAATTGCACCTTCCTGCAATAGCCTGTGCCCTACCGCGACTGGCGAGGGTGGGTCACCACCGGGGAGCGGACAGCTACGTGGCGTCGTCCGCCTGGGCGCCTCCTTCCGGAGGTGCTCATGCGTTATGGGATGAATCCACACCAGGCCGCTTCGATGACAGCCGTCGGCTCGGCCGCACCCTTCACCGTGGTGGCGGGCAGTCCGTCGTATGTCAACGTGCTCGACGCCCTCACCGGCTGGCAGCTGGTCCGGGAGGTCGCTCTTGTTTTCGGGGCGCCTGCAGCGGCGTCGTACAAGCATGTCTCCCCGGCCGGCGCAGCCCTCGGTACGTCGGTCGCTGACGCGTACCGGCGCGCCCGGGACGCCGACCCCAAGTCGTCGTACGGCGATTTCGTGGCGGTCTCGCATCCCGTGGACGCTGAGCTGGCCGCTGTGTTGAAGGGCGTCGTGAGCGACGGGATCATCGCGCCGGGCTACGCGCCTGGTGTGGTCGAGGTGCTGGCGGCGAAGAAGCGCGGCACGTACTTGGTGCTGGAGGCGGATCCGGTGTTCGAGCCTCCGCGTGAGGAGGTGCGTGAGCTGTACGGTCTCCGGTTGACCCAGGAACGCGACTCCCTGCCGTTGACCCGCGACCTGTTGTCCCCTGACCTGCCGGACTCCGCGGCCCGCGATCTCCTGCTCGGCCTCATCGTCGTCCGCTACACCCAGTCCAACACCGTCGCCCTCCTGAAGGACGGCATGGCCATCGGCATCGGCGCCGGCCAGCAGTCCCGCGTCGACTGCACCCGCCTGGCTGGTCAGAAGGCCGCCGGGTGGTGGTCCCGCCGCTCCACCACGCGTCTGACCGGGGTATCCATGGTCTCCGACGGCGCTCTCCCCTTCCCCGACAATGTCGAAGAGGCAGCCCGTTTCGGCGTCACCCACATCGCCGAACCCGCCGGCTCCATCCGCTCCGACCAAGTAGCCGCCGCCTGCACCACCCACGGCATCACCTGGTCCCCCACCAACGTCCGCCTCTTCCGCCACTGACCGCTATCAGTGCAGCCGGTAGATGCCGGCAGCGACCCCGCGACGGACAACCTCCGCTGTAGCAGCCGCTGACTGGTCGGTGGTGTCGAGGGCGTGGTGCTCCAGCGGGCCCAGCTCGGCGAAGGCGCCGTACATATGGCTGATGGCGCCTTCGTCACGGAGCGATTCGGGACCGCGGGTCTGCGCGCGGGCAATGGTTTCCTCGAGTGCCGGCCGCAGTACGACGTACGACAGAACCAAGCCGTCGTTCAGCGCGGCCGCCCGGAACCGAGGCACGTAATACGGCCCGACAACACCGTCGACGACGACGTCGTACCCGCCACGTGCATACGTCGCGGCCGCGGCCACGTAGGCGTCCACGACGACATCGTTCTGCTGGGAAGCCTCCGGCCGGTACGGCGGGATGTGGCCGGTCTGGATCGCCGCGAAGAACTGGTCCGTCACCAGGTGCACAGTCGGCCGGTCGGCCTCCGACGCAAGTAACGCGGCGACCGTCGACTTCCCGGCCCCCGGCGTTCCGCTCACCACAGTCAGTTCGCCCTGCACACCCCGGACGCTACAAGGCATGGACCGCCTTGGCACACCGGGTATCTGTAGTACCCGGTGTGCCGAAGCAACCTCAGCTAGTTCTGCAAGACAGTGGCATTGAGGTGCTGGTGCACCCGACTGATCCGGGTGAAGTAGCTTGCCGCACCATCAGCGGCGCCGTTGTGGATGCCCCGGGCTGTGGCCCCGAAGAACCACGGGCCGCCGCTGTCACCGCCGGCCGAGACATCGTCATCGGTGACATCCAGACCGCAGGCTCGATCGCTGCCGGACCCGTCGCAGATGTCGGTATCGGCGACGCTGGAGCAGCTCCACGTGGTGGTCTCGCCCCAATGGCACACAGTCGAGTTGATCGGTGCGTTGGCTACTTCCAGCACCGTCCGGTCTCCGTCTGCAGTCCTGCCGGTCGCCCGGAACTGCCTGTTCGTCGAGTGACCACTGTTGGTGCGGTGGAACTGGAGATCAATCGTGGTACTCGCGGTCTGGGTCGGGTTGGTGCTGATGATCCCCGCGACGTTTCTGTACTCAAGGACGTTGTTGCAGTGCCGCGCGGTCAGCACACCCTTGGCGCCGGCGCGGACTGCAGTGAATCCGGCGGTGCAGTGGGCCCTGTTCGACCAGGTGAGTGCCCGCCCGCCTTCGACGACCGCCTCGGGGACCCGGGCAGGGGCATCCTTGCGCTCGAGCACAACGTCGATGGGCAGCTGTCCCTCGATGGTGCCCGCGGTCAGCGCCGTCCGGAAGACCGAGTCGAGCGCGCTCAGCTGGGCGCCGCCGACGGGCGCGTACTGAAGACGCAGCACGCCTTGCTCGTGGTCGTAGCGGGTCCGCGCAGACCGGATGACGTCGGAGCGCGCCGCCAAGGCCGCGGTGAGCTTGTCGGCCAGGTCGGCCAGCTCCTTCGAGCTGGCCGGCGCACCGTACCGGACCTCGGTGTTCCTCGGCAGGCGCGCCAGCTCCGCAATGACCTCGGCGCTCGGCTTCGCGGTGAACTGGATCCAGTTGCCGGGCGCCTCACCCGGGGCAGGCAGGCCGGCCCGCACGAACGTGTCCGGGCTGGTCTCCTCCAGCCGGGTGGTGTACGCGCTGAACTCGTGGATGCCTTGGTGCGCCGCGACGAGAGCCGACAACTCCTGCCCGCTCGACTTGGCATGCGTGGACAGATCCTGCATCGTTGCGGCATCCAGAGCCAGTGCGGCACCGCTCGTCCCGGTCACCTGCAACGTGCCCGTCGACGCCGGTGTGGCGCGCACCGCCACACCGAAAATCGCTGCGTTGCCCTCGGTGTTCTCACTGGCGGCGGCCGACTGGGCCGGAGCCACCACGACCGCCATCAGGCTGGCGGCGACCGCCAGCGAAGCGAGTGGGGCCAGGACTCTTCGCATCTCTTGTGTCCTCTCGGAAAACCTGGTGATCTCCAGCACCGTGCACTGAAGTACCCTGATCGTCGCGGTTGGTTGATTACCTGTGACCCAACGAATCCGCGAACTTTTCCCGGCCCGGGGACGTCCTTCACCCGAGGAGGACCATGAGCGGTCGGAACGGGTGGTGGCGGGTCGCGGAACTACCGACCACCGAGGCCGGTGTCGAGCGGCTGTTCTCGTACTTCATCGCAGCGGTCCGCCTGGGCACGATCGCGCAAATGATCCCGGCGCTGCCCATCGGCGTAGCGACGGCTCCGGATGGAGTCACCTACCTCGCGTGCTGGGCAGCCGCGGCCTGCGCGGCCGTCACGGTCAGTGCGGTGACGCTCGTGCGCCGCCGCCCACTGGGCGCAGCGGCCGCCGCGGCGGACTTCGCGCTGGCCTGCGTGTTGCTCGTGCTGGGGCCGCTGGTCCTGGCGCCGGGGGAACGCCTCGGCACCTGGCACTCGTTCCAGCCGGGCTACGTACTGTCGGTCATCATCACGGCCAGCGGTGTCCGCAGCCGCACTGTCTGGGTGGGTGGCGTCCTCGGCACCATCGGCTGCTACCTGGTGTATCTCAGCGGTGAGATCGAAGGGGACATGATTTCGACCGCCATCGGCAACGTTCTGACCTTCGTGCTGTACGGGCTGGTCGCGCACGTGTTCTTCGGATACATGCTCCGGATAGCGCACGATGCCGACGCCTCGCGTGCTCGCGCCGCGGAGTTGGCCCGACGCGAGGAGGAACGACGCGCCCAGGTGATGATGCACAACGGCGTCGCGCTCATGCGCCTGCTCACCGAGCCGGGGACCGGCGCCGCACGCTCCCGGCTCATCGACCAGGCTGAGGTCGAACTGCGGCGGATGCGCTCCTACTTGCGTGGCCGGGCGCCGGACGCGGATGCGGCCGCCGCGCCATCAGCGGCCGGTGCCAACCCCTCCGTCGCGCTCGCCGCGATGATCAAGCAGGTCTGCGACCGGTTCGCCGACTTGAACGTCGATGCCTTGCTCGACCTCGGCGCCGACCTGAAACTTCGCACCGCGGACGCAGAGGCTCTCGAGCGCGCGCTCGAGAGCCTGCTGCTCAACGTCCGCATGCACGCCCAGGCAGATGGGGTCGTGGTCCACCTCGACCAGGGCAGCAACGGAAACTGGACACTGACCCTGCGCGACGACGGCGTCGGGTTCGACCCGGCGTCGGTGATCGCCGGGGTCGGCCTGCGCGAGGTCGTGATGGGCGAACTGCAGCAGCGGGGGCTCGCCGTCGAGATCGAATCCGCAGTGGACGAGGGGACGACAGTGACGATCTCATCCGGCCTTGAGCCGGCCGCCGTTCGTGCGGACCGAGACGCCTCCTCGGGCACCGCATGAGGCCCACGGTGGCGGTCGTCGATGACGCCTCGCTGATCCGCGAGTCGATCGGCCTGCTGATGCCTCGTCTCGACGTCGTCGCCGCGGTCTCGACCGTGGAGGAACTGGTACGCCGTCGCCCCGTGGTAGAGGTAGTCCTGCTCGACCTGCACCTGGCGAACCTCGAACAGCAGCCCGACGTCCGGCAGGGCATCGCCGCGATCCGCGCGCTGACAGGACGGGGCTACCGGGTCTGTGTCTACAGCCAGGAGGAGCGCCGTTTCGTCCTTGCGGCGTGCATCGCGGCGGGTGCGAGCGGGGTCGTGTCCAAGGCGCTGCCCACCCGCCGGGCCGAGCAACTCATCCTCGAGGTCGCCGCCGGTGGCGCCGCCGTACCGCAGTCCGTTGTCGGGATCCTCGAGGTTCTCGTCCGGCGCGACTGCATCACCCTGCTCAGCGACCGCCAGCGCCAGCTCCTCCATGGCCGTGCCCGCGGACTGACCTACGCCCAGATCGCCAAGCAACTGTTCGTGAGCGAATCCACGCTGCGTGGCTACTGGCTCGACCTCACCCGGTCGCTGTCCGACTCCCTGCGCAGCCTCACCCCCGGCGAGATCGAACGAGCCCTGGGACTGGCACCGGGAGACCTCCTGGAATTCTGGTCCGGTGAAGCGACCGACGCGAAGGACTGGTGGCGCGTGACAGCATCGGAGAGTGGGTCTACTTGAGGTTGATGAGTGGACTGGCGGCTGACGTTAGCCGCCGGCGACGCTGGGGAGGATGAGGAGTTCGGCGCCGTCGGTGAGTGGGGTGTCGGGGCCGTCGAGGTCGCGGATGTTGTCGGAGCCCAGGTAGATGTTGACGTGCCGGCGGACTGCTCCTTGCTCGTCGGTGAGGCGGCGGCGGAGCGCCGGCTGGGTGGCGGCTAGGGCGTCGCCGACGGTGGTGGCTTCGACTTCGACCTGCTCGGCTCCGCCCGCGAAGGGGCGGAGCACGGGTGGGAGCTTGAGCGTGATCACCGTCAGATCACCGCGGCGCGCAGGGTGAGTACGTCGGGAAGGTGGCTGGCGACCTCTGTCCAAGTGTCACCTGCATCGGCGCTCGCGTAGACGCAGCCGTCGCGGGTGCCGACATAGACGCCGGCCGATTCGGCGGCATCGGTGGTCAACGCGTCGCGGAGGACCGGCACGTAAGAGACATCGGGCAGACCGTTGGTCAGCGGCTCCCAGGTCGCACCGGCGTCGCGGGAGCGGTAGACGCGACAGGTGGCGTCGGTGGGGATTCGGTTGCCGTCGGCCACCAATGGGAAGACGTAAACGGTGTCGGGCTCGTGTGGGTGCACCGCGATCGGGAAGCCGAAGTCCGACGGCAATCCGTCCGCGATGCTCTTCCAGATCTCACCACCGTCGTCGGACCGGTACACCCCATGGTGGTTCTGCGCGAACATCCGCTCCGGTACGTCGGGATGCGCCGCCAGCTTGTGCACACACTGACCGAACTCGGGATCCGGGTCGGGCAGGAAGTACGCCTTGATCCCGTGGTTGGCCGGGGACCACGAAGAACCACCGTCGGTCGTCCGGTACACCCCACCGGTCGACATCGCGACACTCATACGCGCGGGATCGGTCGAATGCGGCAGCACGGTGTGGACGGCCTGACCGCCGAAGCCCGCACCCCACTGCTCCCGATGCGGGTGGTCCCACAGACCGCGGACGAGCTCGAACGTCACTCCCCCGTCGACGGACTTCCACAGGGCCGACGGCTGGCTCCCGGCGTACACGACGCCGGGCTGGGCGGCCGGTGCCGGCTGGATCTGCCAGACCCGCTCCAGCGACGCATCGGTCCCGGCCGGGAACCCGATCGAACCCTCCGCCGGCTCGTCCCACGTCTGCCCGAGATCGTCGGAGTGGAAGACGGCCGGCCCCCAGTGCTCACTGGTCCCGCCGACGAAGAGTCGTGGTCGCTCACCGCGTGTGTCGATGCCCACGGCGTACACGCCCTGCATCTCGAACGCGGGCCCGTCGAGTCTCCACTCCCGGCGCGCAGCGTCACTGCGGCCGATCCAGAGCCCCTTCTTGGTCCCGATCAGCAGTACGGCCTCGGACATCGTTGTCCTCCTGTGGATCGACGAACTAGCGTGGCGGCCCCGCCACCACATTGACGAGTGCTTCTCCGTGCGTAAAACGCTCCAGCTGCGCCCGCACCAACCGGGCGACCCGCGGCTCGAACGCCGTCGAGGCACCCCCGCGATGCGGGTTGATCAGCACATTCGGAGCAGACCACAGTGGATGACCGGACGGCAACGGCTCGGGATCGGTGACGTCGAGGGCGGCCGAGATGCGCCCGGTCCCCAGCTCAGCCACCAGCGCATCGGTGTCGACGATCACCCCACGAGCGACATTCACGAGCAGTGCGCCGTCCTTGAGCCGGGCGAGGAACTTCGCATCGACCATGCCTCGCGTCTCGTCGGTTGCCGGTGTCAGCAGTACGACGACGTCCGCGCGCGGCAGCAGCTCCGGCAGATCGGTCGTCGGGTGGACGCCATCCCGCGGCCGCCTGGCCACCCGGATCACCTCACACTCGAACCCGGCCAGCCGCCGCTCCAGCGCCTCACCGATCGACCCGTACCCCACGATCAACACAGTCCGGTCGGCAAGCGAGTCGTCCATCCGGGCGTAGTTGTCGGCCGGCCAATGCCCGCGGTCCTGGTTGCGCACCGCGCTCGGAATCCGCCGGTACGACGCCAGGATCAGCCCGACCGCCAATTCAGCCGTCGAGGCGTCGTGGACCCCGCGGGCGTTGCACAGCGTGACGCCCTCGGGCAGATGCGGCAGCACAGCCTCGTAGCCCGCAGTTTGCAGCTGCACGACCTTCAGCGAAGGCATCGCCGCGAACACCGCAGGCAGGTCCACAGCCCCCATGTACGGCGGCACGTAGAACTCGGCCCCCTCCGGCCCGTCCTGCGCCGCCACGCCGTCCGGCACCCCACCGAGGACCCGCTCGGAGTCCTCCCACGGCAGCCACGCCCTCACCAGATCACCCATGAGGAAAACCTACTCGCCGCCCCGGACAGTTTGCGTCAGCAGGCGTGACAGAAGTCCCGTGCGGCGCCCGAACCACCGTCGTACTCTGATTAGGTGCCTTCGACATCGGATGCGCTCGCGCACGATTTGGCGGTAGGCCGGCTGCGCACGTCGTACGAGCGCATTCCGGTCGGTGAGCCCGTGCGGCTGGCGAAGCGCAGTTCGAACCTGTTCCGCCCGCGCACCGAGCTCGACACGCCCGGCCTGGACGTCTCCGGGCTGACCGGCGTGATCAGCGTCGATCCGGTCGCGCGGACGGCCGACGTACAGGGCATGTGTACCTACGAGGACCTGGTCGCGGCGACCCTGCCGCACGGGCTGACGCCGATGGTGGTCCCGCAGCTCAAGACCATCACGCTGGGCGGCGCAGTCACTGGGCTCGGCATCGAGTCCTCGTCGTTCCGTGCCGGGCTGCCGCATGAATCCGTGCTGGAGATGGACATCCTGACCGGCGCCGGTGAGCTCGTGACCGCACGGCCTGGTGACGACCTCTTCCGGATGTTCCCGAACTCCTACGGCACGCTCGGCTACGCCACCCGGCTGCGGATTTCGCTCGACCGCATCTCGCCGTACGTCGCCCTCCGCCACGTGCGGGTCTCATTGGACGAACTGGCCCCGGTGATCGCCGAGATCGTTGCCTCCGGCATGTATGACGGCGAACCGGTGCACTTCGTCGACGGCGTCGCCTTCAGCCCTTCCGAGGCCTATCTGACGCTCGGCCGCAACAGCGACGCCGCGGTCAGGACGAGCGACTACACCGGCCAGCAGATCTACTACCGGTCGATCCGGCAACGACAGACCGACTTCCTCACCGCGCACGACTACCTGTGGCGGTGGGACACCGACTGGTTCTGGTGCTCCGCCGCCTTCGGTGCACAGAACCCATGGGTACGGCGCCTCTGGCCGAAGCGGTGGCGGCGCAGCGACGTGTTCCACAAGCTCGTCGGCTTCGAGAACCGGCATCACATTGCTGCCCGGATCAGTCAGCGCCGCGGTCAGGCGCCGCGCGAGCGCGTCGTACAGGATGTTGAGATTCCGGTGGCGCGGCTGGCCGAGTTCCTTCGGTGGTTCGACGCTGAGGTCGGGATGCGGCCGGTCTGGCTGTGCCCGCTCCGACTCCGTGGATCGTCGAGTTGGCCGCTGTATCCCTTGGCACCCGGCGAGACCTACGTGAACGTCGGCTTCTGGGGCACCGTGCCGATCGCACCCGGCACCGTCGACGGTGACGTCAACCGTGCGATCGAGGACGCGGTCGCCCGCTTCGGTGGCCACAAATCGCTCTACTCCGACGCCTACTACGACCGAGACACCTTTGACCGCCTGTACAACGTCCCGGCCCTGACTGAGGTGAAACAACGCTACGACCCCGACGCCCGGCTCACCGGGCTCTACGAAAAGGCGGTGACGCGCCGATGACGACGCTCGCAACACAGGTATCGATCGCAGAAGCCCTGACCACCGTGACCCCGGAAGGCCTCCCCTTCCGCTTCACGGCGTACGACGGCAGTGCAACCGGCCCCGCGGATTCGCCGATCCACATGCACCTGGCGAACGAACGCGGCCTGTCCTACGTCCTGACGGCTCCCGGCGACCTCGGCCTCGTCCGCGCCTATGTCATGGGCGACCTCGAGATCACCGGTGTCCATCCGGGGAACCCGTACGAGTTCCTGCGGATGATGCTCAACCAGGTCCACTTCGAGCGCCCCACCACCACCGAGGCGCTCCGCATCGTCCGAGGCCTCGGCTGGTCCCACCTGAAGCCGCCGCCTCCCCCACCTCAAGAACACCTCCCCAAATGGCGCCGTACCTTCGAGGGCCTGCGCCACTCCCGCCTGCGGGACAAGGTAGCGATCCACCATCACTATGACGTGTCGAACAGGTTCTACGAGCTCATCCTCGGACCCTCGATGACCTACACCTGCGCCGTCTATCCGACGCCCGATTCCACTCTGGAAGAAGCGCAGTACGAGAAGTACGACCTGGTCGCCCGCAAGCTCGACCTGAAGCCCGGCATGCGGTTGCTGGACGTCGGCTGCGGGTGGGGCGGCATGGTCCGCCACGCAGCCCGCGAGTACGGCGTCACCGCGCTAGGCGTCACGTTGTCCGCAGCCCAGGCGGAGTGGGCCGCTGAGGCCATCAAACGTGACGGCCTGGAGGACCGCGCCGAAGTCCGCTACCTCGACTACCGCGACGTCCCCGAACGCGGCTTCGACGCCATCAGCTCCATCGGCCTCACCGAACACATCGGCGTCCGCAACTACCCGGCGTACTTCGGCTTCCTCCTGGACCGCCTCCGCCCCGGCGGCCGCCTCCTCAACCACAGCATCACCCGCCCCGACAACCGCTACCGCTCCACCGGCGCCTTCATCGACCGCTACATCTTCCCCGACGGCGAACTCATCGGCTCCGGCCGCATCATCGCCGAAGCCCAGGACGCCGGCTTCGAAGTCCGCCACGCCGAAAACCTCCGCGAGCACTACGCCCTCACCCTCGCAGCCTGGTCCGGCAATCTGGAGTCGCACTGGGACGAGGCCGTAGCGGAGGTCGGCCCCGCCACCGCGAAGATCTGGGGCCTCTACCTGGCCGCCTGCAGAGTCGGCTTCGAACGCAACAACACCCAACTCCACCAGTTCCTCGCCGTGAAACTCGACGACGCCGCGAACGCCCACTTCCCGCTGCGGCCAACCTGGCTCAGCTGACCATCACCCATCTCGATCGGGCGCCTGGTGCAGGTGACGCCATTCCCGTGGTGTCATGCCGTGCGCTCGGCGGAAGCGTCGGGCGAAGTGACCGGAGTCGAGGAATCCCCACCGGGCGGCGATCGCCGCTATCGATCGGTGCCTGTGCGCCGGCGAAGCGAGATCCCGGCCGGCACGTTCCAGGCGCTCGCCGATGAGCCACTGCTCGAGACTCAGGTGGTGCTTGGCGTACAGCTTGTACAGGTACCGCAGGGAGATGTTGTGCGCCGCCGCGATCCTGGCCGGCGTGAGGTCCGGATCGGCCAGGTGCTGGCGGGCGTACCAGGTGATCCGGGCGAAGAGGACGTCGGCCATCGCGAGGTGTTGCTTGTCGTCCTCGGCGGCGGAGGTCAGCAGCGCACGGACCAGTTGGGTTGTCGCTGCGCCGAGCATCGCCGCCGACTGCGTGCCTTGGAGAGCGTTGCTGACGGATGGCAGTGTCGTGAGGTGGTGCAGCACCAGGTCGTACAGGGGGCTGTTGCGGAGCCGCTGGGCTGCTGCACGGACAGTTTCGACGCTGAGCCCGAGGTCCGCATAGTCGATCTGGAAGGCCTGGGAGGCGCCATGGCCGCGCCAGGCGAACTCGTACGGCGCTGTCAGGTCGACCAGCATCAGTTCGCCGGTGTGAACGCGTTGGCCGAATCCTGCCTGACTGAACAGACCGGTCCCGATCACGTGAACGGCGAGGGCGAGTCTTTCCGGGGCTCCGATCCGGACGTGCTTCGGCGTGCGCACAAGCCGGATGCCGGAACCCTCGTTGCGGAACAGGTCCGGCGCACCGAGCTGCCAGAAGTCCATCCGGGCATGCACATCACCCTGGGGGTCTTCATGCTCCACCCGCGACGGCACACTGGCGGACATCATGGCCGCATAGAACGCCTCTGAACGGTCCTGCGGCCTCAATGCGGCCGTGTCGAGCAGCAGAGTCACAGCAACCCCCGTCGCGATGCTCCCGGGCACTCCGTCCCCACGCAACCCGGCCGAACTGTGCACACACGGCCTTGCGCCGTGCAGTCACATCCTAGGGCGGCTGGGCCGTGGACAGCTACGTTTTCGACCAACAGGCGCCCCCCTGAAGCGATCGCCGTCCCCGGTTGAACTCGATCGATTCCAAGGAGACCTCCTGATGCCCTACATCAGCACCACGGACAAGGCGCAGATCTTCTACAAGGACTGGGGATCGGGCCGGCCCGTCGTGCTCAGCCACGGGTGGCCGCTCAACTCCGACAGCTGGGAGGCACAGGCACTGTTCCTGGCATCCAACGGCTATCGCGTCGTCGCGCACGACCGCCGCGGCCACGGCCGCTCCACCCAGACGTGGGACGGCAACGAGATGGACACCTACGCCGACGATCTCGCCGCGGTCATCGACACCCTCGACCTGCGCGACGCGACCCTGGTCGGCTTCTCGACCGGCGGTGGTGAGGTGGCCCGGTACCTCGGCCGGCACGGCACCGGACGGGTCGCGCAGGTGGTACTCGTGTCCGCCGTCCCGCCGTTCATGCTCAAGACCGGCGACAACCCGGACGGCGTACCGATCGAGGTGTTCGACGAGATCCGCGCCGGTTCCCTCGCCGACCGCTCGCAGCTCTACCACGACCTGGCCGACGGGCCCTTCTTCGGCAACAACCGCGACGGCGCGAGCGTCTCGGCAGGAATCAGGGACGCGTTCTGGCTGCAGAGCATGGCGTCGGGGCACCGCAGCGCCTACGAGTGCATCGCCGCGTTCTCCGCCACGGACTTCCGCGCCGACCTCGACACGATCGACGTACCGACGCTGGTCATCCACGGGGACGACGACCAGGTCGTGCCCTTCACCGTCGGGGGCAAGGCCTCGGCCGAGCGGATCAAGGGCGCCCGGCTGATCACGTACCCAGGTGCTCCGCACGGCATCACCGACACCCACAAAGTGCAGCTCGGCAACGACCTGCTCTCGTTCCTGAACGAGAAGGAGAGATGAACATGAGTCCGGACACCCTCGTTCTGGTCCACGGCTTCTGGGTCACGCCCCGCAGCTGGGAGCACTGGATCACGCACTACGAGCAGCGCGGATTCCGGGTGCTCGCGCCCGGCTATCCCGGCTTCGAGGTCGAGGTGGAGGCCCTCAACGCCGACCCGACCCCGATCCTCAAGGTGACGGTTCCGGAGATCATCGAGCACTACGAGGCGGTGATCCGCGAACTCCCGGCGCCGCCGATCATCATCGGCCACTCCGCCGGCGGCGCGTTCACCCAGATCCTGCTCGACCACGGCTTCGGCGCGGCGGGAGTGGCGATGAACTCCGCACCCACCGAGGGCGTCCGCGTCGTACCACTGTCCCAGGTCAAGTCGACGTTCCCGGTCCTGAAGAGTCCGGCCAACCGGCACAAGGCGGTGCCGCTGTCGTTCGAGCAGTGGAAGTACGCCTTCACGAACACCTTCACCGACGAGGAGTCGCGAGCCCTCTACGACCGGTACGCCATCCCGGCCAACGGCGGCATCCTGTGGGGCAGCGTGCTGGCCAACTTCCAGCCTGGTCACCAGGACACCTGGGTCGACTACCACAACGATGCCCGGGCACCGCTGCTGTTCGTCTCCGGCTCCGAAGACCACATCATGCCGCCGGAGATCCAACGCTCCAACGCGAAGCACTACAAGTCCGACACCGTCACCGAGGTGAAGCAGTACGAGGGCTACGCCCACCTGCTGCCCGCGCAGCACGGTTGGGAACGAATCGCCGACGAGGTCCTCGACTGGGCGCTGACCCAGGCGGCGTCACGTACAGCCTGAGCTGGCTTCCGATCGGTACACCTCACAACCTGACCGTCTGACCGGCCGCGCATCATTTCCTCGTGATGAGACCGAACACGAGGCTGGCGAGGCCGACGGCGCCGACCACGGCGCTCGTCGTGACGAAGCCTCGAATGACCACGGCGAACCTCTCGCCGTCGCCTCCTCCGCCGAGGACGAAGAGAGCCGCCAGCAGGACCAGGATGAGGACGGCCAGGACAAGCAGCACACCTCCGACGATGAGGCCTGCCATGCTGAGCCGCTTTCGTGAGGACTGGACGCGGGGCGCCTGGTGCGGGAAGGCGTGTTGCATGGCTGGACACTACTCGAACGTCCCGCGTACAGAAGGACGGGTAGTAGTTGCTGTGGCGGGACTGTACGCCAAGTGCGCCGGAGCGCGTCTGATGTCGGGGGTGCATGAAGGTTGGTGGGGATTGGCATTGGATCTGGACGCGGGTCGCGGGTGACGGTGGGGGGATGGGTGTTGAGTTCGGGGTGCTGGTGGATGTTCGGGGGGACGGGTATGGGGCAGTCGTGGAGGAGGTGGTGGTTGCTGACGGGCTGGGGTTCGGGGCGGCTTGGTTGTCTGAGCATCATCTGTCGGGGGACGGGGTGCTGCCTTCGCCGTTGGTGATGGCGGGGGTTCTGCTGGGGCGGACCGAGCGGATCCGGGTGGGGACGAACGTGCTGGTGCTGCCGCTTCGGCATCCGGTGCTGGTGGCGGAGGAGGTCGCCGTACTGGATCGCGTGTCGGGTGGGCGGTTCGTGCTGGGGGTGGGGCAGGGGTACGCGGAGCGGGAGTTCGAGGTGTTCGGGGTGGATCGGCGGCGGCGAGGGCGGTTGCTGGAGGAGGGGGTGGGGGTGATTCGGCAGGCGTGGGCCGGTGAACTGGGGGTGACTCCGCGGCCGGCGAACGCCGTACCGATTCTCGTGGCTGGGGTGACGGGCGCCGGGCTCACGCGGGCGGCGCGGGTTGGGGACGGGGTGATCGTCTACTGCGCTACGCCGAAGGATTTTGTGGCTCGGCGGCGGTTGATGGAGGAGGTACTCACGGAGGTCCCGCCACTGGTTTGCACGGGGATCATGCACGTCGATGAGGACGCGGACCGGGCGTGGTCCGACGCGGCGCCGGGGATTGCCTATCTGGAGGGTGAGATCGCGTCGTACGGCGGGAACGAGCCGCCCGTGCTGCGGCGGGAGGACTACTTGGTCGGTACGCCGGAGGAGGTGGCGCGGAAGTTGATCGCGCTGCACGCGGAGACGCAGTTCGTGGAGTTCGCGCACTGGATGCGGTTGCCGACGATGTCGCACGCGGCGGCGATGCGGTCGCTGGAGTTGATTGCGAGTCGGGTCGTCCCGGCGGTGCAGGCTGGGGTTGGGCGATAGCTTGGGGGGACCTGCTAGCTGAGGAGACGGCGTGGTTGGACGGGTTGTGGCGACGGTGGCTGCGTTGGCCTTGGTGGTCGGGTGTTCTGAAGGGGGTGCGGCGCCGGCGCCCAGCCCCTCCGGTACGTCGGGGGCTCCGGCGACCGGTAGTCAGGTCAAACTGACGGTGGCGTCGACGGTTGTGAGCGGGATCCAGATCCCGTGGGGGTTGGCGTTCCTCCCGGACAAGAGTGCGCTGGTGGCTGAGCGCGACTCCGGGAAGGTGAAGCGGGTTGCCGACGGGAAGGCGACCGAGGTCGGGACCGTGGACGGGGTCGATGCCTCGTCCGAGGGTGGGCTACTGGGGCTCGCGGTCGATCCGAAAGCGCCGTACGTGTATGCGTATTACTCGACCAGTAGCGACAACCGGATTGCCCGGTTGACGTACAAGGACGGGCGGCTGTCGGAGCAGCAGGTGATCCTCGAGGGGATTCCGCAGGCCGCGATCCACAACGGCGGGCGGTTGCGATTCGGCCCGGACGGGTTCCTGTACGCCGGGACCGGCGACGGTGGCGACCGGCCGAACTCGCAGAACGACGACTCACTGGGCGGGAAGGTCCTGCGGATCACGACCGAGGGCAAGGCCGCGCCGGGGAACCCCGGTGGCCGGATGTGGATCAGCAAGGGGCATCGGAATGTGCAGGGGCTCGCGTTCGACGGGAGTCAGCTGTACGCCGCCGAGTTCGGGCAGAACACGTGGGACGAGCTGAACGCGGTCACGCCCGGGGCGAACTACGGGTGGCCGGCGGCTGAGGGCGCCGAAGGGCTGGACGGGATGGTCGACCCGATCGCCCAGTGGAAGACGAGTGAGGCTTCGCCGAGTGGGGCAGCGTTTGCGCAGGGGCACGTGTTCATGGCCTCGTTGCGGGGTGAACGGTTGTGGGCGATCCCGGTCGCGGGTGGCAAGCGGGTCGGTGAGCCGCAGGCGTTCTTCGTCGGGGAGTACGGGCGGTTGCGGACGGTGGAGGTCGCGCCGGACGGATCGTTGTGGGTCACGACGTCCAACACCGACGGGCGTGGCGAGAGCCGAGACGGCGACGATCGGATCCTGCGGGTGACGATCGGGTGATGGCCGGCTGAAGGACAGTTGTTGCGTGACTGTCATCTGGCTCGTCAACCGTTTGAGGATTTCGGCCGTCTGGTACTAGTGGGGAGGAACCCCTTACAGAGCAGCATTTTTCGGAGGAGTTGGTATGGTGCCCGACCAGGCGTCCGTCGTCGTCCCCAGCAGTGTCGTCGCTTCGGTGAGCACCTTTGCGGATGCTCAGCAGACAGTCGGCTATCTGCGCAGTTACGGGATGGACTCACGAAGCCTGGAGGTGGTCGGCGCCGAGCTGCGGCTGTCGCGCAGACAGGC
Source organism: Kribbella sp. NPDC056345 (assembly GCF_042262745.1). Classification (NCBI taxonomy): domain Bacteria; kingdom Bacillati; phylum Actinomycetota; class Actinomycetes; order Propionibacteriales; family Kribbellaceae; genus Kribbella; species Kribbella sp. NPDC056345. The sequence goes on along the minus strand of NZ_JBHJQQ010000009.1, from coordinate 140,137 downwards.
TGCGGTGCCGGTGGTCCGGCGGACTCTGCTGAGTGCCGGCGCGGGTGCGCTGCTCGGAGTGCTGAGCGGAGTCTTCGTCACGCTGGTGGCCGAGACGACGCTGACCGCGTTCTCGGTGTTGCTGTGGGGATTCGTGTACGGCGTCCTGGTCGGCGCGATGTGGGGGCTCTTCCAGGGACTCGTGCGGAACCGGCCGGACGCACCGCCGGTCGAGGTGATCACGCCGTCGTACTACGAGGTGCGGTGCGCGGTCGAGGACGTCTCGGTGGCGCTCAGCCTGCTGGGCACCGAGCCTGAGGCCGAGCCCGAGCCGCTGGTCTCGCAGCTGCTCGCAGAGCGGCCCGCGCCGTACGTCGAGTACGTCGACCCCGAGCCGGTGGTTGAGCCGGAGCCGGTGGTTGAGCCGGTGGCAGTGTCGCGGCACCTGGTCGAGCCGCCTCCGCGCCGCGAGGTCATCCGCGAGCCGCGGCAGGAAGCTGTGCAGGAGTCCGCGGGTGACGAGCCCGGCGTCAGCCTGCCTACGGGTGACGAGAAGCCTCCAGTGCGGCGGCAGCCGGCGCAGACGAGCCGGAAGGCCCGCGCGAAGAAGAAGACAGCGCGCACGAACGCCGCCTGACCAGCGTGGATCACTCCGAGTTCCGCCGTACGGCGGTCGCCCCCGTGCTGGCCGCGTACGCCGGAACGCCCGGGGTCGACGCGGTCATGCTCGGCGGATCCACTGCTCGGGGTGATGCGGATCGGTGGTCGGATGTCGAGGTCGGCGTGTTCTGGGCCCGGCCCCCGACCACGACCGAGCGCCTGGTGGCCCCAAGCGTTCGCCCAGGGACGCCGGAGGACAGCCAGTCCCCCTGGTACGACTATCTGTCGCTCGACGGATTAGCGGTCGACGTCGAACACGCACTGTCGAGCAAGGTCGAGGAAACGCTCGACCGAGTGCTGGAAGCACATGTGCCCGACCCAGCTGGCCTGATGCTGCTCAACGGGCTTGTTGACGGGCGGGAGATCGCCGGGCCGCGGCCGGAGTTGGTCCACCACTGGCAGCGGCGGGCGGCGACGTACCCGCGCGGCCTGTCGATCGCGATCGTCGAGCAGCACGGGCCGATCGACAAGTTCTGGCGATGCCAGATGCTGATCGAGCGGGACAACCCGGTCTTGCTGGCGCGCGAACTCCTCCGCATGACCAACCAGCTGCTGACCGTGCTACATGCGGTCAACGGTCGCTACAGCGGTCACGTCCTGGCGTTCAAACGCTTGGACGCGATGGAGACTGAGCTCGTCCATGCGCCGGCTGAGCTGGCACGGCGGTTGCGGCTCGTCTTCAGCGCTCCCCCGGTGGAAGCTGCCGACGTACTCCGGCAGTTGGTCGAGGAAACCTACGACGTGATCGAGGCACAACTACCGGAGGTGGACGTCGCCCGCCTCCGGGAACGGTTCCGGGCAGACAGGCAGCCGACTGGTGGTGGGGTGCAAGCCCCACCACCAGTCGGACTAGATGCCTAGTTTGGCGTTCAGGAGTTCGCGGACCTTGGCGGCGTCGGCTTGGCCGCGCATGTCCTTCATGACGGCGCCGATGAGGGCGCCGGCTGCTGCGGGCTTGCCGGAGTTGACCTTCTCCACGACGCCCGGGTTGGCGGCGATGGCTCGGTCGATGGCTTCCAGCAAGGGGCCGTCGTCGGAGACCAGGGCCAGGCCGCGCTTCTCGATGACCGCGGCCGGGGTGCCTTCGCCGGCCAGCAGGCCTTCGAAGACCTGGCGGGCCAGCTTGTCGTTGAGGGTGCCCTCGTCGACGAGCTTCTGGACCTGGGCGACCTCGGCCGGACCGACCGGCAGCGCGTCCAGGTCGGTACCGGACTCGTTGGCGAAACGGGCCAGCTCACCCAGCCACCACTTCTTGGCGGCAGCAGCAGCGACTCCGAGGTCGATCGTCGCAACGATCGACTCCAACGCACCGCTGTTGATGACATCGCGCATTTCGAGGTCGGTGAAACCCCACTCGGTCTGCAGCCGGACGCGGCGCAGCGAGGGTGCCTCGGGCAGGGTCGCCCGCAGCTCCTCGACCCATTCGCGCGACGGCGCGACCGGGACCAGGTCCGGCTCGGGGAAGTAGCGGTAGTCGTCGGCGTCCGACTTCTCCCGGCCCGAGGTGGTGATCCCGGTGTCCTCGTGCCAGTGCCGCGTCTCCTGCAGGATCTTGCCGCCGGCGTTCAGTACGGCGGCCTGCCGGGTGATCTCGTAGGTGATCGCGCGCTCGACCGAGCGGAACGAGTTCACGTTCTTGGTCTCGGTCCGCGTCCCCAGAGCCGTAGTACCGGAAGGCTTCAGCGAGACGTTGGCGTCACACCGCAGCGAGCCCTGGTCCATCCGGACGTCGGAGACGTCCAGCGCGAGCAGCAGATCGCGCAGCTGGCTCACGAACGCACGAGCGACCGCGGCCGCCTTGGCCGGTGGGACCTCGATCGTCTTGGTGACGATCTCGATCAGCGGGATACCGGCCCGGTTGTAGTCGACCAGCGAGTGCGACGCGCCCTGGATCCGGCCGGTCGCGCCACCGACATGGGTGGACTTGCCGGTGTCCTCCTCCATGTGGGCGCGCTCGATCTCGATCCGGTACGTCTCCCCGTCGACCACGACCTCGGTCCACCCGTTGAAGGCGATCGGCTCGTCGTACTGCGAGGTCTGGAAGTTCTTCGGCATGTCCGGGTAGAAGTAGTTCTTCCGGGCGAACCGGCACCACTCGGCGATCTCGCAGTTCAGCGCGAGGCCGATCTTGATCGCGGACTCGACACCGCGCCGGTTCACCACCGGCAGCGCGCCCGGCAGACCGAGGCAGACCGGACAGGTCTGCGTGTTCGGCGGGGCACCGAACTCGGTCGGGCAGCCGCAGAACATCTTCGACTTGGTGTTCAGCTCGACGTGGACCTCGAGACCCATCACCGGGTCGTACTGCGCGAGGGCATCGTCAATGGCAACAACATCCGCGGTCATCGGGTCACCTCCAGCTCCGGAGCCTTCGTCATCAGTACGCCGCCCCACTGCTCGGCCAGCGCGGACTCGAGCGCGGCACCGACCGTGTACAGCAGGTCGTCGCGCATCACCGGGGCCATCACGTGGAAGCCGACCGGCAGGCCGTCCTCGTCGGCCAGGCCGCACGGGAACGACGCGGCCGCGTTACCGGCCAGGTTGGACGGGATCGTGCAGAGGTCGTTCTTGTACATGGCGATCGGGTCGTCGATCCGGTCACCGATCGCGAACGCGGTCGTCGGTGTGGCCGGCGAGACCAGGACGTCGACCTGCTCGTAGGCCTTGGTGAAGTCCTGGGCGATCAGCGTCCGGACCTTCTGCGCCTGGCCGTAGTACGCGTCGTAGTAACCGCTCGACAGCGCGTGCGTCCCGAGGATGATGCGCCGCTTGACCTCGTCGCCGAACCCGGCCTCGCGGGTCAGGCTCGTCACCTTCTCGGCGCTGTTCGTGCCGTCGTCGCCGACGCGCAACCCGTACCGCATCGCGTCGAACTTGGCCAGGTTGGACGAGGCCTCGCTCGGCAGGATCAGGTAGTACGCCGGCAGTGCGTACTGGAAGTGCGGGCACGAGACCTCGACGACCTCGGCACCCAGCTTGGTCAGCAGCTCGACCGCCTCGTGGAAGCGAGCCTCGACACCGGGCTGGTACCCCTCGCCGCCGAGCTCCTTGACCACGCCGATCCGCAGACCGGAGACGTCACCGTTGCGCGCGGCCGCGACCACCGGCGGCACGTCCTGGTTGATCGAGGTGGAGTCCATCGGGTCCCACCCGGCGATCGCCTCGTGCAGCAGCGCCGCATCCAGCGTCGTCCGGGCACACGGCCCCGGGGTGTCGAGTGACGACGCCAGCGCGATCAACCCGTACCGCGAGGTCCCGCCGTACGTCGGCTTGACACCGACCGTCCCGGTGAACGCACCCGGCTGCCGGATCGAGCCGCCGGTGTCGGTGCCGATCGCGAGGGGTGCCTCGTACGCCGAGATGGCCGCGGACGAACCGCCGCCCGAACCACCGGGGATCCGGCCGAGGTCCCACGGGTTGTGCGTGGTCCCGTACGCCGAGTTCTCGGTCGACGAGCCCATCGCGAACTCGTCCATGTTCGTCTTGCCGAGGATGACGATGCCGGCCGCCTTCAGCCGATTCACCACGGTCGAGTCGTACGGCGGCTTCCAGCCCTCGAGGATCTTCGAGCCGGCGGTGGTCGGCACGCCCTCCTGGGTGAGCACGTCCTTGAGCGCCAGCGGGACACCGGCCAGCGGACCGAGCTCTTCGCCGGCCGCACGCCTGGCGTCCACGGCCGCGGCCTGGGCGAGTGCACCCTCTGTGTCGACGTGCAGGAACGCCTTCACGCTGCCATCGACGGCACCGATCCGGTCCAGATGCGCCTGCGTCACCTCGACCGAACTGGCCTGCTTCGACGCCATCAGCTCCGACAGCTCAACGGCGGTCTTCCTGGTGAGGTCACTCATCTCAGTCCTCCTCCAGGATCCGCGGCACCCGGAATCGCTGCGCCTCGGCTGCCGGGGCGCCGGACAGCGCCTGCTCCGGGGTGAGGCACGGGACGTTCTCGTCCTCGCGCATCACGTTCGTCAGCGGCAGGGCGTGCGAGGTCGGCGGAATGTCGTCCGCCGCGACCTGGCTGACCTGCCCGACCAGGGTGATGATCTGGTCGAGCTGTGGCGCGAGGTGATCGAGCTCGGAATCGCTGAGCTCGATCCGCGCCAGTCGCGCCAGGTGCGCAACCTCTTCGCGGGTAATCGATGGCATGAACCGATCCAATGTGTCTGCAGTTGCTGGAGATAACACACAAAGCCTTTGTGTGTTACCGGGGCCATCTTAGGGGGCAGCTGTGACAGGTTTATTTCCTCGTCCCCGTTGACGCTTCTCCGGGGCCCGGGCGTGTTGCGGGTTCCGCTCTGTAACATGGGCGGCGACAGGGCGTTACGCGCAAGGTGATCGGCTGGGAGATGATCGTTCGGTGTTCCTGCTGCGATTGATCATCCCGGACCGGCCCGGTTCGCTCGGCACGGTGGCCACCGCCCTCGGTGAGGTGAGTGCCGACATCCACGCGATCGAGATCGTCGAGCACCGCCGCGAGAACGGCACCGCGGTCGACGACATCGTGGTCGACCTGCCCCCCGGCGTCCTGCCGGACCGGCTGGTCTCGGCCTGTAACAGCGTGGAAGACGTCGAAGTGATCTGGTTCTCCCGGTACGGCGCCGGCGGCGGACTGCACATGGACCTCGAAGCCGTCGAGCAGATGACCTCCGCCCCGGCGGACGCGATCGACCTGCTGATCGAGCAGACCCCCGCCGTCCTGCACGCCGACTGGGCCGTGCTGCTGGACGGGACGGGTGCCGAGGTGAAGGTCGCGCTGGAGACCAGCGCCACTCCGGAGTTCGGTGACGTGGCGGCGGCCTGGCTGCCGCTGGAGAAGGCCACCACCCTGGACGCGCCGGACCACAAGGGACTGTCCGAGTCCGTGCTGGTCGCGGCGCCGCTGGAGTCCGACCGCCGGATCATCGTGGTCGGCCGCCGTGGCGGGCCGGAGTTCCTCGGCTCGGAGGTCGCTCGGCTGAGCTACCTCGCCTCACTCGCAGTCACCATTCGCGCCACTGCCTGAGCCTCTTGGGTCATCTACTCCCAGCTATCCCAGCTGGAAGTAGGTGAAGGTCCAGAGCCCCGCGAGCACGAGCAGCACCAGCACGCCGACCAGCGAGACGATCAGGATCGTCTGGCTGTTGCTGCCGCTGCGCTCCGGGAGGTCGAACTGGGTGGGGCCCCAAGGCCCACCCCCCTCGACCCGCTGGGCCGCCTCAGGCGGTGGGGCCACCACCGCCTGCTCGACCCGCTTCTCCCGGGGCAGCTTCATCAGATCTCCGCCGATCAGCTCAGACGTAGTACGACTCGGCATCGATGTTAATCGTCCGGGACAAGAACTCGTCCCGGTCGTTGTTCCTGACCTCGACCCGCCAGCCACCGATGTACGCCGCGGCCGGCTTGCCGTCGTTGTGCTTGCCGACGAATTCCTTCAGCGCCGCCGCGTCCGGGCCCTTGAGCGCGCCGAACGCGTCGCCCACGACCGTCGGCCAGGCAGCCTCCGCGGCGTCCTTGCGCCCGGAGACGCTGATCTCGAGCCGCTTCACGCCACCGCTGGAGGAGCCGTACCCGAAGATGCGCTGCGAACCGTAGTCGCCGACCTTCTTGGAGCACATCACCTTGCAGTCGTAGCCCTTCGCCGTCAGCGCGCTCTTCAGCTGCGCCTCCGTGGTCTGCCACGTCTTCTCCGGCACCTTCATCGACTCCTCACCGGACTTCCGCCCGGCCAGGGTCACGGAGCTGTCGTTGCTCAGCCGGAACTCGCCCCACGAGGTGCCGACCCGGTCCGACTTCTGACCGGTCTTCACCGCGTCCTGGATCTTCTTCACCTCGCTGCCACCGAAGGTGTCGTTGCCGAGCGCCTGCAGCGCGGCATCGAAGTTGACCGCGGCGTTGTTGCGGTTGTCGTCGTCGCGTGAGGTCAGCTCGACGCTGATGATCGACCCGTCCTTGGTGAACTGGAAGATCGCGTCGACCTGGGCCGGGCCTTCGTACTTGAAGCAGCCGCGGTGCGCACCGGCGTCGTTGTTGAACAGATCACTGCACTGGAAGCCGATGCCCTGGAGCTTCTGCGTCGCGCCCTCGGCCTGACCGGACGCGTTCCCGGTCTGTCCACCACCGTCGGTCGAGCTGGAGGTCGGGTTCGGGCCCGGGTCGGCGGTCTTGTTGTCGTCGCCGCCGAGGCCGCGCACGACCAGCACGATGATCAGGCCGATCAGCAGAATGCCGACCACGCCACCACCGATCACCAGCGGCATCTTGTCCTTGCCGAAACCGCCCGGACCGTTGGAACCACCGGAGCCCGCGCCCTGCTGCCACGGCTGCTGGCCGGGCTGGCCACCCTGCTGCTGGTGCCAGCCGCCCTGCTGGCTGCCCTGCTGTCCCCAGGCCTGCTGCTGGTAAGGCTTCTGCTCGCCCTGCGGCGTGCGCTGGCCCCAGCCCTGGGCAGGCTGTTCCTGCTCAGGCTGACCCTGCTGCGCGGGCTGCTCCGGCTGACCGGGCTGCGGCCGGCCAGGCTGCTGTCCCCATCCGCCACCACCCTGCTGCGGAGGCTGGCCCTGCTGCGGCTGCTGCGGGTTCTGCGGTTGCTGCGGGTTCTGCCCCCAACCGCCACCACCCTGGGCAGGAGGCTGTTGACCCCAGCCACCCTGACCTCCTTGGCCCCCCTGCTGCCCGCCCGGCTGGCCCCCCGGCTGCCCGGAACCCCACGGTCCCTGTGGCGGCGTCGTCATATTCGCTCCTTTGACCCATGCATGGACGTGCAAAACTAACAGTCCGACGGCTCAGCTCTCGCGCCGGATCCCGTGATTCGGAAGCTTGTTCAGAACTAGCCTGGTTCCGGGGTGCTCGCGACCGCCGCCGCAGCCTCGGCGCCTTCCTCCAGCAGCACCCGGAATCCGGCCGCGTCCAGGATCGGTACGCCGAGCTGAACCGCCTTGTCGTACTTCGATCCCGGCGAATCGCCGACCACGACGAACGACGTCTTCTTCGACACCGACCCGGCCACCTTGCCACCACGGGACACGATCGCCTCGGTCGCCTCGTCGCGGCTGAACCCCTCGACCGTCCCGGTGACCACGACCGACAGACCGGTCAGCGTCTGCTCGACGGTCGGCCCGGTCCGCTCCTGCCGCATCACGACGCCCGCGGCCTTCCATTTGTCCACGATCGCCTGGTGCCAGTCCACCGCGAACCACTCGATCACCGCGTGGGCGATGGTCGGCCCGACCCCCTCGATCTCGGCCAGCTCCGCCTCGCTCGCGGCCCGGACACCGTCGATGTCGTCGTACACCGCGGCCAGCGCCTGAGCGGCGGTCGGGCCGACGTGCCGGATCGACAGCGCGACCAGCCCCCGGGCCAGTGGCTGGGTTTTGGCCTGTTCGAGATTCGTCAGCAGCTTCTGTGCGTTCGCGGAGAGTGCGCCGGCCTTGGTGGTGAAGAAGGAGCTGCGGACAAGCTCGTCCGCGGTCAACGTGAAGAGGTCACCCTCGTCGACGATGAGGTCGTCGCCGATCAGCGCGTCGGCCGCCTTGAAGCCGAGCACCTCGATGTCGAACGCGGCCCTTCCGGCCAGGTGGAACAGCCGCTCCCGCAGCTGCGCCGGGCACGATCGCGAGTTGGGGCAACGGATGTCGATGTCGCCCTCCTTCATCGGCCGCAGCTCGGTCCCACACGACGGGCAGGTGGTCGGCATCACCCAGGGCTCGGCGTCGTCCGGGCGCAGCTCGATCACCGGTCCGAGGATCTCGGGGATCACGTCGCCGGCCTTCCGCAGCACCACGGTGTCGCCCGGTACGACGCCCTTCCGCTCGACCTCCTTGGCGTTGTGCAGGGTCGCGAACTCCACCGTCGACCCGGCCACGCGGACCGGCTCCATGACGCCGTACGGCGTGACGCGGCCGGTGCGGCCGACGTTCACCTCGATGCGCAGCAGCTTGGTGGTGACCTCCTCGGGCGGGTACTTGTACGCGATCGCCCAGCGCGGTGCGCTCGAGGTCGACCCGAGCGCCCGTTGCAGGTCGATCTCGTCGACCTTCACCACGACCCCGTCGATCTCGTGGTCGACCGAGTGCCGGTTCTCGCCGTAGTACGCGATGAACTCATTGACCTCGGCCAGCGTCTCGACCCGGCGGGCGCGATCGCTGACCGGCAGCCCCCACGCCTTCAACTGCTCGTACGCCGAGGAGAGCCGCCCGAGCCGGTAGCCCTCGACCTTGCCCAGGCCGTGCACGACGAACCGCAGCGGCCGGCTGGCCGACACCCGCGGATCCTTCTGCCGCAGTGACCCGGCCGCGCTGTTGCGCGGGTTGGAGAAGACATCCTTGCCGGCCTCGGCCAGCTGCGCGTTCAGCTCGGTGAAGTCCTCGACCCGGAAGTAGACCTCGCCACGAACCTCCAGGAACGCCGGGACGTCGTCACCCTGCAACTGCTCCGGGATGCTCGTGATCGTCCGCACGTTCGGCGTGACGTCCTCACCGGTCCGCCCGTCACCGCGGGTGCCGCCGCTGACCAGCCGGCCGTGCTCGTAGACCAGATCGAGGGCGAGCCCGTCGACCTTCAGCTCGCAGAGGAACCCCGAGTCGTGGATCTGCTGGACGGTCACCTCACGCTCGAGCCGCTTCGCCCAGGCCTCCATCTGCTCGGCCGAGAACGCGTTGCCCAGACTCTCCATCCGCATCGGATGCCGGATCGGCGCGAACAACGTCGAGATCGGCGCCCCGACCTTCTGCGTCGGCGAGTCCGGCGTCCGGAGCTCGGTGTACTGCTCCTCGATCGCCTGCAGCTCGTGCATCAGCGCATCGAAGTCCGCATCGGAGATGACCGAGCTGCCCAGGTAGTACCTCGCCCGGTGGTCCTCGATCTCCTTGCTCAACGCAGCATGCCGCTCCAACACCTCAGCCGGCGCCCCCGCAATCTCCTCGCTCATAACCAAAACCTACCGCCGCCCACCGACAACACCCCTCGTCCCCACTCCCCATTTGATGGGTCCACCCACCAAATGGGGCAGGGCCAGCCGGGGTCAGGCGTTGGCGGCTTCGCCTACTGCGTCGACTATTTTGCGGAGGAGGGCTAGGCGGGCCCGAGCGTCTTGGGGGGATGGAGAGGCTGCTAGGCCGCAGGCGGGGGTGATTACTACCTTTTTCATGAGTTCCGGGTCTAGGCCTAGTTCGCGCCAGCGGCGGATCAAGGGGGCTGCGGCCTGCTCCTGGTTCGGGAGGGGGCCGGTGGTTGGGACCAGGCCGGCGTAGATCGTCGAGCCGGCCTCGACGGCGATGCCGAGCTGCTCCCAGCCGGGTGAATTGAGGAGCGAGATGTCGACGGCGATCCCGGTGGCACCGGACTTGGTGAAAACCTCGATCGGCGGCCGGGCCGCGCAGCAGTGCACCACGGTGGGCGCTGCGCTGGTGAAGAGGCTCAGCAGCTCGACAGCACCCGGACCGTCGATGGACCTGTGCTTCCCCCAACCAGATGCGGTCGGGATGGCTCCAGCCAGTACGGCGGGTAGCGCCGGCTCGTCCACCTGCAGTACGACGTCCGCACCGGGCCGGCGTTTGCGAATCTCAGCCAGATGCAGCTCAACGCCGTACGCCAACGCCTGTGCGAGATCACGCCGTGCACCGTGGTCGGCCAGCACCTTGTCACCGCGCGGTCGCTCCACTGTCGCGGCCAGCGTCCACGGACCGGTGACCTGAACCTTCAGCGGACCCACGTAGCCGTCCGCGTACTCCTCCAGCACGTCCAGGTCTTCCCGCAGCAGTGCACGCGCCCTGCGCTGGTCCAGACTCGCAGTCGCGTCACCTCCCCCGGTCAGCCGCCACCCGGCCGGCTGCAGGTCCGCAGCGAGCTCAGTCACCAGAGCGATCGCCCGGCTCAGCATGTCGCCGTACGGGCGTGCCGGGAGCTCTGGCAAAAACGGGATGTCGACCGCTTCGAGCAGGACCTTGGTCCACTCGCGTATGTCGTCGCCCGGCAGCGAACCGAGGCCCGTCGTGGTCACGCGTGCTGGGCCGCGACGCGGTTGACCGTGTCGATGGTGGCGGAGCCGATGACGCGGGTGCCGTCGTACAGGACCACTGCCTGGCCGGGGGCCACTGCGGAGGCCGGCTCGGTGAAGTCGACCAGGACCTGGTCTCCTTCAAGACGCGCGGTCACTGCGATCTCCTCGCCGTGGGCACGCAGCTGCGCGGTCACCTGCAGCTCGGACGTCGGCATCGGGCCGCACCAGCGCGGCTTCGACGCGGTCAACCCAGTCACTGCGAGCTCTTCACGTGAACCCACCGTGACCGTGCGGTCCACCGGGCTGATGTCGAGAACGAACCGCGGCTTGCCGTCCGCGGCCGGCGTACCGATCCGGAGACCCTTGCGCTGGCCGACGGTGAATCCGTGCGTGCCGCTGTGGTCGCCGAGCTTGTTGCCCTGCGCGTCGACGATGTCCCCCGGCGCCTCCCCCAGGTGCTTGCTGAGGAAGCCCGCGGTGTTGCCGTCGGCAATGAAGCAGATGTCGTGACTGTCCGGCTTGTCCGCCACCGCCAACCCGCGGCGGGTGGCCTCCTCGCGGATCTCGGTCTTGACCGTGTCACCGAGTGGGAAGAACGCATGGGCCAGCTGCTGCTGAGTGAGCACGCCCAGCACGTAGGACTGGTCCTTGGCCGGGTCCACGGCGCGGTGCAGCTCACGACCGTCCGGAGTATCGACGATGCGCGCGTAGTGGCCGGTCACCACCGCGTCGAAGTCCAGTGCGAGCGCCCGCTCCAGGACAGCGCTGAACTTGACCTTCTCGTTGCAGCGCAGACAGGGGTTCGGTGTGCGGCCGGCGGCGTACTCGGCGACGAAGTCCTCGACCACGTCGGCGTGGAACCGCTCGGCCAGGTCCCAGACGTAGAAGGGGATACCGATCACGTCCGCGGCACGGCGTGCGTCCCGGGAGTCCTCGATGGTGCAGCACCCCCGCGCACCGGTCCGGTACGACTGCGGGTTGCGGCTCAGTGCCAGGTGCACTCCGACGACGTCGTGCCCGGCTTCGGCCATCCGCGCCGCCGCGACGGCGGAGTCCACTCCGCCGGACATGGCTGCGAGTACCCGCATCAGGTGTTCCTTCCCACGTTCTGCAGACCGGCGGACTGCGCCCGCTCCACTACCGGTCCGATGTTCTCCAGTACGGCGTCGATGTCGGCCTGACTCGACGTGTGTCCCAAGGTGAAGCGCAGCGACCCGCGCGCACGCTGGTCGTCGTACCCCATCGCCAGCAGCACGTGGCTCGGCTCCGCGACCCCGGCGTTGCAGGCGGAACCGGTGGAGACCTCGATCCCGCGGGCGTCGAGCAACAACAACAGCGAGTCGCCCTCACAGCCGCTGAACGACAAGTGTGCGTTACCTGGCAAGCGACCGACGGGGTCACCCGACAGTTGCGCGCCGTCGACAGTCTCCAGGACGCCCTTGATCAGCGTGTCCCGCAGCCCGGTCAACCGGGCGGACTCCAGCGGCTGGTCCTTGATCGAGTGCTCCACGGCGACTGCGAACCCGGCGATGGCCGGCGCATCCAGCGTGCCGGAGCGTACGTCGCGTTCCTGGCCGCCACCGTGCTGCACAGGGGTCAGCTTGGTCTCCTTGTGCACCACCAGCGCGCCCACGCCGTACGGGCCGCCCAGCTTGTGCGCGGAGACGGTCAGTGCGTCGACACCCAGCGCAGCGAAGTCCACCGGCACCTGCCCGATCGCCTGGACGGCGTCGGTGTGCACGGGGATGCCCCACTCCGCGGCCAGCGCCGCGACCTCCTGGATGGGCTGGAGCGTGCCGACCTCGTTGTTGGCCATCATCACCGTGACGAAGGACACCGTCTCCGGCGCGGACTCGATAGCCCGCCGTACGTCGTCCGGCCGGACCCGGCCGAGGTCGTCGACCGGCAGCCACTCGATCTGCGCACCCTCGTGCTCAGCCAGCCAGACCGCTGGGTCCAGGACGGCGTGGTGCTCGATCCCGCTCAGCAGGATCCGGCGGCGGCGCGGGTCCTCGGCCAGGCGTGCCCACCACAGTCCCTTGAGGGCCAGGTTGTCCGCCTCGGTCCCGCCGGAGGTGAAGACCACCTCGCTCGGCTGCGCCCCCAGTGCGGCAGCGATCGTCTCCCGCGACTCCTCGACCGTACGGCGGGCCGCCCGGCCGGCGCCGTGCAGCGACGATGCGTTCCCGGTGCGCCCCAGGTGCGCAGCCATCGCCTCGATTGCCGCGGGCAGCATCGGAGTCGTCGCAGCGTGATCGAGGTAGACCGCACGAGGGCGCAAAGAGGTCATAACACTCTCAAGGGTAAGTCCTGCCGGGATGTTCCCGATCCGCCGGACGGATCGAGCCTCAGCGGGACTGTTCGTCAGCCTGGACCAATCACGCCCGATCACTTGTCGAATCCGACAGGTGCAGGCCGTGGTGCTGCCACCTAGCATCGGCTGAGGCAGCTGCCGCATCTGAGGAGGACTTCGTGACCCGACGTCTGCGCATCGACGACCTGGCCGAGCTCGCCGTCCCGGAGGAGCCCGCGCTGTCACCCGACGGCAGCCAGATCGCGTACGTCCTGCGGACCACCGACCTGAAGGCCGACCGCGACCTGCGGAACCTCTGGCGGGTCCCAGCGGCAGGTGGCGAGCCACGGCAGCTGACGCGATCCGACGGCGACAGATCGCCGGTCTGGTCACCGGATGGCAGCAAGCTGGCGTTCCTGCGGGCAAAGGACGGGCCGGCCCAACTGTGGGTGCTCCCCAGCGACGGCGGTGAGCCTGAGCAGCTCACAACACTCCCGCTGGGCGCTGGTGCACCGAAGTGGAGTCCGGACGGCACGCGGATCGCCTTCAGCGCACCAGTCGACACCGCTCCGGTCGAAGGCGGCGGCGAGGACGCACCGATCGTCACGGACCGGTTGGACTACCAGTCCGACGGCGCCGGCTGGCTGAAGACTGTCCGCAAGCACATCCACGTGCTGGAGGTCGCCTCGAAGCAGCTCCGACAGGCCACTGAGGGTGACTGGCATGCCGGAGACCCCGCCTGGTCACCTGACGGTACGAAGCTGGCATTCGGGGCAGCTACTGCGCCAGATGCGGATCTGACCGCGAAAGCACCGGCGTACGTGCTGGACGCGTCCGATGCGAAGGCCACGCCCCGCCTGGTCGGTCTGGCGGATGGACAGGTAGAGGCGTCCAGCTGGACGGCTGATGGCGAGTCCCTGCTGCTGGTCGGCAACCTGCACGGGCCGGTGGGACACAGTCGCCTACTGCGGCTCGAATTAGCCTCCGGCAGAGTGACTGAGCTGGCGGAGTCCTTCGACCGCAACGTGATGGTCGGTGGACCGGCGTACCCGGGCGGTCCGCCGGTTCTGGCCGACGAGGGCAACACCGTCCTGTTCTGCGCCCGCGAACGCGGCTGCACCCACCTGTACGCCGTACCGGTCGCTGGTGGCTCCCCCACCCGAGTCCTCGGCGAGGCGGGTCACAACATCTCCGGTCTCAGCGTGGCAGGCGGAGTCGCGACCACCATGCTGACCACCGAGACGTCGTACGGCGAAGTCATCGCCATCGACCTGGAATCCGGGGCGAGCAGCACACGGACGTCGTACGGCGAGAAGCTCAAGGAGGTGGAGCACTTCCGTCGGGTCGAGCGCGAGTTCACCATCTCGGACGGGACTGTGGTCGCGGCCTGGCTGATCCGCGACCCTGCAGCGACAGGAGCGCAGCCGCTGCTCCTGGACATCCATGGCGGTCCGCACGGCGCCTGGAGCGCTGGAGCCGATGAGGTGCACGGCTACCACCAGGAGCTGGTCGCTCGCGGCTGGAGTGTGCTGCTGGTGAACCCACGCGGCAGTGACGGGTACGGCGAGGAGTTCTTCACCGGCGTGATCAACGGGTGGGGGACGTCCGACGGCAAGGACTTCCTCGAGCCGATCGACCAATTGGTTGCCGAAGGCATCGCTGATCCGGATCGCCTCGCAGTCGCCGGCTACAGCTACGGCGGCTTCATGACGTGCTACCTGACCAGCCGGGACAACAGGTTCGCGGCGGCTGTCACCGGTGGAGTCATCAGCGACCTGACCAGCATGACGGGCACCTCTGACCTCGGGCACTACCTGACGGCCTTCGAGCTGGCCGGTGGCGACCTGGCCGCGATGTCACCGATGACCCAGATCGATCAGGTCCAGACGCCGACCCTGATCATCCATGGCGACGCCGACCGCCGCTGTCCGCTCGGGCAGGCGCAGCAATGGCACACCGCACTGCGGGAACGCGGTGTGCCCGCCCAGCTGGTCCTCTACCCGGAAGCGGATCACCTCTTCATCCTGCAGGGCAAGCCATCGCACCGCCTCGACTTCAACCGCCGAGTGCTCGAGTGGGTCGAGCAGTACGCCGGTAGTGCGACCGGACCGCGCCGTCCGCGAATCGATGCGGCGCACTGGCAACGCAGACTGACCACGCTGGCAGCCAAGCACGGCGTGACTGGTGCAACGCTCGGGATCCTGCGCGGGGACGAGCTGGTGCAGGCCGCGACCGGCGTGCTGAACATCAAGACCGGTGTTGAGGTCACTACGGACTCGCTGTTCCAGATCGGCTCGATCACCAAGGTCTGGACGACCACTCTGGTGATGCAGCTCGTCGAGGAGGGACTACTCGACCTGGACGCCCCACTGGTCGCCGTACTGCCCGAACTGCAGTTGAGTGATCCGGATGTCGCCAAGCAGGTCACCATGCGGCACCTGCTCACGCACACGAGTGGCATCGACGGCGATGTGTTCGACGACACCGGACGTGGTGACGACTGTCTGGAGAAGTACGTCGAGCTGCTGGCGAACGTCAGTCAGAACCACCCGCTCGGGGCAACCTGGTCCTACTGCAACTCCGGCTTCTCTCTGGCCGGACGGGTGATCGAGAAGCTCACCGGCAAGACCTGGGACCAGGTACTGCGGGAGCGCATCATCGCGCCGCTAGAGCTGGAGCACACGGTCACGCTGCCCGAGGAGGCTCTGCTGCACCGCGCCGCGGTCGGACACGTCAAGCCGGACCAGCTGGCTCCGATCTGGAGTCTGCAGCGTTCCGCGGGACCAGCAGGGCTCATCTCGTCGACAGTCGCCGACGTGCTGGCCTTTGCCAGACTGCATCTGAACGGCGGGCTCGCTCCGAACGGTCAGCGACCGCTCTCCGAGGCAGCGGTCGCCGAGATGGCCGCGAAGCAGGCAGATGTACCCGCCAAGTCGGTCGACTCGTGGGGACTCGGCTGGATGCGGTGTACGTGGGACGGGCAGCTGGTGCTCGGCCATGACGGCGGCACGATCGGCCAGGCGGCGTTCCTTCGGATGCTGCCCGCCGAGGGCCTGGCGATCACGCTGCTGACCAACGGCGGCGGCGCCGGAGATCTGTACGACGACCTGTTTCGCGAGATCTTCGACCAGTTGGCCGATCTCACGATGCCGACGCCTCTGTCACCGCCGACGACTCCGCCCACTGTCGACCTGAAGCGGCATACCGGACGCTATGAGCGCGCCGGCATGACGCACGAGGTACTGGTCCGCGATGGGGAAGCAGTCCTGCGCAGCACTGTCACCGGACCGCTTGCTGCTTTGGTGCCTGAGGTGACGCAGGAGCGCGCTCTGATCGCAGTCGACGACAGTGGGGACCAGTTCGCGATCCAGTCGGACGGTGAGCTGAAGTGGCGTGCCGTGACGTTCTACTCACTGCCGGGCGGCGAGAAGTACCTGCACCTCGAAGCCCGCGCGACGCCGAAGGTGGACTGATGGAGCTGCTCGCGGATATCGAGACCCTGGTGACCTGCGAGTCGCCGTCGGCGGACAAGGTCGCGGTTGCGACCAGTGCGGATGTCGTTGCCCAGCTGGGAACCGAGCGACTCGGCAAAGCACCGGAGTACGTCGTCATCGACGGCTGGACGCACCTGCGCTGGAAGTTCGGCGACGGGCCGACACAGGTACTCGTCGTCGGTCACCACGACACTGTCTGGCCGTTGGGCTCGCTGGCGACCCACCCGTTCCAGATCGAGAACGGCATCATGCGCGGACCGGGCTGCTTCGACATGAAGACCGGTGTGGTGATGGCGTTCCACGCCATCGCCGCACTCCCCGATCCCAGCGGCATCACTCTGCTGGTGACCGGTGACGAGGAGCTGGGGTCACCGTCGTCCCGGGCGCTGATCGAGGCCGAGGCGGCCGGTTGTGTGGCCGCACTCGTGCTGGAGGCATCGGCGGACGGCGCACTCAAGCTGGAACGCAAGGGCGTCTCCAACTACGAGCTCCGGATCACCGGCCGCGCCTCTCACGCCGGACTGGAGCCAGAGCTCGGTGTGAACGCCAGCATCGAGGCAGCACACCAGATCCTCGCCATCAACGAGCTAGGCGACCCAACACTGGGTACGACGGTCACACCGACCAAGCTGGTGTCCGGTACGACGCGCAACACCGTCCCAGCCGCCGCCAGCTTCCTGGTGGACGCCCGCGCCCGGACCGTCGCGGAGCAGCTCCGGGTAGACGAGGCGATGCGCGCACTCCGACCCGTCCTCCCCGAAGCAGTACTGGAGCTCATCGGCGGCCCCAACCGACCGCCGTTCGAGCGGAAGATGGCTGAGGACCTGTACGAGCGGGCGTCGCGGCTGGCGGCCGAACTCGGGCAGCCGCCCCTGCGCGCGGTTTCGGTCGGCGGTGCGTCCGACGGCAATTTCACCGCCGGCATCGGTACGCCGACTCTCGACGGGCTCGGTGCGGTCGGCGGCGGCGCCCATGCGGACAGCGAGCACGTCATCGTCGACGAGATCGCCCCACGGACCGCATTGCTCACGGCGCTCATCGCCGACCTGCTGGGGCGGCGATGACCATCCAGGTCCGCGAGCTGACCGAACTCGCCGATCTGGAAGCGGTGTACCGGCTGTTCGACAGCATCTGGCGGCCGGACCCGCACAATCCGCCCGTCACCACTGAGCTGCTGCGCGCCATGTCCAATGCAGGCAACTACGTGAGCGGTGCGTACGACGGCACCGAGCTGGTCGGCGCGTGTTTCGGATTCTTCGGTGCGCCGTCGGAGCGGACTCTGCACAGTCATGTGGCCGGTGTGTCCCGGCAGGCGCGCAGTCGGAACGTCGGGTTCGCCCTCAAGCTGCACCAGCGGGACTGGGCGCTCCAGCGCGGTCTCACCGCGATCGAGTGGACATTCGATCCGCTGATCCGTCGCAACGCGTACTTCAACCTGGTGAAGCTCGGTGCGCGGCCGAAGGAGTACCTGACCAACTTCTACGGTCAGATGCGCGACGAGATCAACGGCGAGGACGAGAGCGACCGGCTGCTGGTGCGCTGGCAGATCGACGAGCCGGTCGGTGGTGCCGAGTCATCGGCGACAGCCATCGCGCTGGATCGCGGGAGCGACGGTCGGCCGATCCGCACCGAGTTGCCGACGGCCGGGCCGGTGGCGATCGCCGTACCGGGTGATGTGGAGAGCTTGCGGGCAACAGACTTCGCTGCGGCTCAGGAGTGGCGGCTGGCGGTGCGTGAGGTGCTCGGTGGCTTGCTGGCTGACGGTGCGCGAGTCACCGGCTTCGATCGGACCGGATGGTACGTAGTCGAACGAGAGGGAGTGGCATGAAGCTGACCGGAGTCGAACTGCGACGGGTGTCGCTACCGCTGGTGTCACCGTTCCGGACGTCGTTCGGGACCGAGGTCACGCGGGACGCGCTGCTGGTCCGGGCGGTCGGCACTGAGGCCGAGGGCTGGGGCGAGTGCGTCGCCATGGCCGGACCGCTGTACTCGGAGGAGTACGTCGACGGCGCGATCGACGTACTGCGCAGGTACCTCGTGCCCGCAGTGGCCAACGTCTCGGAAGCCACCCAGGTCGCGCCGGCGCTGGCGAAGTTCCACGGGCACCGGATGGCGAAGGCTGCTCTGGAGACCGCCGTACTGGATGCCGAGCTGCGGACCGAGAGCCGGTCGCTGGCGCGCGAACTGGGCGCAGTGCACGACCGCGTGCCGTGTGGGGTATCGGTCGGCATCATGGACTCCATTGATCAACTGTTGACTGCAGTGGATCAATACATTGACGAGGGCTATCTCCGGATCAAGTTGAAGATCGAGCCCGGCTGGGACCTCAAGCCGGTGGCCGCGGTCCGGGAGCGGTACGGCGACATCCTGCTGCAGGTCGACGCCAACACGGCGTACGGCGTCTCGGATGCCCGGCACCTGGCCCAGCTCGATGCCTTCGACCTGCTGCTGATCGAGCAGCCGCTCGACGAGGAGGACATCCTCGGGCACGCGGAGCTGGCCCGGCAGGTCAAGACGCCGATCTGCCTGGACGAGTCGATCACGTCGGCCCGCGCGGCCGCTGCGGCCATCAGCCTGGGCGCGTGCTCGATCATCAACGTCAAGCCCGGCCGGGTCGGCGGTTACCTGGAGTCCCGCCGGATCCATGACGTCTGCGTGGCGAACGGCATCCCGGTCTGGTGCGGCGGCATGCTCGAAACCGGGCTCGGCCGCGCCGCGAACGTGGCACTGGCCGCGCTGCCCGGCTTCACGCTGCCCGGTGACACCTCCGCGTCGTCGCGCTACTACCAGACCGACATCACCGCGCCGTTCACCCTGGCGGACGGCCACCTCACCGTACCGACCGGCCCAGGCATCGGTGTCGACCCGCTGCCCGACCAGTTGGCGGAGTTCACCACCTCCACCGAATGGCTACCCCTGTAGGAAGTCCCTCAAGCTGTCGGTTGGGCAGCGTAGTTGTCGACCAATAGTTGACCGGCGGGCCGCTGACGGCCCAGCTCTGGTAGGTCAGTAGTCCGGCGTCGATCGCGGCGGCCAGGTGCTTTCGGGCGGTCTCAGCGGCCTGGTCGATGCGCACGGCGTCCAGCAGGTCGACCGTCAGCGTCTCGGTGCCGGTCTTGATCGCCCGGTAGCAGCCTCGGCCGATCAGCGACATGAGCGAGGCGAAGTGCCCGCTGCTGCGCGCGAACAGGTAGTCCGACAGGTCCTCGCTGAGCATGCTGCGGCGGCCGGTTCGCTTCGCGGTCAACGGGGGTCGGACCTCGGGATGCGGACGCCGGCGGCGCGGAGTCTGGACTCGAAGAGCGCGGACAGTCGTGCCATGGCCGGTGTCGGCTTGTCACCGTGGCGGGCGATCATCGCGTACCGGGGCGCGGTGTCGGTCCGTGCCTGCATGCTGGTGACGGTCTTGAGCAGTGCAGGGTCGGCCAGGTAGTGGTCGGCCGCATCGGCGGCGAGACGGTCGATGCGGGGGTCGTCCGCCTCCCAGGTCGCGGCTTCGGCGATGCGCCTGGTCAGGGCGATGAGCCTGGTGTCTTGCAGGGCATGCTCGAACTGGGCGAGGTAGTCGTCGAAGTCTTCGGGGACCAGGGCTCGCGCCAGCACCCAGCCCTCCCTGGTGGCCGCGACCTCGTCCTCGGAGTATCCGAGGCCGAGCATCCGCTCCAGCAGGGCCATGGCGCGGTCGGGCAGCAGCGCCCGGTCGCCGTCGGCGAGGCGGTGCAGCATGGCGCGCCGCGCGGTCAGCTCCGCGATGTGTTCGTCGAGCTGTCGTTCGACCTGGACGAGCGCGGAGGCGAACAGCGCGGAGTCGGCGTCGAGCAGGGGTCCGATCTCGGCCAGCGGTACCCCGGCCGCGGCCAGGGTCCGGACTTGCACCAGCCTGAGCAGGTCGTCCGATCCGTACCGCCGGTATCCGGAGCCGTCGCGTCGGGGTTCGGTGACCAGGCCGAGCTTGTGGTAGTGCCGCACCGTCTTGATCGTGATGCCGACGAACGCGGCCGCCTGGCCGATCGTGACTCCGTTGTGCATCTGCTCATCCTGTCAAGTGTCCGGGGGCGCTGATCGCGTGTGCCACTGCGGGGTGCGGAGACCGGCCGCGCCGGGCTCGGCGAGCTCGGTGCGGCGACGGTTCTCGTGGTCTACGCGTGCCCGTTGCCGAATACCTCGTTGAGGAGGCGCTGCTGGGCGCCCTGGAACGCCGCGGCGACGGTGAGGTTCGCGTCGTCCACGCAGTTCAGCGCGGCGGTCAGGGTCTTGGACCCGTCGGGGGTGGCGTACATGAGCGCCGCGTGGCCCACCGAGGCGCCGTTGTGGGAGATGACGGTGGCGCCGTCGTCAGTGGTCAGCACGAACACGCCCAGCCCGTAGTCCATGTTCGGGATGCCCGTCGCACGCGGGGTGAACATCTCCTCGCGCAGTTCGTCCGGGAGGAGCTTGCCGCCGGTGAGCGCGGCGATGAACGTGTGAAGGTCCTCGGTGGTCGAGATCATGTCACCGCCGGCGGAGACCCAGGAGGGGTTCTGGCGGGTGATGTCGACCGTACGCGGCCCGCCGTCCTCGTCGTACTGGTAGTAGGCGTGGGCGTGCGGCTCGGCGATCTCCGCGTCATCCGGGACCACGGTGTGCGACATGCCGAGCGGGGTCAGGATCAGCCGCTGCATCTCCTCGGTGACGGTACGGCCGGTGACCTTCTCGATGAGCAGGCGAGCCAGGACGTAGTTGGTGTTGGAATAGCTCCAGCCCGCTCCGGGCTCGAACCGCGCAGGCTTGGACAACGCGAGCTCGACCAGCTCCTGTGGCCGGTAGGTCTTGAACCGGTTGTCCAGCCACTCTTGACCGTTGGGGCCGTAAGGAATGGTGATGCCGAACACGATCGAGCCATCCTCGTAGACCTCGCCGGTGAAGTTGAACAGGCCGCTGGTCTGCTGGAGCAGCATCCGCACCGTGATCCGCTGGTCGATCCCGAACTCGGGCAGGTGGTCCGCGACCGGGTCGTCCAGGCCGATCTTGTCCTCGGCCACGAGCTGAAGCACCAGGGTCGCGGTGAAGGTCTTGGTGTTGCTGCCGATCCGGATGTGCCCGTCGGCAGGCGGCTTCACGTTCCCGCCGACCTCGGCCGCCCCGGCGGTGCCGACCCACTCGCCCTGCTTGTCGTTGACGCGGACCGACAGCCCGATGATGCCGGGCTCGACGATCGCCTCGATCGCCCGCTGGAGACGGTCGGCGGTCTGGTTGGAAACGGTGGTGGTCATGGTGGTTCGCTCCTTCGAAGCGCTCGACTCTCTTCGGCGTCTTGCCGATGCGAGAACCGTCCACCTTGACCTCAGGTCAAGGTCAATCATGACGTGCGTCACTCGATTCTCGGAGCCGCGGGTCTCGACCGGGACGGAACCACGATCGACCCCACCACGACGGAATCCCGAACCCCGCCAACCGCTCCCGAAACCCACCTCCACAACCGGACATCTGGCCGACAACGACACCGGTCGGACCGACATCTTCGATGGATCCCTACAATGGCTGCCCCTGTAGGAATTCACGCTGTACAAATCGACAAAGGCAAGGACAATATCTGTCCGGATGCACAATGGCTGGGTGACACAACGACCCCGGGCCAGCCTCGGCCGCGTACTGGACGACCTGGGCGCAACCCTGCTCGAGCTCGTGGCCGGCGACCCGGACCAGCCGATCGGCGGGGTTGTCATTCACGACCCGCTGGACGACCCGGTCCTCCCCCAGCATGCGCTCGTCCTCGGGGTCGGTCTGTACGACCCAGAGGAGATCAGTCGAGTACTGCGTGACCTCGGCCGTCAGCACGCGGCTGGGCTGGTACTGCGCAGTCCGGTCACCGTGGACGAGCAAACCGTCGCCGAAACGGGCGTGGCCGTCCTCGCACTGACCAGAGGCGCCACCTGGGACCAGCTCGGCATCCTGCTGCGGTCAGTCCTCGACGTGGGCGTTGCGGACGCAGAGACGCTCGGCGGCATGCCATCCGGCGATCTGTTCGCGCTGGCGAACGCCACTGCCGCGCTACTCGACGCACCGGTCACCATTGAGGACCGCAGCTCACGGGTGCTCGCCTTCTCCGGACGTCAGGACGAGGCCGACACTGCGCGCGTCGAAACAGTCCTGGGCCGACAGGTCCCTGAACGCTACTCCCGGCTGCTGTCCGAACGCGGAGTCTTCCGAGAGCTCTACCGATCCGACCAGCCGGTCTACGTGGCACCGATGCCGGCCACTGAGCCCGAGAGCGCGATTCCACGCGTGGCGGTCGCAGTGCGAGCTGGTGACGAGGTCCTGGGGTCTATCTGGGTCGCTGTGCGCGAACCACTAACCCACGAGCGTTCTGAGGCGCTACGTGACGCCGCCAAGGTCGTCGCCCTGCACATGCTGCACATCCGCGCCGGTGCGGATGTCGAACGCCGGCTACGCGCCGACCTGGTCAGTACGGCGCTCGACGGATCCCGAGAAGCACTCGACCGACTCGGCCTGGCCGACCGGGCCCTCGTCGTACTGGCACTGGCAGCACCAGCGGCCAGTGAGCGGCAACGGCTGGCGGATGCGTTCGCGATGCACCTCGGTGCGGTCTTTCCAAGGTCAGCGGCAGCACTGGTCGGTGATGTGACCTACGGGCTGGTGCCGACGGACAGCGAGGAGCGCGCTGCCCGGGTCGCTCAGGACTTCCTGGACCGGGTCGGCGAGCGGTCCGGCGCCATCATCGGTGTCGGGGCGGCTGTGCGGTTGCCACAGGCACGGGCCAGCGCAGATCGCGCACTCCGGGTGCTGCGGACCAGTCGGCGCTCACAGCGCGTGGCCCGGCTGGCCGACGTACAGGTGGAGGCTCTGCTGCTGGAACTGCGTGACCTCGTCGAGGCACGGGGTGAACAGCTGACCGGACCGATCGCGCGACTGGTGGCCTACGACCGGGACCACAACGCCACACTGGTCGAGACACTGCGGGCCTGGCTGGATGCCTTCGGTGATGTGACCGCTGCTGCGGCCGCGGTCTACGTGCATCCGAACACCTTCCGGTACCGGCTGCGGCGGCTCGCGGAGGTCGGCGCACTGGACCTCGACGACCCGGACTCGCGCTTCGCGGCGATGCTCCAGCTGCGGGTACTTGCAGCTGACACGGTGTCAGGCAGTTCTCTGGAGGAACCATGTTGAGTATCGGAGACCTCGCCCGCCACACCCGCATCTCGGTGCGGATGCTGCGGCACTACGACGCACTGGGGCTGGTTGTGCCCGAGCGCGTCGACCCGCACACCGGACACCGGTTCTATGCCCTGTCACAGATCTGGCGTGTCGACAGTCTGATCGCGCTGAAGGAGCTGGGGTTCACGCTGGAGCAGTGCGGCGCAATTCTCGACGAACAGCTACCAGTCGAGGAACTGCGCGGAATGCTGCGACTCAGGCGTGCCCAGCTCGAGCAGCGGATGACTGCGGACGCGGAACGGCTGACGGAGGTCGAGCGGCGGCTCCGATCGATCGAAAGAGGACTGACCATGACCAACCGCACCCTCCAGCTCGGCCCCCTGCCCGCCCTGCGCCTGCTGCACCTGCATGCCGAGGTGAACGACGAGTCCGAGATCGGCGGCGCTGTGGCTGCACTGACCGAGAAGCTGGACGCGCTGCAGCTCTCCGGCCAGCGCATCCACACGTACTACGGCCGTCCGGACGGCTCCAAGATCGACGTCTCGGTCGGGATCGCGGTCGGCGCGACGGACACCGGTGCGGCCGGCTTGGACGTGACCGACATCCCCGCCGTACCGCAGGGAGCGTCTGTCACCTACAAGGGCCCGGCGGAAGGCATCGCCGACACCTGGCGGACGCTGGACGTCGCACTGGACGAACAGGGCCTCCAGTCGTACGGCGTCTATCGCGACATCCGCGTCAGCACCGAGGACCCCGAGCAGGTCGTCGTGGAACTCCAGGCGGCTGTCCGCCCAGCGTCCTAACGAATCCGGGCGGGCCACGGGTGGCCGGGGTGCAGGTGGTCGATCATGTCGGCCAACCAGACGCGCTGGTCGTCTGACAGCAGTGGGAGTGCAGCGTTGAGGTCCTGCTCGTCCTTCGGCCTGGCCTGCTTCGCCTTGTAGGCCAGCGCCACCTCAGGGTTGAGATACCGCACCCCGTCGGGCGCCCGCCAGGTGACGTCCTCGAGAGCGAAGTCGAGCGCCGGATCGCGCCGGAACACCCAGCGGCCGTTGCGATCCGGGTTCACCAGTACGTCGAACTCCCACGGCGACAGCGCATGCTTGCGCAGCCACATCTGCTCCGCGTCTGCCGGGTACTCGGGTTGTTTGTCGGTGAGCGGCTGGAACCGCCCACCGGCGTTCGACCACAGGTCGTACGACCCGCGCAGGTGGACGCGGAGCTTCTCGACATCGCGCCGCCACAGCGACACATCGACGTCCTCATGCTCGCGGTGCACGCCGGTGAACGCGTCGATCGCCCATCCCCCGGCCACCCACCAGTCCCCGTCGTACCGGCTCAGCATCGCGAGCGCATCAGCCGGCGTCGACCGCTTCCACGGACCATGCAGCCGGTGGAACGCCAGCTCGGCCGGCGGCAGCCCTTCCTCGTACCAGAACCGCTCCTCGTCAGCCACCTGCCGATCTTCACACAACAGCAGCATGACCGGCAGGCGGTACGGGTTAGAGAGCGGTGGCAACGATCTGGAGGTACTGCGCGCCGGCCAGCAGAGTCCCGTCGGTAGCTCGATTACCACGCACGAACGCGCCCTCAGCCGCCGCTACGAAGGCGGACTGCGCCGACGGCTCCAACCGGTCATACAACATGCGCCAAGGCGGTAGGTGCGTCAGCATGGTCGCAACCTGAGCCCCTGCCGACTCCGCAAAGAAGTCCTGCGTCAGTACGTCGGAACTGGTCACCTCGATGCGGTCACCGAAGAGCTCCTTGTAGTGCTGCTCAGTCCCCCACAGATGCGGCGACGGCACACCCGGCGGCGGTGGCGGCAGTACGGCGGCCAGCGCAGCCTGCAGGTCTGCCATCAGCCCGGTCGCGCACCAGCTCACCAGTCCGATCCGTGCGCCCGGCCGGCACACCCGCAGCAGCTCGTCGGCGGCACGCTGCTGGTCCGGCGCGTACATCACCCCGAACGTCGACAGCACGACGTCGAACGTCGCATCCCCGAACGGCAGTTGCTGCGCATCCGCCAGCTCGGTGTCGATCGACAGGCCCTCGGCCGCAGCACGTCGTACGGCGCGCTCCAGGCCGACCGGACTGAAGTCCGAGGCCGTCACCCGGGCACCGCGGCGAGCTGCCGCGAGTGCGGTATTCCCGGTCCCAGCGGCGATGTCCAGCACGCGGTCACCCCACCGGACCGCGGTTGCCTGCACTTGCAGCTCACTCGTCAGCACCGACTGGTGGGCCAGCGGTTGATAGTCGATCTCGGCACACCAGGCCGCTTGGATCGGTGTCGTCATCTCGTCCCCCAGAGACACTCCGAAATTCGCTAGCCTTGGAGGCTAGTCAATTACGGACTACCGTAGCCGGGTGGCCGACAATGTCAACCCCCGCCGCTACGACTCGCCCGTTCGGGAACGCCGGGCGCAGGCGACGCGGACCGCCGTACTGGATGCGGCGGAGCAGATGTTCACCACCCGCGGCTTCGTCCGGACGACGCTGCCCGCGGTGGCGGAGGAGGCCGGCGTGTCACTGGCCACGGTGAAGCTGGCCTTCAAGACGAAGACCGACCTGCTGCTGAACGTCTGGCACCGCACGCTGGCCGGCGGCGTCGACGACCAGGTGCCGGTCGTCGACCGAGACTGGTACCAGCAGCAGTTCGAGATCGCCGACCCGGTCGAGCGGATCCACTTCGCGAGCCGCACCGGGTTGATGATCCGGCAGCGGATCGCGGGGCTGATCGCGGCGATCGAGGCCGGCGCGGCCGTCGACGAGACCTTGGCCGCACTGCGCGACCGCATGTTCGAGGAACACTGGCACGTCACCCGCAACTTCGCCCAGCGGCTCGCGGACGACGGGCACCTGCGCGACGGGCTGACGGTCGAGCGAGCCACGGATGAACTCTGGCTACTCAACCACGTCAGCAACTACCGGCATCTGACCGAGACGCGCGGCTGGTCCGCCGAGGAATACACAGCGTGGCTGACCAGAACGGTCAGCCACGCTGTACTCAAACCTGAGCTATGCCAATGAACTTCAGGACTTGCGCTTGGTGACCTCTTCGGTGGCGGCCGGGAGAACCTTGTGCAGGTCGCCGACGACGCCGAAGTCGACCAGCTCGAAGATCGGCGCCTCGTTGTCCTTGTTGATGGCAACGATCGTCTTCGAGGTCTGCATGCCGGCCCGGTGCTGGATCGCGCCGGAGATACCGGCGGCGACGTACAGCTGCGGCGACACGGTCTTGCCGGTCTGGCCGACCTGGTAGGCGTGCGGGTACCAGCCGGAGTCGACCGCGGCGCGGGACGCACCGACAGCAGCACCGAGCGAGTCCGCGAAGGCCTCGACCGGACCGAAGTCACCGCCGGTGCCACGACCACCGGAGACGATGATCGCCGCCTCGGTCAGCTCCGGGCGACCGGTCGCCGCGCGCGGCTTCGACTCGGTGATGCGCGCGGTCTTGGCGGCGTCGGAGATCGTCACGTCGAACTCCTCGACCTCCGGCGAGGTCTCCGCGGCTTCCGGAGTCGCCGCGTTCGGCTTCACCGTGATGACCGCGATGCCCTTGGTGATCTTCGACTTGACCGTGAAGTTGCCCGCGAACACCGACTGCGTGGTGACCGGCCCCTCCTGTACGTCGACAGCATCCGTGATCAGGCCGGACTCGAGCTTGACCGCGAGCCGGGCCGCGATCTCCTTACCCTCGGCGTTCGACGAGATCAGGATCGCCGACGGCTCGATCTTGGCCGCCACCTGCTGCAGCGCCTCGGCCTTCGGCGACACCAGGTACTGCGAGAGCTCCGGATTGGTCAGCGCGATCACCTTGGTGGCGCCGTACTGACCCAGTGCCGGGAGGGCGTCCTGCACGCCGTCGCCGATGAAGACCGCGACGGGCTCGCCGAGACGGCGGGCGATGGTCAGGAGCTCAGCGGTCGTCTTGCGTACGACGCCCGCGGTGTGGTCAACGAGAACCAGAACGTTCGACATAAGACTGCTCGCCCCTCAGAGGAACTTGTTGGTGGACAGGAACTCGACGAGCTGGCCCGCACCGGAGCCGTCCTCATCGGTCACGATGGTGCCTGCCGTGCGCGCGGGGCGCGCGGTCACCTCGATGACCTCGGTCCAGGAACCCACCTGGTCCGGGGAGATCTCCAGGTCGGCCAGCGACCAGGTCTCGACCGGCTTCTTCTTCGCGGCCATGATGCCCTTGAACGACGGGTACCGCGGCTCGTTCGCCTGGTCGGAGACGCTCAGCACCAGCGGCAGCGTGCCCTCGACAGTGTCGCTCGCGGTGTCGCCGTCGCGGCGGATCCGCACGGTCGTGCCGTCGACGGTGACCTCGGAGCCCAGCGTCACGGCCGGCAGGCCGAGGCGCTCCGACACCATCGCGGGCACGACACCCATGCCGCCGTCGGTCGAGCTCATCCCGAACACGACCAGGTCGGCCTCGAGCTTGGCCAGCGCCTTCGACAGCACCAGCGAGGTGGCGACCGCGTCGGAGCCGTGGATGGCGTCGTCGAGCACGTGCACGCCGGCGTCGGCGCCCATCTGCAGGCCCTTCTTCACCGCGTCCGCAGCCTGCTCCGGCCCGACGGTGAGGATGGTCACCTCAGCGTCACCGGCCTCTTTCACGGTGAGCGCGGTCTCAACGGCGTACTCGTCCAGCTCGGACAGCAGCCCGTCCACACCGGCACGGTCCACCGTGTTGTCCTCCGGGCGGAAGCGGCGGTCCGCCGTGGCATCCGGCACGAACTTCGCGCAGACGACAATCTTCATAACGTGTGGGACCCCTTCTGGTTAACGGTCTCTCCAAGCCTGCCACGGATGTTACTCGCGGGAAACATATGCCACGTGCGAGTCCCATCACACCGCCGGCCCCGTGAGGCGATCCAGCTCAGGCTATCCGGTCGCCTCAGCGGCGGACACCGGGTCGCGGCCGAGGCGTCCGCCACACCCCTCTCAGCGGCCCCGACCGTTATCCGAACAGCTTTCCAAACGACTGTTTGCCCCTCAGGAGGCCGGGCACCGGACCCGGCGTTAGTTGCTACGCGCAAACAACGACACGGGGTTGATAACGATGACCATGCAGGGAATCGAGCAAGTCGTGGGCGAGACGGCGTACGACGCGGCCGGGGACAAGGTCGGGTCGGTCGGCACGCTCTACACCTCCGACACGAGCGGACGCCCGGAGTGGGTCACGGTGAACACGGGGCTGTTCGGGACCAAGCACACCTTCGTGCCGCTGGACGGTGCCCACGTCGAGAAGGACGGACTGCACCTCGCAACGTCCAAGTCGAAGATCAAGGACGCGCCGCGGATCGACGCCGGTGGCCACCTGAGCGCCGGGGAAGCCTCGGAGCTGTACCGCTACTACGGCCTGCAACTGCCGCAGACCAACGCCGGTACGGCGCCGACCGGCCGCATGACCGAGCGGGACGGCATGCCCGGGCGAGACGGCATGGCTGAGCAGGACGGGTCGATGGTCCGGCACGAGGAGCGGCTGCACGCGGGGACCGAGACCGTCGAGACCGGGCGGGTCAGCCTGCACAAGCACGTCGTGACCGAGGAGCAGCAGGTCACGGTGCCGGTGAGCCACGAGGAAGTGCACGTGGTCCGCGAACCGGTAGCCGACGGCGAGGCCCGGCCTGGTGACCTCGGCGACGAGGACCGCGAGGTCGTGCTGCACGAGGAACGTCCGGTCGTCGGCAAGGAGACGGTTGCCGTCGAGCGCGTCGGCCTCGAGACCGAGACCGTCCGCGGCGAGGAGAACGTCACCGAGACCGTCCGCAAGGAGCAGATCGACGTGGAGGGCCTGGACGACAAGCACTAGGCGACAGATCCAACAGCGGCGGTGTTCGGGCGGGCGGGCCCGGACACCGCCGCTGTGCATAAGCTGACCGCGTGACCGAGACATTGACCCTCACCGGAGAGCGAACCGCGCCAGGGATCTGGCACGAGAATTACTGGTTCGCACGCCACGAAGCGGCGTACCGGTGGATCGTGGCGGAGCTGCTGCCGGTGGCCGGCCGAGTGCTGGAGGCGGGCTGCGGTGAGGGGTACGGCGCCGAGCTGCTCCGGACTGCTGGTTCGGAGCCGGTATTCGGGCTGGACTACGAGGACAACACCTTGCAGCACGTACGGCGGGTGTATCCGCAGGTGCGGGTGGTTCGGGGCAACCTCGTCCAGACCGCGTTCGCGGATGCGAGTTTCGGGCTGCTCACGTCATTGCAGACGATCGAGCACCTGTGGGAGCAGCCGCGATTCGTCACCGAGTGCGCGCGAATCCTCGCGCCGGGCGGGATCGCCGTACTGAGCACGCCGAACCGGCTGACCTTCCCGAGCGGGAACTGGTACCACACGCGTGAGCTGACGATGGCGGAGTTCACCGAGTTGGTCGAGCCGGAGTTCGAGATCACGCACACGCTCGGCCTGCATCACGGAGAGCGCCTGCAGGCCTGGGAAGCGGAGCACGGATCGTGTGTGGACGCTCAACTCGCAGGCCCGCACGACAAGTGGCCCGCGGGATTGCGCGAGCTGGTGACCAGCACGACGTACGGAGACTTCGAGATCAGGCCGGGCGACATCGACGAGTCGCTCGACCTGATCCTGGTGGCCGTGAAAGCTACGGACGGATGAAGCGCTCGAGGATCTTGCCGGCGATCAGGTAGACGAGCGCGGCGATCCCCCAGTTCACCAGCAGGGTGTTCTTCGCGGTCTCGAGCCGGAACAAGTCCTTGAACGGGCCGACCAGGTCGTGCCCGCGCTCCAGCACCCAGCGCACGATCTCGTTGCTCTGGTTGGTCTGGTCGAGTGCGGTGAAGAGCGCGCCCAGCGCCAGCAGGGCCGCGGCGAGCACGGCGACCAGCCAGATCAACGAAGCCAGCAAGTTGCGCAGCTGCCGGACACCCGAACCGACCGAACTCAGCGCCTGCTTGCCCGCGCCGGATCCCTTGGCGGGGGTGGCACTAGTTTTGGTCGTCGCCGTCGTCACCCGGCTGACCGGCTTGGTCGCCGCAGTGTCGTCCGGGCGGGACTCAGACCCAGTGCCGGACGCAGCCGAAGCCGCGGCCTCCTCGCGGGCCTTCTGCTCGGCGACGATCTCGGCCGCCGTCCGCGGCTTGGCCGTCTTGGTCGTGGTCGTCCCGGCCGCTGGTGTGTCCTCGGGTGCCTTCGCGGCCGCGGCCGCCTTCGGTTTGTCGTCGTTGCCCACGTCACCCATCTCCTCAGCCGGGTTCGGTACCTCACCTGCGCCCGGGACCGGTGCGGCCGCCTTCCTCCGGCGGCTGACCGGGACCGGCCGCGGCGACAACCTGCGCCGGGCCCCGGCGATCGGGGCCGGCGCGGCGGTCGTTGTCACGTCGTCAGTCGTTTGCAGCGCTGGGTCCAACGTAGCGCGGACCGGGTCGGCCTCGGATCCCCCGGGCCTGGCGTGCTCAGCCACGCTGCGTCTCCTCTCCGACGGCCATCCGGTCGTGCGGGACATAGTGCCCGACTGGTGAGTAACTTGAGAACCCCTCGGCACCGTTTAGGCCGGAACGCAGCTGGGCGGCGGTGCTGGCGTTCACCTCGGCGAGGCCGGCCAGGTAGGCACGGCGCGGTGCGTCGGCGGCATAGCGGGTGGTGCGATCGGCGACGACGACGGCCGGAACCCCGGCGGCGACGGCGTACGCAGGAATGTTGCCACGGGCAACGCTGTTCGCGCCGATCACCACGCCGCGGCCGAGGTCGGTTCCGCGGGTGACGGTGACCTTGGTGGCCAGCCAGCAGTCCGGGCCGATCCGGACCGGCGACTTCACCAGCCCCTGGTCCTTGATCGGCAGCCCGAGATCCTCGGTCTTGTGGTCGAAGTCGCAGATGTAGGTCCAGTCCGCGATCAGCGTGGACGCGCCGATCTCGATGTCCAGGTAGCAGTTCACCGTGACCTCGCGGGCGAACACGACCTTGTCGCCGATCCGCAGCGTGCCCTCGTGCGCGCGCAACCGGGTCTCGTCACCGAGGTGCACCCACTTGCCGAGGATGATCCGGCCGTGACCGGGCCGGGCCGCGATCTCGAGTTTCTTGCCCAGGAAGACGAAACCCTCGGTGATGACGTGGCGGTGCCTGAGCTTGAACCAGGCGAACCGCCAGTACCGCTTGAGGTAGTACGGCGTCCACGCCCGGTGGCGCACCACCCAGCGCAGATTCGCCACAGACAGCAACCGCATTTACTTACCCTACTGCGCTACTCCGGTGATCGAGACGTTGTAGTACAGCTCGTCGGGGACAACGGTGGACAGAACCTTGTCCACCTTCGACAACTGCAGCCACGACTTGTACGCAAACATCCGCCAGCCGAATCCGAGCTTCTCCTCCGGTACGGCGGCCTCGAACGTCCGAATGGGCCAACCCAGCCAGGCGGCGGTGAGCTCCTCCGTCACGGTCTTCACCTGTACGGCGCCGGCGCGGCTGGCCGTCCGGGCCAGCGTGTCGGGGTCGAAGGTGTGCAGGTCCACAACGGCTTCCAGAGCAGCGGCTCGGGAGGACTCGTCGAGCTCGGCCTGCGGGCGTCGCCAGTCCGACAGGGCTGGCAGCTTGGTGACATTGGTCGTCGCCCACCAGGTGAAGCGGGACAGGCGGCGCGCCACGAAGTCGCCGTACCGGGTGGGTTCGCCGCAGATGACGAAACGGCCGCCAGGCTTGAGGACGCGGAGCATTTCGCGGAACGCGAGCTCGACATCCGGGATGTGGTGGATGACCGCGTGACCGATGACGAGGTCGAAGCTGTCGTCGTCGCACGGGAGTTTCTCGGCGTCGGCGACCCGGCCCTCGACCGCGAAGCCCAGCGTCTTGGCGTTCTTCTTGGCCGCCTCGACCATGCCCGGCGACAGGTCGGTGACGTGGGCCTCGTCCATCACGCCGGCCAGCTTGAGGTTCAGCGTGAAGAAGCCGGTACCGGCCCCGATCTCGAGCGACTTCCCGTACGGCCAGCCCTGGTCACCGGCGATCGCGGTGAACCGGTCGCGCGCATAGGTGACGCAGCGCTCGTCGTACGAGATCGACCACTTCTCGTCGTACGTCGAGGCTTCCCAGTCGTGGTAGAGCACCTGGGCCAGCTTGTTGTCGTTCCACGCCGCCTCGACCTCTTCGGCGGTGGCAGCGGGCTTCTCGGCTGAGGTGGTCATGTCACTTTCCCTTGAATTCGGCCTTGCCAGGCCCGTTCTCGACGAACGACTTCATTCCGATGGTGCGGTCTTCCGTGGCGAACAGCGCGGCGAACTGCTGCCGCTCGATCTCCAGGCCGGTCGCCAGGTCGACGCCCAGTCCGGCGTCGATCGACTCCTTGGCCGCTCGGAGCGCGAGCGCGGCTCCCTTGGCGAACTGCGCGGCCCAGGCGACCGCGGCGTCGTACACCTCGGCGGCCGGGACGACCTTGTCCACCAGGCCGAGCTGCAGCGCCTCGGCGGCGTCGACGAAACGGCCGGTGTAGATGATGTCCTTGGCCTTCGACGGGCCGATCAGGCGCGCGAGCCGCTGGGTACCACCGGCGCCCGGGATCACGCCGAGCAGGATCTCCGGCTGGCCGAGCTTCGCGTCCTCGGCGGCGATCCGGTAGTCGGTGCACAGCGCGAGCTCACAGCCACCACCGAGTGCGTACCCGGTGATGGCTGCGACCGTCGGCTTCGGGATCGTGGCCACGGCGGACAGGGCGGCCTGCAGCGGACCGGAGCGCTTGACCATGTCGGCGTACGACATGCCGGCCATCTCCTTGATGTCCGCGCCGGCGGCGAAGACCCGCTCGCCGCCGTACACGACCACGGCGCGGACGTCGTCGTTCGCCGTCGCCTCCTCGGCCGCGGCCCGGATCTCGTCCTGCACCTGGACGTTCAGGGCGTTCATCTTCGGCCGATCCAGCCGGATCGTGCCGACACCATCACTCACGGTCAGGTTGACGAACTCGCCCATTACGTCCTCCTTCTCACTACCCACCGGTCACATCATCCGGAACCGTACTACAGGTCCACGGGCTGACCGGAAACGGCAGATCGCCGAGCAGCGTCCACGATCTGCAGCGTGCGCAGGCCGACCGCACCATCCGGCTGCGGTACGACGGCAGGCGTCTTGCCGGGGACCGGCGGACCGGACTCGCGGACCGCGCTCAGGAAGGTGCCCAGCAGCGACTCGTCCAGATTGCCGCCGACGCCCAGGAAGACCTCACCGTTCCCATCCGTTCCGCCGACATGCGGCAGGAAGGGCTCGATCTCCACCGAACCGTTCGTGCCGGTGACCTGCAGCGAGACACCGCCCCAGGTCGGGCCGTTGTCCGGAACGCTCCACGAGCAGTCGATCGTTGCCAGCAGCCCGTTGTCGTAGGTGATGGTGACCAGTCCGCCGGTCTCGACCTGCACGCCCTTGTCCTGGTGCAGCACGTGGTTCGCAGCGGCATACACGCGCGCAGCCGAGGCTCCCCCGGTCAGACCGTCGATCAGATCCGCACAGTGCACGGTGTGGTCGACCAGCGCACCACCACCGGCCAGCGTGGCATCCGTGAACCACTGGCGAGCGTCGTACGGGATCTTGCCGTTGTTGGTGCCCAGTACGGCGAAGACGTCGCCGAGCCGGCCTGCTTCGACCAAGGCTCGCAGCCGCAGGTACGACGGCGCGAAGCGCACCGGGTACGCGATCATCAGGATGGAGCCCGCTGCGGCGCAGGCATCCAGCATGGCTTGACCATCTGCGACCTCAGTGGCCAACGGCTTCTCACACAGCACATGTGCACCGACTGCTGCGGCCCGCTCGACCAGTGTGCGGTGGCCGGCGTTCTCGGACGTCACCACGACAGCGTCCGGTCCCCATGCGAACAGCTCGTCGTACGAGTCCACATAGGGCACACCGAGCTTCTCCGCGAGCTCCGCACCGCGCGGACCAGCGTCAGGCGCCGCTGCGCCGTCGGGGTCAGCCGACAGCACCTCTACCTCAGGCATCTGGCCCAGCAGGTAGGCGTACGAACCAGCGTGGGTGTGAGCGAACGAGGCGATTGCAACCTTCATGCCACTGCTCCGTTCAGCTCGATGGTCTTGCCGGACTCCATGGACAGCCGAGCGGCTTCGGCGAGGTCAACGGCTGCAACGCCGTCGGCGCCGAGCACCCGCGGCTCTGGCCCACCACGCAGACCGATCGCCAACTCCCGCAGCTGGGTCAGGTACGGGCTCTCCCCCAGCGCAGCGGCCGGGATCAGCAGGTCTGCAGTGTCCGCGTCCTTCTGCAGCTCCTCGACGAACCCGGTGTCCACACCAGACGTGTGCTTCAGTACGCCGGACGCACCGGCAACGTGGAAGCCGGTCCGGAACGGGGTCCCGGGCACACCCCAGGTCGCCCGGCAGAGCGAGATCGCACCGGACTCGTGGGTCAGCGTCACGTGCGCGGAGACGTTCACCGGGCTGATGCCGTCCACAGTCGGCGGGTTCTGGACGGCGTACACGCTGGTGACCTTGCCGCACAGCCACTGTGCCTGGTCGAGGTCGTGAATCATCAGGTCCATGACCACGCCGCCGGAGCGGGCGACATCGCGGTACCAGCCCGCACCGGCCGGCGACGAGGCCTGCCGGAAGAAGCGGGCCACTGCGACCGCACCGATCCGTCCGCCCTGCAGCGCGTCGTACGCGGCCTTGTACTCGGGGAAGTAACGCACCACGTGGGCCGGGTAGACCTTCACCCCGGCGGCCTCGGCGGCTGCCAGCACCTCGTGCGAGTCGGCCGCGGTGAGCGTCAGCGGCTTCTCGCAGATCACGTCCTTGCCGGCCTTGATCGCGGCCAGCGCGATGTCCTTGTGGGTCGGCGACGGGGTGACGATGTCGACGAACTCCACCTCGGCGAGCAGCGCGTCCAGCGACGGCGCCACCTCCAGCCCGTACTGCTTGGCCAGCGTCTCGGCCCCCTCGACCGAATAGACCACGAGGTGGGCGCCGAGCGCCTTCCACGCGGCTACGTGCACGTGCGCGATATTGCCCGCGCCGATCAGACCGACACGCAGATCGGCCAGCTGTTCCGCCATTGAGACCCTCACCTGAGTCTGGGAAGTATGTCGTAACTTAGTAACGATCCTTGCCTATCATTGCGCACAGACGTTCACAACCACCGTCTCACGATCACTTCCCGGGCAGATGCGACCATTTGAGAGGACTTGTGCAGAATGTGCCGGTGACTGACACGACCGCGACTCCGACCGCAACCGGTCCAGCCGGCGATCTCGGGCCGCGGCTGGGGGCAGTGGTCCAGACCGATGGAACGACGTTCACGCTGTGGGCCCCGGCCGCCGAGCGGGTCGAGCTCGCGCTGATCGCCGACGACGGCAGTCAGCGCAATCTCGACCTGGCGCACACCGGCGAGTTCTGGACCGGGTTCGTGGCCGGTGTCGGCCCCGGCCAGCGGTATGGGTACCGCGTGCACGGCCCGTTCGACCCGTCGCACGGGCTGCGGTTCAACCCGTCCAAGCTGCTGCTCGACCCGTACGCGCGGGCTGTCGACGGCTCACTCGATTTCGCCAGTCCGCTGATCTACGACTCGTCGGATGGCGACTCGGCCGGACATGTCCCGGTGAGTGTCGTTGTCGGCGACTCGGAGCCACCCCCGCCGATCTGCAAGCCGGTGCACTGGGGCGAGACGGTTGTGTACGAGCTGCACACCAAGGGCTTCACGAAGCTGCATCCCGACGTACCGGAGCATCAGCGCGGCACGTACGCCGGTCTGGCGCACCCCTCGGTCATCGCGTACCTGCAGGACCTCGGGGTCACCTCGGTCGAGCTGCTGCCGATCCACCAGTTCCTGACCGAGCCTGCGATCGCAGCGCGCGGTCTGCCGAACTACTGGGGCTACAACACCCTCGGCTTCTTCGCTCCGCATGCGGAGTACTCGTCGGCCGGTACACGTGGTGAGCAGGTGGCCGAGTTCAAGGCCATGGTGGCCGCATTCCATGCCGCCGGCATCGAGGTGATCCTGGACGTCGTCTACAACCACACCGCCGAGGGCGGGTTCGACGGGCCGACGCTGAGCTTCCGAGGGATCGACAACCGCGCGTACTACCGGCTCGGCCCGGGCGGCACCATGTACGACGTCACCGGCACCGGCAACTCGGTCGACACCTCGCATCCGCAGGTCCGGCGACTGGTGATGGACTCGCTGCGGTACTGGGTCCAGGAGATGGGCGTCGACGGGTTCCGGTTCGACCTGGCCGTCACGCTGGTTCGCAACGAGCGGCACGAGGTCGATCTGGTCGACCACCCGTTCCTGTCCGAGGTGGCGGCCGATCCGGTTCTGGGCGAGGTGAAGCTCATCTCCGAGCCCTGGGACGTCGGCAACTTCGGCTATCAGGTCGGCAACTTCGGCACTCCGTGGTCGGAGTGGAACGGCAAGTTCCGCGACAGCGTGCGGGACGTCTGGCGGAACACCTCCGACGGCGTGAAGGACCTGGCCTACCGGCTGTCCGGCTCCAGCGACCTGTACGGCGACGACGGCCGCTACCCGTATGCGTCGATCAACTTCGTCACCGCGCACGACGGCTTCACCCTGCGCGACCTCGTCAGCTACAACCACAAGCACAACGAGGACAACCACGAGGACAACCGGGACGGCACCGACGACAACCGGTCCTGGAACTGCGGTGCCGAGGGTGAGACCGACGATCCTGCCGTGATTGCGCTGCGGAAACGGCAGATGGCGAATCTGATGTCCACGCTGATCCTGTCCACCGGCGTACCGATGATCACCATGGGCGACGAGTGCGGGCGGACGCAGGGCGGTAACAACAACGCCTACTGCCAGGACAACGACATCTCCTGGTTCGACTGGTCACTACCGGAGCAGTGGGCCGACCACCTCGCTCTGACGAAGAAGCTGATCGCACTGCGGTCGGCACACCCCACTCTGCGGCAATGGCACTACTTCTCCGGACAGCCCGTCGTACCGGGCGGCCGGAAGGATCTGTCCTGGATCGCACCGCACGGTGGCGAGATGAACGAGTCCGACTGGCACAACGGGAACCTGCGCACGATCGGCATGTTCCTGGCCGGGGACGCGCTGCGGGCCACCGATGCGGAGGGCAACGCGCTGACGGACAGCTCGTTCCTGCTCGCGCTGAACGCCACCTCCGAGGTCCGGGAGGTCGTCGTACCGGATGCGTCGTGGGCGCCGGCCTACGAGGTGGTTCTGGACACCAGCAACAGCATGGTGACCGAGGTCGAGGCCGGTGCGACCGTGCCGCTGCCTCCACGCTGTCTGGTGCTGCTCCGCGCACTCTGACCGGGGCGGTGGGGCGGGGAAGGTGTCTGGCTAGTTGTTAACCTTCCCCCTGTACCTTCGTTGGTCACCTGCTGTTCATGTTTGGGGGGACCAATGTTTCTGCTGCGCCGCGCCCGTCAGCGGACCACTCCGATCGGCGCCCTGCACCGCGGAATCATGCGCTGGGGCGAGGCGGAGCGGACGAGTTCCCGGCTGGCCGTGCAGCGCTGGCTCGACGGCGTCGCGTACGTCGACGTCCAGGCGCGCACGTACGCCGAGTACTGGACGCAGCAGAACACCCGGGCGCTAGCTGCCGACGGACCGCTCTGGGTCGTACTGGGTGACTCAACCGCTCAGGGCCTCGGCGCCTCCAGTCCCCTGCACGGGTACGTCGGTCAGGTGCTCAACGCACTTCGCCGTACCGGCAGTCCGTGGCGTGTACTCAACCTGTCCCGCTCCGGCGCGCAGACCCAGCATGTGCTCAAGGACCAGCTCCCACTGCTCAGCGGTCTGCAGCCAGCACTCGTCACCTGTGGCATCGGCAGCAACGACATCCTCGCCACTCCACCAAAGCGCTTCCGCGACCTCCTACGCGAAGTGATCGAACGCCTCCCCACCTCCTCGGTCGTGATGGACCTGACCGTCCCGGACCGCCTCTGGCGCGTCGGCGGCGCCGTCAGCCCCTACGTCGCCGGTATCAACCAGCACATCAGTTCCACCGCCTCAGACCACGGACTGCCCGTGGCCGAGGTCTCCCGGCACGCCCGCCCGCCATGGCGCGGCATGCTCGCTCGCGACAACTTCCACCCCAACAACCTCGGCTACCGCCGCCACGCCGACGCCCTACTGTCGGCACTGCCGAAAAAGCACCTGCACTAGGGCTTTACCTTTCCCCTGGGGCAGGGGGTTTGATGATCGCGTGTTGACGATCAGTGAGTTCGGGCGGCGGGCAGGGCTTTCACAGAAGGCCTTGCGGCTGTACGACGTGTCCGGGTTGCTGGCGCCCGCCCGGGTGGACCCGGCCAACGGGTACCGCATCTACGACGAGGAGCAGCTGGAACGCGCTCGGCGGATCAGCGTGCTCCGGCAGCTCGACATGCCATTGAGCACGATCGCCGACGTACTGGCCGGGTCCGACGAGGAGGCGCTGATCCGGCTCGACCGATGGTGGGCAGCCGAGGAGGCGACCACGGCCGCACGCCGGGCGACCCTCGACTATCTGCGCGGCCGGCTGAACCGGACCGGCCTGTCCGGGCTCTCTCCGCGGCCGGTGCTGACTCGCGAGGTCCCGGCCACCAAGATCGCCACGATCCGGGCCGAGACGAACCAGCCGATGCTCGTCGGCGTGATCGTCTCGGGGACGGACGAGATCGCGTCGTACCTGCGTGCGGCCGGAGCGACACTCACCGGCGGCTCGTGGGTGATCTACCACGACCCCATCACGCCGGAGGCGGACGGAACCGTCGAGGTCTGCGTCCCGTTCGAGGGTCTCGTCGACCCGGCCGGGCCGATCGCGATCCGCGTCGAGCCGGCCCATCACGAGGCGTACTGCACGATCACGATGGACGAATGCTCGTACCCGCGGATCATGCTCGCCTACGACCTGGTCTTCGACTGGGTGCGCAACCAAGCCCTGGCGGCTGGCGCACCCCGCGAGGTCTACCAGCCCGACTGTCAGCTGCTCCCCCGTGACGCACCCGCCGTCGACATCGCCCAACCCTTTCTTGCGAGGAGACCTTGATGGACTACACGCAGCAGACGCCGTACAGCGATCCGGGTGAGTACGCCCACCTGTTCGACGCCCTGCCGGACGACATCCCCGCCATCGGCGCCGTCGTGCGCAACCTGCTCATCCACTACCGCGGTGGCGGTATCGAGTTCACCGGTGACCGCCTGGCCGAGATCGACCACCGCTGGGTGTCGTCCATCCTCGCCACCGACCAGCGCCGCAACGGTACGGCGCTCGCCGTACCGCGGGAGCCGTTCGACCGTGTTGTCGGCTGCTGCCGCGACTACACCCTGCTGTTCGCCTCCGCCCTTCGCCACAAGGGCATTCCGGTCCGCAGCCGGATCGGCTTCGCGGTCTACTTCGCCGAGGACTTCAACCACGACCACGTCGTCGCGGAGTACTGGAACGGCGACCGCTGGGTCATGCTCGACGCCCAGCTGGACCCCGCCGACCACCATCTCCTCAACACTCTCGACCTGCCATCGGGCCCCTTCGTCTCCGCCGCCGAAGTCTGGCGTGAGGCCCGCGCCGGCCGCATCGATCCCAACCTGTACGGCGCCGTACCGGGTCCCGGCACCGGCCTCGCCCTGAACGGCCTCTGGTTCATCCGCACCTACGTGCATTACCAGCTCGCGCACCTGATGGGCGACGAACTCCTGCTCTGGGAAAGCTGGGGCACCCTGGCGCCGACGTACACCGAGGCCGACGCCGCCGAAACCGACGAGCTGGCCGCGCTGCTCATCGCCGCAGACGCCGGCGACGAAACCGCTACCAAAGAGCTGGCCGAGCGTTACCCCGCGCTCGCGCCCAACGGCCGCACCCTCATCACTTCCCCCTCCGGCCGCCCGCACGCCTGGGTGGATCTGACCAAGCACTGAGACCCGTTTTGGATAGCTCAGTCCAAAACCTGTTATGGTCGGCTCGTGGTCAGGCCGAGGATGTTCGACGAGGATCAGGCGGTCGATGCCGCGATGCGGGTGTTCTGGGCGTCGGGGTACGAAGCGACCTCGACGCAGGAGCTCTGTACGGC
Organism: Kribbella sp. NPDC056345; assembly: GCF_042262745.1. NCBI lineage: Bacteria > Bacillati > Actinomycetota > Actinomycetes > Propionibacteriales > Kribbellaceae > Kribbella > Kribbella sp. NPDC056345. Next base: position 99,577 of record NZ_JBHJQQ010000009.1, on the reverse strand, counting down.
GACCGGGCTTGGGCGCAGCAGCATCTACAACACGTTCAGCAGCAAGCGTGCGCTGTTCGATCTCGCGCTGCGGCGGTACATGGAGCAGACGACGTCGGCGCAGCTCGAGCTCATCCGCCGTACCGATCTACCGATCCGGGAACGCGTCCGGCAGATCCTGTGGCGGGCGGTAGAGCCTGAGCCGGGCGATCCGTCCGGCTGCCTGGTCATCAACACCGTGGTCGAGCTCGGGCCGACCGATCCCGAACTCGTCGAGATCCTCGATCGGGACCACGCCGTCAAGCTGACCGCGCTCGCTCTCGAGATCCGGGCCGCGCAAACCGCGGGCGAGGTCGACGCGAGTCGCGATCCGGACGCGCTCGCCGACTACGTGTACGTCGTACTCGGGGGCCTGCGTGTCGCGGCCCGCCGAGGTGCGCCGGCCGGTGCCCAGCAGTCCGTCATCGAGGCCGCGCTCCACGCCTTCTGAGCAAAGGAATCCCATGCCCTTCGCCGTCTATCTGCTCGGCGCTGCCATTTTCGCCCAGGGAACGTCGGAGCTCATGCTCGCCGGCCTCCTCCCCGAAATCTCCACCGACCTGAACGTCTCGATCCCAGCGGCCGGTCTGCTGATCTCCGCCTTCGCCGTCGGCATGCTCGTCGGGGCTCCGATCCTGGCCGTCGTCACCCTGCGCTGGTCCCGGCGCGCGGCGATGCTCGCCTTCCTGGTCGTCTTCGCCCTCACCCACGTCGCCGGCGCACTCACCTCCGACTACGGTTTCCTGCTCGCCACCCGGGTCGCAGGCGCCTTCGTGTACGCCGGATTCTGGGCCGTCGCCTCAGTCACCGCGATCCAACTCGCGGGACCCGAATCCCGGGCTCGTGCGATGAGCGTCCTGGCCGGCGGCCTCACCGTCGCCTCCATCGTCGGCCTACCGGCCGGCACCGCACTCGGCCAGCACCTGGGCTGGCAATCGGCCTTCTGGGCAGTGGCCGCGATGTCCGCCCTCGCCATGGTCGGCGTCATCTTCACCATCCCCGGCGGCCGCTCCGAGACAACCCCGGAACTACGCAGCGAACTACGCGCAATCCGCAACCCGGGTCTCTGGCTCGCCTACGGAACCACCGCCCTGTCGACCGCAGCAATCCTCGCGATCTTCTCCTACCTCGCGCCACTGCTCACCGACTCCACCGGCCTGTCCGCCGCCTGGGTCCCAGCAGTGCTGGCGGTGTACGGCGTCGGCGCCCTGATCGGCATCACCACCGCCGGCCGAACCGCAGACCGCCGCCCCTTCACCACCCTGACCGTCGCGCTCACCGGCCTCATCGCCGCCGCAGTAGCCCTCGCCCTGGGCGCCGGAACCCCGTGGCTCGCCGTACCCGCCATCGTCCTGGTAGGCGCCTTCGGCTTCGCCAACAACCCCGCCGTCAACGGCCGCGTCTTCAGCCTCGCCGGCTCCGCCCCCACCCTCGCCGCCGCCTTCAACGTCTCAGCCTTCAACGTAGGCATCACCGTAGGCCCCTGGCTAGCCGGCCTAACCCTCAACGCCGGCGCCGGCTACCCCTCCGTCGCCTGGGTAGGCGCCCTCTTCGGACTACTTGCCCTAGGCACCGTTGTGGTAGCCACCCGCCTCCGCGCCCCCGAGCTTCAACCCACGCCCGCAACCTGCGCAACCACAACCTGAAACCTCTCCCCCGATGGCGGGGCCGGGGAGCGGGAGCTCGAGATAGGCGAGCCTCTTGGTGTCCGCGGGGAACTGGGCGGCGTAGTGGAACGCGACCGCGGCACCGAAGTCGTGACCGACGGCCCCGGACCGCCAGGCCATCACAATTGCCTCCGGCCTGCGCACCCAGGCGGGAGCCAACCAATCACATCCATTTGTGATGGCCTGCAGGACCGCCCAGGAAGAAGAAACCCCGCCTGGTGAGGCAGGCGGGGTTGGGAGGGTTAGAACTCGGAGCCGGCTGGCAGGTCCGGGGCGCTGGGGTCGTCGGGGTCGGAGGGGCCGGCGGCCAGGCCTAGTTCGGCGGGGCTGGCCAGGGCCTTGTGGTTGGGGACGACTCGGACCGTGTAGCCGAAGGGGCCGGTGCGGTCGAGTTTGAGTTCGCCTTCGTAGCGGTGGCGGTTGCCTTCGTAGGTTTCGGCCAGCGACAGCGTGGCGCGGACGGGATCGGTGATCTCGTCGTTCGCGTCGACGCGGCCGTGCAGGACCTCGACGCAGATGTCGGCCGGCTCGAGGTCGCCGAGGGCGGCGAAGGCGCGGACGCCGACGGTCGTCCCCAGCTGGGGTACGTCGCCGAGGCCCTGGAGCTCCACGTGGTCGACGCGGATGGCCGGCCAGGCGGCGCGGACCTTCTTCTTCCAGGCAGCCAGGTCGCGGGCGCCGTCGTACGTGGCGTTGAGTGCACGCGACGACAAGGCGGCCGGCACGTAGAGCTGCTCGACGTAGTCGCGGACCATCCGGGTCGCGAGCACCTTCGGGCCGAGCTCCTTGATGGTGTGCCGGAGCATCTCGATCCAGCGGCCGGGGACCTCACCGTCGTAGAAGCGCGGTGCGACCTGCTTCTCGATCAGGTCGTAGAGCGCGTGCGCCTCGAGGTCGTCGCGGCGGTCGGTGTCCTCGATCCCCTCGGCCGAAGGAATCGCCCAGCCGAACTCGTCGTCGTACCACTCGTCCCACCACCCGTCGCGGATGGACAGGTTGAGGGCGCCGTTCAGCGCCGCCTTCATACCGGACGTGCCGCAGGCCTCGTAGGGGCGCAGCGGGTTGTTCAGCCAGACGTCGCAGCCCGGGTACATCGGCTGCGCCAGCGCAATGTCGTAGTCCGGCACGAAGACGATACGGTGCCGAACCTCGGGGTCGTCGGCGAAGCGGACCATCTCCTGGATCAGCTTCTTGCCGCCCTCGTCGTGCGGGTGCGACTTGCCGGCGATGACGATCTGGATCGGCCGGGTCGGGTGCAGCAGCATCGCCTTCAGCCGCGCCGGGTCGCGCAGCATCAGCGTCAGCCGCTTGTACGACGGGACGCGCCGCGCGAAGCCCATCGTCAGTACGTCGGGATCGAGGATCTCGTCGACCCAGCCCAGCTCGGCCTCGCTGGCACCGCGGTTGATCCAGGACTGCCGGACCCGCGACCGGGTGTCGTCGATGAAGCGCTGACGCAGGATCCGCTTGGTCTCCCAGATCTGCGCGTCGGTGGTCTTGTCGAGCCCGTCGAAGACGTCCTCGGACTCGGACCGGTCGGTCGCCGCGAGCGTCAGCTGGTTGATCTCGCGCGCCACCCAGGTCGGCGCGTGGACGCCGTTGGTGATCGAGGAGATCGGCACATCGGTGGAGTCGAAGCTCGGCCACAGTCCGGCGAACATGCCCCGGCTGACCAGCCCGTGCAGCTTGGACACGCCGTTCGCCCGCTGCGCCAGGCGCAGACCCATGATCGCCATGTTGAAGACACCCGGGTCACCGCCCTCGAAGTCCTCGGCACCGAGCTGCAGGATCCGGTCGATCGGCACACCCTCACCGAAGGCGTCGGCCGAGAAGTGCTGCTGGATCAGCTCGACCGGGAACCGGTCGATACCGGCCGGGACCGGCGTGTGGGTGGTGAAGACGGTGCCACCGCGGTTGACCTCGAGCGCGGTGTCGAAGTCGAGCCCCTTGTCGGCGGCGAGTTCGCGGATCCGCTCTACACCGAGGAAACCGGCGTGGCCCTCGTTGGTGTGGAACACCTCCGGCGCGGCATGCCCGGTGATCCGGCAGAACTCACGGACCGCACGGACACCGCCGACGCCGAGCAGCAGCTCCTGGAGCAGCCGGTGCTCCGTCGTACCGCCGTACAGCCGGTCGGTGACCTCGCGCTCGGCGGGCTCGTTCTCCTCGATGTCCGAGTCGAGCATCAGCAGCGGCACGCGGCCGACCTGGGCGACCCAGATCTGGGCGCGCAGCTCGCGCTCGTCCGGCAGTGTCAGGGTGACGGTCGCCGGGGCGTCGCCGTCGCGGAGCAGGCTGATCGGCAGCCCGTCCGGGTCGACGAGCGGGTAGCGCTCCTGCTGCCAGCCCTCGCGGTTCAGCGACTGCGCGAAGTAACCGTGCCGGTACAGCAGGCCGACACCGATCAGCGGTACGCCGAGGTCGCTGGCCGCCTTCAGGTGGTCACCGGCCAGGATGCCGAGACCGCCGGAGTACTGCGGCAGCACGTGCGTGATGCCGAACTCCGGGGAGAAGTAGGCCACGCCGCTGACCGGGGAGCCGGCCTCCGACTGGAACCACCGGGCGTCGGAGACGTACCCGTTCAGGTCGGAGACGGCCAGCTCGAGCCGGCGCAGGAAGGCAGGGTCACTGGCCAGCTCGTCCAGGCGGGCCGCTGGGACCTCACCGAGCAGCCGGACCGGATCACCGCCGGTGCTGCGCCACAGCTGCGGATCCACGGCCTCGAAGACATCCTGCGTCTCCGGGTGCCAGGCCCAGCGGAGGTTGTTCACCAGGGTGCCGAGACCGGTCAACGGCTCGGGCAGGACAGGGCGGACGGAGAATCGTCGTATCGCTCGCACCGGGACACCGTACCGGCGATCAGCGCTGAGAACACCCTCGGCGTGCATCTTTTTTGCAACGCGAGCAAGACTTTGCAGAGCCCGGCCCCGATGCACTGTCCGGTGACCGGGCGTTCACATTTCAAACAGTGGACCGAACCGTGACCCCCGCTTGCAAGGTGTGGACGGTGGGAACCGATACCGTCAGGGTTGTAGTTCCCCGATCACTCCCGCCGCACCGCTGATACGGAAGCGAAGGTTCTTCTACGCCATGACTGGGCGCATCCCGATCACCGACGTCACCCCGACCGTCGACGCCGGAGCGTATCCGGCCAAGGCCGCCGTCGGCGAGACGTTCACCATCGCGGCCACGGTGTTCCGCGAAGGCCACGACGCGGTGAACGCGAACGTCGTACTGACGTCGCCGACGGGACAGACCAGACGGATGCTGATGGCACCAGGGGCCCCGGGCACCGATCGCTGGAGTGTCGACGTCACCCTGCAGGAGCAGGGCGCGTGGACGTTCGCGGTCGAGGGCTGGAGCGACCCGTACGGCACCTGGCGGCACAACGCCGAGATCAAGATCCCGGCCGGTCTCGACGTCGAGCTGATGTTCGCCGAGGGGGCTGCCTTCTTCGACCGGGCGGCCGCCGGCGTACCGCCCGCCGTACGGGCTGATCGGGCCACGCTCGGCGATGCCGCGCAGGCGTTGTCGAACAGCGCACTGCCGCCGGAGGCACGGCTCGCCGCCGGCATCTCGCCGCAGGTGCGCGCCGCGCTCGGGCGCTACCCGGTGCGCGAGCTGATCACCTCGTCGGAGACCTACCCGGTGTGGGTCGACCGGGTGCGCGCGCTCTACGGCAGCTGGTACGAGTTCTTCCCGCGCTCCGAAGGCGCCGAGTACGACGAGGCCACCGGCGAGTGGAAGTCCGGTACCTTCCGGACCGCGGCCGAGCGGCTCGAGGCCGTGGCGAAGATGGGCTTCGACATCCTCTACGTGCCGCCGATCCACCCGATCGGCAAGGCGTTCCGCAAGGGCCCGAACAACACCCTCGACCCGAAGGAAGGCGACCCGGGGTCGCCGTGGGCGATCGGTTCGGAGGAGGGCGGCCACGACGCCATCCACCCCGAGCTCGGCACCTTCGAGGACTTCGAGTACTTCGTCGGCCGGGCCCGCGAGGTCGGTCTCGAGATCGCCATCGACCTGGCCCTGCAGGCCTCGCCGGACCACCCCTGGGTCAAGGAGCACCCGAAGTGGTTCTCGGTCCGCGCCGACGGCTCGATCGCGTACGCCGAGAACCCGCCGAAGAAGTACCAGGACATCTACCCGATCAACTTCGACAACGACCCCGAAGGCATCTACGCCGAGGTCCTGCGGATCGTGAAGCTGTGGATCGACAAGGGCGTCACGGTGTTCCGGGTCGACAACCCGCACACCAAGCCGGTGAACTTCTGGGAGTACCTGCTCGGCGAGATCCGCAAGACCGACCCGGACGTGGTGTTCCTGTCCGAGGCGTTCACCCGGCGGCCGATGATGCACGAGCTGGCCAAGGTCGGTTTCCACCAGTCCTACACCTACTTCACCTGGCGCAACGAGAAGTGGGAGCTCGAGGAGTACCTGGAGGAGCTGACCAAGGAGAGCGGCCACTTCCTGCGGCCGAACTTCTTCGTCAACACGCCGGACATCCTGACCGCCTACCTCCAGTACGGCGGCCCCGGCGCATTCAAGATCCGCGCCGCGATCGCCGCCACCTCGTCACCGTCCTGGGGTGTCTACGCCGGGTACGAACTGTTCGAGCACGTGGCACTGCGGCCGGGCTCGGAGGAGTACCTCGACACCGAGAAGTTCCAGCTTCGCCCGAGAGACTGGGCCGCTGCGGACGCCGAGGGTCGCACACTCGCGCCGTACCTGACCTTGCTGAACACAGTCCGCCGCCGGCACCCGGCACTCCAGCAGCTGCGCAACCTGTCGCTGCACACGACCGACGACGAGGCGATCATGTGCTTCTCCAAGCGCACGACCGCCCCCGACGGCCACAGCGACACGGTCATCGTGGTCGTCAACACCGACCCGCACGCCGTCCGCGAGACAGTCGTCCACCTCGACATGGCCGCGCTCGGCATGCGCCCGGAGGACACCTTCACCGTGTACGACGAGATTACCGGCGCAACCTGGCGCTGGGGCCAGCAGAACTACGTGAAACTCGACCCGAACGGCGAACCAGCCCACATCCTCGCCGTACGCCGAGGCCAAGCCTGACCCCGCGGCCCGGGTCGGCGCCTCTTCGGAGCGCCCACGGGCTGCCGGGCGTGTCGGCGGAGGTCTGTGATCGAGGGGTCAATCAGCCCGCTGCGGAGACGAATTCAGCGCCCTCCTGGGGATCGTGGCCTCGGCGAGTCACCACTCCACCCGGTGCCCGAGCTCAGCTTGGCTGGCGGACGACTTGGTAGCGGAGGTGGGTTACTCCGCTGCCGGCTTCGACGACACGGTCGCGGTTCAGGATGATCGGGCCGCTGCCGAGTAGGTCGAAGAGGCGGACGCCGCCGCCGAGCAGGACCGGCACCAGGCTCACGTGGAGTTCGTCGAGGAGGCCGACGGCTAGTGCTTGCTGGGCTGCGGTGGCGCCGTGGATGCCGACGGTCTTGTCGCCGGCGACGGCTTTGGCCTGGGCGACTGCGCTCTCGATGCCATCGGTGACGAAGGTGAAGACGGCCGGCGATTCGGTCGGCGGGTTGTGGGTGAGGACGAAGCACGGGGTCTGGCCGGCCGGGCCGCCGTCACCCCAGCCGCCGTCGCCGACGCAGAAGTCGTACGAGCGGCGTCCCATCAGGATCGCGCCGACTCCGGCCGACATCTCCTGGATGACGGCCTGGTCGGCGGCGGTCGCAGTTTCACCCAGCCAGTGGTGCAGTACTTCACCGCCTTCGCCGAGCGGCTGCTGCCGGCTGTCGTGCGGCCCGGTGACGAAACCGTCCAGCGACATCGACATCCCTGACGCGACCTTGCCCATGGCTCCTCCTTCAAAGGGTGTTTCTCTCAGCCTGTCGCTCGGACGCCCTCCAGGGATCCGTGGTCACCACCGAATTGTGCGTTCGAAGGCGGCGTCGATGCGGTCGAAGGCGGCGACTGCTTCGGACATCAATCCCTGGTCTCCGGTGTGGCGGGCCTTTGCTCGGGTGAGGCAGGCGGCGGCCCAGTCGTTCTCGGTTGCGGCGGGTTCGGCGGCCGTGAGGCACTCGGCGGCGTGGGGTAGTCCGGCGACGACTGCCAGTTCGGCTCCGGCCGCGTGGGCGTATGGCAGCCACCACTTCTCCAGGAACGGCGCGAGGGCGGCATCGACCAGTCCGCGGGCGTCGTCGTACCGGCCGGTGTGTATGGCGATCCGGGCGTCGACGAAGGCGGCCGGCGCGGCCAGGGAGAGTGAGTCGGCCGGGTTGTCGACGTGGGCGATGCGCCGGGCGCGGGAACGCCATTCCTCGTACGCCGGTTCGTCGCCGCGCAGGCCGTGGACCATAGCGACGATCGCCGCGGCTGATGACGGCCAGTGGCCGCGTAGTGAGGAGAGCTCGGACTCGGCGCCGGCCGTGGTCGCGTACAGCCAGCCGTCCCACAACACGTCGGCCTGCTCGAGCGCCTCGTCGAACCGCCCGCTCAACCCGTACAACCGGATCAACCGCGGCGCGATGATCGCCGGGTGCGCGTACACCTCGGTGTCCTGGGCGGCGATGTTTGCCGCGGCCGGTAGGTCTCCCGCCGCGATCGCCGAGGTCGAGGCCACGTGAAAGAGGTCGACCAGCTCAGCCGCAACCGCCGGTTCGTGCGGCGATGCGGCGGCGGCCAGCCGTAATCGTTCGTCGGACAGCCGGTGTGCCTGACGTAACTGCCCGGCGTTGGCGAGCGCCGTACCCAAGGCATCCAACGCGCCCAGCACCAACGCCGCATCCCCCGTACGGCGGGCCGCGGCGACCGCGGTCCGCGACAGCTCGAGATCCGGGTCGAGCGGTGTCTCGCCCGAGGCCCAGGCCCGCGCCATCGCCAGTACGGCGACACACCGTGCGTCACCGGGATCCGCCAGAGCCGTCGCCTCGGCCAGCAACCCGACCACCCGCTCCCGCGGAACCTCCTCTCTGAACGACATCGAGAAGCGCGTCGCGGCAATCACCGCCGAAGCGAGTGCCACCGCCCGCGCCGTACCGACGGCCCGATCACTTGCCTCCACCAACAACCCGAACGCGGCCTCGTCGGCGCTGATCAGTGCGATGTCCGCGGCCGAGCACAGATCCTCCGCGGCGCTGTCCGGGTTCAGCTCCGCGGCCCGGATGTAGTGGTTGCGCGCGGCCACCATCTGCCCGTGGACAAAACTCAAGTGGGCAAGGGACTTCGCGAGGCGATAGCTGTCCGGCGTGGTGTAGGTGAGAGCGTGACGCAGGTCGTCCGCGACCGAGGCGAAGTCGGCGGCTGTGTCGGTGGCATTGCCCCCGGCCGTGCCGGCGGTCAGGGTGGCGGCCTTGTCCGCAGCCCAGCGGACGTAGCGTGGGATCAGGTCCTCGCCGCTCAGCTCCAGCTCGCGGGCGGCGACCGCTCGTACCGTCTCCAGCAGTGACCAGCGTCCTCGATACACGATCAGACTGCGGTCGGCGAGCCTGCCGATCAGGTCGGCGACCGCACCGACGGACAGCTCCGGGCTGAGCGCCGCGGCGGCCGACAGGTCGAAGCTTCCGACGAAGATGCCCAGGCGACGAAACAGCAGGCGCTCCTCGTCATCCAGCAGGTCGAGGCTCCAGCTGATCACGTCCTGGAGTGAGTGGTGCCGCTGGTCCGGACCGCGTCCGCCAGAGATCAGCCGCAAGAGGTCATCAAGCGCTGCCTCGATACCGTGCACACCCAGGGATGCGGTGCGGGCCGCCACCAGCTCAATGGCCAGCGGCATACCGTCGAGCGCCGTACACAGGCGCTCAACCGCCGCCAGGTCGGAGACTGCACCGGTAGCGCGCTCCAGAAACAGGCGTGGCCCTTCGGCACCGAGCGATGGCACCTCCACCAACCGCTCCCCCGGTACGGCGAGGCGTTCGCGGCTGGTGACCAGGATCCGCACCTGCGGACACAGCCGAAGGATGCGGGCGACCAGCTCACCCACCTCTCCGACGACGTGCTCGCAGTTGTCCAGCACGAGCAGCACCCGCTCAGACCGCAGCCGCTCGATCACACCATCGGCAGGTGTACTGCGCGGCCGCTCGACAACACCCAGCACCTGAGCGACCGCCTGGCCGACTCCCCCGGCCCGCACCGGGACCAGGTCGACGAAGACCGCGTCCTGATCCGCCGCCGCCTCGACAGCGAGCCGGGTCTTGCCCATCCCACCAGCGCCGGCCAAGGTCACCAGCCGCGCATCGCCTAGCGCCGCGACAACCGCCGTACGCTCCGCTGCCCGTCCGACGAACGACGTCGGGTACACCGGTAAGCCAGACACCGGTTCGGCTGCCAATGCCGCCAGACTGCGCCGATCCGGTACGCCGGCCTTCCGGAGCAGCGACGCGACGTGGCTCTCGACGGTGCGGATGGACAGGTGCAGCCGAGCCGCGATCTGCGCGTTCGACTGGTGCCCGCGAATCGCGGCCAGCACCTCGGCCTCCCGCGCCGAAACCAGCTCCAGCCACTCCACCTCGGCACTCTAATCTCCGTGGTGGCCACGGATGCCCGGAACTCGACACCAGTCGAAGCTGGGCCTATGACGCCTCAGGAGACCGCGCACCGGATCATCGCCGCCAACAAGTACCTGACGCTGGCCACCGCAGACCGCGACGGAAACCCGTGGGCCTCACCCGTCTTTTACACACCCGACGGCGACGACTTCTACTGGGTCTCCCGCCCGGACAGCACGCACTCCCGCAACCTGGCGGAGCGCCCCGAGGCCGCGATCGTCATCTACGACTCCCAGGTACCACTCTTCACAGCAGAAGCCGTCTACCTGACCGCGTACGCCGAACAGGTCGGCGCAGCGGACCTGTCCCGCTGTGCGCAGCTCTACAGCAGCCGACTACCCGAACAAACCGTCTTCGAACCCGAGCAACTGCAGGAGCCAGCACCACTTCGGCTCTACCGCGCGCACGCTGTAGACGCCTCTGTCCTGCTGAACGACGGCGGACCCGACCTCCGGGTGCCGATCAGCCTGCGCGCAGGCTTGTGATGGCGGGGTGCTGGTGGTCGGTCAGGCGGAAGCCGGTGCCTCGGACGGCGTCGATGGTGACCGTCGTACCGAGGTCGTCGAGTTTGCGGCGCAGGCGTTTCACCACCGAGTGGACGTCGGCGGTGCCGCGGAGCCCGCGGGTCCCCCAGACGGCCTGGTGGAGTGCGTCGTAGGTCCAGACCCGGACCGGTGCGGACATCAGCCGGGCGAGCAGGTCGTGCTCGAGCTCGGTGAGCTGGACCTCGCGGCCGCGCCACCGGGCGACCGAGCGGGCCCGGTCGATGGTGAGTACGTCGGCGTCCGGCGAACCGTCCTGCCGCGCGGTCGAGGTGGCGTCGGCGGACTCGGGTTCGGGGGGCTCGGGCCGGCCGGCCGGCGGTGGTTGCCGGCCGGGAACCAGGAGCTTGCGCAGTTCGTCGAGACTGGAGACGAGGAGCAGCGGCGCGACGTCGTCGATGAGCTCGGCGAGGCGGACACGCTGTTCGGGCGAGGCTGCTACTGCGATGAGCAGCGGGAACGGTTGGGCGTCGGTCCTGGTCAGATCGACGTCCGCTGGGGCGGGGACACGGGCGGTGACCATCCCGTCACGATGTCAACCTTTGCCTCAGATCGTCAACGGATTGCCAATCTTTGACCAGGTTGCCCAGGTTGCCCAGATTCCAGGCGACCGTTAGTCACATCTTGCTCACCAACTGTGCTTGTGACCCGGTTCAGCTGACACATAGTGTCCTCGGCAGGCTCGTCGTGTCACACGCGGCGACCTGGGGGGCACGCTGCGTTCGTCCATCGATTCACCGCCAGGCCGGACGCCTGCGCCCTCTGCGCACCACATGACTCGGGGGAGTCAACTCGGGGTCGTCAAGTGAGGGGCTGCGAAGAATGTCAGACAGCAGACGTAGGGGGCTCGCCAGAACACTGGTCGGCGCCCTGGCGACGGTGGCCGTCGTCGCGACCGGGTTGGGCGCCACCGGCGCCGCCCTGGCCGCACCGCCCACCAAGCCGGCCGGGACCGACCCGGCCGCCAAGATCAAGCCGGACCTGATGGCCAAGCTCAGCGGCAAGGACGCCAAGGCCGCGAACGACTACTGGGTCTACTTCGGCCAGAAGGCGGATCTCACCTCCGCCAGTAAGATCACCGACTGGACCGAGCGCGGGACCGCGGTGGCCGAGAAGCTGCGCGCGACCGCTGCCACGACCCAGAAGAGCGTGAAGGCCGAGCTGGACGCGCAGGGCGTCAAGTACAAGTCGTTCTGGGCCACGAACGCGATCCGGATCAACGGTGGATCGTTCGACCTGGCCAAGAAGCTGGCCGCGCACAGCGAGGTCGCCGGGCTCTACAGCCCGATGCAGGTCGAGGTCCCGAAGATCACCGAGGGCACCGCCGAGCACGAGATCAACGCGGTCGAGTGGGGCGTCGCCAACATCAAGGCGAACCAGGTCTGGAGCCAGTACGGCGACAAGGGCGCCGGCATCACGATCGCCAACATCGACACCGGTGTGCAGTACGACCACCCGGCGCTGGTGAAGCAGTACCGCGGAAACCTCGGCAACGGGTCGTTCGACCACAACTACAACTGGTTCGACGCGGCCGGTACGTCGCCGAACCAGCCCGCCGACGCCAACGGTCACGGCACCCACACGATGGGCACGATGGCCGGTGACGACGGCGCCGGGAACCAGATCGGCGTCGCGCCCGAGGTCAAGTGGATCGCCGCCAACGGCTGCTGCCCGAGCGATGCGGCACTGATCGAGTCCGGTCAGTGGATGCTGCAGCCGACCAACCTGGCCGGGCAGAGCCCCGACGCCAGCAAGCGGCCGAACATCATCAACAACTCGTGGGGCTCGCAGGTCCCGTCGAACGACCCGTTCATGGAGGACGTCACCCTGGCCTGGGCGGCATCCGGCATCTTCGGCGCGTTCGCCAACGGCAACAGCGGCTCGGCCTGTAACACCTCCGGTTCGCCGGGCAGCTCGACGAGCAACTACTCGTCCGGTGCCTACGACATCAACAACAACATCGCCTCGTTCTCCGGCCGCGGTGCCGGCCAGAACGGCACGATCAAGCCGAACATCTCGGCCCCCGGCGTGAACGTCCGCTCCAGCCTCCCCGGCAACGCGTACGGCGCCTTCAACGGTACGTCGATGGCCACTCCGCACCTCGCGGCCGCGGTCGCGCTGCTGTGGTCGGCCTCGCCGACGCTGAAGGGTGACGTGGCCGCTACCCGCGCGCTGCTGAACACGACGGCGATCGACACGGCCAGCACCCAGTGCGGTGGCACCACCGAGAACAACAACGTCTTCGGTCAGGGCCGCCTCGACGCACTCGCGCTGCTGAACGCCGCTCCGGTCGGCGACACCGGCACCCTGGCCGGCAAGGTCACCGCCGCCACCGGTGGTGCTCCGCTCGCCGGCGCCAGTGTCACGGTCAAGGCGGCCGGCCAGGCCGACAAGGTCCTGACCACCAGCAGCACCGGCACCTACTCGAGCGTGCTGCCGGCCGGGACGTACGACCTGACCGTCGCATCGTTCGGCTACAAGTCGCAGACCGCGACAGCGGTCGTCACCACCGGCCAGACCACCACGAAGGACTTCGCGCTCGCGAGCTCCCCGCAGGTCAGCATCGGCGGCACCATCTCCGACGGCTCCGGCCACGGCTGGCCGCTGTACGCGAAGGTCAGCGTCGAAGGCCCGGGCGGCGTGTTCGACTACACCACCCCGAGCAACGGCCGGTTCAGCTTCAAGGTTCCGGGCGGCGCGGCGTACAACCTGAAGATCGAGTCCCAGATCCCGGGCTACGAGACCACCACCGTTCCGGTCACCGTCGGCACCACCAACCTGACCAAGAACGTGGCCGTCAAGGTCCGGCAGGACTCCTGCCTGACCGCACCGGGCTACAAGAACGGCTCGGACGGCGTGTACGAGACGTTCGACGCCACCGCGGCGCCGAGCGGCTGGACCGTCCAGGACGGCAAGGGCAACGGCCAGGTCTGGAAGTTCGACGACCCGGGCAAGCGCGGCAACCTGTCCGGCGGTACCGGCTCGTTCGCGATCATCGACAGCGACAAGTACGGTTCCGGCGGCGCGCAGGACACCTCGCTGGTCAGCCCGGTCGTGGACCTGTCCGCGGTCACCGCTCCGGTGATCCGGTTCAACCAGGACCTCAACTGGCTCGGTGGTGAGAAGGCTGACGTCGACCTGTCCATCGACGGCGGTACCACCTGGACCAACGTGCTGCGGCAGGCCAGCGACGTCCGTGGCTCCAAGCAGATCGACATCCCGGCCGCGGCCGGCCAGTCCGCCGTACAGGTCCGTTTCCGCTACTACGACGCCTCGTACGAGTGGTGGTGGCAGGTCGACAACGTCCTGATCGGCAGCCAGGTCATCTGTGAGCCGATCGGCGGCGGTCTGGTCGTCGGCAACGTCAAGGACGCGAACACCGGCGGTGCCGTCAACGGCGCGGTCGTCACCCGTGACGGCTCCACCGAGTCCGGTACGTCGGTCGCCACGCCGGAGGACACCGGTCTGGCCGACGGCTTCTACTGGCTGTACTCCTCGGCCGACGGCGACCAGGGCTTCACCGCCAAGGCCGGCAACTACGTCAGCGCGCAGTCGACCGTCGCGGTCGAGGCGGACTGGGTGACCAGTGCCGACTTCACGTTGGCCGCCGGTCAGCTGAGCGTCACCCCGGGCAACATCGGTGCGACCTTGCCGCTCGGTGGCAAGACCAGCAAGACCGTCACGGTCACCAACACCGGCGGTGCGCCGGTCAAGGTGAAGTTCGGTGAGAAGGACGGCGGGTTCGTCCTGGAGAACGCCAACGGTTCCAAGACCACCAAGGCGCAGGTGCTGAGCAGCAAGGGCGCCCCGCTGCAGCGGATCCAGGTGCCGACGTCGTTCGCCCAGCAGCTGTCCGGCAAGCCGATCGACGCTCCGGAGAGCAACGCTCCGGGTGCGGCGCCGTGGACCGGGATCGCCAACTACCCGGGTGTCGTCATGGACAACCGCGTCGTGACTGTCGACGGTACGGTCTACTCGGTTGCCGGTGGCAACGGGTCGGCCTCGACCGGGAACAGCTACAAGTACGACGCGGCCGCCAAGGCCTGGACTGCGATCGCCCCGCTGCCGGGTGCTCGTAACGCCGTCACCCTCGGCGCGGTCAACGGCAAGATCATCGCCAGCTCCGGCTGGGGTGCGGCCGGTCCGGACGCGGCGACCTGGTCCTACGACCCGGCCGCCAACGCCTGGAGCGCAGTGGCCGCCAACCCGGCTCCGCGCGCCGCGGCCGGTCAGGCTGTCGCCAGCGGCAAGCTGTACGCCGTCGGTGGCTGCACCACCGCGAACTGCCTGCCGATGAGCAACACGGTGGTCAGCTACGACGCGGCGAGCAACACCTGGGCCACGCTGGCCAACTACCCGAAGTCGGTCGCGTTCGCCTCCTGTGGCTCGATCGACGGCAAGGTGTACTGCGCCGGCGGTAACGACGGCACCAACTCGCTGAAGGACGCGTACGTCTACGACCCGGGTGCCAACACCTGGACGGCGATCGCCGCCGCTCCGGCCGACCACTGGGCCGGCGCGTACGCCGTCGCCGGTGGCAAGCTGCTCGTGGTCGGTGGGGTCCAGGCGGGCGCCGTCACCAACGCCGGCATGGCCTACGACCCGGCCAGCGACACCTGGGCCGCTCTGCCGAACGCCAACCAGGCCCGGTACCGCGGTGGTGCGGCCTGTGGCTTCTACAAGGTCGGTGGCTCGTCAGGTGCCTTCAACGCCACTGCGGACTCGGAGAACCTGCCGGGTCTGGAGGACTGCTCGGAGTCCGCGGCCGACGTGAGCTGGCTGGCGCTGGACAAGACCGAGGCCGAGCTGGCCCCGGGCGAGTCCACGACGGTCAAGGTCACGCTCACCGCGAACGTCGACCAGCCGGGTACCTACACCGGTGCGGTCACGGTCGGCGAGGACACGCCGTACACGGTCAACCCGGTCGACATCAAGCTGACCGTCACGCCGCCGAGCACCTGGGCCAAGATCCAGGGCACGGTGACCGGTGTCAGCAAGACCGGTACCCGGGCCGCACTGCCCGGTGCGACCGTCCAGGTGGACTCGTGGGCCCAGTCCTACACGTTCATCACCGACAAGGACGGTAACTACGCGTACTGGCTGGACATCCGCAACAACCCCCTCACCCTGATCGCGGCCAAGGACGGTTACAAGCCGCAGACTCGCAGTACCGAGCTGCTGTCCGGCGAGCCGATCACTGAGGACTTCGCACTGATCGCCACCAAGTAACACCCACAACTTCACAGCTACACAGCCAGGCCCCGGACCGCAGTGGTCCGGGGCCTGGCCCTTTGCCGGAGCTGTTATGTAGTAGGCAGCAGGTGGAAGCCGACGCCGCGGACCGCGTGGATGGTCACCGTGGCCTCCAGGTTGGCCAGCTTCTGGCGCAGCCGCTTCACCACGGAGTGGATGTGCGAGCCGTGCCCCAGGTGCTCGTTGCCCCAGACCGCGTGGTGCAGCCGCTGGTACGTCCAGACCTGACCGGGCTCCTCGACCAGACAGTGCAGGAAGTCGTGCTCCAGCCGGGTCAGTGGCACCTCACGGTCCTCCCAGCGGACCACACGGCGTTCCACGTCGAGCTGCAACTCGGGCTCCGTGCGTACCGGCTGTACGTCGAGCACCGGTACGACGGACGGTGTCACCACGACCGGTGTGGCCGGTGGCCGCGCCTCGGTGAGCTCCAGGAATGCCCGTGCCTGTTCGGCACTGGACACCAGCAGTAACGCGTCGGCGTCACCGAGCAGACGGGCCAGCTGCACCCGCTCGGCCGTCGACGTGGCGACGCCGATGATCAGCGACGAATCCGCCTGTTTTTGACTGGCCAGCCTCTCCATCCGAGCCCCTCCCTCTCACACCGGACGGTGGTAACGCACGCACAAGTACGGTTTACGACCAGAACTAAGTCAAGGGATTCCCTGCGCAACGGGCTGGCACAAATGCGACCTGTCCGAGACAGGACAGTTCTGACCGGATCTGGTCGGCCGACACGCTGTACCGATTTGCCTGACCGGCGTGCGTCCTGTGTGCGCGGCGGAGTAGTCTCCTCGCGCACGGTCACTTCGGCCCGCACCCGTCGGAGGACCGCTTCTGACGGAGGAACAGTGCCCGGACTCGTTCGCCGGCCGCTCGTCGGCTGGCTGCTCGCGGCCCTCGCCGTACCTGTGTTACTGACTGCTGTGCTCATTCCGGTCAAAGCCGGCTCGATCGAGGACGAGCTCCGCGCGCAGGCCACGACCGCGCTCACCGAGCGTGGCATCAACGGCGTGACCGTCGTGATGGACGGCCGCGATGCGCGCATACTCTTGTCGACCGACGCCGACACCACGCAGATCGAGGAGATCGTCGGTGGTGTCGAGGGTATCCGCACCGTGTCGTTCGGAACCGGGCGGAACGAGCCGCAGCCGACCCAGGGTCCCGAGCAGCAGGCGGCCGGGTTCGAGATCGGCCGGACCGACAGCGCGATCCGCGTGCAGGCGACGGTCCGCAGCGAGCTGGCCAAGGACTCGATCAAGACCGAGGTCGAGAAGGTTCTCGGGCCCGATCGTGAGTACGACCAGCGCGTGAACGTCGACGCCGCGAACGGGATCGAGGACGTCGGCACCCTGTCCGCGTTGCTGCATGCGCTGGCGATTGGTACCGGGGATGCCTCGGTCCGGTACGACGGGACCACGGTCACGCTGAGTGGAGCGGTACCGGATCAGGCCACGAAGGCGATGGTCGCGCGGGCCGCGGCGCAGGCCGTGCCGGGTGCTGTGATCGCCGACGAGTTGCAGGTGCCGGTGTCGAAGCCGGTCGTGAGTGAGGCGTGCCGGACGTTCAAGAGCCGGCTGTCGGAGTTCAGCCGGCACAACCGGATCAACTTCCTGTCCGGGACCGCGATCGTCAACGACGCCTCGAAGCAGTCAGTCGTCCGGGCCGCGGGACTGCTCAAGACCTGCGCCACCGCGCGGGTCGAGGTCGCCGGTCACACCGACAACCTCGGCTCCCCCGCCACCAGCTTCCCGCTGTCCGAACAACGCGCCGCCGCGGTCAAGGCCGAGCTCGTCCGCCTCGGCATCCCCGCGAACCGCATCCTCGCCGCCGGCTACGGCCAGGCCTTCCCGATCGCCCCCAACACCACCGCCACCGGCCGGATCGCCAACCGCCGCGCCGAGCTCCGAGCACTCCAGGAGAACTGAATGTTCCGGCTCACCCTCGACACCTGGCTCATCCTCCTGGTCGCGTTCCTCCTGGGCAGCGCGGTCGCCTGGTTCATCTACCACACCACCAAGGGGGCCCGCCGATGAGCTGGCTGTTCCGCCACAACTGGGCCTGGTCCCTGGCCGCCTTCCTCCTGGGCGCCCTCATCACCTGGCTCCTCCTGGACCGCCGCACCCCCGCCCCAGCAGAAGCCCCCGCCGAAGAGCCCGCCAAAGAAGAAGCCCTAGTAGGCGCAGCCTCCACCCCGGCCCCTGCCCCCGCCACCCGCACCAACCCCGCCCGCCCCGAGCCGGCACGCTCCGAGCCCGTCGAGCCCAAGCCCGCAAAAGCGGAGCCCAAGTCGGCACAACCCCAGCCAGAGCAGGCAAAGGCCGCCCCGATCACCCCAGCGGAGCCCACTCCCCCAACCCCCGAGCCCGAGCAGGCTCCAGCCGCGCCGGCCACGAAGTCCGCCGTACCGGACCCCAAGCCCCAACCGGAGCAGGCAAAGGCCGCCCCGATCACCCCGGTGGAGCCCGCCCCCCAACCCGCCGTCGTCCCGACGCCGGAACATGCCGCTGCGGAGCCCGAGCCGATCGCGGCTGCAGCCCCGGCATCGGAGCCCGGCGAGCCCACTCCCCCGACCCCCGAGCCCGAGCAGGTTGCACCGGAGCCGGCCGAGGCCGTCGTCGACGCTCCCCCAGCACGCGAGGACGGCGTACCGAGTGACGGGGAGTTCTCGCGGTTGATGGGTAGTGGGGATTCGTCGGCGCCGACGTTGTTCGACGACGAGGTGCCGGTCGGGCGGTTCGGTCCGGGCTCGGCGGACGCCGTACCGCATCAGGGACCGCCGGACGGTTTCACCATCAAGGGCAACGCGCAGTCGATGCTCTTCCACACCCCAGATTCCCCGTACTACGGCCGCACCAAGGCCGAGGTCTGGTTCCGCACCGAGGCCGACGCCGAACGCTCCGGCTTCACCAAGTACGTCCGCAAACCCCGCAAGTCGACCCAGCCCTGACGTAGACCAGTCGGGCAGAGGTTTTACTCTGCGAGAAGTTGTGCGGGTCTATTTGCTTGTACTGGCAAAGGGCCGTCAGACTATGCGGAACGCACTCGCGGACCGTCACTCGCGCGGCGTCACCACATCACCGGGCTCTGCCGGTTCCTGCGTTTGCCTTCCTTGTTCGACCCGGCCTTTTGAGTCCGCCGAATCGGGGTACGGGACGATTCGGGCGCGGGCGAGTCCCCCACAACACTCCCGATGGAGGTGAGCGTGACCGACATGCTGCCGGAGCAGCACCACGGATTGACGAAGAAGGATCCGCTGTGGTTCAAGCGGGCCGTCTTCTACGAAGTCCTGGTGCGGTCGTTCAAGGATTCGAACGCCGACGGCATCGGCGACCTGCAGGGCCTGACCGAGAAGCTGGACTATCTCGAGTGGCTCGGCGTGGACTGCCTTTGGCTGCCGCCGTTCTATCCGTCACCGCTGCGCGACGGCGGTTACGACATCTCCGACTACACCGGCGTGATGCCGGAGGTCGGCACGATCCAGGACTTCGCCGCGTTCATGGAAGCCGCGCACTCGCGCGGGATGCGCGTGATCGTCGACTTCGTGATGAACCACACCTCGGACGCGCACCCCTGGTTCCAGGAGTCGCGCAACAACCCCGACGGCCCGTACGGCGACTTCTACGTCTGGTCCGACACCGACGAGCCGTACGGCGACGCCCGGATCATCTTCGTGGACAGCGAGCAGTCGAACTGGACCTGGGACCCGGTCCGCGGCCAGTACTTCTGGCACCGGTTCTACTCCAGCCAGCCGGACCTGAACTTCGAGAACCCGGCCGTCGGCGACGCGATGATCGAGGCGCTGAAGTTCTGGCTGGACCTCGGCATCGACGGTTTCCGGCTGGACGCGGTGCCGTACCTGTTCGAGGAGGACGGCACCAACTGCGAGAACCTGCCGCGCACCCACGAGTTCCTGAAGCGGGTCCGCAAAGAGGTCGACGCGAACTACGAGGACCGCATCCTGCTCTGCGAGGCGAACCAGTGGCCGGCCGACGTGGTCGACTACTTCGGCGACCGGGACTCCGGTGGTGACGAGTGCCAGATGGCGTTCCACTTCCCGGTGATGCCGCGCATCTTCATGGGGGTACGGCGCGAGTCCAGGTTCCCGATCTCGGAGATCCTGGCCCAGACCCCGGCCATCCCGGACACCTGCCAGTGGGGCATCTTCCTGCGCAACCACGACGAGCTGACGCTCGAGATGGTCACCGACGAGGACCGCGACTACATGTGGTCCGAATACGCGCAGGACCCGCGGATGAAGGCGAACATCGGTATCCGCCGGCGCCTCGCCCCGCTGCTGGACAACGACACCAACAAGATGGAGTTGTTCACCGCGATGCTGTTGTCGTTGCCGGGATCACCGATCCTGTACTACGGCGACGAGATCGGCATGGGCGACAACATCTGGCTGGGTGACCGCGACGGTGTCCGGACCCCGATGCAGTGGTCGCCGGACCGGAACGCGTCGTTCTCGACCGCGACCCCGGGCAAGCTCAGCCTGCCGGTCATCATGGACCCGGTCTACGGCTACCAGGCGGTGAACGTCGAGGCCGAGATGGAGAACGCCTCGTCGCTGCTGCACTGGACCCGGCGGATGATCCAGACCCGGAAGCAGCACCCCTGCTTCGGGATGGGCACCTTCACCGACCTGGGCGGCTCGAACCCGAGCGTCCTGTCGTACATCCGCGAGTTCGGCGACGACGTCGTCCTGTGTGTGAACAACCTGTCCCGCTTCCCGCAGCCGATCGAGCTGGACCTGCGGCAGTGGGAGGGAGTCGAGCCCGTTGAGCTACTCGGCGGGGTGCACTTCCCAGCGATCGGTGAGTTGCCCTACCTTTTGACGCTCGGCGCGCACGGTTTCTACTGGTTCCGGCTGCCCAAGCCGGCCGACCACGAGGAGAGCATTTCGTGACTTCCCATCTGGACCAGGTCCAGTCCTTCTGTGCGAGCCAGCGCTGGTTCGGGGAGAAGGGACACGACGTCGTCGTCGACGCGATGGCCACCTCGGTGTGGCTGTCCGGCGACGGGGTGTGGCCTGCGGTCCGGATCGGGTTCGTCTACTGTTCGGGGCCGCCCGGATCGGATATCCCGATCCGGGTGTACCAGCTGCCGCTCAGCTACCACCAGGCACCGGCGGAGAATCTCAGCCACGCCCTGATCGGTGACTGGGAGGAGCAGGACCTCGGCGACACCCGGGTGTGGGTGTACGACGCCTTGCACGACAAGGAAGCCACGCCGTACTGGCTGGACGGTCTCACCAACGGCCGGAAGCTGGACGGGCTGGAGTTCCACCCGGTGCACGCACCGGAGAGTACGACGATCGTGCCCGAGGACGCGCAGTCCCTGGTGCTGACCGTCGAGCAGTCGAACACGTCGCTGGTCTTCGGCGACGTGGCGCTGCTGAAGGTGTTCCGCCGGCTCGAGCCCGGGAGTAACCCCGGGGTCGAGATCGAGTCGGCGCTCACCGAGTCCGGGTCCGAGCTGGTCCCGGAGGTGCTCGGATCGGCGCGCGGCAGCTGGCCGCGGGCCGGTGGCGGGACCGACAGCGGTGAGCTGGCGATGATGACGGCCTTCCAGAAGAACGCCACCGACGGCTGGTCGTTCGCGACGTCGTCGGTGCGCGATCTGTACGCCGAGGCCGATCTGCATGCGGCCGAGGTCGGCGGCGACTTCGCCGGGGAGTCGCATCGGCTCGGTGCCAGCACCGCCCAGGTCCATGCCGAGCTGGCGAAGGCGCTCGGCACGGATGTCTGGGAGCAGGACAAGCTGGTCGAGCACGCCGCAGCCATGCAGCGACGACTCGCGGCCGCGGTTGCCGCAGTTCCTGAACTCGCGCCGTACGCCGAAGGCCTGGGCCGTGCATTCGCGAATCTGGCGGCGGCTGAGCAGCCGGTGCTGGTGCAGCGCATCCACGGTGACTTCCACCTCGGTCAGGTGCTGCGCACGATCGACGGCTGGAAGCTGATCGACTTCGAGGGTGAGCCGGCCAAGTCGCTCGTCGAGCGGCGCGCGCTGGACACGCCGGTCAAGGACGTCGCGGGGATGCTGCGGTCGTTCGACTACGCGGCGCGGTCGCTACTGCTGACCGATCACGAAGGTGATCAGCAGATCGCCTACCGGGCGTCGGAGTGGGCCAGCCGCAACCAGCAGGCGTTCTGCGACGGGTACGCGGAGGTTGCGGAGAGCGACCCCCGCCAGCAGTCGGCGTTGCTGGACGCGTTCCTGGCGGACAAGCTGATCTACGAGGTGCTGTACGAGGCCCGCAACCGGCCGACCTGGTTGCGCATTCCACTAGCTGCGGCGGCGCAGCTGGCGGGCGTCGAGCAGTAGAACGTAAAACCTGATCAGATACCCCAAATCTCCGCCAAGTAATCCTCCATTGTGAGAATTACTGAGCGTGCGGACGCCGCCACTGTAATACTTGCGGGTATGCCCACCGCTCCACCGCTAGAGGTGCTCGTGCTCGGGCCTCTGGCTGTCCGGCTCGGGGGCAGGGCTGTCGCGGTTGACCGGCCGCTGGAGCGGGCGTTGCTGGTGCGGCTCGCCTTGGCCGGTGGGATGTCGGTTCCGGATCATCGGCTGGCCGCGGATCTCTGGGGTGACGTCGATCTGGCCCGGCCGACCGAGCGGCTGCGGGTGCTCGCGTCCCGGCTGCGGGCGGCGATCGACTCCCCCGATTCGTTGACCCGGGTGAACGGTGGCTATGCGCTGGCCGCTGACCTCAGCGACCTGACGGAGGCCCGGGCAGCCGCCGAGCGGATGCATGCCGCCGTACGGGCCGGTGATCACCTCGGCATCAGCACGGCCGCGCAGCAGGCACTCGAGCTGTGGCGTGGCCCGTCGCTCGCCGACCTGCGCACGATCCCGTACGCCGTTGCCGAGGGCGAGCAACTCGATGCGTGGAAGCTGACTCTGCAGGTGGAGATGCTCGATGCGGAGTTGTCACTCGGTCATGCGGCCGAGGCAGCTCGTGAGCTCGAGGCACTTGCTGCGGAGAATCCGTTGCACGAGCGGCTGTGGTGCCTGCTGGCGCTCGCGCTCTACCGGACCGGGCGCCAGGCGGATGCGCTCAGCCGGATGTCCAAGCTGCGCAACCGGCTGGCCGACGAGCTCGGCGTGGATCCGGCCCCGGACACCGCAGCGATGGAGCTACGGCTGCTCCGGCAGGACCCGACTTTGTTGCCTACAGCATCTGAATCACCGGCGCCGAGTGCAGCCACCCGCACCGCGCCCACGGCACCTGCTGGTGCGGTCGCCGATTTGCCGTCGCCGCTGACCAGCTTCGTCGGCCGGCAGGAGGAGCTGGCCTGGCTGATCGACCGGATCACGCGACCCGGTGTCGTCACGCTGGTCGGTGGTCCCGGGAGCGGCAAGTCCCGGCTGTCGTTCGAGGCGGTCCGGACGGTGGCCAATCGCCCGGTTCGTTTGGTCGAGCTGGCCCCGCTGCAGCGCGAAGGCGCCGTACTGGAGGCGATCGCGGGGGAAGAGGCGAGCGGGCATGATCCACTCGCGTCGGCCGCGTCGGCGCTCGACGGCTCGGTGCTCGTGATCGACAACGCCGAGCATGTGGTCGAGCAGGTCGCGGACATCGTGGCCGCCTTGGTACGGCGGGCGCCTGGGCTGACTGTCCTGGTGACTTCGCAGCGGCCGTTGCAGCTGGAGGCCGAGGAGGTCCGGCCGATGCGTCCGATGGATGCGTTGGCGGCCGCACAACTGTTCACCGAGCGCTGCGCGATCGATGCCCAGGGCGCCGATCCCGAGCAGGTCGCCGCGATCTGTACGGCGGTCGACCGGTTCCCGCTCGGGATCGAGCTGGCTGCGGGTCTCACTCGCACTCTGACTGTCCCGCAACTGGCGAAGCGATTGACGGATCGGATGCGGCTGCTCGTGGCCGGCGGGCGGGATTCGCAGGCCCGTCATACCAGTCTGGTCGCGGCACTGGACTGGAGCCACCAGCTGCTCGGGGACACCGAGCGTGCGGTGCTGCGCCGGGTTGCGGTCTTCGCTGGTGGTTTCACCCTTGAGGCGGCCGAGCAGGTCGCGCTCGATCCGCGGGATGTCGCGCCGGCGCTGACCGAGTTGGCGGACCGGAGCCTGCTGACAGTCGAGGCCGTCAACGGGCGACGCTTCCGCTTGCTGGAGACCGTGCGGGACTACGCACTGACGAAGCTGGAAGAGGCCGGCGAGACCGAGACTGCACGGAGCGCTGAGCTCGACTGGGCCATGAGCTACGTGCAGGCCGCGGGCCAGAACAGCGACGACTTCGCCAACGCCGAAGCCCTGAACGAGGTCTTCGCCGAGTGGCCGAATCTGCTCGACGTACTCGATCGTGCCGCCGGGACGGAGCGCGCCGCGGCCGGTCTGCGGTTGGCCCTCGTCATGCACACCCCGTGGCTGATCCGAGGCTGGTACGCCGAGGCCGCGCGGCACTTCGACGCGTTGACCGATGCGCCGGGCGCGACCACGTCCGAGCGGCTGACCGCGTTGTGCAACCACGGTTTCGTGCTGACGATGCGCGGTCAGTTCGACCGGGCCGCGGAGCTGCTGACCGAGGCCGAGCGGCTCGCGCCGTTGCAGGACGACGACACGTTGACGCTGACCGCGCTGTACTACCGCAGCATCGTCGAGATCGAGCGCGGCCGACTGCTGGACGCGTTCACCCCACTACTGACCGGGCAGGCACTTGCGCGCTCCTCCGGCGAGCACGAGCGCCGCCTGTCGGCGTTCACCGATGCTCTTGGCACGTTGTACGTGTATGCAGGCCAATCCGAGCGTGCACTCGAGTGTTACGAGACCTGCATCGTGGCCGACCGTGAGTTCGGCGACGAGCACGGACTGTCGCGTGGGCTGAGCAATCTCGCCGGCGCCCTGGTCGGTCTCGACCGCTGGGACGAGGCGCTCAAGGCAGCCGCCGAATCGGACCACTACGCCCGCCGCCTCGACGACCGCCAGATCCTCCCCCTGAACGACGTCATCCGCGGCCTCGCCGCCGCAGCCCGCAACGACCTCGACGAAGCCGAGAAACATCTCCGTTCCGCCGTCGAATACGCCCTCGCCGACGACAGCGGCGTCAGCCACGCCTACATCGACCTAGCCGACGTCCTGGTCCGCCAAGGCGAGCTGGACGAGGCCGCAGCCCTCCTGGACGCCGTCTTCGCCGAAGCCCCCGCCCAAAGCACCTCCTGGCTAGCAGCCCGAGCCGTAGCCGCCGCCCTGGCCCTGGCCCAAGGCGACCGCCCCCGCACCACCCAACTGGTCAACGAGACCTCCCTCGCCTACACCCGCACCGGCTTCGCCTGGCCCCGCTACGCCACCCGCCTAACCGAAGTCCGCGCCGCGCTAGCGCAGTAGATTCGCCGCAACCGCCGCGCTGTCGCACGAAGAACAGGATGTAGTCGGCCAGGCAGGCTTCCCGCACGCCTGGGCTGAGCACGCCCAGATCAGCGGAGCCGTTCGAGCTTGGGAGCCTCAGCATGGTTCGTTTTCACGGTGTTCCAGCAGGCCGGCAGGAATCTTCATCGTGTAGGTCGCGGCTTGTCGGGTACGGGGTGCAGTGAATGTGTTGGCTATCGGGCAGGATGGGGTGCATGGGATCGAGTGAGCGCGAAGCCATGGAGCAGCCGGTGGTTGCGGTTGAGGAGCCTGTGGTGACAGCGGTTCCGGTGGACCGGACTGTGCTGGAGCGAGTGGTTGGTGGGACGTACCACGATGCGCATCAGGTGCTCGGGCCGCATCTTGGCGAGCATGGCGTCACGGTGCGGGTGCTGCGGCCGTTCGCGAGCTCCGTCACGGTCCTGTACGACGGGAAGCGGCTGCCACTGCGGCATGAGCACGACGGGATCTGGGTCGGGGTGCTGGATACCGACAAGGTTCCGGATTACCGGCTCGAGGTCAGCTACACCGATGGGCCCGCGGTCGAGGTGGATGATCCGTACCGGTATCTGCCGTCGCTCGGTGAGGTCGATCTGCATCTGATCGGCGAGGGCCGGCATGAGCAGCTGTGGACCGTGCTCGGTGCGCACGTTCGCCGGTACGACGGTCCTACGGGTGCTGTGACCGGGACGTCGTTCGCCGTGTGGGCTCCCAACGCCCAAGGTGTCCGGCTGACCGCCGACTTCAACTTCTGGGACGGCCGTGCGCATCCGCTGCGGTCGCTGGGCGGCTCCGGTGTGTGGGAGCTGTTCGTGCCGGGCATCGGCCCGGGCACGCGGTACAAGTTCGACATCTGCGGCCGGGACGGGGTCTGGCGGCAGAAGGCCGACCCGATGGCGAATCTCGCCGAGGTTCCGCCGGCCAACGCGTCGGTGGTGCACGAGACGTCGTACGAGTGGGAGGACGCCGCCTGGATCGAGCGCCGGGCCGCCTCGAGTGCGTACGCCGAGCCGATGAGCGTCTACGAGGTGCACCTCGGTTCGTGGCGCAAGGGGAAGACGTACCGCGAGCTGGCCGACGAGCTTGTTGCCTATGTCAACGACATGGGCTTCACCCACGTCGAGTTCATGCCGGTGATGGAGCATCCGTTCGGCGGTTCCTGGGGTTACCAGGTGACGTCGTACTTCGCGCCGACCTCGCGGTTCGGCGACCCGGACGACTTCCGGTTCCTGGTCGACAAGCTGCACCAGGCAGGGATCGGCGTACTGGTCGACTGGGTCCCGGCGCACTTCCCGAAGGACGCGTGGGCGCTGGCCCGCTTCGACGGGACCCCGCTGTACGAGCACCCGGATCCGCGCCGCGGCGAGCAGCCCGACTGGGGCACGCTGGTCTTCGACTTCGGCCGGCCGCAGGTGCGCAACTTCCTGGTCGCGAACGCGATCTACTGGGCCGAGGAGTTCCACATCGACGGCCTGCGCGTGGACGCGGTCGCCTCGATGCTCTACCTGGACTACTCGCGCCAAGAGGGCCAGTGGGTCCCCAACCAGTACGGCGGCCGCGAGAACCTGGAGGCGGTGTCGTTCCTCCAGGAGATGAACGCGACGCTCTACAAGCGCGTTCCCGGTGTGATCACGGTCGCCGAGGAGTCGACGTCCTGGCCGGGTGTCACCCGCGACACCCATCTCGGCGGGCTCGGCTTCGGCTTCAAGTGGAACATGGGCTGGATGAACGACTCGCTCCGCTACCTGGAGCACGAGCCGGTGCATCGCCAGTACCACCACCACGAGCTGACGTTCTCGATGATGTACGCCTACTCGGAGAACTTCGTCCTCCCGCTGTCCCACGACGAGGTCGTGCACGGCAAGGGCTCGCTGCTGCGCAAGATGCCGGGCGACC
The DNA here is from genome assembly GCF_042262745.1 of Kribbella sp. NPDC056345. NCBI lineage: Bacteria > Bacillati > Actinomycetota > Actinomycetes > Propionibacteriales > Kribbellaceae > Kribbella > Kribbella sp. NPDC056345. Next base: position 72,310 of record NZ_JBHJQQ010000009.1, on the reverse strand, counting down.
GCTGGCAGCAACTGGCGAATCTGCGCGCCTACCTGGCGATGATGTGGGCCCACCCGGGCAAGCAGTTGCTGTTCATGGGTTGTGAGTTCGGTCAGGAGTCGGAGTGGTCCGAGAAGGGCGAGCTCGACTGGTGGCTGCTGGACCACGAGAACCACCGCGGTCTGCAGGACCTCGTCCGCGACCTGAACGGCGTCTACACCGGTACGCCGGCGTTGTGGCGGACGGATCACGCGCCGGAGAAGTTCAGCTGGATCGACGCCAACGACGCCGGGAACAACATCTTCTCGTTCGTCCGCTTCGGCGACGAGGGTGAGCCGACGATCGCCTGTATCGCGAACTTCTCCGCGGTCCCGCACCACGGCTACCGCCTCGGCCTCCCGTACGCCGGTCGGTGGTCCGAGGTCATCAACACCGACGCCGGTAACTACGGCGGTTCCGGGGTCGGCAACTTCGGTGCGGTCACGGCCGACGGCCCCGAGTGGCACGGGATGACGACGAGCACCGAGCTGTCCGTTCCGCCCCTGGCCACCGTGTACTTGCGGTACGACGGGTAGCGTTCGTGGAGTGACCGCCGTACAACCGCTGACCGATGGTGACCTGACCCTGCACCTGGCTGCCCAGGACGCGCACGTGGTGACCTTCGACGTCGAGAACGGAACCCCGCTCGGCACAGTGGAGGTACGGCGGACTTCGCCGGGTGCCGGTCTGGTCGTGTGGGCGCTGGACGGCGGTCTCGGTGTCGCTATTTCCAGCGTCCGCCTGGTGTCGGAGTACGCGTTCGGTGAGCTCGGTCTGGACCGGTTGCAGATCGACGTCGACCCGTCGCTGCACTCGTCCATGCGGGTCGCGATCCGATCCGGTTTCCGGCGCGAAGGTCTGCTGCGCGGTGCGGCCCTCGTCGACGGCGAGCGCCGCGACGTGGTCGTGTACGGCATGCGCAGCGACGACCCGCGCCCCGATTCCGTGCTCGGCTGGACGACCCTGATGGACTCCACCCTGCCGAAGAAGCGCGTGATCGCACACGTCGTCGTCCAGGACACCACCGGCCGCGTCCTGCTCTGCCAGGTCAGCTACAAACAGGACCTCGAACTCCCCGGTGGCGTCGTCGAGCCCGACGAAGACCCAGCCACCGGCGCCTCCCGCGAGATGGAGGAGGAGCTCGGCATCGCCCTCCCCCTGCTCGGCATCCTCGCCATCGACTGGCTCCCCCGCTGGGAAGGCTGGGGCGACGCCGTCGAGATCCTGTACGACGGCGGCATCCACGACCCCTCCCTGCTGGAAACCCTGCACCCCGACGGCCACGAAATCCTGGCCCTGTCATGGCACTCCCCCGAAGCCCTGACCGGCCTCGTGTCCCCGTTGAACGCCCGCCGCCTCCCGCTGGTCCTGAGCAAACCCTCCGAGCTGCACAACCTGAGCAACGGCCTGCCGATCTAGCGCTGGCCGATTGTTGCCAGCGCGCCCTCGCACGAGACGATCGCAGCGACGATGGGCCCATGCGAAAGACGGTGGCGTTGGTCTGTGGCGTCCTGGTGCTGGCCGTTCCCCTGGGCTGCACTGCGGACACGACCGCCGCACCGCCACCCGGCCCGCCGTTCAAGGTCACCCAGGAACAGCTCGAACGCGCTGATCCGTGCGCTCTGTTCGACGCCCGGGCCTTGGGAACCGATGCCGGATTCGCGGCCGGACGTGAGTTCACCCAGTGCAGCCTGGTGGTGGGCAAGGTCCTGATGTCGGTCAGTTTCGAGCCGGGCCTTTCGCCGGGAGCTGTCGACCTGGCATCGCGATCCGGCATCCCGGTCAAGGGGGTTTCGCGCCCTGGCGAAGACGCCTGCTTCCGCGAGGTCCTGGTGACCGACTCCGCCGTCGTCAGGGTTTCGGCGACCAGCAGCCCCGTGGACATGACGGCACTGTGCAACCTCTCCGACCGTGTGATCGATCAAGTGATCGGCAAGCTCGTCGCCGGCGGCCTGGCACCTCTCAACGCTCCGGCCGGCTCGTTGGCCCACCTGGATGCCTGCGCGCTCGACGGCCAGTCCGTCGTCGACAAGGTGAGCGACATCGACAAGTCCGTCCGGTACCGAGGCTTCAACGGTCAGGTCTGTATCTGGGGCGCCACCCCTCGGAGCGCCACGGGCACGGCGCATTTCGCGATCGAGTTCGTCCGGGGCTCATGGGAGCTCCCCGTCTTCACCCGTGAAGACTCCTACGTCATCGCTGGTCACGAGGTCATCGCGCGGTCGCTGAAGAACCCTCCTGGCGTGCCGCCCGGCTGCCAGCTCGAGGTCTTGTACCGCAGTGCGGTGGAGTCCAGCACCAACACCAAGGAGGTGGTCCTCCTCCAGTTGTCCAGCTCCCAGGCAACGGAGGGCGCTGAGTGCGCCGCGATGCCCTTGCTGGCTACGCCGGTGATTCAGCGCCTCACCAAGGCAGGCGGTTGAGGTCGGCGACGCACCACGCGTAGTGGCCGTCGCCTGCTTCGGGGTCGTAGATGGTGGCGGTGGTGATCGCGTAGGCCTGGCGATAGAGGTACATCCGTTGGCGGTCGTGGCCGAGGGCCTCGAAGCGGTCGAGTAGCAGCGTGTCCAGACGGCGCGCGTCGGGGCCGTACATGTCGAAGAAGCCGGCGGCGAGGGCGGCGTCGAGGGTGTTGTCGCCGGCGGTCGAGTAGAAACCCCAGTCCAGCAGCGCGGAGGGACGCGGGCCGTCCATCAACAGGTTGGGTGGGCAGATGTCGCCGTGCACGATGCTCAGCTTCTCCAGCTCGATGGACGCCAGGCGGCTGGTGACGTGGTCGAGCAGCGCCGGGAAGTCCGCGACATCGCGGTCGAAATGCCGGTACGACGCCTCGGCTCGGCGGCGGACCAGCGCAGCCAGCGATTCGCCCCAGGACAGTCCGGGAAGCCAGAACGGTTCGTTCAGCACGAACAACTGCTTGCTCGCCGGACCAGCCGTCGTCGTACCGAGTGCTTCGACGATTCCGACGAACGCGGCGAGGGCATCGTTCTCGGCCACCTCGGCCACCTCGGCCGACGGCAGCGGCGTACCGGTCAGCTTGTCCTCGACACTCACGGCCAGGCCGTTGTCCGCGGCATCGACCGTGCGGATCCGCGGCGTCCGGAACGGCAGCTCGGGGATCTCGTCGAGGAAGGCCTGCATCAGCCGCACGTCGTCGGGCCGCCGCTCGAACCATTCCTTGCGGACCAAGCCGTCACCCAGGTCGTAGACGGCACCTTCCATACCTTGCCCGATCAACTCCATAGGTGTGCACTCTGCCTCAGCGGACCAGAGCGGTCGAGGCAATTACGGTCCCGGCGAGCGCGACGCCGAGGCTGATACCGACCTGGCGGCCGGTGGAGATGATCGACGCGGCGAGGCCGGCCATGTCGGTGGGCATCTCGGAGACGGCGGTGTTGACGAGGGGCGGGTTGATCATGCCGACGAAGATGCCGAACACCAGGTAGATGGCGAGGACGACCGGCAGCGGGGTCGTGGTGCCTAGGGCGAACGAGGCGAGCACGCTGACGACGAACGCCGTACCGGCAATCACGAGCGGCAGGCGTGGACCGCGCGCGGCGACCAGGCGTCCGGCGTACGGGGCGACGAGGAGGATCGCGACGCCGATCGGCAACAGCGACAGCCCAGCGGCCAGTGCGGGAAGGTCGCGCACGTTCTGCAGGTAGAGGGTTGTGACGAAGAGGTAGGCGCCGAAACCGACGTAGGCGACCAACGCGATCACCAGCGCGGAGCTGAAGCGGATGCTGCGGAACAGGCGCAGCTCGAGTAATGGTTCGGTACGCCGACGTTCATACGCGATCAGGCTCGTCGCGGCCAGTGCCGTGAGGACCAGGAACCAGGGGACTTTTTCGATGATCGCAAAGACCAGGCTGCCGAGCGTGAGCATCAGGAGAAGCTGACCGACCGGGTCGAACCGGCGGGCGCGGTCGGCGCGGGTCTCGGGGACGAACAGCTGGGTGCAGAGGACTGCGATCACGACGATCGGCAGGTTGACCCAGAAGATCGACCGCCAGCCCCAGCTGTCGACCAGCGCACCGCCGAGAATCGGACCCAGTGCGAGGGCGAGACCGGACATCGAGCCGAAGATCCCGATCGCCTTCGCGCGCTCGCGCCGGTCGGGGAAGGTGGTGACGACGATCGCCATCGCGACCGGATTCAGCATGGTGCCGCCGACCGCCTGGACGGCGCGGGCCGCGATCAGCCAGCCGATACCGGGCGCCAGGCTGCAGGCCAGCGAACCGAGACCGAAGACGATCAGGCCGACCTGGAACACCCGGCGCCGGCCGATCCGGTCCGCGGTGGAACCCGCGAGCGGGAGCAGGACGGCGAGCACCAGGGTGTACGCGTCGACAGTCCATTGCAGGCCGCTGACCGACGTACGGAGGTCGCCGTGGATGGACGGCAGCGCCACGTTGACGATCGAGACGTCCATCAGCGAGACGATGATGCTCGCGCAGCAGATCGCGAGGACGACTCGCTGCCTCGTTGAAACTCTCATAGCTCGAACCTAGGATTTAGAGCGTGCTCGAAGTCAAACATTCCTCCGACCCCATCCCCGAGGCCGGGGTGAGTATCGCGGAGGCGGCCGAGCGGACCGGCGTCAGCGTGCACACCCTCCGGTACTACGAACGTGCAGGCCTGGTCATCACCACTGTCGACCGGACCTCCGGCGGCCGCCGCCGGTACCGCGAGATCGACCTGCGGTGGATCGGGATGTGCACCCGGCTGCGGTCGACCGGGATGCCGATCCGGACGATCCGCGAGTACGCCGATCTCGTGCTGGCCGGTGCCGGGAACGAGAAGGAGCGCCTCGCGCTGCTGGAGTCCCACCGCGCCGAGGTACTCGCCAAACTCGCCGAGCTGCAAGAGAACCTCGAGCTGATCGACCACAAGATCGACGTGTACCGCGGCCGGCTGGACGCCGGGACGGCCGACACCCTGTGGTTCCCCGGCCCTACTGGCTGAGTTCGGCACGCCGCCTTTGCAGGAAGCGTCGTTCGGCCTCGTTCGTGGTGAGCGCCAACGCCTCGCCGTACGCGTCGGCCGCCGCCTCGCTCCTGCCCAACCGAGCCAGTACGTCGGCCCTGGCCGCGGGCAGGTAGGCATACGTGCGCAGCGCCGGTTCGTTGCCCAGGGCATCCAGCTCGGCGAGCACCTCGCACAGGTCGATGCCGGGGACGAAGCTGCGGGCGGCGGCCCGGTTCAGCGCGACGATCGGCGTCGGCCAGCTCACCATCATCGCGTCGTACATCCGGACGACCTGCCGCCAATCGGTCCGCTCCCACGTCGGTGCAGTCACATGCAGACCGGCCACCGCAGCCTGCAAGGCGAAGCGCCCCTGCCCGTGCAGCAACGCGGCAGTCGCGCGCGACACCCCTTCGGCCAGCATCTTCACGTCCCAGCGCGAACGATCCTGGTCCGCGAGCAGCACCAGCTCGCCGTCGGCGCTCATCCGGGCGTCACCGCGGGCTTCGTTCATCAGCAGGAGCCCGAGTAACGCCTCCGGCTCGGTCTCGGCCGGCATCAGCCTTTGCAGCATCCGGGCGAGCTCGATCGCCCGGCCGGTCAGCTCCGTCCGGGTCAGCTCGGGACCGGCCGCGACATGACCGGCGGTGTAGACGAGGTGAACGACGGTGAGGACCGCGTCCAGCCTCGCGGCCAACTCGTGGTCGGCCGGGATCCGGTACGGAATACCGGCGGCCGCGATCTTCTTCTTCGCCCGGGTGATGCGGGCCGCGGCGGTCGATTCGCTGATCAGCAGCCCGGCCGCCACCTCACGGGTGGTCAGACCGCAGATCAGCCTCAGCGTGAGCGCCACCTGGGATTCCTGCGCCAGCGCCGGGTGGCAGCAGGTGAAGACGAGCCGGAGCGGATCGGTCGGCTGCTCGATCTCACCCGGCTCTTCGATCAGCAGCGGCAGCTTCCGCCGCAGCGTGGTTTCGCGTCGCAGCCGATCCAGGGCGAGCCGTCGCGCGACCGTGGTCAGCCAACCACCCGGATTGACCGGGATCTCGTCCGGCCAGGATCGCAGCGCCTGGACGAAGGCGTCCTGCGTGCAGTCCTCGGCCAGGTCGAGATCCCGCGTCAGCCGCACCACGGAGGCGAGAACCGACGACCAACTCTCCCGATGAGCGCGCTCGACGGCGGCCACGACCAGCCGCACATCGGGAGATTCGGTCATCGGCGCGGTCAGGCCTGCGGCCCGCTGTCCGCGGAGGTGTCCATCACCGGGCGGACCTCGACATTGCCGGCCGGGCAGAGCTTCGCCAGCTCGAGCGCCTGGTCCAGATCACGGGCCTCGATGATGTAGAAGCCGCCGAGGGCCTCCTTGGTCTCCAGGAACGGACCGTCGGTCACCAGTGGCTCCGACCCCTCGCGCTGCTTCACGGTGCTCGCCGTACTGGACCGCTCCAGCGCCTCGCCGCCGAGGATGCGGGCGCCGGCCTTCTCCACCGCCTCGCTGAACGCGCCGTGCAGCTTCATCGCCTCCTGCCAATCCGCCGGCGTGACGTTGTCGTACCACTCCTCGGTGTCGAACAGCAGGAACATGTACTGCGCCATCTCGGGCTCCCTAGTCTCGGGCTTTCGTACTGGACATCTTGCTGACGTTCGGCGCGGAACGGAATCGACAGCACCGCACGATGATTTTCGCGCTACTGTTGAGTGGCTGCTCAACAAGCCGTCCGCCCAGGAGGAATGCATGGAGCACTTCGACGTCCTGATCGTCGGTGCCGGTCTGTCCGGCGTCGGTGCGGCCTACCGGCTGCAGACCCAGTCGCCGGACCGCTCGTACGCGATCCTCGAGTCCCGGGACGCGATCGGCGGGACGTGGGACCTGTTCCGCTACCCAGGGATCCGGTCGGACTCGGACATGTTCACGCTCGGCTTCCCCTTCCACTCGTGGGACGGGAAGGCGATCGCGGACGGGCACGACATCCGGAAGTACGTGAACGAGACGGCGTCGGCGTACGGCATCGACAAGCACATCCGGTTCGGGCAGCGCGTCCTGCGCGCCTCCTGGTCGTCCGAGACCGCGCAGTGGACGGTCGAGACGGACGACTCGTCGTACACGTGTTCCTTCCTCTACTCGTGCACCGGGTACTACGACTACGAGGAGGGGTACGTCGTCGACTTCCCGGGGCAGGCTGAGTTCCAGGGCGACGTGGTGCATCCGCAGCACTGGCCGGCGGACCTGGACTACGCCGGCAAACGCGTGGTGATCATCGGCAGCGGCGCGACCGCCGTCACGCTCGTCCCGGCGATGGCAGACACCGCGGCCCACGTCACGATGCTGCAGCGCACGCCGAGCTACGTCGCCTCCCGGCCGGCCTCCGATGCGTTCGCCAATCGCGTCCGCGGGCTGCTGCCGGACAAGCTCGCGCACCGCGTGGTCCGCACGAAGAACATCGCGATGAGCACGCTGACCTACAACGCGCTCCGCAAGTTCCCCGCCCACGCAGCCTGGCTGCTCAACAGCATGGCGGCCAAGCAGCTGCCCGAATCGATCCCCGTCGACCCGCACTTCACGCCGCGCTACAAGCCGTGGGACCAGCGGCTCTGCCTGGTTCCGGACTCCGACCTGTTCCGCGCATTGCGCAAGGGGACTGCTTCGGTGGTGACCGACGAGATCGAGCGGTTCACACCCACCGGCCTGCTGCTCAAATCCGGCGCAGAGCTGGAGGCCGACGTCGTGGTCACGGCGACCGGACTGAAGATGGTTGCCCTCGGCAAGATCGAACTCACCGTCGACGGCCGGCCGGTCCCGGTCAGCGAGACCTTCGTCTACAAGGGGCTGATGCTGAGCGGCGTACCCAACCTGGCCTGGTGCGTCGGCTACACCAACAACTCCTGGACGCTGCGCTCCGACCTGAGCTCGCAGTTCGTCGCCCGCCTGCTCAACCACCTGCGCGAGACCGGCACCGACATCTGCCTGCCGGAGATCGACCCCACCGAGTACGACGCTCCCCGCCGCCCCGTCGTCGACCTGTCCTCGGGCTACATCCAGCGAGCCGCCGGCATCCTCCCCCGCCAGGGCCCCAACGGCCCCTGGCGGCTACGCCAGAACTACCCGCGGGACCTGCTGATGTTCCGCTTCGGTTCCATCGAGGACGGCGTACTGAAGTTCACCCGACGGGAGCAGGCGGCGGCGGGCCGACGTACTGCGCACTCGGGCGGATGATCTTGGGGTCGGCGGCTTGTTCGAGGATGTTGGCGGACCAGCCGATCACCCGGCTGACGGCGAACGTCGGGGTGAACATGGCGCGCGGGATGCCGCAGAGCTCCATCACCACGCCGGCGTAGAACTCGACGTTCGCGTAGAGGTTGCGGCCGGGCTTGAGCTCGGCCAGTACGTCGACGATCCGCTGCTCGACCGTGGTGGCGAAATCGACGAGGTCGCCGCCGGGGCCTTGGCTGAGCGGGCCGCGGGCGATGTCGCGCAGCATGAGCGAGCGGGGGTCCTCGGTGCGGTAGACGGCGTGGCCGAAGCCCATGATGCGGTCGCCGGCCTCGACCTTCGCGCGGACCCAGGCGTCGATGCGGTCCGGCGTACCGATCTCGTCGAGGCTGGCCAGCGCGCGGTCGGGAGCACCGCCGTGCAGTGGGCCGGAGAAGGCGCCGATCGCTCCGGCGACGGCCGACACCAGGTCGGCGCCGGTCGACGTGATGACGCGGGCGGTGAACGTTGAGGCATTGAATCCATGGTCGACGGTGGCGATCAAGTAGTGCTCGATCGCGGACGCTTCGACGGCAGTCGGCACCTTGCCGGTGACCAGGTAGAGCCAGTTGGCAGCCGCGGTCAGGTCCGCGCGGGGGTCGAGGGGTTGCTGACCTTCGCGGAGCCGGTAGAGCGCAGCGAGGATGGTCGGGGTGGCCGCGCAGACGAGCATCGCGTCCGCTTTCCGGCGAGCCGGGTCGGCATCCCACAGCGGCGGCAGATTCTTGGTGGCCGCGAGGACGGAAAGGGCGGTTCGGAGGCCGGCCAGGGGGTTGAATACAGGCCCGGCGGCGGCGATGGCGGGGAGTACTGCGCGGACCTCCTCCGGCAGGACCCGCAGCGGCGCGAGGTCGGCGATGAACTGGCCACGTTCGGCGTCGTTCGGCAGGTGGCCCTCGAAGAGCAGGAACCAGACGTCTTCCAGCGTTTTCGACTTGGCGAGGTCGACCGCCGAGTACTGCCGGTAGTGGTAGAACCCTTCGTCACCGCGGACATCGCCGAGGGTCGTCTCGGTGACGACGACATTGCGGAGACCGGGCGGAACATTGATCGTCGTTGACATGAGTTCAGGGTTGATTCGCAATCAAGTATTGTCAATGTTGATCCAGTCAACATGAGTGCATGATGGAGCGTGGATGCCGGCCGAAGGTGACGAGAATTACCTGACCACTGCCCAGGTCGCCCGTCGGCTCCGGGTGAAACCGGAGACCGTCTACGCCTACGTCAGCCGCGGCCTGCTCACCAGCGTCCGCGCCCGCGGCCGCCGCGGCAGCCTCTTCGCAGCAGCCGATATCGAGCGGCTGGCGAGCCGATCGGTAGAACACTCCGGCGTCGTCGAGGAGACCGAGTCCGCCCTCACCCTGCTCAGCGGCGACGAGCTCTACTACCGCGGCCGCTCCGTCCGCGACCTCGCAACCTCCGCCTCGGCCGAGTCAGTCGCCCACCTCCTCTGGACCGGCGAACTCATCGAACAGCCACCGTTCCCAATCCACCGCCCCTCGGTGGACCTGGCCCGAGCCGCCATGGACGTCCTCCCACCCACCGCGCGCCTCACCGACAAACTCCGAGTAGCTGTTGCCGCGCTAGGCGCCGCGGACCCGCTCCGCTTCGACCTGCAGCCCGCCGCCATCACCACCGCAGCCCGCACTCTCCTAGGCACCCTCATCACCGCCCTCCCCGGCCCCACAACCTCACGAGACGCCTCCCCCGGCACCCGCCTCTGGCCCAAACTCGTCACCACCGAGCCGTCCACCCAACCACCACGTCCCGAGCTGATCGACGCCGTACTCATCCTCCTCGCCGACCACGGCCTAGCCGTCTCCACCGTGGCAGCACGTGTGGCGGCAAGCGCCCGGGCCAACCTGTACGCCGTGGTGTCCGCGGGCCTCGGCGCCCTGGACGGGCAGTACCACGGCGCGGCGCCGACGCTGGCCTACGAGTTCCTGCAGCGCGCGAAGACCGACCCCCTGGCCGCTCTGTCCGACAACCTCCGCGCCGGCACCCCAGTCCCCGGCTTCGGCCACAAGATCTACCGCAAACGCGACCCCCGAGCCGAGGTCTTGTTCGAACTGCTCGGCGACGAGCCGATCATGCAGGTCGTCCGCACCATCGCCACCCGCACCAAGTCCTTCCCCAACAGCGACCTCGCGCTCGCCGCCGTCATGCACACCCACAACCTCCGCCCCGACGCCGGCGAAGCCCTCTTCGCCCTGGCCCGCATCACCGGCTGGACCGCCCACGCCCTGGAGGAGTACGCCGCCCCCGCGCTCCGCTTCCGAGCCCCCGGCATCTACACCGGCGAACCCACCCCCGACTGAGGTTTGCCGGAGCAGGTGGTCAACCCCACCCGTGCACGCTCTTCCTGACGCCGTGGTGTTGCCCGCCCATGCCCCGGTGGGTGGTGACTCGCCGCAGGCAAGTGACCGTCGCCATCCCGCGGCGCGCCTCGCGCAAGCAACCGCAGGTCACACTGGTTCGCGCTCGGCCCCTCAGGCCAGGAGTTCGGCGCCGCGTTGCGCACCACGGCGGCCCGAGTCACCTGACCCAAACCGTGGCCTTGAACAACCGGCGGGGGCTTTGAACAAAGCAATAACCTGTCCCGGCCCACCACATCCTGTTCAAAGCCCCCCAGTCCTGGCTCACGCCCGACTGTCGCTGGGGGATCCTCGGATGGCCGCTCGTCAACGGCAAGGGCATGGGCAGGACCTGGGCGGGCGGGGGGGGCGGGGTCGGCCATCGCGAGCGGCACCCCAGACCGGGGGGAGTCAGATGCCCGCGGCGGGCAACCAGCTGCCGGCCGAGTGGGCAACACCACTCGCGCCACGAAAGAGGTGCACGGGTGGGGTCTATCACCTTGTCTGGAGGCGGTGGGTGGCGACGGCGACGGCGGTGATGTCGAAGGCTTGGGAGGAGAGGGGGTAGTCGCGTTGGGCTACGCCTAGGTAGAGGGCGTCCAGGACGATCATCTGGGCGTGGCGGCCGGCTAGGGCGCCGGAGCGGAAGGTGATGTCGCGGGCGGCGGTGACCAGGGTGATGTCGGCGGCCTGGGCGAGGGGGGAGCGGGGGTAGTTGGTGAGGGCTACGGTGGTGGCGCCTTGGGCGGCGGCTCGGGTCAGGGGTTCGACCACCTCGATGGTTTCGCCGCTGTGGGAGACACCGACTGCGACGTCGCCGGGGCCGAGGAGGGCGGCGCTGGTGAGGGCGTTGTGGACGTCGCTCCAGCTGTTCGCGCCGCGGCCGATCCGGTGCAGGCGGAGGCGCAGTTCTTCGGCGACCGCGGCTGACCCGGAGACGGCGTACAGGTCGATGCGGCGGGCGTCGGAGATTGCTTGCACCGCGCGGCCGAGTGCGGACACGTCGAGGGCTGCGACGGTGTCCTCGAGGGCTTGGGTGTCGGCGCGGAGCAGGGTGCGCAGGACATCGTCGAGGGAGTCGTCGGGGCCGACCTCGGCGCCGGTACCGCGCTCCCAGCTCAAGCTGCTGCGGCCGGTCTCGGCAGCGAGGCTCAGCCGCAGCTCGGCGTACCCGGACAGGCCGAGGGCGAGGCAGAAGCGAGTCACGCTTGGCAGCGACGTACCGCAGCGGCCCGCGAGCTGACCGATCGTCGATGACGCGACGCCGCTCGGATCGCGCAGTACCTCGGCCGCGATCCGACTCTGGGCCGGGCTGAGTGCCGGCAGCAGTCCCCGGATCCGCACTTCGAGGCTCGGCGGTGGTGAGGCAGCAGCAACACTCATGTGAATTATTCTCAGACCAGTACGGCGGGGATTGCAAGAGTTCACTTCAGCTGAGATCGCAAGGCTCGACGCGGACCGCCCACAGCCGCCATCGTCACCTCATGCAGCTTCGCCGTCTCGCCATCGCCCTCGTGACCGTCGCCGCGCTCGCCGCCCAACCACTCAGCGCACCGGCGGCCCCAGCCGTAGCGGACGCAGCGCAGGGTCTCCCCTACCCCGCCCGCGACGCGTACCGGATCAAGGCGATCCAGCCCGACTTCTGGGCCAACCCACAGGAGATCGCCGGCAACAACACCGGCGGTGTCGCGATGAACCTGGTCTGGGCCGCGTGGGAGCAGACCAGCAAACCCGCGCCCTGTTCAGCCGCAGAGCAGGAGTACGACGGCCGCTGCTTCACCGTGGACCCGGCCGTCGACGCGGCGATCAAGGACTGGACCGACCGCGGCGTGATCGTCACCTCGGTCGTCTACGGCACCCCCGCCTGGGCCCGGGCCGGCAAGCCCTGCTCCCCTGCCGCGCCTGGGTTCGAGATCTTCTGTACGCCGAACAACCCCGCCGACTTCGGCCGGTTCGCCGGGATGATCGCGCAACGGTACGACGGCCAGCACGGTCACGGCCGGATCGCGGATTTCGTGATCGGCAACGAGGTGAACAGCAACAACTGGTTCGACATCGGCTGTGGTCAGGGCACGGCCTGCGACAAGAACCGGTGGCTGGACGAGATCGCCGGCAACTACAACGCGGCGTACGACCGGATCGTCGCGGAGCAATCGGCGGCGAAGGTACTCACCTCGATCGACCACCAGTTCGGGACCGAGCTCGAACGCCCCGCCGCGAGCGAGCCCACGCTGGCCGGAATGTCAGTCCTGCAAGGCCTCGCGGCCCGCGTCGGCGCCCGCACCTGGCGGGTCGCGGCGCACCCCTATGCCAAGGATCTGCGCAGTGATGTGGTCGGCCCCGACGACTACCCGTACGTGACCCACGGCAACGTCGGCGTCCTGCTCGGCTGGTTGCAGCAGAAGTTCCCGAACAGCCCGGCAGCCACGGAGGTCCAGCTGACCGAGAGCGGGGTGAACTCGCTGTCGCCGTCCTCGCCGGCCAAGCAGGCGGCTGCGGTCTGCAACGTGTTCCGCAACGTCCTCGGTACGCCGGGCATCGTGAACTTCGTCTACCACCGGCTGGTCGATCATCCCGACGAGACCGCGGCCGGGCTGGCCCTCGGCCTGCGCAACACCAACGGCTCGGCCAAGCCGGCCTGGTCGACGTGGGCTCTGGCCAACCGCAACGACCTCAACCCACCGCAGCTCAGCTGCGGCTTCGAGAAGTTGCCCTACACAACATTGACTCGCGGCTACCATCCGAGCCGCGGCCACTGGGCGTCGTCCCGGCTGCTGCCGAGCGGATTCGCGGCCGAAGGCACCTGGAGGTTGCTCCGCGAGCCCGCACCAGGCACTGCCCGGTTGTACGAGTGCCAGGTCGGCGGGCACAACCTGCTGACCCTCGATTCAGGATGCGAAGGCCTTCGCGCTCTCGGCCCGGTCGGCTACGTGCTCACGTCGTCCGCGCCGGGCGCGGTGCCGATCTACCGCTGCTACATCCCGGGAAACGGGGATCACTTCATCTCCCGGGATTCCGCCTGCGAAGGCCAGCGCACCGAACAACTACTGGGCTACTCAGCGCCCTGAGCTCAGAACAGCGCAGCCATCAACCGGCGCCGAGCCTTGCCGACACGCTCGTCCTCGGCGCCGACGACGTCGAACAGCTCCAGCAGATGCAGGCGGACGGTGTTGCGCTCGTCCCCTGCGGTCGTCTGGATCACGGTGATCAACCGGCTGAAGGCGTCCTCGATGTGACCGCCCATCAGATCGACATCGGCGACCAGCATCTGCGCCTCGATGTCACCCGGGTTGTCGGCCGCGCGGGTGCGGATGTCGGCCGGCGCCTCCTGGGTCCGCTTCACCAGCTGAACCCGGGCCAGACCCGACTTCGCCTCGGCGTCGTTCGGCGTCTCCTTGATCAGCTCCTCGTACGCCGCGATCGCGCCCTCGAGGTCACCAGCGCCGACCGCGTCCTCCGCCTTCGCGTAGCGCGGGTTCGGAGCGTCCTCCTCTGCCTCGGCCGGGGCCTCCGCGGCCGGTCCGACCGGCTCGGCCCGGCCGGTGACACCGTTCGCCACGGCCACGGTGAGCAGCTGGTCGAGGTACTGCCGGGCCTCGGCCTCGCCGAGCGGGCCCTGGAACAGCGGCACGACCTGCCCACGCAGTACGGCGATGACCAGCGGCACCGACTGCACACCGACTGCCTGAGCCAGCTGCGGGTTCGCGTCGATGTCGATCCGGGCCAGCACGAACTTGCCGGCGTACTCGGTCGACAGCTTGACCAGGACCTGGCCGAGCTCGGCCGAACCCGGCGCGCGCGGCGACCAGAACTCGACCACCACCGGCACCTGCAGGGACCGCTCGATCACGTCGCTCTGGAACGTCGGCTCGCTGACGTTCAGCACGTACGACCCACCGGCTGAACCCCCAGCGGCAGCTGGTGCGCCGCTGGCCGGCGCACCTGCAGGCTTCCGCAGAGCCGACAGATCGATCGCCCCGGGACGGGAGAAGTTGGACTGACTCACCACTGCCCTCGCATTCCGCTCGCGCCCATCGGGCGCCCACCGCGTACCTTCACAGGTCTATCCTCTCCGACGCTACTCAAGCGTTGGGCGCCCGGGTAGCCAGGAGTAGCCGAGCCAGCCCGCTCCGGGTACCTGCGACCGCGATCCGATCGCCGCCACGGAGCAGTCCGTCGTACGCCGGGGTCCAGTCCCAAGGGTCGGTTGCGCGCTTGTGCGCCAGCACCCGGAGACCGCCTGCCTCGTCCAGCTCACCGAGCCGCCGGTCGACCGCGACCGAACCCGGCTCGACCGCCACTTCGGTCAGCAGCAGGACACGCCGGCCGGCCGGCACCGTCACCTGGCTGCGCCGGTTCGCCGCCGCGGCCGCGATCGCCGGGGCGACCAGCATCGACACCGAGCGGCTGTGCCCGAGGCCGAGCCGCCGCTCGACCCGCTGGGCCAGGTCATGGTCGAACATCCGCATCGTGATCCGGGCATCCGGGTTCAGGTCCCGGACCACCATCGCGGACTCGAGATTGGTGATGTCGCCATCGGTCAGTGCCAGCACCGACTGCGCGCGCTGGACACCGGCCGATCGCAGCGTCTCTTCGTTGCTGCTGTCCCCGATCACGACCGGGATCCGCAACCGGTGCGCAGTCTGTACGCCGGGCGCGTCCTCGTCGTGCTCGACCCCGACCACCGCGACCCCACGCTCGGACAGGATCTCCAGCACCCGGGCGCCGACCGTACCGAGGCCGCAGACGACCACATGGTTGCGCGGCCGGCCGCGGACACCACCGATCACCCGGGTCAGTCGCGCCCCGATCAGCGAGTCGACGATCACCGCGGTCAGCAAGGCCATCAGCACGATGCCGGTCAGCTGCACGAGCACGCCCGCGACCTTCGCCCAGGGCGCCGCCTCGGAGAACTTGTCGTCCTCGATCCCGGCCGACGTCACTGCGCCGGCGACCAGGTAGAGAGCACGCAGCCAGTCCATCTTCCCGATGTAGTGCGTGAGAACAGTTCCGATGATCACCAGGAACGCCATCACGGCCGCGATCCGCCGGACCCGGCGATCGAGCACGTCTCGCAGAGCCATCAGCCACCCGGCCCGCCGTACGTCGCGGGTCCGCCAGACGGTCCTGATCCCGGTCCCGAGCACGATGTCGCCGCTCGGATCGGCACTCGCCATCGGCAGCAGCTCCGGCGTTGCGGACGAGGTCGTGTCGGCCAGCACGGTCAGATGCGGCTCACGGATCAGCTCGGCCTGGCCGGCGACCAGCCGCCGGCCGCCGATCTCGAGCCAGGTGAGCTCGTCGTCCTCCAGCGCATCCGCCACGAACGCGGGCGCGGCCAGCGACGGTCCGGAGATGACCACGCAGTCGCCCAGCAGACTGTGCAACTGCTTGCCCAGCCGCGGGTTGACCATCTGGACAATGATCCGCAGCCCCGGATCCATGTCGCGCACGGTCAGCGCGGTGTGCACGTTGTGGACGTCGTCGGTGTCCAGCAGCACGAGGGCCCGCGCAGTCGACGGCACCCCGTCCTTCCCGTCGATCCCGGCCCGGCGCAGCAACGACTCGCTGATCACCCGGACGCCCATCACGTGCGCGCCCAGCTCGCTGATCCGGTCGTAGTGCCGCGAGGCCGGGTTGACGATCGCCACCACCTGCTCGCCCGAGCTCACCAGCTCGGTGACAACCCGCAGCATCGTGCGGTCCGAACCACACACGATGACGGCCCGCCCATCGGGTGGGCCGGCCGCCGCCTGGATCCGCGCAGTAGTGCTGGGCTCTGCCGGTCCCTCGTCAGAAGCGGGCGGGCTCTCGGTACTCGCCCCACTCGTCCCGAAGAACGTGACAGATTTCCCCCATCGTGGCCTCCGCACGCGCCGCCTCCAGCATGGGCTCGATCAGGTTGCCAGTCCCCCTGGCCGCTTCGACAAGAGCCGCCAGCGTACGCCGTACCAGGTCCTCGTCGCGCTCGGACTTGCGCGCCGCGAGCACCCGGCACTGCTCGATCTCGACCTCGTGGCTGACCCGGAGGATCTCCAGCCCGCCCGAAACGGTGTCGGTGTGCGTGTTCACGCCGACGATCTTCTTCTCGCCCTTCTCGAGTTTCTGCTGGTACTCGAAGGCCGCGTCGGCGATCTCGGCCATGAACCAGCCGTCCTCGATCCCGCGCAGGATGCCCCCGGTCATCGTGCCGTCCGGGCTCATCTCCTTGATCCGCGCGAAGATCTCCTCGGCCTCGGCCTCGATCTTGTCGGTGAGCGCCTCGACGTACCACGAGCCGCCGAGCGGGTCGGCGACATTCGTGACGCCGATCTCCTCCATCAGCACCGACTGCGTGCGCAGCGCGATCTCGGCCGACTGGTCGGTCGGCAGCGCCAGCGTCTCGTCGAGCGCGTTGGTGTGCAGCGAGTTCGTGCCGCCGAGGACGGCAGCAAGAGCCTCGACAGCAGTCCGTACGACGTTCAGGGTCGGCTGCTGGGCCGTCAGCGAAACGCCTGCGGTCTGGGTGTGGAAGCGCAGCCACTGGGCCTTGTCGGTCTTGGCGCCGTAGACGTCGCGCATCCAGCGGGCCCAGATCCGGCGGCTCGCGCGGAACTTCGCGATCTCCTCGAAGAAGTCCAGGTGGCTGTCGAAGAAGAACGACAGACCGGGCGCGAACACGTCGACGTCGAGACCACGGTCGAGGCCGAGCTCGACGTACCCGAAGCCGTCGGCCAGCGTGTACGCAAGCTCCTGGCCGGCCGTCGATCCGGCCTCGCGGATGTGGTAGCCGGAGACACTGAGCGGCTTGTACGCCGGGATGCCGGCCGCGCAGTACTCCATCAGGTCACCGATCAGGCGCAGGTGCGGTTCCGGCGGGAACAGCCACTCCTTCTGCGCGATGTACTCCTTGAAGATGTCGGTCTGCAGGGTCCCGTTGAGCTTCGAGATGTCCGCGCCCTGCCGCTCGGCGGCGACCAGGTACATCACGAAGGCCGGTACGGCGGGGCCGGAGATCGTCATCGAGGTCGTGACGTCCTGCAGCGGAATGTCCTTGAACAGCCGCTCCATGTCGACGGCCGAATCGATCGCGACGCCGCAGTGGCCGACCTCGCCGAGCGCCTTCGGATCGTCGGAGTCACGGCCCATCAGCGTCGGCATGTCGAAGGCGACGGACAGGCCGCCACCGCCGCCGTTCAGGATCATCTTGTAGCGCTCGTTGGTCTGCTCGGCGTTACCGAACCCGGCGAACTGCCGGATCGTCCACGGCTTGCCGCGGAACCCGGTCGCGTGCAGACCGCGGGTGAACGGGAACTCGCCCGGCCAGCCGATCCGCTCCATCCGCGGGTCGTCGTGTCCCTCCGGCGGGCCGTACACAGGCTCGACCTCGGTGCCGGAGAGCGTGGTGAAGTCCGCCTCCCGCTTCCGGGCGGCGTCGTACCGCTGCTGCCACCGGCTGCGGCCGGCTGCGATCTCCTCGGCATCCATGCTCTCAAAATACTTGGACGTCCAACTATTTCCAACCGCAGCGGCGTGGCAACTCCGTGAACAACGCCTAGCTGAAGTCGCCGGCGGTCCGGCGGAGCGGCTCGAGGACCGACCAGAGCATCGTCAGCTGCTCGTCGGTCAGGCCCTTCAGCGCGAAGTCGGCGGCGACCAGATCGGCGGTCGCGCGCTCGACGAGATCGCGTCCGTCCTGGGTGATCTCACAGAGCACCGCGCGGCCGTCGTCCGGGTGTGGCGTGCGCGTCACCAGGCCGGCCGCCTCCAGGCGGCGGACGATCGACGTCACCGAGGTCGGGTGCACCTGCAGGCGCTCACCCATCTTCCCCAGCGGCAGCGACCCGCGCCGGGAGAACGTCAGCAGCACCAGCGCCTCGAACCGCGCGAAGGTCAGCCCGTGCTTGCGGAGGATGTCGTCGAGCTCGCCGATCACGATCTGCTGGGCCCGCATCAACGACGTGACAGCCCGCATCTGCTCGACCGCACCCCACCGCTGTCCCCACTGCCGCGACGCCTCGTCGATCGGATCGAACGGCAACGCCCGTCTCCTCGCCATGAACCGAAGAGTAACTGTCGGTGGCCTGTGGAAGGGTCAAGGGCATGGGATTGTCAGCGGAGTACTACCTGGATCAGCTCGCCACCGAGTCCGCCCGGCTGCGCGAGGTCGCCGAGCTCGGCCTGGACGCGCCGGTGCCGAGTTGCCCGGGCTGGACGGTCGACACCGTCGTCAGTCATGTCGCTCAGGTGTACCTGCACAAGGTCGAGGTGCTCAGACTCGGCGCCTTACCGAAACCCTGGCCGCCGGAGGGGATCGACGAGCGCGACACCCTCGAGCTGTACGACGAGGCTGCCCTGGCAATCGTGGCTGCGCTGACGCAGGCCGGGACCACGCAGCAGACCTGGACCTTCAACCCCAGGGACAGTACGTCGGGGTTCTGGTACCGGCGGATGGCGCTGGAGACTGTCGTGCACCGGGTCGACGCCGAGCTGGCGCATGACGTGGTCACGCCGATCGCGGCCGAGTTGGCCCTGGACGGGATCGACGAGCTGCTGTTCCCGAGCCTCGGTGGCCCCTGGTGGGACGAGAGCTGGACCAAGCACCCGATCGACGCCACCGTCCGGATCACCGCCGAGGGCCGATCCTGGACCGTCCGCGCCGACGCCACCAGCGTCACCGTCCTGCAGGGCGCCGAGGGCGACGCGGACGCGGAGATCTTCGGCGACCCGGGCGCCGTCTATCTCTGGCTGTTCGGCCGCACGAGCGACGACGCCGTCGGGTTCACCGGCTCCGAGGACGTCGTCCGCGAGTTCCGCGGCCGCCTGTCCGAAGCGACGCAGTAGCAGCCCTTCAGCGAGCAGCTCAGTCGTCGGTCCAGTTGCCGCGATCGCTGTTGAAGATCGACTTCGAGGCGGGCGCGGAGGTCGGGGCCGGGCGGGAGTGGTGAGCCGGCGCGGTGGTCGTGGTGGTGACCTCCTGGGCCGAGTCCATCCCGATCGGACCGGTGCCGTCGTCGTCGGAGTCCTCGTCGCTCTGGACGACGTCGACGCTGGCGGAGGCGCGCAGGCCGGTGCGCTGGATGACGCGCTGGATGGTCAGGTCCCGGTCGTCGGGACGACTGACCCACTTGATCTCGCGGAAGCCCTGGTCCTGCGCGGCGGACTCGAAGATGAAGTGGCCGTAGCCGAGCATCCGGCCGATGATCGGCTTCTGCAGGGTGATGTCGAGGACCCGCGCGATCGGGGTGGTCGCGACGGTCTGGGAGAAGACGCCGCGGATCCGCATCACGCGCATGTTGGTGACCACGAAGCGGTCGCGGTGATGGGTCAGGAAGTTCCAGAAGGCGTGCGTGAGGAGCACCAGGCAGATCGCGAGCAGCACCGGCTGACCGCCGATCGGCGTGGTCACCATCGCGACCAGCAAGGCCGCCGCGAGCAGGACCTCCAGCATCGGGACCGTGAACACGACCCAGTGCTGCCGAACCTCGTCGATGACGACTTCGCCCTCGTCCGAGATCAGATGGCGCCGTACCTTCGGATCGAACATCCGGAAGAGGCCAATTCCGGCCATCCGCTCACTCCCCTGTCACGCGTCGATGTGACCCCGTAAGGCAAGTGTCCCGCACGATCGCTCGTGACGGGACACTCAGGCGTCAGATCAGTTGAACAGCGCGGTCAGGAACGTGATCACGCTCCCGAACAGATCACCGACGCCGGAGAAGGCGCCCCCCACCGCATCGGCGGCGTTCGTCGGCTGCGTGAACAGATAGAAGCCGGCAAAGGCGATGAGCGACCAGATCAGCAGCTTCTTCGGCATGTCACCACTCCTCGTTCCAAACCACTGGGTCGACTGTGTTTGTATCACGGACCGTCACTAATTGTCACTGACTGAACACAGCCCACCGCACAATGCTCACCAGCTACAAGCTCCATTGTGTAACGGATCCGGGGGCATGGCAGCAATCGGCGCGCCGCCGTGAGACGTGGATCGCAGACCGTGACCGAATAGTGGCACATTTGCCCGAATACGGGACAGTAGGGGTAACTTCGATCCCGATTACACGGTGTGACAGACCATGACGGACTGTCGCACGAGCGAGACCTAAATCACAGGGCGGCGATCAGCTCGTCGGCCGCGCTGTAGGGATCGGTGTTCCCTTCGGCGACCTTCGCGGCCAGTACGTCGAGCCGCGCGTCGCCATGCAGATGCGCGAACCGGGTCCGCAGCGCGGTCATCGCGATCGCCTCGATCTCGTCGCGGGCCCGGGACCGCCGCCGTTCCTCCAGGACGCCGTTGCCACGCATCCAGGTCAGCCGGTCCTCGATCGCCGTGACGACCTCGTCGACACCTTCGTTGCGGGAGGCCACCGTCTTCAGGATCGGCGGCACCCAGGCACCCTCGGCCCGCTCGGCCAGGGCCAGCATGTGCCGCAGGTCGCGGGTGACGTTCTGGACGCCGTCCCGGTCGGCCTTGTTCACCACGTACAGGTCGCCGACCTCGAGGATGCCGGCCTTGGCCGCCTGGATCCCGTCGCCCATGCCGGGTGCCAGCAGCACGATCGTGGTGTCGGCCATCCCGGCGATCTCCACCTCGGACTGCCCGACCCCGACCGTCTCCACGAACACCACGTCGAACCCGGCCGCGTCCAGCACCCGCAACGCCTGCGGCGTCGACCACGACAGCCCGCCCAGGTGACCGCGGGAGGCCATCGACCGGATGTACACACCCTTGTCGAGGGCATGGTCCTGCATCCGCACCCGGTCGCCCAGCAACGCTCCACCGGAGAACGGCGAAGACGGATCGACCGCCAGGACGGCAACCCGCTTCCCGGTCCCCCGGTACGCCGTGACGAGTGCAGACGTCGACGTCGATTTGCCCACGCCGGGTGAACCGGTGATCCCGACGATGTGCGCATGACCGGCGTACGGGGAGAGCGCGGCCATCACCTCGCGCAGCAGCGGCGACTCGTCCTCGACCAGCGAGATCAGCCGGGCGACGGCCCGGGAGTCACCTTCCCGGGCACGTTCGACCAGCTCGCTTACCGGCGGAGTGCGTCTTGGCATTACTTCTTCGCTACGCGAACGATCAGCGCGTCACCTTGACCGCCACCGCCACACAGCGCCGCGGCACCAACACCGCCACCCCGACGGCCGAGCTCGAGCGCCAGGTGCAGCACGAGGCGTGCGCCCGACATCCCGATCGGGTGGCCGACCGCGATCGCGCCGCCGTTCACGTTGACCTTGTCGGCCTCGACCCCCAGCTCACGCGTGGAGGCGATTCCGACGGAGGCGAAGGCCTCGTTGATCTCGATCAGGTCGAGGTCGGACGCCTCGATCCCTTCCTTGCTGCAGGCCTTCTTGATCGCGTTGGCCGGCTGACTCTGCAGGGTCGAGTCCGGCCCGGCGACCGAGCCGTGCGCACCGATCTCGGCGATCCAGGACAGCCCGAGCTCCTCCGCCTTGGCCTTGCTCATCACGACGACAGCGCAACCGCCGTCGGAGATCTGCGAGGCGGACCCGGCGGTGATCGTGCCTTCCTTGCCGAACGCCGGACGCAGTCTGGCCAGCGTCTCGACCGACGTGTCACCACGAACGCCTTCGTCGCTGTCGATCACCAGTGGGTCGCCCTTACGCTGCGGCACCTCGACCGGGACCACCTCGTCGGCGAAGACGCCGTTCTTCCAGGCGGCCGCGGCCAGCTGGTGCGAGCGAGCGCTGAACTCGTCCTGCTCCTCGCGGGTCAGCGCGCCGTTCGCCTGCTCGGTGAGCGCACCCATCGGCTGGTCGGTGAACGCGTCCCAGAGCCCGTCGTACGACATCGAGTCGACCAGCGAGGTGTCGCCGTACTTGAAGCCCTCACGGGACTTCGGCAGCAGGTGCGGCGCGTTCGTCATCGACTCCATCCCGCCGGCGACGACCACGTCGTACTCGCCGGCGCGGATCAGCTGGTCGGCCAGCGCGATCGCGTTCAGGCCGGACAGACAGACCTTGTTGATCGTGATCGCCGGGACGCCCATCGGGATACCGCCCTTGACCGCCGCCTGGCGAGCGGTGATCTGACCGCCGCCGGCCTGCAGGACCTGGCCCATGATCACGTACTCGACCTGGTCCGGCGCGACGCCGGCCTTGTCCAGTGCGCCCTTGATCGCGAACCCACCGAGCTCGGCACCGGTGAACCCCTTGAGGCCGCCCAGCAGCTTCCCGATCGGGGTCCGTGCCCCGGCCACAATGACGCTTTGGTTCCGCGTGTCAGACATGTTTGTCACGATACCTGCGACAGCACTGGTACGCGCCTGTCGAACGGGTCACACGAACGACCTCTTGCCTCGTTTGCCTTCTAGGCTGAAGGGATGGACGAGCTCTTCGAGGCAATCGATCACGTCGGCATCGCCGTCCCCGACTTCGACGCGGCGGTGCGGCACTACGCCGACGTGTTCGGGATGACGGTCACGCACGAGGAGATCAACGAGGAGCAGGGCGTCCGCGAGGCGATGCTCTCGGTCGGCACCTCCGGCTCGTCGATCCAGCTGCTCGCGCCGCTGTCGGACGCGTCGCCGATCGCCAAGTTCCTGGACAAGCGCGGGCCCGGCATCCAGCAGCTGGCCTACCGGGTCCGCGACATCGACCAGGTGTCGGCTGTCCTGCGCGAACGCGGCGCCGAACTCCTGTACGCCGAACCGCGCCGTGGTACCGCCGGATCCCGGGTGAACTTTATTCACCCCAAGTCGGCCGGCGGCGTCCTCGTGGAGCTCGTCGAGCCTGCCTAGTGTTACGGCTCTCCGACACTCGGTGACGGCGCGCGATTCGCCCTTCGGAACTGGGTTTTGCGGACTACTCTGATCGGGTGCTGAAGGACAGCGCCACCGACTCCTTGGACGGTGTGCCGGCGGGTTTCCAGCACGAAGCCTTCGTCTACTCCGGCGACGAGGAGTTCGTGCGACTGTCGGCACCGTTCGTTCACGACGGTCTGGCAACGGATGCGGCGATCGTGGCGGTACTCCCGCCGGATCGGATCGCGATGCTGCGCGAGGCCCTCGGAGAAACCCCGGCACCGGTGCGTTTTATCGATATGACATCGGTCGGGCGTAATCCCGCGCGGTTGATCCCGTTCTGGCGCGACGTTGTGCAGCAGGCCAACCGTCCGGTGTACGGCCTCAGCGAGTGCGTGTACCCCGGCCGCACGACCGCGGAGTACGACGAAGCCTTGCTGCACGAGGGTCTGACCGATATCGCCTTCGCCGCGGACTCCGGTTTCCGGCTCTGCTGCCCGTTCGCCGCGGAGGCCGGGATCGACCCGACGGCCACGCACTCCGGTGCGGAAGCGCTGGCCGAGAAGACCTTCCGGACGCCACTGAACGACGTACCGGATCGGGCCGAGCGCTGGGAGTTCGGGCTGGCCGATCTCGGCGACGTACGGCAGTGGGTGAACGGGCAGGCGTCGTCGCACGGGGTGTCGCGGGACCGGATGGACGACCTCGGGCTGGCCCTGCACGAGGTCTGCACGAACAGCATCCGCTTCGGCGGCGGCCGGGGCAGGCTTTCGGTGTGGATCGAGAACGGTTCGCTGGTCTGCGACGTGGCCGACCACGGCCGGATCGACGACCTGCTCGTCGGGCGGGTGATGCCGCCGCTGGACGGGCTCGGCGGCCGGGGCGTCTGGCTGGCCAACCAGCTCTGCGATCTGGCCCAGCTGCGATCGGGTGACGGATTCACCCAGGTCCGGCTCCACACGCGCCTACGGTGATAAGACCACTGACAACGGTGGACTGAAAAAGTGACGGTCGTCTCACCGGCCCCGAACTGTGTCACACCGCACAGCCCGGGAGGCATACTCAACGGTAACGTCCGCTCACCAGTCCACTCCTTGCAGGAGGTACGACGTGAAGCAGATCCTCGATGCGATCCTCGCCGGTGACAGTGCGGCAGTCGGTGCGCTCGACGTGCCGGACCACTACCGCGGGATCACCGTGCATGCCGAAGACGCCGGCATGTTCGAGGGACTGGACGCGAAGGAGAAGGATCCGCGCAAGAGCCTGCACCTGGACGACGTCCCGACGCCCGAGCTCGGCCCGGGTGAGGCGTTGGTCGCGGTGATGGCGAGCGCGATCAACTACAACACCGTCTGGACGTCGATCTTCGAGCCGGTCTCGACGTTCTCGTTCCTCAAGCGGTACGGGAAGTTGTCGCCGCTGACCGCCCGCCACGACCTGCCGTACCACGTGGTCGGTTCCGACCTGGCCGGCGTCGTACTGCGGACCGGCCCGGGTGTGAACGCCTGGAAGCCGGGCGACGAGGTGGTCGCGCACTGCCTGTCGGTCGAGCTGGAGTCGCCGGACGGGCACAACGACACGATGATGGACTCCGAGCAGCGGATCTGGGGTTTCGAGACCAACTTCGGTGGGCTGGCCGAGATCGCGCTCGTGAAGTCGAACCAGCTGATGCCGAAGCCGGCCCACCTCACCTGGGAGGAGGCTGCGTCTCCCGGGCTGGTGAACAGTACGGCGTACCGGCAGCTCGTCTCCCCCAACGGCGCGAACATGAAGCAGGGCGACGTCGTACTGATCTGGGGTGCGTCCGGTGGGCTGGGGTCGTATGCGACCCAGTTCGCGCTGAACGGCGGGGCGATCCCGGTCTGCGTGGTGTCGTCGCCGGAGAAGGCGGAGATCTGCCGCGCGATGGGCGCCGAGCTGATCATCGACCGGTCGGCCGATGGGTACAAGTTCTGGAAGGACGAGACCACCCAGGACCAGAAGGAGTGGAAGCGGTTCGGCGCGCGGATCCGCGAGCTGACCGGCGGTGACGACCCCGACATCGTCTTCGAGCACCCGGGCCGCGAGACCTTCGGTGCTTCCGTGTACGTCGCTCGCCGCGGCGGCACGATCGTCACCTGCGCCTCGACCTCGGGCTTCATGCACGAGTACGACAACCGGTACCTGTGGATGAACCTCAAGCGAATCATCGGCTCGCACTTCGCCAACTACCGCGAGGCCTGGGAGGCCAACCGGTTGATTGCCAAAGGCATGGTCCACCCGACAGTGAGCCGCGTGTACCCGCTCGAGGAAACCGCGCAGGCGGCGTACGACGTGCACCGCAACCTGCACCAGGGCAAGGTCGGCGTCCTCACCCTGGCCCCGACCGAAGGCCTCGGCGTCCGGGATCCTGAACTACGAGCCAAGCACCAGCAGGCGATCGACCGCTTCCGCAATCGGTAGGGGCCGATTGGCTGGTCGGGGGGCGGGTCTGACAGGCTTAAGCTGGGGGATTCAGCTGAGCCGCCAGAAGGGAATCTCAGGAATGCCTGACGAGTCGAGCCTGCCGTTCTTCGACCGCACTGCAACCGCGGCCGGAGGCTTTCCGGTCAGTCGGCGTGGCTACGACAAGCAGGCCGTGGACGACTACGTCCGCGCCCTGGAGATGCAGCTGGTCGAGATCCGGGGCCGGGCCGAGCAGCTGCAGAGCAGCGTCGCGCCGATGCAGCGTGAGCTCGAAGAGACCCGCCGCCAGCTCGAGGCCAGCGCCAACCCGTCGTACGCCGGTCTCGGGGACCGGGCCGCGCAGATCCTGCGGCTCGCCCAGGACCAGGCGTCCGAGGCCCTCGAGGAGGCCCGCCGCGAGGCCCAGGAGCTGCGCACCACCGCCGCCAAGGAGGCCGCTGCCCTGCGCGCCACCGGCGAGCGGGAGGCCGAGGACATCCGGACGGTCGCGCTGAACGAGTCCGACAGCATCCGCCGTACTGCCGAAGGCGATGCCGCCGAGCTGCGCCGTACCGCGGAGACCGAGGCCTCCGAGGTGCTGCAGGCGGCCAAGCGCAAGGCCGAGCAGCTGACGCTGACCGCCGAGTCGCAGGCCAGCACGCTGAAGAACGGCGCGCTGCACGAGGCCGAGAAGATCCGCACCGCGATCCAGCGCGAGTCGGCCGCCCTGCGCGCCCGGCTGGCCGACGAGCGGGAGCAGCAGGCCAAGGAGCTGGCCGACAAGCACCAGCAGATCGCCGCCGACACCGAGAACCTGACCACCCAGATGAAGGAGGCCGCCGAGGCCTCCGAGCGCCGGGTGGCCGAAGCGACCGAGCAGGCCCGCAAGATCCGCGCCGAGGCCGAGGAGTCCGCCGAGCGCACCCTGAGCCGGGCCCGCCGCGAGGCCGAGCAGGTGCTGACCACCGCCCGGACCCGCGCCGAGTCCGAGCTCGCCAATGCCGCCGACGAGGCCGAGCGGTCGCGCACGATCGTGGCCCGCGAGACCGAGCGGCTGGCCAAGCGCCGCGACGGCATCCTCACCCAGATCGCCGGGCTGAACGAGATCGCCGGCAACATCGCCCGCCAGGCGGCCGAGCTCGACTCCGAGACGGCCGCGACGACGCCGTACGTGAATCCGTTCAGCCGGCCCACTGCCGAGAGCAGCCCCAACTTCACGCCGTCGGCGGACGGTTCTGCACCGGCCGGTCTCGCGCCGTCCGCGGGTGGACCCGGTACGGCGGGCAGCCCGCTCACCGCCTCTTCCGGCCCGTCCTCGTCCGGCCTGTCCGGGTCGACGGGTGACAGCCCGTTCGCGCCGAAGGTGCAGGCCGACGACCACGCCTTCGGAGCCGGTACGGCGGCCCCGGACGCGGCGCTCGACAGCGACGGACCGTTCACCGGTTCGAGCCCGTTCGTCGGATCGGACGCCGGTGACGCCCGGGTCGACGAGACCCGGATCGACAGCAGCCTGCGGGTGGACCCGGCGATCGCCGGGAAGCTGACGACCGGCGGGTCCGCGACTGGCAGCGTGGCGACTGACGGCGCGGCGACTGACGACGCGGCGGACGGCGACGAGCCGGCCGACTCGACGAGGATCGACGAGTTCCGCCTCGGTGACCTCGCGACCGGCAAGACTTCGGGCGACGACGAGAAGACCGACGCGCGATCCCCGAAGGACACGATGTGACGCCATCCGGCGACGACAATTCGACAGCGACCCCCGATCCAGCAGCTGGGCAGGAACTCGCCAAGGCGGCCCGCGAGGCCAAGCTGGCCGCCGCGCACGCCGAGGCCGCTGCCGATCATGCGGAGAAGGCGGCCGACGAAGCCGATGAGATCGTGGACCAGGCCGAGTTGCTGATCGAGGAACGGCACCCCGACGAGGGCATGGGCCGGCCCGGTCCGCCGATCCAGCGGTCGAACCCGTTCGTCTTCGGGTTCTTCGCGGCCCTCGGCGTACTGGTCGCCTGGGGTCTGTGGAACGCCCTGGGTCACGCGCGTTCGGTGCTGATCCTGCTCGTGGTGTCGATGTTCATCGCGGTCGGCCTGAACCCGCTGGTCGAGTGGTTCATGCGCCGCGGCCTGAAGCGCGGCCTGTCGGTCGGCGTCGTCTTCCTGATCATGATCCTCGCCGTCGCCGGCGTCGGCTTCGCGATCGTCCCGGTCGTCACCGACCAGATCGACGGCCTGATCAAGAACGCCCCGCAATGGCTCGACCTGCTGCAGAAGTCGAGGACCCTCGACGAGCTCGACAACAAGTACCACTTCATCCAGAAGGCCCAGGAGTACATCCAGGACCCGGCGCTGGCCCAGAAGGCGTTCGGCGGCATCCTCGGCGTCGGCAAGGTCGTCGCCAACGCCCTCTTCAACACCTTCACGATCCTCATCCTGACCCTGTACTTCCTGGCCTCCCTGCCCACGGTCAAGCGCGCGGCCTACAGCCTGGTCCCCCGTACCCGCCGCAACCGCGTCGCGATCCTCGGCGACGAGGTCCTCACCCGCGTCGGCGGCTACGTCAGCGGCCAGTTCACCGTCGCCCTCTGCGCCGGCGTCTTCATGTTCATCTTCCTGGAGATCATCGGCCTGCGGGAGTACGCCGTCGCGCTCGCGATCGTGGTCATGTTCACCGCCTTCATCCCGATGGTCGGTGGCCTGATCGGCGTCGTCGTGGTCGCCCTGATCGGCTTCACCGACAGCCTCTGGGTAGGCCTGGCCTGCCTCATCTACGGCATCGTCTACCAGCAGATCGAGAACTACGTCGTAGCCCCCCGCATCATGAAACGAGCCGTCGACATCCCCGGCGCCGTCACCGTCATCGCAGCACTGCTGGGCGGCGCCCTCCTCGGCGTCGTCGGTGCCCTCCTCGCCATCCCCTCAGCAGCCGCCATCCTCCTGATCATCCGCGAAGTCTGGGTCCGCAAGGCCGACGCCTCGTAGTCAGTCGGTGCGTGGGGTACGTCGCCCCACGCACCGCCTACGCCCAGCTCCTCCGTCGCTGTGCTCGCGGCGCTCCCACCCACCCTCGACGGTGCGTGCTATCGCGCGCTCCTGGCGCTACCGCGCGAAGTGCAGCGCTACCGCACTGGGCCGCGTTCTACCGCAGGCCCGGAGCACCTGACCGGCTCTTGCAGGTCACTACCCACCGGCGCAACGAGCACCACCAGCGTTCGTGCTCACGCCTCTGATGCGGGCGGCTGCTCAGTGCTCCTGCAGGACCCAGCGCAACGGCTGCAACCGGCACACCGGGGTAGCCATCCCGAGGAACTTGAAATCAACGCTCGCGATTGCCGGCACCTGCAGACGCTCGGCCAACGCCAGGATGATCGCATCGACGTACCCCAGAGGACCGGACACCAGCTGTGCACTGAGCTCAGCGGCACGAGAACGATCCTCAGGAGTCGGGGCGACAATCTCGAAAGCCCCGGTACTTTGCGTCATGTCCTCGAGAAACTGGACCTCGAGCGACGGCCCGCCGCGTACATTGTTCCGGAGGAAGTTTGCAGGTCTCACCCAGGACCGGTTCGGGAACCAGTAGCCGACCGGGCCAGCCCGCCAAGAGACCCACGCAGCGTTCGTGATTCACGTCGCGAACGTTGAAGGTGGCAATCAACGGCCCCGAGTCACAGAGCAGCGCAGTCACGCGCTTCGCCGTGCGGCCTCGATCGCCTCGACAATTTCACGGTCCTTGCGAGCATCCGCGAGAATCTCACGGTAGCGCACGGACAGCTCCGGCTCGTCGATGCTCACTCGACCGACCCACGGGAAGCGCAGCCGCACCTCGTCGATGTCGATCTGCTGATCGTCCATACCTTCACTGTAAACGAGCCGACCCACAAACTGCTTGATATTCACATCATCTCCCGGGGCGAGCTAGGTGGAACAACCTCGACAACCCGGAGTACTCGTCCGTCTTTGCCGTGGATGAGAAGGTCTTGCTGATAACGGACATTGACCTGGCGCACCACGTCGGTCAGATCGGAGGGCGTTCCCGCTGCCTCCTGTGCCAGTTGCGAGACGCGTTGATGCGAGACACCGAGGACGTTACTCACGTCGCGTACCGGAACGTCGGCGTTCGTCAGGGCCGATGCGAGCTCTCGGCTGAAGTCGGCGACCAGCGTTTCGAGTTGCCTTGCTTGCGAGCGCAGATCCTCGACGAGAGTCTTGGCGTCGAGGAGATCGTGGCCGGCCGCTTCGATCCCGGAGATCTCTACAGTCACTTGGGACAGGGGAAGGTCCGCGGTCACGGCGATGTACTCGCGGGCGATCTGCTCGACCTCGTCGAGTCTTCTGGCCTGAGTCACGCCGTCGAGCTCTGGGATGTCGACCATCCACCACCGCCCCTCACGCGTAACCGTCGCGCTGTAGGTCGTCCGCCTCGCCATGTAGACAGTCTAGGCAACTAGACGCTAGACCGGCAATTCAGGTAGACGACTACAGCAAGATGATCGCGCGGGGTACGGCAGGACGCGGGCTGCGCGATGAGCGCTGGTGCGGCGGTAGCCCTGGAAGCCGCGCGCTAGCGCTAGGAGCGGGCGGAGCACGCACCGTCGGGGGTGGGCGGGAGCGAGGCGTGGGGTGTTCTTACGGGGCTGGGAGTTTGGTTAGTTCGGGGGTGGGGGTGGAGTGGAAGGCGGCGGCTCGGGGGTAGCCGGCTAGGCAGCCTCGGGTGGTGAGGAGGGCTGTGTAGTAGTCGATGTGGCGGAAGCCTTGTTCGCCGCGGGCGAAGGGCTGGTGGCGGATGGCGGAGATCCAGCGGTAGAAGGCTTCGTCGGGGATGGGGACGTAGAGGGTGGGGTGGAAGCCGTCCATGTCCTGCCAGTTCTCGGTGTGGAGGAGGGTGCGGACGGTGTGCCGCGGGAGGTCGGCGAGGGCTTGCAGGTGGGGTGGGTCGGAGGGCTCCAGCGGGAGGTCTGCGAGGTAGCGGGCGCGGGTGGTGAGGCGGGCGGCGTGTTCGTGGTCGCGGTGGCGGCTGTGCTGCCAGTGGGTGATGAGGGTGTCGGGTTGCTGGTCGCGGATGATGGTGGCGAGTTCGGCGGCGGCCTCGTCGGTGTCGGGGAGGAAGCCGTCGCTGTGGCCGAGGACCATGAAGTCGGCGCCGATCGAGGTGGCGAACGCTTCACCTTCGGCGATCTTCTGCTTCTTGTACTCCGCCGGCGCGAGCCGGGGGTGGCTGCGTTCGCCGGCAGTGAGGGCGACGATGGTGACGTTCGCGCCGTCGAGGATGAGCTTGGCCAGGGTGGGTCCGGCGGTCAGGTCCATGTCGCCGATGTGGGCTCCGATGGCGAGCACTGTTCTGGTCATGGACGACTCCCGTCGAGGTTGGCACGCAGGATGGTGAAGGTGCGGGTGATGGTGAACCCGGCACCGAGATAGAGACGACCGGCCGCCGACTGCTCGCCGGTCCACAGGAACCACGCGCTGTGCGCGCCGGCCGCGGACATCTGAGTCAGCGTGAGATGCAGGAGCAGCTTGCCGAGGCCGGTACCGCGGCATTCGGGCAGGACGCCGAACGGCCCGAATCGCTCGATCACACCCTCGTACGTCGCATGTTGCGCCCACCCGAGGAGCCGCCGTACCGGGTCCCGTGCCACCACGATGCGGTCGAGCGGCATCCCGGCCAGCACGGCTTCCCGGATCGCGCGCGCCCAGTCGGGGGTGAATTCGTCACCCGCCAAGCGGATCAAGGTGGTCAGCTCGTCACCGGTCGGCGTACCGAAGCTGTACCCCTCCCCCACCAGCTCGTCGAGCCGCTTGCCCACCTCGGCCGGCATCGCGTACCCGACGAGACTCCGGTCCATCGCGACCGCGTCGTACCCGGCCTCGAAACTCAGTCCCGCCAGCAGCCGGTCCGCGGCCGGATACCGAGCTCGGTCTAGACCGGGCAGGAAGTAGTTCGGCGTGTACGACGAGAAGAAGACCTCGGCGCAGCCGGCACCGCGCAGCCAGTCCATCGCGGCCGTCAGCAGCTCCCGGCCCAGTCCGCGCCCGCGCGCGTCGGGGCGGACGAAGAAGAACGGGATCCAGCCCGTCCCCGGCTCCAGATCGGCACCGGCCATCGGGATCCGCCGGCGGACGGCGTACGCCGCGCCGACGACCTGACCGTTGCTTACGGCAACCTTCAGCCCGGCCGGGTCGAAGTTCCGGTCGAGCAGGAACAGGTCGCGGAACCGTGGGTACCCGATCGGGTCGGCCGGAGCCGCCGCGGTCCAGGCGGCGGCCAGCCCGGGACCGTCTCCCACCGCGAACGAACGGATCATCAGCACCTCGGATCACCACCAGCCGTGTTGAAAATTTACCGCTGGAAAAGCAATCCAGTCAACGTCTTACAGGCGGCGGCTTCGACCAGAACCGAAGCCATCCCCGGTGAACCCGCCGGCCCTGTAGACAGCCGCCTCCGGATCAACCCGAAGGAGTGCGATGAGACGACGTCAGCTGGCAGCGACGGCTGCGGCGGTCCTGGGCCTGGTCACCGGCCTGGTCACTGCGATACCGGCCAATGGCGCACCACCGCAGTTCGAGCACCTCAAGCCCGGCGCGCAGCCCGAGCTGGCCGAGCG
Organism: Kribbella sp. NPDC056345; assembly: GCF_042262745.1. Classification (NCBI taxonomy): domain Bacteria; kingdom Bacillati; phylum Actinomycetota; class Actinomycetes; order Propionibacteriales; family Kribbellaceae; genus Kribbella; species Kribbella sp. NPDC056345. The sequence continues at coordinate 39,951 of NZ_JBHJQQ010000009.1, read as the reverse complement.
CGTCCCCCTGAACGTCGTACTGCTCGGCTACAAGCCCGGCAGTGTCGACCTGGCCGCACTGAACGGCGCTCTGCCCGTCAACCACAAACCCAAGCAGATCACCCGCCTGCTCGCCGGGATCGACGAGACGATCGGGCTCGACTACACCTATGACTACCGAATCCGGTACGCCGACCAGTCGTACCAGAACCGGTTCTTCCAGCAGCTCGCCGGCTTCGCCCGGCCGGTCGAGGTGAACTCCGTCCAGGCCAGGTACAACGCCCAGCAGAACAACAAGCTCGACGTGACCGCCAACCACGAGATCGACGCGCCGACCGTCGAGAAGTGGCTCGCGTTCAACCCGCCGTCCGGCGTCGACACCCGCGAGAACACGATCTACCTGATCAACTGGTACGACCGGCCGGACTTCAAGTTCCACGTGTACACGAAGACCGACGAGCCGGACCCGGACACCGGGCAGAACTGGGGCAAGTACGCCAGCCGCGGCCTGGTCGCCTGGGGCGGTACGACGGCCGCCGACGAGGAGAGTGGTCTCGGGGCCACCCGCCGGGTCTGGTTCCACGACCTGTCGGCCGGACCCGATCAGTTCTCCGGCAGCTGGAACGTCGACAACCCGGACCTGGACGGCGACAACAAGCCCGACTACCGGATCCCGCCGGCCTGGGAGTACGCCGCCGACGGCTACCGCAACCCCGGCGACCTGACCGCCGACCTCGGCCGCCTGCTGCGCACGGTCGTCGTCCACAGTCTCGTCACGGCATCACCGACGTACCCGGTCGAGCTCACCATCGCCAAGGCCGCGACGGTCAACCTGGACAGCAACACCTACGAGGGCTGGGCGGGCAGCGACAAGTACCTGAAGCCGGAGCTCGTGACTGCCGAGCTCGGCGAGGTCCTGCCCGGGATCGACCTGTCCTTCGACCAGCAGAACCTCCCGTACGACGGTGAGGCCAAGCGCTGCGTCGAGGACTGGCTGCGCGACGTCTCGTGCTACCCGGAGACGAACCTGCCGCCGTTCGCGAACATGTTCCTGCAGAACAAGCGTGAGCTCGACCGCGTCCTCGACGACCAGGGCAAGGTCGACTACGAGCTCCCGATCTTCAACTACGCCATGACGCAGGAGAACCTGCCGTGGCTCGGGTACGCGGGTGACAACTGGTCCGACGGCAGCCCGGGATACGTCTACAACTGGCTCTCACCGCAGTACGTCGGCTGGGGCTACGGCTTCACCAGCACGATGATCCACGAGGTCGGTCACCACATCGGCCTGTCGCATCCGCACGACGGATACGACAGCATCACGGACAAGTTCTTCGAGCCGACCGGCCCGTACTACTTCGCCTGGCTCGGCGACGAGTCGAACTCGGTGATGAACTACCTGCAGATCAACACCGACTTCGGCCAGTTCGACCAGGACAATCTGGCGAAGTTCCGCGCCGCCGCACTGATCGAGGCCGCGAACGCCCTCGCCGCCGACGTCCTCGCGTCACCGAACGCAGATCGCGCGTACGCCGATCTGATCCGCGCCGACAAGCTGATCGGCCAGGTGAAGGCCCGGCTGGCCGGCCACGAGTACGACGTCACCCGCGAACTGGCCAACCAGGCGTACGCCGCCGTGGTCGAAGGCGCTCGGAAGGCCGGGATCGACGTCCAGAAGTTCGAGGCGGGGCAGATGGCGGAGGCTCGGGCAGCTCGTGCCGCGCACCCGACCGAGCCGGTTGCGCCAAGGCCAGTTACGCCAAGAAAGGGGTAAGCGCCGCGAGGAAATCGTCGAGGCGTTCGGCATGCACCCAGTGCCCCGCCTCGGCGATCTCGGCGTACTGGACCTGCGGGAAGTAGGCCGCGATCGTGTCCCGGTGGTCCTGCTGGACGTAGTCCGACTTCCCGCCGTAGATGAACAGCGTCGGGCCGTCGTAGTGACCTCTCTCGAGACCGGCCGGCCAGCCGGAGATCTGGGGCAGTGCCGCCTCGATCACCGGCAGGTTCGGCCGCCAGCGGGCGCCTGCCTCGTCGAGGACGAGGTTCTGCAGCAGGAAGGCGCGGGTCCCTGGCGTCGGTACGGCGTCGACCAGCTGAGCGTCGACGTCGGATCGACGCTGCACGTTGGTGAGGTCGGCATTCCGCATCGCCTGGGCGTACTCGACGAATGCGGGCGGATAGGTGACCGGGGCCGCGTCGACGACGACCAGCCGGTCGACGACCGACGGATAGAGCAGCGCGGTCAGCATGGCGGTCTTGCCGCCCATCGAATGCCCGACGAGGGTGACCGGGCCGGTGCCGAGGCTGTCGATCGTCTCGCGGACGTCGCCGGCCATCTCGGGGTAGCTCATGGTGTCCACGTGCGGCGACGAGCCGTGGTTGCGCAGGTCGAGCGCGAAGACGCGGTGCTCGCCGGCGAGGCGGCGGGCGGCCGTCATCCAGTTCCGGCCGGAGCCGAACAGGCCGTGCATGACGACAACCGGCGTACCGGATTCGCCGTAGGACGTGACCGGGAGCTTCATCAACGGCCTTTCATCGGCGCCGGCCCCAGCACGCGGTGTGCCAGTGGCGTCGTTCGTCGAGGGACTGGGCGCCGGCGAGTGCGCCGAGCAGGCTGGGGTTGTCCGGCCAGACCACCACGTGCGGCGTGGCCGGCGGGATCAGCTGGTCGCAGCCGGGACAACGGTAGGACTTGCCGGACGCGGAGCCCGACACCCGCCGGACGTTCCACTCACCGTCCGTGCGCTCCTCCCGCGCCTGGGAACCACCCAGTAGCGGCCGGTCGCTGACGGGCCGCTGCCACTTCGACGGTTTCCTGCTCCGGGGCGACATAGCCCTGCAAGGCTAGCCGTATGAGCCATGTCACCCCGGTGCAGGTGAGCTACTGGCGTGCGGTCGCGTACGCCGCGGTGCCGATCAGCTCCATCGAGACCTGGAGGCGTTCCAGGCTGACGTTCTTCGCGATGGTGTCCTCCGGCGAGTGGTACGGCGGCTCGAGGTGGGCCGGCGAGATCTCACCGCGCCAGGAGAAGTTCGCCGACGCGATGCCGACCTCCTGGAACGACTGGTGGTCGGACGCACCACGCAGTACCGGACCGACCATCTGCGGGTCGTAGCCGAGTCGCTGACCCGAGGCCCGGACCGCATCGGTCGCGGTGTTGGCCAGGCCGGTGAACGACAGGATCCAGTAGGTGATCGCCGGGTCCCAGCTGGTGGCGACCATGTCGTTCTGGAAGACGGCCTTGTACCGGTCGCGCTGGTCCTGCGGCAGCTGTGCGACGTGGTACCGCGATCCGATCAGCCCCTGCTCCTCCGAGCCCCAGAGCGCGAACCGCAGGGTCGCGTTGGTGTTCAGACGGCTCATCACCCGGGCGAGCTCCATCGTGAGCACCGTCCCGGAGCCGTCGTCGTTGGCACCCGGAGCGCCGATCACCGAGTCGTAGTGACCGCTCACCATCACGATCGGGCCGTCGGCGCCGCTGCGTCCACGGCGCTCACCGATCACGTTGTTCGAGATCAGACCCCGATGGGCCTTGGTGCTGATTCGCAGCGGCAGCGAGGTCACCACCGCGAGGGCCTCGCGGATCAGCCGCTTCTGCACCTGCGCGACCCCGATCACCGGAATCGGCGCATCGGTCAGACCGGCAGGCTGGAACGCCGACGCCCGGCGCGGGAAGACCAGGTCGGCCGGCAGCAGGATGACTCCGACCGCACCGCGCGTCGCGGCCTCCGCGACGAAGGCCGGGCGGGCGGCCGCCGTGTCGTCGGCGATCACGATCGAACCGGCCACGTCAGCCGGCCAGACCGGCGCAGTGGCCGGGCCGACGTCCCGAACCGGCCCCTCCACGGTCACGTCGAGCTTCCCGCCGGGGGCGGCCCCGGCCTGCCAGCACAGATCGTCCGGCAGGATGCCCCGGACATCCTCGATCTGGGCAGTGAACTTGTCCGCCACCGGGAACGGCTGCAGCGTGGTGCGGTACCCGAACCTGTCGAGCTGACCGGCGATGTAGTCCGCCGCCCGCTTCTCGCTGGCGGTGCCCCCGATCCGCGGGCCGATGTGCTCCGACAGCACCTGCAGGTGCTTCAGGGCCCGCTCCGAGGACAGCTCGGAGACGATCTGGCGGTCGTACTTGTCGAGCTTCGGGTGGTGAAGTGCACCGGGCCGCTGGTCGTCCGCAGCCCAGGCGGGGGCAGCGGGGATCGCGGTCGCGGCGGTGACACCGGCGACCGCGCCCAACAGCCCACGGCGGCTCAAACCGGACGTTTCGGTCATGCAGGTCTCCTCACAAGATGGCGGCCCCGAGAGAAGTGAAGGTAATCGAGCATCCTCAGTTAGAGAAGGAGTTTTTACTGTGAGAAGGCCTTTTCGTCCCGCAATTCGCTGCCGACGTCGTGCATGTGCCGCAAACCCATTCGGTACGAATCTATTAGTCCGGTCGTCAGGTACGGCAGCCCGGCCTTCTCGCAGTACTGCTGCACGATCGGCTGGGCGAGCCGCAGGTTGGCCCGCGGCATGCTCGGGAAGAGGTGGTGCTCGATCTGGTAGTTCAGCCCGCCCATCATCCAGTCCGTCACCAGGCCGCCCTTGATGTTGCGTGACGTCAGGACCTGCTTCTCGAGGTGACCCCAGTCGCTGTCCTCGCCGGGCATCTCCATGCCCTTGTGCCCCGGTGCGAAGACGCTGCCCAGGTGCAGCCCGAAGATCATGTGGTGCAGCAGCGCGAACACCACGGCCTGCGCCGGCGACAGCAGCACGAACAGCGCGCTGAAGTACAGCACCAGGTGGGCGATCATCAGCCCGAACTCGACCTTCTCGGTACGGCGCCGGGCCAGCACGAAGCGGATCCCGGAGTACTTGAGGTTGAACCCTTCGAGGGTGAGCAGCGGGAAGAAGATCCGGGCCTGGTTACGGCTCAGCCAGCCCTCGAGACCGGCTCGGCCCGCCGCCTGCTCGCGGGTCCAGACCAGGATGCCCTCGCCGACGTCCGGATCCTTGTCGGTGTGGTTCGGGTTCGCGTGGTGCCGGTTGTGCTTGTCGTTCCACCAGGCGTAGCTCATCCCGAGCAGCAGGTCGGCGTGCAGCATCCCGATCCAGTCGTGCAGCCGGCGCGAACTCGCGATCTGCTGGTGCCCGGCGTCGTGCCCGACGAACGCGGCCCGCGTGGTCAGGACCGCGAGGGGGATCGTCAGCAGCAGCACCCACCACGAACTGCCGACGGCCGCGATCGCTGCCCAGGTCAGGGCCATCAGCGCGACGTTGACGCCGATGGAGATCGCATACGCCGCCGTACGGCGTTCCAGCAGTCCGGCGGCCTTGATCTCGCGCAGTAACGGCGCGAATCCGCTCCCGCGGGTGTCTGGGGTCGTCCCCGAAGTCGTCACTGTGCTCGTCATGGGTCAAGCCTCGCCGTCGCGGGCCCGCGACACACTGCAGCTATCCCCCGAACCTGACCGGGGGTTAGTCCCCTGTGAGTTGGGGGGTTAGCACCACTGGCCGGGGCCTCACGCTCGGTCATGATGGGTGCATGACCACCGTTGCCGTTCCTGCGCCGCCGATGCGCTACCCCAAGCTTGCGCAGCCCTGGATCGCGCTGGCCCTCGCCGTCCTGGCCGAGCTCGGGATCGCGTTCTTCGTGCTGAACGTGGTGGCCGTGCCGCTGATCGCCGTCTGGGTCGGGATCCCGCTGCTGCTCGCGTTCGTCCCGGCCACCCGCTGGTTCGCGAACTGCCACCGGACGATCCTGGGCGGATTCATCGGTGAGCGGATCCCGCGCCCGTACAAGAAGCCCCCGATGCCCGGCATCCTGATGTGGCTGCGGACGACCCTGACCGACCCGGCCACCTGGCGTGACATCGTCTGGCTGCTGGTGAACGCGGTCGTCGGCTTCACCCTGTCGCTGGTGAGCGCGGTGCTGTTCCTGAGCACGCTCTTCTACGGGGTCTACCCGCTGCTGGTCGGCGTCACCCCGGAGGGTGTCTTCACCGAGCCGTTCGGCGGGCTGCTCACGGTCAACTTCTGGACGAGCTTCCTGGTCATGCCGGTCGCGCTGATCGGGTTCATGATCTGGCACGCCGCCGGCGAGAAGCTGCTGAAGGCGAACGCCTACATCGCCCGGTCGCTGCTCGGCCCGACCGAGAGCGCCAAGCTGGCACTCCGGGTCCGCGAGCTGGCCGAGTCCCGCGCCGAAACCGTCGACACCCAGGCGGCCGAGCTGCGCCGGATCGAGCGCGACCTGCACGACGGTGCTCAGGCCCGCCTGGCCGCCCTGAGCATGAACCTCGGCATGGCCGAGGAGATGGTCGCCCGCGACCCGGCCCAGGCCGCCGCACTGCTGACCGAGGCCCGTCAATCGGCCAGTACGGCGTTGTCCGAGCTGCGCGACCTGGTCCGGGGTATCCACCCGCCGGTGCTCGCCGACCGCGGGCTGGACGGTGCGGTCAAGGCACTCGCGATGTCCTGCCCGTTCAAGGTCGACGTCACCTTCGACGTACCGGGCCGGCCGCCTGCACCGGTCGAGTCCGCGGCGTACTTCGCAGTGGCCGAGTGCCTGGCGAACGCGGTGAAGTACTCGGCGGCGACCACGGTCTGGATCCAGATCACCCACGAGCAGGAGAAGCTGCACATGATCGTCGGCGACGACGGCGTAGGAGGCGCGGTGGTCCGCCCCGGTGGCGGTCTGTACGGTATCGAGCGGCGGCTGGCCGCCTTCGACGGTACGTTGACCGTGGTCAGCCCGAGCGCCGGGCCCACCACCGTGATCATGGAGCTGCCTTGCGAGTCCTCATCGCTGAAGACCACGCCCTCCTCCGGGACGGCCTGATCCGTCTCCTGGAGGCGCACGACTTCGAGGTCGTCGAGGCAGTCGACAACGGTCCCCGGCTGGTGCCCGCCCTGGTGGAGCACCAGCCGGATGTGGCCGTTGTCGACGTCCGGCTGCCACCGACCTTCACCGACGAAGGCCTGCGCGCCGCGGTCGAGGCCCGCAAACAGGTCCCCGGCCTGCCGATCCTCGTCCTCTCCCAGTACGTCGAGCAGCTGTACGCCCGCGAGCTCCTGACCGGCGGCGGCGCGGTCGGCTACCTCCTGAAGGACCGCGTCTCCAACGTCGCCGACTTCCTCGACTCGGTACGCCGGGTCGCGGCCGGCGGCACGGCCATGGACCCCGACGTGATCGGCCAGCTGCTGGCCCGCAACACCCGCGACGAACCGATCGGCCGCCTCACCCCCCGCGAGTCCGAAGTCCTCGGCCTGATGGCCGAAGGCCGCTCGAACGCCGCCATCGCCGGCGCCCTCTTCGTCACCGAGAAGGCAGTCTCCAAACACACCAACAACATCTTCGCCAAACTCGACCTCCCACCCTCCGAGGACGACAACCGCCGAGTGATGGCGGTTCTGACCTACTTGTCCTCCCGCTGATCCCTTACCGTCGGAGTACGGAAAGGGGGACAACATGCCGAATTTTGGGGGAATCGACCATCTGAGTCTGTCGGTCACGGATCTGGACCGGAGTGAGCGCTTCTACACCGAGGTGCTCGGGCTGATGCCGTTGTTCGACTTCGGCACCGCGCGCACGCTGATCGACCGGCCGAGCGGTTTCATCCTGGGCCTGGTCCGGCACCCGGCAGGTACGGCGGCGCCGTTCACCGAGCTCACCACCGGGCTCGACCACATCGGGCTGCTGGCCTCCAGCCGGGACGAGCTGGTCGAGTGGGAGCGCCGGTTCGACGCGTTCGGGGTTACGTACACGCCGATCCGGGACATGGAGTTCGCGTCCCACCTCAACTTCCGGGACCCGGACAACATCGCACTCGAGTTCAGTGTCTCGAACGAGGTGATGGCCGGCTGGCTCGAGGAGCTGAAGACCCGCGAGTTCACCCAGGAAGAGATCAAGGCCCGCGTCTCCGAGTACTTCGCGACCCTGCAACCGTAACCCCTTGCCGCTACCCGAGCAGGTCGCCGGGTACGACGATCACGTGCTCGGCGCCGCCTCGGATGCGTCGGCCCGGCCGCCATCCGCAACTGCTACCGCGAGGTGCGAATCCGGCTCAGGAACTCGCGCGTGCGCGACTCCCTCGGGTCGTCGAGCACCTGAGCCGGCGGACCGATCTCAAGAGGGCGGCCTTGGTGCAGGAAGCAGACTCGGTCGGCGACATCTCGTGCGAACCCCATCTCGTGCGTGCAGACGAGCATGGTCATGCCGTCGCGCTTGAGGTCGCGGAGGAGGTCCAGGACCTCGCCGACGAGCTCGGGGTCCAGGGCTGAGGTGACTTCGTCCAGCAGGAGGAGCTGGGGTGAGTTGACCATCGCGCGGGCGATGGCAGCCCGTTGCTGCTGACCACCGGACAGCTCATCCGGCTTGGCGCCGGCCTTGTCGGCAAGTCCCACTCGCTCCAGCATCTCGAGGCCGCGAGCCCGCGCCACGTCCTTGGCGACTCCATGGACGCGGATCGGGGCGAGGGTGATGTTGTCGAGCACGGTCAGGTGCGGGAACAGGTTGTAGGACTGGAAGACGAACCCGATCCCCGAGCGCACCTTGTCCGCGTTCACCCGCGGGTCTGTGATGTCAGCACCCGCCAGCTCGATCACCCCGTCGTCGACGACCTCGAGCAGGTTGACGCATCGCAGCAGCGTCGACTTCCCGGATCCCGATGCGCCGATCAGGACGACGCACTCGCCCTCGTCCACCTCCAGATCGAACGAGTCGAGTACCAGGTTGGCGCCGTACGATTTGCGCACTCCGCGCAGAGTCAACAGGGTCATACCGGTCCACCTCCCCCGCCGTACCAGCCTTGCCGGCGGGCGACGTAGTCGGTCAGCCGGGTGAGCGGGATGGTCAGGGCGACGAACAGAAGCCCGGCGACGACGTACGGGGTGAAGTTGAAGTCGATGGCGGTCTCCAGCTGGGCGGCGCGGATCGCGTCGATCACGCCGAGGACTGCGATCAGGCCGGAGTCCTTCTGCAGGCTGACGAAGTCGTTCAGCAGGGGTGGAAGGACTCGGCGGACGGCTTGTGGGAGTACGACGAAGCGCAGCGTCTGCCGGTAGGTGAGCCCGAGCGAGCGCGCGGCGGCGCGCTGGGACGGGTGGACCGATTCGATTCCGGCGCGGAACACCTCGGCGACGTACGAGGAGTAGGTGAGGACGAGGGCGGCGCCGCCCCAGATCACTGCGTCGTTCGGGAGACCGCGGAGTTGCAAGGCCGGTACGCCGAAGCCGAGCAGGAAGATCACCAGGAGCAACGGCAGCCCGCGGAAGACGTCCGTGTACGCCGCAGCGAAGACCCGGAGCGGGAAGAAGATCGGCCCCCGCAAGGTCCGCAGGATCGCCAGCGTCAGCCCGATGACGACGATCAGGACCGCGCAGATCAGCATCACCCGGATGTTCAGCCACAGGCCCTGGGCGACCGTCGGCAGCGCCTCCCAGGCCCGGTCGGCGTTGAAGAACGTCTCCCGGACCCGCGGCCAGCCCGGGGTCGAACCGATGCCTGCGGCAACCAGTACCAGGAGGACGATCGAGCTGCCCGCCGCGATCAGCGTGGACCGTCGCGCCTGGCGCCGGCGGAAGGCGATCCGCTCCTGCTGCAGAGTGGACGGCTGCCAACTACTCACGAGAGTTCGGGAGCGCCTTCCTCGGTCAGGTACTGCTTCTGCAGCTTGGCCAGCGTGCCGTCGGCCTTGAGCGCGTCGACGGCCTGGGAGACGCAACCGGTCAGCTTCGAGCCCTTCTCCAGCACGAAGCCGAACTGCTCGGCGGCCCCGGACGCCGGCAGCTGGCCGACGATCTTGCCGTCGTCGAGCTGTGCCGCCGTCATGTAGAACGCGGTCGGCAGGTCGACCACGATGCCGTCGAGCTGCTTGTTCTTCAGCGCCTGCACGGCCAGGTCGTTGGTGTCGAACGGGGCCACCTGCTGCTTCGGCTTGATCTGGTCCTTGGCGATCGTGTAGCTGGTGGTCCCGACCTGGGCGCCGAGTTTGGCATCAGCGAGCTCGGCGACCGTCTTGGCGTTCGCGATCTTGCTGCCCGCGGTGGTGATCACGGTCTGCCGCACGTCGTAGTACCCCGAGGAGAAGTCGACCGCCTGGCGGCGCGCGTCCGAGATCGACACCTGGTTCACGTCGAAGTCGAACTTCTTCGGCCCCGGCGCGAACGCGGCGTTGAACTGCACGGTCTGCCACTTCACCTCGGCCTTGGCGAACCCGAGCTTCTCGGCCACCGCATAGGTGACCGCCGACTCGTACCCCTGCCCGTTACTCGGGTCGTCCTTGCTGAACCACGGCTCGTACGCCGGTTTGTCGGTCCCGACTGCCAGCGTCCCGGCCGTCTTCAGCGCCAGCTTGTCCTTGCCACAGGCATCGGCCCCGGTCGGAGCCGGCGTACCGGTCGTGTCGTTCTCCGGAGCACAGGCAGCCAGCCCCAGCATCAGCACCGCCGCCGCCACAGTCACTGCACGCGAAGTCATGCGCAGAAGCGTACGCGTCAACGACGCCGGTACGCCGTTGGGCTGGTCCCCGTGGACAGCCGGAATCGGGTGGAGAAGTAGAGCGGATCGGGGTAACCGACCTCGGCGGCGATCGACGCGATCGGTCTGGTCGTGAGTTCGAGCAGGCGGCATGCGGCCTCGATCCGGCGCCGCTCCACGAACTGCTGCGGGCTGACCCCCAGCTGCTCGCGGAAGACGTGCGCGAACCGGGAGACCGACAGGTTCGCGACACGGGCCAGGGCGGGGAGGTCGAGCGGGGCCTTCAGGTCCTGGTCGATGAGCTCGATGACGCGCAGCAGGCGGTCGTCGATGCGAGCTGCCTTGGGGTTCTGGGTGTCGCACCACAGGAGGGCCGCTTCGAGGGAGTTCACGCTGAGTTGTTCGGCCTGTGGCAGCGGGAAGAGCTGGTACCTGGCCGCGTCACGGAGATAGTCGGCGATCTTCTCGACGGCGGTGAGCTGAAGGCGCAGGATGCCGGGGGCAACCTCCGGCCAGTCGAGCAGCGGCAGCCACTCCGGCTTGGGGTGCAGGTGGGAGTACATGAAGTGCCACCGCTCCCCCACGGTCCCGTAGTCGTGCAGCGTGCCGGGGCGCACCAGGATGACGGTGCCGCGCTCGGTGGCGATCCCGCTGAAATGTCCGGCGCCGTGCAGGGTCAGGACGAGCAGCCAGTCGGTGGTTCCGCGGCGACGGAAGGTCCTGTACTCCGGTCCTTCGTCGAACTCGCCGGCCACCAGGCGGCGTACCTCGGGGGTCGGCGACTCAGCAGGATCTCGAAGGTTCACAGCTCGATAGACTATCGTGTTCACCGGCTCCGCGACGGATCCTTGAGTCATGACAGTCGCCGAGATCTACGCCGCCGAAGGGATCGTTCAGGTCCCCCAACTTCTGGATCCTCTCGAGGTTGAGCGGGTCCGGACTGCCTTTATGCAACAGGTCGAGACCGATCGGTCGATGGGCTTCGACGACGGACTTCCCGACGACGATCCGCTGACCAGGTATCCGCGGTTCGTGCATCCACACCGGCGGACCGATGTCGAGGCCGGCCGGATCGCCCGCGAGCTGATGCTGGACAGCCGGATCCTCGATGTCGTGACCGCGCTGATCGGGCCACCGCTGGGGGCGCAGTCGATGTTCTACTTCAAACCGCCCGGGGGCCGTGGGCAGGCACTGCACCAGGACAACATGTTCCTGCGGGCCGATCCCGAGACCTGCCTGGCGGCCTGGATCGCGATCGACGACGTGGACGCGGAGAACGGCGGTCTCGCGGTCGTGCCGGGGTCACACAGGACCGAGCTGGTCTGCCCGGAGCCCGCCGACCTGACCGAGTCGTTCACGAACGCCGAGGTGCCGATCCCGGACGGGCTGCAGAAGATCCAGACCAGGATGAACGCCGGTGACGTGCTGTTCTTCCACGGCAGTGTCGTGCACGGCTCCCGCCCCAACAGCAGTACCGACCGCTTCCGGCGCTCGCTGATCTTCCACTACGTGCCCGAGGCCAGCACCGAGATCGCTTCCTTCTACAACCCGCTCCTCCGCCCCGACCACCGGCCGACCACCCTGCCCGAGGCGATCGGCGGTGGGCCGTGCGGCAACTACGGCGATCAGGAGCCGTAGATCGACACTGCGGCGAAACAACCGAGCCAGGTCAGCCCGAGCAGGCCGGCGGAGAAACCGAGCAGCCGAAGCATCATGCGGCCATACGACCGGTCCTCACGGACGTTGCGAAAGGACAGGCCTGGTCTGGGCTGGTTGACACCCGCGTACTGACCCCAGTCCTCAGTGACGTGCCGCGGGATCGTCAGCCCGTCCAGGGCTCGCATCCCTCGGGTCAACGAGTCCGTCAGCGGGCCGTCGTCGTACAGAGCCAGGACCGTGCCGTCGATGGCGAGGCCGATCGGCCTGGCGTCGAGAAGCGTCTGCATGTTGCGCGGATGCAGGGTGCTGGTCAGGTAGCGCGGGTCCTCGCCGATCACATCGAAGCTCCGGTTGAACTCACCGCTCTCCAGCATCACGTCGGAGCGAGTCAACGAACCCGGCCGGACCTCCAGGGGCGGCAGCCGGACGTCGAGCAGCCGGACGAACGCGCTCAACCGGTAGCGCTGGGCCACCAGCCAGTGCCACTTCACCCAGCGGACCTCGAAGGCGACACCCGTCGGAGTCTGTACGGCGTCCTTGGCGCTCCACGCCACGCCGACCGGCAGCGGCAGCACCGGCAGCCGGAGCTTCTTGGCCCGGACCACCTGCCAGCCGTTGCGCCAGGCAAGCTCCTTGAGCTCCCGCGACGCCGCCTTCGGCCAGGTGTAGACGAAGAACACCGCAACCCCGAACAGCACCACCAGCATCGGTACCACGGCGAGCGTCGGGATCGTGCCCGAGTCGTACACGACCCAGAGCAGCCGGAGGATCGCCACCAGCACCGCTGCCAGCGCGATCCAGCGCCCGACCGGCGCGGCGCCGAGGCCGATCGAGACCAGCACCCAGGCCACGGGCAGGACGCAGATCCCGACCATCACCATCATGTTCCGCCACTCCGGCCAGTCGGCGCCGACGAAGGCATCCATACCGAACAGCCCGAGGAACGTGACGATCAGGAGCAGGTGCGAGCCCACACCGGCCCAGTCTCCCGGCTCGAAGATCTTCTTCCACACCTGCGGGAGTCTGCCAGCTCACCGGTGTCAGGTCCGGGTACCAGACGGCTACGGCGATGCGGGGCCTGGAGGGACCAGGTTGTGTTCGTAGGCGACGGCGGTGGCGGCAGCACGGGAGGTGACGGACAGCTTGACGAAGATGCGCCGGACGTGGGCGCTGACGGTGTTGACGGACAGATAGAGATCCGCCGCGATCTGCCGGTTGGAGGCGCCCTGGGCGAGACCGCGGAGGACCTCGATCTCGCGGTCGGTCAGGCCGAACGGCGTACCGGCCCGGACGCTCGGGCGACGGAGGCCGGCGCGTGTTCGGAGCTCGGCGATCCGCTGCGTGAGCGGCACCGCGCCGAGCTGCTCAGCGAGCTGTTCGGCTTCGCTGAGCCGACGGGACGCACCTGCCTTGTTGCTCGATGTGAGAGCCGATCTGACCGCACCCAACAGGCTCCAGGCCTGTTCGTGCGGGTTGCCGATCGTGGCCCAGCCGGACGCGGCCGCGTCCCAGTCTCCAAGCCGGTTGGTCCGCTCGGCTACCACCGTCAGTCGGCTTCCGGAGTGCAACGAGGTGGGGGCGGGGACCCGGTCGAGCAGTTGGATCAGGGCGTTGCGTCGTCCGTCGGTCGCCGCCCGGTCCCGCGGTGCGTTCAGGCGGCGTGCCGTTTGGACCCGCAGCGCGGTCACCACGACTCGGTCGAGTGCCTGGGCCAGGGCGTGCAGCTCGGCGGAGTGGGCGAGCACCCGATCGACGAGGAGGTTTGCGGCTTCGAGGTCGCCCTCGGCCAGGGCCAGCTCCATGGCCACGCGGTGTACGTCGTACAAGCCCTGCTCGGCGTGCGGACTGCTCTGGGCGACATCGGCGATCTCATCGACCAGCGCCCGGGCCAACGGCAGCTCGCCACGGGCTACCGCGACCACGGCGCGTTTCAGCGCCAGCGTCGCGTTGTAGAACGACGGCGCCCGGTCGGCGAGCGCATCGTCGAGCACCTCGACCGCCTCGTCCCAGCGGCCGAGCTCGGTCAGGGCCTCAGCCTCGACCGCACTCAGCATCGGCCCTTTGGACCGGCGCAATCCGTTGAGCTCTGCCGCCGATGCCCCGGCCCTGGCGATCAGCAAACCTTCTTCCAGCGCACCTGTCGCAGTCAGGACGGTCGCCCAGATCTGATGCGCCGACACCAGTGCCACCGCCTCACCCGCTCGGTCGGCCGCGGCGACGGCACGTTCGCAATGTTCGGTGGCCGCCTTCAGATCACCAGCCATCGCGCGCGGCCAGGCCAACGACAGGTGTGCCCAGGCTGCCGATCCGTGGTCGCCGATCACATCGGCCAACTGCAACGACTCCGCAGCGAGAGCATCGATGTCCGCGAGTCGGTGCTCCGGCAGCGCGATCACCGCGCCGAAGGCCAGCACCCGGCAACGGATCGCGTCGTCCACGCCCGGCGGCACCAATCTCAGCGCCGCCTCGATCGCCTGCCGGCCACCCAGGTCGGCGCGATTCTCGAGCCGTGCCAGCAGACCCAACACGTCCGCGCGCACTACCGGGGCCAGGTCGCGATCGTCCAGCAAGGACCTGGCCAGCTCGAGACCAGCCTCGTCGTCTCCGGCCTGCAGCGCGGCACGCACCGCACGGACGACGACTGCTGTCCGGTCTTCGCCGATCAGCCGGTTCGCGGCCGGCACCGCGTCCCACCACCGCAGCACCGCCTGCAGATGTGCCAGTTCCGCGTCGTACGCCGTCCGGGCCCGGGCCGTCGCCGACGCCCGCCAAGCGGCCGGCAGCGCCTCGTGCGGATCACCGGCTTCCGCCCAGTGCACGGCGATCTCGAGCGAGCGGTCACCCGCAGCCCAGCTGGGCATGACGGTCAGTGCCGTCGCGAATCTCCGATGCAGGCGGCGTCGTTCCAGCGGCGGCAGGTCGCTCAGGACGGCCTCGCGGAGCAGATCGTGGCGCACGGCGTGCCGAGCGCCCTCGACGACCAGGTGCCCGCGATCGGTGAGGACGCGAAGCGCCACGGCCAGGTCCGGCGCGGACAGCTCGGCGGCCGCCGCGAGGACGTCGTCCTCCATCGGCGCCCCGGCCACCGCCGCCACGTCCAGGACGTGTCGCGCTTGTACAGGGAGCTGAGCCACCCGGTCGAGGAGCAGCGTGCGCAGATCGCCTGCATCGGGGTCGGCAGCGGTCCCGAGCGCGGCCACGAAGAAGGGATTGCCACCGGCCCGGCGATGAATCTCGGCGACCCGGGCCGGGTGCATCGGCAAGCGCGCGAGCTCCGTCAACTGCTGGCCGGCCTCGGCTCTGGTCAATGGGCCGAGCGCGATCGTCGACACATCGGCCCGGCGCCCGAGCTCGCCGGCCAACTGCCGAACCGGGTGCCCGGCCGCCAGCTCACCGGTCCGCAGGGTGCCGATCAGGAGCAAGGCGACGCCGCGCAGAGCACGTGCCAGCTGGACGAACAGATCTCGGGTGGTCTCGTCGGACCAGTGCAGGTCCTCGACCACGACCACCGCGGGGCGCGAGCCGATCACCGCCCGCAGCTCGTCCAGGAAACGCCGTACGACAGTTGCCCTGCTCTCCCCGTCGGTCACCGGGCGCGGGACGTTCCTCGGCGTGAGCGCTCGCAGGTCGAGGAACGGCTGGTACGGCAGGCCGCCGCCGAGCTCCAGGCAGTCACCGATCAGGACCAGCGGATCGCCGGGCAGGTCCGCGACGACCGTCTCAACCAGCGTGGTCTTGCCGATCCCCGCCTCACCGGTGATCAGCACGGTCACGGTCCGCCCTTCAGCCGCGCGGGCATACGCGGCGCAGACGGCGTCCCGCTCGGACTGACGGCCGACGAGCAACGGACTCACCGCCCTTCCCGGACACCGGATTCACGTATTCGTGGGACGGGCCGACGGTACTCGTCGGAGAGTCTTGGGTCATGCGAAAAATCATTGAGTCAACCTTCGTGACACTGGATGGCGTCGTGTCCACGCCGGAGCGCTGGAGCGCGCCGTACTGGGACGACGAGCACAGCGCGTACGCCGCGGCACTCCTGCGTGATGCCGATGCGCTGCTGCTCGGGCGGGCGACGTACGAGCAGTTCGCCGGTTCGTGGCCGAAGCGTTCCGGCGACTGGTACACCGACACCATGAACGCGTTACCGAAGCACGTCGCTTCGCAGACGCTGACCGAGACGGCCTGGAACGCCGAGGTCCTGCCGGGTGACGCGATCACCGCGGTCAAGGCGCTGAAGGAACAGGACGGTGGGCACCTGCTCAAGTTCGGCACCGGCTCGTTCTCCCGGAGCCTGCTCGAGAACGGCCTGGTCGACGAGTACCACTTCTGGATCTTCCCGGTCGTCGCCGGCCAGGGAACCCGGTTGCTCGACGGCCTCGCCCAGACCCAGCTGGTGCTGGTCGAAGCGACCACCTTCAGCTCCGGAATCGTCGTGCACAAGGCCGTCCCGCACCAGCATTCCTAGTCTGCGACGACGGTGATCAGGGTGTGCATGCCCTGGGCGGCCTGCATCCGGCCGTTGCCCAGGTCAACCATCCAGGTCGTCAACACGTAGCTGCCCGGCGCGAGATTCGGCGTCAGGACCTGCGTGCGGCCGGCGGACAGCACCGGCGCACCTTGGGGCAGACCGATGAGAGGCGAGTCCGACGGCCACCCGCCTGCCTCGATCGTCTCAAAGGTGCGCTGTACGTCGGCGCGCGTGGTGCCCGGTCTGACCGGCACGAAGATCGCTTCGGCCAGCTGCTTCGTCCGGTTGGTGATCAGTACCGTCTGACCCGACCTGAGGACGGCCGGCCCGGCGTACCGAGGTCCGTCCGTGGTGTCGACCATCGCCAGCGCGGCGCAGGCAGTGCTGGGAGCTGTGCCGCTTGGGCGCCCACGGACGGTCAGCTTGTGGACGTTGATCGGGTTGCTTCGATCCACGCGGAGGTAGTCGACCAGCAAGTACGTTCCGGGGGTGAGTGGCCGCTGAAAGGTCACGGCTCGGCCTGGTGCAGCCACGGCTCCACCGAGCAACAACGCCGATGCCTCGACCTGGCGACCGGCCACTGCCGCCGCCGTACCGTGTTCGGTGAGGGCCGTTCGCAGGCCGACCAGGAACTCGTCGAGCGTGCGGCCGGGTTTCAGCTGGAACAGGCCGAGCCGGATTCCGTCGTCGTTGGACGTAGTGACGTTGAACGTCGTCCAGCCGGGTCTCGTCTCGGTGGGCGCGCTGAATCCGTCGGCGGTCCCGACGATGCGCACGCCATCAGAGCCGACGGGTTTGGCAGCAGCGGCCGGGGTCACGCCACCGACGACAGCCAGCAGAACAGCGGCGGCGAGTGGAACTCTGAACCTCATGGGTCTTCTCCGAGGTGGTGGGGACTGACCCCGCCAGGCTGTCGTGCCGACCACCTCGGAGACATCGGGGCCGAACCCTCGCGAACCCCGAGCCGACCCGCTGCTCGCCCTGACCGGGGTCAGGTCGTGGTGCGTTGCGGGCGGGGGTCGGGGCGTGGTTCGGCGGTCGGCAGGTGGCGGTAGGCGCCACCACTGGTCCAGTTCGCGCCGGGCGTGGTGGGCCGGCGGTCGGTGAGCCAGGGTTTGTTCTTCGGTGCCGGCATCGTTGTCCCCCAAGTCGTTCGGCAACTGCTACGACTTGGAGGGTCCGGACCGGCCGATCAGGTTGCCGGATTATGCGTAGTCGCGGAAACCGCGCGCGGTCTTGCGGCCGAGGTAGCCGGCGGTGACCAGGTGTTCCAGGAGCGGGGCCGGGGCGAAGCCGGGTTCGCGGAACTCCAGGTAGAGGGTGCGCTGGATGGCGAGCGAGACGTCGAGGCCGACCACGTCGAGCAGTTCGAACGGTCCCATCGGGAGGCGGCAGCCGAGCTTCATCGCGGCGTCGATCTCGTCGACCCCGGCGTAGTGCGCCTCGAGCATCCGGACCGCGTCGTTCAGGTACGGGAACAGCAGCGCGTTCACGATGAAGCCGGCCCGGTCGCCACAGCGGACCGGGTGCTTGCCGGCGGCAACGGCCAGGGCGGCGACGGTGTCGGCGACGTCCGGGGCGGTGCTGACCGTGCTGACGACCTCGACCAGCTTCATCACCGGCGCCGGGTTGAAGAAGTGCAGCCCGACCACGGCGGCCGGTCGCTTGGTCGCCATCGCCAGGTCGATCACCGGCAGGGACGACGTCGTGGTGGCCAGGATCGCGGACGGCTTGCAGATCTCGTCGAAGGTCTCGAACAGGGCCTGCTTGACGCTCAGCTCCTCGACCACGGCCTCGATCACCAGATCGGCGTTCGCCACGTCGTCGAGTCGCGCGGTTCCGGTGATCCGGCGCAGGGCGGCGTCCCGCTCGTCGGAGGAGAGCTTGCCGCGCTGGACGCCCTTCTCCAGCGAGCGCTCCAGGCCCGCCCGGACCTTGTCCACCTTCTCGGTACCGCGGGCGACGTACAGGACGTCGTAGCCGGCCTTGGCGCAGACCTCGATGATGCCGACCGCCATCGTGCCGGAGCCGACCACACCGACCTGCTGGATCGGGCGGATCACGGTGTCGGCGCCGTTCGGCTTCGGCGTCTGCTCGTCGTCGACGACGACCGGCGAGTCCGGGGACTCGTAGGTGTAGAAGCCGCGGCCGGTCTTGCGGCCGAGCAGGCCGGCGGTGACCATCTGCTTGAGGATCGGGGCCGGTGCGTGCAGCCGGTTGCGGCCCTGCTTGTACATCGTGTCGAGAATCTCGTACGCCGTGTCCAGACCGATCAGGTCGAGCAGCGCGAGCGGGCCCATCGGGTAGCCGCAGCCGAGTCGCATCGCGGCGTCGACGTCCTCGCGGGTCGCGTACCGCGACTCGACCATCGAGACGGCGTGGTTCAGGTAGCCGAACAGGAGCGCGTTGGCGATGAAGCCGGCCCGGTCGGCCGCGACCACCGGGACCTTGTCGAGGCGGCGGGCCAGCGCCTGCACGTCCTCGACCACGTCCGGTTCGGTGACGACGGTCTTGATGACCTCGACGAACTCCTGGACCGGCGCCGGGTTGAAGAAGTGCATGCCGACGACGCGGCGCGGGCGCTGGGTGGCGACCGAGATCTCGGTGACCGACAACGAGGAGGTGTTGGTGGCCAGGATCGCGTCGTCGCGGACGACCTTGTCCAGTGCGGAGAAGATCTCCCGCTTCAGCTCGAGCCGCTCGATGACGGCCTCGATCACCAGGTCGCAGTCCGCGAGCGCCTCCAGCGAGGTCGCGAAGGTGACCCGGTCGAACAGCGCCTGCTGGTCCTCGACGGACAGCTTGCCGCGCTTCACCGCCCGGTCGGTCGAGTGCTGGATGTGACCGCGGCCGCGCTCGACCGCCGCGTCGTCACGCTCCACCCCGACCACGGTCAGGCCGTTGCGCGCGAACACCTCCGCGATACCGGCACCCATCGTGCCGAGACCGACCACTCCGACGACCTTCAGTTCCCGAGCCATGCTGGCACTATGCCAGTCCGCGACTGGTCAGCCCATGAGCTGAGTCACCCGCGAGGTCAACCTCACACCTCGTCGAACCCCAGCGGAGCCGCCAGCCAGCCCGTGACCACCGCCTCAGGATCCGGTACGGCGGCCAGCGTGGCACCGATCGGTTTCGGCTTCAGCTCCCCGTAGCGGTGCGGTGGCAGCCACAGCGCGCGGTAACTCCCCCGCTCCGAATCCACCGGACTGTCCATCTCCGGCCCGGCCCCGGTCCCGAACTCGCCGCCGATCGCCTCAGCGAGGAAGTAGTGCTGGGTGGTCTCGCGGAAGTTCACCACCGCGACCGCCCCGTGGATCCGCACATGCAGACCAAGCTCCTCATAAGTCTCCCGGCGCGCAGCCTCAGCCAGCGTCTCGCCGGGGTCCACCTGGCCGCCCGGCAGCACGTAGTAGGTCAGACCGTCGCGGATCCGCTCGATCACCGCGATGCCGTCGGCCCCGAAGAGCACCACCCCGGCCCGAATCATGCGCGGACGGCGAGGGCTTGGAGCCAGCCGGTGGCGCGGTCTGGGAAACGGGGCTTGCCTGGGGGTGGTTCGCTGTGGATCAGGTGGCGGACTGTCCAGCCGGTGGTGGTCAGCAGTTCGCGGAGCGGTTGCTCTTGCCAGAGGACGAAGTGTCGGGGGAGGTCGAGGTGCCGGTTGGACCACTCCTCCCCTGAGCCTTCTTTTGTGCTGAAGGCGAGGACCGGGGCTGCTCGGACCGCCTTGCGCAGGACGGCAGTCAGCTGGGCGCGGTCGAAATGCAGGAAGACCGCGTCGGCGAAGACTGCGTCGTACGGGCCGCCGAAGTCGTCGGTGAGGGCGTTCAGTGGGTCGGCGGTGTGGCCGTCGGCTCGCATCATTTCCAGGAAGGCCTCGGTGGCGTCGGTCCGCCGGACTGTGAATCCGCGGCGTTCGAGCTCGTTCGCGTCCCGGCCGGTGCCGCTGCCCAGCTCCAGCACGCGGGCGCCGGGTGGGACGGCATCCGCGAGCAGGTCGATGAGGTCGTGGTTGGCCTCGGTCGGGATCGACGCGCGGAACCGCTCCGCGGCTTGTTCGTACGTCGCGAGGGTGAGCTCGTTGTCGGTCGGGACGCGGGTCCAGCCGTCGCCGGTGTGCTCGACGACCGCCGGCAACTTCAGGCCGAGGTCGGCCCCGAGCACGACCACGGTCTCGCCGCGGTGCAGGTCCGCGATCGCCTGCAGCTCCGCGTCAGGACGCCGTACCAGGTCTGGCAGGACCGTGAGCTGGACACCGAGCTGCTCGGCCAGCCGCGAACCGGCGGCGGCGTCGAACGTGGCCGCGTAGACCTGCGCTATCCGCTCGCCGACGGCTGTGTCCTGCACGTCACCCGGAAGCAACAGGATCCGCGCGGGACACATCAGGTTCATGCGAACCACCTTTCCATGGACCGTGCTGTAGCGTCACTCCTCGTGCGCTTGGTGATTGCAACGTGTTCTGTGGACTACTCCGGCCGTCTGACCGCCCATCTGCCGATGGCGCCGCGGTTGCTGATGGTGAAGGCGGACGGCTCCGTGCTGATCCACGCCGACGGCGGTTCGTACAAACCGCTCAACTGGATGTCGCCGCCCTGCAAGCTGACCGTGGACGAGGACGTCTGGAGTGTCACGAACAAGGCCGGCGAGGAGCTGCGGATCTCCATCAAGGAGGTGCACAGCGACACGGCGTACGAGCTCGGGACCGACCCCGGTCTGATCAAGGACGGCGTCGAGGCGCACCTGCAGGAGCTGCTGGCCGAGCACGTGCACACGTTCGGCGAGGGTTTCACGCTGGTACGGCGGGAGTATCCGACCGCGATCGGGCCGGTCGACCTGTTGTGTCGCGATGCCGACGGGAAGCATGTCGCGGTCGAGATCAAGCGCCGCGGCGAGATCGACGGGGTCGAGCAGCTGACCCGGTACGTCGAGCTGCTGAACCGCGACCCGCTGCTGGCCCCGGTGCGCGGTATCTTCGCCGCCCAGCTGATCAAACCGCAGGCCCAGTTCCTGGCCACCGACCGCGGTCTCGAGTGCGTGACGGTCGACTACGACGCGCTCCGCGGTATGGAGTCCGACGTACTGCGCCTGTTCTGACCCAGGAGCCGACATGGAACCACCAGCGCCTGCGAACCCGTTCGAGACGATCCTGAGCTGGGTCATGTGGCTGGCCCTGCCGATCGCGGTCGTGGCCGCCGTGGTGATCGTGCTCCTGGTCCTGCGATCGCAGCGGAAGCGCACCCAGGCGCCCCCGCCGTACCAGCAGCCGTACCAGCAGTTCCCACCCCAGCAGTTCCCACCGCAGAACCAGCCGCCGTACCAGCAGTATGGGCCCCCGAACCAGCCGCCCTACCCGCCCCAGAACCAGCCCCCGAACCAGCCGCCGTACCAGTCCTGAGGCTGATCAGTCAGGGATTTTGCCCGATTTCGGGCAGATCCTTTGTGTTGGACCCGGAAAAGCTGCAGAGTTGTCCGGTGATCAGTGAGGCGGCGGCAGCGCCGGTGGACGAGCTGGCCGAGCAGGTCAGCCGGACGACCGGGCTGTCCGCGGACGACGCGCGACGAGTGGTCGCGGACGTGCTGGCGTACTTCACGGAGACCGCCGAGGAGTACGTGCGGCGCCGGCATCGTGAGTTGCAGACCTACGGCGCGCGCAACGACGAGATCTTCGCGCGTGTGGGTTCCGAGCTCCGGCACTGGCCGGTGCGCTCGCCCGAACTGTCCGCGCGTCAGCTCCGACGGATCGTCTACGGCTGACGGCTGCTACCCAAGACCTACGAAAGGCACCAACACATGTGCGGAATCGTCGGGTACGTCGGCACCAAGCCGGCCACGCCCATCCTGGTGGACGGCCTGGCCCGGCTGGAGTACCGCGGGTACGACTCGGCCGGCGTCGCCGTCCTCGGGACCAGCGAGCTGAAGGTGCACAAGGACGCCGGCCGGGTCCGTGAGCTGGAGGCCTCGCTGCCGAAGCGGTTCGGCGGCAAGCTCGGCATTGGCCACACCCGCTGGGCGACCCACGGCGGCCCGAGCAAGGACAACGCGCACCCGCACGCCAGCGGCAACGAGCGGATCGCGGTCGTCCACAACGGCATCTTCGACAACGCGGGCGCGCTGCGCCGTCAGCTCGAGGACGCCGGCGTCAAGCTGCGCTCCGAGACCGACACCGAGGTTCTCGCGCACCTGATCGAGCAGTCCGACGGCACCACCCTCGAGGAGAAGGTGATGGCCGCGCTGCGCCGGATCGAGGGCACCTACGGCATCGCCGTGATCGACCTGGACTTCCCGGACCGGATCGTGGTCGCCCGTAACGGCAGCCCGCTGATCCTCGGCATCGGTGACGGCGAGATGCACGTCGCCTCCGACGCGGCGGCGCTGATCCGCTACACCCGCCAGGTCGTGTACTTGGACGACGGCGAGATGGCCACCGTCAAGGCCGACGGCTACCGCACCTTCACCCAGGACGCCTCGCCGACCACCAAGACCGCGAAGACGGTCGACTGGGAGGCCGACGAGTACGAACGCGGCCTGCACGAGCACTTCATGATGAAGGAGATCCACGAGCAGCCGGACGCCGTCGGCCGCGCGCTGCGGGGTCGCCTGGATGAGCGCTTCCACACCGTCCACCTGGGCGGCCTGAACATGGACGCCCGCGAGGCCCGCGAGATCAAGCGGGTCAAGATCCTCGGCTGCGGCTCGGCGTACTACGCCGGTCAGATGGGCGCCCAGTTCATCGAGGAGGTCGCGCGGATCCCCGCCGACGCCGAGCCGGCGTCGGAGTTCCGCTACCGCAACCCGGTGGTCGAGCGCGACACGCTGTACATCGCGGTCAGCCAGTCCGGCGAGACGCTGGACACTCTGGTCGCCGTCCAGGAGCTCAAGCGCAAGGGCGGCCGGGTGATCGGCCTGGTGAACGCGGTCGGTTCCAGCATCGCCCGCGCCGTCGACGGCGGTGTCTACCTGCACGCCGGCCCGGAGGTCTCGGTCGCCTCGACCAAGGCACTGACCAACATGGCCGTCGCGTTCGCGATGCTCGGTATCCACCTCGGCCGGATCCGCGACGTCTCCCCCGCCGACGGCCGCCGGCTGCTCGAGGGGCTGAAGAAGCTCCCCGAGCACATCCAGTCGATCGTCGACCAGGAGGAGGAGCTGGCCAAGATCGCCGGCCGGCTCGCCCAGCACGAGAGCCTGTTCTTCGTCGGCCGCACCCGCGGCTACCCGGTCGCCCGCGAGGGCGCGCAGAAGCTCAAGGAGATCTCCTACCGGCACGCCGAGGCGTACCAGACCTCCGAGCTGAAGCACGGCCCGCTCGCGCTGATCTCGCCGGACGTCCCGAGTGTCGCGATCGTCCCGCAGGACGAACTGCTCGACCGCAACATCGGCGCCCTGCACGAGATCGCCGCCCGCTCGGGCCCCCTGTACGTCGTCACCCACCCGGGCGTCGACATCCCGGACGGCGTCTCCGCGAAGATCGTGGTCCCGAAGAACGAGCCGGAGCTGGACCCGATCCTGCTCACGATCCCGCTGCAGATCCTCGCGTACTACGCGGCCGTCGCCCTCGGCCACGACGTCGACAAGCCCCGCAACCTGGCGAAGTCCGTCACCGTCGAGTAGGACCTCACTCGACGTTCGCGACGATGGCCCTCAGTACGGCGACATGCGTGCTGAGGGCCTTCCGGCCGGTGCCGGTGATGGAGATCCAAGTGGTCCGGCGCCCCCGGTGACTGCCTTTGCGGCTGCGCACGTAGCCGACCTCGGCCAGCGCCGCGATGTGTTTGGACAGGACCGAGTCGCTGACGTCGAGATGCTCGCGGAGGGTCGCGAACTCCAACTCGGTGACGGTCACCAGCAGGCTCATCAGTTTGAGGCGGGCCGGTGCCTGCAGGTGCACATCCAGGTCGGCCATCAGCGGCTCCCGACGAGCAGGACCACACCGGCCACCACGAGCGCGCACACTGCGGCAACCCACCACGCCATCTCGCCGCCGCCTCCGTTGAGCTGCGGCTCCGCACGGTACTGCCGCATCCAGCGCATTCCACCGGCAACATAACCAGCACCGCCGGCCGCCGCACAGAGCGCGGTCAACCACCAGTTGCCGGCATACCCCGCCCACACCGCGCCGGCCAGGGCTGCGGCATAGGCGAGCGACGACAGCGCCGCCTTCCCCAGGACGACCTGGCTGACCAGGCTCCACACCAACGCACCGTTGAGACGGCGAAAACGCAGCACCTGAATGCCCGCCACCACAGCGAAGACGGCGAGGCCTGCGAGCAGGAGCAAGGGCACCTGCTCCGAACCGGCAGCCAGACCCCGTGCGAACAGGAAGATCGTCGCGCTGATCGCGAGCCCGATCGTGAGGTAGAAGCCGGAGGGCAGGCGCAATCCGGCCGCCAGTCTGGCCTGTGAGCGGTGCAGGTCGTCCAGCGCCGCGGCCGCAGCCACAGGGTCGGGTCTCTCGTTACTTTCCATATTGGAAAGTATGGGGTCGAACTTTCCGGATTGGCAAGTATGATCAGTCGTCATACAAGGCGGCTACTTGTATGATGACCTTCATGTCAGATCAGATCCGCTACGTCCGGTTGTCCTCCGTGGTGCTGCCGTTGGAGCGGCCCGTGAGTGATGCGAAGGTGCTGACCGGTCGGCAGCGGCCGATGACTGAGATCGTGCTGCTGTTCGCGGAGATCAGTACGGCGCAGGAGCAGCACGGGATCGGGTTCTCGTACTCGAAGCGGGCCGGCGGTCCGGCGCAGTACGCGCATGCTCGGGAGATCGCGGGCGACCTGATCGGCGAGGATCCGTCGGATATCGCCAAGGTGTACGACAAGTTGCTCTGGGCGGGGGCCTCGGTCGGGCGGTCCGGCGTTGCGACGCAGGCGATCGCCGCGATCGACATCGCGTTGTGGGATCTGAAGGCCAAGCGGGCCGGGCTGCCGCTGGCCAAGCTGCTCGGCGCGCATCGGGACTCGGTCCGGGCGTACAACACGTCCGGTGGGTTCCTGCATGCGCCGATCGAGGAGGTGCGCGAGCGCGCGGCTCAGTCGCTGGCGGACGGTATCGGCGGCATCAAACTCAAGGTCGGCCAGCCGGACTCCCGAGCCGATCTGGCCCGGGTGCGGGCGGTCCGAGAACACATCGGCGACGCCGTACCGCTGATGGTCGATGCCAACCAGCAGTGGGATCGGCCGACTGCATTGCGGGTCGGGCGGAGTCTGGAGCAGTTCGAGCTGGTCTGGATCGAGGAGCCGCTCGACGCGTACGACGCCGAGGGCCACGCGCAACTGGCGGCTGCGCTCGACACCCCGATCGCGACCGGTGAGATGTTGTCGAGTGTCGGTGAGCACGTGCGGCTGATCGAGGCCCGGGCGGCCGACATCATCCAGCCCGACGCACCGCGGATCGGTGGTATCACGCCGTTCCTCAAGCTGGCGACGCTGGCCGATCATGCCGGTCTGCAACTCGCACCGCACTTCGCGATGGAGATCCACCTGCACCTCGCGGCCGCGTATCCCCGCGAGCCGTGGGTCGAGCACTTCGAGTGGCTGAACCCCTTGTTCAACGAGCGTCTGGAGACTGTCGACGGCCGGATGCTGGTCCCGGACCGGCCGGGTCTCGGCTTCACCACCAGCGAGCAGTGCGCGGCCTGGACCGTCGACGCGTGCGAGTTCGGCAGCCGATGAGCGTACGGCGCAGTCTCGCGTACGACGTCGTCGCGGAACTGAAGCGGCGGATCCTGACCGGTGAACTCGCGCCCGGTGCGAAGCTGCCGGCGGAGAACGGCCTGGTCGAGGAGTTCGGAGTCAGCCGGACCGTCATCCGCGAGGCGGTCTCCCGGCTCCAGGCGGCTGGCCTGGTCGAGACGTTCCAGGGGCGCGGGTCCTTCGTGCTGGAGGTGCCCGGTCCGGTTGAGCTGCGAGAGGTCCGCACCCATCAGGACGTGCTCGAGCTGATGGACTTCCGGATCGGCGTCGAGAGCGAAGCGGCAGGGCTCGCGGCAGTACGGCGTACCGAGCCGCAGCTGCGCGGGATCAGCCGGGCGCTGGACGACTTCCGGCAGGTCGGCGCCGACCCCGCCCGTTCGGTCGAGGCGGACTTCGGCTTCCACCTCAAGGTCGCCGTTGCCTCAGGCAACCGGTTCTACACCGACGTGGTGAGTGGCTTCGGGCCGATGATGATCATGCTGCCGCGGACCCGGCTCGACCCGGCGTACGAGATGTCCGATCCGGACCACCTCACCCGGGTGATCCACGAGCACGAGAACATCCACACCGCGATCGTCCACGGAGACGGAGAGGCAGCACGCGCCGCGATGCGCGTGCACCTGGCGAACACCCGCCGGCGATTGGGTGCCTAGTCACCACCGATGACGGTTCGGGGTGAAGTTCGGTTCGATCGTCCGCATGTACGTCGTGTCGTCGCGGCGCCGGATCCCGGCCACCAGGTACTGCTCGTGCAGGCGACCGAGCGCGTCGGTGTCGAGTTCGATCCCGAGCCCCGGACCGGTCGGCACCCGTACGCTCCCGTCTGCGAAGTCCAGGACGCCGGGCTTGATCAGGTCCTCGGTCTTCCATGGGTAGTGCGTGTCGCAGGCGTAGGTGAGGTTGGGGGTCGCGGCCGCGAGCTGCGTCATCGCGGCCAGGCTGATCCCGAGGTGCGAGTTGGAGTGCATCGACAACCCCATCCCGAAGG
Organism: Kribbella sp. NPDC056345; assembly: GCF_042262745.1. Lineage (NCBI taxonomy): Bacteria > Bacillati > Actinomycetota > Actinomycetes > Propionibacteriales > Kribbellaceae > Kribbella > Kribbella sp. NPDC056345. Next base: position 12,696 of record NZ_JBHJQQ010000009.1, on the reverse strand, counting down.
TGTCGCAGATCCCGGCCAGCAACTGCGAGCGCCGCAGTCCACCCCAGTAGTGATGGTCGGAGAGCACGACCTGCACGGCATCGGCCAGGACCGACGGCTTCAGATGCGCGAACGCGATCACGCACATGTTGGTCGCCAGCGGGATGTCCGTCTGCGCGGCGACCGCGGCCATCCCCTCGATTCCCGGGGTCGGATCTTCGAGGTACTCGATGACACCGGTCAGCGCCTTGGCAACGGCCACCGAGGTGTCGACCGTCCAGGCGCAGTTCGGATCGATCCGCAGCTTGTGCTCGGGGAAGGCAGCGGCCAGGGCATGGACCGCCTCGATCTCTTGCTCCGGCGGAAACACTCCGCCCTTGAGCTTGATCGCTGTGAATCCATATTGATCAATCATTGACCGGGCTTGATCAACGATGCCGGCCGGATCAAGAGCAGCGCCCCAGGAGTCCTCCGCGGCACCGGGATGCCCGGCCCACTTGTAGAACAGGTAGGCGCTGAACGGGACCGCATCACGCACCGCGCCACCCAGCAGGTCCGCGACCGGACGCCCAAGCTCCTTGCCCTGCAGATCCAGCAGGGCAATCTCGAACGGCGACAGTACGACGTCGACCGGATCCTGCAGATTGAGCATCCCACCGACCTCGGCACCACGCTCAGCACCCAGTACGTCGGCCACCCGGCTCCGCAGGCCGTGCAGATCGAACGTGTCCAGACCGGGCAGTGCCGCCGCGACTGCGGTGAGCCGGGCGAGCAGGGTCTCGTCGCAGTACGTCTCGCCGAGTCCGTGATTGCCGTCGTCGGTCCAGACCTGCACGATCGTCCGCAGCGCGAACGGCTGATGGACACCGGAGACGTTCAGCAGTGGCGGATCCGCGAACGCGACCGGGGTCAGTTCGATCCGGGAAATCCTGCTCACACGAGCTCCTTGTCCTTGGAACGGCGGTGCATCACCAGGCGGATGGCCGGTAGTGCGAGCACGACGATCAGTACGGCGAGCACCGTGCCCGAGATCGGCCGGGTGAAGAAGCCGGCCGGGTTGCCGCCGAAGATCAGCAGCGACTGGCGGACGGCGGTCTCCATCACGCTCCCGAGGACGAACGCCAGCACCAGCGGGCCGGGTTCGAACCCGAACTTCTTCATCAGGTAGCCGAGCACCCCGAAGACGATCACCAGGAAGATGTCGAAGACCTGGTTGTTCACGGTGTAGACGCCGAGCAGCGTGATCAGAACCGTGATCGGCGCCAGCACCGCCGGGCGGACCCGGAGGATCTTCACGAACAACCCGACCATCGGGATGCTCATGATCAGCAGCAGGATGTTGCCGATGTACATCGAGTTGACCACACCCCAGAACAGGTCCGGGTGCTCCGACACCAGCTGCGGACCGGGTGGGATGCCCTGGATCAGCAGCGCACCGAACATCAGCGCCATCGTCGTGTTGGCCGGGATGCCCAGCGTGAGCAGCGGGATGAACGACGAGGTCGCGGCCGCGTTGTTCGCCGTCTCCGGCGCGGCGACACCTTCGATCGCGCCCTTCCCGAAGCGCTCGGGGTGCTTGGCCCGGCGCTTCTCGACCGCGTAGGCGACCAGCGAGGAGAGCGTCGCGCCGCCGCCCGGCAGCACGCCGAGGACGAACCCGATCACCGAGCCGCGACCGATCGCACCGGACGACTGGCGAAGATCAGCGCGGGACGGCCAGACGTTGGTCACCTTGGCCGGCGCCGGCACCGTGCGGTGGCGTTCCTCCAGGTTGTGCAGGATCTCGCCGAGCCCGAACAGCCCCATCGCGATCGGCACGAAGTCGATGCCATCGGCAAGGTTCAGGGTGTCGAAGGTGAACCGGCTCGCACCGGTGAAGGTGTCCCGCCCGACCGTTGCCAGCAGCAACCCGAGCCCGGCGGCGATCACCGACTTGGTCCGGCCGCCGTTGCCGACGGTCGCGACCAGGAGCACGCCGAACAGCGACAGCGCGGCGTACTCGGGCGGGCCGAAGTCGAGCGCGACCTCGGCCACCACCGGGGCCAGCAGGGTGAGCCCGATGATCGAGACCGTACCGCCGATGAACGAGCCGATCGCCGCGACCCCGAGCGCCGTACCGGCCTTCCCCTGTTTGGCCAGTGCGTAGCCGTCGAACACGGTGACCACGGACGATGCCTCGCCCGGGAGGCGGAGCAGGACCGAGGTGATCGTGCCGCCGTACTGGGCGCCGTAGAAGATACCGGCCAGCATGATGATCGCCGGGACCGGTTCGACGCCGTACGTGATCGGCAGCAGGATCGCGATCGTTGCCGCCGGCCCCAGTCCGGGCAGGACGCCGATCAGCATCCCGATCACGACGCCGATCAGGCAGTACAACAGATTGGTGGGCTGCAGAACGACGCCGAAGCCGTCGATCACCGGGTTGAGGAAATCCATCACGACACCTTCAGATCAGCCGCGGCAACGGGATCTCGAGGACCATCACGAACAGCACGTAGAACGCGACCACCGTGCCCACGCTGACGGCCACCGATGACACCCAGCGCTCCCTGCCCAGGAAGCGCGTCCAGACGAACACCAGCAACAGCGACGGAATCTCGAACCCGATCAGCGGCAGCAGCGCAGCGAACACCACGAGACTCAGTACGGCGATCGCCGTCTGCACGCTCGCTCCGGTGAACCCCTCGGTATCGGTCCCGTGCCGTCCGGTCAGCGCCAGCACCACCGCGAGCACGGTGATCACGACGCTGACCGTGAACGGCCACAGCCCGGGACCGGGCGCGGTCAGCCGGCCGAGACCGAGTGCGACCGAGCCGATGAGGCCGAACACACCGATCGCACCCGCAACACCTGCGGCGCCGAGTTGAGCAAGAGGCCGTTCGGTCACTTCTTACCCAGCGAGATCTGGTACTGATCGAGCTGCGCCTTGTACTTGGTGGCGTACTCGTCGAGGATCTTGCGGACCTCGTCCGGCGTTCCCTCGATCGGGGTCAGGCAGTGGTCGTCGTTGAACTTCTTGTACGCCTCGGTCGCGAAGGTCTTCTTGGCCGCATCCAAGAGCTTGGCCTTGACCGGCTCCGGCGTCCCCTTCGGCGCGGTCAGGAACCGGTACTGCGCCACGACCACGTCGTACCCCTGTTCCTTCGCCGTCGGGACCTCGGGCAGGAACTTGATCCGCTCGGCCGAGAACACCGCGAGCGGCACGACCTTCTTCGCCTTGATCTGTGCGATGCTGTCGCCGACCTGGATGGTGGCGACATCGACCTGGCTGCCGAGCAACGCGGTCAACGCCGGCGCGCCACCCTCGAACGGTACGTCGGTCGCCGGGATCCCGGCCTGTTTGAACGCCAGCGCGGACGCGAGCTGCGCGCCGGTCCCGACCCCGGTGGTGCCGTACTTGATGTTCTTGCCGGACTTCTTCAGGTCTGCGATCGACTTGACCGTCGAGGCGGCCGGGGCGACCAGCACGTAGTCGTCCTGGGAGATGCCGCCGAGCAGGTCGAAGTCGTCGAGTTTCACGACCTCGTTCGCCGAGACCGCCAGCGGGGTGATGGTGAACAGCGACGCGTTCTGGACCGCGATCTTGTAGCCGTCGGGTTTGGCCGACTGCAGTTCCTTCGCGTTCAGGGCGCCGTTCGCACCGGGCTTGTTCACCACCGGAACCGAAACACCCAGCTCCTTGCCGAGACCCTCGGCGATCGCGCGGGTGATCAGATCGGTGCTGCCACCAGGCGCGGCGCCGACGCTCATCTGGATGTTGCCGGTCGGGAAGTCACCGTCACCGCCGGTCTCTGTGGTCTTCACTCCGCCGCAGCTGGTCAGGACAGCGACGACCGCCGTGACGGCGATGCCATGAATGAGCCTCATCGGAGTACCTCCTCTGGATCGGCCCCGTTTGGCGTGAGCGTAGGGAGAGCCATCGATGCCTGTCCAAGGTTGTTTATGCATCGAGTGATACCTTTCGGGAATCATGTTCTCGCTGGACCAACTGACCGCATTCGTGGCGGTCGCCGAGGAACTGCACTTCGGCCGGGCCGCCGAGCGACTCAACATGACCCAGCCGCCACTCAGCCGCCAGGTGCAGAAGCTGGAACGCGCGATCGGCGTCCAGCTGTTCGAGCGGGACAACCGCCGCGTCGTTCTGACCGAAGCCGGCCAGGCCTTCCTGGGTGAGGCCCGGCGACTGCTGGCGCTCGTCGAGACTGCGGGTGATCTCGCCCGCCGGGTCGATCAGGGAGCGGCCGGGACGCTGCGGCTCGGCTTCACCGCGGTGACGGCGATCCGGACGCTCGGACCGTTTCTTCGCCGAGTGTCCGACGAACTGCCGGAGGTAGACGTGATCCTGCACGAGCGGGTCACCTCGGCGCAGATCGACGGCCTGCTGCACGGCGAACTCGACCTCGCGCTGGCACGGCCGCCGTACGACACAGAGCTTCTCGACTCCCAGATCGTGGCTCGCGAGCCGCTCTGCGCGGCGCTGCCTGCCGATCACCCGCTGTCCGAGCTCGACCGTCCACTCACGGCGGCCGACTTCGCTGCGGAGGAGGTGATCAGCTACGACCCCGTCCGCGCCCGCTACTTCCATGAGCTGACCATTCGATTCCTGGCCGGTTCCCAGCACCGGATCACGCAACGCGTGCAGCAGGTGCTCACCGTCGTACTGCTGGTCGCGGCCGGTCGCGGGGTCGCCCTCGTCCCCGAGTCGGCGCGCGATCTCGGCGTACCGGGGGTCACCTTTCGGGAGATCGCGCTGGCCGGGGAACCGGTCGAGTTGCACGCGATCTGGCACCGCGACTCGGCCAATCCGGTCCTGCATCGGGTCCGGGCGATGCTCTCAGAGCATCAATAGATCCAAAAACAGTCTTAGACAGGTATCCATCCGCCTTCCTAGGCTGACCGGCGTGACCCCCGACGAACTCGCTGCCCAGCTGAAGACCGGACTGCTCTCGTTTCCGGTCACGCATTTCCAACCCGACCTGAGCTTCGACGAGAAGGCCTACCGCGAACACCTGTCCTGGCTCAGCCAGTACGACGTCGCCGGGCTGTTCGCGGCGGGTGGTACCGGGGAAGGGTTCTCGCTGACGCCGGCCGAGATCGACGCCGTCGTCCGGGCCGCCGTCTCCGAGGTCGCCGGGCGGGTGCCGGTGATCGCACCGGCCACCGGCGGGACGGCGACGGCGATCGAGCAGGCCCAGGCGGCGGAGGCCGCGGGTGCGGACGGATTGTTGCTGCTGCCTCCCTATCTGACCGAGGCCGGCCAACGCGGGCTCGTCGAACATGTGTCGGCCGTCTGCCGCAGTACGAACCTCGGCGTCACCGTCTACAGCCGCGCGAACGCGATCCTCACCGATGTCTCGGTTGCGGAGCTTGCCGACCGCAACGACAACCTGGTCTGCCTGAAGGACGGCGTCGGCAATGTCGAGATGATGACGCGGACCTACGCACGCGTTGGCGACCGGCTCACCTACATCGGCGGGCTGCCGACCGCGGAGACGTTCGCGCTGCCGCTGCTGCAACTGGGGGTCAGCACCTACTCGTCGGCGATCTTCAACTTCGTGCCCGAGTTCGCGCTCGGCTTCTACGCCGATGTGCTCGCGCAGGACCGGGACGCTGTCTACCGCAAGCTGAACGAGTTCGTCATTCCGTACCTCGACATCCGCGATCGCACCAAGGGGTACGCCGTCTCGATCGTGAAGGCCGGTGTGAAAGCCATCGGCCGTCCGGCCGGGCCGGTGCGGCCGCCGCTGCAGGACCTGAGTGAGGACGAGCTGACCGAGCTCACCTCGTTGATCGGCAAACTGACATGACGACGCCGCGGGTGGTCTCCGTGGAGGTCGTGCCGGTTGCTGGCTACGACAGCATGCTGCTCAATCTGAGTGGTGCCCACGGGCCGTTCTTCACCCGCAACGTGGTGATCGTGACGGACAGTTCGGGGAACACCGGGCTGGGCGAGGTCCCGGGTGGCGCCAAGATCGCGGGCACGATCACCGAGGCCGCGGAGTTGCTGGTTGGCCAGGAGATCGCCCGGTACCGCCAGCTGCTGCGTTCAGTTGCCACATCATTCGCGGATCGGGATGCGGGTGGTCGCGGTCTTCAGACATTCGACCTCCGTACGACGGTGCATGCGGTGACCGGGCTCGATTCGGCTCTGCTCGACCTGCTCGGACAGCATCTCGGCGTACCGGTGGCTGAGCTTCTGGGCGACGGTCAGCAGCGGGCCGCCGTACCAGTGCTCGGTTATCTCTTCTATGTCGGCGATCCGGGGCAGACTGACCTGCCGTACCTTACCAACGATGGCACCGATCGCTGGTCGCTGTTGCGACGGCAACCCGCTTTGACACCCGAGGCCGTCGTCGCTCTGGCCGAAGCCGCTGAAGAGCGGTACGGGTTCGCCGACTTCAAGTTGAAGGGCGGGGTGTTCGAGGGCGCGGCTGAGATCGCCGCCGTCCGGGCACTGGCCGAGCGGTTCCCGCGGGCGCGCATCACGGTCGATCCGAACGGCGCCTGGCCGGTCCGCGAAGCCATTGCCCTGTGCAACGGGTTGGACGACGTACTGGCGTACGTCGAGGATCCGTGTGGCGCCGAGGCCGGGTTCTCCGGCCGCGAGACAATGGCCGAATTCCGCCGTACGACGGGATTGCGGACGGCCACGAACATGATCGCGACCGACTGGCGTGAGCTGGCGCAGGCAGTCCGGATGGACGCCGTCGACATCCCGCTGGCGGATCCGCACTTCTGGACGATGGCCGGGTCGGTGCGGGTTGCCCAGCTCTGCAACGACTTCGGGCTCACCTGGGGTTCGCACTCGAACAATCATTTCGACATCTCGCTGGCCATGTTCACCCATGTCGGAGCGGCGGCTCCGGGTGAGATCACCGCGCTCGACACGCACTGGATCTGGCAGGACGGGCAGGCGCTCACCACCGAGCCGTTGCAGATCGCCGACGGGCAGATCGCCGTACCGACGGCTCCTGGTCTTGGCGTCTCGCTGGATCGGGATGCCCTCCAGGCGGCCCATGAGTTGTACCTCGAACATGGACTCGGTGCACGCGACGATTCGGTCGCCATGCAGTATGTGATCAAGGACTGGGCGTTCGATCCGAAGCGGCCCTGTCTGGTGCGCTGATGTTCATCTCTCGTTGATCGAGGAGTCTGGAATGCGTTGGCAGAAGCCGCTCGCCACTGCTGTAGTTCTGACCACTCTCACCACGCCACTCACCGCAACCGCTACGGAGCACCCCGGTGGAGCATGCTCGCCGAATGCCCGGTTCCTCGGGTTCAGCGACGCGCTGAACAAGACGACGTACGGCGGACAGCTGGTCTCCGGGCTGTCCGCGCTGAATGTCACCGGGCCGCACAGTGCGGTCGCGCTGGTCGACAACGTCCTCACCAGCCCGGCGCGGGTCTTCGATCTGAAGATCAGCAGCAAGCCGACGGTGAGTGTGGACGGGATCACGATCCTCAAGCGTCCGGACGGTACGCCGTTCAACGCGCAGGACTTCGATGGTGAGGGGCTGGTCGTCGAGCGCGGTCAGCGGACGATCCTCGCGACGTCGGAGCGCGAGCCGTCGATCCGGCGGTTCCGGCTGTCCGATGGTCTGCAGATCGGGTCGCTGCCGGTGCCGACGCGCTTCCAGGTCGCGCCTGCTGGTGAGGCGGTCACGAACGGAACCTTCGAGTCGCTGACCGCGAGCCGGGACGGGCGTTCGGTGTTCGCAGGCATGGAGGAGCCACTGGCCCCGGACGGCCGGGACGCGGACGGCCGCGGCCGGAATCGGATCCTGCGCTACACAGGCTTCTCCGGCCATGACTACCGCGTGACCTCGCAGTACGCGTACCACACCGACCCCGGCCTCTCCCTGGTCGAGCTGGCCTGGGTGAACCCTGGTGAACTGGTCTCGATGGAGCGCACCTTCGTTCCGGGCGTCGGGAACACGATCCGCGTCTTCACGGTGTCGTTGCGGCACGCAACCGATGTGACGGCGAAGGCCTCCCTCAAGGATGCGCCGGACAAGGCCTTCGTGCAGAAGAAGCTGCTGTTCGACCTGGTGAACTGCCCGCCGTCCGGAGCGACCGCCGGACAACCGCAGCCGAACCCGTTGCTCGACAACGTCGAGGCACTCGCCCTGGGCGGCCACCTCCCCGGCGGACGCCGGCAGCTGTACCTCCTCTCGGACGACAACAACGGCCCAACGCAGACCACCCGCTTCTACTCGTTGGCGGTTGACCTGCACTAGGCGACACTGTGCGTATGCGCGTGATCGTGGTGGGTGCTGGTGTGATCGGGTTGACCTGTGCCGTGAGGTTGGCCGAGAACGGCTATGAGGTGGCCGTGCTGGCTCGCGACCTGCCGCTGGAGACCACGTCTTCGGTGGCGGGGGCGATCTGGGGTCCGTACTTGGCCGAGCCCGCTGACCGGGTGGCTGCGTGGGCCAAGGCGTCGTACGACGAGTTCACCAAGCTGGCTGAGCACGAGCCGTCGGTGCAGTTGCGGCATGGGCGTGAGTTGCTGGTGGAGCGGACTCCGGATCCGGCGTGGGCCGACGTACTGCCGGATCTGACGCGGGTGGCGTCGCCTCCGACCGGGTTTGCGGACGGGTGGGCGTTCACCGCGCCGGTGGTCGAGATGCCGAAGTATTTGCCGGCGTTGGTGAAACGGCTCGAGAACGCCGGGGGCACGCTGACTCGCGCAGCGTTGTCGGGGCTGCCCAGTTCGGCGGATCTCGTGATCAACTGCACCGGTCTTGGTGCTCGGTTGACCGCGGCCGATCCGACGGTGACGCCGGTGCGGGGGCAGTTGCTGAGCGTTGCGCAGTGTGGCCTGTCCGAATGGCTGATCGCCGGCACCACCGTCGTGATCCCACGATCGAACGACGTGATCGTCGGCGGCACCAGCGAGCCCGGCGACTGGAATCTGGCCGTCGACCCATCAGCCAGTACGGCGATTCTGGAGCGCGCCGCTGTCCTGGTCCCACAGTTGCGCAAGGCAACGGTCTTGCGGGCGCGGGTCGGTCTGCGTCCGGCCCGGCCATCGGTTCGCTGCGAGCTCGTGGACAAGGTCATCCACTGTTACGGCCATGGCGGTTCCGGCGTCACCCTGTCGTGGGGTTGCGCCGACGAGGTCCTGGCGCTGGCCAATGGGCTCTGAACATCCGATCGTCCTCGACGGCGGCCTCTCGAACGCACTCGAGGACCGCGGTCACGATCTGTCCGACGCCTTGTGGTCGGCTCGGCTCCTCAAGGACGCTCCGGCGGAGATCGCCGCCGTCCACCGCGCGTATTTCGAGGCCGGTGCGATGGTTGCGACGACCGCCAGCTATCAGGCGAGCGTCGCCGGCTTCGCACAGGCCGGCGTACCGGTCGCGGAGGCCGAGCGGCTGATCACGTCCAGCGTGCGCATCGCCCGCGAGGTCCGCGACGAGTTCGGTGGTGACCGGCTGGTCGCTGCATCGGTCGGTCCGTACGGCGCGTTCCTTGCCGATGGCTCCGAATACCGGGGGCGGTACGGCGTGAGTGCTGCGGCCCTGCGCGATTTCCACGGACCGCGGCTGGAGTTGCTGATAAGCGCCGGCCCTGACCTGCTCGCGGTCGAGACGATTCCCGATATCGACGAAGCCGAGGTGCTGGTCCAGTTGCTGCAGGAGCTCGACTTCCCGGCCTGGCTCTCCTACAGCGCAGCCGACGGACTGACGCGGGCCGGCCAGCCGCTGGTCGACGCGTTCGCGCTCGGCGCCATTGACCAGGTGGTTGCTGTAGGCATCAACTGTTGTGCGCCGGAGGAGGTCGCTCGGGCCATCGCGCTCGCGACCAAACCAGCTGTCGTCTACCCGAACAGTGGAGAGACGTGGGACGCCGAGGCTCGCGGCTGGACCGGCTCATCGGAGACTCTCACCGATCTCGCCCCCGCCTGGGCCGCTGCCGGAGCCACGTACATCGGCGGTTGCTGCCGAGTCGGCCCGGCCGGTATCCGCGCCTTGGCCGACGCGATCTCAGACGCCTAGCACCTGGCACAGCAGATCGAGCGCACCTGGGTAAGCGTGATCGGGCGGCGTGCCATAGCCGACGATGACGGCTTGGCGGGTCGCCGGGGTCGGGGCGAAGTGGTAGGTGCTCATGCTGGCGAGACCGAGCCCCTGACGGGCGGCGCGCTCCACCATGTCCTCGGCATCGCCGGGTACGTCGAGCAGCACGTGCATGCCGGCCGCGATTCCGGCGACCTTGACGTTCGGGGCGCGTTCCGCGAGCAGCTCGACCAGGCGGTCGCGGCGACGACGGTAGTGCAGGCGCGAGCGCCGTACATGCCGGTCGTAGTGGCCGGAGGCAATGAACTCGGCGAGCACCAACTGCTCGAGCGTGGCGGTCTGATAGTCGGCGACGCGCTTGACTGCGATCACCGGCTCGAGCAGGTGCTGCGGGAGAACCATCCAAGCGAGCCGGACGCCGGGTGCGAGGCTCTTGCTGGCGGTGCCCGTGTAGACGACTCGCTCCGGGTCCAGCGCCTGCAGGGCTCCCACTGCCTGCCGGTCATAGCGAAACTCACCGTCGTAGTCGTCCTCGATCAGCACCGCTCCGGACTTCGCCGCCCACTCGACAGCCGCCGTACGGCGTTCTGGCGAGAGCGGGACGCCTGTCGGCATCTGGTGCGCGGGAGTCAGTAGCGCGGCTTGGCCGGTCAGCTGCGACACGTCGGCGCCGTACTCGTCGAGTGCCAGCGGGACTGGTTGCAGGCCACGGGCCCGGATGACGTCGCGATGCAGGCTGTAGCCGAACTCTTCCGTGGCGACCGTCGTACCGCCGAGATTGCGGACTGTTTCACAGAGCAGGCTGAGGGCCTGGACGTAGCCGGAGCAGATCAGGATGCGTTCCGGATCGGCCCGTACGCCGCGTGCCCGGGCGAGGTAGTCGGCGAGGGTACGGCGAAGCTCGATCCGGCCGCGAGGATCGCCGAGGCCGAACGCCTCGTTCGGTGCGGCCGGCCAGGCCTTGCGGGCCGCGGCGAGCCACTCACCGCGCGGGAACGTCGAGACGTCGGGTGAGCCAGGGGTCAGGTCGTAGCGGAAGGTCCGAACCGGCGGCAGGGTCGCGACCGGGGTCGGGGCGATGTGGGCGCGGCTGGCGACGACCGTGCCGGAGCCCTGTCTGGCCGTGAGCCAGCCTTCGGCGACCAGTTGGCCGTAGGCGTCGGCGACCGTGTTCCGGGCGATGCCGAGGTCCTTGGCGAGCGAGCGTGAGGAGGGCAGGCGGGTCCCGGCCGGCAGCCGGCCGGTCCGGATGGAGGTGTGCAGGGCCTGGACCAGGTCGTTGCGGCCACGGGACGCGGCCAGGTCGAGATGCAGGTCGGCGCCCGCCCAATTGGCCCCTTGATCTCCCATGGAAATGGACCATACACCTGGGCCGATCCAGGCCTAGGTTGGAGCCATGAGCACATCGACGACCCGACGGGTGAAGCTGGCCAACCTGGCCCCCGAGTTCTACCAGGCGCTGAACGCGCTGGACGCGACCGCCGGCGCCGGCCTCGACGCGAACTTCGCCAACCTGATCCGGACGCACGCCTCCCAGATCAACGGCTGCGCCTACTGCACCGATATGCACAGCCTCGACTACCTGCACGGCGAAGGCCCCCAGCAGAAGCTGAACCTGCTGCCGGTCTGGCGTGAGTCCCGCAACCTGTTCACCGAGCAGGAGCAGGCCGCTTTGGAGCTGACCGAGGCGATCACGCTGATCAGCGACGGCCACGTGCCGGACTCGGTCTACAACCTGGCCGCTGAGCACTTCGAGGAGAAGGAGCTGGCCCAGTTGATCGCGTTGATCGTCATGATCAATGCGTGGAACCGGGTCGGGATCACCGGCAAGATGGCCCCCGGCCACTACAAGCCATGAGCGCCGAGGCGTTCCGGGCCCGGCACCACTCGGGCCCGCCGCTGATCCTGCTGAACGCGTGGGACCCGGTCAGTGCCCGGATTATCGCGGCTGGTGGCGCACCGGCGGTCGCCACCAGCAGTGGCGCGATGGCGCGTGTCCTCGGGTACGACGACGGCCAACTGACGCCGGCCGCGGAGATGCTGACCGCGGTCGCGCGCGTCGTACAGGCGGTCGATGTGCCGGTGACTGCGGATATGGAGGCCGGGTACGGTCTGCCAGCCAAGGAGTTCGCCGAGCGGTTGCTGGAGACCGGTGCGGTCGGCTGCAACCTCGAGGACTCGTTAGCCGATGAACTGGTGGACCCGCTGGAGTTCGCTGACTACCTGGCCGAGGTGCGGGCGACTGCAGGGGCCGACCTGGTCATCAACGCCCGGGTGGACACGTTCCTGGTGCAGGGCACGCCGGCCGACGCCGTGGCGCGTGGCCGCATCTACCGGCGGGCTGGTGCGGACTGCATCTACCCGATCTTCGCGCCGCTCGACGTACTGCCTGAGCTGGCCGCCGAGATCGGCGGCCCGATCAACGCGCACGCCAAGCCGAGTGGGCCGACACCTGCCGAGCTGACCGCGGCGGGTGCACACCGGATCTCCTACGGGACCAGTGTGCACAAGCATCTGATGGACTCGCTGCAAAAGCTCTTGCCAAGCCTGCAGTGAAGCTGGGGTGGGGCGGTGGAGCGGGCCCCCCCCCCCCCGCTAGTCAGCGCAACACCCCCCCCGCCGCTTGGGGGGGTGTGGGGTACATGCCCCCCGACACCCCGCGCTGGCCCCCCGCGGGCCCATGATGTTGCAGTGT
>NZ_JBHJQQ010000008.1:0-474119 GCF_042262745.1 Kribbella sp. NPDC056345 | reverse complement strand
CCTATTCTGTTCGCGGAGCGGGACTCAGGCTCCAAACCCCCCGGGGGGCGGGGGGCGTAGGGGGTCTCCCACTTAGCAACTTAATGACGCGCTGGGGTCCGGCGCCGGACCCCTGCACCACGGTGCTGTTACGGCTGGACGGTGAAGGTGTAGGTCTTCTGTCCGGTGGTGATGGCAGTGCCGCCAGTGGTGGTGGCGGTCACCTCGAAGACGGCGGTGTAGGTGCCGGCGGCCTCGAAGGCCCAGTTGGCGTGGGCGTGGGTGTTGATGGCGATGGAACGGGTGTCCGGGAGGCCGTTGCCGCTGTCGAACCAGACGGTCGGCGTACCGAACGAGTTGGTGGTGTAGACGGCGACGTCGTCCGGTCCGCTGACCGAGACCAGCTTCACGGAGACGGCGTTACCGGACAGGACGCCACTCGGGACGCCCTCGGTGTTGAAACCGGGCCACACGATGTTGCTGACCTGCGTCTGCGGCAGGATCCAGACCGGGTCGCCCGGCGAGCCCAGGAACGAGTACGCCGAGCTGGACGGGACGGTGGTCTTGCTGGCCGACACGGCGTTCAGTACGACGTCCGCCGGGGCGCGGTCGACCGCAGGGGTTACCGTGCCGTCGCGCAGGTCCAGGGTCAGCGCGGACCCCGTCCAGTCGACGTCGATGGCGTCGACGTGACCCGACGAGATCGTGGTGGCGGCGAAGGCCGGCCCCACGGACAGGACGGTGGCAGCGAAACCGGCGATCAGGGCGCCGGCCACCCCACGGGCCTTCATGCCTGCACCGTGAAGGTGTAGGTCGCGATGGCCGAGGTGACCGTCTTGCCGGTGGCGGCGAGGGTGCCGCACACCTTGAACTTCACCTTGTACGTACCGGCCGCCTCGAAGGCCCAGTTGGCGTGCAGGTGACCGCCGGCGGTGGTGTTGATGGTGTCCGGCAGGCCGTTGCCGCTGTCCGCGAGCCGGGTCGGCGCACCGAAAGCGTCGGTAGTGAAGATGCTGAAGTCGGCCGGGCCGCTGACGCCGACCAGGATGACCTTCAGCGCGTCGTTGGTGAACACGCCCGAGGCGATCTCCTCGGAACCGATCCCCGGCCACAGCAGGTCCGCGTCCTGGACCTGCGGCAGCACCCACGCGGCGCTGCCCGGCTTGCCGAGGAAGCCGTACGCCGGGTCGTTCGGTACGGCGACCTTCGCACCGGGCTTGGCGACGAGCTGCACCTCGGCCGGGGTGTACTCGGTAGCGCTCTCCTCGTCGTGGACGTGGACGTTGAACGCGTTGTCCTCCCAGGCGATGCCGACGACGTCGACATGTCCCTGGTCGAGGACGACGGAAGTGGTGGCCGACGCCGGGACGGCGACGCCGGTGAGCGCGAGAACTGTCGTTGCTGACAGCACCAAACGATTGGTGATGCGCATGTGTTTCCTTTCAGGGGTTGGCGGAAACCAAGACCGCCGTACGTGAGGTACGGCGGGAGAGCAGGCCGTGCCGGGGTGCGAACACCCAGCACGCGATGAACACCGCGGTGGCGGTGAGGACGATCAACCCGCCGGCGGCGAGGTTGAAGGCATAGGACAGGTAGAGACCGGTCAGGCCGGAGACGGCGCCGATCACCGGCGCGATCACCATCATCACGCCGATCCGGTCGGTGAGCAGCCGGGCGCAGGCGGCCGGGGTGATCAGCAGCGCCAGCACGAGAATGTTGCCGACGGCCTGGATCGAGATGACGATCGCGACCGTCACCATCGCGTACATGGCCAGGTCCAGCCAGAAGATCGGCAACCCGACGGATCGCGCGGTCTCGCGGTCCAGGCCGACCGTGACGAACTCCTTGTGCAGTGCCGCGGTGCTGAGCAGCAGGATCGCGCCGCCGACCGCGACCGTGACCACGTCGGCGTTGCCGATCCCCAGCACCGATCCGAACAGGAACGACTCCAGCGAACCGCCGTACCCGGGCGCCGTACTCATGATGACGATGCCGAGACCGAACGCGCCCGCGAAGAAGACGCCGATCACGGTGTCCTCCTTGAGCCGCCGGTTCTGTGAGAACACCGCCACGGCGAGTGCGGTGATCAGTCCGGCGACGATGCCACCGAGGACCAGGCTGGTCTTCAGCACGAACGCGATCGCGATCCCGGGGAACACGGCGTGCGCCACCGCATCCCCGATGAACGCCATTCCGCGGAGGGCGACGTGGGTGCCGATGACGCCGCAGACGACGCCGGACATCAGTACGACGAGGAACGCGCGCTGCATGAACACGTGCGACCAGGGCTCGGTCAGGAACTCGATCATCGGGTGACTCCCAGGCTGTGCAAGAGCTGCTCGGACCGCGCGACCCCGAAGGCGCGCAACCAGATCGCCGGGTCCCGCAGCTCGTCCGGCGAACCGTCGGCCACGACCGTGCCGTTCAGCAGGCAGAGCCGGTGACACGTGTCGGCCGCGGCCGGAAGGTCGTGCGTGGTCATCAGGATCGCGGTGTCCTCGGCGGTCAGATCCTTGAACAACCGGGTCAGAATCTCCTGCGTCGGTACGTCGAGACCGGTGAACGGTTCGTCCAGCAACAGCAGGCTCGGCTTGAGCGCGAGCGCCCGCGCGACCAGGACTCGTTGCCGTTGGCCACCAGATAGCTCGCCGATGGGCCGGTTCGCGAGGTCGGTCAGGTCGACGCGTTCAAGAGCTTCCTGTACGGCGTCGCGGTCAGCCTGCCCCGGTCTGCGCAGCCAGCCGATGCGGTGCGTGCGACCGGTCATCACCGCGGTCCGGACCTGAACGGGATAGTCCCAGACGAACTCGTGGCGCTGCGGGACATACCCGATCGAACCGCGGGCCTCGCTCGGTGTCTTGCCGTCGATGCTGATGCTGCCCGCGGTGATCGGCAGCAGCCCGAGGAGCGCACGCAGCAGGGTCGTCTTGCCGGCGCCGTTCGGGCCGATCAGTCCCACCTGTTCGTGGGCCGCGATGGTGAGAGAGACGTCGTTGAGAACCTCGCGACCGCCTAGTTCGACGGAGACTCCGGTGACAGTGAGGACGGTCATGCGCGTCTCCTGATCACGACGAAGCCGGTGGTGGCGAGGACGAGCACGGCTGCGCCGGCGATGAACCACCACAGTTCGATCCGTTGCCCGGCGGGCTCCTGGGGGGTCGCCGTGGCGGCCGGCGTCGGAGTCGGGGTCGGCGTGGGCGTGGGCGTGGCGAGCGCCGTACGGGCGTCTCCGTCGCCGGCGTAGACGCGGAGGGTACGGCGGTCGGTGACCGAGCTGCCGTCGGTGAGCTTGGCCGTCATCGCGACGTCGAGCAGATAGGTGCCTTGGGCATCGAAGGTCCAGTTGCCGTGGACGTGGGTGTTGACGTCGATCCCGGTCTGCTGCGGGAACGGCTTGCGGCTGTCGAAGACGGGCTGCGGTTTGCCGAAGTCCGAGTTGAGGAACAGCGTGAACGCACCCGGTCCTTGCACGCCCTCCAGTGACCAGGTCACCTCGCGGTCGACCTTGGTGGCGACCTCGGTGTCCTGCGTGTTCCAGCCCGGCCAGACGATTCCGGCCTGCTGCACCTGCGGGATCACCCAGATCGACTGCCCCGGCTTGCCGAGGAACTGGTACGCCGGATCGGCCGGTACGGCGATCTTCGCCTTACCGGTCGCTTGCAGGACGACCGTGTCGAGGTCGCGCCAAGTGGCCGGGTCGGTGGTGTCGTCGCGGAGCTGAACCGTCCACCGGCCGTCAACGAACTTCGGGCCGAGGTCCACATGACCGTTGCTGATGACAACTGGTTCGGCCGTGGGTGCCAGCGGGGCGACCGCGAGCAGGAGGGCGGCGAGGAGCTTCATCGGTGGTCTCCCAGGCAGCGTTTCAGCTCGTCGGCGTTGTGGCGCATCATGTCGGCATAGGTCCTTGCTTTGTCGTCGAACGAGTCGCCGTACAACGAACAGACTTGGACACCCTGGTCGCGGGCGACCTGGATCAGGACGGAAGCGCGCTGGGCGAGGTTCGGCTCGGTGAAGACGGCCGGGACACGCAGGTTGCGGATGGTGTCGGAGAGTTTGCGGACCTGCTCGACACTCGGTTCCTGCGCCGGATTCGGTACGACGAAGCCGGCCACGGTCATCTCGTACGCCGACGCCAGGTACCCGAACGCGTCATGCGTGGTGATGAGCTGGCGGCGATCGGGCGGGATGGTGGCGAGCGTCGTACGGACGTATTCGTCGAGCTCGTCGAGTTTGCTCAGGTAGGTCTTGGTGTTCGCCTCGTAGGTCTGCTTGCCGTCCGGGTCCTTCGAGATCAGCGTGTCGCGCATCAGCTGGACGTAGGCCTTGGCGTTGGCCACGTCCTCCCACAGGTGCGGATCGATCTCGCCGTGCACATGCTTGCCGAGGACCGCTTGCGGGAGCTGGTGGATCTGGGTTCCTGGTTTGCCGAGGAAGGCGAATCTCGGGTCGTCGGGGGTCGCGACGAGAGCCTTGTTCGGTACGTCGATGACGACGTTCCCGGCGGGGACGTGGGACTGGGCTGCGCCGATCTTCTTCGCGTCCGAGTAGGCGTAGACCTGGCCCGAGTCGAGATCGACGGTGAGGTCGGTGTGGCCGTCGTCGAGGACCGTTGCTTTGCCTTTGGCGGCCGGCTGGACGGAGTGGGGGTCGACTCCGACGGCGAAGGTGAAGGTGCCTTCGCCGAGCGGCTGGAGTTTGCCGTCGTTGTTGTCGAGGCTGCCTTTGAGCGTGAGGTGGTAGACGCCGGGCTTGGTGAACGCCCAGTTCAGGTGCGTGTGCGCGGCCGGTGGGAGCGTCGTACTGTCGGATTTGTCGAGCCCGTTGGTGGAGTCGAAGTAGCGGTCCGGCTGGCCGAGGGACTCGGTCAGGTAGGCGACCAGCTGACCGGGGCCGTCGAGTTTGGTGGCTGCCAGCTGGACGGACGACGTTCTGGTGGCACCGCGTTGTTTGCCGGTACCTCTGACGCGTAGGCCCAGCCAGAGGACGTCGAGGCCGATGTTCTCCACGAGCGGGATCACGTGCGCGCCGTACGACTCGGCGGCTTCGGCGAGGGAGACGTTGGGGGCGTCCTTGGCGGCGTTCGCGTCGATGGTTTTGATGAGGCTCTGGGGTTCGAGCAGCAGGTGGTTCGTGAACGTGACGTCGGCTTTGGCGACGCGCTTGGCGTCGGCCGGGGTGGGTTCGTAGGAATGTGGGTCACCACCGGCGGGGACCAGCGAGGTCGCGGTCACCCGCTCGCCCCCGACCTGCTGCGCGAGGTCAGCCAGGATCTCGGTCGTGGTGACGACATTCAGCTTCCCGTCGGTGCTCCCCGTCGTACCGGCGCATCCGGCGAGCAGAGTCAGCGACAGAGCCGCTGCGATTGCCCGCTTCACTTGGTGCCTCGCTTGGAAACAACCAGCAGGCTGGTGCCGAGCAGGATGAACAACCCAGCCGCCACAAACCAACCAACCGGTACGTCGGCCCCGGTAGCTGCGAGCCTGCACCCACCCGCAGGGCCCGATGCCGTGGTTGCTGCGGCCGAGCGGATGGCTGAGGTGGCTGCCGCGTTGGTGCTGGCTGCTTCGGGCAGGGCTCGGGCGCCGCCGGTGGGGGCTACTACGACCTTCAGGGTGGAGGTGGAGTGGGCGGTGGGGGTGGAGTGGGTGAAGGTGAGGTTGTAGGTGCCTGGTTTGGTGAAGGACCAGTTGCCGTGGGCGTGGGTGCCGATGGGGATGCTGTAGGTGTCGGGGAGGCCGTCGGCTGAGTTGAAGATGATCTGGGGCTGGCCGAAGGAGTTGAACTCGAAGACGGAGACTCGGCCGGGGCCGGTGACCTTGTCGAGGCGCCAGGTGACGGCGTTGCCGGGGATCTGGCCGGGTTTGAGCTCTTCGGTGTTCCAGCCGAGCCAGATGACGCCTTCCTTCTGCGTCTGGGGGATCTGCCAGACCGGGGTGCCCTTGGGGCCGAGGAAGCCGAAGGCGCCGCCGGGTGAGGTGGTACCGGCTGCTGAGGTGAGGCGGATGGTTACGTCATCAGGGTCGCGCCAGACCGGCGTACCGGACTTGGTGCCGTCCTTGATGCGGGACTGCAGAGCACCGGCTACCAGTCGTACGGCGTAGTCCGCGTGACCGTTGGACAGCGTGGTGGTCGCGGTGCCGGGCTGGGTGGTGGACGGCGTGGTCGTGGTCGGTGTGCTCTGCGTGGGCGTCGGTGGCGGTGTGGTGATGCAGGGCTTCGGGGTGCTGGACCCCGGCGTAGTGGTCGGCGTGGTTCCGGAGTGCTCGGCCGGGGAGGTGGGGGGAGCGGTGGGCGCGCCCGAGGGGGAGGTGGGTGGCGGGGTGGTGCAGGACGCCCCTGGGCGAGGCGTGCTGGTGCACGGGGGCGGGGTGGTGCTGGGGGACGGGGTGGTGCAGGGCGCACCTGGGCGGGACTGGGTGGGGCACGTGGTTGGGGGAGTGGTGGGTGGGTTGGTGGGGCAGAGGGGCTTTAGGTCGTTGCCGACTACTACCGGGAGGGTGGCGGTGTCGGTGAGGTGTTTGCCGGTCTTGGTGGTGGCTGAGTAGGTGAAGGTGAGTCGGTAGAGGCCTTGTTTGGTGAAGGCCCAGTTGCCGTGGGCGTGGGTGGGGGCGGCCAGGGCGATCGACTGGGGGAGCTTCTTGCCGCTGTCGAAGGAGACGAGCGGGGCGCCGAACTGGTCGAACTGGAAGACCGCGAGCTTGCCGGGGCCCTGGACCTTGTCGAGGGACCAGTGCACCGGGCCGTTGAGGGCGGTGTAGTCGACGGACTCGGTGTTCCAGCCGGCCCAGAGGAGGTTCTCCGCCTGGGTCTGGGGGATCTGCCAGATGGTTGCGCCGGGTGCGCCCAGGAAGCGGTACTTCGGGTCCGGCGGGACGATCTCGGCACCCTCGGGCTTCACCTGGAACGCGACCGTGCCCGGATCACGCCAGACCGGGGTGGTGCCGCGGGTGCCGTCCTTCACCTGGAACCGCAGCCGGTCGCCGACAGTACGAGCTGCCACATCCACGTGCCCGACGGACAGCACCGTGGTGACGCAGGGCGGCGTACTGGGGCCGGGGGTGCTGGGCGCCGGGGTGCTCGGACGCGGGCTCGACGGAGTGACCGTCGGCGTCGGCGTCGGCGTAGGAGTCGGCGTGGGCGTCGGCGTAGGGGTCGGCGTGACCGGCTCGTAGGGGCCGACGACCCACGTGTAGGTGATGGGGCCCGATGTGACCGGGGCGCCGGCTGCGGTGACCGCGGACGCCTGGAAGGTCAGGTGGTAGGTGCCGAGCGCGGAGAAGGACCAGTTCGCGTGGACGTGCCGCCCCACTGGCTGGTGCAGCGTCTTGTACGCCGGATCGACCGAGCTGAACACGCGGGGAACCGCACCGGTGAACTCGTCGTAGTTGAAGAACGCCTCGACCGCACCGGGACCTTCTGCGCTCACCAGGGTCAGGTCGACGGTGTCGTCACGCAGCGCGCCCGCGGGGATCGTCTCGGTGTCCCAGCCGGGCCAGATCAGCTCGGGGTCCTGGGACTCGGGGGCCATCCAGACCGTGCTGCCCGGCGTACCGAGGAAGGCGAAGGCGGGGATCTCCGGCAGCTCGACGCGGGCCGAGCCGCGGTCTTCCAGGTTGAAGATCAGACCGGCCGGATCGGCGTCCCGGTACGTGCCGGTGCCGATCCGCGTCGCGAGCTTGAGCGCAGTCCCGTCGTACGTCGTGTGCAGGACGTCGGTGTGGACCGCGCGCAGCACCTCGGGGGCCGGTGCGGCGCCCGCGGTCCAGGGCACGAGCAGGCAGAACAGGCCGAGAGTGAGGCTCAGCAGGGCAGACAGCAGCGCTGGACGGGAGTGAGTGGCGGTCACAGCTGCGAACTTTATCTGAAGCGACAATCATTTTCAGTAGAGCCGATCGTTTCCCGCCTGGATGGCGCCCAAAAGTCGTGGTTCGGGGCCGGGGACCCGGATTTCCTGTCTGAGCGCCTGCGTGGGTAGACTGTTGAGGTTGCCTCGGCGAGGGACGCCCCCCGAGAAGTACATGGGCGCGGCTCCGTGATCGACGCGGTGGTTCGTTGCTCGATGCCTTCTCGGTGTCAGCAGGTGCCCGCTGAGGCCGCAGCCGAGTTTCAGCCAGTCAACAGATCACCGCAACGCATCTGAGGAGTTCATCTCGTGGCCGAGGTCAAGATCCAAGCCGAATCACGCACGGAGTTCGGCAAGGGTGCTGCCCGCCGAATCCGCCGGGACAACAAGGTGCCCGCCGTTCTCTACGGCCACGGCACGGACCCGGTTCACATCACGCTGCCTGGTCACGACACCATGCTGGCGCTGAAGACCGCCAACGCCCTGCTGCTGATCGAGGTCGTCGGCAGCGAGAGCCTGCTGGCGCTGCCGAAGCAGGTCCAGCGCGACCCGCTGAAGGGCACCATCGAGCACGTCGACCTGGTCATCGTGAAGCGCGGTGAGAAGGTCGAGGTCGACATCGCCATCCACGTCGAGGGCGAGGCCGCCGGCGGCACCCTGGTGGTGCTGGAGAACGCCTCGATCCTGGTCGAGGCCGAGGCGACCCACATCCCCGACGGTGTGGTGCTGAACATCGAGGGCCTCGAGGCCGGTACGGCGATCCACGCCTCCGACCTGAAGCTCCCGGCCGGTACGACGCTGGCCGTCGACCCGGAGACCCTGATCGTCAACATCACGACCGCGAGCACCGCCGAGCAGGTCGACGCCGAGATGGCCGACGCCGAGGCCGAGGCCGGGGTCGTCCGCGACGCCCCGACCGCCGCGCCTGCCTGATAGCGCTGCCGCAGTAACAGAACTCAGGAGGGCCGGGATCCGTGGCGGACGACGTGTGGTTGGTCGTCGGGCTGGGGAATCCCGGCCCTTCGTATGCCCGGACCCGGCACAACATCGGGCACCTGGTGGCCGACGAGCTGGCCGCCCGGACGGGGAGTACGTTCAAGCAGCACAAGCAGGTCAAGGCCGAGGTGATCGAGACCCGGATCAGCGGGCTCCGCACCATCCTCGCCAAACCCCGGTCGTACATGAACGAGTCCGGTGGGCCGGTGTCCGGCCTGCTGAAGTTCTTCAAGGTGGACCCGGCCAACCTGATCGCCGTCCACGACGAGCTCGACATCGACTTCGGCGTGCTGCGCTGCAAGTTCGGCGGCGGCGACAACGGACACAACGGGCTCAAGTCGCTGCGGAAATCACTTGGCACCGGTGAGTACTATCGAGTGCGGTTCGGTGTGGGTCGTCCACCGGGCCGGCAGAGTCCCGCCGACTTCGTCCTCAACGAGTTCTCCTCGGCCGAGCGCAAGGATCTTCCGTTCGCCGTGGACCGGACCGCGGATGCGGTCGAGTCGCTGATGACGGCCGGCCTCGAGACAACCCAAGGCCTGTACAACTCCTGAATGGAAGCTACCTCGTGAAGCTCAGCGGTCTGGTCGACACCCTGGTCACCGATCCGGTGGTGGCCGAGGCGGTTCGTGATGCCCGCGGCGAGGTGGTCACCGCTCTCGACCTGGCTGCCCCCGGCCCGATCCGGCCGGTTCTGCTGGCTGCCCTGGCCGCTGAGCGCGGTGCCGATCGCCCGGTGCTCGCGGTCACCGCGACGTTCCGTGAGGCCGAGGAGCTGACCGAGGCGCTGCAGTGCCTGGTCGAGCCCGGTTCGGTCGCCTACTACCCGGCCTGGGAGACGCTGCCGCACGAGCGCCTGTCACCCCGCTCGGACACAGTCGGCCGGCGCCTCGCCGTACTGCGGCGCCTGGCGCACCCGGATCCGTCGGACGAGACGACCGGGCCGATCAAGATCCTGGTCGCGCCGGTGCGTTCGGTCCTGCAGCCGCAGGTCGCCGGGCTGGCCGACCTCAAGCCGGTGCAGCTGCACGTCGGTGACACGGTGGAGCTGGCCGATGTCACCGAGCGGCTGGCAGGCGCGGCGTACCACCGGGTCGATCTGGTCGAGCGGCGCGGGGAGTTCGCGGTCCGCGGTGGCATCATCGACGTGTTCCCGCCGACCGAGGAGCACCCGCTGCGGGTGGACTTCTTCGGTGACGACGTGGAAGAGATCCGGTACTTCGCAGTCGCCGACCAGCGGTCCCTGGAGATCGCTCAGCACGGTTTGTGGGCGCCGCCGTGCCGCGAGCTGCTGCTGACCGACGAGGTGCGGGCGCGCGCCGCCGTACTGGCCAAGGAGCACCCGGAGCTGTCCGAGCTGTTCGAGAAGCTCGCCGAGGGGCACGCGGTCGAGGGCATGGAGTCGCTGGCTCCGGTGCTGGTCGACCACATGGAGCTGCTGGTCGATCTGATGCCGGCCGGGACGCATGTGGTCGTCAGCGATCCGGAGCGGGTGCGGGCGCGGGCCCACGACCTGGTGGCGACCAGCCAGGAGTTCCTGGAGGCGTCCTGGGCGGCCGCGGCCGGTGGCGGTGAGGCGCCGATCGATCTGGGCGCAGCGGCGTACATCTCGCTCGGTGACGTCCGGTCGCATGCGCTGGGCAAGGGCCTGGCGTGGTGGAGCATGTCGCCGTTCTCCGCGGCGCCGACCGATGCGCCTGAGCTACGTGACTCGATGGGTTCGCGGGTCTCGTTCGACATCGATACCGAGGCCGGTGCGGTGCGCAGCCGCGCGATCGCCGCCCACGAGGTCGATCCGTACCGCGGTGAGACGGCGGCCGCGGTCGAGGACGTCCGCCGCTGGCTGCGGGACGGCTGGCGCGTCGTCTGTGTGACCGAGGGGCACGGTCCGGCACAGCGATTGGCCGAGCTGCTGTCCGAGGCCGAGGTCCCGGCGCGGGCGGTCGAGGGGATCGCCACGATCCCCGAGCCGGGCGTCGTGCTGATCTCCCAGGGACAGCTCGATCACGGGTTCATTGCCGAGGGCATCAAGTTCGCCGTACTGACCGAGAACGACCTGGCCGGCCAGCGCTCCGCGGCCGAACGCCGTTCCCAGCAACGGATGCCGAGCCGGCGGAAGAAGGCGGTCGACCCGCTGGAGCTGCAGCCCGGCGACTTCGTCGTGCACGAGCAGCACGGTGTCGGCCGGTACGTCGAGATGATGCAGCGCACCGTCGGGACCGGTACTCAGAAGGCCACCCGCGAGTACGTCGTGATCGAGTTCGCACCGAGCAAGCGCGGTCAACCGGGCGACCGGCTGTACGTGCCGACCGACCAGCTCGACCAGGTCACGCGGTACGTCGGCGGTGAGCAGCCGAGCCTGGACAAGATGGGCGGCGGCGACTGGGCCAAGCGCAAGGGCCGGGCACGCAAGGCGGTCAAGCAGATCGCCGGTGAGCTGATCAAGCTGTACGCCGCGCGCCAGGCGACCAAGGGCCACGCGTTCGCCAAGGACACCCCGTGGCAGCGTGAGCTCGAGGACGCGTTCCCGTTCGTGGAGACGCCGGACCAGCTCGCCACCATCGACGACGTGAAGCGCGATATGGAGCGCGTCATGCCGATGGACCGGATCGTGTGTGGTGACGTCGGCTACGGCAAGACCGAGATCGCCGTCCGGGCCGCGTTCAAGGCGGTGCAGGACGGCAAACAGGTCGCCGTACTGGTGCCGACCACGCTGCTCGTGCAGCAGCACTACGCGACCTTCGCCGAGCGGTACGCCGCCTTCCCGGTCAACGTGGCCCCGCTGTCGCGGTTCCAGACCGACAAGGAGGCCAAGGGCACGCTCGACGGGCTGGCCGATGGGTCGATCGATGTCGTGATCGGCACCCACCGGTTGCTGTCGGGCGAGGTGGCGTTCAAGGACCTGGGGCTCGTCATCGTCGACGAGGAGCAGCGGTTCGGGGTCGAGGCCAAGGAGCAGCTCAAGCGGTTGCGGACGGCGGTCGACGTACTGACGATGTCCGCGACGCCGATCCCGCGCACGCTGGAGATGTCGATCACCGGCATCCGCGAGATGTCGACGATCGCGACCCCGCCCGAGGAGCGGCACCCGGTGCTGACCTTCGTCGGGGCCTACGAGGAGGGCCAGGTGACCGCGGCGATCCGGCGCGAGTTGCTGCGTGAGGGCCAGGTCTTCGTGGTGCACAACCGGGTGAACACGATCGAGAAGGCGGCCGCGCGGATCCGGCAGCTCGTGCCCGAGGCACGGGTGACCGTCGCCCACGGCCAGATGAACGAGCACGCCCTCGAGCAGGTCATCCAGGGCTTCTGGGAGAAGCAGTCCGACGTCATCGTCTGTACGACGATCGTCGAGTCGGGCATCGACATCTCGAACGCGAACACGATGATCGTCGAGCGGTCCGACCTGCTCGGGCTGTCGCAGCTGCACCAGCTTCGCGGTCGCGTCGGTCGTGGCCGCGAGCGGGCGTACGCGTACTTCTTCTTCCCGCCGGAGAAGCCGCTGACCGAGACCGCGCACGACCGGCTGGCGACGATCGCCCAGCACGCCGATCTCGGTGGCGGTATGGCGGTCGCGATGAAGGACCTGGAGATCCGCGGCGCCGGCAACCTGCTCGGCGGCGAGCAGTCCGGGCACATCGCGGACGTCGGCTTCGACCTGTACGTGCGACTGGTCGGTGAGGCGGTCGCGGAGTACAAGGGCGACACCCCGGCCGAGGAGCCCGAGGTCAAGATCGAGCTGCCGATCGACGCGCATCTCCCGCACGACTACGTTCCGTCGCAGCGGCTGCGACTGGAGATGTACCAGCGACTGGCCGCCGTCCGGGATGCTGCCGGGATCGCGGAGCTCGTCGAGGAGCTGCACGACCGGTACGGCGAGATCCCGCCGGCCGTGCTGAACCTGATCGAGGTGGCGAAGTTCCGCAACCACGCCCGGCAGGCGGGGTTGCAGGACGTCACCCTGCAGGGGAATCTGATCCGGTTCGGGCCGGTGGATCTGCCCGATTCCAAGGTGCTGCGGCTGAACAGGCTGTACCCGAAGAGTCTGGTGAAGCCGCAACTGCGTACGATCCTGGTGCCGAGACCTGCCACCCGGCAGATCGGCGGCCAGCCGCTCCGCGACCAGGAGCTGCTGCAATGGTGTACCCGGTTGATCGACGACATCGTCGCCGAACCGATCGTGGTGCCGGCGTGACTTCGACTGGAGATGCGAGGAGATTTCGGTGAGCAGAGCGCTTAAGGCTCTCGGTGTGGCTGCAGCCACGGTGTTGCTGGCGAGCGGCTGTGCAGCCGGTACGCACCCGGGTGCGGCGGCCGTGGTCGGGGACACCGAGATCAGCGTCGGCGACGTCGACAAGGTCTCGCGCGCGGTCTCCGGCGCGCTCGGACAGCCGTTCGAGACCAAGGTGACGCTGAGCGAGCTGGTCAACAACGCTCTGGTCCGGCAGGTCCGCGACCAGCGCTCGGTGACGGTGACCGACGCCGAGACCGCAGCTGCGATGAAGCTCGTGGTCCGCGACCCGGCGGCGTACCAGAAGTTCGAGTCCGACCCGGTGGCCAAGGAGTTCCTGGCCAACGTGGCCGCGACCGCGGTGGCGACCATCAAGCTCGGTGGTGGCACCGGCGTGACCGACCCGCAGGTGCAGCAGGCCCAGAAGGCCGGCCTGACCATCGTCAAGGACGCTGCGAAGAACATCGAGGTCGACGTCGCCCCGCGCTTCGGCAAGTGGACGGACGGCGCCATCGACGGCGCGATCTCCGGCTCCCTGTCCGAGGAGTCGGCGCAGGCGAAGGCCAAGCGCGAGGCCGCCGAGGCTCAGCAGCAACAGCAGCAGCCGCAGGGCTGAGGTCCTGCCGATGTCCGGTGCACCCGGTGGGTCGATCACGGTCGTCCTGACCAGCCCCCGGGTCGCCCCGGGTCTCCTCACCCGAGTCGCCTGGACAGCACTGTCGTCCGCCGACCTGCTCGGCGCCGCTGGCCCTGGGACGTCCAGGGCGGACGTCCAGGCGATCGCCGCCTCCGGCTTCGTCGTCACCCCGGTCGAGGGTGCCGTCACCGACCACTGGGCCTGGCTGTCCGCAGCCGCGGTGGCCGGCCAGCGAGTCGCCTGGCTGGTCGGTGCGGACGGCGAGCCAGGCCTGCTCCGGCTCGTCGCCGAGGAACTCAGCCGCGAGCCGCGGCCGCCGTACGAGGTCGAGATTTTGCATGGCTCGTACGACGTCCCCGGCGCCCGCCTGATCGACCTCGTGCGCGTGATGGACCGCCTCCGCCGCAACTGCCCCTGGGACCAGGAGCAGACCCACGAGAGCCTCGCGAAGTACCTTCTCGAGGAGACCTACGAGACCCTCGAAGCCATCGACCTCGGCGACCGCGACCACCTCCGCGAAGAGCTCGGCGACCTGTTGCTCCAGGTCGCCTTCCACTCCCGCATCGCCGAGGACGACGACGCCTTCACCATCGACGACGTCGCCGCCGGCATCGTCGAGAAGCTCGTCCGCCGCCACCCCCACGTCTTCGGCACCGTCACCGCCGCCGACGCGGCCGCCGTCGAAGCGAACTGGGAATCCATCAAGGCCGCCGAAAAACAACGCTCCTCGGTCCTCGAAGGCATCCCCACCGCCCTCCCAGCCCTGGCCCTCGCCGACAAGATCCTCGGCCGCTCCGCCAAGGTCCCCGCCGACCTCCCCACCCCCACCGACGACCAGTCCCGCATCGGCGCCGCCCTGCTGGCCCTGGTCCGCGAGGCCCGCACCCTCAACGTGGACGCCGAACAAGCCCTCCGCACCACCCTCACCCAACTCTCCGCCGAGATCCGCGCCGCCGAGTCATCCACCTGACCCGCACCGCTGCTCAAGGTGGTCGCCACACCTCACCTTGAGCGCCGTTCGGTCATTGGCGGGGCCGCGAGTGGTTGGTGGGTGCTCAAGGTGAGGGATTTGAGGATTGCAGCCTCGGTGGTGGGCCAGTCCTTGAACAGGTAGGGGTGGGGGACTACTGGGGTGATCGCGGCGATGACGTCCGGTTTGTCGTCGACGAAGTGGGTGATGGCCAGGTCGGCACAATGGATCGCCTTCTGGGGGCGTTGCAGGCAGAAGCGGACGTTGTTCTCGGGGATGCCGGTGTGGCGGAAGAAGTCGTGGTGGTGGAGCCAGGTGAGGGAGCGTTGCTGGACTCGGGGGCCGCATTTGGAGATGAGCCAGGTGCCGGTGAAGAGGGGGACCAGGCGGGCGATGGTTTCGAAGGCGCCTGGTACGGCGGGGGTGCGGAGCATCGCCGCGGTGTCGCCGGCGAAGAACGAGGTGTCCCCGGGACCTGTGGTGCCGTTGATGATGACGCGGCCGATGTCGATACCCAATCTGTTCATGGATCAACCGTCGCCGGTTGAGCACTTCAGCAGAACTAGTATTTGTCGACAGAGCTATAGTTTCTGTCGATGACTCTGGTGGCTGAGGATCTGCGGGTGTTCGCGGTGTTCGCGCGGCACCGGAACTTCACGCGGGCTGCGGACGAGCTGCATGTGAGTCAGCCGGCGCTGCACACGCGGATTCGCAAGCTGCAGGAGCGGCTGGGGCACGAGCTGTATGTGAAGCGCGGCCGGTCGTTGCTGCTCACGGGTGCCGGTGAGCAGCTCGCGCTGTTCGCCAACGAAGAGACCGCCAGAGCGACCGACTTTCTGAGCACCCTGGGGGCTGCACCACCGCGGCCGACCGTGTTGATGGCCGGCTCCGGCGCCTACCTCTACCTGCTGGGCGAGCCGATCCGGCGCTATGTCGCGAAGGGTCGTCAGGTGCGACTGCTCACCGGCGATGCCACGCGGACCCTGGAGGCCTTGAGAGACGGTACGGCGGACATCGGCGTGACCGCGCTCGGCGTCCCACCGACCGACCTCGACTGCGAGCTGCTCGGTCAGTTCCCGCAGACGTTGATCACTCGTGCCGATCACCGCCTGGCGCAGCGGCGCACAGTTCGACTCAGGGACCTGCAGGACGAGGCACTCGTCGTACCGCCGAAGGGCCGGCCGCATCGGGAGCAGTTGGAGCGTGCGCTGCTTGACGAAGGCGTGCGGTGGTCGGTGGCGGTCGAGGCCGAGGGGTGGGACCTGCTGGTCCATTTCGTCCGCCTCGGGATCGGGCCGGCTGTCGTCAACGGCTCGGTTCGTACGTCGAGTGCCGTGCGGAAGGTACCGGTCAAGGACCTGCCGCCGATCCGGTACTACGTGATCACCCGTGGCGACCGTGATGACGAGCTGAAGAAGCTGATGCTGTGAACGCCGACAGCAGGGCGTTGTCCAGGCTGCTGCGACACACCGCGGGGGAGCGCGGGCTCGCGATGAGCGCGGACGGGTGGGCGGCGATCGCGGACGTGCAGCGGGTGCTCGGGATGGAGCGCGAGGACCTCGACCGCGCGGTCGAGGAGAACGACAAACAGCGGCTGCAGGTGGACGGGGAGCGGATCCGGGCGTGTCAGGGGCATTCGCTCGCCGGGATGCCGGTGACGCGTGAAGCTTTGGAGAACAGCTGGGAACGGGTGCACCCCACTGGCCTGCTGTGGCACGGGACTACAGAGCGTGTGGTCGAGGTGATTCGCCGTGAAGGATTGCGGCCGGGACGGCGGACGCATGTCCACCTGACGCCCGCCCAGGACAGCCCGGTGGGGCGGCGAAGCAGGGTTGACGTGCTGCTGGCGGTGGATCCGGTGAATCTGGCGGTGTACCGGGCGCCCAATGGGGTGTTGCTGGTTCGGGAGGTCCCGCCGGCCGCGATCGTGGACGTGGTGCACGGGGGTCCGGAAGGCGCCCGCCGAGGCTTCGGCCTGTGAGGCGGCGATCCGGATCCCCGGCGTGACAGGGTGGGTCCATGTCAGCACGACGGGCCTTCCTTGCTGCGGCCGCGACCTTGGCCCTGATGGTGACGACCGGTTGCACCTTCCATGTCGGTGAGCCGGACGAGGCCGACCCGGTGTTCGGGGAGGGGAACAGCGTTCGGTGGGATCTGAGCCGACCGATCGAGGCGAAGACCCTGGGACTCCCGGACGACCAACTGGTGATCCTCACCGTGCCTGACGACGCCACCGTGAGCCTCACGCTTCCCACCGGCACCTGGGCCGGGCGCACCGAGGAAATGACGGTGACCACCCGGAAGGGGTACCTGGACGCCGTCGACCTGTTCTGGACCGAACCCAACGGACAGGCTTCCGCCGACCGGATGGTCTCGGACGCGAAGCTACTCGGAGTCGACGCCGCTCGGGTTGCCAGTTGGGCCGGGAGCGCGAAGTGGGCCGAGACCGCCGACACCAACCGGATGCGCCACGAGGCCAACTACAACGGCAGGAACGGCCGGGTGTCCACCGCGATCAAGCCCGGCATGGCCGTGGGCAAGGGTGAAGGGACGCCGGTGCGGCTCCATTACCTCTTCTACGTCCGCAATGTGGTCGAGAAGACGGAGCCCGGCTCGCGCTGAGTAGCGGGCAGATCAGGCGCCCGACGGTGTGTTGCTGACCCGGCAGGTGCCGCCGGATGGGATCGTGGGGGGTGACGCGGTCCACCCTGTGCGCTGGTCTGACCGTTAGGCTCAGCGATGATCCGTCATCTGAAGACTTGGGAGTCAATGTGGCCACCATCGAGGCCGTCGGCGCCCGCGAGATTCTCGACTCGCGCGGCAACCCCACTGTCGAGGTCGAGGTTCTCCTCGACGACGACACCGTTGCCCGGGCCGCAGTGCCGTCGGGTGCCTCCACCGGGCAGTTCGAGGCTGTCGAGCTCCGGGACGGCGACAAGGCCCGGTACGGCGGCAAGGGTGTCCTGAAGGCCGTCACGGCCATCCTCGACGAAATCGACAAGGAGATCGTCGGGTACGACGTCCACGAGCAGCGACTGATCGACTAC
This sequence comes from Kribbella sp. NPDC056345, assembly GCF_042262745.1. Lineage (NCBI taxonomy): Bacteria > Bacillati > Actinomycetota > Actinomycetes > Propionibacteriales > Kribbellaceae > Kribbella > Kribbella sp. NPDC056345. The sequence goes on along the minus strand of NZ_JBHJQQ010000008.1, from coordinate 456,416 downwards.
GCGCTGCTCGATCTGGACGGGACCCCGAACAAGGCCAAGCTGGGCGCGAACGCCATTCTCGGTGTCAGCCTGGCGGTGGCGAAGGCGGCCGCGGAGAGCTCCGGCCTGCCGCTGTTCCGCTACGTCGGCGGCCCGAACGCGCACGTCCTGCCGGTCCCGATGATGAACATCCTGAACGGCGGCTCGCACGCGGACAGCAATGTCGACGTGCAGGAGTTCATGATCGCCCCGATCGGCGCCTCGACCTACGCCGAGGCCCTGATGCAGGGTGCGAGCGTCTACCACGCGCTGAAGGCGGTCCTGAAGGAGCGCGGCCTGTCCACCGGGCTCGGCGACGAGGGCGGCTTCGCGCCGAACCTGGCCAGCAACCGCGAGGCGCTCGACCTGATCGCGGTCGCGGTCGAGAAGACCGGCCTGAAGCTCGGCACCGACATCGCGCTGGCGATGGACGTCGCGGCCAGCGAGTTCCACACCGACGGCGTCTACGCCTTCGAGGGCGGCAAGAAGTCGGGCGACGAGATGATCGCCTACTACGCCGACCTGGTCGCGTCGTACCCGATCGTCTCGATCGAGGACCCGCTGAACGAGGAGGACTGGGAGGGCTGGAAGAACCTCAGCGCCCAGCTCGGTGACAAGATCCAGATCGTCGGCGACGACCTGTTCGTCACCAACGTCGAGCGGCTGCAGCGCGGCATCAACGAGAAGTCCGCGAACAGCCTGCTGGTCAAGGTGAACCAGATCGGTTCGCTGACCGAGACCCTGGACGCGGTCGACCTGGCCCACCGCAACGGCTTCACCTGCATGATGAGCCACCGTTCCGGCGAGACCGAGGACACCACGATCGCCGACCTCGCGGTCGCGACGAACTGCGGCCAGATCAAGTCCGGTGCCCCGGCCCGGTCCGACCGCACCGCCAAGTACAACCAGCTGCTCCGGATCGAGGAGGAGCTCGACGACGCGGCGACGTACGCCGGTCGTTCGGCTTTCCCGCGGTACCAGGGCTGATCGCAGGAGGCTGAGGCATGTCGTCCCGACGGGAGTCCGGTGCACGTCCAGGTTCACGGCCGTCCAGCCGTACCCAGACGCGGCCACCGGCCCGGCGGGGCGACCAGCCCAAACGCCGTCCGGCGGTCTCCGCCGGGTCCGGCCCGGTCCGGACCAGGGGCTCACGTAACCTCACCGGCCGGGCGGCCGTCGTACTGCTCGTGCTCGGTGCGCTGGTCGTCTCGTACGCGCAGAGCCTGCGGGTGTGGTTCGACCAGCACCAGCAGATCACGTCGCTGCAGCAGGAGATCCACGACCGCGAGAAGCGGGTCAAGGAGCTGAACGACGAGATCGCCCGCTGGGACGACGACGCGTTCGTGAAGGCGCAGGCGCGGCAGCGGCTCGGCTGGGTGATGCCGGGTGAGGTCGGCTACCGCGTGATCGGTGCCGACGGCAAGCCGGTGGGCGCACCGCCGGAGCCGGGGACGCCGGTCGAACCGGGGGACGAGGCACCGAAGCCGGTTTGGTACACGAAGTTGTGGGGGAGTGTCGAGGGCGCCGGGAAACCGCCGGCCGCACCGACGAAGCGGAAGGCCTTGCCGACGCCGAAACCGATCCTGACCCCCTCGCCCGAAAGGTGAACCGTTGAGCGTGAGCCCCGACGACATCGAAGCCGTCGGCAAGCAGCTCGGCCGGACCGCGCGTGGGATCCGGTCCATCGCGCACCGCTGCAGCTGCGGCCTGCCGGACGTGGTCGAGACCGAGCCCCGGTTGCCGGACGGGACGCCGTTCCCGACGACGTACTACGTGACGTGCCCGCGACTTGCTTCGGCGATCGGCACGCTCGAGGCCGAGGGCATGATGAAGGACATGACGGATCGGCTCGGTGACGACGCCGAGCTGGCCGCCGCCTACCGGGCTGCGCACGAGTCGTATCTCGCGCACCGGGAGTCGATCCAGCACGTCGAGGAGATCGACGGGATCAGCGCGGGCGGGATGCCGACCCGGGTGAAGTGCCTGCACGTCCTGGCCGGCCACTCGCTGGCCGCCGGGCCCGGGGTGAACCCGCTCGGCGACGAGGCGCTGGACGCATTGCAGGACTGGGGTCGCCGGGGGCCCTGTGTTTGACTGGGCCCTGTCTGATCGGGGCTCGTCCGACCTGGTGGCCGCAGTCGACTGCGGTACGAATTCGATCCGGTTGTTGATTGCATCGGCCGGCGCGGACGGCGGTCTCGTGCAGATCGACCGGCGGATGCAGATCGTGCGGCTGGGGCAAGGCGTGGATGCGACCGGGCGGTTTGCTCCCGAGGCGCTCGAGCGGGTCTTCAAGGCCTCGGACGAGTACGCCGGGCTGATCCGCGCGGCCGGGGTTTCGCGGACCCGCTTCGTGGCGACCTCCGCGGCGCGGGACGTGAGCAACAGTGACGAGTTCTTCGCAGGGATCGCCGAGCGGTTCGGGGTGCAGCCGGAGATCATCTCCGGTGCGGAAGAAGCGTCGTTGAGCTTCCGCGGAGCGACCGGCGGGCTGGCCGCCCTCGCCGTACCAGGGCCTTACCTGGTGGCCGACATCGGTGGTGGGTCGACCGAGCTGATTCTCGGGGACGAGTCCGGCGTCATCGCGGCGGAGTCGCTGAACGTCGGGTCGGTGCGGATGACCGAGCGGCACATCAAGGCCGACCCGTCGACGGCCGCCGAGCTCGCGGCCGCGGGGAAGGACATCGACGCACTGCTGGACTCGACCTCCGTGCCGATCACGTCGGCGCGGGCGTTGATCGGTGTCGCCGGGACAGTGACCACCGTGGCCGCAGTCGTGGGGAAGCTGACCGAGTACGACTCGGCCCGGATCCACCACGCGCGGATCTCGGGACCGCAGTTGCGCGAGACGACGTACTGGCTGACCCGGTCGACCAAGGCCGAGCGCGTCACGAACCCGGCGATCCACCCCGGCCGGGTGGACGTGATCGGTGTCGGCGCGCTGATCCTGCAACGCCTCTACGACCGGATGGCCGTCGGCGAGGTCATCGTGTCCGAGCACGACATCCTGGACGGGGTCGCTCTCTCGCTGCTGTAGGTCTTGGCCTCGATCCACCGATGAACTTGTCCAGGGGCCACCCTCGCCGTAACCGCCCTGGCCGCCTGCCTCAGCCGTCCGTTGTACTCCGCACGGAGTACTGGGAAGTGTCTGCCGTGGCCGGACGCGTCAGCCCTCGCTGAATTGCGAGCCTGATCACCATGACGACTCAACTACGGGCACCTGACCCCACAAGATTCGAGACCGGACCCAAGAGATCACGGCGCAGGATCGCGCTGCCGTGGCTCATGCTGACTGTGTGGATCGGGCTGGTGGTGGGCGGCCTCTCACTGGCCGGCAAGCTCGACTCGGTGACTCGCGACAACCAGGCCGACTATCTGCCGGCCGGCGCTCAATCGACCAAGGTGCTCCTGGCCGAAGCCGGCCTGCCCGGCGGTGGGGATGGCCTGCTCGTGGTCGTCTACGAACGGGCCGATGGCATCCGGCCGGGTGATCGGGAGGCGGCCGTCCGCGGCTACACCGCGCTGGCGAAGCGATTCGGCAACGATACCGACGCACCTCCGGAGATCGTCGAATCCAACCACGGTACGGCGCTGATGCTCGGGCTGCCGCTGGACCGCAAGTGGGTCACCGATGAGGCCGAGGCAGTCTCGGTCGCGGATGCTCGTGCCCTTCTCGCCGACCGGCCGGACGGTCTGAACGCCTATGTCACCGGTCCGTCAGCGATCGGCGCCGACATGGACGAGGTCTTCGATGCCGTGGACGCGAGGTTGCTGCTCGCCACGACGGTGGTGGTGGCGCTCCTGCTGATCCTGACCTACCGCAGTCCGCTGCTGTGGCTGGTACCACTCGCCTCGGTCGGGGTCGCGGCGGTCACGTCGATGGGTGCCGTGTATGCGCTCACCCAGGTCTTCGACTTCACCATCACGAGCATGAGCTCGGCGCTGCTGATCGTGCTGGTCTTCGGCGCAGGCACCGACTATGCCCTGCTGCTGGTGTCTCGCTACCGCGAGGAGCTGCACCGCCACGAGCGCCCGATCGACGCGATGATGGCGGCGCTGCGTGGGGCCGGCCCGGCCATCGCCGCTTCGGCGGGGACGGTCACAGCAGGTCTGTTGTGCCTGTTGGTCGCGGATCTCAACAGCACCAGCGGTCTCGGCCCGGTGGGTGCAGCGGGCATCGCGGTCTCGTTGCTGGTCATGCTGACGTTCTTCCCGGCCTTGCTGGTGGTGCTCGGGCGCAGGATCTTCTGGCCGTTCGTGCCACGGCTCGGGGTTGAGGCACGCCGGTCTGGATCGCGCTGGGCCAGGCTCGGCGAGCTTGTCGATCGTCGACGGGTGGTCAGTTGGGCCGTGCCGCTGGTGATCCTGGGCGCTCTTGCGCTGGGCTTGGTGGGTGCGAGCGGCTCACTTCCGCAGCTGGACCAGTTCGCCCGTTCCACACCGGACTCGGTGACCGGTGCGAAGCTGATCGACGAGCGCTTCCCCGGTCAAGGCGGTCAGCCGGTCACGGTGATGAGTCGGCCGGACAAGAGCAAGGAGGTCTTGGCTGCCGTCCGGAACACGTCCGGGGTTGCCAGCGCCGAGAGCGGTCGGGCCGGCAAGGACTGGGTGGAGATCGAGGCGATCCCGGTCGACTCGCCGGAGAGCGCAGGCGAGACGGCCACGATCAAGCGGCTGCGGGACACCGTCCAGAAGGTGGCCGGTGATGCCGCGCTGGTCGGCGGGCCGAGTGCCGAGCTGCTGGACACGGACGAGACGAACAAGGGCGACCGCAATCGGGTGATGCCGCTGATCCTCCTGGTAGTGCTCGTGATCCTGGGGCTGCTGCTGCGGGCGGTCGTGGCTCCGCTTGTGCTGGTGGCAACCGTCGTGGTGTCGTTCTTCGGAGCCCTTGGACTGTGCAACCTGTTGTTCGACCGGGTGCTCGGGTTCGGCGGCTGGGAGTCGTCGGTGCCTCTGATCGGGTTCCTCTTCCTGGTCGCGCTCGGTGTCGACTACAACATCTTCTTGATGAGCCGGGTCCGTGAGGAAGCCGTCCGGCACGGGACCGTAGCGGGTACCAAGCGCGGCCTCGCGGTGACAGGCGGCGTGATCACCTCGGCCGGCGTCGTGCTGGCGGCGACGTTCGCGGTGCTCGCCTCGCTGCCGCTCGTCATGCTCATCGAGATCGGGATCCTGGTCGCCGTCGGTGTGCTCATCGACACCTTGCTGGTGCGCTCCATCGTGGTTCCCGCACTGACGATGTCGCTGGGCTCGCGGATCTGGTGGCCCGGCAAGCTCTCGCGCACGAGCGAGGACCGGGAGGGGACCGGGTCGATGAACCCGCGTGGACGATGACGGCGCTCCGCCCGCCAGTAGCCGACCGGCTGCTGGCGGCGGGGTCGTTCGTGCTCGGCGTCGCCGCGGCGATCATGCTCGAGGCGATCGACTTCGACGGTGAGCGCAGGGTGGATGTGTGGGCGGTCGCGCTGCTGGGCGCGATGGCGGCACCGTTGCTGGCCCGTCGGCGCCGGCCGATCCTCGCCGTCCTCGCGGTCCTCGCCGTGTCGACGCCGTACCACATCCTCGACTACCCCCACGAGGCCGCGATGCCGGCCTCACTCGTGGCGGCGTTCGCGGCGGCACGCTACAGCGAGCCGCAGCGGCGGCCCGTCGCCGCCCTGGTAGCGGTGGCCGCGGTGACCGTGCCTGTTCTTGCCGACGAGACGTCAGGAGCACTGAGCGATGCTCTCCTCGGCGTCGGCTGGCTCTTCATGGCCTTCTTCGCCGGGCTGGCGGTCCGCTTCCGTGAAAACTGGAAAGCCGTCGTCGCCGCGCGGCTGGAGCAGGAGCGTGCCGACGAGGTCGAGCGAAGGGGCGCCGAGGAGCGGGTCCTGATCGCTGCCGAGCTGCACGACGTCCTAGCGCACGGCCTCGCCGTCGCGAACGTCCAGGCGTCCGTCGCCGCGCACCTGATCGACCGGCTGCCGGACCGCGGGGACACGTCGCTGCAGGAGCTGTCCAGCACGCTGCACGACCTGTCGGACACTAGCCGCGCCACGCTCCATGAGCTGCGCGCCGTTCTGGACGTCCTGCATGGGGGCGGGACCGAGCCAACCGAGCCGGCGCCCCACCTCGGCGAGCTGCAGCGCCTGGTTGAGATGGCCGAGGCCGCCGATGTCCGGGTCGACCTGGAGGCCGCCGGGCTGCCGGACCAGCTGCCTTCGACGGTGTCCGTCGTCGCCTACCGAATCATCCAGGAGTCACTCACCAATGTCATTCGACACTCGACGGCCGGGCACGCGACCGTCCGGCTCGACCAGGATGGCCACCGACTGCAGATCACAGTCGTCGATCACGGGCCCGCGCAACCGAGCTCAATGGTGACACCGGCCGGGTTCGGTATCGCCGGGATGACCGGGCGCGCACAGGCCGTCGGCGGCGAGCTGTCCGCTGGTCCGCACGAGTCCGGAGGATTCGAGGTGCGGGCCAGCCTGCCGCTGCCGGATACCTGGCGGGTTCCCACGTGATCCGGGTCCTGCTCGCCGACGACCAGGCCCTGGTGCGTGGCGCATTCGCAGTGCTGGTCAACTCCGCTGACGACATGGAGGTCGTCGCGGAGGCCGGCACCGGCGAGGAGGCGGTGACGCTGACCACGGACCTGCGACCCGACGTCGTGTTGATGGACATCAGGATGCCGAGCACCGACGGCATCGAAGCGACTCGGCAGATCGTCGCTGACGGTGCATCGAGCGGCAGCAGGGTCCTCATCCTGACCACCTTCGAGGCAGACACCAACGTGCTGCGCGGCCTTCGCGCGGGGGCCTGCGGATTCCTGCCCAAGGACACTCGCCCGGACGTCCTGCTGGACGCCATCCGCACCGTCGCCGCGGGAGAGTCGTTGCTGTCGCCCGGCGCGACCAAGGCGGTCATCACCCGTGCGTTGAGTCGTCCCGACCTGCCTGCGCCCGAGCGGCTGGCCAGCCTGACCGCGCGCGAACTCGAGGTGCTCCGGCTGATCGCCGTGGGCCGGAGCAACCAGGAGATCGCGGACGAGCTGATCGTCAGCCCGCTGACCGTCAAGACTCACGTGGCCCGCATCCTCGCGAAGCTGGGCGTCCGCGACCGGGTCCATCTCGTCATCGCCGCGTACGAAGCCGGACTCACCTGACACCACGCCGCCGGCACTCCTCGCGCTGTCACCGAGCAGCAATATTCGCCCTCCGTACTCCGTGCGGAGTACGGGGAGGTGTCTTCCGTGGGCGGACGATCCGGGCGGGCGGACCTGGGAGCGTGATCCGCACGGCCACAACCCACCGAAGGAGCACAGCCAGAATGGAACCGATCCAGCAAGACCCACCGCGACGGTTGCTCGGGCGCCGCGGGTTTGTCGCCGGCGCGGCCGTACTCGGCGCCGGCGTCGGGATGTCCGCAACAGCACTCGCGACACGCGACGGCGGCAAAAAGGACCCGCAAATCTCGCGCACCGAGAAAGACATCACGCTTCGTGACAAAGATCTGAAGTTCATCGGCACGGAAGAGACCTTCTCGACTCCCGAGCTGATGAAGCTGAACTCCATCAACAAAGATCACATCGCGTTCCTCACGGAAACCGGTCTTGCGGATCTGGGCGAACGCCGCATCCGCGATATGGACCAAGGGGGACTCAATGTTCAGATCCTCTCTGCGCATACGCCGTCCGTGCAAAATGTCCCTGGGAAAAAGGGGATCGACTTTGCCTATCGCCTCAATCGGATGCTTGCAGAGGGGCCGATGGCCAGTTACCCGGGCCGCTTCCAGGCATTCGCCACCTTGCCCTTGCAGAGCCCGGAGGCGGCGGCGGACGAGCTGGAACGATCGGTTCGCGAAGACGGCTTCCTGGGTGCACTGACCAACGGGCACATCACCAAGAAGTACCTCGATCATCCCGATTTCGAGCCCGTGCTGGCGCGTGCCGAAGCTCTCGATGTGCCGATCTACCTGCATCCCGGGTATCCAGCCGACGAGATCTACAAGATCTACTACAGCACGACCCGGCCGGAATACACGAAGGAGTTCCAGGACTACATCTTCAGTGGGTCTGGACTTGGCTGGCACCAAGAGGTGCTGATCCAATGCGTTCGAATGATCGCGTACGGGGTTTTCGACAGATTCCCCAAACTGAAGATCATCGTCGGCCACCTGGGCGAAGGCCTTCCGTTCTACTACGAGCGGATCGCCAACGACATGGGCGAGCCAACCGAGAACTCGCTCGAGAAGCCCTTCGAGCAGTACTTCCAGGACAACTTCTGGTTCACAACCAGCGCATTCTTCCAGGATGAGCTGCTGCAGCTCCTGCTGAAGTACATCAGTGTGGATCGAGTGATGTTTGCAACCGACTATCCCTTCATTGAAAGCATCAAAGCAGGGACCGACTGGTTCCGCGCAGTCGATCTTCCGCGGGTGGACAAGGAAAAGATCGCGTTCCGCAACGCCGAGAATCTGTTTGGCATCAAGGTCTGACGGATCGGGGCCCCACAGTGCGCACCGCTTGTCCTGCATGGCTCACCCGGACCCACGGCTCCTGGCCGCCGAGAAAGAACACCTTCCTGCTGCTCTCCGCCTTTCTCCGCGGCGGCCGTCGTACTCGCGCCGGCGATCCCGGCGGCTCGCCGTACGGCGCTAGTCTGATGGTGTGAAGCTGCCGCATCCGTTGACCGGGGAGCTGTTCGAGAGCCCGGTCCCGCCTGGCACCGGGTGGCCGGAGGATCCGGCAGCTCCTGGTACGGCGGTTGCCCGGTCGGCTCGCGCTGTGGTCGACCTGGCTTCGGGGGACCTGGCCGAGATCGAGGCGCGGGTCTCGGTGTGCCGGGCGTGTGAGCGGTTGGTGGAGTGGCGGGAAGAAGTTGCCCACAGCAAGCGTGCGTCGTTCGCGGACCAGCCGTACTGGGGACGACCGATCCCCGGCTGGGGAGCCGCCGCGCCGCGGATCGTGATCGCGGGCCTGGCGCCGGCGGCGAACGGCGGCAACCGGACCGGCCGCGTCTTCACCGGCGACCGGTCCGGCGACTGGTTGTTCGCCGCCCTGCACCGGGTGGGGTTGGCCAATCAGCCGACCTCGACCCACGCCGGCGACGGCCTGCAGTTGCACGCCACCCGCATGATCGCCGCCGTCCGCTGCGCCCCTCCCGCCAACAAACCGACGCCGGTCGAGCGCGACACCTGCGCCCCCTGGTTCCGCCGCGAACTCGAGCTGGTGCTCCCATCCACCCGCGTCATCATCTGCCTCGGCAAGTTCGGGTACGACGCTCTGCTGAACGGCCTCGCTTCCCTGGGCGCCGCCGTACCGAAGCCCCGCCCGAAGTTCGGCCACGCCGTCGAGGTACCGGTCGGCCCGGTCACCGTCCTCGGCTGCTTCCACCCCAGCCAGCAGAACACCTTCACCGGCAAACTCACCGAGGCGATGACCGACGCCATCCTCATCCGAGCCCGCACGTTGGCCGACGTCTAGCTGCAGAAGGCCTTGTTCAGGTAGGGGTCTACGACGTCGTCGGAGTCGGTGGCGAAGTTCGGGGTGAGGACCAGGGAGACGCGGCGGCGGAGGTCGGTGGTGGTGAACGACCAGGCCTGGTAGGCCAGGGCGTCACCATCGTTGCCGTAGGCACGGATTCCGCAGGTGGTGTCGATCCAGGCCAGGCCGAGGCCGTAGTGACCGTCCTTGGTCCCCGGTGTCTTCATCTGCTTGAGCAGGTACGGCGGGAGCAGCCGCCCGCCGAGCAGAGCGGTCATGAAGCGGTCGAGATCGTGCGTTGTCGAGATCATCTCACCGGCCGCACCGAACACCGACGGGTTCATCTCCGTGTAGTCGAGCAGCGTCCGATCCGGCTTCGGGACGTAGCCGTGCGCGTGCGGTTCCGGGATCGACGGCTTCGTACCCGGAAGGCTCGTCTGGTCGAGGCCCAGCGGCTCGATGATGCGTCGCTCGATCTGCCGGGTGTACGAACGACCGCCCACCTTCTCGATGATCTGGCCGAGCATCAGGTAGCCGGTGTTGGAGTACTTGTACTTCTCGCCAGGCTTACCTGTGGGCGGATTCACGAGCGCTCGCTGGATCAGCTCGTCGGCCGTCCAGGTCCGCCAGCGGTTCGCGTAGAACTCCGGCTCCGGGGGCCGCGGCAGGGTGTACAGGACGTCGTACAGGCCGCTCGTGTGGTTCATCAACTGCCGCATGGTGACACCGTCGATCTCCGGGAACCACTTGGAGACCGGGTCGTCCAGGCGCAGCCGCTTCTCCGCCACCAACTGCAGTGCCACGGTTGCCAGGAACGTCTTGGTGATACTCCCGATCCGGAAGTGCCCATCCAGCGGCACCGGCCGCGTCGTACCGACCTCGGCAACGCCGCTCCGCCCGCGCCAGACCTTGCCGCGGTCGTGAACTTCCACCTGCGCTCCGACGCCCGCCGTACGAACGACTTCGTCCAGCCCGGCCTGCAGCTTGTTCGGTGCTGCCTCAGCTCGCAGCGGTACGACGATCAGCGCGAGTGCGGCAATCCCTACCAGTCTCTTCATCCCTCCACCCTGGCTGGGCGGATCGGGCGCGAGTACCCGGGAACGCCCCGAGTTCTCCCTGGAGGTTAATCGGTTGACACCCATCGCGAAGGTCGCCCATCGTGGCCTTTCCGACAGACCTCGAAAGGTGAATCGACCCATGCGCCAACTCGTGAGCACGCTGCCCCACTCCAACTGCTCACGAGGACCTTCATGGATCGAACACCCCTTGCTACCGCTGTCCCGCGCCGCTGGCTGAACCTGGGCGTCCTGGCCCACGTCGACGCCGGCAAGACCAGCCTCACCGAGGCGCTGCTGCAACTCGGCGGCGCTGTCACGGAGCGCGGCCGGGTCGACGACGGTACGACCCAGACGGACAGTCTGGCGATGGAGCGCCGGCGCGGCATCACGATCCGGGCCGCGGTGGCGACCTTCCATGCCGCGGATGTCGGGGTCAACATCGTCGACACCCCGGGGCACCCTGATTTCATCGCCGAGGTGGACAGATCCCTGTCCGTGCTCGACGGTGCCGTCCTGGTCGTCTCCGCCGTCGAAGGCATCCAGGCGCAGACGATCGTCCTGCACCGCGCGCTCCGGCGTCTCGACGTACCGACGATCTTCTTCGTCAACAAGGTCGACCGGATGGGTGCCGACGTCGAGCGGACGATCGGCAAGATCCGGCGGCACCTCACGGAATCCGTTGTCACACTGGGCTCCCGCTCGGCTGAGCAGTTGTGCACAGACCTCGCCGGGTACGACGATCTGCTGCTGCAGGAGTGGATCGACGGCGGACTGCCGTCGCCGGAGCGACTCTGGCGCAGCCTTCGCTCGTTGACTTCCGGATGTGTCGTCTCGCCGGTCCTGTCCGGATCGGCCCGCACGCTCGCCGGTGTCGAGGAGTTGACCGACGCGATCCTGCGGCTGTTCCCCACGTCAGGCGGTGACACCGACGGGCCGGTTGCCGGGCAGGTCTTCAAGATCGAACGAACGGCCAAGCGGGCACGCCTCTGCTCGATCCGCCTGCGCGCGGGTGCCCTCGCCGTACGGGATCATGTTGCCCAGGGCACCGTTACTGCTCTGCAGGTCCATCAGCCCGGCGGCGCCGTACCGGCCGCTCGTGCCACCGCCGGCCAGATCATCCAGGTCGAAGGCCTCGACCAGGCTCGCATCGGCGACTGGATCGGCACCCGGCCGACCGGCGTACCGACGCCGAACTTCCGCCCACCCGCTCTGCAGTCCACCATCACCGCAAGGGATCCCGCTCGGCAGAACGACCTCTACCGGGCCCTCGCCGAGCTCGCCGACATCGACCCGCTGATCACCTTGCGCGTCCAGCACGACGAGCTGCACGTCAGCCTCTACGGCAAGGTCCAGCAAGAAGTCATCGCCGAAACCCTCGCGACCGAATACGGCATCGAGGTAGCCCTCGGGCAGCCTTCCGTCATCTGCGTCGAACGCCCCACCGGCCGCGGTCACGCCGTCCTCCGGTACGGCGAGCACCAGTACCCCGTCACCATGGGCCTGACCGTCGCCCCCGCCCCACCCGGCAGCGGCGTTGCGTTAGAGATCACCGCTGAGCACGGCTCCCTGCCACTCCACGTCTACGGCACCACCGAAGCCTTCCGGGAGGCGGTGCTGGAATACCTCGACGACCCGCTCGCCGCCGGCCCCCACGGCTGGCCGGTCACCGACGTCACCGTGACCCTCACCGAAAGCGGCTATCCGCCGGCCTCGCCACGTCCGGCCGAAGTCCGGTACACCACGGCCCTGGTGGTCACCGAAGCTCTCCGAGCCGCCGGTACGACGGTCTGTGAGCCCATCGACCGGATCCGCGTCGAGTTCCCCAGCGACACGATCTCCGAAGTCCTGAAGGTCCTCGGCCGCCACGGCGCAACCACAACCTCCAGCGAAACCGCCGTCGTCGAGGCCCTGCTCCGCACCAGTTCCGTCGACGCCGTACGCCACGAACTCATCGGAGCCGCCCACGGTCTGGCCGTCGTCGACGCCCACCTCGACCACTACGCCGAGAGGCGATCCGCTTCGGCCAGCAGCAGCTCGCCGAACGGCTGAAAGCCGACACTGCAGGCGTAGACGCCGCTCATGACGCGGTGGATGGTTCCCCATTGCCAGATGGCAGCGGCGTCCACGCCCGTGCGAGAAGCCAGCCGCGCGGCCCGCTCTCGCAGGTCATCGCCGAGGTCCGGCGTGCACCGCACGATGGTGCCGAGGTCACACGCCGGTTCGGCCCGCAACCCGAACGGATCGATGAGCTTGTAGCTGCCGTCACTCGCCTGCAGCGCATTCATCTCGTGGATATCACCGTGGACCAGAACCGCGGTCCGATCGTCGTGGGCGAGCCGACGACGCGTCATACAATCCAGCGCGTCCGCCACCGTGGCCGGCGAACACGGTCGCCCCGCCTGCTCCCAAAGCCTTGGCAGCCGCTCGGCATACTGCTCAGCCAACATCGCACCGGTAGGAAGCTCACTGTCGGGACCGATCGGACGCCACAGCCGAACCGCCACCTCACACAGCAGATCGAGGCGGCTTGCCGGGTCGGCCACCAGTTCCTGCATCGGAGCCCCAAGCCGCTCCAGCAGAAGGGCCTGCCGACTCAGGTCTTCCCGCAACAGCTCGGCGCATCCCTCCCCATCCGCCAGCCGCAACAGCGTGGCCTCCGGTCCAACATCCCGACCCGGCACACCGATCTTGAGAACCGCCGGACTCCCATCCTCCTGCGTCACCTCCACAACCAGGGCCACATGCCCACCCGCCAAGCTGCCCCCGACCACCAGAGCCCACTCCCGAGCCAACGACTCGACCAACCCCGGCAACTCCTCCAGCCAAGCCCCATCCCCATCGGCCAAGACCGTCCGCCGCACCTGCTCAGGAATCTCAACGCTCACCCCACCAACCTAAACCGCCCGCCAGCAGCCGGGGCGGACCTGCACCACCATCCAACCCACGCCCAAGCCATCCGAGCAGCACGAGCGTGAACCACCCAGCCCCCGCAGCCTTAGACAGTGCTGGCGGTCCGCCAAATCAAGTGCCTTCGCCCGACACGCCACCACCAGCCCCGCGCCGACTGTGCGGAGAATGCTGCCGGTAAACGATGCACACCGCCACGGAGCTCCCACTCGGCGGCTTGGCCGACGCACATCGCCTGATCCAGAAGCCGTGCGCGAGCTCAGCTCGTCAGCGGACGCCAACGACCGCGGGGTTGGTCGCGCGGTAGCGCGTGGGCGGGGTGCGCGCGTAGTGACCGCGTTGAGGAGCGGAGCGACGAGGGTAGCGGGCGCGGAGCACGCGGGGCTGGTCGTCGTACAGGTGCCCGGGACGGGATTCGAACCCGTACGCCTTTCGGCTGCGAGGTTTAAGTTCGAACTGGGCCTGTTTGAGGGGGTTCGGGGTAGTTCATTGGAGTCGTGCACTCCGGGTTCAGTACGGCGGCAAACCGGGCCGAACGGGCATGAACTGCAACCGCAAACGCAACCGGTCCCGTCAGGGGTAGCGGAGTCCTCAGCGGAGGTTCGCGGGAACTTGGCGCCTGCAGCAGGCGCTTTGCTAGTGCCACGTCAACCGTGTTCGAAGCCGGGTCCGAGGATCGTGTCACCTCCTCCCGTGTACGTCACGTCGAAGTCAATCAACGGGTTCGTGAACTCCATCGTCGCCTTCTCGGCCAGATCAACCAGGATGTGCAGCTTCCAAAACTCCTTCCTTGGAAGCAAGGCTGGTGTCCATGAGATCAGGGCGGTTTTATCATCGCCAGTGATGGTCGGACTTTGGCCGGTACTCATCCATCGTGCTGCCGCCACTCGGCCGGGAACCTTCGCGGATATGGGTCTTCCGTCGTCGAAGTGTTGGGACGCCAAGTCTCGTGGCCCGGTGTTGGTGATTACGATCGTGTATAGCGTCGGCTCCGCTAGTACATGGCCGGCCGCTCGCACTTCTATGTCAGACCTGAATGTCCCAGACATCAGTAGTAGCGATGTTCTGCTGACGTGGATCTGTATCTTCCCTCGCCGTGTTCCCCATCGCTTGGTCGCCCAAATCGTCGGGAGTCCGCCAGCAACTGCGATAGCTAGGCCGACACCTATGGTCTGTAACCCATCCATGGACGAACTGTCGCAGGTCTCGCCGTTCACGACCAGATCTCTTGACGGTTACGTGTCAAGCCTCGGCCAGCCCTCCGGCATCGCCCCGATAGCTGCCGACCTTAGGTTCGGAGCGGTGCGGGTCAAGGGTCGAGCTTGCTCGAATCGCGTAGCGACGCCGGAGGCGCTCTTGACGCGTGGCGGGCCGGACCGTCCCTCCCATTGTTGCTAGCGGGGCGATGCGGGAGCCAACCGGTAGACGGCTGTCTGCGGCAACCGCGGGCGGCGGGGTGGCCGGCCTTTTCTGACAACACCAGATCACAGGGTGTCGGTTCGTTGATGGCGAGTTCTGCTGTCTTTGACCCGGCACCCTGCTGCACGTGCGCGCCTGGCCAAGGGACGCGCCCGAGCGCAGCGCAGCAAGCGGAGGGCAGGCGGCCCGACCTTCGGTGGCGGCGCGCATTCGGGCCCTGGAGGGTCCCGTCTTGAAGACGTAGAGAAACATGTCAGGCAGGCGGCTTGTTAGGTGGGTGGTGCACCTAGAATCCGGGCATGGCAAAACAGGATCGCGGAGGAATCGGGCTCAAGCTTGCCTTGGGTTCGGCGCTAGTCATATTGCTAACAGCAGTAGGCCTCTTGTTGCTCCGCTGCACGAAGCCTGGTGTTTGGAATGAGTTGACAAGCAATCAAAGTCTTGCGAACGCCGTGATCACCATCGGCGGTTCGATCATGGGGGCGGGCATCGCAGTATTGCTCGCCTATGGGATCCTGCGAGCCCAGATCGTCGCCGACAGAACACTAGCGGCGGACTCCCATGCCCTTGAGGTAATTCACGACGTAGCTGGTGAGCTGGCTGTCTGGGTGGCTGGTTTCACGAAGCCTAAGCCGACCTCGGGCGGCAAAACCAAGCCAGTATCAACCGGTTCCGACGCAGCCATACGTGCGTTGACAAGTCGGCGGGACTTCCTAGCAAGCGCGGGCATCATGTCGTCCGACGATCTACTCGCAGCTATCCAGCAGTTGGAGTCAGACCGCATTGACATTGTCGAATTCTGTGACTCCATAGAACGGCGTGGATCTACCCCCGAGGATGTTGGAAGCTTTTTCTCCCTCGGTATTGACGTGAGCATCGAAGCAGATTCCGAGTGGAAAAAAGTAGAGGCTGAAGTGGTCAGGCTCTCGTCTCACGTTCGCGACCTTGCGATCTGGAGTACGGGTCTTGAGCCGCCTAGTTACAAGTTTGAACACGGCACTCGAATCTCCAGCATGGTGGAGATTGAGATGCGCTTGGTTGCTAAAGGTCATCAGATATCTCGTGACGAGTGGCAAGTGTGGGCCGGATCTTACGATGCCTATCCCGACTCTGAAGGCGATAACACCAAGGGTAGTCCTTAGGGAGGATGGGCTCCTGCAGCCCCTTCAGGACATCGGTGAGTGTGGTGTGCTAGAACAGTTGGTGTGGAGCTGCTGCATAGAGGCAAAGTGCGGGATGTGTACAGCGATCGCCCGGGGGAGGTGATCCTGGTTGCGACTGACCGCGTGTCTGTCTACGACGTGGTGCTGCCAACACCTATCCCTGACAAGGGGAAGTTGCTGACGAGCCTGTCGCTGTGGTGGTTCGAGCAGCTTGCAGACGTGATGCCGAACCATGTCATCTCGGCAACTGATGTGCCTGCTGAGTTCGAGGGGCGTGCTGTTCGATGTCAGCAGGTGGACATCGTTCAGGTTGAGTGCATCGCTCGTGGGTACTTGGCCGGCCTGGGCTGGGAGGCATATCAGGAGTCCGGGGTGATCTCTGGTGTGGAGATTGCGCCTGGTCTGCTTGAGGGAGACAAGCTTCCGCAGCCTGTGTTCACGCCGACGACGAAGACAGCCCCCGAAGATGGCCACGATGAACCGATGACCTTTGACGAGGTCTCGGAGGCTGTTGGGCTGGAGCTCGCTGAAACGCTGAAGGCGAAGACGCTTGAGCTGTTCACTCGGGCTACGGAGATCACGCAAGGTCGTGGGGTTCACCTTGCTGATACGAAGTTTGAGTTCGGGCTCGCGAAGGATGGAACGCTCGTCCTGGCGGATGAGGTTCTGACCTCTGACTCTTCGCGCTACTGGCGCGATGAGGACTGGAAGCCTGGACAGCGGCAGGTCTCTTACGACAAGCAGTTCGTGCGGGACTGGGCTCGCGATCTGGGTACGTGGGACAAGACTCCTCCTGGGCCGGAGATCCCGCAGAATGTTGTTGATGAGACTCGCGCTCGGTATGTCGCTATGTACGAGCGCATTACTGGTCTGAAGTGGGACTGACGATGGCTACTTGGGACGAGATTCAGCAGGCGCGTCTGGCAGAGGTACTGGAGCTGCAAAAGGTGCACAGGCGATTGGTGGCGGCCAAGGAGCATGGGATTGAGCCTGACCCTGCTGACGCCGAGGTTGCGCGCTCTGTCGCCGCCACAGGCTACGGCGGCATCGATCGAGTTAACGCGTCGGACGATTACTAGAACGTCGATCGGAACCGTTGAGGTCTAGCTATGCCCCCGAAGTTGGAGCGTCCTGCGCCGCCGTATCGGCAGATCGCCGACGCGATCCGTGGTCGGATCTCGAACGGTGAGCTTCAGGCCGGCGATCGAGTGCCGTCGGTGCGCTCGCTGATGCGTGAGTTCGGGGTGGCGATCGCGACTGCTCAGCGGGCTTTGACCAGTCTGCGCGCCGAGGGGTACATCAGGCCTGAGCGCGGCATCGGGAGCATTGTTACGACCGAAGATGAGCGTGGCCGGGCCGCCAATGACCGGGTGGACAAGTCTCGGCGCACTGGCAAGGTCTATCCGACCGGCCAGTACGCCAAGATCATCGATGCCGCGCTAGATGAGGCCACTGGGCAAGTGGGGGACGCGCTCGGGCTGAAGGTGGGCAGTGCAGTCATTCGGCGCGTCCGGGTCACCTATCGCGCTGACGGCAAGCCAATCTCGGCCTCGACCTCCTACTTCAAAGGGGATCTGGCTGAGCGTGCTCCGCTGCTACTGAGCACCGAGCGGATCCGCGAAGGAACCTTCGCTTATGTCGCCAGGACGCTCGATCGGACCGTCGATGCCTGGCAGGACCAGTTCGAGCCTGCAGCAGCGACCGCTGAGCAAGCGGCCGAGCTCGGGCTCGATGAAGGCGACCTCATCCTACTGGGGCGCAACTGGATCTATGACAACGCCGGTGACGTTCTCGAGTACGGCGAAAGCATCACCTTCGGTCGCGTGACCTACCGTGGCCGCCTCGGGGATTGACCCCCTGATCACAACTGACTGTCGTCCCGCGGCTGGATCCGAAGTCATGGGGTTGTGCGGTTCCGATCTGGTGTTCTAGGCTCTGAACTAGAACACCAGATCCTGGAGTACGCGATGAACGCTGTAGATCGCACCAACCCCCTCGTGCTCGGCTACATCCGGCAGCACCTGCTGATGACCGAGATGGAACTGTTTGACGCCAAGAACAGACTCGCCCGCTTGGCGATCGCCGAGGGCTTCACCTTGGGGACGGTCTTCGTGGAGAAGCGAGAGGCATCGCCTGCAGCGTTCGAGGCCCTGGTTCAAGCCATCGACCACGATCGAGCCACCGCTGTCCTGCTTCCCAGCATGCTGCTCTTCGCCGTTCTTGGAGCGCCTCTCGCTGTCAGGCTCACCTTCGAGCGGGCGACTGGTGCGCAGGTGTTCGTCGCTGCCTCCCCCGACGGGAGCCGCTGAGCCGGCGGGTGGGTGTACTGCGACCTGCGCCCACCCGCCGTTCCATCACAACTTCGATTCAGTTGCCCGAGGCCACTAAGTAGATGAGGCGCCCATGTCTGACGTCCAAAGACTCAAAGCCCAGCTCTATCAACTCACGACGGAAGCCCAGCAGGGCGCAGGAAGTCTGGGGGGATTCCGTCAGAAGTTCGGTCAGACCGGCACGCAGGTCCAAGCTCTGATCGCGGGCTCGGCCACCGGGGCTGATCGTGACATCACCCAACTGCTCGAAGCCGCTGGCCGCTCACTCGAACAGGCTGTAGAAGCGCTCCAGATTGCTGCCCAAGGCTGCCGAAGTTATGCCGACCAGATCTAACCATCGGAGGCACAACGATGCCCTCCGAACTCCAGCGGGTAGCTCAGGCCTTGCTCGCTGTTCTGGACGAGACACCTCGCGTCGCCGAGTATCTCCAGCGGGTCGCTCGGAAATGTCGGGAAGATGCCGGCCATGTAGGTCAGCTGTCCAACCACCCGGCAGCCCGGCTGGCCGCCATGCAACTGGCCGACGCAGCGACGCGTTGCGAAGAGGCTGCCCGCTACTTGAGTCAAGTACCGCCGAGGGCGCGCAGTTGGGCTGAGCACATGGTGGCGGGCGGGCAGCATGACCGAGCCGCGCAGGGGGAGAAGTCGGGGTATGTCGCGAAGGAAGGTGCCGAGCCGAGGTCGGAACGCAGTGGGCCGATCCCGGCGATCAGCGATGAAGAGGCCGGGGATCTGTTTCGGAAGTTGCCGGTACGCGTCGAGCGTCGAGGTCACCGAGAGAAGACCAGCGGACTCTGGCGAGATCCCGATGGCAACGAGCAGCCCCTCCTCAGCGGCGTCGATCATTATCGGGAGATGGCTGATCGTTTGGCGTTGGACAAGAACCTGGGTGACCCGCCGCATACCCTGGCGATCTCGTCACACGTCGAGATCAAGTTCGCGCTGATGATGAGGGAGCGCGGTCTCCTGAACGAGACGATCGTGGTCAACAAGAATCCGTGCGACGGTGACCTTGGCTGCGATCAGATGCTGCCCCGGTTTCTCCCGGCGGGCGGTAGTTTGACCGTCTACGGACCAGCTGAATTCAAACGGACCTATCGTGCCGCGGAACAGGATGGATGACGAGATGACAGCGACTGTGCGGGCCTTCTACAAGAACGGCGCGGGGCCTACGCTTCTGAACTCGGCTGCAGACGTCGATGCTCTGGTCGAGGCGGCCTTGGCTGAGCCGTTCGAGAACTCGGTTGTTGCGCTCTACAGCGAGGCACGGCCGTTGCTGGAGTCTGGTGTGCGCGACCATGAACTGCGGGTCGGTATCGATGCTGAGGCGAAGGTCGGTGGCATCCGGTATGCCGGTGACGACGGTGCCGTGCGAGGGGTCTGGTACGTGCAGGGTAGGCCCAGCCAGCGTGATGAGGCCTTCTACTACTACCAGGGGCATGACGAAGGCTGGCCGATGGACTCCGAGGTGTCGCTCGACGATGTACGCCGTGCCCTCGGTGAGTTCGTCGAGAGCGGTGGGGGTCGGCCGGCGTCGTTTGAGTGGGCGGCTTGGCCGAGGGACATCGCCTGACTTCAGAAGCCGTGCGAGACCTGAGCCTGTCAGCGGACGCAAACCACAGCGGGGTTGGTCGCGCGGTAGCGCGTAGCGCGAGCGGTAGCTCGCAGGGGGAGGACGGCGATTAGCCGGGGGTGGGCGGGGTGCGCGCGTAGCGACCGCGTTGAGGAGCGGAGCGACGAAGTAGCGGGCGCGGAGCACGCGGGGGTGTTTTAACTGTGCCCGGGACGGGATTCGAACCCGTACGCCTTTCGGCTGCGAGGTTTAAGCTCGCTGCGTCTGCCGTTCCGCCACCCGGGCGCGGGTCGAGAGTACGTTATTTGTAGACCTTGCGGGGGTAGACGGCGTGCGCTCCGGCGACTCGGTCGAGGAAGAGTTTGCCGTTGCAGTGGTCGATCTCGTGCTGGAGGGCGCGGGCTTCGAAGGCGTCGGTGGTGATGGTGACCTGGTCGGTGGTGCCGGGGAGGACACCTGTCACCACCAGCCTGGTGGCGCGTTTGACGTCGCCGGTGAAGTCGGGGACGGACATGCAGCCTTCGCGGGCCTTTTCCTGGCGGGAGGCTTCGGTGACGACGGCGTTGCAGAGGACGAAGACGCCGTGGCAGGTGCGGGTCTTGGGGTGGCCGGTGACGTCGAGGGCGAACATCTGGGCGGCGATGCCGACCTGGGGTGCGGCCAGGCCGACGCAGCCGGGGGAGACACGCATGGTGGCGACCAGGTCGGCGGCGAGGGCGACCATGGTGGGGTCGAGGGGATCCACGGTCGCGCCGTCGGTGGCGAGCACCGGGTGCGGGGCGCGGACCACTTCCAGGATGTCGCCGACGAGGCCGAGCTGGGCGGGGCTCCAGCTGGCGAGGGTCTGGTTGAGGTGTGCGACGCTCACAGGTCGTCGCTCTCCGCCGGGCTCAGGGTGACGCCGACGCCGAGCTCCTCGGCGGTGATCTCGAGGGCGCGCTCCAGCGTCTCCAGGTCGGCGGTGAGCGGCAACTCGACCTCGGCGGTCAGCACGTACAGCTCGCCGCTCAGCCGGGTCGCCAGGTCGGTGATGGTGCCGCCGACGGCCGCGACCATCCGGGTGACGGCGGCGACGATCCCGGGGCGGTCGGCGCCGTGGACGCTCAGCAGGTACGACGGTCCGATCGCGGCGTGCTCGTGTTCCGGGCCCATCGCGCGGACGGTGATGACCAGGTCGCCCCGCAGCGGTTCGATCGCGGTCTGGACCTCGTCGAGGGAGCCGGAGCAGACGATCATCATCGCGAAATGACCGCGCAGGAGCGTCATCGTGGAGTCCTCGAGGTTGACGCCGGTCCCGGCCAGGGCCTCGGTGACGTCCGCGATGATGCCCGGGCGGTCCGGGCCGATGACGGTGACTGCGAGCTGACTCATGCCCGGGAACCTACCGTCAACCAAAGGAGGAGATCACCTCGACTTCGGTATCCGGACAGCCCGGAACGGCCGGGAGAGCGGTGGTACGGCGCTACATTCGTCCCATGAACCGGCCCCCGCACCCTCGGCGCCGCAGCGCGCGCGACTGGGCGGTGGACACGGCCGTCTTCCTGTTCGCGCTGATCTTCGGGCTCATCGTCTTCGAGGACAGCGCGAAACCTGGCAGCCGGGAGTTCCTGGTACTGCTCGATCTCGTGTCCGGCCTGGCGCTGTGCCTCGCGATCTGGTTCCGCCGCCGATGGCCGGTCCAGCTGGCCCTGGCCGCCTCGGTGATCTCGATCTGGTCCGAGACCGCCAGCGGCCCGACACTCGTCCTGATCCTGTCGGTGGCCGTGTACCGGCCGCTGCGGACCACCCTGCTCGTGTTCGCCGCGAACTCGGTCTCCCTGGTCCTCTACCTTCAGGTGAAGCGCCCGCCGGACTCTGGCGCGCTGGCGGTGGCAGCCATCGCGCTCTACATCGCGGTCGCCGGCTGGGGCCTGTACATCCGATCCCGGCGCCAGCTCCTCCAGACGCTGCGCGACCGCGCCGATCGGGCCGAGATGGTGGCCCGGCTGCAGGCGGAGCAGGGCCAGCTCCGGGCCCGGGAAGAGATCGCGCGCGAGATGCAC
Organism: Kribbella sp. NPDC056345; assembly: GCF_042262745.1. Classification (NCBI taxonomy): domain Bacteria; kingdom Bacillati; phylum Actinomycetota; class Actinomycetes; order Propionibacteriales; family Kribbellaceae; genus Kribbella; species Kribbella sp. NPDC056345. The sequence continues at coordinate 434,437 of NZ_JBHJQQ010000008.1, read as the reverse complement.
GACGTACTGGGGCATCGGTTGTCGTTGCTGAGCGTGCATGCGGGGGCGCTCGCCTATCGGCCGGATGCGTCGACCGCGGAGGTTGCCAGCGCCGCCGAGGTGATCCGGGAGAGTGCCCACCAAGCCCTCCAGGACCTGCGCGAGGTGATCGGCGTATTGCGGGCTCCGGTCGGCGAGCTGCCGCAGCCCTCGTTCGCGGACCTGCCGGCGCTGGTCGAGGCGTCCCAGGCGGCCGGCGTACCGGTCGAGCTCCGGCAAGGCGTCGTCGGTGCGCTCCCCGAGCACATCGGCCGTACGGCGTACCGGATCGTCCAGGAAGGTCTGACGAACGCGATGAAACACGCGCCGGGCGAGCAGGTCACAATCGACGTGACCGGTGCCCCGGGCAACGGGTTGGCGGTCGTGGTGCGCAACCCGGCGCCTAGCAAGCGCCTAGGCGACGGCCGTGGCCTGCTCGGCCTGGCTGAGCGCGCGGCCCTGGTGGAGGGCCGGCTCGAACACGGCCGCACCCCCGACGGCGAGTTCCGGCTGTCCGCCTGGCTACCGTGGCCGTCATGATCCGGGTACTCATCGTCGACGACGATCCGCTGCTCCGCGCCGGCCTGAAGCTGATGCTGGGTGGCGCGCCGGACATCCGCGTGGTCGGCGAGGCCGGCGACGGGACCGGCGTCACCGGGCTGATCGAGCGGCTCGCGCCGGACGTCGTACTGATGGACATCCGGATGCCGAACACCGACGGCCTCACCGCGACCGAGACGGTACGACGGAAGCCGGGTGCGCCGGAGATCATCATCCTGACCACGTTCGACGCTGATGAGCATGTGCTGCGCGCCCTGCGGGCCGGTGCGGCGGGATTCGTGCTGAAGGACACCCCACCGGCCGAGATCGTCGAGTCGGTCCGCCGGGTCGCCGGTGGGCAGCCCGTGCTGTCGCCCGCGGTCACCAAGCGGTTGATCACCCGGGTCGCCGCGTCCGGTCAGGACCAGCGCAAGACCAAGGCGGTCGCCCGGCTGGCCGGTCTGAACGAGCGCGAGCGCGAGATCGCCGTCGCGGTCGGTGAGGGGAAGTCGAACGCGGAGATCAGCGCGACCCTCTATCTGAGCGTCCCGACGGTGAAGACCCATGTCTCGCGGATTCTCACCAAACTCGATCTGAACAACCGGGTGCAGATCGCCTTGCTGGTCCACGATGCGGGTCTGCTCCACGAGTAGGACACCTGCCGGCCACCCACGCCTTCTATCGTTGGAACGTCCGTCCGCCAACGGAAGGCTCCTCCATGCGCTTGGTCGCAGCTGCTCTCACTCTCGCCCTGCTGATCCCCGCCGTACCGGCGCAGGCGTCAACAGATCCCGCGTCGTACGTCGACCCCCTGATCGGCTCGCTGCGTGACGGTACGACGTGGCCGGGTGCGGTCCGCCCGTTCGGGATGATCTCGTGGAGCCCGACGAGTACGCGCGGCGACCAGACCAGCACCGGCGCGGCGAACGGCTACCAGTACGACGTGACGCGCGTCCGCGGGTTCAGTCTGACCCACCTGAGTGGCGCGGGCTGTAACCCCGGGGCTGCCGGGGACATCCCGATCATGCCGTACGTCGGGGCGGTCGACTCGTCGCCGACGGCCGACACGAAGGACGCGAAGTACGCCACGAACTTCAGCCACGCGAACGAGAAGGCCGTCCCGGGCCGCTACACGGTCACGCTGGATTCCGGCGTCAAGACCGACCTGGCCGTGACCACCCGCGCCGGCGTCGGTGAGTTCACCTTCCCGGCCGACCAGGCCGCGAACCTGCTCTTCCGTACGTCGAACTCCCTGAACGGCAGCGAGGACGCGGAGATCACCATCGACCCGAGCGGGCGGAAGGTGACCGGATCCGTGCTGACCGGCGCGTTCTGCGGCCGCCGGGCCAACGGGGGAGTGAACAACCGGAAGACCTACTACCGGCTGTACTTCACCGCGTCGTTCGACCAGCCGATCGTTGCCAACGGCACCTGGAAGAACGGCGACCTGGCCACGGGCAGCACGCACACCACCGGCGGCGAGGGGTACGCGACCGGCGCCGATCGGGCCGGGCGTGGTTCGGGTGGTTACGTCACGTTCGCGCCGGGCGCCAAGGTGCGGATGCAGCTGGGGATCTCGTACGTGAGCCTGGCCGGCGCCGAGCAGAACCTCGGCACCGAGGTACGGCGGAATGCCACCGTCGACCGGATCGCGGCGGAAGGGTACGCGGCCTGGCGGCGCGAGCTGCGGTCGATCGGCGTCACCGGTGGGACCGATGCCCAGCGGACCACGTTCTACACCGCGCTCTACCACGTGCTGTTGCAGCCGAACATCTTCAACGACGTCGACGGGCGCTACCTCGGATCCGACCTGAAGATTCACCGGCTGGCCCGTGGGCAGAAGGCGCAGTACGGGACGTTCTCCGGGTGGGATCAGTACCGGGCGCACATCCAGCTGCTCGCCCTCCTCAAACCTGACGTTGCCGGTGACTTCGCGCAGTCGATGTATCAGTTCGCCCAGCAGAACAAGGGGATCTGGGACCGCTGGCTGCACAACAACGGTCCGACCCACGTGATGACCGGGGACCCGGCCGCGCCGACACTGGCCACGTTCGCCGCGATGGGGGTGCGCAACTTCGACGTACGGGGTGCGTTCGAGTCGCTCACGAAGCAGGCGCGGATCCAGAACGCCGACGCCGAGAACGACGGTGGTTGCCCAGGGCAATGTACCGGTCAACGCCCCGCCCTCAACACCTACCTGGCGCACCACTACGCACCCCAGGACGCCTGCCACTGCTGGGGAGGCGCCGCCGAAACGCTTGAGAACTCCCTCGCCGACTACTCCCTCGCCCAATGGGCAGAGCGGCTCGGAACCAGCGCGCCGGATCTGAAAGCCCGCGGTAGTTGGTGGCAGAACACCTTCGACCCAACCGTCGGCTACCAGCGGGCACGCCGTACAGATGGCACCTGGGAACCGGGCTTCACCCCGTCCACCCAGACCGGTTTCGCTCAGGGTTCGAGTGCGACGTACACCTGGATGGTCCCGCAGGACGTCTCCGGTCTGGCCCGAGCCATGAACGGCAAGGCGGTCGAGCGGCTCGACGCGTTCTTCCACGACGAGAACGGCAACTGGGCCGTCAAGGGCGGCAACGCGCTGCGGTACGACCCGACGAACGAACCGGGTCTGCATACGCCGTGGCTCTACAACGGTCTCGGCGTTCCGGCGAAAACCCAGGCCACCACCCGCGAGATCGTCGACACCGTCTACGGCACAGGCGCGGCCGGGCTGCCCGGCAACGACGACCTCGGCACGCTCTCGGCCTGGTACATCTTCGCCGCGATCGGACTGTTCCCGCAGACCCCGGGGCGGGCGGAGCTGCTCGTCGGCAGCCCGCTGTTCCCGAAGGTCGAGCTGCGCCGGAGCAACGGCGTACGGATCACTGTGGAAGCACCAGCCACCTCGGACACCAACCAGTACGTCGCCGCGCTCCGCCTGAACGACCGTCCGCGGACCGAGTCCTGGCTCCCGGAGTCGTTCATCACCCGCGGCGGCCGAATCGTCGTACAGATGGAATCGGAGCCCACTGCTTGGGGCACCCCTCCGGTCGACCACCGATGATCTAGTCTGCGGGCGTGGATCTGACTGTCGGCGAGGCGGACTCCGAGCTCGAGCAGCGCCTGAGCGATGAACTCGACACCTTCAACATCGCGGCCACCGGTGCCGACGACCGGGGTGCGTTCTCGGTGAAGGTCACCGATGACGCCGGTGAGTTGGTCGGCGGGCTGGCCGCGTGGACCTGGGGTGGTCTGTGCGGGATCGACATGGTCTGGATTCGCGAGGACAGCCGGAAGGACGGCTGGGGCACCAAGGTGCTGCTGGCCGCCGAGGCGGAAGCCCGGCGGCGCGGCTGCGACCGGATCGCGGTGTCCTCGTTCACCTTCCAGGCGCCGGGTTTCTACCAGCGCCACGGATACGTCGAGACCGGCCGGACTCGGGGTATCCCGGGCGGGAACGAGGACATCCACATGTTCAAGTCACTGCAGTAGGGGCGTCAGGACTCCGTTGCGCGGCGGAACTCTTCGCGCGGTGCCTGGAGGGTACCGAGCGAGGTGACCTCGCGACGGAAGAACAGCGCCAGGGTCCAGTCGAGGATGACGCGGGCCTTGCGGTTGAAGGTGGGAACGCGGCTGACGTGGTAGCTGCGGTGCACGAACCAGGCTGGCCAGCCCTTGATCTTGATGCCGAACAGCTGGGCCACGCCCTTGTGCAGGCCGAGGCTGGCGACCGAGCCGACGTACTTGTGCTCGTAGTCCTGCGGCGGCTTGCCGTCGACGGTGCGGAGGATGTTCGCCGCGAGCCGGCCGGCCTGGCGAACCGCGTGCTGGGCGTTGGGTGCGCAGTACGCGCCGCTGTCCGACGTCAGGTCCGGTACGGCGGCGTTGTCACCGGCGGACCAGGCATCGGTGACACCCTCGATCCGCAGGTTGGCGAGGCACTTGACCCGGCCCTTCTCGTCCAGCGGGAAGTCGGTGGCGGCCAGCGCCGGGTTCGCCTTCACGCCGGCGGTCCAGACGATCGTGTCGGCGTCGAACTCGTCGCCGTCGCTGAGGACCACGCGGCCCTTCTCGCACGACTCCAGCCGGGTCTCCAGCTTGATGTCCATGTTCCGCTTGCGTAGCTGGTCGACCGTGTACTTGCCGAGGTCCGGGCCCACCTCGGGCAGGATCCGGTTGGTCGCTTCGACCAGGATCCAGCGCATGTCCGCGGGCTCGATGTTGTCGTAGTACCGGGTCGCGTAGCGGGCCATGTCCTCGAGCTCCGCGAACGCCTCGACACCGGCGTACCCACCGCCGACGAAGACGAAGGTCAGCGCCGACTTGCGCAGCGCGGGGTCGGGCTGCGAGCTCGCCACGTCCAGGCGGTCCAGCACCTTGTTGCGCAGCGCGATCGCCTCTTCGACGTTCTTGAACCCGGTCGCCTCTTCCGCGAGGCCGGGGATCGGCAGCGTGCGGGCGATCGAACCGAGCGCGACCACGACCTGGTCGTAGGCCAGTTCGTACTCCGGGCCCTCCTCGGGCATCACCTTCGCGACCTTGTGCGCGTGGTCGATCCCGGTCACCCGGCCGGTCACCACCCGGCACCCCTTGAGCGTCTTACGCAGCGGCACCACCACGTGCCGCGGCTCCACCGAACCAGCGGCCGCCTCCGGCAGGAACGGCTGGTAGGTCATCACCGACCGCGGGTCCACCACGGTCACCCGGATCTTGCCTTTCCTGGCCGCGCGACGCAGTCCGTACGCGGTGTACATCCCGACGTAACCGCCTCCGACGACGAGGATGTGCGGCACCTGGGCTGTCATGCGGTTCACTCTCCCTGAGTGGTTTACGACTTCATGTCTACTTCAGGTTATCCGTTCGTGAAAACTTTCACAAACCCTCTGGGGAGTGATCTCACCCACCGGAATCCCTCGCTGGAGTGACCACCCACAGGCCTATCGTCACCCGGTTCCCCCGCTGCGCCGAGCCATCCACCCACCCGTCACAGAACCGCAAGGCACGGCCTACTCGGTCGGCCCCTCCAGGGCCAGTCGGTACCCACTCGGTGGATCGTTCTCCTGGCTCGCCTGCTGGATCCCGAAATGGACAGTCTCTGTTCCGAACGCGATGAAGTCCGGGTATTCCGTGCCCTCGTAGATCACCGGAAGGCCGAGTTTCTCGTAGAACGCGCGCTCGGCGCCCAGGTCGGAGACGTTCAGGACGGGCGCCAGGCGAGTGAACAGTGATTCGTCGGTCATGAACTGCAGTCTCGACCGGATGTGTCGGGAAGGACAGGTAGTAGTGGTGCCGAGGGAGCGGCGGGGCGGGGTGCTGAGCGTGACTTGGAGCGGTTGGCCGGACCACTACGTGTCCTTGCCGACGGTTAGAGGAGCCGGTAGACCGAGACGTGGGAGGGGGAGTCGGCGGTGAACTCGGTGCCGGACCAGTCGGCGTGGCGGGATTCAAGGGTGAAGCCGGCCAGTTGGGCCATCAGGTCTAGTTCGGCGGGCCAGATGTAGCGGTGTGGGGTGCGGGTGAGGCGGGCCTCGGAGGAGTCCGCGGTGAAGTGGAAGTGGTGGGAGGTGACGTGCTGGTGGAGGACGTCGTAGGTGTCGAGGAGGATGTAACCGGGGTCGGCGATGCCTACGGTGGCGGGGAGGCCGGGTGGGAGGCGGCGGAGTTCGGGGACCCAGAGTTCGATGACGAAGTGGCCGCCGGGGGTGAGGTGGCGGGCGGCGTTGCGGAAGCAGGCGACCTGTTCTTCCTGGGTGAGCAGGTTCGAGATCGTGTTGAAGACCAGGTAGACGAGGGTGAACTCGCCTGGCACCCGGACGGCGGACATATCGCCGATGGTGACCGGGATGGTCGCCTCGTCGGCCTTGGTGCGGAGCTGCTCGACCATCGGCGGGGAGAGCTCGATGCCGCTGACCGGCACGCCGCGGGCAGCCAGTGGTACAGCGACTCGGCCGGTCCCGATCGCGAGTTCCAGGGCTCGCCCGTCGCCGGCGAGTTCGGCCAGCCGCTCGGTCGTCGGGCCGAGGACGTCGTCGGAGAACATGCCGACGCCAGGGGTGTCGTAGGTCGTGGCGATGTCGGTCGTCCAGATGTCGTGACGCCAGCGGAGTTTGTGCTCGCGGTCGTCTTCGGCGTACTGCAGGAAGCCGAGGCGGTCGTAGAGACGGCGGGCGTCGGGGTTGTCGCGCTCGACCCCGAGATCGAGCGGTACGCCGCGACCGGCCGCCTCCTGCTGCAGTTGGCGGATGATCGCCGTACCGATGCCGCGACCCTGCACCGACGGATCCAGCTGGATACCGCAGAGCTCGACGGAACCAGGATGGCGAGCGACGCGGAGGCGGCCGACCGGGCGGCCGTCGACCTCGATGACGCTGGTGCCGGTGGGGTCCTCGGTGATCTGCTCGCGGGACACGTCGGCGAATCCCTCGCGCCAGCCCGGCTCGGCGGCTTCTGGTGAGAGGCGGCCTTGGGCGCGGGTCGCTTCGATGGCGACATCGACCAGGAAGTCGACGTCGTCGAGGGTGGCTGGGCGGAGGGTGTGCATAGCTCAGCACGGTAGGTCGTGGCGACGTCGGGCGGCCACTGGATTTCGGCTGATAGACGTTTGTGAGAAGGGTTGTCCGGAGGTGCGGGCGCGAGGGTCAATGGGATCGTGAATCGCAACCAGGTGCTCGCGGTGGGGCTGGTGATCCCACCGGCAGTGTGTGGTCTGCTCGCGTTCTTGCGCGACAGCTTCGACAATGCGAACGCCGCGCTGGTGCTGGCGGTGGTGATCGTCGGGGTGGCCGCGTTCGGGTTCCGCTCGGCGGGTGTGCTCGCGGCGGTGTCGAGTGCGGTGTGGTTCGACTTCTTCCTGACCGTTCCCTACAACAGGTTCACCATCGACAGTCGCGACGACGTCGAGACCACGATCCTGCTGGTGGTGATCGGTGTCGCGGTCAGCGAGGTCGCGATCTGGGGCCGTCGGCAACAAGCCCGCGCCTCCCGGCACCGCGGCTACCTGGACGGCGTGATCACGACCTCCCAGGCAGTCGCGACCGGTGGATCCACGCAGGAGCTGATCGATCACGTCCGCGCCGAGCTGACCGTCGTCCTGGGCATCGACGGCGTGAAGTTCGTCGCCGGCAACAACCGGACCTCGGCACCCCAGCTCAACCGCGACGGCACGGTGACCCGCGGCGGTCACGTCCTCAAGGTCGAACGCGACGGCCTCCCCACGAACGCCGAGATCGAACTCCCCGTCCAGCACGCCGGCCGCGTCCGCGGCCGCTTCCTCCTCACCGCCGCCACCCACATCGCCCGCCCGGACCTCGAACAACGCCAGGTAGCCGTAGCCCTCGCCGACCAGGTCGCCACTGCCCTCACCACCCAACCCCGGTAATCAGCAATTCCATTGGTGCCCGATTGAAATTGGTGCTGGGGTTTGGGTTTCGGTTGGGGAACGAGGGGTGGATTCTCAGATGTTGTTAAGGGTGGGACCGTAGTATTTCGATACGGCCCCGGATGTGGGTCACCAGGAGGAATGTCATGCAGAGCAGTAACCCGGTCCTGAACCGGTCGAGTGCGTTCGCGCCTGGCCATGGCCAGGCTTATCCGGGGGCCGCTCCGTACGGTCAGCAGCCCGGTCAGTACGGCGGACCGGGTGTGCCGCCCCAGCAGTACCAGGGTGCACCGGCCGGCAGCCGCCCCATGACGTTGGACGACGTCATCGTCAAGACGGCGATCACACTGGGTGTGGTGGCCGCGGTCGGCGCCGTCGCGTGGAACATGGTGCCGGACAGGCTGGTGCTGCCGGCCTTCCTCGGCGGTGCGTTGCTGGCCTTCGCGGTCGCGATGGTGCTGTCGTTCTCGCGCAAGATCAACCCCGCGCTGGTGATGGTCTACGCGGCGCTCGAGGGTGTCTTCCTCGGTGTCGGCAGCAAGGTCATCGTCAACTGGGTCGGTGGTGACTCCAGCATCGTCGTGCAGGCGATCCTGGCCACGATGGTGACGGCCGGCCTGACGCTGGCGGCGTACAAGTACTTCGCGATCAAGGTGACACCGCGCTTCCAGAAGATGGTCATCCTGGCGACGATGGGCTTCGCCGGGGTGCTGCTGGTCAACTTCGTACTGGGCCTGCTCGGGTTCAGCACCGGGATCAGCGGGATGGGCCCGATGGGCCTGCTGTTCGCGGCGCTCGGTGTCGGCCTGGCGGTCTTCAACCTGATCCTGGACTTCGACATGGTGGAGCAGGGCGTCCGCGCCGGCGCCCCGCAGAACGAGGCCTGGCGGGCGGCCTTCGGCCTGACCGTCACGCTGGTCTGGCTGTACTGGAACATGCTGCGCATCCTCGCCATCCTCCGCGGTGGCGACTAGTCAGCAAGCACGATCCGACCCGAGGGGCCGACTCCACCAAGGAGTCGGCCCCTCGGCCGTTCTCCGGAAGGGGATCGTCCGGAATGGGTCCTAGGGTGAGGGCATGGATGAGCTGGGAGCATGGTTCGACACCCCGTCCTTGAGTGCCGGAGCCGCCGTGGTGGGGCGGTGGGCCGACGCCGGGCCGTTGCCGGACATCGACCTGCGGCCAAGTGGTCTCCGAGTCCGACCGGCTCCAGGCGGGCCGGCGCCAACCTCTGATCCGGCTGCGCTGCAGGAGCTGCGGATCGTGTTCGACGCCGTGGACACCGCCGCGGTCAAGGACTTCTGGCGTACGGCGTTCGGCTACCGCGCGACCGGTGGTGAGCGGCTCGTGGATCCACTGCACCGCGATCCGGACATCAGCGTCCTGCCGACCGACGACGTGCGCCCGCTGCGGAATCGCTTCCACGTGGACGTCGTACGGCCGTCCGCGGTGGTCGAGACCGTCCGGGGAGACCGCAAACCGACGGGGGCCTGGGGTGTGATGCTCCCCGACAGCGAAGGCAATGAGCTGGACCTGGTGCCCCAGGATTCGCTCTCGCCCGAAGCCTCGGACTGGCAGACGTTGTTCGCAGCAATGACTTTCTACCCGACGGCATCAGCGGCACAGGCAGTTCAGTTGGTGACGGCTGTTGCCCAGCTCGCCGACGCGGCCGGCATTCCGCTGGGTCTGGATATTCGGGCCGACGGTGTCGTCCTCGACCACGGCAAGGACAAGTGGGAAGAAGCCGGCGAAGCATTCGTCGAGCTGGCGACGCGAATCCAGACCGCGGCGCACGACCTCGGGCTGACCGCGAAGACCGACGAGTTGCGGTTCGTCCAACTGGGGCTGGACGCGGTCGACGTACCGGCTGTTCAGGCGTTCTGGGCAACGGTTCTCGGGTACACCCCGGATCCGCGGGTCGAGGTCGGCGAGATCTACGACCCCCGGAGACTCAATCCAGGGTTCATCTTCCAGCAGCTCGACGCGAGTGAGACCGAGCGACGTCAGCAGCGCAACCGGATCCGGCTCGAGCTCGACATCGCGCACGACCAATTGCCGGCCCGCGTAGCGCAAGCGCTGCAGGCCGGTGGACAGATCCGGGCCGAACAACCAGGTCGTTGCTCACTGACCGATCCAGAAGGCAACGAACTTGACCTGGTGACCCGAAATCCCTTGTAGAACAGGCTGTGCAGGACAAGGAAGGGCCCGCCCCTCCACCTGTAGGGGCAGGCCTTCCGAAAAACTCTTCTCCTGTTCGGCTGTCAGCTCATTCGCCGTTGTGCTTTGACGAGGTCGTACTCATGGACGATGGCGGTTGCGTGCCCATGCGCGAGTTCGTACTCGCTGGAGAGCCACCGCACTCTGTCGTCGAAGCGCAGGAACGACGGTCCGTCGTTCATCAGCTGGAACCACTCGGTCATACCGCGTCCGGTGCATCTGGGCACCTTCTCCACCAAACGCTGGTGCGTTTCCTCGGAGTGGTTCAAGCCCATCGTCGCCTCCCGTTATCGGGGTACCGCGTTGCTATCGACTGTGCACCACAAAGACGCCTACAGGCAAGGCCTTCTTCATGACCGTCTCATTTCAGCTGGCCCATCTCACGAGACACGCGATCAGTACTTCGTGTAGCGAGCCCAGTCATAGGTGGCGGTCAGTCGGCCTGTGTAGTTGAACGGACCCAGCCAGCCATCGACGCCGATGCCGGGCCACAGGTTCATCATCATCCGCATCGGGCGCGTCGGCAGCGCACCGCGGGAGCCGTTCTCCTGGTGTACCAGCCTGCCGTCGACGAACCAGTTGATCGTGCCCTGGTTCCACCATTCGATCGCGTAGTCGTGATAGCCGGCCGCGGCGTCGAAGCCGAGGTTGATGATCTTCTCGTGCCCGCCGACGCCGTTGGTGAAGTAGTTGGTCTGCATCTGGGTGGTGTTCTTGCCGAGGATCTCGACATCGATCTCGTCCCAGGGCTGGTTGTCGCTCGGGCCCGTGTAGGTGAAGAACGCCGTCACCGTGCCGGAGCCCTTGACCGCCTTCATGCGGGTCTCGAACCGGCCGTACGAGTAGAGGTCGTTGGTGCGGTACTCACCGGACGCGTAGGGCTTACCCGAGCAGCCACCGGGGCAGGATGCGTTGTCCAGGTTGAGGCCCATCACCCCGCCGCTGAACCAGACGTGGTCGGCACGCCAGCCGACGTTGAACATCGAGCCGTTGCTCCAGCCATCGGCCTTGTGCCAGCGGCCGGTGTTGAACCCGTCGAAGTTGTCGGTGAAGCTGCCGCCGATCGCGGTGGTGGCGGCCTGACTGCCGGTCGGCGTCAGGGCACCACCCACGAGCGTGAGTACGGCGAGTGCGAGCAAGGCGGGGCGGAACCTGGTCATGCTGACCTCCGGAGCGGTGGGGCGGGCTCCGATCGTGTGTTTGGAAGCGCTCCCAGTCAACCGGCTGCCGGTTCCGGAACTTGATTCAGATGTTAATCAAAGACTCGGACTGGGTCTCCGGCTCCACCCGGTCGACCTCGGCCTTCGGGTGCCGACGGCGGTGCCGCAGCGCGGCCCACCGGCCCCGCGGCCCACGCTCGCGCCCGGCCACTTCGGTCGCCGCGACCTCGGTCCCGGCCGTCCGGGCAGCCTGTACGGCGGCCTCCGCGATCGGCAGGATCGCCTCGCCCCGGAACGATTCGGGGTGCACGAACGACTCCGGCCCGACCCCCATCGCAGCCGCCACGGAAGGCAGTAGCGCGGCGGAGGCAGCGGCGTACCCGATGGCGGACGGGTGGAAGTTGTCCCGCCCCCACATCGTCGGGTCGGCCTTGAAGGCCGGTCCGAGCAGCGAGCCGAGCGAGACCGTCCGCCCGCCGGCCTCGACCACGGCGATGGTCTGCGCCGCGGCGAGCCGGAGGCTCCAAGCGCGGGCGAACTGCCGCAGTGGCGGCACCAGCGGGCGCACCACGCCGAGATCCGGGCAGGTGCCGACGATGACCTCACAGTTCGCCGCGCGCAACCGCCGTACTGCCGCGGAGAGCAAACGGACCGAGACCGACGGCGACATCTGTGCCTTCACGTCGTTCACCCCGATCAGGATGACCGCGACGTGTGGGCCGGCCTGGAGGGCGGCATCGACCTGCTGGGCCAGATCGGTCGACTTGGCGCCGGTCTTGGAGACGTCGACCAGCCGGACCGGGCGCTCGGCCAGATCGGTGAGCCCGGAAGCAAGGATCACCCCGGGCGTCTCGTCCGGGGTGTCGGTGCCGTAACCGGCGGCGCTGGAGTCGCCGAGCATGGCGAACGTGATCGGTAGTCCTGGGTATCTGCCGTACAGACCGCTCCCCGGAGTGGGGTAGTACCGCATCGGCCCGATCACGCGCTTGACGTACTCGGCCTCCGCGGTCAGTACGCCGTACAACGTGGCACCGATGAGTCCGAGTCCCCCGCCCCCGAAGGCAGCGGCCTGGGCGAGCCTCTTGGCCGCCCTGGCTTTGCCTTTACTCATGGGTACAAGGATTACACGCTGTCACCCACAAGCAAGCGAAATAGTGGAAACGACACGACGATCACTACAGTGATGGTGTGCGCTACGCAGAATCTCTCCTGGACCTCGTCGGCAACACCCCGCTCGTGAAGCTGGGCAAGACCACGGACGGGGCCACACCGCTGGTCCTGGCCAAGGTCGAGTACTTCAACCCGGGCGGCTCGGTGAAGGACCGGATCGCGGTCCGGATGATCGAGGCGGCGGAGGCCTCCGGCGAGCTCAAGCCGGGTGGCACGATCGTCGAGCCGACCTCCGGTAACACGGGAGTCGGGCTCGCCATGGTCGCCCAGCAGAAGGGCTACAAGTGCGTCTTCGTCTGCCCGGACAAGGTCAGCGAGGACAAGCGCAACGTGCTCAAGGCGTACGGCGCCGAGGTCGTGGTCTGCCCGACCGCGGTGGCGCCGGAGCACCCGGACTCGTACTACAACGTCTCCGACCGTCTGGTCCGTGAGATCGAGGGCGCCTGGAAGCCGAACCAGTACGCCAACCAGAACAACCCGCGTTCGCACTACGAGACGACCGGTCCCGAGCTCTGGGAGCAGACCGAGGGAAAGATCACCCACTTCGTCGCGGGTGTCGGCACCGGCGGCACGATCACCGGCACCGGCCGCTACCTCAAGGAGGTGTCGAACGGTCGCGTCCAGATCATCGGCGCCGATCCCGAGGGTTCGGTCTACTCCGGTGGTACCGGCCGGCCGTACCTGGTCGAGGGCGTCGGTGAGGACTTCTGGCCTGAGACCTACGACCGCGACATCTGCGACCGGATCATCGAGGTCTCCGACGCGGACTCGTTCGCGCTGACCCGGCGGCTGGCGCGTGAAGAGGCGATGCTGGTCGGCGGCTCAGCCGGTATGGCGGCCGCCGCGGCGATCCGGCTCGCGCACGAACTGAACGACCCAGAGGCCGTGATCGTCGTGCTGCTGCCCGACGGCGGCCGGGGCTACCTGACGAAGGTCTTCAACGACGACTGGCTGGCGCAGTACGGATTCCTCGCGCAGGCACGGCAGGGCACGACGCTCGGTGACGTGCTGGCCGGCAAGGACGGCAGCCTGCCGCCGCTGGTGCACACGCACCCGCACGAGACGATCGCCGAAGCGGTCGCGATCCTGCGCGAGTACGGCGTCTCCCAGATGCCGGTGGTCCGCGCGGAACCACCGGTGATGGCTGCCGAGGTCGCCGGCGCGGTGTCGGAGCGGACGCTGATGGACGCGTTGTACTCCGGCAAGGCGCGGCTGGCCGACATGGTCGAGCTGCACATGGACCCCGCGTTGCCGTCCCTGGGGGCCGGCGAGGCCGTCACGAAGGCGGTCGAGCTGCTCGAGGGTCGGGACGCCCTGATGGTGCTGGACGACGGCAAGCCGGTGGGCGTACTGACCCGGCAGGACCTCTTGGTCCATCTGTCCGCCGACTGACTTCCCAACGGGAAGACTTAACGGTCGACGACCGTAGGCACGATGGCGAGCAGGGCCATCACGACGATGCCGATGACGATGGCTGCTGCTCCCGCGATCTGAAGGATTTCCATAGCTCAAGGTTCCTTCAGACCGCGGCTCCGGACATCGGCCACCGGCATGGTCTTGCGTTCATCCCAAGGTCGTACACGCGACCCTGAGTAGTCATCCTTCAGGAGTGCGGGTCGCCCCTATTTGACCAGCACGAAGTCCGCTGGATCGAGTTTGCGGGTACGGCGCCAGTAGGTGACCGTGAAGTCCGGCCAGATCCCGGAGTTCCGCCCGGTGCCGTCCAGGTACCAGCTGGTGCAGCCGGCGTCCCAGACCGTGCCCTTGAGGTCGTCCTGGAGACCGTCGACGAACTTCTGCTGGACCTCCTCACGCACCTCGACGTACGTCGCCGCCCGGCGCCGGAGCAGGTTCAGCGCCTGCATGACGTAGCGGACCTGCGCCTCGATCATGAAGACCGCGGAGGAGTGGCCGGTGTTGGTGTTCGGCCCGATCAGCAGAAACAGGTTGGGATAGCCGGCGACGGTGATGCCGAGATGGGCGCCGATCCCCTCGCGCTTCCAGTGCTCGCCGAGGTCGGTGCCGTCCTTGCCGAGGATCGGCATCCGGGTCAGGTTCCCCATCACCGAGAACCCGGTGCCGAACACGATCGTGTCGCAGGACCGCTCGATCCCGTCGGCGGTGACGATACCGGTCGGCGTGACCCGGGCGATCGGGGTCGTGACGAGGTCGACGTTGGACCGGTTGAAGGCCGGGTAGTAGTCGTTCGAGACCATCACCCGCTTACAGCCGATCTGGTAGTCCGGGGTCAGCCGGGCGCGTAGGTCAGGGTCCGGGACCTGCTTGCGCAGATGCTGTTTCGCCTGCAGCTCAAGGACTTTCATCAACTTCGGGTTGGCCGCGAACCCGGCACCGCGAGCCTCCAGGGCCCAGTAGATCGTGTTCCGGATGAGTCGCTGCCCGGCCGGGAAGGCGGCGTGCAACCGCCGCTCCCGCGGTCCGATCTCACGGTCCGGCTTCGGCGTGATCCACGCCGCCGACCGCTGGTACACATCCAGTTGCTGGACCTGCGGCGCGATCTGCGGCACGTACTGGACTGCCGAGGCGCCGGTGCCGATCGCAGCCACCCGGCGGCCGGTGAGGTCGTAGCTGTGATCCCAGTGCGCCGAGTGGAACGCCGTACCGGCGAAGGAGTCGAGGCCTGGGAGGTCGGGGTACCTCGGCTCGTGCAGGCCACCGACCCCGGTCACCAGGGCCTGGGTCTCGATCGTCTCGTCGCCGTTGATCGTCACGGTCCACCGGCCGGTCGTCTCGTCGAACGCCGCCTCGGTGACCTCCGCGCCGTACCGGATCTTGTCCGCGACGCCGTACTTGTCCGCGCAGAACTCCAGGTATTCGAGGATCTCGTGCCAGGGGGCGAACATCCTGGTCCAGCGCGGGTTCTGCTCGAACGAGAACGAGTACAGGTACGACGGGATGTCGCACGCGCACCCGGGATACGTGTTGTCCCGCCAGGTGCCGCCGAGCCGGTCAGCCTTCTCCAGGATGACGAAGTCCTCGCACCCGGCCTCTCGCAGCTTGATCCCCATACACAAACCGGCGAACCCGGACCCGATGATCACGACCTCTGTCATAGGCCCCGAGGTTACCGGCGAGTCACCGTCCTGGGAACCGTTGTTGCCTCTTGCTGCCAACTACTTCAGGCGGTGGAGGACTTCGCCGGCGTTCGGTACGACGAGGGTGTCAGGGTCGGCGGCGTAGGCGGCCAGGTCGACGGTGGCTGGGTCCAGGTAGTTGAGGTTTGCGCGGCGGACGACGTCCTCCGGGATTCCGGTTGCGAGCGTGACCTGGACGCGGAGGTGTTCGCCGGTGGCCGGATCCCAGGTGCCGGCGCCGCGGAGGTGGGTCGAGTGCGCGAGGACGCCCCAGTGGAGATCGCGGAACTTCTCCCACTGGCCGACGAAGTAGTCGCGGCAGTGGTAGCCGATCTCCTCGATCTCGGGATGCATCGCGGCGATCTGGGTGACGTGCGGGGCGTACAGGATGACCTCGCCACCGTCGGCGACCACCGGCTCGAGCTTGTAGAAACCCTTGGCCGCGGTCCAGATGTCGGCGTACTTCGCGGGCATCACCGAGACGACCCGGCGGACCGGGTGGTCGAGGTAGGTGATGTGGGTCTGGGCGGAGACCTCGGCGGCTGCCTGCCAGGCCTCGATGGTGCTCCCGAAGGCGATGGCGTGCAGGGCGTCCGTGCCGGACTGGGCGACCACGGCGAGCGCGAGCTTCTCGGCCGGGATCAGCGCGGCCGCCTCGTTGATGAGGGCGCGCACCGGTGTGACGCCGAGCGTGCCGATGATGCCTGCGCTGGTGATCAGGGCACCGAGCCAATGCGAGACGTCGATGACCTCCTGACCGGCGACACCGGGGAAGAAGTACTTGTTGCCGCCGGAGAAGCCGACCACCTCGTGCGGGAAGACCGGGCCGACGACCAGGGCCACGTCGTGCTCGACGACCGCCCGGTTGAGCCGGACCGGGACCTCGTCGTTCAGCATTCCGCCGGAGATCTCGCGAACGCGCTCGGCGCTGATGGTACCGAGGTCGACGAAGGTTTCCGGCTTCCACCACTCGTGATTGAGGACGCCGTCGTACTCGGCGCCGAGGTGTTTGCGGAGCTCGTCCGGTGTCATCTCGGCATGGGTGCCGAGGGCAATCAAGATGGTGAGCTTGCTGACTTTTCCGTGCAGGGCCTGGTGAACCGCGCGGATCAGCAGCGGCAGCGGGCAACTGCGGGTCGCGTCCGGCACGATCACGCAGACACTGCGACCCTCCAGACCGGCGCCGGCCAAGGCATCACCGACGAACGCCGTCACCTCGTCCTCGCTGAGGACCTGACCTGGGCCACCGATGATGCTCACGGCTCCGACCCTACCTATGCGGGTGTGATCGCGTCATCGGCAGGTAAGCGCGGAGTCGTTGACCGCGCCGGTCCGGCGACGCACGATCGAATGATCACCTGGGGGAGTGCACAAAAGGGGAGATGCAGCATGTCCGAGACGATCGAGGGGTGGAGACCGCAGGGTTTCGGCGGAGTGCTCCTGCGCGACGGTGATCCGCAGTACGACGAGGCCCGGGCGATCTTCAACAGCATGATCGACAAGCGGCCGGGGATGATCGCGCAGTGCGAATCGGCCGCCGATGTCCAGGCCGCGGTCCGGTACGGCGTTGAGCGCGGCCTGGAGATCGCCGTCCGGGGCGGTGGACACGGGGTGGCAGGCATGGCCCTGACCGAAGGGGGACTGGTCGTCGACCTGCGCCGCATGAACAGTGTGCAGGTCGATCCCGACGCCCGGATCGCGCGAGTCGGTGGTGGCGCGACCTGGGGGGACTTCGACCGTGCCACGCAGAAGTACTTGCTGGCCACGACCGGCGGCCGGGTGTCGACGACCGGAGTCGCCGGGCTGACGCTCGGTGGTGGATCGGGCTGGCTGGAACGGAAGTTCGGGCTCGCCTCCGACTCGCTGATCTCGGCCGAGCTCGTCACCGCGGATGGGCAGTTGGTGATTGCGGACGAGACGAAGAACAGCGAGTTGTTCTGGGCCCTGCACGGTGGCGGTGGCAACTTCGGTGTCGCAACCGCGCTGACCTTCCGCCTCCATCAGCTACCCGCCGCGACGCTGGCGCTCCTGCTCTGGCCGGCGTCGGCGGGATCCGACGTACTGCGCGAGTATCGGGATCTGTTCGAGAAGGGTGCGCCCGAGGAGCTCGGCGGTGGCGTGATCTACCTGACCGGGCCGCCGGAGGACTTCGTCCCGGAGCACCTGCAGGGTCAGTTGGTCGTCGGTGTCGGGGCGGTCTATGCAGGCACCGAGGCGGAGTTGCGAGCGGCGCTCGGGCCGCTGTTCGCGATGTCGCCGGAGGGCGTCATGGTCGCCGAGATGCCGTACGCCGACATCCAGTCCGCGCTGGACGACCCGCCGGGGTTCCGCAACTACTGGTCGGCCGAACACCTGGCGTCGTTCCCCGATGAGGCGATCCGGCTTTTCGCCGGCCGATCCGCGGAGATGCCGTCCCCGTCCCCGTCGCAACAGGCGGTGCTGCCGTGGGGAGGCGCCGTACGGCGTGCTGCCGAGCGCTGGCCGCAGCCGCATCGGCAGGCGGATTGGGTGGTGCACCCGTTCGGTCTGTGGTCGGATCCGGCCGACGACGAGCGGGGGATTCGCTGGGCCCGCGGCTTGTGCGCGGACCTCGAGGAATGGGCGACCGGCTACGTCTACCTGAACTTCATCGGCAATGAGGGGCGCAACCGCGTGCTCGCCGGTTTCGGCGAGGACAACTATCGCCGGTTGTCCCGGGTCAAGGGCGAGTACGACCCCGGGAACGTCTTCCACCTCAACCAGAACATCGAGCCTGGCTAAGCAGCCGCGGCGTCCCAGACACTGTTCGCGAGCTCGGCGACCTGCAGCAGTTGCTCTCGGGTGGCGCCGTCGCGGGCTTGCTGCGACATGCCTTGGATTGTGGCCGCAAAAAAGGTGGCGAGAGCCTGCGCGTCCGTGCCGGCCGGTAGTTCGCCGGAGTCGACGTCCGTCTGGATGAGGTCGCGGAGTGCCTCGACGTTGTTCTGCCGGATCGCGCGGAGCTGCTCGGCGACCTCGGCCGAAGCGGGGATCGTGTTCTGGGCGGCGCTGATGATCAGGCAGCCGGGTGCGTGGTCTGTCGCCGTGTACTCGGCGGCGGCCTCGCGCAGGATGCGGGTGATCGCCGCGCGGGCGGTCGGCTCCTCGTCGAGGGCCCGGCTGGTGAACGCGCCGTGGGTTGCCTGGTAGCGGGTGACCACCTCGTCGAACAGCCGGCGCTTGTCCCCGAAGGCGGCGTACAGGCTCGGGGCGCCGATGCCGAGGGCGGTGGTCAGGTCGCTGACCGAGGTGGCGTCGTACCCACGCTCCCAGAACGTCAGCAGCGCCTGCTCGAGCGCGGCCTCGCGGTCGAAGGAGCGCGGGCGTCCGCGGCGGGTCTCGGTCATGGACCACATTCTATAACGGCCACTAGAGAATGTGTTACGGTCCTTTCTGTAACGACCACTAGAGAAAGGCTTCGTGAGGATGAGGACTGCATTGGTGACCGGTGGCAGCCGCGGGATCGGGCGGGCGATCGCGCTCCGGCTGGCGGCGGACGGGGTTCGGGTCGGGGTGCACTACGGCAGTGACGACGCCGCGGCGAAGCGGACGGTCGGCGAGATCGAGGAGGCCGGCGGGCAGGCGTTCGCGCTGAAGGCCGATCTGGGGGAGCCGCTGGACGAGTTGTGGGCCGCGTTCGACGCGGCGGCCGACGGGCTGGACGTCCTGGTGAACAACGCCGGGATCGGGAAGCATCAGCCGGTCGCGGACGTGACGCCGGAGTGGTTCGACCGGCTGTTCGCGGTGAACGCCAAGGCGCCGTTCTTCCTGGTGCAGCAGGCGATTCCGCGGCTGCGGGACGGTGGGCGGATCATCAACATCGGGTCCGGCGTGACCCGGATCGCGTTTCCGCAGGACACGGCGTACTCGATGACCAAGGGTGCGCTGAACACGCTGACCCTGGCGATGGCCAAGGAGCTCGGACCGCGCGGGATCACGGTGAACACGGTCGCTCCCGGGATCGTCGAGACCGAGATGAACGGCTGGCTCGCCGATCCGGACGCGGCGCGCGCGGCCGCGGCGTACTCGGTGTTCGACGCGGTCGGTCAGCCGGCCGACGTCGCCGACGTGGTCGCGTTCGTGGCGTCGGGGGACGCGCGGTGGGTCACTGGGCAGACGCTGGATGCGACTGGTGGGTCGCAGCTTTAGTCCACTGGATGTGCACGACGACGGCGTAGGTGATGGCGGCGAGCGGGGCGGCCCAGAGGCGGAAGAACGGTAGCTGGCCGGTGAGGGCGGTCGCCACGAAGATCACACTGAAGAGGATCGCGCCGGTTGCCGCGCCCCGGCGGCGGCTCGCGAGCGCCGTACTGGGGAGTGGGCCGGTGTGCCGATCGAGGATCGTCGCGAGTGTGCCGAGGGCGGTCACTGTGGTGACGGCGAACAGGACGCCGCCGATGATCTCGCCGAACACGATCGCGGCCACGTTGACGGCGGACAGGACTGCGACGAGGACCAGTACGTCGAGGGCGCCGTACAGGAGGTGGTTGCGGTGCCGGCGCCCCAGGTCGGCGCCATCGGCCGACCGCGTGGGGCCTGGGTCGCCTTTGAGGGTTCGGAGGGTCAGGATGATGCCGGCTGCTACGAGGGCCAGTACCGCGAGGCCGGTGATCGACAGGATGACCGACTGGGTGGTGCTGAGGTAGTCCCGAACGTCGCCGTTGCCGAAGTCGCAGGTCGCGGAGGGCGGGAACCAGCTCGTGTGGACCGTTGCGTCCGGGCCGACCGTCGGACCGAGTTTCTTGAAACAGGACTCGCTCGGGTCCCACCAGCTCGGCATCGAGGCCGAGGCGACCACGGACCAGATCAGTCCGAGGACGAGACCAGCAGCCAGTGCCCACCGCTTCAACGCCGCCACGCTCATGTGGTGCCGAGCTGGTAACAGCGCTTGGTGCCGTAGGCAACGAATCCGATCCGGCGAAGAGTGGGTGCGCTGGTCGCGGTGCGGGCGGTGACCAGTGCGAGGGTTGCACCGGCCGCGATCGCGGCCTCGCACCGAGCGGCGATCAGCGCGCGGTAGACGCCGCGACCACGCGCCTTCTCCAGAACGCCGCCACCCCAGAGACCGGCCACATCGCCCAGCAACGTGGACCCGGCCGAGCCCACGATCTCACCGTCGAGCTCCGCCACGAACCGCAGTGGCGACCGTTCACCGCGGGCGATCGCCGCGGCCTCGTGGTCGAGTTCGTTGCGGCTCGGCGGCGGCCAGCCGAACACCTCCGAGTCCACGGCGGCGGCCCGTTCGATGCTCTCGGCATCCAATGCCGGCCGCACCACCACGTCCGGGGGTACGTCGAGTTGGTCGATCAGGTCGGGCGTCAGCTCCCGGGCGAGAATCTCGAGGACCTCGACCTCCTGAAAGCCCTTGGCCTGCAGGACGTCCGCGGTGTCGGCCGGTCGGGTCCGATCATCGACCCACCACCGCAACGCCGTACCGTCGGGTGTGCGGGCCTGCACTTCGGCGATTACCTCGTCGAGCGGCCGGCTCGTTGACGACCACTGCACCGACGGCCCGCGACCGCCGTACACGATCAGCCGGTAGTCCGCAGTCGCAATGTCCTCGGCATCCGGTGGTACCCAGACCCAGTCCGCCGCCGCTTTCAGTGCTCGCTCCCGCATCCGGAAATTCTAGAGCGTGGCGGCGTCCGAGCTGACATGCTTTGGCGATGGTCACTGGATCGGACATCGCCGCCGGGCTGCGGGAACTGGGGTTGGGCGGGTCGTCCGACGTCCTCGTGCACTCGTCGCTGAAATCCTTCGGGTACGTCGAGGGTGGGGCGAAGGCGGTGTGTCAGGCGCTGGTCGACACGTGCCGGACTGTGCTGATGCCGGGCTGGACGTTCGATCTGACCGGGGTTGTGGTGCCGCCGGGGCTGGAGCGGCCGCACAACGCGTATCCGCCGGCGGAGGACTGGGCGACCTTCGACGAGAGCGTTGCGAAGGCGACGGCGTACCGGGACGATCTGCCGGTCGATCGGTGGCTGGGGCGGATTCCCGACGTACTGCGGACGTCTTTTGCACCGTTGCGGAGTTCGCATCCGCTGATGGCGTGGTTGGCCGTGGGGGAGCGGGCGGCGGAGGTGCTGGCGGCGCAGCGGCTCGACTGGCCGCTCGGGCCGATCGAGGCGCTCGGCGGCGACGTCCTGCTGCTGGGAGTCGGGCACACGTCGAACACGACGATCCACCTGGCCGAGCAGCAGCTGGGGCGGTCGCGGTTCTACCGGTACGCGAAGATCGGTGACGGGTCGTGGGCGGAGCTCCCGAACATCTCCGGCTCGAGTGAACACTTCGACCTGATCGAGCCTTTGTTGCGTCCGGCAACCACCGAGGTGATGATCGGCGACTGCCGCGCCCGGCGGGTGCCGATCGCCGCGATTCTTGACGCGACCCGGCAGCTGGTCCTCGACGATCCGGCGGCGATGCTGTGCACGGACGATCACGACACCCGCTGCGGCGCCGCCATCCAGCAGCGGCTACAGCAGTTGTAGGTCGCGTTCGGCGTACAGGCGGTGCTGCCACTCCTCGTTGAGGATGATGCTGAGGCACATCTTGACGTCGTACGCCGCGGCCGGCGGCCAGCTCGGGCCTTCGACCGGGGTGGTCTTGGTGCTCAACTCCTCGTCGGTGAGTTGGTCGACGTAGCGCCGTACGCGCCCCATCCGGTCGTGCCGCAGCGCGAGCACCACGTCGAGGCTCGGCTGTACGGCGAGATCCCAGGGCAACCGCGGATCCGGCGTCGCCCCGTCGTACGGGAGGCTCAACGCATCCCACGGCTCGGGATCACCCTGGATCACCCGGCACAACCACACGTCGGTCGCGTAGACGAGATGCCTGAGCGTCTGGATGAACGACCACTCGCCGTCCACCCGCACATGCAGCTTCTCCTCCGGCAGTTGCCGGGCCCGCTCCACCGTCCCCGCCCACAAGCGTTCGACCACATCCCAGCCCTCGCGGAAACCGTCCGCGTCGGTAGGCCGCATCTTCACCCGCTCCGGATCCCGCCGATCCAGCTCCGCCTCCACCAACGGCGCTACCGCGACCCCGTTGATCACCAGATCCTCGATGTCCCCGTCGATCTGCGCGTTCGCGAACTCCACCCCGCGCATCACCGCCCCGGAGAACCGGACGCGCTCGAACCGCGCACACTGAAAGTCCACGTCCTGCACCAAGCCCTCGCGCAGGTCCTTCTTCGTCAAGTTCTCGGCCATACTCCGCACGCTAACGCCGGTTCCGGACGATCTACGTCCGACTCAGACCAGTCGCTTGGTGAACATCAAGGTGAGGCTGTCGTCGTTGCGGACCGTTTCCATCGGAGGGACCTGGCGGCCGTCGTAGATGAGGCCTCGGCCGTCGGGGATGTAGCCGCGGCGGACGTACATGCGCTGGGCGTTGCCGTAGTCGGGGTAGAGGCCGACGCCGATGCCGACGGTGTCGGAGCGAGTGGCGACGCGGGCTTCGGCGGCGTCCATCAGCGCGGTGCCGATACCTTGGCGGCGGAGTTTGGGCAGGACGTTGAAGTCCTGGATTTCGGGGATACCGCCGAACGGCTCGTACGGCGACTCCCAGCGGACCGTGACATAGCCGGCGTACTCGCCGTCGACCCACGCCACCAGCACGTCGCGGATGCCTTCGCTCTGCTGCACCAGGTACTTCTCGTACTGCGTGACCGGCTTGTTCCAGCCGATCTCGTCGAAGGCGGCGGCGATGACCGGCGGGTCCTCGGGCTGCAACGCGCGAATGGCGAGATCCATGGCTCGCAGCCTAGGTTTCGGGCTCCTGGAAGTCTTCTGGTTTTGCGTCGGGTAGCGGACACGACCTGACCGCTACCGCTTTTAGAGTCGAACCATGACGACGAACGAGCGGGACGACATCCTCGACTTCCTGAGCAAGCACCGGTACTTCCTGCGGAGTGCCGCCGAGGGACTCACCGACGAGCAGGCGAGCACCCGCAGCACGGTCAGCGAACTGACGGTCGGCGGGCTGATCAAGCACGTCAGCGCGGTCGAGCAGCACTGGGCCGACTTCGCGCGGACGGGTGTCAGCGAAGAGACGCCGACCGAGTTCACCCCCGAGGTGCTCGCCGCCTGGGCCGACCAGTTCCGGCTGATCGACGGCGAGACGCTGGCCGACGTACTGGCGTCGTACGAGAAGGTCGCCGCCGCGACCGACGACCTCGTCCGCACCCTCGACCTCAACGCCAGCTACGAACTCCCCACGGCCCCGTGGCAGCCCCCGGGCGTCTTCTGGTCGGTCCGCCGCGTCTTCCTGCACATAACAGCCGAGACCGCCCAGCACGCCGGCCACGCCGACATCATCCGCGAGTCCATCGACGGCAAAAAGTCCATGGGCTGACCATCCCAACGTACGTACCAGCCTGCCGTTGGGTGCACAAGGACAGGAGGTAGTCGTATACGCCGCCGCCCGCCTGGCATACCGCCGAAAGTGCCGGTCGCACACCTATACGTCCTGTCCTTACGGCGAACCACAGTGCTGCGGCAGGCGTCCCCAATGAGGTGAACGAATCATCGCGGGACCTCTACCTGGTCAGACACGCCGAGGCCGGCCCTGACGAGACCGGCCTCACCGAACGCGGCCGCCGCCAGGCTGTCCTGCTCGGCGAACGCCTACGGGACATCCCGTTCAGCACGATTCACCACAGCCCTCTCCCACGAGCCGTCCAAACCGCTCGCCTCATCAACCACCAAGCCCCGCTACACCCGTCCGAAGCGGCCGGCGACTACATCCCGCACGTCCCGCACCGCGACGACCTCCCACCGGACTCGGCCGACTACTACTTCGACTTCCTCCACCAAGCCACGTCTGAAGAACGCACCACTGGCCCCCGCCTGGCCGACGAAGCCCTCGCCCAGTTCACCGGCCCAGCAACCGGCGGCCACGAACTCCTGATCACCCACAACTTCCTCATCGCCTGGCTGGTCCGCGACGCCCTCGGCACCCCACCCTGGCGCTGGCTGACCCTGACCCACTGCAACGCAGCCCTAACCACCATCCGCTACACCCCCCACCGCCCCCCAACCCTCCTCACCTACAACGACATGTCCCACCTACCCCCATCCCTCCAATGGACCGACTTCTGAGGAGGCAGTCGATCACTCAGATTCCTGCAGGATGAGCTCCTCGCCGTCGTACCAGCCAACCGTGTCGACCTGAGTCAGTACGCCGGGCGAGCGCTCGAGGAAGGTGATGAGTTGGTTGGCGGCCGCCACGGACTCGTCGTACCGCGACATCAGGATCTGCATGCCCACCACAGCAGACGCCGTTGCCAGGTGTGCTTCCACCTTCTGACGTGCCGCAGGCGTTCCCTCCAGGTCAGCGAGGAACTCCAACTCCTCCGCCAGTTCCTCGCGAACCTCGTCGCCGACCGTCAGGTCCGCAGCCAGTACGACGGCTCCACGCGCATCGTGAATCTCGAAGTCGGCCCAATCGCTTCCGCTGACCACGAACCCCGCGTCCTGCTCGCCCATGAACGCAACAAGCTCAGCAAACTCGTGCCCGGGCCAACTCGTGATGACCGCACGCATGTAAAGGCCCACGCCCGCATGTTGCCATAGCGACTGCCGGAAAGGACGGGCGTCGGCGGATCTCGAGGATGCTGTTGCTGTGGAACGAGATCTTGACCGACTCGAGGCGGTCGCCAAGCTGCTCACTCGTGACATGCGCCGGACGCTTGGCAAGGGATGGTGGTGCCGGCTGGACGACCCGTACGTCGTGACAGTCACCGACGGACGGCGTACGGAGCGCGTGCTGTTGGACGCGCGGGTTGACGAGGAGAACTGGCCGGCGGAGGCGTGGGCAGCCGGCCTTCGTGAGCACACGATGGCGGACGACGCAGCGGATGCGGTAGCTGGAGAGGTTCTCGAGGTCATGCGGCTGTGGGATATCGGATGGCCGTTATGCACCGAGCACGGGCGAGTGGCTGACGTGTGCAGCTCGACCTGGGTGTGTCCTGGGCCGCGGTCCCATGACCTCGGCTTGCTTGGAGCTTTGCCGGGCTTCGGGTAGGCGCGTCCCGGGGGCTGGGACTACTGGTCGCGGTCGGGTGAGTGCTGCCAGTAACCTCGGGGGACAGCCGCGCGCCGCCGCCCCGAGGAAGCGCGACTAGCCTCGGAGGGTTCTGTGGACGTCCGATCCGGATTCAGCAGGCGTCGTTTTCTTGGCATTGGTGCGGCTGCGGTGGGTGCGGTCACGGTGGGACCGCGGCGGGTGGTTGAGGGGGAGATCGACTATGCGGGGTTGAAGGCTGCGATGACTGGGAGGTTGTTGCGGCCTGGGGATTCGGGGTATGCGGAGGCTGCGCGGACGTGGAATCTGGCGTTGCCGGCGCGGCAGCCGGCGGCGGTGGCGCAGGTGGCGAATCAGGCTGATGTGATTGCGTGTGTTCAGAAGGCTGCTGGTCGGGGTGTGCCGTTTGCGGCTCGGTCGGGTGGGCACAGCTATGCCGGTTACTCGACGCCGGATGCGGGTGTGGTGGTGGATGTGGCCGCCCTCAAGCACGTCAGTGTGCGGTCGGACAACACGGTTGCCGTAGGTGCGGGGGCCAAGCTGATCGACGTGTACGCCGGTCTGGCCGCGAGCAACCGGGCTTTGCCGGGTGGCACGTGTTCCACGGTTGGGATTGCGGGGCTCACGCTCGGCGGCGGCATCGGCGTACTGACTCGGCCGTTCGGTCTCACGTGTGACCTGTTGAAGTCGGCGACTGTGGTGACGGTGGATGGTGCGGTTCATACCGTTGATGCGCAGCGGGATGCTGAGTTGTTCTGGGCGCTGCGGGGTGGCGGCGGTGGGCATGCCGGGATCGTCACGGAGTTCGTGTTCACCACGGTTCCGGCGCCGAATCCGATCACCTTCGAGCTCGCCTTCGCGGCTAGTCGTACGGCGAATGTCCTTGCCTCGTGGACATCCTGGCAGTCTGCCGCTCCGGACGGTCTGACGACGACGCTCTCGGTCAGTGCCGGGTCGTTGCCCAGTAACAACATCACCGGGACGTGGCTGGGTTCGATCAGCAACCTCGACCAGCACCTCAATGCGCTGGTTTCCGCGGTCGGTTCCGCGCCGACCACTCGGACCACGAAGCAGCGCAGCTATCTCGATGCCATGCAGCACTACGCGGGTTGCGAGGCCAAGCCCATCAGCGCCTGCTACCTCAACACCGAACCCGGCGGCACCATCTCGCGCGAGAGCTTCCGCGCCGGTTCGCGGATGCTCGCCACCAACCTCAGCAAGTCGCAGGCCGACCAGGTCGTCGACATCATGCGCGGCCAGCGCGACATGATCCTCCTCTTCGACGCCCTCGGCGGCAAGGTCAAGACCCTCGGCACCTCCGACACCGCCTACCCACACCGCTCAGCCGTGGCCTCGGTCCAGATCTACACCTGGAACGCCGCCAACAGCCCCGGCATCACCGCCGTCCAGAACTCCCTCACCCCAGTCGCCGGCCCCGGCTCCTACGTCAACTACCTCCACCCCGAACAAACCAACTGGGGCACAGCATTCTGGGGCCCCAACCGCCCCCGCCTCAAAACCACAATCCAGTCCTACGACCCCAACCACGCCTTCGACTTCCCCCAGTCCGTCCTCCGCACCTGAAAATGACAGGCGCTCGCAGTGTGGGAAGTGCCAGGATGCGGGCATGGTTGAGCGGGCGTTGAGCTTTGGGTCGGTGGCGGAGACGTACGAAGAGTTCCGGCCGGGGTATCCGGCGGAACTTCTCGAGGTGGTGATGGCGTACGCCGGTCAGCCGATTCGGACTGCTCTTGAGATCGGTGCCGGGACTGGCAAGGCGACGCGGGTGTTCGCGCAGGGCGGGATTGCGATCACGGCGAGCGAGCCGGATGCGGCGATGCTTGCGGAGATGCAGAAGCACGTGCCGGCGAACGTCACGACCGTGCTCGCCGCGTTCGAGGACCTGCCGCTGGAATCGTCGTACGACCTGGTGTATTCGGCGGCCGCGCTGCACTGGACCAAGCCTGAGGGTCGCTGGGAGCGGATGTCTGCGCTCGTTCGACCGGGCGGTGTGTTCGCCTCGTTCGGTGCACCGATCCAGCTGGCCGACCTCGCCCTCAGGGAGGCGGCGCGTGCGGCGCGGGCGCCGTACCTGGCGGACGACGGGGTCCCGTCGCCCGACGGCACGGCCGCGGACCTCCCGATGCAGTGGCCCGGCACCGAGCTCCAGAAGTCCGAGTGGTTCACCGACGTCCAGCAGTCGATCGTCGAACACCGGCTCACGATGAGTGCCCAGGACTACATCGGCCACCTGTCGACGGTCTCGGCGTACGTGCTCCTGGAGCCCGCCGATCGCGACGAGGTCTTCCGCCTGGTCCTCGATGTCCTCCCCGAAACCGTCGAACTCGACGCCCAGATCCACGTCCACCTCGCCCGCCGCAACTGAAGGTTAGGCGCACGTCCCTTCCTAGAATCACCCCATGGAACGGGTCGAACGCGAGGGACTCAAGCGGATGCGCTGGCCACGGCGTATGCCGGAAGTGCCGAGCAGGGTCTGGTCGGATGACGAGTGGCGGCGGATCCAGCTCGGCTATCAGGCCGGCGCTATGGAGGAGAAGTGGACCGTCTTCGCTGAGGGGCAGACCGTCTACTGCCATCGCAGCTGGACCGGTACCGGGTATTTCGCGGTGACGTTCGAGCCGGTCGAGCGCGGTGGCTGGCGCATCTCCCAGGGGAGGATCGCGCGTGCCCGGTCCGACCTGGTCAGGCTGTTTCTACCCAGCCGGCGCCGCGAGGACGATGCCTTCAACCTCGTCCTGTTGGAGTTGGTACTCAGCGCGATCGTGCTTGGCGAGCCCGCCCGGGAGCTCCGGGCGAAGCTGGAGGAGTTGGGTCGCAAGGGGGCGCCAGATCCGGCTGCTGTCCCGGACGGGTACGTCGCGCACGTGTTCCTCGGCCAGCGGTCGGAGTGAAGCAAGAGCGCCACCGCGCGGTGGCGCTCTTGGAATTGACTAGCTGGGGAACGGTGCGCCGGTCTTGCTGTGGCAGCGGTAGCCGTTTGGGTTTTTGAAGAGGTACTGCTGGTGGTAGCCCTCGGCGTAGTAGTGGGAGCCGAGGGGCGCGATCTCGGTGGTGATGTCGCCGTAGCCGAGGGGCTTGATGACGGGGGCGTAGAGGTCGCGGGTGCGTTCGGCCTCGGCGCGCTGGGCGTCGGTGGTGTAGTAGATGGCTGAGCGGTACTGGGAGCCGAGGTCGTTGCCCTGGCGCATGCCCTGGGTCGGGTCGTGGGTCTCCCAGAAGACCTTCAGCAGGTCTGTGAAGGTGGTCTTGGTGGGGTCGTAGACGATGCGGACCGCTTCGGTGTGGCCGGTGCCGCCGGTGCAGACCTCTTCGTACGTCGGGTTGGGGGAGTAGCCGCCCGCGTACCCGACTGCGGTGGTGTAGACGCCGGGGAGCTGCCAGAAGATCTCCTCGGTACCCCAGAAGCAGCCGGTGCCGAACCAGACCTCCTCGAACCCCTCAGGGGCCGGTGCGGTCTGCGGTGTGTGCAGGACGATGTTTTCGGCCGGTACGGCGTAACCGGGGGTGGGCCGGCCGGGCAGTGCGGCCTCGGGCTCGACCAGGGCTGTGTTCCGCTTGAAGAACGACATTCTCACACCTCTCGCAGTTGACTCTCATAGTCTCTCAACGCGACCACCACGGCGAACCTTCCCCGGGGTCCTTACGGGAGGATGACGTCACGCGATCATCGCCGGGGTGAAGCCCGGGGTGCTCCGGGCGCCGGTGAGGGACCGGTACGACGCGGCCAGCTGGCGGACGCCGTCCCGCAGCGCATCTGGTTCCAGCGTGTACGGGAGACGGATGAAGGACTCCAGACCGCCGTCGGGGGAGAAGCGGGAGCCGGCCACGAGCAGTACGCCGTTCCGCTGGGCCACGCCGACCAGACTGGAGCCGACTGGTTCGGGGAGCTCACACCACAGCGACAGACCGCCGCCTGGGACCTCGAAACGCCAGTCCGGAAGCTCTGCGGACACAGCCTCGGCCAGAGCGTCCCGGCGGCGGGCCAGTGTGGCGCGGCGCTCTGGTAGCAGGGTGGCGCGGTCCCGCAGTAACTGGGCGACCACGAGCTGGTCGAGCACAGGTGCGCCCAGATCGAGTGACGCCCGCGCGTCGAGCACCCGGGCGACCAGCGACGACGGGACGCGCATCCACCCGATCCGCAGGCCACCCCAGTACGACTTGCTCACCGAGCCGACCGTGATCACACCCTCCGGGTGGTACGACGCGAAGGGCGGCGGCATCTCCTGTCCGTCCAGCCACAGCTCACTGAGGGTCTCGTCGATGATCGCGGTCGTCCGGCTGCGGGCGAACGCGATCGCCAGCCGCTGCCGGTCCACGGCAGGAAGTAACCAACCGGTTGGATTCTGGAAGTCGACCACCATCCAGGCCGCCCGAGGTGCCGTCTGCCGAATGGTTGCCTCAAGCAATGGCAGGTCCCATCCGCCCGGACTCATCGGTGCGGCGACGACCCGGCAGCCACTCCGCCGGATCGCGTCCACGGAGTTCGGATGCGTCGGACTCTCGGTCAGCACCCGATCGCCGATCTGCAGGAACGCCCGGACCGCGATCGAGGTCGCGGCCAGCGCGCCCGCGGTGACGATGATCTGATCCGGCGACGTCGGCAGCCCGCGTTCGTCGTACGTCGCCGCGATCTCCGCCCGCAACTCCGGCAACCCCTGCGGGTGATACCCCGGCGTCGCCAGGTGCCGCGGCAACTCCACGGTGGCCGCGGCAACCGCCGTACTGATCCCTGGTACGGCGGCCGGCGCCGCACACGTGAAGTCGTACAACCCGTCCGTGTCGATCCCCGGCGCGTGGTGCCGCCCCAGCTCCGGCCCGACCTTCGTCGGCAGCGCGGTCACGCTCCCGGATCCGCGCCGGCTGACCAGGTAGCCGCTGTCCCGCAACTCCCGGTACGCCGACGCGACCGTCGTCCGGCTGACCCCGAGGGTGTCCGTCAGCTCACGCTCACTCGGCAGCCGCGCGCCGGGCATGATCCGCCCGTCCGCGATCAGCAGGCGGAGCCGCTCGGCCAGCACCCGGTACGCCGGTCCCGTGTCCGCGGACCAGGTCTCGAGCAGGCCGCTGAGCGTGCTGGCTGGAAGCTGTTGCCCATTCATGCAGTCCACTATTGCGCAATTGGCTATCGATCACCAGGCCACTTGGGACGCAAACTGGGCAAGTGACCGCCACTTCCGCAGCCCCACCTCGTCAGCTCGCCGCGCTCAACCCGCTCCAGCAGCTCAAAGCAGGCCACCTTCCCCGCCGCCTCGTCCAGCTGTACGTCGGCCTGGTCCTGTACGGCGCCTCGATGGGACTGATGATCCAGGGCAACCTCGGCCTGGACCCGTGGGACGTGCTGCACTCCGGCATCATCAGGCACGTCCCGCTGAGCTTCGGGACGGTCGTCATCGTGATGAGCTTCGTCGTGCTGCTGGCCTGGATCCCGCTGCGCCAATGGCCCGGGCTCGGCACGGTGAGCAACGCGATCGTGATCGGCCTGGCCACGGACCTCACACTGTTCTTGGTCGACCGGCCGGACGCGCTGTGGGTGCGGATCCTCTTCATGCTCGCCGGGGTGGTCGTCAACGCGCTGGCCGGCGCCCTGTACATCGGCGCCCAGTTCGGGCCCGGTCCCCGGGATGGCCTGATGACCGGACTGGTCCGCCGTACCGGTCTGAGCATCCGCCTCGTCCGGACCACGATCGAGATCGCGGTCGTCGCGATCGGCTTCGCGCTCGGCGGGGTGATCGGGGTCGGCACGGTCCTCTACGCCCTGTCGATCGGCCCGCTCCTGCACTGGATGCTGCCGATCTTCACCGTCCGCCTGGAAAAGGCCAACTAAGCCGCGATGGGATCCCGGACCAGGGGGCCCGGGATCCCATCGCTCTAACCGACCGGCTCCAGCTCACGCTCCTCAGCCGCAGGCTTCCGGACCTCGAGTTTGCGCGGCCACCAGGCCCACCGCCCCAGTAGTGCGGTCACACTCGGCACCAGGAAGATCGACATCACGAACGCCGAGACCACGATCCCGGCCGCGACCGAGAAGCCCATCTCGGTCAGCAACGCCATCCCGGCCAGCATCAGCGACGAGAACGTCCCGGCCAGGATCAGCCCGGCCGACGCCACGGACGGCCCGCCGTGCTCGATCGCGAGGTCGGCCGCCTCCCGTGGATCGGTGCCGCGCTCCGCCTCCTCACGCAGGCGCGCGATCATCAGGATGTTGTAGTCGGTGCCGATGGCAACGACGAACAGATACAGCATGATCGGCAGTGAGAACGTCACCCCGGCATGCCCGGCCGCGCCCTGGAAGACGAAGACCGTCGCCCCGATCGAGCTGAAGAAGCTCAGTACCACGGCGAGCATCAGTACCACCGGCGCGATCAGCGACCGCAGCAGCAACGCAAGGATGATCGCGATCAGCCCACCGGCCACCGGGAAGATCACCGACAGGTCGCGCGTGTTCGCGGCCCGGATGTCCGCGTAGCCCGACGTCACCCCACCGACCAGCGCAGTCGTCCCGGTCGGCGTCTCGGTGTGCGCAACGTCCTTGAGCTTCCCGTCGACGAGATCCAGAGATGCAGTCGCGTACGGCGCTCCGTTCAGTACGACGTTGATCTGGGCAACGGTCTTGTCCGGGTTGAGAACCGCCACGCTGCCCTTCGCATCTGCGGGGAGGACCGCGCCGACCCCCTCCACCTTCGCGAGTTTCCCGGCGTACTGCGTGAGCTCGGCGGGATCCAGCGGCGTACCGTCGGTGCTGCGCACGTAGACCGTGGTCGGGCTGAGTGCGCCGGCCGGGAATCCGGACTGCAGGTCCTTCATCGCGCGAGCGGACTCGGTGCCCTTGGGGAGCTGGCTGAACGCGTCGTAGTCGACCTTCATCCCGAGCGTGCCGAGCGCCAGTGCGACCATCACCGCACCGGAGGCCACCGCGACCAGCGCGGGACGGCGAGCGGTGAAGCGGCCGAGTCGCTTGAAGGTCGCGCCCTTCGGTGTGGTCTGCCAGGACTTCGACGGCCAGAACACCTTCGGGCCGAGCAGTGACACGACCGCCGGGACCAGGGTGATCGAGGCGATCGCCATCACGCCGACTGCAATCGCGAGACCCGGTCCGAGGCTCTTGAATCCACCGAACGCGGCCAGCAGCAGTGCGCTGAAGGCGACGACGATCGCACCGGCCGCGGAGACGATCACCTCGGCGACTCGGCCGGTCGCGTCGGCGAGTGCGGCCTTCGGCTCCTCGCCGGCGCGCAGACGCTCGCGGAAGCGGAAGAGCAAGAACAGGATGTAATCCGTCCCGACGCCGTACAGGACGACCGTGAGGATGGTCTGCAGGTCCTGGGTCACCTGAAGTCCGGAGGCCTTGGCGACCAAGGCGATCAGGCCGGGCGCGATACTCGCGACCAGGCCCACCGTGAGGATCGGCAGGAACGCCGCCACCGGGCTGCGGTAGATGAGCAGCAGCAGGCCGACGATCAGCACGATCGTCGCGATCCCGACCACCACGAACGCGTTGTCGAACGCGTCCTTGTTGTCCAGCATCAACGCGGCGTCGCCGGTGACGCCGTACTCGAGGTTGGCGCCGGTCAGCGCCGAATTCGTGGTGTCGCGGATCTTTTGCACCGCGTCGAGTACGGCCTGGTCCTCGGCCAGGCCTTTGAGACCGACGCTGACGATCTGGACCTGCTTGTTCGGTGAGACCGCCTGCGGTCCGGTGACCACCCCGACGACCCGGTCGATCTTCGCGGCTGTCAGCTTGCCGGCCAGGTCCCCGACCTTGGCCTGGTCGGCCGCGGTCAGCTCACCGCCGCCGGCGCGTTTGACCACGATGCTCGCGGTCGCGTCGTTCGTCTGCCCGAAGGCGTCGGCGGCCAGCTTCTGCGCCTGGACCGACTCGTACTTGTCCGGCAGCAGGCTGGTCTGGTCCTTGCTGGTGACGTCGGCGAGCGTCGGCGCGAACGCGAGCACGGCCACCGCCGCGACCACCCACGCCGCGATCACCTTCCACGGGTTGCCGACGACGAATCGTCCGAGTTTGGTGAACACCTTCGTACCCCCTCGCGCTGGTCGGCAGATCCATCTACCTGCCGGTCGGTTGGTAGACTACCTGCCGCACGGTAGGTAAGAAAAGATGAGAAGGTGGGTGACGTGCAGCACGCGACTGGTTCCCGGGACACGAAGGCCGCGATCCATCAGGCCGCGCTCGACCTGTTCTCGGCGCAGGGGTACGAGAAGACGAGCCTGCGGGAGATCGCCGAGCAGGTCGGCATCACCAAGGCCTCGCTCTACTACCACTACTCGTCCAAGCAGGACCTGCTGCGGGTGATCATCGGCACCTTCGTCGACGACGTACGCCAGGTGATGGAGCGCAGCGCGGGGCTCGAGTGGTCACCCGAGGCTGTGCGGGAACTGCTCGGCGCCTACCTCGACGTGATCATCAAGCATCGAGCCACCGGCCCGACCCTGATGCGCGACATCGGCGCCGTCCTCGCGGCGATCGACGAGGATCTGGAAGGCCTGATCGCGACGAGCCGCGCCTTTCAGCTGTGGCTGGCCGGACCTAATCCGACGGTGCCTGACCGGCTCCGAGCCGCCGCCGCGATCGAGGCCGCCAGTGCTGCGTTGTCCGCCAACCTTCAGGCCGGTGAGTTCACCGACGCCGAGATCCACGCGACCCTGCTCGACGCCACTACCGCCCTTCTGGCCCGCCGTAACGACTAGCTGTCGAGGTGGGACTTGAGGGCGTCCAGGTTCGAGTCCCAGTTGTTGGCCAGGGCTGCGAGGAACTGCTGGGCCAGCTGGATCGGCGCCGAGTGCAGGCGGTAGCGGACGCGGCGGCGTTCGCCGGGCTCGGCGATCAGCAGGCCGGCCTCGGACAGCAAGGCCAGGTGCTTGGCGATCGCCTGGCGGGTGATCGGGAGACGCTCGGCGAGATCGGTCGCCGTGGCCGGGCCGCTCGCGGCCAGCTCGGCCAGGATCGTCCGCCGGCTCGGATCCGCCAGCGCCACGAACACCTGCTCGGCGACCGCCTCGCGATCGATGGGTTGATCAGGCTGCATTGAGGTATTCGACCAGTTCGCCGAATTCCAGCTCCCAGCCCTCCACGTTTCCGCCGTACGCCTTGGCGTAGGTGTCGCCCGTCAGCTGCGCGAACCCGGACTCCACGACGGTCAATCGAGTGCCACTGTCGATCGGCTCCAGAGTGAACTCGACATAGGTACGGCGCTGGTCGTCGGCAGGCAGTCCGTAGATGTGCCACGTGTAGCCGAACACGGCCGGCTCCTCGAGCCGCTCGATCCGGAGCTCGGCCTTGTCGCCGGTCTCCCAGGTCAGTACGGCGCTGCCACCCGTCTGCAGGTCGACCGTCGCCGACTGCCCGAACCAGGTGCCGAGCCCCTCGGCCGTGGTCAGCGCCGCCCACACCTTCGCGGGTGAATGCCCGAGCTCCACTGTCCGCTCGATCCGATCCGGGAATCCCATCACTGCCTCCACATGTATAGCAACCGATTAGTTGCCATAAATGTATTGCAACTAATCGGTTGCGTCAAGCGGGGTTACTTGCCCAGATCCGGGCCTTTGTCCGG
The DNA here is from genome assembly GCF_042262745.1 of Kribbella sp. NPDC056345. Classification (NCBI taxonomy): domain Bacteria; kingdom Bacillati; phylum Actinomycetota; class Actinomycetes; order Propionibacteriales; family Kribbellaceae; genus Kribbella; species Kribbella sp. NPDC056345. Next base: position 399,237 of record NZ_JBHJQQ010000008.1, on the reverse strand, counting down.
CTGGTTCTGCTGACCGTGGCCGTCCGGTGCCTGCTGCGGCTTGGCGTTGACAGCTCCGCCGGCCGGCGCCTGCCCGGACAGTGCGGCCATGAAGATCGCCTGGTCGTTCTGGCTCATCGTCTGGCCGCGTGCGTTCAGCTCGGCGAGCGCCTGGAGCGCTGCCTGCTGCTCTGCCTGCGACTGCGCGGCCACGTAGGCGTGCACCTGGGCGGACACGGCCGTGATGGCGTTTGCGGACACCTCGGGGCCGCCGGGTGTCGGAGCCGACTCCTTGTTCAGGCTGGGGTCGCTGAACTCCTTGACGGCGTGGTACCCGGCGGCGGCGCGACCGGCCGTGTTGCTGACCTTCTCCTGGAACCAGCGCGACGCCTGACCAGCGAGCGCGGCCGCGCGCTGCCCCGCCCCGACTGCTGCGTCTCGCGCGCTGCCTGCACCGGACACGACCGCGTCCCGGGCGGTACCCGCACCCGAAACGATCGCATCCCGGGCGGTGCCTGCGCCGGAGACAACTGCATCCCGCGCGGTGCCTGCACCCGACACGACTGCATCCCGCGCGCTGCCTGCACCGGAGACAACTGCATCCCGGGCGGTGCTCGCACCTGACACGACTGCATCCCGGGCGGTGCCTGCGCCGGAGACGACTGCGTCACGGGTGGCGGTTGCGCGGTCGGTGATGGTCCGGCCGGCGCTGTCGAGCCCGTCGGCCACCCGGGTCGCGGCGACCTCGGCGGTGACGCCTGCGCGGTCCCTCAGGTCGGCCGCGCGGCCGACGAGGTCAGTGCGGGTCTCCCTGGCCCAGGACGCGGCATCCCGGCCGTACTGCTGGGCCTGTGAAGCGAGCGACTGCGCGCCTTCGCTCAGACTCCGGCCGGTCCGGCGGGCGAAGTCGACCGAGCGATTGACGGCGTCGTAGATCGGCGCCAGCGCGCGGAACACGTTCATCGCGCGGCGCATCGCGAGCTGGTCGGCCTCGTTCAGGCTCTCGAAGAACTCCCGGGCCGCCTGCTGGCCGGTCGCTTCGTGCTGTGGCGTGGTCATGCTCAGGCTCCTAGTCGAGGAAGACTGCGTAGCCGACGTTCACCGTGCGCGTCAGCGGGTCCGGCGTCGGTTGGTCACTGAACAGCTGGATCTGCGCCCCGGGACGCAGCCAGATCGCAACGTGCCGCCGGGGTCCGAATCCGTTGGGTGTCCGCTTCCTGAGGAAGCCTCGGTCGGAGTAGTCGCCGAGCTCGTCCGGCTCGCCCCAATGCTTACGGGCGAGGGCGAGATGGTCCGGCCAGGCTGCGTCGATCCCCGCCTCGGCCTCGGCCATGTCCTCCGGCTTCACCTCGTACCCGACCCAGCCGCTGTGCCGGGTGTCGGGGAACACGAGACCGTCGTACGCGATGAGTGTGCTGCCGCGCTTCGTGGTGAACGCCCACGAGGACATGGTGGCGTCGATCTCCTCGCCCGGTGCGAGCGGAACCGGTTGCCAGCCGGTGGCGTCGGTGACTCGCTGCACCAACGCTCTGACGAGGGCAGGGCCGGCGTCATCACTGTCCGGGCCGGCGACCGGCGTCCAGTCGGTGATCTCGGCCAGGTCGGCCATGGCCAGGTCGTCGTCGTCGAGCGGCCTGTCCGCTGTCTTCATCCGGTCGTCCTCCTGTGTTCTAACGCTGGTACGCCGGTCAGCGGGTGCCGCGGCCGTTGGGATCGTTCTTCTGTGCGGCGGGCTGCCCGGTGCCGCGCTCTGCCGTCTTGTTCGGGTCGGACTGTGCAGTCTTGGCCGCCTGCTCGCGGGTGCTGGGGCGAACGTCCGCAGTGCCGTAGAAAGCAGCAGCCGCCGCGCGAGCAGCCTGCTCCTTACGTGCTACGTCATTCGGCTGCTCACCAGCCGCCTGGAACACAGGCTGCGGCACCTGCGGCCGCTGGGCCTGCCCCGGCCGAGTCGTCGGCTGCTGCCCCGCCGCCTGAAACACAGGCTGCGCCACACCCCGCGGCTGCTGCTGACCCCCCGCCTGCTGCGGACCGCCCTGCTGTGCACCCGCCCCCTGTACGGCGCCCTGCTGCGAACCGACCTGCTCCTGAGCGGCTGGCTGCTGAGTGGTCGGCTGCTCACCCGGCTGCTGGATCTCCGGCTGGCCGGTGCCCTGCTCGTTCTCTGCCGCAGGCTGCTGGGCCTCGGGTGCTTGGGCTACAGGTGCTTGGGGCTGTTGGGGTGTCGGCTGCTGGTTCTCGCCTGCGGCGGAGGCGACCCAGCGCTGGGCCTCTGTCTTGTTGGCCGGCACAGCCTCGTGCTGCCCGACGTGCTGCTGCGCCTCAGCCGACTGCGCTTCAGGCGACTGAGCTGCCGGCTGCTGGGCTTCCGGCGAAGCCGGCTCGGCACCGGGCTGCTGCAGCTCGGGTGACTGGCCCTCGGCCGACTGCCCCGGCTGCTGCCCATCAGTCGTCTGAGCTTCCGGCGACTGAGTCTCCGCTGACTGCGCTTCGGGCGACTGCGCCTCGGCTGACTGTGCTTCCGGCTGCTGGCCCTCAGGCGTCTGGGCTTCGGGGGACTGGGCTTCTGGTTGTTGGAGTTCGGGGGAGTTGACTTCGGATTGTTGCTGGTTCTCGGCGGCTTCGAGTTCGGCTACCTGTTGTTCCAGGAGGGTGATCTGCTCGCGCAGCTGCCTGATCTCTCCACGCAACATGTCCAGCCGCCCGGGATCCGCCTGCACCGGGGCGCGGGCGGCGTCGTTCCGCGACTGGATCATGCCTTGGGCGGCGGGTGCCTGCAGTTGAGGTGCTTGCTCGCCGGGGCGGACCTCGAAGTCGCCTGGGGAGTTGAACGCCTGGACCAGGTTGCGCTGGGCGAGGTGACTCAGGTCGCCGCGGGTCAGCGTGCTGTGCCCGAGCTGCGCACGGATGATCCGGCTGACCGTCTTCATGTCCTTGGCGGCCAGCGTGGAGGCTGCCTTGAGCAGCTTGGTGCCACGCCGCAGGTCGCGCCAGCGCGAATAGGCGTTGGCCAGCATCCCGCCCAGCGACGGCGTCTCAGTACGCGGCGCTCTGATCCGCTGCTGCGCGGCCTGCCCCAGCGCACCGAGCTCCGCGCGGGCTTGCGCGTTCTGCGTGCCAGTGACACTCCGCTGCATCATCGCGCTCAGGTCGGCTGCAGTCAGGTTGGAGCGACCCAGTGCCTCCCGAAACGCCGGATCCATCCGACGGCGGTCACTGCGCTTCAGTGTCAGCGCTGCCTTGGCGTCCTTGGTGCCCTGCTTGACGTTCCGCTTGTACTCGCGGCTCAACCGCCGCCGCTGCGACCCGGTGAACTCCGGAGGGTTCTGGCTCATCAGCTCTCCTAGTCGAGGTACACGGCGTAGCCGACGCCGACCGCGGTGGTCAACGGGTCCTTCGACGGCCGCATGCTGTAGAGCCGCAGCTCAGCGCCCGGGCGCATCCAGACGGCCAGATGGCGGTGGTCGGCACCGGCGCCGGGGGCCCACTCGTCGTCGAAGTCGGGGTTGCTGTCGTCACTGATGTAGTCCGGCTGACCGAAGTACTTGGTGACCAGCGCGAGGTGATCCGGCCAGTGCGCGTCCAGACCGGCCTCCGCCGCGCCGATGTCGTCGGGACCGATCTCGTACGCCGACCAGCCGCTGTCCGGGCAGTCGGCGAAGACCAGGCCGTCGAACACGATCATCGTCGTACGGCGGGGTGTGACGAACCCCCACGAGACCATCTCGTCGCCGATCGTCTCACCGGGCTGCAGCGGCCAGGGCTGCCACGAGGTGCGCGCCATCACCCGGTGCACCAGGGCCCGCACGACCTCGGGGCCGGACTCGTCGCCGTCCGGCCCGGCCAGCACGGTCCAGTCCTGGATCTCGGCGAGATCGGCCAGCGCCAGGTCGTCCTGGTCGAGTGGCCTGTCCTGCGTCTTCATCCCCAGATCCCATCTCTCTGCGTACGGCGTCGGTCGCGGCCGGTGACCGCCCGGCGGTCCGGCAACTACTGCCCGCAACGGTAGGCCGCGGCGCGGGTCAGGTGCCAGGGGGTTCGACGGATCTGTGGACAACTTGGATCCACGGTTCCCCGGGGGATGTCTCAGCGGCGGAACGGCGGTTCGGAGCACGGCAGACCAGGCCGTACGCTGGTCCGGTGAATTCCGAACACCGCTACGGCTTCGAGACACTCGCCATCCACGCCGGGAACGAGCCCGACCCGACCACTGGCGCAGTCGTCCCGCCGATCTACGCGACCAGCACCTACAAGCAGGACGGCGTCGGCGGTCTGCGCAACGGGTACGAGTACTCCCGTTCCGCGAACCCGACCCGCACCGCGCTCGAGGAGTGTCTGGCCGCGGTCGAGGCCGGGACCCGCGGCTTCGCGTTCGCGAGCGGCCTGGCGGCCGAGGACACGCTGATCCGGTCGCTGTGCGTGCCCGGTGACCACGTGGTCTTCCCCGACGACGCGTACGGCGGCACCTTCCGGCTGTTCTCCAAGGTGCTGGGCGCCTGGGGCGTCGAGATGACCCCGGCCGCGGTCACCAACCCGGAGGCGATCCGCGCCGCGATCCGCCCGGGCAAGACCAAGGTGGTCTGGCTGGAGACCCCGACCAACCCGCTGCTGAACGTCGCGGACATCGCCATCGTCGCCCAGATCGCACATGACGCGGGCGCACTGCTGGTCGTCGACAACACGTTCGCCTCGCCGTACCTGCAGCAGCCGTTGGAGCTGGGCGCCGACGTGGTCGTGCACTCGACCACGAAGTACATGGGCGGACACTCCGACGTCGTCGGCGGCGCGCTGATCGTGCGGGACGCCGAGCTGGCCGACAAGATCGCCTTCCACCAGAACGCGATCGGCGCGGTCGCCGGCCCGTTCGACTCGTTCCTGGTGCTGCGCGGCATCAAGACGCTCGGTGTGCGGATGGACCGGCACAGCGACAACGCGGAGAAGGTCGTCGAGTTCCTGCAGCGGCACAGCTCCGTCAGCAAGGTGCTCTACCCCGGCGTCGAGGGCCACCCCGGCCACGAGACCGCCGCCAAGCAGATGAAGCGGTACGGCGGAATCGTGTCGTTCCGTGTCACCGGTGGCGAGGCGCAGGCACTCGACATCTGCAACAAGGCCGAGGTCTTCACCCTGGGCGAGTCGCTCGGTGGCGTCGAGTCCCTCATCGAGCACCCCGGCAAGATGACCCACGCCTCAGTAGCCGGCACCCCCCTAGAGGTCCCCGCCGACCTCATCCGCCTCAGCGTAGGCATCGAGACGGTGGAAGACCTCCTCGAGGACCTCGACCGCGCCATGTCCTAGCCCCGTTTGATGGGTGCACCCACCAAACGGGGGGTTCCCACCCGGAAATTCCGTGGGGGAACCTCCCATCGCGTGGGTTCACCCACCAAATGGTGAAGCCCGAGGGTGTGACAGGCGAGCGGGGGTGGGTGCGGGTGGGGTTGGTGGTGGCGGTCGACTTCGGGTCGACGTTTACCAAGGCGGTTGCGGTTGACGCGGGGTCGGGTGAGCTGGTGGCCCGGGCTGAGCATCGGACGACGATCGACACCGATGTGATGGACGGTTGGCAGGCTTGCCGGGCGGCCTTGCTGGAGGTCGATCGTGGGGTGGCGCGGGCCGGCGTACTGGCTTGTTCCAGTGCTGGTGGTGGGCTGCGGATCGGGGTTGTCGGCAACGAAGAGCTGGTGACCGCGGAGGCGGGCAAGCGGGTTGCGTTGTCCAGTGGTGGGCGCGTGGTTGCCGTGGTGAGTGGCGGGCTGACGCCGGCCTCGCTGCGGGAGCTGCGCAAGGATCGGCCGGACGTCGTGCTGCTGTCCGGGGGTACCGATGGCGGCAACTCCGCCGTCCTGCTGAAGGCGGCCAAGACGCTGGCCACCTACAGGTGGCGGCGGCCGGTCGTTGTCGCCGGCAACGTTGACGCGCAGGCCGAGATCGCCGAGATCCTCGCTGACGTCCCGCATGTCCTTGCGGACAACGTCGTTCCCGAGATCGGGGTGTTCGCGCCGGACAGTGCGCGGGCCGCGATCCGCGAGATGTTCCTCGCCCATGTGATCGGCGGTAAGAACCTGTCCCGCGATCCCGCGTTCGCCCGGATGGTGCGCGCGGCCACGCCGGACGTCGTACTGCGCGGTGTCGAGGTGCTGGCCGGGCAGCACGGGGATGTCGCGGTCGTGGACATCGGTGGCGCGACCACCGACGTCCATTCGGTCATCGAGCTCGACCCCGAGGACGCGAACCTCGGCCGCGAGGTGGTCGCCACCCACCCGGTCACGCGCACGGTCGAAGGTGATCTCGGGATGCGCTGGAGCGCCGTACCGGTCGTTGCCTCAGGCATCGAAGCGGGTCTGGTCCCCGACGACGAAGCGCTCCGTACGGCGGCAGTCCGGCGGCACGACGATCCGGCGTACCTGCCTGATTCCCCGGCCGAGGCGCAGTACGACGAGGTGCTGGCGACCGTGGCCGCGACCGTGGCGTTGCGGCGGCACGCCGGTCGGCAGCGGATCGTGTTCGGTCCCGGCGGCCGGGTGGTCGAGCGGTCCGGGAAGGACCTGCGGGAGGTCGACCTGCTCGTCGGGTCGGGCGGCGTGCTGCGGCACAACGGGCCGGAGGTGGCCGCGCGGATCCTCGGTGCGGTCGCGGTCAACGCGCGGGAGGAAGGCTGGCTGGTTCCCGAGAGCGCTCAGGTCTGCGTCGACCAGGACTACGTACTCGCCGGTGTCGGCCTCCTCGCCGACACCGATCCGAAGGCGGCCGAGGGCCTCGCCGCTCACATTCATGGAACCGTCGCCGCCGGGCACTAGTCTCGTCAGGAAGCACAGCGGCGGAGGGGTCTGATGAGCGAGGACGGCAAGGCGAAGGGCGAGAGTCCGGTCGCCGACAACGAGGTGATCGCGGAGACTGCCGGCACGGTGATGCCCGCCGATACGGTGGCGGCCGACGATCACGTGATGGCGACATCGAGTCGGGGGTGGATCGATACCGGGGTGACGCCGGGGATGCAGATCGCGAGTGCGTGGGCGTGGCGGTTCCTGGTGATCGTGGCCGCGGTGGCCGTGATCGGGTACGGGATGCAGTACCTGTCCGAGGTCGTCGTACCGGTGACCGTCGGCATCCTGCTGACCGCCTTGCTGGTGCCGATCACCAACGGCCTGCAGAAGCTGCGCTTGCCGCGCGGCGCGGCGGCCGGGGTCACGGTGATCGCGACGATCGTGCTGGTCGCGGGGCTGCTGACCCTGGTCGGGACGCAGATCGCCGGGCAGTTCGAGAGTCTGTCGACCCAGGTCGGCGAAGGTGTGCAGAAGCTGCGCGAGCTCGCGCGCCTCAACTTCGGGCTGACCGACACCGACATCACGAACGCCTTCAAATCGCTGCAGGAGACGATCACCTCCGGTGGTGCGCTCGGTCAGCGCGCGGCCGAGGTCGGTACGACGGCCACGCACGTGGTCGCCGGCCTGTTCATCTCGTTGTTCTGCCTGTTCTTCTTCCTCTACCAGGGCGACAAGATCTGGGGCTGGCTGGTCCGCCTCTTCCCGCGCCAGGCGCGCGAGAAGGCCGACTCGTCCGGCCGCAAGGCGTGGGTCTCGCTGACCGCGTTCGTCCGGGCCACGATCATCGTCGCCGCCGTGGACGCGGTCGGGATCTCGCTCGGCGCGGCCATCCTCGGCCTGCCGCTGGTGAGCGCGATCGGCATCCTGGTCTTCGTCGGTGCGTTCATCCCCGTCGTCGGTGCCCTGATCAGCGGCATCGTCGCGGTCCTCGTCGCCCTCGTCGCCAAGGGCCCGATCGTCGCCATCGTGATGCTGGCCGTCGTGATCGGCGTCCAGCAGCTCGAGGCGCACGTCCTGCAACCGTTCCTGCTCGGCCGCGCCGTCAGCGTGCACCCGCTCGCCGTCATCCTCGCCATCGCCACCGGAGTCGTCATCGCAGGCATCGTCGGCGCCCTGGTCGCCGTACCGACAGCCGCAGTCCTCAACACGATCGTCAACCACCTGGCCGGCAACGACGTAGACCCCGAACCACCCCGCCCCCTCCCCAGACGAAGACCAGCAAAGGTCGCCGCGGAACCACCGGTCGCCGACAGCTGAGTTCTGGTTGGTACGGCGGACGGCCACGCCATCACAAATGCGTGTTCGGGGGTGACCTCACGCTTGGGCGGCGGCGGTTCGGTCGATTGTGATGGCCTGGCGGTCCGCGATTGGCGTTGAGGGTGGACGTGGAACGACCGGCCGCCTCTGGGGAGAGGGGCCGGTCGTGGGGGTGGTGCGGGTCAGTGCATGGAGGCGGAGGCTTCCAGGGAAGCTTCGGTGTCCTCGGTGCGGCCGGCCAGGCGTTGTTCGGGGGTGATGATGGCCAGGACCAGGGCGATCGCGAGGAACGGGAGGGAGACGAGGAAGACGTCGCCCATGGCGTCGACCAGGCCGTGCAGGGCCCACCCCTTCATCGGCTCCTGGAGGGCGTGCAGCATCGGGACGCTGTTGGCTGCTTGGGTCAGCTTCTCGATCATGCCGGGGGCCGCGTTCGGGACCAGGTTGGTGAGGTGGTCGGTGAGGCGGCTGGTCAGGACGGTGCCGAAGACCGCCGTACCGATGGCGCCACCCATGGAGCGGAAGAACGTCATCGTCGAGGTGGCGGTGCCCATGTGCTGGCGGGGGACGCTGTTCTGCGCGGCGGTGACGGTGATCTGCATGGACAGACCCAGGCCGGCGCCCATGATGAACATGTAGATGGCCAGGTGCCAGTACGGCGTGGTCATGCTCAGCGTGGAGAGCAGCAGCATCGCGGCAGCAACCAGGATCGCTGACAGGATCGGGTAGATCTTGTAGCGACCGCTCTTGCTCATCAGCTGACCGCTCGAGATCGAGGCGGAGAAGATTCCGACGATCATCGGCAGCAGCGCGAGACCCGAGCGGGTCGGCGACATGTCCTTGACGGCCTGCAGGTAGAGCGGCAGGAAGATCAGGGCACCGAACATCGCGACACCCAGCAGGAACGCGAAACCGGCGTACCCGGAGAAGATGCGGCCCTTGAAGAGGTCCATCGGGATGATCGGCTCGGCGACCCGGAGCTCGACGAAGACGAAGGCGACGGCGAGGACGACCGAGGCGACCAGCAGCGCGATCGTGGTGGGCGTACCCCAGCCGTTGGTCGGGCCGCTCCAGGAGATGGCCAGCAGCAGCGTGGTGACGGCCGCGGTGACGACGGCGGCGCCGACGTAGTCGATCTTGTGCGAGCGCCGCACGTGCGGCAGCTTCAGTACGGCGGCCACGACGCCCAGGGCGACCAGGCCGATCGGCAGGTTGATCCAGAAGATCCAGCGCCAGCCGGGACCGTCGGTGAGCAGACCGCCGAGCAGCGGGCCGGCCACGGAGGACAGGCCGAAGACGGCACCGAAGTACCCCATGTACTTGCCGCGCTCACGCGGCGGGATCACGTCGCCGATGGTGGCGAACGCGAGTGACATCAGGCCGCCGGCGCCGAGACCCTGGACAGCCCGGAAACCGATCAGCATCTCGATGTTCTGCGACAGCGCGGCCAGCACGGAGCCGGCCAGGAAGGTGACGATCGCCGCGATGAACAGCGGGCGGCGGCCGTAGAGGTCGGAGATCTTGCCCCACAGCGGAGTGGAGGCGGTCGAGGTCAGCAGGTACGCCGTCACCACCCAGGACAGCTTGTCCAGGCTGTTGAACTCACTGACGATCTGCGGCAGCGCGGTCCCGACGATGCTCTGGTCGAGTGCGGCCAGGAACATGCCGGCCATCAGGCCGCCGAGAACGACGAGGATCTGCTTGTGGGACAGGTACTGCGGGGCGTTGTCACCCGGCCCTGAAGCGGGTGCGCCGCCGGCGGTGGCGGGCTCGGTGGTGCTCATGTGGTGCTCTCCAGGTTCTTCTCGGTGTTCTCGCGGGCGGCGTCGGCCTCGACGCCGGGCGCGGAGCTTTCGGTACGGCGGGCGGCCTGCATGGCGGCCCAGCCCTTGTCGGCCCAGGCCGTCTGCGGCGAGGGCTCGGTGCGGGCGGTGACGGCGTCGGCGAACCGGGTCATCAGCCGTCCGAAGGTTTCGACGTCTTCCTCGGACCAGCCCTCCAGCGCGGTGCTGAGCAGCTCCATCCGGCGGCGGGAGTTGTCCTCCCACTGCGCGATGCCCTGCTCGGTCAGCTCGACGCGGAAGGCGCGGCCGTCGGCGGGATCGGGGGAGCGGCGGACCAGGCCGAGCTGTTCGAGGGCGCGGACGTGCCGGCTCGTGGTCGACGCGTCCAGCTCCATCCGGGCAGCCAGCTCGGACAGCCGCAGGGCGCCACTGCAGCGCAGTGCGAACAGCGCGATGTGGGCGCTGTGGTCGATCGTGTCGCCGGGCTGCTTGGCCTTCAGCCGGCGGCCGATCCGGGTGAACGCGTGCATGACGCCCTCGATCGGGGTCTGTGGGGTGTACGCGTCGTTTACTTGCATGCTGCAAGCATATACATAGTTGTGTTACGCACGCAAATAGTTTCCGTTACCAACAAGTGAGCAGCCACTTATTTACGCTTTGTGCTGATCGAGTCACGGACTGGAGTCGAGGTAGGTCTGGCACCACCATGGAGGGTGGTTCACCGCCCTGGTCGCTACGCAGCGTGGCCGCCACGCTGGTCAGGTGTCGATGAGCGCGGTGGAGAACAAGACGGTGACGAGACGCCGGCTGACTGAGTTCGGCGTCATCTGTGTGGCGCTGAGCTGGTTGCCGTGGCTACTCATGGGGGTGTCGGGCATGCGGCCCGACGAGGGGGCCGGTCAGCTGGTCTTCGGGCTGGCCGCGTCCGGTCCGTCGCTGGCCGCCTTGGTGATGTGGATCTGGCATCGGGAACGGCGGCGTGGGGTTCGCTGGTCACCGGGCTGGCCGGTCGCGGCCGTCGTACTGGGGGCGGCCGCGCCACTGGTCACCACTGCACTGGTCGGGAACCTGCCTGAGCTGCCTGGCCATGCGGAGTCAGTGATCGCTGGGGCCGGCGGGCTCCTGGGGGCGGCTGTCTACACGTTCCTGGCCGGTCCGGTGGCTGAGGAGTTCGGCTGGCGGGGGTACGTGCAGCCGCGGCTTCGCCAGTACTTCGGTCCGTTGGCGACCACCGCCGTACTGGGTGCTGCATGGGGGCTGTGGCACGTGCCGCTGTACTTCCTGACCGGCACGGGCCAGCACGAGGACGGGCTGTTCACGCAGCAGGCGCTGGTGTTCTTCCTGGAGTTGTTCCCGCTGACCTTCCTGATGCTGTTCGTGACCGAGCGGCTCCGGGGCGGCGTGCCGGCAGCGATCCTCATGCATGCAGCGTGGAACCTGTCGACCGAACTCATCCCGCCGCTCGGCAACGCGGTCTGGCTGGAGCTCCTCGTGGTGACCGCCGTGGCGGGTGCCGCCGGCTGGTACTGGCGGCGTACCTTGCCTGCATGAATCAGGTGGCAGTGGTGACTGGTGGTGGGTCCGGGCTCGGACGGGAGATGGCACTGGCACTGGCTGCGGCCGGTTTCCAGGTGTTCGTCACCGGACGGACCGAAGCCAAGCTCCGGGAGACCGTCGAACTGGGTGACGTCGAGGGGTACGGCGTACTGGACGTGGCCGATGGAGCCGCGGTACGGCGATTCTTCGGCGAACTCGACCGCATCGACGTACTGGTGAACAACGCCGGGACCGGAGCGCCCGCGGCCGCCGTACCGGATGTGACGGAGGAGGACTGGCGGCGGGTGATCGACACCAACCTGACCGGGTCGTTCCTGTGTGCGCAGGCTGCGTTCGCGCGGATGCTCGAGCAGGATCCGAAAGGTGGGCGGATCATCAACAACGGCTCGATCTCCGCGCACGTACCGCGGCCGCGGAGCATCGCCTACACGGCCAGCAAACACGCGATCACCGGACTGACCAAGCAGCTCGAACTGGATGGCCGGCCGCACGGGATCACGGCCTGCCAGATCGACATCGGGAACGCGGCGACCGCGATGACCGAGCGGATGGAACAGGGTGCGCTCCAGCCGGACGGGTCGATCGCGGTCGAGCCGACGTTCGATCCGAAGATCGTGGCGGAGTTCGTGGTGCAGGTGGCGAAGTTGCCGACCTCGGTCGCCGTACCGCAGCTGACGGTGATGGCGGCGGGGATGCCGTACGCCGGGCGGGGTTAACGCAGCTCGAGATCCAGGTCGGTCAGTGGATACCACTGGCCGGCGGGCGGCTGGTCGAGCATCGGGTCCTTCCAGCGGAGGCGGACGCGGTCGGGCTGCGCTTCGATGATGGTCGCCTCCTGCCAGTCGCCGTCGGTGCGCGCCCACCAGGTCTCGCCGAGGCTGGACAATCCCTTGTCCTCCAGGGTTTCGACCGCTGTGTCGCGGTCGGTGACCGGGCCGAGGGCGGCGCCGAAGACGGTGATCGGAAGCCAGCCGCCGGTCATCGGTACGACGTGGCCGAGCAGCTCGCCGTCTTCGCGGTACACGTCCTCCGGGGCGGGGAATCCGGGCCACATCTCCTTGAGGGCGGTGATGATCCGGTCGGTGGTTTCGCCGATGAAGCGGATGCCGGCCAGTTCGATCTCGTCGCTTGCCGGTACGGCGATCTCCCCGGAAACCCAGGTACGGCGGATCTGCTGCGTGGCCGTGATGTCGGCCAACGGGTCGCCATCGACCAGCAGCAGGTCCGCCCGCGCACCAACCGCCAACCGGCCACGGTCGGCCAGCCCGAACACCTCAGCCGGACCCGCCGTCGCCGCGACGATCGCCTCCGCCGGAGTAAGCCCGGCCTGCACGAGATGCCACAGTTCGCGATGCAGAGAAGCCCCGAACACGAGCCCCGGGTTGGGCGCGTCAGTCCCGGCGAGCACCGGTACGCCGGCCCGGTGCAGGGCGAGCGTGTTCGCCCGGGCGATGGTGTTGTCCGGTGCCTCAGGAGGCATCCACCGCCGCGACTGCTTGTCCAGCACTCGCCGCCACCGCGCAGGCAACCGAGCCATCAGCTCAACCTCGCCCATCAACGGCAGTCCGCCGCCACCAGCTGGGGCGAAGCCGTCGGTGATGTCGAGGGTGGCGATGACTGCTGCTCCGGCTTGGGCGATTGCTTCTACCTGGGCCGGCGTCATCAGGTCTGATGGGGCGTGGGCCAGGACGTCTGCGCCGCACTCGACGACCTTGACGGCGCCTGCTGCGGTTGAGACGTGGGCGACGACCTTGAGGTTGTGGGCGTGGGCGGCTTCGGCGAGGGCTCGGATGGTGGGGTCGTCGAGGGTGGGGATGTTCATGGCCGCGCCGGAGCCGTCGTCGTAGATCAGCTTCAGGTGGTCGGCGCCCTCGGCGACCCGGTCTGCGACGAACTGTTTGGCGTCGGCAGGCCCGGAGACGTACGGGAAGGGCGCGTAGGCAAGCGTGGGGTGGCCGCCGGGGGCAGTGGCACCGATGGAAGAGGTGCGGAAGTCGGCTCCGGCGGCGCGTTCGGCGGCGATGAGGTCGGGCTTACTGAACTGGTCGATGAGCGTGGTGACGCCGTACGTGGCGGCCAGGCGGGTGGCTCCCGGGACCAGGTGGACGTGGGCGTCGATGAGGCCGGGGAGCAGGGTGCCGCCGTGGACGACCTCGTCGCCCGGCTGCGCGAGGTCGGGGCCGCCGATCGCGGTGATGCGGCCGTCGGCCACCCGCAGGCAGTCAGCGGCCAGCAGCGCGCCGCGGTCGATGAGACGGGTGTGCAGGAAGGTGATTGCCATGGAGCCGAAGCTAAAGGCTGACGTTACGTGAGCCTCAAATCAGTAAGGTCACATCCATGGAGCGCACAGCCATGGAGCGCACGGTCAGCGAGGTCGCGCGGCTGGCCGGGGTTTCGGTCCGGACGCTGCGGCACTACGACGCGATCGGACTGCTGCCGCCGGGGCACGTCGCGCCGAACGGCTACCGGTACTACGGCCGCGCGGAGTTGCTGCGGTTGCAGCGCATCCTGCTGTTGCGGGAACTCGACGTACCGTTGCCGGCGATCGGCCGGATCCTGGCCGAGCAGGACGACGAGATCGCCGCACTGCGGGAGCACCGGGAGCAGCTGGTCCAGGAGCGTCAGCGGCTCGATGCCGTGATCGGCTCGGTGGATCGGACTCTGCAGGGGTTGTCGGGTGACGAGACTGTCGGGGACGAGGAGTTCTTCGCCGGGTTGTCGGCCAAGCGGTCGGAGCTGCAGGAGGACCTGACCGAGCGGTTCGGGCCCGAAGTGGGTGCGTCGTTCGAGGCCGCCGTACGGGCGACTGACGGCTGGGACCGGGACGACTACGAGCGGATGGCCGACGAGGGGCGGCGGTTGCTGCTGCGGATGGCCGCGGCCCGGGCGCGGGGCGTCGTACCGGATTCGCCGGAGGCGCTTGAGCTGACCGAGCTGCACTACCAAGGTGTGCTGGAGCTGTGGCCGGCCGATGCCACGGGCTACTACAACCTGGGGTCGGTGCTGCTGGACAACGCCGATCAGCGGGCGCTGATCGCGTCGGTCGACCCCGAACTGCCGCCGTGGCTGTCCGCCGCCGTCCAGGCTTATGCGGTCAGCAGGCTCGGGTACCAAATCGACAAGAAACTGTCGACGACCCGGTCTAGGGTCGTGAGTGTGGATGAACAGCGGGAGTCCTTGGTTCATGTGCGCGACCTGAAGAAGTCGTACGGCGACTTCGAGGCGGTGCGCGGGATCGACCTGGACGTGTGGCGGGGTGAGGCCTTCGGCTTCCTGGGGCCGAACGGCGCCGGTAAGTCGTCGACGATGCGGATGATCGGCGCGGTCTCGCCGACCAGCGGCGGCACCCTGCGGATCCTCGGCATGGACCCGGCCACCGAGGGCCCGGCGATCCGGGCCAGGCTCGGCGTCTGCCCGCAGGACGACACCCTCGACACCGAGCTGTCCGTCCGGGAGAACCTGACCATCTACGGCCGGTACTTCGGCCTCAGCCGGGCCGAGTGCCGGGAGCGGGCCGACGAGTTGCTCGAGTTCGTCGCGCTGACCGAGAAGGCCAAGGTCAAGGTCGACGAGCTCTCCGGCGGGATGAAGCGGCGGCTGACGATCGCCCGGTCGCTGGTCAGCAAACCCGATCTGCTGCTGCTCGACGAGCCGACCACCGGTCTCGATCCGCAGGCCCGGCATCTGTTGTGGGACAAGCTGTTCCGGCTCAAACAGGCCGGTGTCACGCTCATCATCACCACCCACTACATGGACGAGGCCGAGCAGCTCTGCGACCGGCTGGTGGTGATGGACGGCGGTCTGATCGCGGCCGAGGGGTCGCCGGCCGAGCTGATCCGGGACTACTCGACCCGTGAGGTGACCGAGCTGCGGTTCGGGCCCGAGGTGATGATGTCCGATCACGACGCCCTGGCTGGGAAGGTGTCCGATCTGGCCCAGCGGGTCGAGGTGCTGCCGGACCGGCTCCTGCTTTACACGGATGACGGTGAGCGCGCGGTCGCCGCCGTACACGAGCGTGGCCTGAGCCCGGCTGCGGTGCTGGTACGGCGGTCGACGCTCGAGGACGTGTTCCTGCGGCTCACCGGCCGGACGTTGGTGGACTGATGTCAGTCGCACTGGAGAACGGTCGCCGTCAGTACGACTACTGGCTGACGGTCTACAAACGGACGTGGAAGGGCACGCTGATCAGCAGCTTCCTGCTGCCGATGCTCTACCTGGCCGCGATGGGGATCGGTCTGGGCTCGTTCGTGGACAGCAAAGGGACGGATGCGCTCGGTGGCGTGAGCTATCTGCAGTTCATCGCGCCCGGTCTGCTCGCGTCGACCGCACTGCAGATCGCTGTCGGCGAGTCGACGTACCCGGTGTTGAGCGGGTTGAAGTGGCAGAAGTTCTACCACTCGATGATCGCTACACCGTTGCGTCCGGCTGATGTGGTCTATGGGCAGCTCACGTTCATCGCGTTCCGGGTCGCGAGCACGTGCGTGGTGTTCCTGGGCATCATCGCGTTGTTCGGTGGACTGCATTCGCCGCTGGGCCTGCTCGCGTTGCCGGTCGTGGTCCTGGTCGGTATGGCGGCCGCGGCGCCCGTGGTCGCCTTTGCCAGTGGACTGGAGAACGATTCCGGCCTGGCGATGGTGTTCCGGTTCGGCGTGGTTCCGGCTTTCCTGTTCTCCGGTGCGTTCTTCCCGGTCTCCCAACTACCGAACTGGATCGAGTGGCTGGCCTACCTGAGCCCGTTGTGGCACGGCGTTCAGCTGTCACGGGACCTCAGCCTCGGCACGCTCCACCCATGGCTCGTGCTGCTCAATCTCGCGTATCTGCTGGCCTGGTTCGGGATCGGGACCAAGCTCGCGATCCGCGGTTTCACGAGAAAGCTGATCGGCTGATGGCGACCCTGGCCGTCCGGGTTGTCCCGGTCCCGCTCCGGCTCGGCGGCCGGCACATCGTCGAGCGCAACTTCCTGCTCTACAAGCGATCCTGGGTCGTCTTCCTGTCCGGCTTCACCGAACCTGTCTTCTATCTGCTGTCGATCGGGATCGGTGTCGCCCAGCTGGTCGGCGACTTCACGCTGGCCGACGGCACCACGATCGGGTACGCCGCTTTCGTCGCCCCGGCGATGCTGGCCAGTTCCGCGATGAACGGGGCGATCTTCGACTCGACGTACAACATCTTCTTCCGGATGAAGTACGCGAAGCTGTACGACTCGATGCTGGCCACGCCGATGCGGCCGTGGGACATCGCCACCGGCGAAGTGACCTGGGCCTTGCTGCGCGGTGCCTGCTACTCGGCCATGTTCGTGCTGGTGATGCTCGCGCTCGGTCTGGTCGAGTCGTGGTGGGCGCTCGTCGCGCTACCGGCCTCGGTGCTGATCGGGTTCGCCTTCGCCGGCGCCGGGATGGCGCTGACCACGTTCATGCGCAGCTGGCAGGACTTCGAGTTCGTCCAGCTGGCAACCATCCCGATGTTCCTGTTCTCCGCGACCTTCTACCCGATCGAGACCTACCCGGGCGCGATCCGCTGGCTCGTCGAGATCACCCCGCTCTACCAAGGCGTCCACCTCGAACGCGCTCTCACCACCGGCACCGTCAGCTGGACCCTCCTCCTCAACGCCGCCTACCTCACCGCCATGGGCGCCACCGGCATGTACATCGCCTCCCGCCGCCTCGGCACCCTCCTGCTGAAGTAACCAGATGTAAGGGGATTGCTACGGATCGGAACGAACAGGTTTGGTGGGGCGTCGTACAGGAATGATGCGGCGGGTGAGGAATCCGATCGGTGTGTTGCGGCGGGGGCAGCAATTACGGGCGCGGCTGAAATTGCCGCGGGAGCGGTTGGCCGGCGGGCGGCGGCGGTGGATTCGGTCGTCGATGGACTGGCTGGTGGGGGAGTTCGGGCGGGAGGTGGTGCTGCGGCCGATCGTGGTGCCGGGTGATGTCATACCGGCTGGGTACGACGGTTCGCTCGCCGCGGCCGGGGACGTGTGTGCTCGGGTTGCGGAGCGGATGGGGCTGTCGCCGGGGCAGTGTGCGTTGAGCTTCGAGCTCGAGGGCGGGGTTCACCGGCATCGGGTCGGGACGGTGCGGGAGCCGACCGGGCGCTGGATTCGTGCAGCAGCGGGGAACGAGATCCATCTGGCTGCGAGTCTCGCCAAGGACCCAGTGGCGTTGGTGGCGATCTACGCGCATGAGGTCGGGCATGAGCTACTGCTCGGGACCGGACGGATCACGTTCGCACACCGCCCGGACCACGAGTCGCTGACCGACCTGATCACCGTGTTCTACGGCCTGGGCATCTTCACGGCCAATGCGGCGTACGAGCGTCGTCCGCGTCCGAACGGCCGTGGGAAGCAGCCGCTGGCCCGCGGCTACCTTCGGGAGACCGCGCTCGCCGAGGCGTTGGCGTACTACGCGTTCCTCCGCAATGAACGCTACCCGGCCTGGGACCGGCACCTCGATCCACCAGTACGCCGGGTGTTGCGCAACCACCTCAATCTGCTCTGCCGTTGACGATCCATCGGAGCCACGACTCGGCGCCACGCAGCATGGACTCCTGGTCGGGCCCGGTCAGGTTGGCATGCAGGTGCAACGACGTCATCAGCTGGTGCAGCGGGCCGAGTTTGCCGGCGAGTTCAAGGGCCCGGCGCAGATCCGCCGGCGGCGCGTAGTCCGTCCACTCCGCCAGATAGGCGTCCACGACGCGCGGATCCATCGACAGCGGCGACCGCTTCTCGAGGAACGTGATGAGATCGAGAAAGGGATGCGAGACAGCCGCGTCCGTCCAGTCGAAGGCGAGCACCTGACCGTCGCGAACCGCCACATTGCGCGGATGCAGATCGCCGTGCAGCAACGTCTCCGGTACGCCGATGGCCGCCAGTTCGGTGATTGCCGCCCGCAACTCGGCCGCACGCTGTGGCAGTGCGGGGTCTGAGCCGGCGTCGAGCAGCTGGTCGAGCGCCGCATCCAGTACGGCGAGTCGGCGGTCGACGCAGCTGATGCCGAGCAGGTGGTCGGCGCGGCCGGCGTACGACCGTTGCAGTCGTGCGTGGCTCTGCACGGCCTCGATCCAGAGCCCGATGTCGGACTGGCCGGCCAGCACCGGGCCGAGGTCGGGCAGCAGCATCCAGACGCGCTTCTCGTCGATGGCCAGCGGCCGCGGCACTGTGCCTTCGAGGGCGGTCAGTAGCAGTGGTTCGTGTGCGAACAGGAGCGGCAACCTCGCCGGAGGCAGGGTGCTGGAGTGCGCGTGCGCTTTGAAGTAGACGTTGCCGTCGGCAGTCGGAATGCGCAGAACGTTCGAGAGACCCCAGCCACGGACTTGCACCGGGGGACCCGTCCGGGTGATGTGTTCGTCGATCCACGGCAGCGCATCGGCGTACCAGCCTGTCGGTGCGTCCGCGGGCGTCACCATGTAGGTGGTGTTCTCGACGTCTGCCTGCTGGCAGCTGAGGACGTAGGCCACCACGCCGTGCTGCTCCTGCAAGGCCTTCAGGACCGGTTCGACGTCCGGATACCAGAAGTCACCAGGGATATCGATCTCAAGCTGTACGAGCGCGGTGACCTTCATCGATGCAGAGTAGTCGTAAGGTGAAACCGTGATCGATGCCAAGGACATCGCGCGGGCCGCGGATCTGCTGCACGACGTGGTCGCGCCGACGCCGTTGGAGTACTCGCGGTGGCTCAGTGAACTGGTCGGTGGGGACGTGTTCCTCAAATGCGAGAACCTGCAGCGCACCGGATCCTTCAAACTCCGTGGCGCCTACGTGCGGATGGCGCGGCTGTCGAAGGCCGAGCGGTCCCGCGGGGTGGTCGCGGCGAGCGCCGGGAACCACGCGCAGGGGGTCGCGCTGGCCGCGCAACTGCTCGGGATCAAGGCGACCGTGTTCATGCCGAACGGCGCGCCTATCCCGAAAGAGAAGGCGACCCGCGCGTACGGCGCCGACATCCGGTTCACCGGGACGTCGATCGACGACTGTCTGCGCGAGGCGCTGAAGTTCGAGGCGGAGACCGGCGCCGTGCTCATCCACCCGTTCGACCATCCCGACATCGTCGCCGGCCAGGCGACCGCCGGGCTGGAGATCGTCGAGCAGTGCCCGCAGGTGCGGACGGTCGTCGTACCGACCGGTGGTGGTGGGCTGGTCGCCGGGATCGCGACCGCGATGCAGCGCGACGGGATGCCGATCGGGGTCGTCGGCGTCCAGGCGGCCGGCGCGGCGGCGTACCCGGCCTCGCTTGCGGCGGGCGTTCCCGTCCAGCTCGCCGGGATGAGCACGATGGCCGACGGGATCGCGGTCGGGCTGCCGGGCAAGGTGCCGTTCGAAGCGGTGCAGCAGTACGTCGGTGACATCCGCACGGTCACCGAGAGTTCGCTGTCCAAGGCCCTCCTGCTGGTCCTGGAGCGGGCGAAGCTCGTGGTCGAGCCGGCCGGGGCCGCGGCGGTGGCCGCCGTACTGGACGATCCGAAGGCCTTCAAACCGCCGGTCGTGGTGGTGCTGTCCGGCGGCAACATCGACCCGCTGCTGCTGATGCGGGTGATCCGCAACGGTATGGCGGCGGCCGGGCGGTACCTGTCGCTGCGGGTGCGGATCCCGGACAACCCCGGTGGCCTGGCCACGCTGCTGACCCAGCTCGCCCAGCTGGACGCCAACATCATCGAGGTGGTGCACGAGCGGATCTCGGAGTCACTGAGCCTGGACGAGGTCGAGGTCGCGCTGCAGCTCGAGTTGCGGGGTGAGGACCACCGCGACCGGGTATTGGCCGGACTGACCGGCAACGGCTACACGTACCTGCTGAACTGAGGAGCCCGAACGTGAAGAAGACGATCATCGCGGCCGTTGCGCTGGCGCTCACCGCTACTGCCTGTGCGCCGGGATCGGACAGCCCGAGTGGTGGCGCGAGCGCGCCGAGCACGGTGCAGACGGATGCGGCCGCCCTCGGCCAGGTCGAGCTGACGGTCTGGGACCAGGAGGTCCGGGGCGGGCAGGCGGCTCAGATGGCTGCGCAGATCAAGGGCTTCGAGGCGAAGTACCCGAATATCAAGATCAAGCGGGTGTCGCGCTCGTTCGACGACCTGAAGACCACGCTGCGGCTGGCGCTGTCCGGCAACGACGCGCCGGACGTCGTACAGGCGAACAACGGCCGGTCGGACATGGGTGAGTTCGTCAAGGCCGGTCAGCTGGTGCCGTTGGACAAGTGGGCCGAGGCCTACAAGTGGGGCGACCGCTACCCGGCCTCGGTGCTGCAGTACTCGCGGTACTCCGCGGACGGCAAGACGTTCGGCGAGGGGAACCTGTACGGCCTGCCGCAGGTCGGTGAGGTGGTCGGGCTCTACTACAACAAGACGAAGGTCCCGGTTCCGCCGAAGGACTGGGCAGACTTCGAGAACGCGATGACGAAGGCGAGGGCGGGCGGCGACGTACCGCTGCAGCTCGGCAACCTGGACAAGTGGCCGGCGATCCATGTCTTCGGCACCATCCAGGACCAGTTCGTCCCGGCCGATCAGATCACCAAGCTGGCGTTCGGCCGGCCCGAAGCGTCGTGGAAGACGCCGGAGAACCTGAAGGCCGCCGAGACACTGGTGTCCTGGGTGAACACCGGCTACTTCAACACCGGTTTCAACGGGCAGGGGTACGACCCGGCCTGGCAGGACTTCGGCAAGGGCAAGGGCACGTTCCTGATCGCCGGCACCTGGCTGCAGGCGGATCTGCAGAAGGCGCTCGGCGACAAGGTCGGCTTCATGCTGCCGCCGGGGGCGCCTGCGGTGACCGGTGGCACCGGGCTGCCGTTCGCGATCACGAACAAGGCCAAGAACCCGGACGCGGCTGCCGCGTACATCAACTACATCACCAGCCCGGACGCGATGAAGGTGCTGACGGATACGGGCAACCTGCCGATCGCCGACACCGCTGCGCAGCAGGCGCCGGCCGGGCTCGCGGGTGACATCTTCAAGAGCTTCGGTACGGCGGTCGGTGAGAGCAAGCTGGTGCCGTACCTCGACTACGCGACGCCGACCATGTACGACACCCTCGGCGCCGCGCTGCAGGACCTGCTCGCGAAGAAGGCCACCCCGCAACAGTTCCTGGACAAGCTCGAAGCCGACTACAGCAAGTACGCCGGGAAGTGAGTTCACCACCTGGTGAGCCGCGCCGGATCGGGTACCTGTACATCCTTCCGGCGCTGCTCGTGTACGGCGCGTTCCTGCTCTACCCGTTGCTCCGCGCGGTCCACCTGTCGTTGTTCGAGTGGGATGGGATCACGCTGGGCAAGTTCGTTGGCCTGAGCAACTACCTGGATGTGGTCCGGGACGCCGGACTGCGCGCGGCCTTCGGACATGCGTTGGTGCTGATCGTCTTCTATGCCGTGCTTCCGGTGCTGATCGGGCTGGCGCTGGCGACTGTGTTGCAGCGGGCCAGGGTTCGCGGGCTCGGGTTCTTCCGGACGATCGTGTTCCTGCCGCAGGTGGTGGCGATGGTCGTGGTGGCCGTCGCCTGGCGCCACATCTACGCGCCCGACGGCCCGCTGAACGACGTACTGGGTGGATCCCGGGGCTGGTTGGGCGACTACACGTTCGCGTTGCCGGCGGTCGGCGTGATCGGGACGTGGTTCGAGACCGGGCTGGTGACGGTGTTGCTGCTGGCCGGTATGGCGCGGATCCCGGCCGAACGGTACGAGGCCGCACGGCTCGACGGTGCCGGGCCGGTGGCCGAGTTCTTCGCCGTCGTGCTTCCCGCAGTGCGGGGTGAGATCGCGGTTGCGGTGACGCTGACCGTGATCGCGGCGCTGCGGACCTTCGACCTGGTGTACGTGACCACGAGCGGAGGGCCCGGTACGTCGACCAGCGTTCCGTCGTACGAGGTGTATCACCGGGCCTTCGAGCTCGGCCAGGTCGGTTCGGCCGCGGCGATCGGGGTGTGCCTGACGGCACTGATCTTCCTGATCACGCTCGGAGTCAACCGTATTGCGGAGCGGGCATGAGAGCGTCGTTGGGGGAACGGATCGGCAACTACACCCTGCTGATCGTCTTCGGGTTGTTCGCGCTCGGGCCGATCGTGACGATCCTTGCTGCTGCGCTCGGTCCTGATGACGCTGGTGGTGGCACGAGCGGTTTCGGGAACTTCGGCAAGGCCTGGGAGATCGGCCACTTCGGCACCTATCTGCGGATGAGCGTCGCGGTGTCGGTGACCGTCGTGGTGGTCAGTGTGCTGTTCTCGATCCTGTCCGGCTACGCCTTCGGGACGATGCGATTCCGGGGCGCATCGGCGCTGTTCTACCTGTTCCTGATCGGGATCATGATGCCGACCGAGGCGATCGTCGTACCGCTGTACTTCGACCTCCGCACCCTCGGCCTGACCAACACCTTCTGGGCAGTCGTGCTGCCCCAGATCGCCCAATCCGTTGCCTTCGGCACCTTCTGGATGCGCGCGTACTTCCGCTCGTCGTCCCGCTCCCTGGTGGAGGCCGCCCGCCTCGACGGCGCCGGCCACTGGCGGACGCTCTGGCTGATCCTCGTCCCACCGGCCCGCCCGGCGCTGGTAACGCTGATCGTCCTGGTCTTCATGTGGACCTGGAACGAATTCCTGATCCCGCTGGTGATGGTGACTTCGGAGTCCCTACGAACGGCGCCGCTGGGCCTGGCCTTCTTCTCCGGCCAATACACCTCCGGCTTCACCCTGCTCGCCGCCGGCGCCGTCATAGTCGGCACACCGGTCGTCCTCGTCTACGCCTTCCTCCAACGCCACTTCATCCAAGGCATGCTGGAGGGCGCAGTCAGGGAGTGACCAGCGGCCGGACGTAGGTGAGCAGGCTGACCAGAGTCTTGCCGGGCTCCTCCCATGGCGCCAGGTGAGCGGAGTTCTCGAACCAGACAGCCTGCTTGTACGGCGCTTCGACCGTGGCCAGCCAGTCCTCGACGGGCTTGGTCGGTGTCGTGTAGTCGTGCCGGCCGAAGAACATCACCACCGGGATCGGGAACTCGGTGGTGGTCGTCAGGTCCGTCGCGAGCATCTCGTCGAGCACCCGGCCGAGCGTGAAGAGATTGCCCTCCTCGATGGTCGAGACGTCCTCCGGGGCGTAGTCCGGGGACAGGATCGGCGCGCCGAAGTAGTAGTCGCTCTCATGCCGGTAGGCGCTCAGACCACCCCGGTACTGCGCCCACTGGCGGGCGATGATGATCCGCTCCCGGGTGAGTGGCTCATCGCCCGGGTACGGCGCGATCGACGCGAGCTGCTCGCGTGCCTCGGTGTGATCGTGCAGCTCGGCCTGGGCGACGGCGTACTCGTAGCAGAGCGTCTCGTTGGCCCGTCCGTCGACGATCTGACCGATCCCGACGTACGCGTGGAAGAGGTCCGGACGGCGTGCGGCCGCCCGGATGCCGATCAACGTGCCCCAGCTGTGGCCGATCAGAATCAGCTTCTCCACGCCGTACCGGTCGCGGACCTGCTCGGCGAGCTCGATCGCATCCTGGACGTACTGCGCAATCGTGAGAGTGTCCGCGATCGTCGCCGGATCGACCTCGCGCAAGGTCTTGCCCGCGCCGCGCTGGTCGTAGGTGACAACGGTGAAGTACTCCTCGATCGGCCGCTGGAACTGCCAGGCCACCGGCGCGAGCGGCGTAGCCGGACCGCCGTGGACGAGGAAGATCACCGGGTTCGACCGGTCCTGGCCGCGGGTGTAGACCCAGTGGTCGATTCCGCCCGCGGGCAGCCGGAAGTTCTCCTGGATGCCGTTGGGGGAGACGATGTGGTGCAGGTCGGCGATGATCTCGCGAGCTTCGTCGGTCACTCGCCGATGGTGTCAGTCCGCGGGTTCGCAGCTTTTGAGCAGCGGGGCGTGCAGGCGCTCGGCCAGCACGGCGCGATGGGTGGAACGGGCCTCGTGCTGGCGTAGCAGGCCTTCGTCGGTGAGGCAGACGATGACCGCGCGGCGGTCCTGGGTGCAGACGTCGCGGGTGACCAGGCCGTCGTTCTCCAGCCGGGCGATCACTCGTGAGAGCGCACTCTGGCTCAAGTGGACCGACTTCGCCACGACGGCGATCTTCGCGGAGTGGTCGGGCAGCTCGGCGAGGCGCTCGAGCACCTCGTACTCACTCATGCCGAGTGAGTGACCGGCCTGCAAGGCGCGGTCCAGTGCGCAGGTGATATCGCCGTGGCGAGCCAGCAGCTCGCGCCAGGCGCGGACATCGGCGCTGATCTCACCAGTCTCAGCGCTGACCTTCGTGGCGGTCATGACGCCGACCATAGCATGCACGCGCATCCTATGCAAATGCATTTAATGCCTAGACATTAGATGCACGTGCATGGAATAGTCTCCTCCCGTGACACAGACAACGCACACCACACCGCCTGCGCGGATGACCTGGGACGCCCGACTCTGGGGTGCCCTGCTGGTCGTCTGCGGCGTGATCTTCCTCGACGGCCTGGACGTCTCCATGGTCGGCATGTCCCTGCCGTCCATCGGCGCCGATCTGGGCGTCTCCCTCTCCTCGCTCCAGTGGGTCGTGACCGGCTACGTGCTCGGGTACGGCGGCCTGCTGCTCCTCGGCGGCCGGACCGCCGACCTGCTGGGCCGGCGCCGGGTCTTCCTGGTCGCGCTGGCCGTCTTCGCCGTGGTCTCGATGCTCAGCTCGCTGGCCACGAATCCCGAACTGCTCATCGCCGCGCGGTTCGTGAAGGGAGTTGCCGCCGCCTTCACTGCGCCGGCCGCGCTCTCCATCATCACCACCACCTTCCACGAGGGGCCGGATCGCAACCGCGCCCTCTCGATCTTCACCACCTGCGCCGCCAGCGGCTTCTCGATGGGTCTGATCCTCGGTGGTGCGCTGACCGAGATCGGTTGGCGCTGGACCTTCCTGATGCCTGGCCCGGTCGCCCTCATCGTCCTGCTGTTCGCCATCAAGCTGATCCCGCACAGCCCGCGCGAAGAGGTCTCCGGCGGGTACGACGTACCGGGTGCGGTCACCGTGACCGGCGGCATGCTGTCCCTGGTCTACGCGGTGGTCGGCGCCGAGCACGCCGGCTGGGTCTCGTTCCAGACCATCGGGATGTTCGTGCTCGCGGCGGTCCTGCTCACTGCCTTCGTCGTGATCGAGCAGCGCTCCAAGCACCCGCTGGTCCGGCTCGGCATCCTGCGCAGCGGCTCGTTGCGCCGGGCGAACCTGGCCGGCCTGACCGTCTTCGGTGCGTACGTCGCCTTCCAGTTCATCGGCACCTTGTACCTGCAGAACCTGCTCGGCTGGTCGTCACTCGAGACCGCGCTGGCGTTCCTGCCGGCCGGCCTGCTGGTCATCAGCCTGTCCCCGAACGCCGGCAAGATCGCCGACCGGATCGGGACCGACAAGATGATCATCGGGGCGATGGCACTGTTCGTCGTCGGGTACGGGCTCAGCCTGCGGATCGGCCCGGAGTCGGCGTACTTCTCGACGATCTTCCCGAGCATCATGCTGATCGGCATCGGCTTCGCGATCGGGTTCCCGGCGCTGAACATCCAGGCCGTCTCCGGCGTGGCCGACGACGAGCAGGGGCTCGCGTCCGGTCTCTTCAACACGTCCACCCAGGTCGGTGGCGCGGTTGTCCTGGCCAGCGTCACGGCCGTGATCAGCAGCCAGTCGGTCGGCGTGACCGTGCCGGCGGACATGCTCTCGGCGTACAAGCCGGGCCTCGCGGTCGTCACGGGCGTCGCAGTACTCGGCCTGGTCATCGCCCTGACGGGTCTGCGCGGCCTGCGCAGCCGCCGGGCTCTCGAAGAGCAGGAGGCGGCCGAACTGACCGCCGTACAGAAAGAACTGGCGGAAGAGGAGATGACTCCGGCCGCCTGAGTCACATATGGAACGTTGCGGGTCCTGGGCTACTCCCCAGGGCCCGCAACTGCGTTCTACAGCGGTCTGGCCAGGACGGTGGCGAGTGCGATCGTCACTGCCATCACGGTGAGCTCGACGGTCGCCAGTGTGGCGAGCGCGGCGGTCTCCTCGCGTTGTACTGCCGGTAGGAGGATCTGCCTGATCGCACCACCTGTTGCGGCCAGGATCATCAGCCCTACCAGCTTGCCCAGCACCAGCCAGCCCGCAGGTGTCTCCAGCAGGGCGTGGACGAGTACGGACGGATGTGGAGTCAGGTCGTGCGTCAGCCGCGGCCCTGCCAGCAGTACGCCGGTGACCGCGACCGTGGCGATTGCACCACCGGCCACGGTTGAGAAGCGTGGCAGGACCAGTGCGAGTGCGGACCGGTTGCGCGCCACCAGCAGGGTGACCAGTGCGAGCCCGCCGACCCACAGACTGACCGCACACATGTGAGCAGTGATAGCCGGTGTGGTCAGCCAGGCCGCCTCACTCTGCGAGGCATGCCCCGTGACGGGTACGGCGACCAGACCGACCAATGCGCAGCCGAGACCGAGCGCTGGTCGGCGGGTGGCGGTGGCTGTCGTGTATCCGATCGCAGCGAGCACAGTCAGGACGAGTGCTGTGCCCGAGCTGACATCGATCGGGTACGTCGCCATCCCCGCGAACGGCATCATCGAGCCGGACTGCGAGATCGCGGCCGCCTGGAGCCACCACGTGGTCGTGGTCGCGGTGATCCAGGCGATGCCGGCCGCGACCCCGATGACCCGTGCCCGCGCGGCGATCGCGTCGTACCGTTCTCTGCCCTGGGTGCCGAGCAGCAACAGCAGCAGTACGGCGCCGGCCGCGAGGATGGCCGCTCCGTTCGTGACGAGGCGGGCGAGTGGGGTCATGTAGAGGATGCCCGGGCCTGCCGTGGTCATGGCGGGTTCGGGAGGCGGGCGGGTCACGATGATCGCGCACACCAGCGCGGTGACGCTGGCGATCGCGATGGCAGTGACTACTACCGGGCGTCGTGCTTTGACGACCGGGATGAGGACATCCATCGCTAGTCCCGGGTGGTTTCGAGGCGGGCGTGGACGACGGATCTGCCTTGCTCGGACCGCCAGCGACGGAAGCCCTGCAGCAGCAGGAGTGCGGTGGCGAGTTCGAGGATCCAGAGCCAGGCGGGGACGCTGCCCTCGGGCAACGACATGGCGGCGACCGGTGTGCCGGTGTCCGGGCGTGCGAGGTTGATCGTGATGTGGCCTGCGATCGGATGGCCGTCGCCGGAGATGACGCGGTAGCTGATCGCGTAGGTCCCGGCGGCCCCGAGGCGGTCGCAGGTCGCGTAGAGCGTGTTGCCCTCGATCCGCACCGATCGGGCGGGGTGGCGGGCGCCGCTCGGTCCGGTGACGAGGACGGCGTCCCAGCTGGGGACCGGCTGCAGGGTCTGGTCGAAGGTGAAGCTGAGGGATTCGGGCGTGGCGGACAGCCGGGCGCCGTTGGCCGGCGTACTGGCCGTGAGCCTGCTGTGCGCGGCCGCGGGGACGACGGGCGCGACGGTCAGGGTGGTGGTGATGGCGAGAACGGCCAGGATCGGTGCACAGCTCCGTCGCAGCGAGCGCAGCCGGGAAGTCACGGGCGAGGACATCCGGATCCTCCTGTCGGAGAAATAGCGGGGGGAATTGCATAACTCTGGAATGACGGGTCCGGTCATTGTGCCGTAACAATTCCGAGGATTCTGGAAATGCTCAGGAAACCTCTCATTGTTACGCTGGGGGTGTGAGGTCGAACGGGTGCCGGATGCAGATCACCCGTGGTCGCGGATCGGACTCCGCGGCCACGGGTGATCGAGGTGCTAGGTGTTCGTCAGTGGTCGTGGCCGGTGCCGTCGTCGACGGCCTTGTGTCCGGTCAGGGTGAGCGACACGACGTTCACGCCGACCGGGACCACGTGGCTTGTCGTGTACCCCAAGGGGTTTTCGATCGCCGGGTAGAGGCCCAGGGCCGGTGCGTCCACGTGCAGCTGGACCTGGTTGGTCGCGTAGGCGATCGCTGCGCCGGTGTTGGCGATCGGGGCCGGGTGGTCGTGCGCCGAAGCGGTGCCGGCGCCGGCGGCAGCGGCACCGATGGCCAGTGCGATGCTCGCGAACGGGACGGCGATCAGGCGGGTCTTGAGATTGGGCATGACGAATTCTCCTTGGGGAATGGGAGGGCAGCGTCGGTCGCCATTGACCGGTGAATGGTGTTTCAGCGCCGTCGATGGCCAGTCGGTGCGGCGCTTGAAATGAATGTATTGAGTCCGGCACCGGAATGACAAGCAATTCGTAGTTTTTCGTTCACAGAAAGATATGAATGCTCACACCGCATCTCTTTTCGGCGGTAGCCGGTGAGAGCTCCGGGCGCAGAATCAGGGTGCGGACGGCTGCGGTTGGGGGCGATCCCGGATTGGTTTCGGACCTCTGGGGTGCTGCACTGGGGGCATGAGCAACCAGAGTGAGTACGACGGGCGGGTCAAGGACATCCTGGATCGGGTGGCCAAGGGGCACCTGTCGCCGGACGAGGCCACGACCCTGATCTCCGCACTCCGGGCCGGCGAGGCTCCAGTTGCTGATGCGACTCCGTCTCCCTCGGCGTGGGCCGAGGCGGTGGACTCCCCGGTGGTTGACTCTCCGGTTGTCGAGGACAGCGTGGTGGACGAGGCGCCGGCCGAGGAGGAGATCGAGCACAGCACGGTGCCGATCCCGTCCGGGGTGCAGCGGGTGACGATCCGCGCGATCGGGCGGCGGGTGCGGCTGATCGGCGAGCCGGCGGTGAACGGCGTCTCGGTCGACGGGCCGCACGTGATCAAGAAGGACGGCGACACGCTCGCGATCAACAGCGAGGGTGACATGGGCGTCTCGATCGACGGGTTCAGCATGCTGCGCAACCCGACCGACCTGAAGGCACACGTGAACGGTCTGGCCAAGGAGCTGCAGATCCGGGTCAACCCGAACCTGCAGGTCGAGGTCGAGGTGACCGGCGGCAGCGTCAACGCCGAGCGCGTGCCCGGTCTGACCCGAGTGCGCGTCACGGCCGGTACGGCGAAGGTCACCGACGTGGACGGACCGATCGACGTACTGGTGCAGGCTGGTTCGGTCACCCTGGACGCCCAGCTCACCAAGGGCCGTTCCCGGGTGCGAGTCGAGTCCGGAATGGCCACGGTCAACCTGCGCCGCGGCTCCGACGTCCACGTCCACACCGAAGCCCAGCTGGGCCGCGTCAACTGGACCGGTGCCGTCTCCGGCCAGTCCAAGGACGTAGAGATCGGCCGCGGCCGCGCCGGCCTGGATGTCGAGGTACTGGTCGGAAGCGCCCAGATCAGCGCCGACTAGCGCGCTCTGGGGTTAATGGCTCGAAAATTGTCGGCGGTCTCCGCCAGGATGGGTGGCCTGCGTCACATCCAGAAGGGGGACGTGCAGATGCCAGCCATCGAGGCCACCGGTCTCGTCAAGACCTTCCGGTCCCGGAAGAACGTCGTGAAGGCGCTCGACGGGATCGATCTCGAGGTGCCCGAGGGGACCGTCCTCGGGCTGCTCGGGCCGAACGGTGCCGGCAAGACCACCGCGGTGCGCCTGCTCACCACGCTGATGAAGCCGGATGCGGGCTCGGCCCGGGTGCTCGGCCACGACGTGGTCAAGGAGGCGGACACGGTTCGCTCGCTGGTGGGGCTGTCGGGGCAGTATGCGGCCGTCGACGAGCTGCTCACCGGCCGGGAGAACCTGTGGATGTTCGGCCGGCTCTACCGGCTCAGTAGTCAGCAGGCGAAACAGCGGGCAGAGGAGCTGCTCGAGATCTTCGACCTGACCGACGCCGCCGACCGGACCCTGAAGACGTACTCGGGCGGCATGCGGCGGCGCCTCGACCTGGCCGGTTCGCTGATCGCCCACCCGAAGGTGCTGTTCCTGGACGAGCCGACGACCGGGCTGGATCCGCGGTCGCGGCTCGATCTGTGGAAGATCATCCGGGACCGCGTCAGCGAAGGCGTCACGATCCTGCTGACCACGCAGTATCTGGAGGAGGCCGACGAGCTGGCCGACAGCATCGTCGTGGTCGACCACGGATCGGTGATCGCCCGCGGGACGGCCGACGAGCTGAAGGCGAAGGTCGGTGGTGAGCGGATCGAGGTCGTGGTCCACGACGCCGGCGACACCTACCGGGCGCTCGAGCTGCTGACCGGGGCGCTCGACATCACCGACCCCGAGGCGACCAC
Source organism: Kribbella sp. NPDC056345 (assembly GCF_042262745.1). Taxonomy (NCBI): domain Bacteria; kingdom Bacillati; phylum Actinomycetota; class Actinomycetes; order Propionibacteriales; family Kribbellaceae; genus Kribbella; species Kribbella sp. NPDC056345. The sequence continues at coordinate 368,783 of NZ_JBHJQQ010000008.1, read as the reverse complement.
CCTCGACCAGCACAGCCGGCGGATGACGGTGCCGGCGCCGGGCGGATCGAGTGCACTGGTCGAGGTGATCCGCACCCTCGACGCCGCCGGTATCCGGATCGCCGACATCGGCCTGCGCCGGCCGACCCTGGACGACGTCTTCCTCACCCTGACCGGGCACGAGGCCGAGCAGAAGGAACAGGCATGAGTACGACGACCGGCCCCGAGACCGTGGGCCCGGAGCACGTGAACCCGCTCAGCCGCGCGCTGTCCGATGCCGGCGTACTGGCCTGGCGCAGTCTCAAGCGCATCCCGCGGACACCGGACATGCTGATCTACGCGACCATCCAGCCGATCATGTTCGTGCTGCTGTTCGCGTACGTCTTCGGGAACGCGATCCCGATCCCGGGGTTCCCCGGCGCCCGGGCGTACCGGGAGTTCCTGATGTCGGGGATCTTCGCGCAGACGATGGCCTTCGCGGTCGCCTCCGCCAGCGTCGGCCTGGCCGACGACATGTCGAAGGGCCTGATCGACCGGTTCCGTTCGTTGCCGATGGCAAGGTCCGGGGTGATCGCCGGCCGGGTCGTCGGTGACCTCGTCTTCAACACCTTCGTGATGGTCGTGATGGTGATCTGCGGTTTCATCGTCGGCTGGCGCTGGCACAACGGCCTCGGCAACGCCTTCGCGGCGTTCGCGATCCTGCTCCTGTTCGCCTTCGCCATGCTCTGGGTGGGCGCCCTGATCGGCCTCTCCGTCGGCGGCCCCGAGGTCGCCGCCTCCGCCGGCCTGATCTGGCTCTTCCCCCTCACCTTCCTGTCCAACGCCTTCGTCCCCACCCCCAACCTCCCCAGCGGCCTCCAACCGGTCGCCGAGTGGAACCCGATCTCGGCCATCGTCGCCGCCTGCCGCCACCTCTTCGGCAACCCGTCCCCCTTCGCCAGCCCCGAAGGCTTCCCCGCCCAGCACCCAGTCCTCCTGTCACTGCTCTGGTGCCTGGCCATCATCCTCGTCTTCGCCCCCCTCGCAGTCCGCAAATACCGAAGCGCCACCACCCACTAACCCCCAACCGCCGCCGCCAAAGGCCCCCTCTGGCGGCGGCCACCCGGGTGAACCCATCAGATGGCGGACGGATGGAGGGGGCGGCGCCCTTCGCCGCGCCGTGGGGCGGACCGGTGGGCCATCACAATTGGGGGGATCGGGTGTCGTCCCGCGGGGGAGTTCGTGGGGTGGGCAGTTGTGATGGCGTGGGGGTTCGGTCGAAGCGAGGAGTGGGCTGTGCGGTTGGCTTTTCGGGAGGTTGGGGCGGCGGGGGCGCCGGGGATGGTGTTGCTGCATGGGTTGACGTCGGATGGGGGGTCGTTCGACGGGGTGGTGGGGGAGTTGGCTCGGCGGTGGCGGGTGTTGGTGCCGGATCAGCGGGGGCATGGGGAGACGGGGGCAGCGGACGAGTACTCGTTCGAGTTGCTGGCGGCTGACCTGGGGGAGTTCCTCGATGAGCACGGGTTGGTGGCGCCGGTGGTGGTTGGGCATTCGATGGGAGCTGTTGCGGCCTACCTGCATGCGGCACGCCAGCCGGAGCGGGTAGGGGCGTTGGTGCTGGTCGAGTCACCGCCGCCGTTTCCGCAGGCGCGGCCGATACCGGAGCGGCCGGACGGGCCGTTGACGTATGACTGGCGGGCTCGGGTGGAGCTGATGGGGCAGGTGAATGCGCCGGACCCTGGATGGTTCGGCGAGCTGGCGGGAGTGCGGGCGCCGACGTTGGTGATCGGGGGAGGACCGACCAGTCCGTTCCCGCAGGAGCAGATGCGGGCGATGGCTGAGCAGGTGCCGGGTGGCCGCTTCCACGAGCTGGCGGTGGGCCACGGGGTGCATCGAGAGGCACCGGAGGCGTTCGTCGAGCTGCTGACCGAGTTTCTAGCGGTTCATGGCACGGATCGTGAGATCGCCGGTGGTGGTGACGTCGGCGGCAGCGAAGCCGGCTAGCTGGAGCATCCAGAGGAGTTCGTTGCGGAAGTACCAGCGGCCTTGGCCAGCGCGGATCTCGGTCCGGATCAGCGAAGCGCCGTCGTACAGGTCGTAACGGCGTTCCTCGTGCCAGGTCTGCTCGACGCGATCCAACGCGGTCCAGCGCGATGAGACCTGCAGACGGCGACCGTCGGGCAGGACGGTGCCGGTCCCCGTCTGCCAAGGCGTGGGGAAGTCGTCGGCAGGCGGTTCGGTGTAGTTGACAGGGACCGGGAACACGTTGAAAACAAGGACTCCACCAGGCTCGAGGTGTTCGCGACAGCGCCTCAGAGTCTCGAGTGCTTCCTGCCGATCCATCACACACACGAAGCTGCCGCACGGGATGTAGATCGTGCGGAACTTCCCCGGTACGTCGAGATCCTGCATCGCCTGTTCGTACAGAGGCGGCGTCAACCCGGCGACCGCGGCCTGGCGCCGGCACATCGCCAGCATGTCGGCCGAGATGTCACACCCCTCGACCTCCAGACCTTCGCCCAGGAACGTGAGCAGCAACCGCCCGGCACCACATCCCAACTCCAGTGCGCGCCCGCCCTGCTCCCGGATGACCTCCCGATAAAGCGGTGCATCCAGCCGGGCATCGGTCACCGAACTAGCGGCCCACTGCTCCGCCGCCAGCCCCCGAAACACCTCACCCTCGTCATACCCGCCCACGCCCGAAGTCTCGCCGTACCCCCATCCACCCGCACCCCGTTTTGCCCAAACGGGAAGCCAGTTGCCGGGGGCGTGAACAGGCAGTGGTGGGTGTGAACAGGTTATTTCTTGTTCAAGCCCACCGTCGGCTGTGCGGACCCACGACTTGAGGCGCGGGCGAACGGGCGTGCGCCGGTACGGCGAGGAGGGGCGCGGCAGGGAAAAGCGAAGCGCCCCGGTGGTTGTCCACCGGGGCGCCGCGAAGGTGGTGGGTCAGCCGGTGAAGGGTTCGGCGGCGACGATCTGGACGGTGACGGGCTTGCCGTTCGGGGCCTCGTAGGTGGCCTTCTCGCCCTTCTTCTTGCCGAGGATGGCGGCGCCGAGGGGGGACTGCGGCGAGTAGACGTCGATGTCCACCGAGGCGTCCAGGGCGAGCAGCTCGCGGGAGCCGAGCAGGAAGGTCTCGACCTCGTCGTCACCGGCGAAGGTGATGGAGACCTTCATCCCGGGCTCGACCTTGCCGCCCTTCTTCGGGGTCTCGCCGACCTGGGCGCGGCGGAGCATGTCCTCGAGCTGGCGGATGCGGGCCTCGATCTTGCCCTGCTCGTCCTTGGCGGCGTGGTAGCCGCCGTTCTCCTTGAGGTCACCCTCGTCGCGGGCGTCGCTGATCCGCTGGGTGATCTCGGCCCGGGCCGGGCCCTTCAGCTGCTCCAGCTCGGCCTTCAGCTGGTCGTAGCCCTCCTGTGTCAGCCAGACAACGCTCGCCTCTTCGATTCTCTGCGTCATGGGCTGCTCCTTGAGGGTTGGATAGGTGGGCAGGAAATGCTGCTGGCCGCCGTCGACGACGGCGACCAATCCAATCAGCGTAGCAAGATCTGCCCGAGAACCCCACCGTTCCCAGGCCTCCCAGCCGCCAGGAGAACGCTTTCCCGACGGTTTTTTCCGAATTCTGGACGGACCGAGGGCAATCGGTTGCCGATTCAGGTTCCGCGTCAACCAGAAACCGGCTCTGACCTGCGCTTTTGCAGGTCAGTGCGGGCGCTGCGAATCGGCCGTCGTACAGCCGATCAGGACGACCGAGGTCGCGGTTCGCTGGGTGGTCAGAGTGGCCGGGAGCGATTGGTTCCGGGGAGAGTCCGCGGGGACCGTCAGGGTCAGCTCACCGACGATCGAGAAGTCCGCGGCCTTGGCCTGCACCCGGCAGGTCGCTTCGACGGACTTGGTGCGGTCGACCTGGACCGTGGCCGTCACCTGCGTCTCCGAGACGATCTTGAAGGCCAGCAGTCGCGACGTCACCGGCGGGTTCGATCCGACCACCGCGGCCCACAGCAGCCATCCCAGGCCGGCCACGGCGATCACGGCGACCAGGCCGATGATCAGCGGTCGCCGGGACCGTGCAGTGCGTCCGTAACGGGAGTCGAGGGTGCTGCTGGCTGGCTCTGTCAACGGGGGTCCAGGGGGTTGGTTGTGGGTTTTGGGGTCCGGTGGAGGACCATTGTGTCTTGTGAGTGGAGAGTTGCGGTTGTTGCATGTGCATGCCCACCCGGATGACGAGTCGAGCAAGGGTGCCGCTTCGACGGCCCGGTACGTCGCTGAGGGCGTCGAGGTGCTGGTCGCCACCTGTACCGGTGGTGAGCGTGGATCCATCCTGAATCCGAAGATGGACCGGCCCGAGGTGCTGGCCAACATCAGCGAGATCCGCCGCAAGGAGATGGACGCGGCGCGCGAGATTCTCGGGATCCGGCAGGAGTGGCTCGGCTGGGTCGACTCCGGCTACCCCGAGGGTGATCCGCTCCCACCGCTGCCGGACGGCTGTTTCGCCGCCCGGAAGGTGGAGGACGCGGCCGCTCCGCTGGTGAAGCTGATCCGCGAGTTCCGTCCGCAGGTCGTCACGACGTACGATGAGAACGGCGGGTACCCGCATCCCGATCACGTGATGTGCCACCAGATCACCGTGGCTGCCTTCGAGGCGGCCGGTGACGCGGACGCGTACCCGGAGCTCGGTGAGCCCTGGCAGCCGCTGAAGCTGTACTACCACCACACGTTCCACCGCGAGCGGATGAAGGCCCTGCACGACGCGATGGTCGCGCGCGGGCTGAAGTCGCCGTACGAGGACCGCCTCAAGGACTGGAAGCCCGACCCGGAGAACGAGCGCCGCATCACCACCCGGGTCGAGTGTGCGCAGTACTTCGAGACCCGCGACAAGGCGCTGCTGGCGCACGCGACGCAGATCGACCCCGACGGTGCGTGGTTCGACGTACCGCTGGAGGTTCACCAGGCGGCCTGGCCGACCGAGGACTACGAGTTGGCGCGGAGTCTGGTCGAGTCGGAACTGCCGGAGACCGACCTCTTCGCGGGGCTCCGCTGACGGCGGGGGATGACAGTGAGAGAATGGTGGCGTGATAGCGATGACCTCCCTTGCGCCGGTCGAGATCGACCCGAACTCGGTGCGTCCCGGCTGGGTCGCGCTGCTGATCGTGCTCGCTCTCGGTGCCGTCACGGTGCTCCTGTGGCGCAACATGGGCAAGCAGCTGAAGAAGATCGACTTCGACGACGCCGGCGCGGACGCCCCAGCTCCGTCTTCCGGCCCAGCGAGTCCCGCCAGTTCTGCGGACCCGGACGGTGTCGATCCGATCCCTACGGTGGCTACGACACCGACGCAGAGTGAGCCCAAGTAACGCCCACAGAACGATTCTCGGCAGTCCCCGCCTGACCGTGATCACGAGATGGTGTCGGACTGGGCTGCCCACCTCCACGTGACCCTATAGTGGCCGCGTGCCCACCAATGCCGGGCGCGGGTCGGTGCGATGAGCACGACCCGTGCCACTCGCGCCGCCCGGCACCGCATGCCCGGACGCCTGGTAGTCGGTGGGCTGAGTGCGGTTGTGGTGGCCTCGATCGCTCTCGTGATCGCCATGTTCGCCACCGGCAGTGAGCCGCAGGACACCGGTGGTATCGGCGGCCCGAGCCTGTTCGTCGCCTGGCTCCTCCCGCTGCTCCGCCTGATCGCGACCCTGGCCACCGTCGGCTGCGCCGGCGCCTTGCTCGCCGCCGTCGTCCTGCTCCGCATCGAAGGCGGCCTGCTCGGCACCCAAGGCCGCCGCGCGGTCCACGACGCGAGCAACTCGGCAGTCATCTGGGCCGCCTGCTCCTTCGCCGGCGCCGTGGTCACCGCCGCCGTCATCCTCGACACCCCCGTCAACCTCCTGTACCTCCGCCTCGACGACGCCCTCGCCGTCCCCGAGGTCAAGTCCCTCCTGATCACCGGCATCCTGGTCGTGGCCCTGGCCATCGGCATCCGCCGCGTCCAGACCTCCCAAGCCGCCCGCCTCGGTGTCCTGGTCGCCATCGCCGCCCTGATCCCGAACGCACTCACAGCGTTCCCGCGCAACGAGTCGTACGTCGTCCTCGCCGGAGCCGCCCTGGTCATCCACGTGATCGCCGCCACCACCTGGATCGGCGGCCTGGCCGGCCTCGTCCGCTACGGCCGCGCCAGCCGCGGCGGCCTCCCGATCGTCCTCGAGCGCTACAACCAGGTCGCCACCCTCTCCTCGATCGCCCTCGTCCTCAGCGGCCTGATCAGCGCCGCCGGCCGGCTGGCCGCGAAGGCCGGCGGCTGGAACGGCGTCTTCGACGTCCTCACCTCCGACGCGTACGGCGTCCTCCTGATCGTCAAGGTCCTCGCGTTCGCCGCGCTGATCGTCGCGGCCCAGCTCAGCCGCACCCGCGCCACCGGCAACCTCCTCGACCGCAACATCCCCTTCTGGCAGATCGTCGGCTTCGAGCTCGTCGTCATGGCCCTCACCCTGGGCCTGTCCGTGGCCCTCTCGCAGACCACCTAACGTTGGGGGCATGACCCCCGTGAACGAGCTCGGTCGGAGTACCAGTCCTTATCTGCGGCAGCACGCGGGGAATCCGGTGGCGTGGCGGGAGTGGTCCGAGGCGGCGTTCGCTGAGGCGCGGGAGCGCGACGTACCGGTGTTCTTGTCGGTGGGGTACTCGGCTTGTCACTGGTGTCATGTGATGGCGCACGAGTCGTTCGAGGATGCGGCGACGGCGGAGTATCTGAACGCGCACTTCGTGTGTGTGAAGGTGGATCGGGAAGAGCGGCCGGATGTGGATGCGATCTACATGGCGGCGACCGTGGCGATGACCGGGCAGGGCGGGTGGCCGATGTCGGTGTTCCTGACGCCGGAGGCGGAGCCGTTCTTCTGTGGGACGTACTTTCCGAAGGATGCGCGGCACGGGATGGCGTCGTTCCGGCAGGTGCTGGAGTCGTTGGTGGAGGCCTGGCGGGGGAAGCGGGAGCAGATCGACGGGATCGGGCGGCGGGTGGTCGAGCAGTTGGGGGCCCGGCAGCAGGCCGGTGGTGGGGACCTTGATCTGGATCGGGCGGCGCAGTTGCTGGGGACGGACTTCGATCCGGTGGACGGTGGGTTCGGGGGAGCGCCGAAGTTTCCGCCGTCGATGGTGCTGGACTTCCTGTTGCGGCATCACCGGCGGACCGGTTCGGCGGATGCGCTCCGGATGGTTGTGCAGACCTGTGAGCGGATGGCGCGGGGCGGGATGTACGACCAGCTCGCCGGTGGCTTCGCGCGGTACTCCGTCGACGGGCAGTGGGTCGTCCCGCATTTCGAGAAGATGTTGTACGACAACGCGTTGCTGCTCGACGTCTATACCCAGTGGTGGGCAGTCGGTGGCGAGCCGATCGCGCGCCGGATCGCCGAGGAGACGGCCGAGTTCCTCCGCACGGAACTGCGGACGCCGGAAGGTGGGTTCGCGTCGGCGCTCGATGCGGATACCGAAGGCGAGGAAGGCAAGTACTACGTCTGGACAGCGGCCGAGATCTACGCGGCACTGCCCGCGGAGGACGCGGCCTGGGTCGTCGAACTCTGCGACGTGACCGGCACTTTCGAGCACGGATCCTCGGTTCTGCAACTCCGTCAGGACCCCGATGACGCCGATCGTTGGCAGCGGATCCGAGCGACCTTGAGCGAGGCCCGCAAGGCCCGCACGTACCCCGGTCGCGACGACAAGGTGGTCGCGGCCTGGAACGGTCTGGCCATCACCGCACTGGTCCGCGCCGGCATCGTCCTCGGCAAACCCGAGTACGTCGAGGCCGCGACCGACGCGGCCGAATTGATCCGGACGGTCCATCTCGACCCGACCACGGGCAGGCTGCACCGGACCTCGCGGGACGGCGTGGTGGGTACGGCGCACGGCGTACTGGAGGACTATGCGGCTTTTGCGCAGAGTTGTCTCACGTTGTTCGGTGTCAACGGCAACATCAAGTGGTTCGAGACCGCACAGACGCTACTGGATCGGACGCTCGAGCAATTCGTTGCCGACGGCTCCTATTTCGACACGGCCGCGGACGCCGAGGAGCTGGTGTGGCGGCCGCAGGACCCGACGGACAACGCGAGTCCGTCCGGTGTGAGCCTGGCCGCCGAGGCGTTCAGCACGCTCGCGAGCCTGACCGGATCAGTCCGGTATGAGACCGCGGCCGAGCAGGCCCTGAGTGCCTCGGCGGCGATCGCGGCCCGGGCGCCGCGGTTCGCCGGGCGGGCGCTGGCGGTGGCCGAGACGATCGCCGCCGGACCGCTCGAGATCGCGATCGCCGGCCGTTCGCCCGAGCTCCTTCAGGTCGCGTTCACCCATGCGCCCTGGGGTACGGCGATCGTCCAGGCGGAGCCGGGTCTCGACGTACCGCTGATGGCCGGCAGGTCGTTGGTCGATGACCGGCCGGTGGCATATGTGTGTCAGAAATTCACTTGCCAGCTGCCGGTTCCGGAACCGGACGCCCTCCGCGAGCAGCTGAGCTGACCATCGTGGTCAATGCGGGTTTTCCCTGTCATTTCGGCACTATCGCTTGACTCCGGGCCCGCCGCAGGCGAGAGTCCTCCCTCAGTCGGATGTAACAGAATTCGCATGTCCTGACACGCAGTGTCACAAGTGAGCAGTGGCACTGATGGGCCAGACATCCGGCGTCCCCAACTGAATTCGGTCGTTGCGCCCAAACAGCGACCACACCGTGAGGAGATGTTGTCTTGAAACGACTGACATCAGCAGGGGCGGTGGCCATCGTCGCGGCAGCCGGACTGGCTGCAGGCTTCACCGGCACCACCGCCGGTGCCGCCGACCGTACGGCGCCGCTCCCGGCGTCCGGCTTCGACCAGCCGGCCGCCGTCCAGGCCGAAAAGGCGCTGACCGCGCAGACGGCCGCAGCTCTCGGACTCGCCAGTGGCGAGCAGCTCCAGGTGCGCGACGTCGTCAAGGACGCCGACGGCACCGAGTTCGTCCGCTACGACCGCACCTTCAACGGCCTCAAGGTCGTCGGCGGTGACCTCATCGTGAAGCGCAAGGGTGAGGCCATCGGTCAGGTGAAGTACAACTACGGCGCCAAGGCCGTCGGTGTCGCGACCAAGCCGACGCTGTCCCAGTCGGCCGCGCTCGCCAAGGGTGCCAAGGCAGCCGACTTCAAGGCCACCGGCAACAAGGGGACGCTGGTCGTCTTCGTCACTCCGACCAAGCCTGTGCTCGCCTACGAGGTCGTCACCACCGGCGTCAAGGCCGACCAGACCCCGTCGGTGCTGCACTCGTTCATCGACGCCAAGTCCGGCGCGGTGCTCGCCCAGACCGACGAGATCAAGACCGGTACCGGAAACTCGATGTACTCCGGACAGGTCTCGATCGGCACCTCCGGCAGCTACTCGATGTCGGACCCGAGCCGCGGTGGCAACAACACCACGGACCTGAACGGCGCCACCTCCGGTACCGGCACGGTCTTCACCGACCCGGACGACACCTGGGGCAGTGGCACGACGGCGAACCGCCAGACCGCCGGCGTCGACGCCCACTTCGGTGCCCAGCTCACCTGGGACTACTACAAGAACGTCCACGGCCGCAACGGAATCTTCAACAACGGCCAGGGCGCGCGCTCGCGGGTCCACTACGGCAACGCGTACGTGAACGCGTTCTGGGACGGCACCCAGATGACGTACGGCGACGGCGCGGGCAACGCCCGTCCGCTGACGTCGATCGACGTGGCCGGTCACGAGATGAGCCACGGTGTCACCGAGGCCACCGCGAACCTGAACTACTTCGGTGACGCGGGCGGCCTGAACGAGGCCACCTCGGACATCTTCGGCACCGCTGTCGAGTTCTCCGCGAACAACGCGCAGGACCCGGGTGACTACCTGATCGGCGAGAAGATCAACATCAACGGCAACGGCACCCCGTTGCGCTACATGGACAAGCCGAACAAGGACGGCCGCAGCTACGACTGCTGGAGCACCTCGGTCGGCGGCGCCGACCCGCACTACTCCTCCGGCCCGCTGAACCACTGGTTCTACCTGGCCTCCGAGGGCACCGGCACCAAGGTCATCGGTGGCGTCACCCACACCTCCACCGCCTGCGACGGTTCCACCGTCACCCCGGTCGGGCGCGATGTGGCCGCCAAGGTCTGGTACCGCACGTTGAGCACCAAGCTCAGCTCGGGCAGCACCTACAAGGACGCCCGTGAAGGTGCGATCACGTCCGCCAAGGAGCTGTACGGCAACGACTCCGCCGAGTGCAAGGGCATCGCGGCGGCCTTCAACGGCATCTCCGTCCCGGCCGGCGCCGCCGCCTGTGGTGGCACCACCGAGCCGCCGACCGGCGACAACCTGCTGAAGAACCCGGGCTTCGAGTCCGGTGCGGTCAACTGGACCGGTACGTCGGGAGTCGTCACCAGCAGCACGTCGAAGCCGGCGCGCACCGGTACCTGGAAGGCGTGGCTGCAGGGCAACGGCCGTTCGAGCACCGAGAACATCGGCCAGTCCGTCGCCATCCCGGCCACGGCGACTACCGCTTCGCTCTCGTTCTGGCTGCGTATCGACACCACCGAGACCACCAGCTCGACGGTGTACGACACGCTCAAGGTGCAGATCGTCGACGGCAGCACGACCACCACGCTGGCGACGTACTCGAACCTGAACAAGAACACGACGTACACGCAGAAGACGTTCAACGTCGCGGCGTACAAGGGCAAGACCGTCACGGTGAAGTTCGTCGGCGCGGAGGACTCCTCCCTGCAGACCAGCTTCGTCGTGGACGACACCTCCCTGGTTGCGGGTAGCTGATACCCGGGGTCCGGAGGCCTGAGCGCCTCCGGACCCGCCTTCCCCTGTGTCAAGGACGCGTCATCCCATCGCCCGGGTCGCTGCGCCCATTCAGCGACCGCTATGTGAGGAGAGCTGTCTTGAAACGAGCAACTTCTGTTGGGGCCATCGCCGTCATCGCCGCAGCCGCCATGGTGGCTGCGCCGGCCGGCGCGAACCTTGCCTCCCAGCCGCTGCCGGCCTCTGGTTTCGACCAGCCGGCGGCCGTCAAGTCCGAGCAGGTGCTGGCGGCGAAGACCGCCCAGGCTCTCGGGCTCGGCAAGGGCGAGGTCCTGCAGGTCAAGGATGTCGTGAAAGATGCCGACGGCACCGAGTTCGTCCGCTACGACCGCACCTTCAACGGCCTGAAGGTCGTCGGTGGTGACTTCATCGTCAAGCGCGACGCGGCCGGAACCGTCAGCCAGGTCACGTACAACCGCAACGCGAAGACCGTTGGGCTCACCTCCACCAAACCGACGCTGTCCGAGGCTGCCGCGCTCGCCAAGGGTGCGAAGGCAGCAGGCTTCAAGGCCACCGCCAACAAGGGCGACCTGGTCATCTACGTCAGCGAGACCAAGCCGGTGCTGGCCTACGAGGTCGTCACCACCGGCGTCAAGGCCGACCAGACGCCGTCGGTGCTGCACTCGTTCTTCGACGCGAAGACCGGTGCGCTGCTGGACTCCGACGACGAGGTCAAGACCGGGACCGGAAACTCGATGTACTCCGGCCAGGTCTCGATCGGCACATCCGGCAGCTACCAGCTGCGGGACACCGCTCGCGGTGGCAACAACACCACCGACCTGAACGGCGGCAGCTCCGGCACCGGCACGCTCTTCACCGACGCAGACGATGTCTGGGGCAACGGTACGACGTCCAGCCGCCAGACCGCCGGTGTGGATGCCCACTACGGCTCCCAGCTGACGTGGGACTACTACAAGAACGTCCACGGCCGGAACGGCATCTTCAACAACGGCCAAGGTGCGCGCTCCCGCGTGCACTACGGCAACGCCTATGTGAACGCGTTCTGGGACGGCACCCAGATGACGTACGGCGACGGTCAGGGCAACGCCCGTCCGCTGACCTCGATCGATGTCGCGGGTCACGAGATGAGCCACGGTGTCACCCAGGCGACCGCGAACCTGAACTACTCGGGTGACGCGGGCGGCCTGAACGAGGCCACCTCGGACATCTTCGGCACGCTGGTCGAGTTCTCGGCGAACAACGCCACCGACAAGGGTGACTACCTGATCGGCGAGAAGATCAACATCAACGGCAACGGTACGCCGCTGCGCTACATGGACAAGCCGTCGAAGGACGGCCGCGGCAGCCAGGACTGCTGGACCACCGGCACGAAGAACCTGGACCCGCACTACTCCTCGGGACCGCTGAACCACTGGTTCTACATGGCCTCCGAGGGCACCGGCGCCAAGACGATCAACGGCGTCAACTACAGCACCACCTCCTGCAACGGTACGACGTTCGCCGGTGCGGGCCGTGATGTGGTCGGCAAGATCTGGTACCGCACGCTGACCACCAAGCTCAGCTCCGGTTCGAACTACGCGGCTGCCCGCAACGGTGTCATCAACTCCGCCAAGGAGCTGTACGGCGCCGGTTCGGCCCAGTGCCTCGCGGTGCAGCGCGCCATGGCCGGCATCAACGCGCCGGCCGGTTCCGCTGCTTGCTAACAGCAAGTAGTTCGTGAGATTCGAAGGTCCGGGGGCGGGCCCTGCCCATGGCTCGCCCCCGGATCTTCTCTTGTAAGCAAGGAGAAGTCCCCATGCGTAGATCCTTGTCTGCAGCGGCTCTCGCCGCGGCACTCGCCGCCGGAGCGCTTGCCGTCCCTGGTTCCTCGTCCGCCGCCACCGCCGCGGTCGTCGATCCCGACATCTCGGTGACCAACGCCAAGGCGCACCTGGACCAGTTCCAGTCCATCGCCACCAGCAACGGCGGCAACCGCTACACCGGCCGCCCCGGCTACAAGGCCTCCGCCGACTGGGCGAAGGCCAAACTCGACGCGGCCGGCTACTCGACCACGTTGCAGCAGTTCAACACCTCGGCCGGTACGTCGTACAACGTGATCGCCGAATGGCCGTTCGGCGACGCGAACCATGTCGTGATGGCCGGATCGCACCTGGACAGCGTCAGTTCGGGTCCGGGCATCAACGACAACGGCACCGGGAGCGCGGGCGTCCTGGAGGTCGCGCTCGCCTATGCCGCCAGTGGCCAGACTCCCAGGAACCGTCTGCGCTTCGGTTTCTGGGGTGCCGAGGAGCTCGGGCTCCTCGGTTCCAAGTACTACGTGAACGGTCTGCCCGCGGCCGAGCGGGACAAGATCGAGCTGTACCTGAACTTCGACATGATCGGTTCGCCGAACCCGGGATACTTTGTCTACAACGACAATCCGGCCGGTAACGGCGCGCGCGACGACCTGACGACGTACTTCACCAGCAAGAGCATCCAGACGGAGTACATCGACGTCCAGGGCCGCTCCGACCACGCGGCGTTCCGCTCGCTCGGGATCGCGACGGCCGGCACCTTCACCGGCGCCGAAGGCACCAAGACCTCGGCCCAGGCGGCGAAGTGGGGCGGTACGGCGGGGCAGGCGTACGACCCGTGTTACCACCGGTCCTGCGACACCATCACCAACCTCAACCTGACCGCGCTGGACCGCAACATCGATGCCATCGGCCACATGATCTGGAACTATGCCCAGAAGGACTACGGCAGCGGACCGCCTCCGGGTGGTTCGAACCTGCTCGCCAACCCGGGCTTCGAGTCCGGCGCAGTGAACTGGACCGGTACGTCGGGTGTCGTCACCAACAGCTCGTCCAAGCCGGCCCGCGCCGGTACGTGGAAGGCGTGGCTGCAGGGTAACGGCAGCACCAGCACCGAGAACACCGGCCAGTCGGTCGCGATCCCGGCCGCGGCGACGACCGCGACGCTGTCGTTCTGGATCCGGATCGACACCGCCGAGACGACGTCGTCGACGGTCTACGACACACTCAAGGTGCAGGTGGTCGACGGCGGGACGACGACCACACTGGCGACGTACTCGAACCTGAACAAGAACACGACGTACACGGAGAAGACCTTCAACCTCCTTGCCTACAAGGGGAAGACGGTCACCGTGAAGTTCCTCGGTGCCGAGGACTCGTCACTCCAGACGAGCTTCGTCGTCGACGACACCGCGGTCACTGTCCCTTAGAGCTGTTTGCAGAGATTCCCAGGTGGGATCTTGGCCTCGGTGAGCAGCTTGCTCACCGGGGCCGACAGCGGCTTGAGCTTCGGGTCCTCGAGCCGGGCGACCTTGCCGTTGGCGGAGACCGCGATGATCATGTCGTCCGGGTGCCGCACGGTCGGCTTGACCATCGTCAGGCTCGCCCAGTCGACCTGCTGAGCCGCGGAGGCCAGCGGGGTCAGCAGAGTCGGGTCGAGCTTGCACCGGATCGTCTCCTTACCGAGTGAGCTCACCGTGGCGATGCCGTCCGCGTCCACCTGCACCTGGTCGTTGAAACCGGCGAACCCGCCGGTCCGCGTGACCGTCAGCGGCAGACCGACCCCGACCGGCGTCGACTCGGTCACCGACGGCTCACTGGGCGTTGGCGTAGTCGCCGGCGTACCACCGACGCTGGACTCGTCACCGCAGCCGCTCAGAACCAAACCAGCGAGGGCAACGAGCGCTGTGTACCTACTGAGGTTCTTCACGCACCATGGATACCCGATCCACCCCGATTCGTTGCAGCCGAAACAGGACTGAGATCAAAAAGGTGGTCGAGCCCACCCGTGCGGCTTCGCTGTGGTGCGGGAGGCTTTGCCCGCCCGGGCCCGGTGCGTGGTGGCCCGCCGCGGGCAGCTAACCGCCGGATGAGGCGTCGGCGTAACACCCGGACAACGACCAGGCTGTCACCCCGTTGGGCGGATCATCACCTTGAGCAGGGGTGACGAGGGTGACGGCTGGCTCTGCCCGATCTCCTCGTACCCCCACGACTCGTAGAGCGCGTAGACCTTTCCGTCCCCGGCCGCCGGATTGACCATGAGCGTCACGAACGGCTCAGTACGAGTTGCCAGGAGCGCATCGTGGATCCGTCGAGCCGTACCGGTCTTGCGCCAGGTCGTGCGTACGCCGATCTCCTTGAGCGCGGCCGCTGGACCGTCGGTGTACTTGTCCGCGGGCGGCGGGCTCGTGCGTGCCCAATACCGGTCGCCATGCTCAATCGTGTTGGCGTAGGCGTAGCCGACGGGGACGCCATTCACGTAGGCAAGGACCGCCACGAACCCCGGCTCGACACCGTGCCTGTCGAGCCTTTCACCGAACGCCGGCACCGCGTAGTTCGGGAGGTGGAGCAGTTCTGAACGCACGTCGGCGTAGACGTCGACGAGATCGCCTCGTACGTCGTCGATCGTGGTGAACGTGCGCAGTTCCAAGCCGGCAGTCGCAGTCATGCTGGATTCCTCCAGGTGGCAACTTGTTCGGCCCAAGTCTGCGCGGCGGAGCCTTCTCGTCGGTCAGAAGGTGCCGAGTGGAACGGGCAGCTGCCTGCGGCGGGGCGCCAGGGGCCGGGCAGGGCGGGCAACTACGTTCAAACGACTGGTGAGACCAGGTCGACGAGGGCGCGGGTGAGGTGGACGCGCTGCTCGAAGAGTGCAGGGGTGGCCGGCTCCCAGAGGGGTAGCGCGGTGAACGTTGCTCGTGCGCACAGTGAACCCAGGTAGCCGTAGAGGACCTGCTCCTCGGTCACCTGCATGCCCTCCTCGGCCAGGCCGGTCTGGAAGGCATTCAGGATCACCTTGTGTACAGCGGGCAGTGCCTCTGGGGAGAGCTCTCCAGCGTGGGCCAGGCCGATCAGCAACTGTCCTAGGTCGAAGCCGACCGCCTGGGGGCAGTCGAAGCCCCAGTCGATGACTACGAACTCGTCGGGGCAGTCCTGCGGCACAAGGAGGTTCTGCGGACTCGCATCGCCGTGCTGGTAGCACTGCGGCAGGGTGTCGAGCGCATCCAGCACGGCGGGCAGGCGCGTCGCCAGCGCCAGTAGGTCGTCCCGCAGGGTGTGATCACCCAAGTTGTCGACCGCCTCGGCGAGCATCGGGTTCTTCCAGGTCTCCGGGGCAGCAAGGGCCGGTATGGCGTTCCGCATCACCCGGCCGCCGGTGTAGTACCGCAGTCCGATGCCCGGTGTGGTCACTCCGGCGCGGGGGAGCAGGGGGTCGACCAGATGCGGCTGTCTGCGCGCCGAGAGCCGACCGAGCAGGTACGCCGCTCGCTCGAACCGGGCGATCGGCCAGGGGCCCGGTTCCGGGGTGATGTTCTCCATCCACAGTGTGCCGCGATCGTCGTCGCACAGGTCGATCCGGTACGTCGCGGGCAGGCGCATGCCGTCCGGTAGCAGCTCGGGCAGGTTGCTGCGGTGGACGGCGAGCTCGAGCTGCCAGGGCAGGTTCTGCACGAACTCCTCCCGCAGCTCCTCCGGGACCATGCCGAGGAACTCCCAGTGCCGCACCGACTGGAGCTGCTTCACGAAACACGACCAGCCGACGCCGTCCGCCGTACCGAAGACGCGGTAGAGCCCTGCGGTGGTGGGCGTCCCGATGGGGTAGTCCACGACCTCGACCCGTACGTCGCCGATGCGTGCGGTGGGTACTCCGGTGACGGTGCGGCCCAGCTCGGCCAGCTCGTCGTCGTTCAGCGCCGGAAGAGTGCTCATACCTCAGGGTCGCGCCGGACCCTTCAGACAGCCTTCAGATCGTCAGGATTGGTACGTAACGATGCTGACAGCGACGTAGTGGCAGATGAAGGCGGCCACCGTCAGGGCGTGGAAGATCTCGTGGAAGCCGAACCAGCGGGGGGACGGGTTCGGCCGCTTGGTGCCGTAGATCACCGCGCCGACCGAGTAGAGCAGGCCGCCGACCGCGATCAGCGTGACGACCGCCGCGCCGCCCTGGCGGTAGATGTCGCCCATCCAGAAGACCGCGACCCAGCCCATGGCCAGGTAGATCGGGGTGTAGAGCCAGCGCGGGGCGCCGACCCAGAAGACCCGGAACAGGATGCCCAGCGTCGCGCCGCCCCAGACCAGGCTCAGCATCAGGATGCGGTCCTTGCCGCTCAGCAGCAGCATCCCGAGCGGGGTGTAGGTGCCGGCGATCAGCAGGAAGATGTTGCTGTGGTCCAGCCGGCGCAGGATCGCCTCGCCGGTCGCACCCCAGTAGAAGCGGTGGTAGAGCGCGGAGATACCGAACAGCAGCATCGCGCCCATCGTGTAGACCGCGGCCGCCCAGCGCGCGTTCGAATGCGGGGCCAGGCAGATCAGCACGATGCCGCCGGCGGTGGCCAGGGGGAAGGTGCCGGCGTGCAGCCAGCCGCGCAGCTTCGGTTTCAGCGGCCCGAGTCGTCCGGACAGTCCATGACCGACATTCTGGGGCTGGGCACCGGTAGCGGTCATCGCTGTCCTTTCATCGTCCCGGGTGTGCTGTACCCGCATCTACACAACCGTACCTACGCAACCGTAGGTACGACTCCCCGCAGGCTGAAATGTAGGCGAAGTCACCCGGTCGACGCACCTTGTCCCGTGTCTACGATGCGGCGAACAAGTGAAAAGTTCGGCCTCTCTTTCCACCGGTGTTGTGGGCTAGCCTCAGGGTGAGGACGTTGGAGGCGAATCCCTGCTCATGCAGACACCAGGCAAGCAGAAGCTGCGCGACGCGCTGATGCTGATCTACGAACGCCGGCTGCGGCGTTCGCTGCCGCCGGACCGGATCCCGGGGCACATCGGCGTGATCATCGACGGCAACCGGCGCTGGGCCCGCTCGGCCGGCAACCCGGTGTCGCACGGCCACGAGGCCGGCGCGAACAAGATCACCGAGTTCCTGCACTGGTGCGACGAGGTCGACGTCAAGGTCGTCACCGTCTGGATGCTGTCCACCGACAACCTGACCCGGCCCGCCGACCAGCTCGAGCCGCTGCTGCGGATCATCGAGCAGGCCGTCGACGAGCTGACCGCGATCGGCCGCTGGCGGATCCACCCGGTCGGCGCGCTGGACCTGCTGCCGAGTGTGACCGCCGAGACGCTGAAGCGCGCCGAGACCGCGACCAGGGACGTCGACGGCATGCTCGTCAACGTCGCCGTCGGGTACGGCGGCCGCCGCGAGCTCGCCGACGCAGTCCGCTCGCTGCTGCTCGAGGAGGCCGCCCAGGGCATCTCGATCGAGGAGCTGGCCGAGCGGGTCGACGTCGAGCACATCGCCCGCCACCTGTACACCAAGGGCCAGCCGGACCCGGATCTGGTCATCCGCACCTCCGGTGAGCAGCGCCTCGGCGGCTTCCTGCTCTGGCAGAGCGCCCGGAGCGAGTTCTACTTCTGCGAAGCCCTCTGGCCGGACTTCCGCCACGTCGACTTCCTGCGAGCGATCAGGAGTTATTCCCAGCGAGAGCGTCGCTTCGGCGCGTGACTCCGCGTCCGCATCGCACACACGCCGTACGACGCCTGAGGTAGTAGGCGTACGTCGCTGCACCGAGTCCTGCGCCCCAGAGGATCCAGAGGATGCCAGGTGCGTTCAGCGCCCAGTTGTCGCCGTCCAGGGGCAGCTGGGCGTTCATCAGGCCGGCCGGGATCAGAACCACGGCCACGATCGACGCCGGAATAATCGCCAGTCGTGGAGGTACCCGGCGACCGGCTTTGAACCAGATCCAGCGTGGGTAGACCTCGCCCCAGCGCTGGACCAGGCCGTGGGTGAGGATGCTGCCGCCGATGGCCAGCACAGCCAGGCCGAGGCCCATCTCGAGCATGCCCGGCGTATCGGCCATCATCTGGTGGAACTCGTCGGTGATGCCCAGCGGCCAGCCGAAGTACCAGGCGATCCGGGTGGCCTCGTACGGCAGGTTTGCCACGACGGAGACGCCGACCGCGACGCGACCCCAGCGCAGTGCGGATTCGGGCGTGGTCCACGCGGGTGCGGGCCGGTCGCTGCGGCCGCAGGAAACGCAGGCGTCGCGGGTACGGCGGTGGTACGCGATCGCCGTACCCGCCCACAGCAAGCCGCCGACGAACACGATGAGCAGGTTCAGCCGATGCCAGTACAGGATGTCGCCGACCCCATCCTGCTCGCCCGGGATCCCGGTGAAGGCGAAGATCACCAGCGCCGGAGACAGGGCGAGTATCCCGAGCGGCGTGTAGTCGGGGATCACGAGGGCCAGGCCGACCGCGAGTACGGCGGCGATTGTCTGCAGCAACCACCCGCGCGGCCGGCGTACGGTCATCACCACTGCCAGTACGGCGCCGCCGAGTCCCACGACGGCCATCACCGGCCCGACAACCGCCACTGGAGCGCCTTCCAGGATCGACGCCGTCGCCTGGTCGTCCTCCACCTTGGCGAACGGGTAGTCAGCACCTCCTAACGACCAGTAAACGCCAGCAATGCCGTAGAGAAACGACCACAGGGCGGTCGCACACCCCATCAGGAGCGGCCAGTTTTTTCGCATGACATGAGCGTCGGCCGGAACGCCGTCGTACCGGATCACCCGGCGGGGTGAGCGGGGTCCCCCGGGCGAGGGGAACGTGTAACACCGTGTTAACCCCGTGGCCGGGCGTGTCGGGCTGCGGGGTTTGCCGGACCCTCCTACTCTGACAATGACGGTCGGAGGGGAAGCCGGCTGTTACGGGAGGTGCGATCAGTTTGAGAATCGTTCGCCAGCCGGTTGCCCTATGAGGGGCAGAACGGAGTGTCCGAGACGGTCTGTCTCGGTCCGGCTGATCCCCGACTCCCGGTCCAACACCTAACACTGGTGGGCCGGGCGTGGTGTGCACGTCGCGGCCCGAGAGGACGTGCGACATGGCTGCCACCCACGCCAAGGCGTCAAGTACCTCATCCACACCGGACCAGCGCACTTTTGTGCTGGACACCTCGGTGCTTCTGTCGGACCCGCACGCACTGCTGCGGTTCGACGAGCACGAGGTGGTCGTCCCGGTGGTCGTCGTCACCGAATTGGAGGCCAAACGGCATCATCCTGAACTCGGCTACTTCGCTCGCACCGCACTACGCCTGCTCGACGAGCTCAGGATTCAGCACGGACGTCTCGACGCACCCCTGCCAGTGGGGGAGAACGGTGGAAGCCTGCGGGTCGAACTGAACCACACCGACCCAGAGAGCCTGCCGGCCGGTTTCCGGCTCGGCGACAACGACAGCCGGATCCTGGCGGTCGCGTGCAACTTCAAGGCCGAGGGCCGCGACGTCACGCTGGTCTCCAAGGACCTGCCGATGCGCGTGAAGGCCTCGGCCTGCGGGCTGGTGGCCGAGGAGTACCGGGCCGAGATCACCTTCGAGTCCGGCTGGACCGGTATGGCCGAGCTCGAGGTCGAGACCGCGGTGGTCGACGACCTGTACGAAGAAGGCGTGCTGGAGCTTCAGCAGGCCGGTGAGTTCCCGACCCACACCGGGCTGGTGCTGCTGTCGGACCGGGGCAGTGCGCTCGGCCGGGTGATGCCGGACAAGCGGGTCCGGCTGGTCCGCGGCGACCGCGAGGCCTTCGGGATCCGCGGCCGGTCGGCCGAGCAGCGGGTCGCGCTCGACCTCCTGCTCGACCCGGACGTCGGGATCGTCTCGCTCGGCGGCCGGGCGGGGACCGGCAAGTCGGCCCTCGCGCTGTGCGCCGGTCTGGAGGCGGTGATGGAGCGCCGCCAGCACAAGAAGGTGGTCGTCTTCCGGCCGCTGTTCGCGGTCGGCGGTCAGGAGCTCGGCTACCTGCCGGGCAGCGAGTCGGAGAAGATGCAGCCGTGGGCGCAGGCGGTCTTCGACACGCTGGGCGCGCTGGCCGGTTCCGACGTGATCGACGAGGTGATGGACCGCGGCATGCTCGAGGTGTTGCCGTTGACCCACATCCGCGGCCGGTCGCTGCACGACGCGTTCGTGATCGTCGACGAGGCGCAGTCGCTGGAGCGCAACGTGCTCCTGACCGTGCTGTCCCGGGTCGGGGCGAACTCGCGGGTCGTGCTGACCCACGACGTCGCCCAGCGCGACAACCTGCGGGTCGGCCGGCACGACGGTGTGGTCGCGGTGGTCGAGCAGCTCAAGGGCCACCCGTTGTTCGCCCATGTCACGCTGACCCGTTCGGAGCGTTCGCCGATCGCCGCGCTGGTCACCGAGATGCTCGACGACCTGCAGATCTGACTGACCGGTAAGGAGTCATGGTGAGCTTCGCTCATCACTGTCTGTAAGACACGCGTAAGACTTCGTCCGCCACGGCGCGGTCGCCCCTGCGGCGGCCGCGCCGAGGCTTGTGACCTGCTTGTGATCACGGTCGGTTTAGGCCAAAGTATGTTTCTGTTGCAGCCGACGGGGGTCGGGTTTCTCGGAAGGAAAGATGAAAGCGAAGCGCTCCGTCGCGGCTCTCTCTGTGACAGGGATCGCCGTGGTCACCTTGGTGACGGGTATCGACCTCTTCAGCTCCGCCGGCAGCAGCTCCGCGTCCGGGCGGGCCGAGCTCGCGGTCGTGAACAGCGAGAAGGCGTCCGCGGTCAAGCAGCCGACGGAGAAGGTCCTGACCGCACAGGAACAGGCCGAGGAAGCGATCCGGATCCGCAACCAGGTCGAGGCCAAGGCGCAGGAGATGCAGGCCTCCCAGGACGCCGCCTGGCGCCGCCGCGTCGCCAAGAACGCCGCCCTCGCCCGCTACCAGGCGCTGCAGAAGACCGACCGCAGCTCCCGCGAGGCGCGCGCCAGCCGGGATGCCGAGCGGAAGAAGTACGAGGGCACCCCCAAGCAGATCGCGATGAACCTGCTGCCCGACCACGGCTGGGGCCAGGGCCAGTTCAGCTGCCTGGAGAAGCTGTGGAACAAGGAGTCGCGCTGGAACCCCCGCGCCGACAACCCGACCTCCTCGGCGTACGGCATCGCCCAGGCCCTCCCGGGGAACCGGATGGCGGCGTACGGCTCGGACTGGCGGACCAACCCGGTCACCCAGATCAAGTGGGGCCTCGACTACATCGAGGACCGCTACGGCTCGCCCTGCTCGGCCTGGAGCCACTCCCAGGCCAAGGGTTGGTACTAACCCGCACTCAGCCGGTAGACGGGCGCATAGGACCCGTCTGCGGCCGCTTTGAGCGTGGTGCTGCCACCAGCAGTGCCGAGTACGACGGCCGCCCCGCCCAGACGGCTTGCGGTGCCCCGGAACGTGACGCCCTGGATGACGATGTCGCCCTTCGGCCGGCCGAGCACCGTGGCATAAACGGTCTCGCCCTTCCGCGTGAAGGTGACGGTGTCACCGGCCGCGGTCTCGGCCGACGACTGCGTCCAGGGCCGGGAACCGTCGTACGCCTCCCGGTTCGTCTTCAGCCAGGCGCCGATATCGGTGAGCCGGCTCAGCTGCTCCGGGACGATCTCCCCCTCGCCGCCGCGCGGGCCGACGTTCAGGAGTAGGGCGCCGTTGTTCGCGCTCGCCTTGGCCAGTTCGCCGATCAGCTCGGGCGACTTGGTGTAGTCGGCCTCGGTTTCTTCGCGGTTGTAGCCGAACGACCCGCCGATCCCGCGATCCTGCTGCCAGAACTTGGTCTGGATCGTGTCGAAATCGGCGTACTCGGGTGTTCTGAAGTCGCTGTGCGGCATTTCGCGCGGAGTGCTGACGCTGTCGGTCACCTCGGGCAGTTTGAAGAGTCCGCGCATCAACTGGTCGAATCCCCACCGGATCGGTTTCAGCCCCATCACCTGCCGGCCGAACGACGCCGTACTCCAGCGGTCGTCGACCACGCCCTCCGGAACCTTGTTGTAGTAGTCCGCGATGACGGCGTAGAGGCGTTTGGAACCGGTCGGCCAGGAGATGTCGTTCCAGAGGATGTCCGGTTTGTACAGGTCGATCAGCTCGCGCACCTGGGCGACGGCGTACTGGCGGTAGTCCTCCCCGTAGTGCAGGTACGAGTAGTCGCCGAGTGTCTTCACCGTCTTCTTCTGGAAGGTCCAGTCGACGCCGCCGGAGTAGTACACGCCGAACTTGAGCCCCTGCTTGCGTACGGCGGTGGCCAGCTCACCCATCAGGTCCCGCTGCGAGTGGAAGTCCGGTGCGTGCGGATTGCGGACCTTGGTCGGCCAGAGCGAGTAGCCGTCGGCGTACTTCGCAGTCACCACGATGTACGACGCCCCTGCCGCCTTGAACTGACTCGCCCACCGGTCCGGGTCCCACTTGGCCAGTCCGGCCTCGAACTGCTTGGCGAAGTCGCTGTACGGCGCATTGCCGTAGTGCTCGCGGTGATAGCGGGCGGTGGGGGAGTCCGGGTCCTTCATGGCGTTCGCATAGTCCTCGGCGTACGGGTTGTGCGTCATCGTGTGCCCGTACTCGGTCTGGAGCAGCTGGGTGAACGTCTTGCCCTTCGGCGCGAACCCAGGCACCGAGTAGAGCCCCCAGTGCAGCATCACCCCGAACTTCGCGTCCTGGAACCACTTCGGCAGCGGATGCTTGTTCAGCGACTCCACATCGGCCGTATAGGGCCCGGTGGTCGTCAGCTCCGCCTTGCGATCGTCCTGCCACATCCAGACCTTCGACGAGATCACGAACGCCAGCACCAGGACGATGACCAAGGCAACAAACCGCAGGAGGAACTTCCCGAGCCGCTTCATACTCCGTCACTCTGCCCGACCGGGCCGGTACGGCGGATCCGTCGGCGGGAGCTGGTGTGGAGACTTTCGGTGGATCGCCGGCTCCACCGAAAGTCGCGGTACCTTCGGTCGGGTGCAGAGTACACAGGGGTCCCTGGCCGCGCTGATCGCGCGGTATCGGGTGGTCGATATCGCTTCTGTGCTGCTCGGGTTCCTGCTCAGCCTGCTGGCTGTCGGGGACGTGGAGCCGCCGCCACGGTTCGGGCCGTTGCCGCTCTGGCTGGACCTCGGGCTGGCGATCATCGGCGCGCTGGCGTTGCTGTCGCGGCGGCGGTGGCCGGTGGCGTTGACCGTGGTGATGATCCTGGCGTCGACGCTGGTGCCGTCCGTCGGTGGTTCGGCGGGGATCGCGTTGTTCAGTGTCGCGGTGCATCGGCGGCCGGCGGTCAGCCTGTCGCTCGGGGCCGTTGCGATGGCGTCCTGCCTGGTGCAGTTCTGGCTCTACCCGATCGCGGAAGGGCCTCATTCTTATGCAATCGCGGTCGCGCTGTTCGCGTTCGCCTGTCTGGCGATCGTTGCCTGGGGCATCGTCGTACGGACGCGCCGGGAGTTGATGGCTTCGCTGACCGAGCGTGCGGTTCGGGAGGAGCGGGAGCGGATCGCCCGGGAGATGCACGATGCACTCGGCCACCGGTTGTCTTTGCTGAGCGTCCACGCCGGGGCGCTGGAGTTCCGCCCGGACATGCCGGCCGACGAGCTGTCCCGGGCGGCCGGCGTGATCCGGACGAGCGCTCGGGAGTGCGTCGAAGACCTGCGCGAGATCGTCGGCGTACTGCGGGCTCACGACACCTTCGACGTACTGCGTCTGGTGGCTGAATCCCAGCAGGCCGGGATGGAGCTGGACCTGACGGTCCGGGTCGAGCCGGCCGACGTACCGGACTCGATCGGGCGGCACGCCTATCGGATCATCCAGGAAGGCCTCACCAACGCCCGCAAACACGCGCCACACCAGGCCGTCCACCTGACCATCAGCGGTGGACCGGGCGACGGGCTCACGGTTGAGCTGGCCAACCGCCTTGAGCCGGGCGCTGATGGACCGGGATCGCGTGTTGGGCTGATCGGCCTCACCGAGCGAGCCACACTGGCCGGCGGGCGGATCGAGTACGGCGCCACCGCGGACGGCGAATTCCGGTTGGCGGCCTGGCTGCCGTGGACCCTACGATGACCGCGTGAGTTCTCCCGTCCGGCTGCTCCTGGTGGACGACGACCCGCTCGTCCGAGCCGGTCTCGCCAGCATGCTCGGCGGAACCCCCTCGGTGCAGCTGATCGGCGAGGCAGCCAACGGACGCGAAGCAATCGACGCCGTCCGCGACCTGCGCCCGGACGTCGTCCTGATGGACATCGGCATGCCCGTCCTCGACGGCGTCGCCGCCACCACCGAGATCCGCCGGCACGCGGCCGCCCCCGAAGTCCTCATCCTCACCACCTTCGGCTCCGACGACCACCTGATCAACGCCCTCCGAGCCGGCGCCGCAGGCTACCTCTTGAAGGACGCCGCGCCCGCCGAGATCCTCGCCGCAGTCCTCAAGGTCGCTGCCGGCGAATCCGTCCTCTCCCCGCAATCCACCCGCCAGCTCATGACCCAAGCCGCTCACGGCGACCCAGGCACCCGCCGTACGACGGCCCGCGCCGCCCTGGCCCAACTCACCGACCGCGAACGAGACGTCGTACAAGCCGTCGCCGAAGGCAAAACCAATGCCGAGATCGCCGACGTCCTGCAATTGGGCGTAGCCACGGTGAAGACCCACCTTGCCAACGCACTCACCAAACTTCAGCTCAGCAGCCGGGTCCAGCTCGCGCTGCTCGCCCACGACGCGGAGCTCGTCTGATGGAGATCGCGCGGGCTCAGTCGGAGCGGGGAGATCTGTTGTTGCGGCGGCGCGCGGATGGGGCGCTGGAGTTGCGGGTCAACGGGGTGTTTGTGATGGACGACGTGGAGACGTCCAGTGAGGAGCTGCTGGCGTCGGTGGCGCTAGCGGCGGTGGGGCGGCCCGAGCGGGTGCTGGTGGGTGGGCTGGGGCTCGGGTACACGGTGCGGGCGTTGCTGCGTGATGTTCGTCTCGGTGCGGTGGTGGTCGCGGAGATCGAGCCGGAGCTGGTGGGGTGGATGCGGGGTGGTCTGGTGCCGTCGGTGCTGGACGATCCGCGGGTGTCGGTGCAGGTCGGGGACGTGCGGGCGGTGATCGCGGCGGCGGCGAAGGCGTCGTACGACGCGATCCTGCTGGATGTGGACAACGGGCCGGACTTCCTTGTGTACAACGAGAATTCGGCCATCTACGAGTCGTCGTTCCTGACCGTCTGCCGGGAGCGGTTGCGGGCCGGTGGGGTGCTGACGGTGTGGTCGTCGTCGGAGTCGCCGGCGTTGGGTGAGGCGGTGGAAGTGGTCTTCGGGGCGTGCCAGGTGACGCCGGTCCCCGTGCTGCTGCAGGGACGGGAGGAGCTCTACTACGTCTATCAGGGCGCGACGTAGGCTGACTGGTATGGGCGAGAACGTGGAATACCGGATCGAGCACGACACCATGGGCGAGGTCAAGGTCCCCAAGGACGCGTTGTGGCGGGCACAGACCCAGCGTGCGGTGGAGAACTTCCCGATCTCCGGCCGGCCGCTGGCCCCGGAGCTGGTGCACGCGCTCGCGCAGATCAAGGCCTCGGCGGCCGTGGTGAACGCCGAGCTCGGGGTGCTGTCCGGCGAGCGGGCGGCTGCGATCGTGGCGGCCGCCGATCAGGTGACTTCGGGGGCGTACGACGCGGAGTTCCCGATCGACGTGTTCCAGACCGGTTCCGGTACGTCGACCAATATGAACGTGAACGAGGTTCTCGCGACCCTGGCAACCCAGGCGGGCGTGGACGTGCACCCGAACGACCACGTGAACGCGTCGCAGTCGAGCAACGACACCTTCCCATCGGCGATCCACGTGGCCGCAACGGCCGGGGTCGTCCGCGAGCTGCTGCCGGCGCTCGACGTACTGGTGGAGTCGCTGTCGCGGAAGGGTGCCGAGTTCGCCGAGGTGGTGAAGTCGGGGCGCACGCACCTGATGGACGCGACGCCGGTGACGCTCGGGCAGGAGTTCAACGGATACGCCCAGCAGGTACGGCGGGGTGCGGAGCGGGTGCGGTCGTCGCTGCCGCGGGTTGCCGAGCTCCCGTTGGGTGGAACTGCAGTGGGGACTGGGATCAACACGCCGCCCGGGTTCGCGGCTTTGGTGATCACTGAGCTCAACCGGCGTACCGGGTTGGCGCTGACCGAAGCGGAGGATCACTTCGAGGCGCAGGGTGCTCGCGACGGGCTCGTGGAGTTGTCGGGGCAGCTGAAGACGATCGCGGTCAGCCTGACGAAGATCTGTAACGACCTGCGCTGGATGGGTTCCGGGCCGCGCGCGGGGCTCGGTGAGATCGCGCTGCCGGATCTGCAGCCGGGATCGAGCATCATGCCGGGCAAGGTGAATCCGGTGATCTGCGAGGCCACACTGATGGTCGCCGCCCAGGTGATCGGCAACGACACCACGATCACCGTGGCCGGTGCCGGCGGCAACTTCGAGCTGAACGTGATGCTGCCGGTGATCGCGCGCAACCTGCTCGAGTCGATCACCCTGCTCAGCAACGCGTCCCGCCTGCTCGCCGAGCGCTGCGTGGACGGCATCACCGCGAACGTCGACCACGCCCGCGCGCTGGCCGAGTCGTCGCCGTCGATCGTGACACCGCTGAACCGCTACATCGGCTACGAGAACGCGGCCGCGGTGGCGAAGAGCGCTTTGAAGCAGGGCAAGACGATCCGCGAGGTCGTCATCGAGAACGGGCACGTCTCGCAAGGTGACCTGACCGAAGAGCAGCTGGATGCGGCGCTCGACGTGCTGTCGATGACTCGGCCGTCCGAGTCATGACCTACTGGACTCCCGGGACCACGATCGAGTGGGTCTACGCCGGCAATCCCGCCCTGCCCACCGTGCGGCCGATGACGGTCGTCCGCGACGACGCGGACGGCCTGGTCGCCTGGCTCGCCCCGCGGACCCCGATCCTCAAGGCGGTGCTGGCCGACGGTCGTGAGCTCCGGCACGCCGGCCCGGTCGGCATGTTCACCGAACCTCGTGTCCTGAAGCTCGACATCTGGCACGGCACCGGCATCCTGAAGGTGGCGCCCACCGGGAAGCCCTGGTCCGTCTGGTACTTCTGGGGCTCCGACGGCGACTTCCGCGGCTGGTACGTGAACCTCGAGGACCCGCACACCCGCGACCTGGAAGGCCGCCGCACCACCACCCAGGACCACGTCCTCGACCTCTGGATCACCCCCGACCGCGAGGTTCACTGGAAGGACGAGGACGAACTCGAAGGCGCCGTCACCGCCGGCCGCTTCACCCAGTCCCAAGCCGACGCCATCACGGCCACCGCCCACCAGGCCGTAGCCGAGATCCACGCCTGGACCGCCCCGTTCAACGCCAACTGGCAGTCCTGGACGGCGCCGCCCGACTGGCCCCTGCCCGCAGCTCCCACCGCGCCCCAACCCACGCTGATCGCGGAAGACCTAGCCAGCTAACCGTGTGAGGATCACGACCGGGATGTCCCGGCTGGTCTTGCGCTGGAAGCCGGCGTACGACGACATGGTCGCAACGATCTGCGGCCAGTACCCGGCCTTCTCGTCGGCGGTCGCGGTGGACGCTCTGGCCTGGAAGACCTCAGCGCCGACCTGGACAGTCACTTCCGGCTCGGCGCACACATTCAGGTACCAGGCCGGGTGCGTGGCGGAGCCGGCGTTGGAGCCGACGACCAGGAACCGTGGACCGTCCGTCCAGTAGTTCAGCACCGTCCGCCGCAGCACCCCACTCCGCCGACCGCGCGTGGTCAACAGCAGCCGCGGCGTGGCGCCGCGGCTCTGCTTCCCGTCCGTGGCCAGGAACTGCTGCAGGTGTTTGTGCACCCAGCCGGTCGGGCTGTCGTGAATCTCTTCAGGCTGGGTCACTTGGCGCGGCCGCGCATCTCATCGACCAGCGTATCGACCGCGATCTTCATCTTGGCAAGCTCCTCCGGGTCCCTGAACACATCCTCCAGCTCGGCCGGGTCAACCTCATGCAGCGGCGTCTGCACCCACCAGATGTTCCCCACCGGATCCGTGATCCGGCACCCCCGGTCGCCACTGATCCGCGACTCCATCATCGGCGTCAGCAACGTCGCCCCAGCCGCCAACGCCCTCGCCAGCACCGCATCCACATCCGCCACGAACACACTCAAGAACGCCGGCGTATCCGGCCAATCCGGCTGCGCGTCGAACGTCATCAGCACGGACCCGTCAACCGTGATCTCCGCATGCCCCAGTGTCCCGTCCTCGTTCGGCACGTCGAAGGACCGCTTGACCTCGAACGTCTCCTCCACAAACTCCAGGAACCGAGCCGCCCCCTTCACCACCACATAAGGAGTAACTGCCGCCTTACCACCAGGAAACCGCTGCGTCGTCGTCATACCCCCGATTCTGCCGCCAATAGAGGACAACAAATGGCCTCTACTAAATCCTCAGCACTGTTGATCCTCAACACGAACGACAGGAGGTCTACCCGCACCCAGCCGCCCCGCCCGCGGCACGAGCCACCCACCCACCCAGCCGGGGTGGGGCTAGCGGGGGCGGGTGGTGAGGGGGACCGGTTTGCGGGTGTCGGTGAAGAAGTCGTTGCCCTTGTCGTCGACGACGACGAAGGCGGGGAAGTCTTCGACCTGGATCTTCCAGACGGCTTCCATGCCTAGCTCGGCGTACTCGATCACCTCGACGGACTTGATGCAGTCCTGGGCGAGGCGGGCGGCGGGGCCGCCGATGGAGCCGAGGTAGAAACCGCCGTGGGTCTTGCAGGCCTCGGTGACCTTGGCGGAACGGTTGCCCTTGGCAAGCATGACGAAGGAACCGCCGGCCGCCTGGAACTGGTCGACGTACGCGTCCATCCGGCCGGCCGTGGTCGGGCCGAAGGAGCCGGAGGCGTAGCCCTCGGGGGTCTTGGCCGGGCCGGCGTAGTAGACGGCGTGGTCGCGCAGGTACTGCGGCATCGGCTCGCCGGCGTCCAGGCGCTCCTTGATCTTGGCGTGCGCGATGTCGCGGGCGACCACCAGCGGCCCGGTCAGCGACAGTCGCGTCTTCACCGGCAGCTTCGACAGCTCGGCCCGGATCTCCGACATCGGCCGGTTGAGATCGATCCGTACGACGTTCGCGTCGTCGGACAGGTGCTCGTCGGTCGTATCCGGCAGGAAGCGGGCCGGGTCGCGCTCCAGCTGCTCCAGGAACACACCTTCCGGCGTGATCTTCGCGCGGGCCTGGCGGTCGGCCGAGCAGGAGACCGCGATCGCGACCGGGCAGGACGCACCGTGCCGCGGGAGACGGATCACGCGGACGTCGTGGCAGAAGTACTTCCCGCCGAACTGTGCCCCGATCCCGAAGTCCTGGGTGAGCTTGAAGACCTCCTCCTCCAGCTCCAGATCCCGGAACCCGTGCCCCACCGGCGAACCGGTCGTCGGCAACGCGTCCAGGTAGTGCGCCGACGCGTACTTCGCAGTCTTCAGAGCGAACTCGGCCGACGTGCCACCGACCACGATCGCCAGGTGGTACGGCGGACAGGCCGCCGTACCGAGGGAGCGGATCTTCTCGTCCAGGAACTTCATCATCCCGGCCGGGTTCAGCACGGCCTTCGTCTCCTGGAACAGGAACGACTTGTTCGCCGACCCGCCACCCTTGGCCATGAACAGGAACTTGTACGCCGGATCGCCGCCACCCGGTGTCGAGTAGAGCTCGATCTGCGCGGGCAGGTTGGAGCCGGTGTTCTTCTCGTCCCACATGGTCAGCGGGGCCATCTGCGAGTACCGCAGGTTCAGCTTGGTGTAGGCGTCGTACACGCCCCGGCTGATCCACTCCTCGTCGACCGCACCGGTCAGGACACCCTCGGACTTCTTGCCCATCACGATCGCCGTACCGGTGTCCTGGCACATCGGCAGCACACCACCGGCCGAGATGTTCGCGTTCTTCAGTAGGTCGAGCGCCACGAACCGGTCGTTCCCCGAGGCCTCGGGGTCGTCGATGATCCGGCGCAGCTGCGCGAGGTGCGCGGTCCGCAGGTAGTGCGAGATGTCGTGCATCGCCTCCGCGGTGAGCATCCGCAGTACGTCGGGCTCGATCTGGAGGAAGGTGCGGTCGCCCGCCGTGAACGTGCTGACACCTTCGGTGCTCAGCAGCCGGTACTCCGTGTCGTCAGAACCTAACGGGAGCAGATCGGAGTACGTGAAGTCGGCGGACACCGGCAGACCTCCATGGACAGTGGACTGGACTGATCCAGCCTAATCTCAGGGGTCCGATCAGGGGCGGGTAGGGGAGGTTTCGGAGCGCGGAGGGCCCGTGGCGAGCGTAAGGTTTTGTCCGTGGCACAGGATGAGGTTCCCCAGGACAATCGACCGCAGGACGCTGTACCGGCGCCGGTGGATCCGGCGCTGCGCCGACGGGTGTCCGACCTCGAACGCGAGCAGGTCGCCGAT
This sequence comes from Kribbella sp. NPDC056345, assembly GCF_042262745.1. NCBI lineage: Bacteria > Bacillati > Actinomycetota > Actinomycetes > Propionibacteriales > Kribbellaceae > Kribbella > Kribbella sp. NPDC056345. The sequence goes on along the minus strand of NZ_JBHJQQ010000008.1, from coordinate 337,878 downwards.
GTCCTGCGCGACGCCGCGGGCGAGGGCCGGCTGTCCTACACCGAGCTCGAGGAGCGGCTCGAGACGCTGTACTCCTCCAAGACGTACGGCGAGCTCGTCCCGCTGACCGCCGACCTCCCGAACGGTCTCCAGCAGCCCGCGGCTCCGCAGCCACCCCAGTACTCCCCGGGAACCGTCGTACAGGACGGGCCGACGATCAACGTCTTCCTCTCCGACACCAAACGCCTCGGCAACTGGGTCGCCCCCCAGCGCCAGGAGGTGCACGCGGTCCTCGGCGACGTCACCCTCGACTACACCGAGGCCCAGATCCCGTTCGACGAGGTCTACGTCGACATCAAGTGCATCCTCGCCGACGTCAAGATCCGCGTCCCCGCCGACGCGATCGTCCACCTCGACTCCAACCCCATCCTCGGTGCCGTCTCCGAACAAGCCGCCACCCTGCTCCCCGCCCCCGACCCCAACACCCCCCACCGCCCCAAAACCTTCCACATCCGCGGCACCGCGATCCTCGGCGACATCAAGATCAAACGAGGCCCCCGCCTCACCAAACGCCTCGGCCTCAGCTGAGCGCCCAGGCGTTCCAGGCTCGGCTGCTCAGCTGACTTGGCGTTCGGTGTGGAGGTGGTTCAGCCAGGCGGCCAGGGAGGGGAGGTCGTCGACGTTGTCGCGCGGGATCTCGAGCTCGTCTTCGTCACCGTCCTCGTCGAGCAGGTGGACCGGGAGATGGCTGTTGAAGAAGGATCTGACAGGGGTGCCGATGGTGGTGACGGCGGACCAGGGGATGAAGTTGTTACCGAGGTGGAGGCCGGTGGTGTCGACGATCAGGACAGGGCCGCCGCGAAGGATCTGGGCGGTGGTGCTGATGGCTCCTGCGAGCAGGATGAGGCCGAGGACCGCGCGGATGTAGAACCAGGTGCCGCGGGTGTCCCAGTCGTTGACGGTCCCGAACACAGGCCCGATCACGATGACCCACGAGAGCAGCATCTGCCAGCTGTAGAGCGACTGCCGGCGGCGGGGGAAGACCACGCGGCCGGTACGGCGGTATTCGGCGTCCCAGTGTTCGGGGCCGGTGTCTCCCATCACCACTGCTGGCTCCCGGAGTTGCGGTGGAATTCGTGCAGGTGCATCAGCCAGGCGCGGGCCATCGCGAGGTCGCGGAAGTTGTCCCGCGGGATGAACATCCGTTTCGGCGGCGCCTCGGAGCGGACCCGCAGGCCGCTGGACGAGGCCGAGAAGTCGAGCGTGGTGATGGTCGACCAGGTGATCAGCTTCCGGCCCTTCCGGATGCCTTCGCGGTCGACGACCACCGTCGGACGACGAGTGGCGAGCTGCCAGAGGCAGTAGGTCAGGGCGGTCGTGGCCATCGCCAAGATCAGCCAGTCGATCACCCACCAGGCGACAGCCTGATCAGTGGTGGCCATGCTGGCGATCTGCAACAACGTCAGCAAGCCGATCAGAACCACCCGCAGGACGGCAGGAAAACGTCGTACCGGGAAGACGACTTGACCGGTACTGCGGTACTCGGCGTCCCAGACGTCGGCGGTCAGCTCACCCGTGGTCGGCATGTGGTTCCTCTTCGGTACGGCGGCGCTGCGGCCGGAGATCGTTCAGCCAGGCGGAGAAGGCGGTCAGGTCGCGGACGTTGTCCCCGAGGATGCTGATCTGCTTGGCCCACACATCCGCGGGAAGCACAGGCATCGTCCGGAGGATCTTCGTCCCGGTGGGAATCCCGGCCGTGCCGACAGCGTCCCACGGCATGAACTTGCTCCCACTGCGAATGCCTTCCGTATCGACGACCACGATCGGCCGCCGGGTCACCTGTTGCCAGGTGGCCCCGCCGAGAAGGACTGCATACCCCGCCAGGCCGACCGCGTTGAAGATCCGTCCCACCGTGGATTCGTCCGCGAAGTCGACGATATTGAACACATTGGTCGGCGTCAGCAGCAGCAGGATGACTGCTGCACGCAACGCCGCCGGCCGCCGCCGCAACGGGAACACCACCCGCCCGCTCCGCTGCAGCTCCTCGGTCCACTCCGCCGGGCCCAGCTCACCCATGGTCGGCACGCGCGTCTCCTTCCGCCGTACGGCGGCTGTCGCGGAGGGCGTTGAGCCAGTGGGCGAACGCGTCGAGGTCCTGGACGCTCACCTGTGAGACGCGGATCTCGAGCCCGCGGGCGTCGACCGGCTTGAGCGCGACGTATCGGTTGCCGCGCCGGCCGGCAGGCAGCCGGGCCATGGCAAAGCCCGGCCACAGGATCGCCCGGCGGCCCAGCTGGATGCCGTCGGCGTCGACGATCAGGTACGGCTTACGGGTGATCAGCTGCCAGCTCACACCGCCGACGCCGAGCAGGAACCCCAGGCCGGCGAGCACCATCGCGAGCTTCGCGACAGCGTTGCTGTTCCCGATCGAGGTCGCCGACAGGACAATCAGTGGGACCAGGATCAGGAAGACAGGCGTGCTCCGGACGGCGAAAGCCATTCTGCGCAAGGGAAACTCGACCCGTCCGGTCCGCTCGTACTCCGCGGTCCAGTCGGCCGGCGGCCGTTCACCCATGGTCGGCATGTGAATCCCCCTGAAGGTTCGCGCGGTGTTGTTTCAGCAGTTCCTCGAGCCACCCGGCGAGCGCGGGCATGTCCTGCACCGCCCAATGCCTGATCGTCAGCGGCCGCGCCTTGCCGGCCACAGGGATGATCGCGAGCGTCTTCTGATGCGGTACGCCGATCGCGCCGATCTGCCCCCACTCCAGCCGAGTCTTGCCGTACCGGATCCCGTTGGCATCAACGAGCAGCAGCAACCGATTGCCAACCAGCTGGGCCACCACCCAGGCCACGCGCCCGGACGCAACCAGCGTGACCAGGAACAACCACAACCGATCCGGCATCACGAAAAGATTCAGCCAGATCAGAATCGCCGTCAAGAACTGCAGCGCCACCATCTCCCGCCGGTACGGCGTCGCCCGGCTCCTGAACTCGACCCGGCTGACCCGCCGGTACTCCTCGGCCCAAACCTCCGCCGACGACTCACCCATGACGACCGCCATGCGCCCCACCCCTCCCCAGGAAGCGCAACTCTAATGCCTGAGGGGGACACCAACGGCAGAATCGGCCGAACCGGGGTCATCGTTCAGTTCGAGTGCCCGTAGACCTCCTCGTACAACGCCTTCAGCTCCGCCGCCGTCGCCTCGCGCCCGGTCGCGTCGGTACGCCGTTGCACGTGCCGCGCGAACGCGACCTCCTGCTCGGCCGACAGCCGCACGCCGTACGAGGTCTCCAGGACGTGTGCGATTCCGCCCTTGCCGGACTGGCTGTTCACCCGCACCACGGCCTCGTACCCGCGGCCCACATCGGCCGGGTCGATCGGCAGATACGGTACCTCCCACAGCCCGTCCCCCTGGACGGCGAACCCCTTCCGGATCGCGTCCTGATGGGTGCCGGAGAACGCCGTGTAGACCAGCTCGCCGACGTACGGATGCCGCGGGTGGATCGGCATCCGCGTGCAGTACTCGACCGTCTCCCGGATCCCGTCGATGTCGGAGAAGTCGATCATCGGGTCGACGCCCTGGGCGTGCAGGTTCAGCGCCAGCGTCGCGATGTCGACGTTCCCGGTGCGTTCGCCGTTGCCGAAGATGCAGCCCTCGACGCGCTGCGCGCCGGCCAGTACGGCGAGCTCCGCGCACGCGATCCCGGTCCCGCGGTCGTTGTGCGGGTGGACGGAGAGGATCACCCCGTCCCGCCGGGGCAGGTTCTGATCCATGTACTCGATCTGGTCGGCGTACACGTTCGGGGTCGCGGCCTCGACGGTGGCCGGCAGGTTGAGGATCACCGGCCGCTCCGGGCTCGCGTCCCAGACCTTCGTGACCTGGTCGGCGAGCTCGAGGATGTAGTCCGGCTCGGTCAGATTGAACACTTCGGGCGAGAACTGGAACCGCACCGACTCCCCACCCAGCCGCAGCACCTGCTCAGCACCCGCCTGGATCATCGCCGCCAACTCGTCCCGGGAGCGACGCAGTACGACGTCCCGCCAGGTCGGCGCGGTTGCCGCATACATGTGGACGACGACCTGGCCGCGGATCCCCTGGATGGATTCGATCGTGCGCTCGATCAGGTCCGCCCGGGCCGGTGTGAAGACGACGACCGTGACGTCGGGCGGGACCAGATCCGTCGTCGCCAGCAGCCGGACGAAGTCGAAGTCGGTCTGTGAGGCGGACGGGTAGCCGACCTCGATCTCTTTGTAGCCGATGGCAACCATCAGCTCGAAGAAGCGGCGTTTCCGCTCTGGGTCCATCGGTTCGGCCAGGGCCTGGTTCCCGTCGCGCAGGTCGACCGGGACCCAGAGCGGAGCGGCGGTGATCCGCCGCTCCGGCCAGATGCGGTCGGGGGGCAGGACCGGGACCCGGGCGTAGATGTCGCGGTAGCGGTGGCTCGGCATCGGGGAGGGCAGCTGACGGTTCCAGTGCATCACCCGAATCACGCTAACCCGATTCAACTCCTCAGACAAGCTGATAACCTGATAAGTGTTGGCAACCCCCTAGACTGAGCCGCATGATTCGCCGTCACCCACTCGCCGAGCAGGCCGCCGAGGAGCTGCTGCGCCGGATCGGCAGCGGTGAGTGGGCGCTCGGCGCGAAGCTGCCGGGTGAGACGACACTGGCCGCGCAGCTCGGCGTCGGCCGGTCGACGATCCGGGAGGCGGTCCGCGAGCTCGCCGGCCGCCGGGTCCTGGAGAGCCGGCAGGGCGCGGGTGTGTTCGTGATCGGTCACCAGGCCGCGGAGGACTGGGACCAGGTGCTCCGCCGGGCCGACATCACCGACGTACTGGAGGGGCGGATCGCGATCGAGACCGAGGCCGCCCGGCTCGCCGCATCCCGCCGTACTCCGGCCGATCTGAAGAGCTTTCGCTACACCCTGAAGGACCGGCTCGACGCATCCGAGAAATCACCCGACGACTGGTATGTCGAGGCCGATCTCGCGTTCCATCGCGCGTTGGTCACCGCGGCCCACAACACCGTGCTGGCCGAGCTGTTCGACGCGTTCGTGCCAAGGATCCGGACCACGATGCTCGACATGCTGAAGCTCGACGACCAGCATCGGCACCGCCACGACCAAGCCGCTCACGTCGCGATCGCGGACGCCGTACGGGATCGCGACCCCGAGCTCGCGGCCGCCCGCTGCCGCGAACATCTGACCGCCGTGCGGAGCAGCGTCGGCTAAGAGTTGTAGCGCGTTTTGACCGAGCGCAGCCAATGCGCGAACGCGTCCAGCTCCTCGACGTTGTCGAGGGAGATGCGCAACGGCCTGGTACGTCGGTCGACGGCGTGCACCTGGATCGTCCGTGCACCGGTGAAGCCGGTGGGTTCGTCGATCTGCGCGATCGCGGACCAGGGCAGGCGCCGGCCGCGGGCGACGCCCTCCGCGTCGATCGTGACGACCGGCCGGTTCGCGATCAGCTGGTAGAGCGTCAGGCCGGTTCCGTAGACGAACGCGGCGAGGGCCGTCAGACGCAGTACGCCGAGGGTTCCGGAGATGCCGTCGGTGCGCAGGTGGTCGAGGTTCGTCGCCGCGGATGCGAGCATGAGCAGGCCGAACGCGGTCAGCCGAAGGTAGAGGCGGCCGCGGCGCGGTGGGAACACGACCCGGCCGTCCTCGTCCAGCTGCGTGTTCCAGACATCTGCGGGCATCAGGCTCCCCAGGTCGCCGCGTGCTCCGCGGCGGTCGGCGGATCCGCGCCATGCCGGGTGCAGGTGATCGCGGCCGCTTTGACGGCGTAGTCGACTACGGTCTGCAGGTTCTGCGAGGTCAGTCCGGCCAGGCGAGTCGCGCCGAGCAGGTCCTGGCCGTTCAGGCCGGCGATCAGGGCCGCCATGAAGGAGTCACCCGCGCCGACTGTGTCGACGACATCGATCCTCGGTGCGGTGACATCGATCCGTCCGTCCCGACTGATGCCGAGCGCGCCCTCACTGCCGCGGGTGATCACGACGCACTGAGTCCGAGGCGCGCTCAGTAGCTCGACCGCGATCGACTCAGGTGACTGCCCGGGCCGCAGGAACTCGCAGTCCTCATCGCTCAGCTTCACCAGGTCCGACAACGCAGCCAACTCCCGTACGGCGGCCCACGTGGAGACCGGATCCGGAGTGATCGTCGGGCGGGCGTTCGGGTCGAGAGTCACCGTGACGGGCTGGTCCACGAGCGTCTTCAGGAAGTCGCGGATCGCCGTGGCGCCCGGCTCGAGCACAGTCGCGATCGACCCGGTGTGCACCGCGGGACAGCCGCGCGACAGCGACAACGCCGGCGGCTCCCACGTGATGTCGAACTGGTACGACGCAACCCCGGCCCCATCGAGCGTCGCGGTCGCCGTACTGGTCCGGAATCCGGGCTCCACCGAGCCCGGGGACAGCTGGACGCCGTTCCCGAACAGGTGCGCTCCGAGCTGATCGCCGTACGGGTCCGTCCCGAACCTCGTCACCAGCTCAGTCGGTACGCCGAGCCTGGCCAGACCGACCGCCACATTTGCCGGGGACCCACCGGGCGTTGCTTTCGGCTTTCCGTTCGCGTTCCGCGTGGTCTTCGAGCCTGTGCTGACAATGTCCACCAGCGCCTCGCCTACTACGAGGGTGGGTGCACTCATCTCGCGTGCTCGAAGTCGATGGCTGAGTACGCGCGGAGCTTGGCGAGCTGGTGGACGCTCTCGATGCTGCGGATCGTGCCGCTGCGCGAACGCATTACCAGCGAGTGGGTGCGTGCGGTCGAGCGGCCGTAACGGACGCCGCGCAGCAGCTCACCGTCGGTGATACCGGTGGCGACGAAGAAACAGTCGTCACCGCTGACCAGGTCATCGGTATCGAGGACGCGGTCGAGGTCGTGGCCGGCGTCGATCGCCTTCTGCCGCTCCTCGTCGTCGGTCGGCCAGAGCCGGCCCTGGATCTTGCCGCCCAGACACTTCATCGCACAGGCCGCGATGATGCCCTCCGGCGTACCGCCGATGCCGAGCAGCATGTCCAGACCGGTGTCCGGCCGCGCCGCCTCGAGCGCACCGGCCACGTCACCGTCGCTGATGAACTTGATCCGCGCACCGGTCGCCCGGATCTGCGTGGCCAGCTCTTCGTGCCGCGGCCGGTCCAGCAGTACGACGGTGACGTCGTCGACCGTGGACCCCTTCGCCTTCGCGACCCGGCGGATGTTCTCCGCGACCGGGAGCCGGATGTCGACCACCTCGGCCGCCTCCGGACCGACGACCAGCTTCTCCATGTAGAACACGGCGGACGGGTCGTACATCGAGTTGCGGGCCGACACCGCCATCACCGCGATGCCGTTGTTCATCCCCTTCGCGACGAGCGTCGTACCGTCGACCGGGTCGACCGCGACATCACACTCGGGACCGTCACCGGCACCGACGCGCTCGCCGTTGTAGAGCATCGGGGCGTTGTCCTTCTCGCCCTCGCCGATCACCACGGTGCCGTTCATCCCGACCGTGCCGATCAGGGTGCGCATCGCGTTCACCGCCGCACCGTCGGCGCCGTTCTTGTCGCCGCGGCCGACCCAGCGACCGGCCGCCATCGCCGCCGCTTCGGTGACCCGGACCAGCTCGAGCGCGAGGTTGCGGTCAGGCGCATCGGCCTCGACCTCAAGGTGGGCAGGCGGCGTCGTCGGGTCGGTCATGGCACGGATCGTAGCCAACTGGGTGATCGGACCTCTCAGCCAGGATGCGACACTCGTGTCATGAGTTCGACTGGTCAGGGTGCGGCGGAGGCGCGGGAGAAGGCCCGGGCGCGCGCGGAGGCAATCGCATACCGCGAGCAGAACGCGAAGGACCGGGCGAAGGCGCGGACGCTGCCCAACATGTTCTGGGCGCTGCTGGCCTGCTTCGTCGTGGTCGCGTTCCTGATGATCGTCACCTGGCGGCCGAAGGAGGAGAAGGTCCGCGCGATCGAGTACAGCGCTCAGCTGGAAGACGCCCGCAAGGCTGCCTCCTGGGTCCGCGGTCCGGCGCCGATGCCTGGTGGCTGGCAGGCGACCAGCGTCGAGTTCCGCGCACCGGAGCAGGCACCGATGACCTGGCACCTCGGTGTCGTCACGGACTCGCGGAAGTACGTGGGGCTCGAGCAGTCCAACGTCACCGGGACGAAGTACCAGGCCGAAGAGCTCGGCCGGACCGCCGACGACGGTACGGCGACGGTCGGCGGAGTCACCTGGCAACGCAAGGTGCTGCTGGACCGCAAGGACGAGCACGCCCTGGTGTTGGTCGGTTCCGGCGTCACCACGATCGTCACCGGCAACGCCGGCTACCCGGCCCTCGAAACGTTTGCTTCGTCGCTGCAGTGATCCCGTACTGACCGGACTCCGGACGCCCGTTGACAGGGTTGCCGGGGCCGGGGTTCGATCGAGGCTTCGGCTTGCCACTCGGGGACAGCGCTGAGGAGTCCCGTCGTGTCCGCCGTACCCCGGTTGCGAAGTTGATCCGCCGATGTTCGTCACGGGGTTGCTGCTGGCCGCCGAGAGTTCCCCGCACCTCGGCGTACCGTGGCAGTCCCTCGCCTACAACGGCGAGACCCTGCTCGGCTCCACCCTCGAAACCGCCCGCGAGTGCGGCTTCGACCAGCTGATCGTCACCCTCGGCACCGCGTCCGAACAGATCCACGACCGGGTCGACTTCGACGGCGTCCGCGTCGTCGAATCCCCGCATGCCGACACCGGCAGCTCGTCGATCGTCCCCGCCCTCGACGCGGTCGACCGCCGTACCGACGGCATCGTCGTCCTCCTCGGCGACCAGCCCGGCATCACCCCGGCCGCCGTCTGGTCCCTGGTCGCCGAAGTCGCCGGCCCCTCCACCCCCCTCGGCATCAGCCACTACGACGACGGCCCCAGCTACCCCGTCTGGTGCGCCCGCGAACTCTTCGGCGGCCTCCGCCAACTCCGCTCCGACGACGACCTCTGGCAACTCACCGACCACCACCCCATCACCCAAGTAGATGCCATAGGCAACATCCCCACCCGCATCCGCACCTGGCCCGACTACCACCAAACCCTCGGCCACCCCCTCCCCGACAACACCCCCCACCCCACCTCCCTCCCCACCCGCCCCCACCGCCGCCGAACCACCCGCTAACCCCGAACCGCCCCCTCCCATAGCTGAAAGCCCGGACCCCCACGCCATCACAAGTGGACGCTGAATGTGGGCTCACGCCGTGGAACGCAGCTGGGCGTGCAATTGTGATGGGCTGGCGGTCCGCCCACGCCACTGCACCGGCTGATGCTTTCCTGTGCAGGGCCTAGCGGACTACAGTCCGTCTTATGAGCGACAGTGACGGACCGCAGTCCGTCTCGCAACGGGAGCTGCTGGTCGTCGGTACGCCGCGGCCGGAACGCGCGGATGCCCGCCGCAACCGCCTCCGCGTACTGGAGGCGGCCGATCGCCTGTTCACCGAGCACGGCGTGAAGAACGTGTCGCTTGACGCGATCGCCGCCGAGGCAGGCGTGGGCAAAGGCACGGTCTTCCGTCGTTTCGGCGACCGCGCCGGTCTGGCTGTCGCGCTCCTGGATGAACGCGAACAAGAACTCCAGGCAAAGATCCTGACCGGCCCACCCCCGCTAGGCCCCGGTGCCCCCGCGGTCGATCGCGTGGCCGCGTTCCTCACGGCGTACCTGGATCTCCTCGACCGCCACGTCGAGCTCTTCATGGACAGCGAGAACGCGTCCGACGGCGCCCGCTACCGCATCGGCTCCTACAACCTCTGGCATCGCCACCTGGCTCACCTGGTCGAGCAATCAAGCGCTGACCTGGACGCAGACCACACCGCCCATGTCCTGCTGGCCCCGCTGGCAGCCGACCTCCACCAGTCCCTCCGCAACCGCGGCTTCGACCTTGACCGCCTCAAAGCAGGTTCAACGGCGATCGCTAGAGCGCTACTGACAACCTGAGCTCCGGCAGGTCGCCCAACGACGAGTACGTCCGATCCGTCGTCTCCGTGAACCCGTACCGCGCGTAGAACCGCCGCCCCCGCGCATTCGCCTCCAGCACCCACAACCACGCCGCCGTACAGCCAGTACTGCGAAGGTCTGCCAGCGCGGCGTCGGTCAGTGCTCGGCCAGCCCCCGTGCCCCAATAATCCGGATGGACGTAGAGCGCATACAGCTCACCCGTATCCGCCGGTGCCTGCGGATCCCGCTCCGGCCCGACCCCGGCGTACCCGACGACCCGGTCCTCGACCAAGGCGACGTACAGCCGTGATCGCCCGGCCGCGATGCTCCCCGCCCAAGACGTAGCGATGGCCTCAGCGTCCATGCCGTCGAGAAAGTCCTGCGGTACCAAGCTGGCGAACGCCGTCCGCCAGCTGGCGACACGAGCCTCAGCAGCACCGAGGAGGTCGCCCGCCAGCGCGGCCCGCACCAGCAAGGGGGATCACTTGGTCTTTTCTTCGGTGGCTTCCTGGGCTTTGGTGAGGCGTTCGCGGGCGCCTTCGAGCCAGGACTGGCAGGTGGTGGCGAGGGTTTCGCCGCGCTCCCAGAGGGCCAGGGACTCTTCGAGGGTGGTGCCGCCGGCTTCGAGCTTGCGGACGACCTCGACTAGCTCCTCGCGTGCCTGCTCGTAAGAAATCTCTGGTCGGTCCGTTGTCACTTCTTCTCCTCGGGCTGGACTTCCACGGCGAATCGGCCGTCGGTGACTCGTGCTTGCAGTACGTCGCCGGCCGCGACCTGCGCCAGCTCTCGGACGGCCGTGCCGTCGGCGAGCTGGAGGACGGAGTACCCGCGCTCCAGCGTGGCCTTGGGGGACAGGGCGCGGACGCTCGCCAGGCGGTGCGCGATGTCGTCGGCGGCGCGGTCCAGACGGTGGGTGAGAGTACGGCGGCTGCGGTCGAGCAGCGCGGTGATCTCGTCGGAGCGCCGCTGGATGCCGGTGACCGGGGCGGCCAGGGCCGGGCGGCTGCGGATCGCGGCCAGGGCATGCGCCTCGCGGTCCAGCCAGCTGGTGATGGCGCGCAGGCCGCGGTCGCGCAGCAGGCGCACGCCGTCCAGCTCCTCGCGCACGTCCGGCACGATCCGCTTCGCGGCATCCGTCGGGGTCGAGGCACGGAGATCGGCGACCAGGTCGAGCAGCGGGGAATCCGGCTCGTGGCCGATCGCGCTCACGATCGGGGTCCGCGCCTGGGAGACCGCGCGGATCAGCCCCTCGTCGGAGAACGGCAGCAGATCCTCCAGCGATCCACCGCCGCGCGCGATCACGATCACCTCGACCGAATCGTCGCCGTCCAGCTTCCGCAGCGCCTGCATGACCTCACCGGCCGCCGCTGGTCCTTGCACGGACGCATACTCGATCCGGAACGCGACCGCCGGCCAGCGCCGCTTCGCGTTCTCCAGTACGTCGCGCTCCGCGGCCGAATCCCGTCCGCAGATCAGCCCGATCGTGTGCGGCAGGAACGGCAATCGCTTCTTGCGGTGGGCCGCGAACAACCCTTCGGCGGCCAGCAGCTGCTTGAGCCGCTCGATCCGCGCCAGCAGCTCGCCGATCCCGACATGCCTGATCTCGCTGACCGCCAGCGCGAGCGTGCCACGGCGGGCGAAGAAGTTCGGCTTGGCGTTGACGACGACTCGCGACCCGTCCGTCACCGGCGGGTCGACCGCCTCGAACACCCGCCGGTTACAGGTGAACCGCAACGAGATGTCCGCGTCGGTGTCGCGCAGGGTGCCGAACACGGTCGTCGTCCCGCGTCCGATCGACACGTCGGTCAGTTGTCCCTCGACCCAGACCGCGCCGAGCTGATTGATCCAGCTCGCAATGCCGTTCGCAATCGTGCGAACGGCTGCAGGCGCATCCGGGGAGGTCTCCAATGCCACCCCCAGACCCTACGGCCCGGCGCCGACAAAACCTCGCACCCCGGTCGGGCGATGATGGATTGCATGCGTGAACTCACCTACTTCATCGCCTCCACCCTCGACGGGTACGTCGCCGATCCGGGCGGCGGTGATCCGACCGACTTCAGCCCGGGTGGCTTCCTCCTGTCCCAGGGGGATCACTCGCTTCCGCTCCTGACGGCGTACCCCGAGACAGTGCCTGGCGCGATCCGGGAGGCGCTCGGGATCGACGCGGAGAACCGGGTCTTCGACACCGTTCTGATGGGCCGCAAGACGTGGGAGCTCGGCGTCGAACACGGCAACACCAACGCCTACCCGCGGCTCCGCAACCTCGTCTTCACCCGCACCCTCGCGGCGAGCCCGGACCCGACGGTCGAGTTCGTCGCAACCGACCCGGTCGAGCGGGTCCGTGAGCTCAAGGCCGAGGACGGCCTCGGCATCTGGCTGTGTGGCGGTGGCGGCCTCGCCGAGACGCTGTGGCCGGAGATCGACCGGTTGGTGGTCAAGGTCAACCCGGTTGTGATCGGCGCGGGCATCAAACTGTTCAGCACGGACACGTTCACCGTCCGCCGCCTCGAACTCACCGACCACCAGGTCTACGAGAGCGGCGTCGCAGTCCTCACCTACCGCAAGCGCTGACCCATGCGTCCCCTCCTCCTACTCGACTTCGACGGGCCCCTGAACCCGCACTCCGAACAGCCCGGCTATGTGCGGCACGAGATCACCGAGGGAGCGAAGAGCTGGGTGGTGCACCTCAATCCGCATCACGGAGAGGAATTACGTGCGCTGGCAGCAACTTTCGACCTGGTGTGGGCCAGCAGCTGGGAGCACGGGGCCAATCGACTCCTGTCGCCCCTCCTGGGCCTACCTCAGCTCCCGACCATCCTCTGGCCGGACCGTACGCCGGTACCGCGCGGCTCCTGGAAGACGCCGTACGTCGCGGAGTGGGTGGGCGATCGCTCGTTCGTCTGGGTCGATGACGGGGTAGGGGACGCGGATATCGCGTACTTTCCCGGAGCTCACCAGATCGTGTGGCCTGTCGATGGTCGTACCGGTCTCACCCCGGACGACTTCGAGGCGATCCGAAAATCCTTTGCGGACAAAGGCGATCCGGCGCATTCTTGAGGGGAAGAACACCTCCCGGGGGAGCCGTCCGGACAGGGCGGACGGCTCCTCGACGTACTGAATGTTGCTATCAGCAACTAGCCAGGGTGGCGCAGTTGGTTAGCGCGCACCCCTCATAAGGGTGAGGTCGCCGGTTCGAGCCCGGCCCCTGGTACAACAAGGACTGTGAACGAGGGATACGCGCGGCTGTATGCGCCGCTGGCGGTAGTTGCGATGGTGCTGTCGTTCCAGCCGATCCTGCCGGCCGACGAGTACGGCACGGTGTGGGAGATGGCAGGCCGTGGATCGGGGAATCCGGCGGCGATGGGCGCTGTGCTGATGGGCGGGCTGATCATGCTGCTCGGGTACGCGAGCTTCCGGCCGCCCGCGACCGCGCTGGTTCCGGCGGCGATCGCCGTACTGTCGGGGTTGATTGCCGTGATGCTGCTCACAAGGCCGGGGACGGGGGATCCGCGTCCTGGGCTCACTTCGTTCGGGGATGCCGCGCTGGCGGTCGCGATCTGTGCCTGTGGGCTGGCGGTTTCGCACGTGGTGCGGCTCCGGAGGCGTTGAGTCGGGGCCCGTACCATGGGGGTTGTGACTGCCCAGCCTGAAGACACTGGTACGACGACCGCCGTGGTGACGAAGCGGGTGCTGCTGGCCGCTCCCCGGGGGTACTGCGCCGGCGTGGACCGGGCGGTGGTGGCGGTCGAGAAGGCCCTCGACCTGTACGGCGCGCCGGTCTACGTGCGGAAGGAGATCGTCCACAACAAGTATGTCGTGGAGACCCTGACCGACCGGGGTGCGATCTTCGTGGACGAGACCGACGAGGTTCCCGAGGGCGAGACGGTGATCTTCTCCGCTCACGGGGTGTCCCCGGTCGTGCACGCGGAGGCGGCGGCGCGGCAGCTGAAGACGATCGACGCGACCTGCCCGCTGGTGACGAAGGTGCACCACGAGGCGAAGCGGTTCGCGGCGACCGATTTCGACATCCTGCTGATCGGCCACGAGGGTCACGAAGAGGTCGTCGGGACCAGCGGTGAGGCGCCGGAGCACACCACGATCGTGGACGGGCCGGACGACGTACCCAACGTCACCGTGCGTGACCCGGAGAAGGTCGTCTGGCTGTCCCAGACCACGCTGTCGGTCGACGAGACGATGGAGACCGTGCGCCGGCTGCGGGAGAAGTTCCCGCTGCTCCAGGACCCGCCGAGCGACGACATCTGCTACGCCACCCAGAACCGCCAGGTCGCGGTCAAGAAGATGGCTCCCGAGGTCGACCTGATGCTGGTCGTCGGCTCCCGCAACTCGTCGAACTCGGTCCGCCTGGTCGAGGTCGCCCTCGAGTACGGCGCCAAGACCGGTCACCTGGTCGACTACGCCGCCGAGATCGACGAGAAGTGGCTCGACGGGGTCGAGTCGGTCGGTCTGAGCAGTGGCGCGAGTGTGCCGGAGATCCTGGTCCGCGACGTACTGCGCTGGCTTGCCGAGCGTGGGTACGCCGACGTCCAGGAGGTCACCACCGCCGAGGAGAGCCTCACCTTCGCCCTGCCGAAGGACCTGCGGGCAGATCTGAAGGCCGCCGGCCGCCCGACCACCGGCACCTCCGACCACGCCTGGACGCTCTAGCCCTTCGTCGGCACGCCCGCGTCGTACTCGGCCTGGGCGTGGTTGATCGCCATGATGTGATCTTCGGCCCACTCGCTGACGACGGTCAGTGGCTTGATCAGTGAGCTGCCCATCGGCGTGAGCGTGTAGACCACGCGGGGTGGGACCTCGGCGAAGACCTCGCGGGTGACCAGGCCGTCGCGCTCCAGCCGGCGCAGGGTCTGGGTGAGCACCTTGGGCGCGACGCTGCCGATGCCGTCGCGCAGCTCGGTGAAACGCAGCGGGCCGTGCTGCAGCAGCAGCACCGCCAGAGCGGTCCACTTGTCGCCGATGCGGTCGAGAACCACTCGCGTCCCGCACTGCGGGTTGAAGAGGTCGCCGCGCTCGGACTGCCCGTTAGTAACCACAAGGTACTTATAGCACGTTGAAGTAGCTGGTTACCAATCGATACTATCGGAGAACAAGTTGAGAATTCATCCTTCTGAAGGGGAACAGCATGAAGATCGCGGTCTATGGCGCGAGTGGCATGGTCGGTAGCCGGATCGTGGCCGAGGCGGCGGCTCGTGGGCACGAGGTCACCGGCGTGACCCGCTCCGGCGCCGACCTCCCGGCCGGGGTGCGGAGTGTCCAGGCCAGCGCGAACGACGTCGCATCGGTCAAGGAGATCGTCGGCGACGCGGATGTGGTCGCCGTGGCGCTCGGCCCGAGCCGTACCGGCGGGAACCACCAGGACTACCTCGACGCGGTCGACAACCTGATCGCGGCCGTCCGCGGTACCGAAACGCGCCTGCTGGTCGTGGGCGGCGCCGGTGGGCTGACCATCGGCGGGCAGCGCGTGCTCGACGGGCCGGCCTTCCCGGCCGAATACCGGCCGGAGTCGCTGACGGTTGCGCAGGCGCTCGAGGCGCTGCGCGCCACCGACGAGAGTGTGAACTGGACGATGCTGCACCCGCCGTTCGTGATTCAGCCGGGCGAGCGCACCGGGACCTTCCGGCTCGGTCAGGACGAGCCGGTCGGCGACAACATCTCGGCCGAGGACTTCGCGATCGCCGTCCTCGACGAGTTCGAGAAGCCGGCCAACAACCGTGGCCGGTTCACCGTCGGCTACTGATGTAGGGGTTTCCCGAGGTACCCGCGGGCGATCATCGTCACCCATTGGTAGACGGCGTCCTCCGCGGGTGCCAGCGGGCCGGGCCGGAAGTGCGGCGACTCGGCGCCCCGCTGCACCGACTCGCAGGCGGCCCAGTCCTCGCGATTCGTGACATCCCAGAACTCCACCGCGTACGACGGGTCCTGCACCTCGGCCGGGAAATACCAGGAGCACTCGATCGCGGTCAGCCCCGGCGAGCGCGGTTCCATTCGATGCGTCATCACGTAGTCGGGGTGCAGTGAGATGAGCAGATTCGGGAACAGCCCGAGATAGTTCACCCGGCGCGGATCCACGCCCGGCAGCAGAACGCCGTACGAGCGACCGTCGAGTGACATCGTCTCGGCCTCGGGGCGCAGGTCCATCAGACCGCCGACCCAGGCGCCGGGCAGGTTCCAGTTGTCGCCCGAGGTCGGCGGAGAGACCTTGCACAGCTCGGGATGGATCAGCGGGCAGTGGTAGCACTCGTGGTAGTTCTCCACGACCGTCTTCCAGTTCGAGGCGACGTCGTACTGGTGTCTGGCCTTGAGAACCAGGCTCTCCGGTGCATACGGCGCGACGAGGTCGGTCAGCCCGCCGATGTGGTCGGTGAACGCGGTCGCCGTACCGGTCGCGTTCACGAACAGCCATCCCAGCCAGACTTCGGCCGGCAGTTCGACCAGCCCGTACGGCGCTGGGTCGAACCCCTCGCCCATGCGGGGCGCGGCCTTCACGGCGCCGGTGAGTTCGTACGACCAGCCGTGGTACGGGCAGACCACGGCCCGGCGGTCACTCGATTCGCCTCGTTGCAGGAGCTCGTGGCCGCGATGCCGGCAGGTGTTCGCGAACGCCCGTGGCCGATCGCCGAACGTCAGCAGGACGCTGATGTCGCCGATCGTCAGCTCCTGGTGCGTGCCGGCGGACAACTCGGCCACGCGGCCGAGGCAGGTCCAGCTACCGGCGAAGAAATGTCGCCGTTCCCAAGCGAGTACGGCGGGATCGGTGTAGGCGGCCTGCGGCAGCATGACGGATTCGCCGTGCGGGCGCAGCGAGTTTTCGAGGGCACGGGGATCGACGGGCGCGTTCACCATCCATCCACTATCCGCGCTGGACGTGTTCGGCGTACAGGTCGAGCATGTCCTGCCAGTCGTCACCGGTGTCGCCGGTCTCTCCGGTAGAGGTGAGGGCGAGTCGTGTGCCGCCGGTTGTCGGAGTGAACGTGACGGTGACGTGGCCGGCGCGCTGTGGATCCCGGCCGGGATGCCAGGTGAAGCTCACGGACTTGGCGGGATCCCAGTCGGAGACGGTTCCGCACCATCTGCCGTGGGAGTCGTGCAGGTGGGCGCCGACAGCGCCCTCGCCGTTCAGGTACGCCGTGAAGGCGGTGGATGCCCGCTCGGGATCGACCGGGACATCCACCGTCTGCGTCAGCATGTGTCCAGTGGATCAGCTTCAGCTGAAGGGATCCAGCGTCAGGAAGGCCTGGGCCGGATTGCCGTCGTGGACGAGGGCCTCGTGCGCGCCGACGTCGTCGAAGGCGAAGCCGTATGCCTTGCCGTCCACCATCTGCTGGTGGACCTTCTTCGAGTACTGGTTGGTGACGCTGTCCTGGTAGAAGTTGGCGTTGTTCGCGTCGGGCTGGTTCGGGTTCACCAGCAGCGTCGACCGGTTGTACCCCGCGCAGAGGGTGCGCGAGATCGGGCCGCGGACCAGGTCGTTCGGTGCGTCGAGGAGTTTGAAACAACCGAAGATGCTGGCCGAGTCAGGCTTCTGGAACGACGTGACCGTCTGGCCCGCGCTGTTGGTGAAGTTCATCGTGTTGCCGGAGACGCGCCCGAAGTACTTGGTGTTCGGCTGGTTGGCGAACGGTGTCACGGTCAGCGTTTGCGAACTGTACTTCGACCACACCCGGTTGACGTAGTCGTCCATCGCGTTCGCGGGCAGTCCGCCGGTTTCCACGCCGTACAAGGGTGACAGCGCGCGGAGGGTACTGCCGTTCGGCGCAGTCTGGATCAGGCCACCCCAGCCGGGCTGGCTGCGGAGCGAGTTGAAGAAGGCGTTGTAGCCACCGGGTTTCAGGTGCCCGGTGGCCTTGGTGGTACCGCCGGTGGGTTGCACGCCGACGGCGTACGGGACCGAGAACATGTCGACCTGGGTGCTGTTGATCCACAGACCGGAGTCGTTCAACGTGTACTCCGACCAGCTGAACAGGATGTTGCGGTTCGGGTCCGACGGATTCTGTACGGCGGGCTGCACCAGGCCGCCGGTGGTCAGTTTGAACACCAACTTCTGCCCGTAAGAGAAATACACGCGCCCGGAGAACTTCGGCATCCGTATGGTGATGGCCTGGCCGTTGACCGGGCCGGGGATGGATGCGTCAGGTGCCGGGGTCGGTGGGTTGCCACCGGCCGGCCAGGCGTGGAAGTTGCCGGCAGAGTCGGCCCAGCCCTGCTGGCCGGTGGCCAGGTTGGTACCGAGGTTGTAGATGTAGAGGGCGTCACCACGGCCCGAGTTGTTGCTGATTTTCAGCGGAATGGTGGCCGGAACGGCCGCTGCCGGAGTACTGCTGCCGGCGGTGAGCAGACCGGCCGCGGTCACCAGAGCCGCGACGATCGCCGGGAGATGGAGTCTTGTGCGCACTTGTTCCTCCTCAGATCTGTCCCAAGGTGAGAAGGCGGAGCACACGGGCGGCGAGGGACGGGAGGGCGCCGTCCGCGGGTGTCTGAGAGCGCTCTCATACTCCCGTCAATTCACCCCATGCTGTCAACCGTTCACTGTTGTCGGATCTCCGCCAACTTGATCCAATAGCAGGGTGTGATCCGTCGAGTACGCTGCGTCGCCCACGGGCCTCCGCCATCCGCCGCTCTCCGACATGCGATGTCGCTCCCAGCGGGAGATCATCAGGCCTTGGGACGACCAGATCACTCAGTGAGGAAAGGGATGTAATGGCAGGCACGATCTGGATCCCCGGAGCGGAACGGATAACGCCGTCCGCGCCCGGTGGCACCATCACCTCGAACGCACCGCCCCGCGTGGTCTGGCACACCACCGAGGCTGACCCCGGTACGTCGTCCGTCTGGGCGACGATGATCCGGGTACTGAAGGACAAATCCGCCGAGCCGCAGGTGCTCTGGGACCCGCTGACCGATCGGCTCGGGCAGTTCATGCCGCTCAACGTCGGTGGCCGGGCGTTGCGCAACGACGGCTCGACGCTGACCAATCGGGTCGGCCAGGTCTGTATCCAGATCGAGGTGATCGGCCGCGCCGCCAAGCCGTTCACCAGCTACTGGAAGCCTGGGAAGAACTACCGGGCATTCATGGCCGCGGTGCGGTCCTGGGGGATCAAGGACGTCTGGCCCGCCGGGGCGCCCCCGCGTTTCATTGCCGACCCGCCCCACAACGAGCCCGAGTCACCCCGCAGCCGGACCATCTGGCTGAACCGGGGTGGTCATTACGGCCACAGCCATATTCCCGGGAATAATCATGGGGATCCGGGGGGCATCAGCACCACCGCATTGTTCGCCGCCGCCAGCACGCCACCGAAGGAGCTGTTCACCGTGGGGCAGTACGAAGACCTGATGCAGCAGATCAAGAACGAAGGCGCCGCCACTCGCCAGGAGGTCCGCCGGCAGGCGATCTGGTCACTGCGGTACGGCGTCCAGACCGAGGACGAGCGGGCTCGCGCGGACAAGGCGTTCGACGACGCGATCGAGGCGGGCAAGACGCTCGCCGAGGCGATCGCGGCCGTGGCCGCCGTGATGCGCCCGATCGACGCCGATCTCGAGTATCGCGCCCGCCGGAACGGCTGATTTTCACAGATTGCCGGACCACACCGGGTAGGTGAGCAGAAACTGTCGGTGGTGTCCGGCACCATCTGTGACATGAGTGGCGCGACGGTATTACTGGTGCTGTTGTTCCTGGTGGTGGGTCTGCTGCTGGGAGCAGGAGGCGGAGTGCTCTGGGCGCGCGGCCGCGATGGCGCCGCGCTCGCCCGGATCACCGCCGAGCGGGATGCGGCCGAGGATCGGGTCGTCGAGCTGACCCAGGAGCGGACGTCGGTCGGCCAGCAGATGGGCGGCCAGGCCGTGGTCAAGGAGGCGCTCGACCGGTTGCACGCTCAGCTGAATCAGCTGGAGCAGGGCCGGGCAGCCTGGCAGAGCCAGCTGCATCAACAGGTCAACGAGGTGCGGCTGAGCGGTGAGGCACTGCGCCGCGAGACCGCGTCCTTGTCGACCGCGCTCCGAAAACCTCAGGTCCGCGGGCGCTGGGGCGAGATGCACCTGCGGCGGACGGTCGAGCTGGCCGGGATGGTCGCGCACTGCGACTTCACCGAGCAGACGACCACCTCCGGCTCCGGCGAGGACGGGCTGCTCCGGCCGGACCTCGTCGTACGGCTGGCTGAGGGCAAGAACATCGTGGTCGACTCCAAGGTGCCGTTGGCGGCGTTCCTGGAGGCGGCGGAGTCCGATGATCCGGACTTCCAGGAGGACAGGTTGCGGGCGCATGCCCGGCATCTGCGGATCCATGTCGACCAGTTGGCCGCGAAGGCCTACTGGACAAGGTTGTCGCCGTCGCCGGAGTTCGTGATCCTGTTCGTGCCGGGGGAGTCGTTCCTGTCCGCGGCGCTCGATATCGAGCCTTCGCTGCTGGAGTATGCAGCCGAGCGGCGGGTGATCCTGGCGACGCCGACGACGCTGATCGCGACCCTGCGCGCGGCGGCGTACGCATGGAACCAGTCGGCGCTGACCGAGTCCGCCCAACAGGTCTTCGAGCTCGGCCGCGAGCTGTACGACCGGCTCTCGGTGATGGGCGATCACCTGGGCCGCGTCGGCCGCTCCCTGACCTCGGCGGTCGAGGCCTACAACGGCACGGTCGGCTCGTTCGAGCGGCGCGTCTTCATCACCGCCCGCAAACTCCGCGACCTGCACGTCACCGAGGCCGAGCTCACCGCGATGGAGTCGATCGAGGCATCGGTCCGCCCCCTCACCGCCCCCGAGTTCCTCGTCGCCGAAGACCAAGAACCCATCCGCCGCTGGCCAGTCTCCGACAACCCCCACCCGCCCCTGGCCCCACCCCAGGCCGGCTGACCATCGACCCGCTCAGCCGCCAACCCCTCGGTCCCGAGCCGGCTGCCCTCGACCTCACCACCTTCTCCAACGACAACCGCCTGACCCCAGCAGAGGTCAGGCGGTTGCTCAGAGCAACTTGTTACGGCTGCTTGCAGTCCATCGCGAGGAAGGAGTAGCCCTTCGCCGCCAGCAGCGTGAGCGCCTTGTCGAGCGCGGCCACGGTCTGCCCGCGGTCACCGCCGCCGTCGTGCATCAGGATGATGTTGTGGTTGCGTGCGTTGTTCATGATGTTCTGCACGATCGCGTTGACGCCGGGCCGGGCCCAGTCCCGCGGATCGACGTCCCAGAGCACCTCGACCATGCCGGCCGCCTTGATATCCGCGCGGACCTTCGGGTTGCTCGCGCCGTACGGCGGGCGGAAGCAGGTGGACTTCGGTCCGTCGAAGATCTGGCGGTGCCGCTCGGCCGCCGAGATCGCGGTCAGCTGCGGGTGCGAGATCGAGTGACTGCCGATAGCGTTGCCGGAGGCAAGCACTTGCTCGCGCAGTCCAGGGTGCTCGGCCTCCATCTTGCCGAGCTGGAAGAACGTCGCGTGGGCGTTGTGTTTCGCCAGCACCTGCAGGATCTTCGGCGTCCAGTACGGATCGGGTCCGTCGTCGAAACTGAAGAAGAGCACCTTCTTGGTCTTGTCCTTCACCAGGCCCGCGGTCGGATCAGCGGCCGGCTTGCCCGGCGTCGCCGGCGGGTTGCTGCTCGGTGTCTGGGTCGGCTGACCTGACGGCTCGCTGGCCGGTGCGTTGTTCGGTGGTGGTGACGTCTGTGTGGTCGCGGCGGCCGGATGTGGCTGGCGTTCGTGTCCCAGCGCCAGGACCAGCAACGCACCGGCAACGACGACCAGCGCCACCCCGGTCGCGATGAATGCGGCGAACTTTCGGGACATGATGCTCCCTCTCTAGCAGGCGGATGTTCCCCAGTTGCTCCCCCTCAGGAGCCTCACAATCAGAAGACGCCTCAACCCCTGCTGTGGTTGGCATCCTCGTGTTGCGGTGAGGTCTCAGCAGCTTCACGATCGCCTGTATTTGAAGGAGTTGTGACCTCGGTCGCACGCGGGGTCGCAACGGTTGCCGGCGCACCGCGGTGATAGAGCCTGCCCTCGAGTGCCTTGACACTTGCCACCAGTACGAAGCTCATGCTGACCAGCAACGCCCACGCGCCGAACTTCGCCGGATGGACGAGTCGCCACACGTCGACCTGGTCCGGATAGTTCCACGCGTCGAGGAACGTGCCGAAGTTCTCCGCGATCCACAGGAAGAACCCGATCAGCCCGAACGACACCGCGAGCGGCATCCGGTAGCGCCGTACTCCGACCGAGAAGAAGACCCAGGTCCCGCGCAGGACAAACAGCAGTACGAGGGCGATCGGGATCCGCAGATCGGGGATCCAGTGATGGGTGAAGAAGTTCGCATAGATCAGTACGGCGAGGATCGTGGTCGCGACCGGGCGATAACCACTGACCCGCAGATCGAACCGCCGCCAGGCCTGACAGATGTAGCTGCCGACCGCGGCGTACATGAAACCGGCGAAGAGCGGGACGCCGCCGACCTTCGTGATCGCGTCACCCGGGTACTGCCAGGAGCCGATCCGGACCTTGAAGAGCTCCAGCCCGAGGCCGACCAGGTGGAACCCGAAGATGACCGCGACCTCCCGCCAGGTCTCCAGGCGCACCACCCAGAACAGCAGCGTCAGGGCCAGGCAGTAGATCAGCAGGGCGTCGTACCGGGCGATCGGCAGGTCGACGTACTTGGAGATGGCGAGGCCGGCGAACAGGAACGCCGGGAAGAGGCAGGAGATCAGTTCGAGCAGACCGAACCGGAGGAACTGCAGGCAACCGAACACGAAGCGTGAGCGTTCCGGGGCGAGCTTTCTCCAACTGGTCACAGAGTGGAGACGTTACTTGCCCCCGGCTGGTTCGGCCCTCATTAATGTTCCGAAAGGGAGGGCGATGGAACCGAAGGTGGTCTACGAGACGGATCGGCTGCTCGTCCGTGACTGGGTCGCGGCCGACGGTGACCGGGTGTTCGACATCTACCGGCGCTGGGAGGTCGCGCGCTGGCTCGGCTCCGACCCGAAGGTGATGACCGACCGCGACAGCGCGAACCGCGTCATCGACCGCTGGAACGAGCGGAACAAGGACCCGCTGTACGGCGTCTGGGCGGTGCAAGAGCGGGAGACCGACACGGTCGCCGGGACCGTCCTACTGGTTCCGCTGCCCGACCCCTCGGACGGCACCGCGGCCCGCGGCGAGGTGGAGGTCGGTTGGCACTTCCACCCCGACGCCTGGGGCCGCGGCCTGGCCACCGAGGCCGCGCGCGGTGCGATCGCCCGCGGGTTCAAGGCCGGCCTGGCTCAGATCTACGCGGTCGTCCGCCCTGACAACGCCGCGTCGCTCGCCGTCTGCCGCCGCCTCGGTATGCGTTCACTGGGCCGTACTTCGCGCTGGTACGACGCCGAACTGGAGTCCTTCCTGATCTGAATTGGGGTCCAGGCGGTTTACCCGCGTACTCTTGACGCCCGTGGCACTCACCATCGGAATCGTCGGGCTCCCCAACGCGGGCAAGTCCACGCTCTTCAACGCGCTGACCAAGAACAACGTGCTCGCGGCGAACTACCCGTTCGCGACGATCGAGCCGAACGTCGGGGTCGTCGGCGTACCGGACGCACGCCTGGACAAGCTCGCCGGGCTCTACAACTCCGCGAAGGTGATCCCGGCCACCGTCCAGTTCGTCGACATCGCCGGCATCGTCCGCGGCGCCTCGGAGGGTGAGGGCCTGGGCAACAAGTTCCTCAGCCACATCCGCGAGTCCGACGCGATCTGCCAGGTCACCCGGGTCTTCCGCGACGACGACGTCACCCACGTCGACGGCAAGGTCTCACCCGCCGACGACATCTCCACGATCCAGACCGAGCTGATCCTCGCCGACCTGCAGACCGTCGAGAAGGCGATCCCGCGGCTGGAGAAGGAGACTCGCCTCAAGAAGGAGGCCGCGGTCACCCTCGAAGCCGTCCGCGAGGCCCAGAAGCACCTCGAGGCCGGTACGCCGATCATCGCCACGAACGTCGACCGCGACGCGATCCGCGAACTCA
The DNA here is from genome assembly GCF_042262745.1 of Kribbella sp. NPDC056345. Lineage (NCBI taxonomy): Bacteria > Bacillati > Actinomycetota > Actinomycetes > Propionibacteriales > Kribbellaceae > Kribbella > Kribbella sp. NPDC056345. Next base: position 313,980 of record NZ_JBHJQQ010000008.1, on the reverse strand, counting down.
TGCTGATGACCGCCAAGCCGTACATCTTCGTCTTCAACTGCGACGCCGACGAACTCTCCGACGAGCCCCTGAAGCAGCAGATGCGCGACCTGGTCGCCCCCGCCGAAGCGATCTTCCTCGACGCCAAGTTCGAAGCCGAACTCGTCGAGCTCGGCGACGAGGACGAAGCCCTCGAGATGCTCAAGGAAATGGGCATCGACGAGCCCGGCCTCGACGTCCTCGCCCGCGTAGGCTTCGACACCCTCGGCCTCCAGACCTACCTCACCGCCGGCCCCAAAGAAGCCCGCGCCTGGACCATCAAGCGCGGCGCCACCGCCCCCGAAGCCGCCGGCGTCATCCACACCGACTTCCAGCGCGGCTTCATCAAGGCCGAGATCGTCTCCTACCAGGACCTCCTCGACGCCGGCTCCCTGGTCAACGCCCGCTCCGTAGGCAAGGTCCGCATGGAAGGCAAGGACTACATCATGCAAGACGGCGACGTCGTCGAATTCCGCTTCAACGTCTGACCCACACCACGCGAGGTGAACCGGGCTGATGTCCTCGTTTGTCTCTGTTCGTAGACAGTGACGCCTTGTCTACGTTCGTAGACAGAGGCACAATGTCTCTGAACGAGGACAGAGGAGGACTCATGCGGGACGTCACCGTGTCCGACTGGAACAAGTTCGGGGCGATCATCAAGGCCGAGCGAGCAGATCAGGCGCTCAGCCAGCATGAGTTGGCTGCGCGCGCCGGCGTTTCTCGATCCTGGCTGGCGAAGCTGGAAGCAGGGCATCGGGGGGCAGAGTTCGAACAGATCCTGCGTCTGCTCGAGGCCCTCGGCTTGTCGCTTGTTCTTCGTTCCGGCGCTTCTGCGCGCCCCGAGGACGAGGCGATCCGAGATCTGATGGACAAGCAGCAGCGAAGCGCGGAGAACCGCCGACGCGCGTGGTCCGCCGATGGGCTCAAGCCGGCCGCATCCGATCATGGCTGAACGCCTGGCCGTCCTGCTGTACGGGCAAGTGGTCGGCCGGTTGGAACAAGCGGCTGAAGGCGACCTCCCGACATTCAGCTACGACGACGCGTATGTGTCCGACGGGGCGGTGCCACTTTCGTTGCGACTCCCGATCTCGCAGACGCCATACTCGGCTCAACGGGTCGAGCCCTACTTGCGGGGGCTTCTGCCCGAGAACAGCGCGACGCTCGGGCGATGGGCGGACCGGCTCGGCGTCGCGCCGGACGACATCTTCGCGATTCTGGCTGAGATGGGATGGGAATGTCCTGGTGCGGTGCAGTTCTGTCGTCCGGACGATGTTGACGATCTGCTGAGCCGGAACGGCGAGTACAAGCCAGTCAGCGATGCCGACATTGCTGAGCGCCTGCGCGAACTGGTTGCCGAGCCTGCCTCGTGGAGTATGCCTGGCGAGCACTGGTCGTTGGGTGGGCAGCAGGAGAAGTTCGCCCTCACGTTGCTCATCGGTCAATGGCACGAGGCGCACGGATCCGCTGCTACGACGCACATCATCAAGCCGGGTATCAAGATCCTGCATCATCAGGCCCTTGTCGAACATCTCACGATGGCGGCGGCATCCGAGCTCGGAGTCGACGTTGCGGCAAGTCGCATCGTTCAGTTCGGTGACCAGTGGGCCCTTGTCGTCGAGCGCTTCGACCGGGTCATCGGACGAGATGGTTCAGTCGTGCGTGTCCATCAAGAGGACTTCTGTCAGGCGCTGGGCCGACTCCCCGAACTGAAGTACGAGTCCCGCGGCGGTCCCCGGCTCACCGATCTGGCGGGTGTCGTCAGGAGATGGTCATCAGATCGAGAGGACGACCTGATGGCACTCGCTGATTTCGCAGCCATCAATCTCGTCGCAGGCGCACCTGATGGGCACTCGAAGAACATCTCGCTTCTCCTGGCCCACGATGGGCAGCGCCGGATTGCGCCGCTCTACGACCTCGCCACGGGCCTGAGCTACGACCGGGAATCGGTCGAACGAAGCATCGCTCTGTCCATCGGAGGTGAGCGGACCTTCAGCCGTGTACGGCGCAAGCAGTGGGAGAAGGCCGCCAGAACACTGGGTCTGGATCCCGGCCTCTTGATCGGCCGCGCCAGAGGACTTGCCGAGCAATATCCGGATGCCTTCGAGCGAGCGGTCGCCAATGCCCAGGACATCCCAGGGGCCTACGAGGTAGGTGCTCGGACCCTGCCCGCGCTGCGCGACCACTGCAAGCGCCTCATCCAGCAACTTGCCTCAGACGCGAGGCGGTGAACTTGCTTCGGTTCCGGTTTGAGCTTCGGGCGGTGGGGGAGGTCGCGCCTTGGGGGCGGGATGAGTTGACGCTGCATTGGTTCGGGTTGACTGAGGGGTGGTATTGGGTCGAGGCCGGTGGGGTTCGGCTGCTGCGGTTTGCGGCTGATCATGAGATTCCGTACGTCGACTACTACGTGGTGCGGTTGTGGGAGGACCTGCTCGCGGTGTTGCCGGCGGCGGTGGAAGAGGTGCCGGCTGACCTGGTTGGGTTTGTCGAATCTGATGGCAGTGAGTGGAAGGACACCGAGTCCGATGTCGCCGATTTGGCGATGGAGTGGTGGGGGTCGCGGTCTGTGTACTTCGGGTACCTTCGCGAAGCTCCGTCGCTGCGGTGTTGGCGGATCGGGGACCAGGTCATCCTCGATTGGAAGGCGCCGGCCAACTTCGCCGAGCCGCGAACTGTCCGGACGACGGTTGCCGTTGCGGAGTTCGTTGCCGCGATCAAGGATCTCGACGCTGCGCTGATCACCGCGATGGACGCCCGGATCGCCGAGGTCGAGGCTGCCCCGCCAGCCGGCATCGCGCTGGATCTTACTCAGCTGCGCAGTGAACACCGGGACCGCGCCGGCTGGCTGGCTCGCGCCCGGTCACGCGTGCTGACGACGGATTGGATCGCCGTACGACAAGGCGCCGTACAGCTGATGCGGTGATCGGAGGATTGTCGTCTGGTGACCATCGGGTGTCCGCGGGCGGCTGCGGGGTGGGGCGGAATCGGGACCAGGATGGAGTTGTCCGACGAACCGGCCCAGTGAGGGATGAGTTATGCGCGCTGTTGTGGTCACGGAGACTGGTGGGCTGGAGGCGCTTCGGCTGACCTCGGTGCCGATGCCCGAGCCGCGACCCGGGTGGGTGCGGATCAAGGTGATGGCGTTCGGGGTCAACGAATCCGAGGTCACTACGCGCAAGGGCGAGTCGGATGGGGAGGTCACTTATCCGCGGATTCCCGGCATTGAGGGTGTGGGGGTGATCGACCGGGCGCCGGAGGGGAGTGGGCTGCGGACGGGGCAGCAGGTGGCGACGATGATGGGCGGGATGGGGCGGTCGTACGACGGCTCGTACGGGATCGTGTTGCGGGCTGCGTAAGCGCCGGGCGTGAGGCCGGCGTACTGGCGGAAGAAACGGCCGAAGTTGGCCGTGTCGGTGAAGCCGAGGTGGGCGGCCGTCGCCTGCGGGGTCCACTGGGCGTCGCCGAGGAGGCGGCGTGCTTCCAGCAGCCGCCGCTCGTTGATGACCTCCCGCACCGCCTTGCCGGTGGCATCCTGTACGGCTCGGCTGAGTGTGCGCACCGAGCAGCCGAGTAACAGGGCGTAGTCCTTGGCCCGGTGGAGTTCGCGAAATGCAGCTCCAACGCGTCGAGGAAACGGTCGTGGGTGTCCCGCCGTACCGGGGTGGGCGAGGCTTCGGCGGAGCGGGCGAGGCGCAGCAGTAGCGACTCCAGGAGGCTGCCGCAACGCGTGGTGCACAGCGAGCGGGCGCAGTCCCAGTGCGCGGTGTTCGTCCAGCAACTGGAGAGCCATCTGGTGCAGCCAGGGGCGGTCGTCCAAAGGCGGAGCCAGTACGGCGGGGGCGTCGTGCGCGGTGAGCGCGGAAAGAAGGCCGGCCGTGTCGGCGCGGAGCACGTCTGGTTCGAACAGGATGAGGGTGGCGCGGCCCGGAACTGCCGGGTTCCACGGCCAGTCGGCGTGCTGGGCGTGAAAGTCCTCGAGCGTCGTGACCTCCAGCCCGTACGGCGTACCAACCGGAGGCTGGAAGCCGTAGAGCGGGACCTGTCGCCTCTCGACCATCACGTGTCCGCAGCTTACAGACCGACTGTCGGTGGGGTGGGTCAGGATGGAAGCATGACGGAAACGATGGGTACGGCGGGGGAGCGGCTTCAGCGTGCGGCTCGGGGCGCGGCCGGTGCTCTGCCGGGGGTCAGCGAGAGTCGGCCTTTCGTTGATTCGCTCGACGTCTACAAGGTCGCCGGGAAGGTGTTTCTGGTGGTCACGGACGTTCCGGACGATCCGATCATCACGGTCAAGTGCGAGCCTGAGTACGGCGAGGAGTTGCAGCGCGGCTATGCGTCGATCACGCCGGGCCGTTACCACAACAAGCGGCACTGGATCTCGATCGGGCCGGGTGAGGGAGTCACCGAGCAGGTGGTGGTGGATGCGGTCGAGCACTCCTATGAGCTGGTGGTCGGTGGCTTGCCGGCGTCCGAGGGCGTCTGATGGAGCCGACCCTGCCGCTGTTCGAGGATGAGCCGCATCGGCCGCTGGCCGACCGGATGCGGCCGACGGAGCTTGATCAGGTCGTCGGGCAGGAGCACCTGCTCGCCCCGGAGGCTCCGCTCGGCCGGATGGTTGCGCAGCAACGCCTCGTGTCCGCGGTTCTGTGGGGGCCGCCCGGGGTCGGTAAGACGACGATCGCGCGGCTCCTCGCCGATCGCAGCAATCTCCACTTCGAGCCTGTTTCGGCCACCTTCGCCGGGGTCGCCGACCTGAGGAAGGTGTTCGCCGCGGCTCAGCAGCGGCGCACGGTCGGGCAGGGCACGCTGCTGTTCGTCGACGAGATCCATCGGTTCAACCGTGCCCAGCAGGACAGCTTCCTGCCGTACGTCGAGGACGGCACGATCGTCCTGGTGGGAGCGACCACGGAGAACCCGAGCTTCGAACTCAACGGCGCTCTCCTGTCCCGCACCCAGGTCTTCGTCCTCAGACGCCTCGACGAGGCCGCGCTGGAGTCGCTCATCGAGCGTGCCGAGGAGCTCACCGGCCGCCCGCTGCCACTCGACGAGACCGCACGGCATGCCTTGACCGCGATGGCAGACGGCGATGGCCGCTACCTGCTCAACATGGTCGAACAGCTCCAGGCCCTGCCGACCACTGAGCAGCCACTCGACACCACCGCGCTCACTCGGCTCGTGCAGCAGCGTGCACCGCTGTACGACAAGGCGCAGGAGGGCCACTACAACCTGATTTCCGCGCTGCACAAGTCGATGCGCGGCTCGGATCCGGATGCGGCCCTGTACTGGCTGGCCCGCATGCTCGACGGTGGCGAGGACCCGCTCTTCGTGGCGCGTCGGCTGGTCCGCTTCGCCAACGAGGACATCGGCATGGCCGACCCGCAGGCCGTCCAGCAGACGCTCGCGGCCTGGGACGTCTACGAGCGACTGGGCTCTCCCGAGGGCGAGCTGGCGATCGCGCAGGCTGTGGTCTATCTCGCGACCGCGCCCAAATCGATCGCCGTCTACCGCGGCTTCGGCGCCGCACACCAATCCGCCAAGCGCACCGGCTCCCTGATGCCGCCGGCCCACATTCTGAACGCCCCGACCCGGCTGATGAAGGAGCTCGGCTACGGCAAGGACTACCAGTACGACCCCGACACCACTGACGGTTTCTCCGGCGCCAACTACTTCCCCGACGACATGGACCGCGAGACCTACTACCAGCCCACCCGCAACGGCTACGAATCCCAGATCACCGAACGCCTCCGCCAATGGGCCGCCCTACGAGACCGCGGACCGTCCTGAAGGCTGGCTGCAGGTAAGGCTTGTCGTCAGTCTTCAAGTACGGCGTAGTGCAGACGCACGGAGCCGCTGGTATCGGTGTTCACCGAGAGCAGCTGCAGTCTGGTCGCGGACTCGCCGCGGGCAAGGGGTGGCCCGTCCATGATCGACGGTGTCCCCAGCCCGCCGATCAGGGCGGGCGCCAGCGTCACGTAGAGCTCGTCGATCAGACCAGCCCGCAGCAATGCGCCGTTGAGCCCGCCGCCTGCGGCTGACAAGACGCAGCGAATGCCGAGTTCAGTACCCATTGCGGCTATCGCTTGCGCCAGATCGACACGGTCTTGACCGACGACGAGGTAACAGATGTGCTCGCGGCGGAGGTAGGCGAGATAGGCGGCGGGAGTGGACTGTGCCACCAGCACCAATGCGGCCCAGTTCTCGTGGTTCTCGGTCCAGCGGACTCGTCCGCGGCTGTCGACGATGGTGAACCACATCAGCGGTGGCGACGGAAGTCCGGTGATGTCCGCGGGAAGGAAGTGCTCGTAGAGTTCGGCGGTGTCACCGTCGTACGGCGGGAGTTCGTCCGGGATCTCGGACTCGGCGACCAGGCTGCCGCTGCCCTCCAGGATCGCGTTGCAGCCGTACTGCTGTCTGACCGTCTCGAGGATGTCGCTCGGCGCCGGGTCGGCAGCAGGCGGTGTCATCGCCGCCCACAGATCCGTGCTCGGCTGCTGCATCAAGAGCGCATCCCGGGTGAGTGCCACCTTCCCGTCGACACTGGCCCCCACATTGACCACCACACGCGGTCGCTCAAGCATCACGGCCCCTTCGGTCGCTGGATGCCGAAGGTCTATCAGCGGTCGCCGACAGTTTCGTCTCGGTGGAGGTTCGCCAGGGTCTGTGCGGCTTCGCGGACGCCGGTGACCAATTCGGGTGGAGAGAGGGCGACGGCGGAGCCGGCTTGGGCGAGTACGGCGGCGGTGGCTTCGGTGCGGTTTTCCAGGTCGGCCTGGATGATCCACCAGCCGGGGAGATCGGCTGGGAGGGGTGGGGTGGTGGGGCGGAAGCGGCGGAGGGCCTGGTCGTTGACGCGCAGAACCATGGGGTAGGAGGGGCGGGAGGCTTTGAGGGCTTGCTGGGACCGGTGCCAGTAGGTGGCGAGGTCGAAGTCGGGTGGGCGGGTGAAGGTGACCGCCGACAAGGTGGCTGAGGTCAGGCGGCTCAGGCGGTACGTGCGGAGGTGGCCGGCGGGGCGGGCGGCTACGACGTACCAGGTGCGGGCTTTGGCTATCAGACCTAGTGGGGCGATAGGGAAGGGGCTGGTGCCGTCGGCGTAGGTGATTTCGAGGGTGCGCTCTTCCCAGACGGCCTGGCGGCAGAGGTCCAGCCAGCGAGGCCGAAAAGAGGTGACACTGCCGCGGCGGTCGTCCCAGCCGGCGTGGTCGATGAGGAGGCGCTGGCGGGCGTACTCGGCGTCGCGGCGGGAGGCGTCGGGGAGGGTGGCGATGAGCTTCAGGACGGCTTGGTCGGCGGAGGCGTCGAGGCCCAGGTCGGCGAGGACGTGGGCGGTGGCGCCGACGAAGACGGACATGACTTCGGACGGCGTGAGCCCGGTGAGGCGGCTGCGGTAGTCGGGGAGCAGGGACCAGCCGCCGCCGCGGCCGCGGGTGGAGTAGACGGGGACGCCGGCCAGGCTGAGGGCGTCGAGGTCGCGCTGGACCGTGCGGTGGGACACGTCGAGGGCAGCGGCCAGCTCGGCGACTGTGCAGCGGCCGCGGGTCTGCAGCTGGAGCAGGAGTCGCAGGAGCCGCTCGGCGCGCATGCAGAGAACTATGCCAGCCAAATAAGACATCAAGTGTGGTGTTTTGTTTCTACGGTCGCAGGATGACAGTTGTCGAAGTAGATGAGCTCGCGATGTCCTATCGAGCTCCCGTGCGCAAAGGCGGGCTGCGGGCCGCGCTGGGGTCGCTGGTGCGCCGCGAGTACAAGACGGTGCAGGCGCTCGACCAGGTGTCCTTCACGATCACCAAAGGTGAGGTGGTCGGCTTCATCGGGCCGAACGGCGCCGGCAAGACGACCACGATGAAGATCCTGTCCGGGATCCTGCACCCGACCGCCGGCCGGGTCAGCGTGCTCGGCGACACCCCGTGGCAGCGCCGGTCGGCGTTCCTGAAGCGGATCGCGTTCGTCCGCGGCAGCCAGCCGGTCGGGGGTTCGCAGGAGCTGACGGTGATGGACAGCCTCGAGTACCAACGGCTCCTGTACGACGTCGCCCGCCCCGACTTCCGCCGTACCCTCGACGAACTCCAGCCGCTCCTCGACCTCCAACTGGATCGGCAGCTCCGCGCGCTCAGCCTCGGCGAGCGGATGCGGGTCGGGCTGGCGATGGCGCTGATCTACCGCCCCGAGGTGTTGTTCCTCGACGAGCCGTCGATCGGGCTCGACGTCACCGCGGGCAGCCAGATCCGCGAGTTCGTCGCCGAGTACGTCGCCACCACCGGCGCCACCGTGCTGCTGACCAGCCACTACATGGCTGATGTCGCGTCGCTCTGCCCGCGGCTGATCCTGATCGACCAAGGCAAGATCGGGTACGACGGACCGCTCGCCGAACTGTCCGCCCGGCTCTCGCCGTACAAGCTGATCCGGATCACCACGCGCGATGGGGTGCGGGACCTGCGCGTCCCGAGGGACGAGGTCGCGCGGACGACGGCCGAACTCCTCCAGGCCGGCGACGTGATCGACCTGGCCGTCGAGGAGCCGCCGCTGGAGAAGGTCATCGACCAGGCCTATCGGGAAGGCGTGTGATGAGAACGCTGACCCTGCTCACCTTCCGCATCCGGCAGCAGGTGCTCGAGTGGTCCGGCGCGTGGTGGTTCCTGCTGACGCTCGTCGTCCAGGCGGTGATCGCCCCGCTGATCGGCCTGTTCATCTGGTCGGCGGTCTACCCCGACGACCCGACCATCGCCCGGTACTACGTCGCGATCATCCTCGTCACGCTGATGACCGAGTCGTTCGAGCAGCACACCTTCTCCAACCGCGTGTACGACGGAACGCTCAGTCACGAACTGCTTCGTCCGCAACCGGTCGTGCTCGGTGTGCTCGGTGAGAACCTGGCGATCCGCGGGTGGCTGACGTTGCTCGGGGCACCGATCGTGCTGGTGACCGCGCTCGCACTGGGCACCACGTTCGCCTGGCGGTCCGTGCTGCTGGCGATCCCCGGGATCGCGCTGGCCGCCGTACTGATCTTCCTCTTCACGTTCCTGCTCTCGCTGACCGCGTTCTGGACCGATCGCGTGCACTCGGTCGTTGCCTTCGGCAGCCAACTCGGTTTCCTGCTCGGCGGTACGGCGGCCCCGATCGCCCTGCTGCCCGACGGTTGGGCCCGGATCGCCGAGGTGCTGCCCTTCTACGGCATGCACGGGCTGCCGGCCGAGATCGCGTCCGGCAGCCAGTACGACGGTTCCCTCGGTTATCAACTCGGTTGGGTGGTGGTCCTGGTGGTGGCGGTCTCGGCGGTTTGGCGAGCCGGCGTGCGGCGGTACACGGCGGTGGGATCGTGAAGCTGCTGCGCCTGTTCGGAGCGGGGTTCTCGATGTCGCTGCGCCGGAGTGTCGCGTTCCGGATCAACCTGCTCTTCGACGTGATCCTGGCGTTCACCGGTCTCGGTACGACGATCGCCGCCGTACTGATTGTGTTCACCCGGACCGAGACTGTGGGTGGCTGGTCGAAGGCGGAGTTCCTGGTACTGATCGGGACCTATGAGCTGATCACCGGTCTGCGGTCGGCGTTCATCGACCCGAATCTTTCCTGGTTCCCGGACAACGGGATCCGCAACGGCAAGCTGGACAGCTACCTGCTGCAGCCGGCTCCGAGTCTGTTCCTCGCGAGCCTGTCTCTGTCCGCGCCGCTGGCGTTGATCGAGTGCGCGCTCGGCGCATCGGTATTGGGCTGGGGAATCAGCGCCGCAGCCGAGAAGCCGAGCTTGTACGGCGTACTGAGCTGGTTGCTGCTGATGGGGGCCGGCCTGGTGGTGACGTGGGCGCTGAGTGTGTTGCTGGCCTGCCTGGCGTTCTGGGCGCCGAAGCTGCAGCTTGACGTGTTCTACCACTCTGCTTGGCAGCTCGGGCGCTATCCGACCGATGTGTTCGCGCGGCCGATTCGGTTCGCGCTGACGTATGTGTTCCCGCTGGCGCTGATCGCCGCCGTGCCGTCCGCTGCGCTGCTCAACGGTGCAGGTTTGGCACAACTAACCGGTTGGTTGCTTATGGCCGTGATCGCGGCCGGGTTGGCCGGGCTCGCCTGGCGGGCCGGGCTTCGGCGATATACGGGTGCGACGTCGTAGCGGTTCTCGGTAGCGTGCGTGGACATGGCTGACGACTTGTTTGCGGTCCCGCGGCTGGCGGCGGTGTACGACGCGCTGGAGCCGGCGGTGCGCGACGACCTGGAACCCTATGCGGCGATGGTGACCGAGTTCGGCGCCGAACGGGTGCTGGATGTCGGCTGCGGGACCGGGGAGCTGGCTTGTCTGCTGGCCCGGCGCGGCGTCGAGGTGATCGGCGTGGATCCGGCGGCGGCCTCGCTGGAGGTTGCCAAGGGCAAGGAGTTCGCCGACCGGGTGCGCTGGCTGCACGGCGACGCGACCACGCTGCCGCCACTGGAGGTCGACCTGGCCGTGATGACGGGGAACGTGGCGCAGGTCTTCCTGACCGAGGAGGAGTGGGCGGCGACGGTGGCCGGTATCCGCGCGGCGCTGAAGCCGGGCGGGCGGTTCGTCTTCGAGACGCGGGATCCGGCGTACCGGGCCTGGGAGCAGTGGGCGGAGTGGACGCGCGAAAGCACCTACCGGGAGGTGGTGCTGCCGAGCGGGGAGACAGTGGCGAACTGGGGTGAACTGACGCGGGTCGAGCTGCCGTATGTCAGCTTCCGCGGGACGTATGTCTTCAGCTCCGACGGTGCTGAGATCACGTCGGATTCGACGCTGTGGTTCCGGGCGCGGGACGAGGTGTCGCTGGATGGCTTTGAGGTCGAAGAGGTGCGGGACGCGCCGGATCGGCCGGGGATGGAGTTCGTGTTCGTTGCTAGGAAGCTGTGAGCAGGGCGGTCAAGGTGTGGTGGGCGGTGCGGGACATCACCGGGTTCGTCTCGACGTAGTACCAGAGGCAGCCGATGGCCTGGGCGAACGACCAGCCCATCCCGCGCGCCCATTCGGCGTCGTCGCTCCCGAGCGCCGTACGGAAGGCCGCCCGCGCTACCGGGTCGAGTAGGTTCCACGCGGGCTGGAGGTCCATGGCCGGGTCGGACACGGTGAAGGTGCCGACGTCGATGATGCCGGCCAGCCGGCCGTCGGCAGCCAGCAGATTGCCGGGCATCAGGTCGCGATGGGTCCACACATCCGGCTCGCTGCGCGGCGTCTCACGCAACACGGCCCACAGGCGGGCGAGTGCGTCCACGTCGATCATTCCGCGACTGCGTTCCAGCCCATCGGCGACGTACTCGTCCTGGGAAGTCAGTACGCCGCCGCGCCAGGAACCGGTGAACACGCGGCCCTCGGTCGGTTCGGCGCGAAGGGCGAGCACGAACCGGGCGAGGTCCTCGGCGAAACTCACCGACCCCGCGACATCCGCGTCGTACGCCGTCGTCCCGTTCAGCCACGTGTAGACGGCCCAGGGCAGCGGGTAGCCGTCGCCGGGCTCGCCGAGGGCGATCGGCTGGGGAGTCGGGCACGGCGAGATCGCATGCAACCGCCGAGCTGCTGCCATCTCGTCCTCGAGCTCCCGGCGAACCCGCCCGGGGTCGCCGGCCTGCAGCGGAAACCGCGCCACGAAGGCCCGGCCGGGCGATGGGGCTCGCTCGAGGCCGGACGGGCGAGCCCGACTGCCCTCGCCGGACGCCACGCTGCCCTGGACCCGGACGTCGTCGGAGCCTGTGAGGCCCTCGATCCGGCGTTCGGCTGGGCCGCTGATCTCCTCGATCCGGAACAGGGCGTTGACCGTTCCGTGGGAGGGGACGGGTCGGACCTCGAAACCCGACCATGCCGGGAATTGGGTTCGGATCAGGTTTTTGACCAGGGGGACGGTGATGTCCAGTTGGTTGGGGTGCATCAGGGGGTGGCTAGGGGGCGGGTGCGTTCGGTGGCCAGGCGGATGGCGAAGACGGCGAGCGCCGTACCGGTGAGGTAGCGGTGGATTCGCATCCAGGTGGGGCGGCGGGTCAGGAAGACGGCGACCGAGCCGGCGGTGATGATGAAGACCGCGTTCATCGCGACTCCGACCACGAGCTGGGTCATCCCGAGGATCAGGCTCTGCAGGCCGAGGTGGCCGCGGCCCGGGTCCAGGAACTGCGGGAGCAGGGAGATGTAGAGGATCGCGATCTTCGGGTTCAGCAGGCAGGTGAGCAGGCCCATGCCGAACAGCTTGCGGGAGCTGTCGGGCTCGAGCTCCTGGGTGGCGAAGACCGAGCTGCCGCCGGGGCGGAGGGCGTTCCAGGCGAGCCAGAGCAGGTAGGCGGCACCGGCGAACTTCAGCACCACGTAGATCTCCGGGACCAGCGCGAACAGCGTCGCCAGCCCGGCGCTTGCCGCCAGCAAGTACACCAGGAACCCGACGCCGACCCCGGCCAGCGAGGTCAGTCCGGCCCGGCGTCCCTGCGCGATCGACCGCGAGATCAGGTAGATCATGTTCGGCCCCGGCATCACCACCAGCCCGAGCTCCACCAGTGCGATCCCGATCAACGCCTCACCACTTACCGGCATACCGGCTCCTCTCCCTCGGCCCTGAACCTAACAGCGCGCGGGACCGGGCTACGGGGGATTTTCAGCGGCTGAGATACCTTGCGGGGATGGAGCAGGAGTGCATGCGGTGCGGGAAACCGGTCGAGGGGAGCCGGGAGGACTACGAGCTCTTCGAACGCATGCACTGGGAATGCTTCCATTTCGCGTTCGAGCACAACCTGTACGGCGACATCGCCGAAGACGCCGATTGCGGGCAGCCGGGGTGTCCGGTGAGCGCGTGACGGTATTCCGGTCGCTCGTCGTGCTCGAACTCGGATAGCGTGTGCGTGTACGCCTGACGGTTTGAAGGAGACGGTATGAGCGAAAAGGCCAGCAAGCCGGCGGACGATCTGCAGAAGAAGTTCAGGGAAGCGCTGGAGAAGAAGAACGCCAACCACGCGGCACACCCCGGTTCGGGGAACCGCAAGGAGGGCGTCGGCGAGGCCCACAACGACAAGCAGAAGCGCCAGTTCCGGCGCAAGTCCGGCAGCTGAGATCCGCCAACTGTCCATCCATCCGCATGAGCCCCGGGTTGCCGCCCGGGGCTCGACTCTTTCCGCCGGTATTCTCGGCAGGTGAGTGTCCCGCTGCATTACGTGGTGAAGACCCGGCTGGTCGAGCTGATCGAACAGCTGGGGGAGGGCGCCGGCCTGCCGCCCGAGCGGGTGCTGGCGAAGGACTTCGGGGTGTCGCGGTGGACGATGCGGCAGGCGATCCGGGAGCTCATCGCGGACGGGCGGTTGCGGGCGCGGCAGGGCCAGGGGACGTTCGTGGCGACGCCGAAGATCGTGCAGCCGCTGGCGCTGGTGAGCTACACCGAGGCACTGCGCGCGCAGGGGCACACGCCGGCGCGTGAGGTGATCAAGTTCGACGAGATCCCGGCGGACGACGGACTGGCCGGGCAGCTGGCCATCGCGCCTGGTGATCCCGTGTTCGAGCTGGAGCGGGTGCTGTTCGCGGACGAACAGCCGATCGGGCTCGAGACGACGTACCTGTCGGTGGCGCGCTTCCCAACCCTGCGCGACGTGCTGGACCCCACGGTTTCGCTGTACCGCTGCCTGACTGACCAGCTCGGCGTGGTGTTCGGCGAGGGGGAGGAGCTCGTCGAGACAGTGATCGCGTCTCCGCGCGAGGCCGAGCTGCTGAAGGCGACCCAGCAGCTCCCGATGCTGCTCCTGCACCGCAGCACCCGCGACGCCGACGGCCACCCCATCGAGGTGGTCCGCTCCCTCTACCGCGGCGACCGAGTCGGCTTCCGAGCCACCCTCCGCCCCTAACCCCTCCCGCGTTTGGTGGGTGCACCCACCAAACGCGGGAGGTTCCCACCCCGGAATTCGGCTGGGGAACCTCCAAGCTGATGGGTTCACCCACCAAATGGGGTGCGGCGGAGTGTTTGCCGGGGGTTCATCGGGGGGTTGCCTGGCTTGCGCGGGTTCTTCATTGGTCCGGACCAATCTGGGGTCAGGTCGAGTGACGGGAGACGCCGGTGCGCGTGGTTGTGGTGGGTGGCGGGGTGCTGGGGACGATGCATGCCCGCGAGGCGGTACGGCGGGGGTACGACGTGCTCCAGATCGAGCGGGAGGCCGAGGCGCGCGGGGCGAGTGTGCGGAACTTCGGTCTCGTCTGGGTCAGCGGCCGGTCCGACGGTCCGGAGATCGCGTGTGCGCAGCGGGCCCGGGACTTGTGGGCGGAGGTCCCGGGGATCAGCTTCCGGCCACATGGCTCGCTCACGGTCTGCCGGACGGAGGAGGAGTTGGCCGTCGCGAAGGAGGCCGCGGCTCGGCCGGACGCAGCCGAACGCGGCTTTCAGGTGCTGGACGCGGAGCAGACCCGCGAGCGCAACCCTGCGTTGCGCGGCGAGTTGCAGGGTGCGTTGTGGTGTGCGCGCGATGCGATCGTCGAGCCCCGTGAGGTGCTCCCCGCGCTCCGCCGCGAGCTCGAGAAGTCCGGGCGCTACCAGTTCCTGGGTGGGAGAGAGGTGCGGACCGTCGACAGTGGCGAGATCACCGACGATCACCACCAGACGCACGCCGCCGATCTGGTGTTCCTGTGCACGGGCGCCTGGCACAGCGGCCTGATCCGCGAGCTCACCGAAGACCTGCCGGTACGGCGCGTCCGGCTGCAGATGATGCAGACCGAACCCCTCGACGTACCGCTGACCACCGCGGTCGCGGACGCGGACAGCTTCCGCTACTACCCGGCGTACCGCGGCCCGTCGGTCGACGCATTGGAGCCGCAGGCAACGATCGCGCAGGAGCATGCGATGCAGCTCCTGATGGTTCAGCGCACGCACGGCGGCCTGACCATCGGCGACACCCACGAATACGCGGAGCCCTTCAACTTCGACGTCCAGTCCGACCCGTACGACTACCTGACCCGGACCGTCGAGGACATCCTCGGCCGTCCGATGCCGAAGATCACCCGGCGCTGGGCCGGCGTCTACTCCCAGGCGACGGGCGACGAACTCGTCGTACGACGCGAGGTCGCGTCCGGGGTCCATCTGGTCACCGGACCGGGTGGCCGCGGTATGACCATGTCCCCGGCGATCGCCGAGACGAGTTTCGAGGAGATCGACCGATGATCCAGCTGGCAGTACTCGACATGGCCGGTACGACGGTCGCCGACGACGGGCTCGTCGAACGCGCCTTCACGAGTGCGATCGGTGCCCAGGGCATCGAATCCGGCAGCCCCGACCACGGCCGGATGCTCGCCCACGTCCGCGCCACCATGGGTGAGTCGAAGATCACCGTCTTCCGTGCCCTGCTGAACGACGAGGAAGCCGCCCAGCAGGTCAACAAGGCCTTCGAGACCGCGTACGGCGCTCTCGTCGACGAAGGTCATTGCGCGCCGATCGAAGGTGCCGAAGACGCGGTCCGGCAACTGCGGGGCGCAGGGGTCAAGGTCTGTCTGACCACCGGATTCGCGCAGACCACGCAGCAGCGCATTCTGTCCGCCCTCGGCTGGCGTGAGCTGGCCGACCTCACCTTGTGCCCGGCCCAGGCGGGCCGCGGCCGACCGTATCCGGACATGGTCCTGCGGGCCGTGCTGGATCTGAAGGCCGACGCGGTGGCGAACGTCGCCGTGATCGGCGACACCGCCTACGACATGACGACGGGGATCTCGGCCGGTGCCGGGATCGTCGCCGGCGTCCTCACCGGTGCCCATGGCAAGGAACAGCTCCAGGCCGCGGGCGCGACGCACGTTCTCTCGTCGGTCCGGGATCTGCCGGACCTTCTCCTCAGCTGAAGGTCGGAACTGTGAAGAAGCTCAAGCCCCTGCTCATCGCCGCACTCCTCGTCTCCGTGATCGCCGGTTGCGGTGGTACCGGTGCTGCCTCCACTCAAGGCACGAAGACGGTCACCGTCTACACCGCCGACGGCCTGGCGGATTGGTACAAGACCCGCTTCGAAGCGTTCACCGCGAAGACCGGGATCAAGGTCCAGACCGTCGAGGCCGGATCGGGGGAGGTCGTCTCCCGGCTCGCCAAGGAGAAGTCGAATCCGCAGGCCGATGTCGTCGTGACCCTGCCGCCGTTCATCCAGAAGGCGTCCAAGGACGGCCTGCTGCAGAAGTACGCCGTACCGGGTAGTGAGCACGTGACGAGTGTGAAGGCGGATGACTATGTCGCCGTCGCGAACAACTACCTGTGCTTCATCGCCAACAAGCAGGCCGGTACGCCGAAGTCGTTCGACGAGCTGCTGGATCCGCGGTTCAAGGGGAAGCTGCAGTACTCGACTCCGGGGCAGGCTGGTGACGGAACCGCCGTACTGCTGTTGTTGCAGCACCTGATGGGTAAGCAGGGTGCGCTGGACTATCTGCGCAAGCTGGAGGCGAACAATGTCGGTCCGTCGGCATCGACCGGCAAACTGCAGCCGAAGGTGAGTAAGGGTGAGCTGTTGGTTGCCAACGGCGACGTTCAGATGAACCTGTCCTCGATCTCTGTCGACAAATCTGCTTTCGGCATCTTCTTCCCCGCCGGAGCGGACGGCAAGAAGTCCACGATCGCCCTGCCGTACGTGATGGGCCTGGCGACCGGTGCGCCGAACTCCGATGGTGGCAAGCAGCTGATGGACTACCTGCTGTCCACGGAAGCCCAGCAGACACTGGCGAGTGACGCCTTCGGTCTGCCGGCGCGGACCGATGTGAAGCCGACCGATGCGAACTTCCAGGCGGTGCAGCAGTCGATGACCGGTGTCGAGGCATGGTCGCCGGACTGGAGCGCCGTACTGACTGATCTTGACGCCGACGTTGCGGCGTACACGAAGGCGATCCAGGGATGACTGTCCAGCTGGACGACGTCTCGGTGCACTTCGGCCGGACGTGTGCGCTGGAAGGACTCAGCCTGACCGTGGCCGCCGGTGAAACGGTCGCCCTGCTCGGGCCCTCGGGCTCGGGGAAGTCGACCGCTTTGAAGGCCGTGGCCGGTTTTGTCCGGCCGAGCAGTGGGCGGATTCGGCTTGGTGGTCAGGACGTCACGGATCTCCCGCCGGCCAAGCGGGGGATCGGGGTCGTCGTTCAGCAGTACGCGCTCTTTCCGCACTTGAGAGTTGCGGACAACGTGGCCTTCGGGCTGCGCGCGGCCCGGAAGCCGAAGGCCGAGGTGGCTCGGCGGGTGGCCGAGATGCTCGCGATGGTCGGCATGACGTCGTACGCGAAGAGGTTCCCGCGGGAGCTGTCCGGCGGCCAGCAGCAGCGGGTCGCGATCGCGCGGGCGTTGGCGATCCAGCCGAAGGTGCTGCTGCTCGACGAACCCCTGGCCGCGCTGGATGCGCAGCTGCGCGCCGACATGCTCGGCGAACTGCAGAAGCTTCGGCGCGAGGTGCCGGAGGTGGCGATCGTCTACGTGACGCATGACCAGTCCGAGGCGCTCGCGCTGGCGGACCGGATCGCGGTGATGCGCGACGCCCGCCTGGTCGACATCGCCCCGGCTGCTGAGCTCTACGCGACTCCGCCGTCGGCGTTTACCGCATCGTTCCTCGGCGGCGCGAACCTGCTGCCGGTCGAGAGTGTCGGCGAAGCCGTCAAGGTGGCCGGTCACGTGTTGCCCGGGGTCCGTTCGACGCCGGGCAAGGAGCTGCTCTGCATCCGTCCGCACGCGATCCGGCTTGGCTCAGAAGGCGTTCCGGCGCGGGTGATCGCGACCCAGTGGCGCGGCTCGTCCAACCAGCTGACGTGCACCGTGGACGGGCTGGCGGACGTGTCGGTGCGGATCGACCTTCCGGCGGATCGCCAGGTCCCGGCACTCGGCGCCCAGGTGTCGATGGTGCTACCCGCCGAGGCCTGCAGTCTGGTACGCCGTTGAGAAGCAGATCCGCGTGGTTGGTTCCACCGCTGCTGCTGATTGCGGTGCTGGTTGTTTATCCCTTGGTGCTGGTTGCGGTCGAGGCCGCGCCGGCCTGGGGTGAGGTGCTCGGGTCGGTGGAGTTTCGTGAGGCGTTGATCCGGACCGTGCAGGTCGCGGTCTGCTCGACGATCGGCTGCCTGCTGGTCGGAACGTTCCTCGCCGTGGTGATCAGCTTCGTCCCGTTCCCCGGTGCTCGGGTGGTCGCCAGCCTGGTGGACACGATGCTGGCGTTGCCGTCGTTCCTGGTCGCGCTGTCCTTCACCTTCATCTACGGTACGGCGGGGATCCTGCGGACCGGTGGATTCCTCACCACCCCGTGGGCTGTCGTGCTGGCCGAGATCACCTTCTACACGCCGTTCGTGATGCGGCCGTTGCTGGCGGCAATGAGTCGGTTGCCGCGGGCCCAGCTGGACGTGGCCGCGAGCCTCGGTGCCGGGCCGTGGCGGGTACTGCGGCAGGTCGTGCTGCCCGAGGTGCGTCCGGCGATGGTCGCGGGCGGCAGTCTCACGTTGCTGCTCACGCTGAACGAGTTCGGCATCGTGCTGTTCCTCGGCGCGAAAGGCACGACCACGTTGCCGATGCTCGTCCACACCAAGGGCATCGTGATGTCCGACTACCCGGCCGCGTGCGCGATCGCCGTCGTACAGATCGTGTTGTCGCTTGGGCTTTATGCCTTGCTACGGAAGGCTCTGGGAGGTCGTCGTGCTCGTCTGGACTAGGCCTGGGAAGGCTCTCACCTGGATCACGTTCGCGCTGGTGTTCGGTGTGCTCGTGCTGGCGCCGTTCGTGGTGGTGATCGCGGCCGCGTTCGCCGGGACCTGGAACGGCGTCCTCCCGTCGAACCCGACCACCGGCCATCTGCAGGAGGCGTTGTCGGGTGATGAGCTCGCGTCGTTGTCGGTCAGCCTGCAGACTGCATTCCTCGGCGGCTTGCTCGCCGTGGTCGTCGGCACCTGGGGTGCGCTCGCAGCCCACGGCAGCCGTTGGGTGCGAGTCGCGGACGCATTGCATCACCTGCCGATCGCCGTACCGTCGGTCGTCGTCGGCCTCGGCCTGCTCGTCGCCTTCTCCCGGCAACCGATCCTGCTCAACGGCACCAAGTGGATCGTGGTGATCGCGCACCTCGTCCTGATGGTTGCCTTCAGCTACGGAACCGTTGCCGCGGCGCTGCAACGCGTTGACCCCTCGTACGCCGATGTCGCCGCGTCCCTCGGTGCCTCCCCGGCCCGAGTCCTCTGGCAGGTCCGGCTCCCCATGCTCCGCCCTGCCATCGCGTCCGCCGCCGGTCTCTCGGTAGCGCTGTCGATGGGCGAGGTAGGCGCCACGATCATGGTCTACCCGGCCTCCTGGCGAACCGTCCCCGTCAGCATCTTCGCCCTCTCCGACCGCGGCCAGACCTTCACCGCCGCCGCCGAAGCTCTCGTCCTCCTCACCGCCACCGTGCTGGTCGTCTTCACTCTCGACCGGCTCAGGGGGCGAGCAGCAGAGCAGTGAGCCGATCGAGCTGAGGATCCCAGCCCTGCCGGTGGTTCGCGGTGTCCTCCGCGTTCGCGAAGCCGGTGTGGTTGAGCACCATCAGGGTGCCGTCGGCGACCTCGGACAGGTCGACCTGCACGCGGGTCGGCTCGTCCGAGCTGCCGTCCCAGGCCCAGCTGAAGACCAGGCGGTGCGGTGGCTCGACCTCGAGATAGCTGCCGCGGACCACGTGCGGGCCCATCTCGACGACGTACTCGCCGCCGGCCCGGACGTCGGCCTGAACCTTCAGCTCCAGCTGCGGATTCGGGCAGTACCAGCGCATCAGCAGGTCGGCTCGGGTCCAGGCGTCGTACACCCGATCGATCGTTGCCGGCAGCACCCTTTCGATCCGGATCTCAGTCGCCATCGTGGTCCCCTCGCAAGAGTTCTTCCAGCCGGTCGACGGTGCTGTTCCAGTACGCCGTCAGGTCGTCGAGCCAGCGCTCCAGTTCGGACAGCGCCTCGGGTCGCAGTGTGCAGACCACCGTCCGGCCGACCCGGCGGCGGCTCACCAGGCCCGCGTCCACGAGCACCCCGACGTGCTTGGTCATCGCCGGCGGCGTGATCCGGTGCGGCGCCGCGAGCTCGCCCATGGTCGCGTCGCCGCGGCTCAGCCGCCCCACGATCGCCAGCCTGGTCGGATCCGCGAGCGCTCCGAAGGTCATCGTCAGCACAGCGAACATTTCACCAGTTGGTGAAGTGTTTGGTCAAGACACTAGGCTTCACGGGGTGACGCAGCCTTTTCTTCTGCCCAAGGGAACTGCCCGCCAGCAAGGGTTCGCCGAGCTTGCCGCTCAGGGACCGATCACCCGCCTGACACTGTTCACCGGCGTACCGGTGGTGCTCGTGACCGGGTACGCCGAGGTCCGCGCTCTGCTCGCGCATCCGGATGTGGTGCGCTCGATGATGGAGGGGCCGCACCGGGACTTCCTGACCGAGGAGCAGGTGCGGTGGACCGACCGGCACATGCTGCTGATGAACCCGCCGGACCACACCCGGCTGCGCAAGCTGGTCACCGCCGCGTTCACGCGACGCCGGATCGACGAACTGGAGCCGCGGATCCGGGAGATCGCGGCCGAGCTGCTCGACAACATCGAGGCTGCCGGTGACGGCGCCGATCTGGTCCAGCTGTTCAGCTACCCGCTACCGATCACGGTGATCTGTGAGCTGGTCGGCGTCCCGGTCGAGCACCGCGAGTCGTTCCGGAGGTGGTCGTCGGTGGCGGTGAACGCGCCGATGCACACCCCGGACGAGTACATCGAGGCCAGCGGTCAGATCGTGGCGATGATCCAGGAGCTGATCGCGGTCAAGAGCAAGGAGCCTGCCGACGACCTGCTGTCGGCGCTCGTCGCGGTTCGGGAGGACGGGGACCGGCTCAGCGCGGAAGAGCTGACCTCGATGATCTTCCTGCTGATGTCGGCCGGTCACGAGACCACGGTCAACCTGATCACCAACGGCACCTACGCGCTGCTCGAACACCCCGACCAGCTCGCCCTGCTGCGGGCCGAGCCGGATCGGCTTCCGGCGGCAGTGGAGGAAACACTCCGGTACGACGGCCCGCTGCAGGTGACCGTCCCGTACTTCGTCCAGGCGCCGATCGACATCGCCGGTGAGCGGCTCGAGCCGGGGGAGGTGCTCGTGTTCGCCCTGCTGCCGGCCAACCGCGACGGCCGTAAGGTCGATCGGCCCGACGAGTTCGACATCACCCGGCCCGACTCCGCGCACCTGGCCTTCGGACACGGCATTCACCACTGCCTGGGCGCTCCGCTGGCCCGCCTGGAGGGCCGGGTGGCGCTGGAGATGCTGTTCGACCGGTTCCCGAATCTGCGCCTGGCCGAGCCCGACGTGGAGCCGGACCGCCCGCCCGGTTTCCTGCTGAACGGCATCCAGACTTTGCCCTTGAACATCACGTGAATGCCCGTTGAATCACACCCATGGGATTGTGAGCGGCTTGACCGGGGATGGCATCCTTTGACAAATGACTGAGATCCTGGAGGTGGCGCGGCACCTGCTGGGCTTGGCCATGGCCTCGCACTGGTTGTTGCTGGTCCTCTTCCTGGCCGCTGCGATCGATGCCGTCTTCCCGATCATCCCGAGTGAGGGCATGGTCGTCACCGCGGGTATGGCCGCCGCCGCCGGCCACCAGAACCTGCTGCTCGTGATCGTGGTCGCGATGGTCGGCTCGGTCATCGGCGAGTCCGTCTGCTACCTGATGGGCCGCGGTTCCGGCCCTCGGCTGCACCGCTGGATGAAGCGGCAGGAGCGCCGGCAGCGGCTGTACGAGAAGGTCTCGGCCGCCCTGCACAAACGCGGCGGCCTGATCCTGGTGACGGTGCGCTACATCCCCGGCGCCCGGATGGTCGCGACCCTGACCGCGGGCGCAACGCGGTACTCGTTCAAGAAGTTCGTCCTCTTCACCTTCGCCGGGGTGACGATCGCCTACACGTACGTCGCTCTGATCGGCTACCTCGGCGGTGACGCGTTCCAGCACGACTCGCTCAAGGCGCTCGGCTTCAGTCTCGGGATGGCCTTTGTGATCGGCCTGGTGATCGAGACGTCCCGCCGGATCGCGAACCGTCGCCGCGCGGCGAAGATCACAGCGGTCTAACGATCCCCGGGCGGGTTTCCGCGCGGCTGCGTGTCCCGGTTCAACCTCTGATGCGGTCCGTGCGTCAGTAGAGGTGTGGTGAGGCCTGGAGCGAACCTCCTTGCCGCCGCGGTGGTGGTCGCGGCGGTGCTGGTTGGATGTGCCGATATCGAGTCCAGCGGGCAGCCGTCGGCCACGCCTTCCGAGACTCCGAGCCCGCCGTCGAAGACACCTTCGCGATCGCCCTCGGGGACTCCTTCGCCGACGCCTACACCCTCGCCGACTCCCTCCCGGACTCCGACCGTTACGTCGGTGACCCGGCAGTTCCCGGCCCGGCTCGCCAACGGCAAGCCACCGCTCTTCGTGGTCGTCTCGTTCGACGGCGCCGGTGATCTCGCCCTCTGGCACCACTGGCGGACCGTGGCCGAGCAGGTCGACGCCCGGATGACGTTCTTCCTGTCCGGTCCCTACCTCTACCCGGCCTCCCACCGCACCGACTACAAACCGCCGTTCCACAAGCCCGGCGCCTCCGACATCGGCTGGAGTACGCCGGCCAACGTGCTGGCCCGGACGACGATCCTGCACGACGCGATCGCTGAGGGTCACGAGATCGGCACCCACGTCAACGGTCACTTCTGCGGGCCGAAGGGTGTCGGCGAATGGGCGACCGCCCAGTGGACCGCCGAACTCAACGCCTTCGACCAGATGGTTCGCACCGGCCCCGGTCTCGCGGCTGGGAAGACGGTTGCGGCTCCGTTCGACCCTGCCACGGTCAAAGGGCTGCGAACCCCGTGCCTGGAAGGCAACAGAGCGGCGTACCGGCGGGCGATGAGCTATCGCGGCATGGTGTACGACGCGTCCGCGACCGGCTATCTCCGGTGGCCGAAGAAGGTCGACGGGCTGTGGGACTTCCCGCTGCAGGACGTCAGGCTCGCGGGGACGACCAAGAACACGCTGACGATGGACTACAACCTCTGGTACGCGCAGACCAAGGCCAAGAAGGCACCGGTCGCGCAGGTGCCGCAACTACGCGCGCAGGTGCTGGCGACGTACCGGCAGCAACTCGCGCGGTCCCGGGCGAAGGGCAACCCGCCGATCTTCCTCGGCAACCACTTCAACCGCTGGAACAACAGCATCTACTCCGACGCGCTGACGACGTTCGTCAAGGAGACCTGCAAGCAGCCCGACGTCCGGTGCGTCAGCAATATCGAGCTGGCCGGCTGGCTCGCCAAGTACGCCGGCGTCCCGAGCGGTCGTCGTTCCTAGAACTGGGTGTAGCCGCTCGCGTCCTGCCAGGTGCCGCCCTGCTTGATCCGGCTGACGACCAGTCGCTGCAGGGTGGTGTCCTGCGGGAACTCGTCCAGCCGGCTGAGGTCGCGGCTGCGGAAGGTGAAGAAGATCGCGCTGTCCTGGCTGTCGATCGGTGTCCCGTACGGCGTGAAGCGGCGGCCGAAGCGGACCATGTTCGACTCGGGCGGCAGGTTGTCGAGCAGGTACGGGTCGAGCAGCCACGAGTGCAGGGTGACGGTCTTGACCGGGTACTCCGGGAAGTACCGCGGGAAGAACTCCCGGGCCTGCGCGAAACTCGCGTCGACGAGCTCGGGCGTGAGCGGGCCGGACTCGGGGATGTGGACGCCGACCACCCATTCGCCCGGCTCGGTCCCGGGCACCGGCTTGTCCTCGGTGACTTGGTAGAGCATCCACTGCAAGCGGCCGAGGGCATAGATCTGCCCGGCCCAGTGGATCGTCAGCCACCAGTGCGTGGCCAGGCCGTACTTGCCGTGGGTCCGCCGGCTGACCTGCAGTTGCTTGCCGAGATCGGCCAGTGTCGCCCAGCTGATGTCGTCCGGGATCCCGCGCTCCGCGTGGTACTTCCGGATCTCCGGGACTGTCGCCAGCAACGCCGCGACGGTGTTGCGGGTGTCCTCCGGCATCCGGTACTGCTGCTCGGTGCCCTGGTTCCCCACCCCCGCACGCAACTGGGTGACGAAATCCTCGACCACGGCCGGATCCGCCACGAACTTCTCGGCGTCCTCGCGGTCCTCGTCGGAGAAACCCAGCAGACGGTACTCGTCAACAGAAGTCACCCGGCAACGGTAACCGATGTACGAAGGGGTTTATCCGGCCGCGGTGTCGATGTGGTGCGCGAGGACCAGATCGTCCTCGGTGATACCGCCCGAGTCATGGCTGGTGACCCGGAAGGTGATCTTCTTGTAGCGGATGTCGATGTCCGGGTGGTGCCCGGTCGCCTCGGCCAGCTGCGCGACGGTCGCGACCAGCCGGATCCCGTCCAGGAAGGTGTCCCGCTCGACGGTCCGCACCAGCGTCTTGTCCACGGCCTTCCACAGCGGGATCAGGTCGCGGAGCGCGAGATCGATCTGGTCGTCCGTGAGCAGCTCAGCCATGCTGGTCACTCTAGACCTTCCGGCGGACGCGCCCGGCACACAGGAGCGCGAGGGCAGTCAGTACGGCGCCTGCGCTGACGATCACGCCGAACACCCAGGGCTGCGGGTCGTCGGCGTTCAGGGCCAGCAAGGTGCCGGTGACGGAGACCGCGGTCGCGATGCTCATCACCGAAGCCATCTGGGCGGCACTCGCGTTGCGGCCGGAGTTGCCGGCGTCGGACAGGTCGAGCATCAGCACCGAGAGACTCGACGAACTGAGCCCCATGCCGATTCCCGCGATCGCCCAGCCGGTCAGCCCGAACCAGACAGTCGCGTCGGTCCACGCCAGCAACGAAGTGATCGCGATTCCGACGGTCATCAGGGTCAGACCAGTCCGCAGTACGTTGACGCGCTGGAAGTTGTGGTCGCGGCCCTGCAACCAGGAGCCGAACGCCCAGAACACTCCGGTGATCGACAAACTCACGCCGGCCCGGGCCGGGCTGAAGTGGTGCAGCAGAGTGAGCAACAGCGGCAGGTAGACACCGACGCCCGCGAACCCAGCACCGACGAGCCCGCGCAGCGCGACCACCGCCGGGAATCCACGCTCGGCAACGAACGCTCCCCGTGGCATCACCCGGATGGCGGCTACGCCCAGTACGACGAGCGCGACGGCGATCACGGTGCCACCGAGTACCAGGTGTCCACCGAGGTGGTCGCCGGTCAGCGTCAACGTGAACAGCGCGACCGAGATCGCGGCCGCCCACGGCAGCGCCGTACGCCAGGCAGCCAGTTCGGCGACATGCTCGGGCGTGCGCTCGGGCTCCGGACTGTTCTGCGACTGCCGGATCGCCGGCTGCAGCAGCAACCAGGTCGGGACCAGCAGTACGACGGCGCCCAGGAACACCCAGCGCCAGCCAAACTGCTCGGTGATCACACCAGTCAGCAGCGGGCCGAAGATCGACGGCAGCACCCACATCGCCGAGATCAGCGACATCATCCGTGGCCGCAGCGCGGCGGGCAGTGCACGGGCGACCAGGACAATCAGCGAGACATCCAGCAGACCCTCGGCGATCCCGCTCAGCACCCGGCCGGCGATCACCATCGGCATCGCCACCGCGAACCCGATCAGCAACTGGGCCAGCCCGAACACGATCGCCCCGAGCCGCAGCGTCCGGATCGGTCCGTGCCGATCCGACCAGAGACCGGCGACCGCCAGCGCGAAGACGAAGCTCGCGTTCGGAGCCGCGTTGGCCACGCCGAAACTGCCGAGCGCGTCGAACTCGCGCACCATCGTGGGCAACGCCGTACCGACTGCGCGGTTCTCCAGGGCGCTCAGGGTGACCAGGCCGATCACGCCGAGCGCCAGCGGCAGGTGCGGCCCGCTGAACAGGCGAGGGGCGGGGGTCGACAGGTCTGCGGTCATCCCGCCATCCTCGGAGTTCAAGCGGACTTGAGGTCAACTCCGGCCAGCAGCTCCGCGACCCGGTCCGGCTGGAAGATCCAGCCGACATGGCTCGCGTCGAGCGACTGGACGGCGTACCGGTTGTCGGGGGTGAGTTCGTCGCCCTCGCGGATCAGCAGGTCCTGCAGGGCGATCGGGAGCGAGCGGTCCGCGGTGAGCCGGACGAACGTGCGCGGGATCGTGCCCCAGGTCTCGGCGTCGGCGCGGGCGTCACCCATCATCACCTGCAGCGACTCGTCGGGCTGCAGAATGTTGAGCAGGGCAAGGAACTGCGCGTCGGTCGCCTCGGCCATCGTGGCCGCCTTCAGCGCCTCGAGGAGTGCCTTGTCGGCGGTGCGGTAGTTGGCCCGGCCGGCGCCGATGCTTTGCGGATCACCGACGGATAAGCCGGTCAGGGTCGGCAGCCGACTCTCGGCGAACTCGGGCTCGCCCATGTATTCGATCGGATTCGGCTTCGAGACCGGCGCCCAGGCGGAGATGTAGACGAGGTGGTCGACGAGCTCCGGTGCCTGGTTGGCCAGTGCGGTGATCGTGACACCGCCGAGGCTGGCGCCGACCAGGACGACCGGTCCGTTCGCGGCCAGGCGCCGTACGGCGGGAAGCAGGCTGTCGACGTTGTCCTGCAGGGTGACCGTGGCGAGGGTGGAGGGCTCGGTCGCCCAGGACTCCAGATCCTGCGGGGCCTGGTAGGCGGCCGGGTACTGCGCGTCGAGGCCGTGGCCGGGGAGATCGGCGGCGTACGACGGCAGTCCGCGGAGGGCGAGCTCGCGCTGGACCGACGTCCACAGGAACGAGTTGCTGCCCGAGCCGTGGACGAGGACGTAGGTAGACATGACGGTTATTTTGGCACAACTGGACTTTTAACGCGCACCGGTTTTTTCGGGGATGCGGAAGATGAGAACGAGAACCCTCAGGACCAGGACCGCGCAGATCACCAACAGGTTGTAGGCGAACAGCTGGTAGAGGGTGATGCTCGCGCTGACCCGGGGGCCGCCGTCGATGCCGAGGAGGAGGACCGCCATCAGACCGGCAGTCGCGCCGAGGACGGCCAGCAGGACCTGGTGCAGCAGGCCGGTCAGGTGCTGCCGGTCGCGTTCGTCGGCGAGCAGCCGGACGTTCAGGCCGAGCCGGCCGCTCTCGGCCGCGGCGGCGATGCGGTCGATCCGCCGCGGCAGGCGACGCAGCATCGGCAGGATCGAGGCGAGTTCCTCGGTCGCCGTACGGCGAAGTGCCTCCGGGGTGAGCCGGTCGGTGACATGTGCCGAGGCGAACTGCCGCGACGCCCCGACCAGGTCGAACCCGGGGGAGATCCGGCTGATCGTGCCCTCGATCGTGGCCAGCGCCCGGAACACTGCCGCGACCTCGGGCGGAACCCCGAGCTCGTGCGAGGTGATGATCTTGAACAGGTCGTTGAACATCGCCGGACCGATCGCCACCGCGCCGGTCAGATGCCGGGTCATGAACTGACCGACTGCCCGCTCCAGACCGCGCTCGTCGATGACATCGGGGCGATCGACGATCTCCAGCAACGCGTCAGTGGCGCCGACCGGATCGCCGTGATCGATGGCCAGCAGGAAACGCTGCAGGGCTTCGCGGGTCGCCGGATCAAGGCGGCCGACCGAGCCTAGGTCGAGCATTCCGATGCGGCCATCTGCGAGCAGCAGGAAGTTGCCTGGGTGCGGGTCGGCGTGGAAGACCCCGTCGATCGCAACCTGGCCGAGCAGGCAGTCGAACAGGGTGCGGCCGAGCCGAACGGCGTCCAGGCCGCGCTCGGCGATCGCCGGGGCGGCGTTGCCGAGGCCGATCCCGTCCAGTCGCTGCATGGTGAGTACGCGATGCGTGGACAGGCGGGTGTGGAGCGCGGGTACGACGATGTCGTTGCTGGCAGCAACGGATTGGCCGGCCGCGACCGCTGCCATGTTGCCCGCCTCGACGGTGAAGTCGAGCTCCTCCCGCATCGCCTCGGCGAAACCGTCAGCCAGCGCGCGGACGCCCATCGAGCGACCCCAGTCGGTGTTCCGCTCGAGCAGCCGGGCGAGGCGCCGTACGATATCGAGGTCGCGGTCGACGACACTCGCGATACCTGGGCGCTGCACCTTCACCACGACCCGCTCGCTATTCAGGCTTGCTGTGTAGACCTGGGCAACGCTGGCCGCGGCGAGCGGCTCGGTGACGAACTCGTCGTACACCTGGTTCGGCGGTGCACCGAGCTCCTCGGTCAGCACCTGCTCGATCTCCGCCCAGGGTGCGGGCGTGACCTGATCCTGCAGGCGGCTCAGCTCGTTGGCGACCGAGAGCGGGATGATGTCGCTCCGCGTCGACAACACCTGCCCGAGCTTCACGAACGTGACACCGGCATCATCCAGCGCCAGCCGCAACGACCGCGCCAGCTCCGCCTGTCCAGCCGCATTCTCTCGCCCCGGCCGCCGCCGGCCGCGCAGATACGGCCCCAGCCCATGCCGGACCGCGATCCGCAGAATCTGCAGATACCGCCTCGTCCGCGCGATCCGCCCAGTCACATCCCGCCGCAGATCCCGGGCCCGCGGCAACGACCCCGTCGGCACCAACGCCTCCGCCAGCACCAGAAACACCAGCCCACACAACGTCGCACACAACGTCGTCAGCCCCACGAACGCCAACGCCGCCGCATTCGACCCCGTGAACGGCGGCGGCCCCACCAGTGCATTGGCAATCGGACTGAACGTGGACAACGTCAACCCCGCCGCCAACCCCAACCGCACCAGCCCGAACCGCACCCCCAGCAACCGCTGCGCCACCGGAATAAAGATCACCATGAACACAACCAGGCTGAACACCCCGGCAATCGCAACATCCATGCGTCGAACCCTAGGCCGTCCACCCCGCACCCCGGTTCACCCACACGGGGGAGCCCATCCCGGGCTACCCCCTCCCGCCTCCTTTGTGCGCTGCCGCGCACGTGTGCGGGACATATCGCTCGCCACGCGATCCGGTGTACAGATCTGCGGTCCTGTGGCCACCGCCTTTGGTGGGTTGGAAAACCCGTGTCGCAGCAGGACTGTGATGCATAGGCTCGTGTTCATGACCGAGGGCGACTGGAGAGAGAACGGGTTCAGGCAGCGTCGGCCCTCTGCGGAGACGCTGGACTGGGTTGCGGCGTCGGTGGGGAGTGGCAGTCGGGTCGTGGGTTATCGCCGCATGACCGGTGGTGTCTGCTCTGCCGTGCATCGGTTGACGGTCGAGCGGCGTGGCGTGCGAACGTTCGTCGTGCTGCGGCAGTATCCGGGCGGGCTTGGTCTGGAGGAGCCGCTGGAGCAGGAGATCGCCAATCTTGGGGTGGTGGCGGGGAGCGGGTTGCCGGTTCCGAGGATCCTGGCGACTGATGTTGCCGGTGCTTCGACGGGTGGTGCGCCGGCGTTGCTGATGACGCGGTTGCCGGGTCATGTTGAGCTCAGTCCGGCGGAACCTCGGTTGTGGCTGACGAGGATCGCGGAGCTTGCCGTGCTGCTGCATTCGCTGGATCTTCCTGCGAAGACGTTCAGACCTTGGACGGATTCCTGGATCGCTCCGCGAGACGGGTTTCGGGTGCCGGTCGGCGCACAGAAGCCGGCTGTGTGGACGGCAGCGTTCGATGTCATGGCGGCACAGCCGCCGAAGGACGAGGCTGTCTTTCTGCACTGCGATCTGCTGCCGGTCAACCTGCTGTGGTCGCGCGGGAGGATTACCGGCCTGACCGACTGGAACAGCATCCATCGGGGGTCACGCGCGATCGACGTCGGCCACTGCCGGCGGTACCTGGCGGCGCTCTACTCGCCCGAGTGGGCGGAGCAGCTCCGGTCGCTCTACGAGTCGATCTCCGGGGTGACTCTCGATCCGTGGTGGGACCTGTATGCCCTGCTGCACTACGACGACAGCGCGTCGAAGTGGATCAGCAGCCAGGTCGCCGGCCGCCGTCCCGTCGACGTGCCCGGCATGACTGCTCGGGTCGAGGCCGCCATCGAGACAGCTCTCCGGCGCCTCGGCTAACTGCGGCCGGACGCCCGGAGCGGGTACACAAACCAACTGCGCCCGACCGCGACAGGCGGTCGGGCGCAGCAGTTGTGCACATCAGGTCAGGCGCGGCGGCGGATCTTGTTGCCCAGCCAGACGATGGGGTCGTACTTGCGGTCGGCGACGCGTTCCTTCATCGGGATGAGGGCGTTGTCGGTGATCTTGATGTGTTCGGGGCAGACCTCGGTGCAGCACTTGGTGATGTTGCAGAAGCCGAGGCCGTGTTGTTCCTGGGCGGCGTGCTGGCGGTCGCCGGCGTCGAGGGGGTGCATGTCAAGTTCGGCGATCCGCATCAGGAACCGGGGGCCGGAGAAGGATTCCTTGTTCTCCTCGTGGTCACGGATGACGTGACAGGTGTCCTGGCACAGGAAGCACTCGATGCACTTGCGGAACTCCTGCGAGCGCTCGACGTCGATCTGCTGCATCCGGTACTCGCCGGGCTTCAGGTCGGCCGGGGGCTTGAACGCGGGGATCTCGCGGGCCTTCTGGTAGTTGAAGGACACGTCGGTGACGAGGTCCTTGATCACCGGGAAGGTCCGCATCGGGGTGACCGTGACGGTCTCCCCTTCCTCGAAGGTGTTCATCCGGCACATGCACAGCAGCTTCGGCATGCCGTTGATCTCGGCGCTGCAGGAGCCGCACTTGCCGGCCTTGCAGTTCCACCGGACCGCCATGTCCGGCGTCTGGGTCGCCTGCAGCCGGTGGATGACGTCGAGGACGACCTCGCCCTCGTTCACCTCGACCTCGTAGTCCTTCAGCTCACCACCGTCGGCGTCACCACGCCAGACCCGGAACTTGGCCAAATAACTCATACCGGCAGCTCCTCTTCGGTGAGGTACTTCGCTAGCTCGCTGCGCTCGAACAGCTCGAGCAGGTCCTCGCGCATCGGGATCTGGTCCTTCTTGACCACGGTGACCCCGTCGCCGTCGCCCTGGAGCGAGCAGACCAGGAGCAGCTTGCGCCACTCGGCGTTCATACCGGGGAAGTCGTCGCGGGTGTGACCGCCGCGGGACTCCTCCCGCAGCAGGGCGGCCTTGGCGACGCACTCCGACACGGTCAGCATGTTGCGCAGGTCGAGGGCCAGGTGCCAGCCGGGGTTGAACTGGCGGTGCCCCTCGACCGTCATCTTCGCGATCCGGCCGCGGAACTCGGCCAGCCGGGACAGTGCCTGCTCGATCTCGTCGGCCTTGCGGATGATGCCGACCAGGTCGTTCATCGACTGCTGGAGTTCCTGGTGGATCGTGTACGGGTTCTCCCCGCCCTCGAGCTCGAACGGTGCCAGGGCTTCGGCCGCGGCCGCGTCGACATCGGCCTCAGCGATCTTCGGCCGGTTCTCGCCCAGCGACTCGACGTACATCGCCGCACCGGCTCCGGCGCGGCGGCCGAAGACGAGCAGGTCGGACAGCGAGTTGCCGCCGAGGCGGTTGGAGCCGTGCATCCCGCCGGCCACTTCACCGGCGGCGTACAGGCCCTTGACCGAGGACTGCGCGGTGTCCGGCTCGACCTCGACGCCACCCATCACGTAGTGACAGGTCGGGCCGACCTCCATCGGCTCCGCGGTGATGTCGACGTCGGCCAGTTCCTTGAACTGGTGGTACATCGACGGCAGCCGGCGCTGGATCTCCTCCGCGGGCAGCCGGGACGAGACGTCCAGGAAGACGCCGCCGTGCGGGGTGCCGCGGCCGGCCTTGACCTCGGAGTTGATCGCCCGGGCGACCTCGTCGCGGGGCAGCAGCTCCGGTGGGCGCCGGTTGTTGTCGGCGTCCTTGTACCAGCGGTCGGCCTCTTCCTCGGTCTCCGCGTACTGCGCGCGGAACACGTCCGGAACGTAGTCGAACATGAACCGCTTGCCTTCGGAGTTCTTCAGTACGCCGCCGTCGCCGCGCACCGACTCCGTGACCAGGATCCCCTTCACCGACGGCGGCCAGACCATGCCGGTCGGGTGGAACTGGATGAACTCCATGTTGATCAGCGTCGCGCCGGCCCGCATCGCGAGGGCGTGACCGTCACCGGTGTACTCCCACGAGTTCGAGGTGACCTTGAACGACTTGCCGACACCGCCGGTGGCCAGGATCACCGCGGGCGCGTCGAACAGGATGAAGCGGCCGGACTCACGCCAGTACCCGAAGGCACCGGAGATCGCGTCGCCGTCCTTCAGCAGCTCGGTCACCGTGCACTCGGCGTAGACCTTGAGGTTGGCCTCGTAGTCGCCGGTCGCCTCGAAGTCCTCCTGCTGCAGCGAGACGATCTTCTGCTGCAGGGTGCGGATCAGCTCCAGGCCGGTCCGGTCGCCGACGTGCGCGAGCCGCGGGTAGGTGTGACCGCCGAAGTTGCGCTGGCTGATCTTGCCGTCCGGGGTCCGGTCGAACAGGGCGCCGTACGTCTCCAGCTCCCAGACCCGGTCCGGCGCTTCCTGCGCGTGCAGCTCGGCCATCCGCCAGTTGTTCAGGAACTTGCCGCCACGCATCGTGTCGACGTAGTGCGTCTTCCAGTTGTCGTTCGCGTTCGCGTTGCCCATCGCGGCCGCGCAGCCGCCCTCGGCCATCACGGTGTGCGCCTTGCCGAACAGCGACTTGCACACGATCGCGGTGCGCTTGCCCTGCTCGCGGGCCTCGATCGCCGCGCGCAGACCGGCGCCGCCGGCCCCGATCACGACGACGTCGTAGGTGTGTCGTTCCAGCTCAGTCATATCTCGCAGATCCTCAGTTCAGGAAGCGCAGGTCGGAGAACCAGCCGGCCGACAGCGCCATGATGTAGAAGTCGGTCAGGATCACGGTGAACAGCGACGCCATCGCGAACGTGCCGTGCTTCGGGTTCAGCTTGGACACCCAGGTCCAGTACCGGTACCGCCACGGGTGCTTGGAGAAGTTCTTCAGCCGGCCGCCGACGATGTGCCGGCAGGCGTGGCAGGACAGCGTGTACAGCCAGAGCATCACCAGGTTGATCCAGATGATCACCGTGCCGAGGCCGATCCCGAAGCCGCCGTCCTTACCGTGGAAGGCGAGCACGCCGTCGTAGACGTTGAGCACACCGAAGACCAGCGCGCCGTAGAAGAAGTAGCGGTGCAGGTTCAGACCGGTCAGCGGGAACTTGCTCTCACCGCTGTACTTCTTGTGCGGCTCCGGTACGGCGCACGCCCCGGGCGCGAGCAGCAGCGAACGCCAGCCCGCCTTGCGGTAGTAGTAGCAAGTCCCGCGGAAGCCGGCCAGGACGGCGAACGTGATGATGCTGAACGGGATGAAGACCGGGAACTTCGGGAACCACGTGCCCAGGTGACTCGAACCCGGCACACACGACTCGGTGACACACGGCGAGTACAGCGGGGTCAGGTAGTGGTGCTCGTCCACCCAGTACCACTTGTTCATGAAGATCCGGATCGTCGCGTAGACGATGAAGAAGCCCAGGATCACCCCGATCCGCAGCGGCGCCAGCCACCAGCGATCGGTTCTCGCGGTCTTCAGTCCAACTTGTGCGCGCCCGGGCGAATCAACTCCATGTGCCATCAGGGGGCACGCCGATCCGGTGCGCCGAAGCCTTCATGCTCCGCGTCTGTCCACATGGACGCGTCATACTCCACGTCGGGAATCTCCTCGAGGTCCTCCGGAACCGGTCCGGGTCTGTGCTTCGGGTCGGGAGGGCCGAGCTCGGCCAGATCGTCGCTCAGCCGGGCCACATCGGAGACCAAGCGACGAACGCCGAGAGTGTCTCCGTACTCCTGGCTGAGCTTTCCGACGGCCGCATGTAGCGCTTCCAGCGCGCGGACTACGGGCGCTACGGCGCCGTTGCCTTCACCCATGCCGACTCCAGTGATGGTGTTGTAGCTGTCAGTATGGGCACACTTTGCCGCGCTGGAGCATGCAACGGAAGACCTCTCGGTACGGCGTGTTTCTACTTAGGGTTGCCTCAGTTGCCGACGGCCGACGAGTGGAGTAATGGAGTGAATCCGGCCTTCAGGACAACGAGATTCGCCGCTGGGGTCAGCACCTCGATCTCGATCAGTCCCGGCGGCCGGCGCGGGTTTTCGTAACCCTGCCACGACCACGGCAGCACCTGCCCGTCCAGCACCAGCGCCGGGCGGCCGTCGTACCGGACCATGGCGCCGTCCGGTAGCGCACCGAGATCGCGGATGGCAGTCCGTTGCCGGCGTGTGCGCGGTTCGACGCGTTGACTGTGCAGTACGGCGTCCATCGCGGGCGCGCGTGGGCGTTCGTCGAGGTGATGTCCCTGCGCCCAGGCCCCGGCGTACCGCAGGAAGTCCCTGCGTCGGCAGTAATGACAGGGCCGATGCCCGGCCGCGAGTGCGACGGCTTCGTCGAAGAAGAACAAGGCGGTCCAGCGCCCGGGCGGCATCGGATCGCGCTGAACTCCCTTCCAGTCAAGGACGCAGCAGATCCACGCCTTGGAGCGCCAGCGGGTCGTGCCGAGGCGGCGATCCGGGCTGTGCAGGCTGCCGCGGTTGCCCATCAGGAGGCCGCGCCCGTCCTCGGCGACGATCTCCTGGGTGGGAAGAACCCTGTTCTGCAACGGCATGCAGCTCATCGTGCCGTAGGCCACCGACGGTTTTTCGTTACATGTCTGACAGAGTCACCTTGTGCAGATCGTTGTAGGTGTAGCCGTCGTGCGTGGTGAGCGGGTGCTGGCGGCGTACCGGCCGGGTCCCGAGGGTGGTTGGGAGTTCCCGGGTGGGAAGGTCGAGCCGGGGGAGACCGAGGCGCAGGCAGCAGCCCGGGAACTGCGCGAGGAGCTGGACCTCGAGGTGGAGATCGGCGCCTCGCTCGGACCGGGGGTGGACATCTCCGACAAGTACCGGCTGCACGTCTACCGGGCGACGATCGTGACAGGCGAGCCGGTACGGCGGGAGCACGCCGAACTGCGGTGGTTCGCGGCGGCCGAACTGGTCGAAGCGGACTGGCTGGTACCGGATCGTCCGTTCGTGAGGGCCCTGCGCGACCAGCTGTAGTGGCGGAAGTCACACTCGGCGGAAACGACGTTCCGGAACCGTCGGATCACGCTGAGAAAACGGCCCCGGCCGCAAACTGTATGGGTCGTTTGTATGGGTTGTACCTGGTGAGTGGTCTACGCCGGCGGCGAGAATCCTTCTGCACGCTACTGGGGAGGAGTGAGGAATGTCGGTGTATCAGGTCGTCCCTTCGGTCCGGAGGGAAGACGTCGTACCGGAAGATGTCTGCGAGATCTACGAACTGGGATCCCGGCGGCAGACGCCGGCGGCGATCAAGGAACTGACCAGCCGTCAGATCGCGATCGGGCGGATGCTGTCCACCGGGACGAAGGACGCCGCGATCGCTCGTGAGCTCGGGCTGTCCCTGCGGACCGTCCGGGCCGAGGTCAGTGCGCTGGTCGTCGGGCTCGGAGCCAAGTCCCGGTTCCAGGCCGGCTGTCTGCTGGTCCGTCGCTTCGGCTGACGGGAATAAGTGTCGGGGCTGCGACGTAGTGTTTGGGTATGGCTGAGCTCCCCCCGTCACCAACTGCACAGCGACGGCTGTTGCTGGTGCACGCCCACCCTGACGACGAGACCATCAACAACGGCGCAACCATGGCGCGGTACGTGGACGAAGGCGCCCACGTCACGCTGATCACGTGCACTCTCGGTGAAGAGGGCGAGGTGCTCGTTCCGGATCTGTCCCATCTGGCCGCTGACCAGACCGACCAGCTGGGACCACACCGGATCACCGAGCTCGAGGCCGCGATGGCCGAGCTCGGCGTCACCGACCACCGCTACCTCGGCGGCCCCGGTAAGTACCGCGACACCGGGATGATCTACAACGACGAGGGCAACGCGGACGTCCCGCCGGACACCCGTCAGGACAGCTTCTGGCAGGCCGACCTGCTGACCGCGGCGAACGATCTGGTCCCGGTGATCCGGGAGATCCGCCCGCAGGTCCTCGTCACCTACGACGAGTACGGGAACTACGGCCACCCGGACCACATCAAGGCACACCGCGTCGCGATGTACGCCGCTGCCCTGGCCGGCGCCCGCTCGTACCGTGAGGACCTCGGCCCGGCCTGGGAAATCCCGAAGATCTACTGGACCGCGATCATCGAGTCGGCGATGCGGGCGAGCCTGCGCGAGCTCCGCGCGGCCGGCGACACCACGACCTTCGAGGGGATGGATCCGGAGGGTCCGATGCCGCCGATGATCACCCCGGACCGGTTCATCGACGCGATCGTCGACGGCTCGGCGTACATGGACCGCAAGATGAACGCGATGAAGGCGCACGCCACCCAGATCACGGTGGACGGGCCGTTCTTCGCTCTGTCGGACAACAACGGCAGCTCGATCTTCGGCGACGAGGGCTACCGCCTGGTCAAGGGCACGGCTGCCCCCGGTCCCAACGGCGTCGAGGACGATCTGTTCGCCGGCCTGGCGTGACGGTCCACACACGCCTACTTCAGACATCAACCATCCGCCGGGCATAGGCTGCTGAGGTGTCAATGACGCCCGAGCCCAGCGGGATCGTGCCGCCCGAGGAGTTCCGGGCGGCACTGAGCCAGTTCGCGGCCGGGATCCTGATCATGAGCACGCTGCAGGACGGCGTGGCCCATGCGATGACGGCGAACGCGTTCACCTCGGTGTCGCTGGACCCGCCGCTGGTGCTGGTCTGCGTCGACAAGGGTGTGCGGATGCACGACGCGGTCCTCGACTGCGGCTACTGGGCCGTGTCGGTGCTGGCCGCGGACCAGCAGGAGCTGGCCGCCCGGTTCGCCCGGTCCGGGCGGGATCTGTACAGCCAGTTCGACGGGGTCGCGACCGAATCCGGACCGAAGACCGGTTGCCCGGTGATCACCGGCTCGCTCTCGTGGCTGGAGTGCCGGACCTGGGCGACGTACGAGGGCGGTGACCACACGATCGTGGTCGGCGAGGTGCTCAGTCTGGGCCTCGGGGAAGCCCTGAGTGCCGGTGCGCTGGTCCATCACGCCAGTCACTATCGGGAGCTGCCCGCACGCTGAGCGTGGCGAAGGGGGCTTTTGAGGCAGGCGGGGCCTGCCCCAAAGGTCGGGAAGGCCTGCCCCGTCCCGTAAGATATGCCCTTGTGTCCCCAGCGGGCACAGCCTGACCATAGGTGCCTGCGGCGCCAGGGCATGAGCAGGAGGACTTCGTCCGGTGGGGAAGAAGCAGCTCGCGGGGATTGTCGCCGCGGCAGGACTAGGCGTGCTCGTCGTGGGGTACGGCGCCGCCTTCGCGTTCGCCGGAGACAAGATTCCCGGTGACACCACCGTGCTCGGCATCCCGCTCGGCGGGCTGTCGGAGAGCGATGCCAAGGCCAAGCTCGACGCCGGACTGAAGGATCGGCTGGCCCAGCCGGTCAAGTTCAAGGCCGGTGACTCGGCGACGTCGTACTCGGTGAACCCGGCCGAGGCCGGACTCAGCCTGGACGTCGAGGCGACAGTGGCCCAGGCCGGAGCCGGGCGCAGCCTGGCCCCCGCGCGGATCTGGCGTGCCCTGACCGGTGGTTCCGCGGTCGAGCCGGTGGTCGCCAAGGACGAGGCGAAGCTGCAGGCAGCGGTCGCGAAGCTCGCCAAGCAGGTGAACCGCCCGGCGACCGAGGGCTCGATCACCTTCGACGGACTCAAGCCGGTCCCGCACAAGCCCGCCGAAGGGCTCGAGCTGGACACCGCAAAGGCCGTCGACGTCGTCGTCGCGGCCTACCCGAGTGGCGGCACCGCGGCGGACCTGCCGGTGCAGGTCACCCAGCCGCAGGCCGGGTCCGACGCGATCAGCAAGGCGATCACGGACTTCGCCGAGCCGGCCGTGGCCGCCCCGATCAAGCTGACCGTCGGCGACAAGTCGGTCTCGCTCACCCCGTCGGAGTTCGCACCGGCGCTGACCTTCACGGTGAAGGACGGCCAGGTCACCCCGACGCTGAGCGGCAAGCAGCTGGAGCCGCTGTTCCAGAAGCGGTTCAAGGCCCTCGAGACGCTGCCGAAGGACGCGACCTTCGAGATCGCGGCCGGTAAGCCGAAGGTCGTCCCCGCCGTCGACGGCATGGTCGTCGACCGCACCAAGGTCGTCCCGGCGATCATCTCGGTGCTGCCGAAGCCGGCCGGTGAGCGCAAGGCCGCGGTCGGCCTGGCGAGTACCAAGGCGAAGGTGACCACCGAGCAGATCGAGAAGCTCGGCATCAAAGAGGTGATGGGCGAGTTCACCACCGAGTTCCCGCACGCGCCGTACCGCAACACCAACATCGGTACCGCGGCCCGCAAGATCAACGGCACGCTGCTGAAGCCGAACGAGATGTTCAGCCTGAACAAGATCGTCGGCGAGCGGACCAAGGAGAACGGCTTCACCGAGGGCAACATCATCAGCGGTGGCGTCTTCAAGCTGGACCTCGGCGGCGGGGTCTCCCAGTCGGCGACCACGACCTTCAACGCGGCGTTCTTCGCCGGGCTCAAGGATGTCGAGCACAAGGCGCACAGCGTCTACATCAGCCGCTACCCGATCGGCCGCGAGGCGACCGTCGCGTGGCCGTCGGTGGACCTGAAGTTCCTCAACGACTCCGGCAACGGGATCTACATCCAGACCATCTTCACCGCGTCCAAGCCCGGCAGCCAGGGCCGGATCACGGTCAAGATCTGGGGGACCAAGGTCTACGAGATCAAGGCGCGGGCCTCCGGCAAGTCGAACAACCGCGCCCCCGGCCTGGTCTACAGCCAGGAGCCGGGCTGCCGCCCGCAGGCACCGACCGCCGGTTTCGACATCACGATCTTCCGGGACTTCTACAAGAACGGTGCGAAGGTCAAGACCGAGCAGTTCACCACGCACTACAACGCGGCCGACGACATCCGCTGCGGCCCGAAGCCCGGGACCACGACCCCGCCCCCGAACGGCCCGCAGAACACCCAGACGACCCCACCTCGTACGCCGAGCTGACCGGCGGCCGCCTAGCCGCGATGGAGGGTGTGGAGCCCGGCAGCGACCTGGTTGAACAGGTCCTCGCCGATCACCGCACCCTCGCGGCGAACCAGCGCCGGATCGACGCGGAGGACCCGGTCCAGCCGGACCTCGCTGTTCCGGCCCTCGCGGTCCCAGGCGCCCTGGCCGACGTCCATCCAGACCCGGCCCCAGCGGGCCTCGTCGGCGGCGTCGCGGTCGTGGTCCTTGCTGGTCAGGATCAGCGCCAGCAGGTACGGCCCGTCGGATCCGACCACGAGCACCGGCCGGTCCTTCCCGCGCTGGTGGTCCTCCTCGAACGGCACCCAGGTCCAGACCACCTCACCCGGGTCCGCCACCCCGTCATCCGGGTGTGGCGTGTACTCGACCTGCACGGTGCCTTCGAAATCCCCGGCATACTCGGGGCGCTCCACCACGTGATCCGCCATACCGGCTGAGCCTAGCCCGAGGGGCTCACCAGATACCGGTAGCGATACGCCTCGACGTACCCGAGCCGCCGGTAGGCCGTCACGGCCGGCAGATTGTCCTCCAGGACCTCCAGATAGGTCCGGCGGCCGCCCTGAGGCCCTGCCCAGCGCGCCAGAGCCTGTACGACGGCCGCCGCCAGCCCGCGGCCGCGGTGGGCCGGTGCGACCCGGAGAGCGTCGATTCCGAGCCAGTGACCGGTCATCGCGCCCCGGCCGACCGCCACGTGCTCGCCGTCGAGCACGATCGAGGCGAAGACGGCCTTGGGTGCACCTTCCAGCACGACCGGCGCCGGAGCGGGAACCGGTCCCTCGAAGGCGACGCCGTACCAGGCCTTGCCGGGGCGCTCGGCGAGGTCGACCTCGTACGGCGGGAGCGCGTTCACGTGGTCGAGTGTGGTGTGCATGACCAGTACGTCGGAACGCTCGGGGTGGCCGTCGATCCAGCCGAGCTCCTGCAGGTCGGTCGCGGCCGGGCTGCCGAGGCGGACCTGGGCCTGCGGTGGCAGCCCGCGCTCGACGTACCAGGCTTCAGCACGCTTGAGCGCCTCGGTGAGCGGCGTCCCGGGGTTGCCGGCCGTGAGCAGCGAGTTGCCGCGACCGGTCCAGCCCGAGGATGCCCGCAGCAACCACTCGCCGAGATACACGGTCTCGGCCGCCGGACGGCCCAGTGCGGTGGTCAGGAAAAGCTGCTCGACGTCGACCGGGCGTAGCGGCATCTCCGGGATCGGTTTGGCCGCGGTGATCGCGGAGAGCTCGATCTCGTGCCGGCTGCTGTCGGCATGCCGGACCACCAGCTGACCCTCCCGACGGTCCTCGAGAACTCCGATGACGTCGGTTAGGCCACCCTTAATTCGATGCCGGACCACCACACGGTGTCCGATATCACGAGTACCAAGGCCTGACACGATCCGGACTCCTGGCAGAGTGGGCAGCGTATTACCGTGATACTAGAGACTCTTGCACCACCGCATCGCAGCAACCCAGAGGATCATCGCTGCGCGTGCCTGCCATAGGAGGAGTAGCAGTGACCTACGTCATCGCGCAGCCGTGTGTTGACCTGAAGGACCTCGCTTGTGTCGAGGAGTGTCCCGTGGACTGCATCTACGAGGGCAACCGGATGCTGTACATCCACCCCGACGAGTGCGTGGACTGCGGAGCGTGCGAGCCGGTGTGCCCGGTCGAAGCCATCTACTACGAGGACGACACCCCGGAGCAGTGGAAGGACTACTACACCGCGAACGTCGACTTCTTCACCGACCTGGGCTCGCCCGGTGGCGCGTCCAAGATGGGCAAGATCGACAAGGACCACCCCTTCATCGCCGCGCTGCCCCCGCAGGAGCACGACGAGTAAGAGCTGAGAAACGACGGTGGGGTACGCAGGTACCCCACCGTCGTCAGCCCACCTTGACGTCGGCCGTGGCCAGGATCTTCTCGTTCGCGAGCTTGGTGCCGAACCAGCCGATCAAGGAGGCCGGGAGGCCCCACACGGCCACTGTCACGAGCGTGCGGATCATCGCTTCCTCGGCCGAATCGGACGATTGCGTCCAGATGCCGGTCGCGGCATGCACCCCGCCGTCCAGTCCGATGCCGAGCATCACGTAGGCGACCACGAGCAGTAGCCGCCCGAAGCGGTCGGCAGCGCCGCGTTTGCGCGCCCCTCGCCACAGGTAGCGCCCGATCGTGAACACCACGATCCCCCAGAAGGCCGCTGCCATTCCGTCCGCGACCTGGACCGGCGGTCCGTCGCCACGGAACGCGTCGAATGCCTGGATGACCCCGACTGCCGAGACGAGGCCGTAGATGGTCAGGCCGATGCCTGCCACGATCAGTACGAGTCCGGCCAGGTTGAACAGGACGTTCGGCCGGTGTTGCTCCCCCAGATTCGCCATGTACTCAGGGTGAGCGGGGACCTTCAGACAGTCTTCAGATCAGTTGTCGAGGACGTCGACGTGCACGTGGTCGAGGTGCCGGAGGATCTTCTGGTCACCGGACCGGGCCGGTGGCGTGTAGTCGCGCCACCCGCTGTCCGAGCGGCCGCCGGCGGTCCAGATCTTGTCGCTGAAGATGATCGTGCGGATGTTCAGCAGCTTGGCCCGGGCCACCAGGTACTGCGCCATCGCCCAGCCCTTGGTCGTGTTGGCCGCCGTGATCGGCCGGACGAACACGTCCACCGCCCGGCCCTCGTAGTGCGCCGACCCCTCCATGTGCCCGGACCGGACCCCGCCCGGCGCGTAACCACCGGTGGAGATCCGCCCGAACGTTGCCAGCAGATCCCGCCGTACGGCGTCCGCGCGGGGCGTCAGCCCGTTCTTGCCGACTGTCTGGACCGGTACGTCGTCCGGGTTGACCGTGCAGCTGAAGACCGCCTTCGAATTGCCGGTCAGCGCGGAGGCGAGCACGCGGGCGTCGGCCTCGTGGTCGGCGTACGCGTTCGGGAAGGCGCTGCGCTGGACGCGGTCGGCCGCGACGGTGATCGGGAGCTTCTGGTAGTCCTTGATCTTCACCAGGGCGTCGTAGAACTTGCCGGATGCGTAGTGCGGGTCCTGCACCTGCTTCGTCGACCCCCAGCCCTGGGACGGTCGCTGCTGGAACAGGCCCAGCGAATCCCGGTCGCCGTGCGCAAGGTTGCGCAGCCCGGACTCCTGGTACGCCGTGGCGAGCGCGATCGTGACCGCCCGGCCCGGCAGCCCACGCCGTACGGCGACGCCCGCGATGATCGCGGCCGACTCGGCCTGCTCCAGTTCGAGCTCGACGGTCGCGCCGTTGACCGTGGCCACGCACTGCTCCGGTGGTGGCAGCAGCGGGCCGAGGTCCTTCCCGCCGACCCAGGCCACAGCTCCGCCGATGACGAGGCTGAGCGCCCCGATGGACCCCAAGGCAACGAGCACGCCTCGCTTCATCGGCATACCGCT
Source organism: Kribbella sp. NPDC056345 (assembly GCF_042262745.1). Lineage (NCBI taxonomy): Bacteria > Bacillati > Actinomycetota > Actinomycetes > Propionibacteriales > Kribbellaceae > Kribbella > Kribbella sp. NPDC056345. Next base: position 271,825 of record NZ_JBHJQQ010000008.1, on the reverse strand, counting down.
CCCAACGTGCGAGAGCGGTGGCCTGGTTCCGCGGTGTAGATCACGATGTGGTTGACGCTCGAACCCGCCGAGCGGTTGGCGGGTTTGTCACGCGTTCGCGTGCAGGGCTTCGTTGAGGGTGATGCCCTCGCCCTGACGCGGCCGGGCCTCGACGGCGCCGGTGACCGAGTTGCGGATGAACAGCAGCCCGGGCTGGCCGGACAGGTCGCGGGCCTTCACCACGCTGCCATCGGGCAGGGTGACCTTGGTCCCGGCCGTCACGTACAGACCCGCCTCGACCACGCAGTCGTCGCCGAGCGAGATCCCGGTCCCGCCGTTCGCTCCGAGCAGGCAGCGCTTGCCGATCGACACGACCTGCGTCCCGCCGCCGGACAACGTGCCCATGATCGATGCGCCGGCCCCGATATCGCTGCCGTCGTCGACCACGACACCGGCGACGATCCGGCCCTCGACCATCGACGTACCGAGCGTGCCGGCGTTGAAGTTCACGAAGCCCTCGTGCATGACGGTCGTGCCCTCGGCCAGATGCGCACCCAGCCGCACCCGGTCCGCGTCACCGATCCGCACCCCACTCGGTACGACGTAGTCCGTCATCCGGGGGAACTTGTCCACGCTCGTGACGCTCAGGTGCTGACCAGCAGCCCGCGCGCGCAGCCGCACGTGCTCGATCTCCTCGACCGGCACCGGCCCGACCGACGTCCACGCGTTGTTCGGCAGTGCGCCGAAAATCCCGTCCAGGCTCAGCCCGTGCGGCCGAACCAGCCGATGCGACAACAGGTGCAGCCGGAGGTACGCATCCGCAGTCCCACTCGGCCCCTCGTCCAGCACGATCTGCGTGCTCACGACCTCACGCCGTACCTGCCGCAGCTCGTCGTTCCCCTCCGCCGCCACCAACTCCGCCGGCGCCTTCACATCCTCCGGCCGCTCACCCAGCTCCGGCGCCGGATACCAGACATCCAGCACAGTCCCGCCGGCAGTAACAGTCGCAAGGCCAAAGCCCCAGGCGTGGGTCACGTTCGTCATGGGGACAGCCTGCCAGACGCCTGGTCGCCCGCGCGGGCCGGACCTGCAGGCCATCACAACTGGGGATCCGGGAGCGGGCGCAGGCGTGCGGCGAGGCGTGACGCGCAATTGTGATGGCCCTGGCGTCCGCACCCCTTTTCGGGGCTGGTCGAAGGGCTTGAGGGGCGGGGGTGGACGGGCTATCTATACGTATAGATGGGAGTGGTGGGGTGGCTAGGGTTACGCAGGCTGATGTGGCTCGGGCGGCGGGGACGTCGATGGCTGTCGTCAGTTATGTGGTGAACGGGGGACCGCGGCCGGTGGCGGCGGCTACTCGGCAGCGGGTGCTGGCGGCGATCGAGCAGACCGGGTACCGGCCGGACGGGGTGGCTCGGGCGCTGGTCGGTGGGTCGACCATGACGTTGGGGCTGATCGTTCCGGATATCGCGAACGAGTTCTTCGCCGAGCTGGCGCGGGCGGTCGAGCATGCTGCTCGGCAGGTCGGGCGGACGGTGCTGCTGGCCAATTCCGAGGGGGATGCGGAGACCGAGCTGGCGTTGCTGGAGACGTTTCTGCAGCGCCGGATCGACGGGGTGGTGATCATCTCGCAGGCCCCGATCACGGCCGCTCGGTTGCTGGAGCGGGCGGGGACGCGCCGGGTGTTCCTGGGCGCCGCGCCGCCGGACGACTCGTCGATCGGGGTCGACAACTTCGGCGGGGCGGTGGCCGCGACCATGCATCTGGTCGGCCACGGGTACGAGCGGATCGCGATGATCGGCGGCCCTGCTGACGCCGAGGTGGCCGAGGCCCGCCGGGAGGGGTGGCAGCACGCTCTCACCTCGCTCGGTGCGGCGGACGGTGCCTTCGTGCATCAGCCGTTCACGGTCGACGGCGGGTACGCCGGTGGGCTGGAGCTGCTCGGTGGTCGGCCGCGACCACAGGCTGTCTTCGCCGCCTCGGACCGGCAGGCGATCGGGCTGCTGCGCGCGGCTGCCGATGAGGGTCTCGCGATCCCCGACGACCTCGCCATCGCCACGTTCGACGGTTCGGCCTTGTCGGCGTACGCGGTGCCGTCGTTGACGACCGTCCAGCAGCCGATCGCCCAGATGGCCGAACTCGCGGTCCGCCAGCTGACCACGCACGACGCTCCGCGGCTGCACGCCGTACTCGAGGTGGACCTGGTGATCCGCCGGTCCTGTGGTTGTTCCCGCTCCTAGCCCCGGAGGCATGATGTTCCGCCGAATCGCCGCCATCGCCACCGTCCTGGCGTTGCTCCCGCTCTCTTCCGCCCGCGCCGCGGTCGGCGGCTGGTCAGCGCCGATCCGCCTGTACGCCGCCAGTGACGTCCAAGGCCGCGGTTACGCGTACGCGCCGAGCGTCGTGGCCGGCAGCCCGACCCGCATCTACACCTGCCACAGCAAGGCCGCGACCACCATCCGCGACGACATCTTCCTGACCAAGATCGGCGGTACGTCGACCTCCGTGCTGACCGGCAGCGGCTCCGGCTGGGACCACTTCCACAACTGCGACCCGAGCGTCGTCCGGGTCAACGTGCCGTACAACGGCCAGACCTACAGCTACGCGATGTTCTACCTCGGCAACGACGTGGACGCCTCGGCGCACAACGCGATCGGCGTCGCCGTCGCCCACAATCTCGACGGGCCATGGGTGAAGCTGCCGAACCCCGTCATCCAGTTCCCCGGCAGCGCGCCGACCGAGTGGGGCGCCGGGCAGCCGACCGCCACCACCATCAACGCGACCGACGGCACCGTCGTCCTCGCCTGGACGCAGGGCCTGCCGAGCGGGAACGTGGGCAAGGCCGCGCAGGTCAGCTTCGGATCCGGTACGCCGGTGGTCCAGTTCGAGCGGGTGCTTCCGATGGTCGGGTCGGACCCCGGCCTGAACAACTTCGACCTCGTCTACTCGCCGCCGCGGGACCGCTTCTACCTGGTCCGCGAAGGCCACCCGTACCCGAGCGGCTCCCAGCCGGACTACATCTCCGACCACCTGCAGATCGCGAGCATCTCCGGCGCCGGCTTCTGGGGCACGCCCGGGGTGAGCTGGACGGTGGAGAGCACGATCACCAGCGCCCGGACCGGCAAGCCGCGGACCCACAACCCGGGCTTCCTCCGCACGGTCTACGGCACCCTACCCAACGAATCCGAACTGACCGTCGTCTATACCTCGGCAGGCTACGACCCGGATTCCCTCTGGTCCTACACCCTCTGGCAGACGACAGCGCCGTTGAGCTAGCAACTTTCTCTCCGCGAGCGGCGTCTAGTTCTCAGGAGACCACTCGAATGCGAGGCTGAGATGACCGTCCCCGTCATCAGCATCACTGACCTTTACCATCCGCCGGAGGATCCCGGTGGAAACGTCGACCTGATCATGGCCTACGGCCTGCCCGAGCTCGATCTGCGCGCGGTGATCCTGGATAGGCGTGACCCCGGTGTCGCCGCGGTGACCCAGCTGAACGCCATCTTCGGCCGGAACGTCCCGACCGCCTGGTGCCCGTCCGCCCGGATGCGTGACCCGAACGACAGGATGTGTGACGCCCCGCCGGCTCAGCAGCGGGGGATCGACCTGCTCATTCATGCCCTGGCGGACAGCCCGGAACCGGTACACCTCCTGTCCTTCGGGTCGGCCAGGCCGGTGGCGGTCGCCTACAACCGGGCCCCGAAGCTCTTCCGGGAGAAGGTCGCCCGGATCCACCTGGCGGCCGGTACGACGATGGACCCGCAGGCGGCCATCCGCATCGTGGACTCCGGTCTGCCGCTGTCGCTCTACCCGTATTCCGCCGACGACATGGACGACAGCAACAACACGTACTGGATGTTGCCGGATCTGAAGTGGGTCGAGGACCTGCACCCGTGGCTGCGGCGCTACCTCGGATACACGCTCGGCCAGTCTTCGCGGCCCGACTTCCTGCGTGCGCTCGAGGAGGACGCGGCGGCGGACTTGATGGCCGACATCTACGACCGCACTCACTCGGTCTGGGAGACCGCCGCGTGGATGCAGGTAGCGGGCCGAGTCCTGGTACGGCGTCCTGACGGCTGCCACTCGATCATTCCGGCCGCCGAGGTGTCGGCCGGGGACACCGTGATCCGGAACGAGCAGGTCCCGTGCACGGTCCGCTCCACCCCGAACGGCCGGTTCGAGTTCGAGCTCGGCGGGGACGGCCGGACGACGGTCTTCGTCCGCGACGATCCGTTCGAGTACGAGCAGGCCATGACCGACGCGATGCCCGCCCTCTACCAGTCGTTCCGCCCCTGCGGCCTGAGCTGAGACAAACAACTGGGAAGCATCCGTCGGGACGTGATCTACTCGTTGGATGCTTCCTGCTTGGCTTCCTCCCGCAGTCCTCGAGGCGACGCAGGCACCGGAGGTCGAGGCGCTGCACGGCGAACTGCTACGGCAGTGGGCGTCGTCCGAGGTATGGCGGCTGTCGTACGGGCTGCGCAGCGTGATCGTGAAGCGCGGGACGGGCACCCAGTCGGGTGAGGCAGCGGCGTACGAGCGGTTCGTGATTCCACTGGGGTTGCCGGCGCCCCGGATATTTTACGCGGCGGATGAGGTGCTGGTGCTCGAGGACGTCGGCCGGGTGACGCTGGAGCAGGAACCGACGGCCGAGGGGTTTCTCGCCGCGGCCGGGCTGCTTGCCGAGATCCGTACCGCGCCGATCGACGGTCCCAGCGAGTTCCCGCCGGAGCGAGTAAAGGAGCTGACGGCACGGATCGGCCGGATCACCTTCGACGTCTCGCCGTTGACCGAAGCCCTCGCGGCCCTGCACGACCAGGCGCCCGCGCGGGTGGTCCACAGCGACTTCGTGCCGAAGAACCTGGTCACCGACGGGATCCGCTGGACCGCGGTCGACTGGCCGCTCGCCCACCTCGCACCCCATCTCAGTGACCTGTACACCCTGATCCGCGATGCAGTTGCCCTCGGCCACGATCGCGGCCCACTGGTCGCCGAGTACGTCGCCGCTGCCGGTGCGGATCCCTTTCTCGTCGACCGTCAGATCCTGGTCGGCGGTGCCTGCTTCTGCCTGCGGGCACTGGACTTCGTGGTCACCGAGGGCCTGCAGACGATCCCCGAGTCGGCGGACTGGATCGACCCGCTGCTGGCCGAGCTGGCGGATCTGGTGGAGCAGTTGTCGTGAGGCTGCTGGTTCTCGGCGGCACGAAGAATCTCGGTCGGCACGTGGTCGAGGCCGCGCTGCGTGACGGTCACGAGGTGACGCTCTTCAACCGCGGTACGACGAATCCCGGGCTGTTCCCCGAGGTCCGCCGGGTGACCGGAGACCGGGCCGATCCGTCGGACCTGGCCGCGGGGGAGTGGGACTGCGTGATCGACCTGTCCGGCCTCCTGGTGCGGGATGTGCGGTTGAGTGCCGAGGTCCTCAGGGATCGGGTCGGCCGCTACACGTACATGTCCTCGATCGCGGTCTACGCGGACCGGACGACACCGGGCCAGGACGAGTCCGGGGCGTTGCTCCCGTGGCCGGTGGATGCCCCCGACAACGAGTTCACGATGGACCTGTACGGACCGTCGAAGGTGCGCTGCGAATCGTTGCTCGCAGCCACCTTCGGGAGCCGGATGGCCGCCGTACGGTCCGGTTTCGTGGTCGGGCCCTACAACCCGGACTTCGGCAACTGGGGTACGGCGCTTGCCGCCGGCAACCGGATGGAGTCCGCGGCACCGCCTTCGCAGCCGGTCCAGTACGTCGATGCCCGTGATCTCGCCGACTTCCTGCTGCTGGAGTTGTCGGGTCCGTACAACGTGGTCGGCCCGACCCGGACGATGGCCGAACTGGCCGCCGCCTGGCGTTCCGTCGTACCGGATCCGGCGCCGATGGACTGGGCGCCGGCGGTGGATCGCTTCCACCTGAACGACGAAGGGCTCTTCCAGCTGGACAACAGGCGGGCACTGGCGGCCGGGTTGCGGTTGCGGCCAGACGAGGAGAGCGCCCGGGACTATGTGGCCTGGGTCCAGGATGGGAACATCCCGCCGGACCCACCGCACTAAATGTTCTAACATTGCCGCCGTGATCCTTGAGACAGGTGGAGGGCCGGGCGGCCCGACCAGCCCGCAGGCAGGCTTCAGCAGCGTGGACGCGGTGCGTTACGCCGGGACCACCGGTGGGCGGCAGGCGGTGTCGCTCAGCGTGACCGCCGGGGTGGTCCAGGCTGGGGAACGGCTGCGCTACAAGGTGTATCCGGAGCTGGACGAGGGCCTCGAGTACGGTGCGACGTACGTGGCAGTGGACCTGGTCTTCACCGACGGCACGCGGCTGTCGGAGCTCGGTGCGAAGGATCAGTACGGGAACCCTTTCGACGCCCTGGGGCAGGGTGCGTCGAAGGTCCTCTATGCCAACCAGTGGAACGACGTCCAGGTCGACCTCGCAGTCGCGGCCGGGAAGACGGTCGCGGACGTCGTACTGACGGTCGATGCACCCACCACCGGTACGACGTTCGTGGGCTGGATCGACGACGTTGAGATCGGGCCGGCGCCGCCGCGGCTCGACGGGTCGGACCTGGCCGCGTACGTCGACACGCGGCGCGGGACCAACGCGAGTTTCGCCTTCTCCCGCGGGAACACGCTGCCGATCACGGCCTGGCCGAACGGGTTCAACTTCATCACGCCGGTCACGGACGCATCGACGTACCGGTGGGCGTACGAGTACCACCGGCTGAACAATGCCGACAACTTGACCGAACTGCAGGGGCTGACGTTCTCGCACCAGCCGAGCCCGTGGATGGGCGATCGCGATCAGTTGACGATCATGCCGGTCACTGCTGCGACGCCGTTGGGTGATCCGGTGGCGCGGGCGGCGGCGTTCAGTCACGAGGACGAGGTTGCCCGGCCGGATCTCTACTCGGTGCGCTGCCAGGATGGGCTGCTGGCCGAGCTGGCGCCGACCGATCACGGGGCGATCTTCCGGTTCACGTTCCCGGCGGATGCGGCCGGGCGGCATCTGGTCTTCGACACGATCGACGAGAACGGCGCCTTCGGGTACGACGACGGTGCGCTGACCGGCTGGGTCGAGAGCGGCGCGGAGACCGGGCGAACCCGGATGTTCTGCTACGGCCTGTTCTCAGAGCCGGCGTCCTTCGGACCCGCGGATGGCGGGCGGGCGAACGCGCGGGCGGCGAGCTTCGACACGGATGAGGTGACGCTGCGGATTGCGACGTCGTTCATCAGCGTCGACCAGGCCCGGCACAACCTGTCGTTGGAGCTCGAGGGGCGGTCCTTCGAGGAGATTCAGCAGGCAGCCAACGCGATCTGGAACGAACGGCTGGCGGTGATCCGTCCGGAGGGTGCGACCGAACCGCAGCTGCGCACGGTCTACGGCAACCTCTATCGACTCAACCTCTACCCGAACTCGCAGTTCGAGAACACCGGTACGGCGGACGCGCCGTCGTACGCGTATGCCAGTCCGGTCATCCCGACGGTTGACGGGCAGGCGGTGGTGAAGCCGGGGAAGATGTACGTGAACAGCGGCTTCTGGGACACCTACCGGACCGCGTGGCCGGCGTACGCGTTCCTGTATCCGGCGCTGACCGCGGAGCTGGTGGACGGGTTCGTGCAGCAGTACCGCGATGGTGGGTGGATCGCGCGGTGGTCCTCGCCGGGGTATGCGGACTGCATGACCGGGACCTCGTCGGATGTCTCGTTCGCCGATGCTTACCTGCGCGGGGTCGAGCTGCCGGACCCGTTGACCACGTACGACGCCGGGCTGCGGAACGCGACCGTCGTACCGGTTGCGACCGAGGTTGGGCGGAAGGGCGCGACGACTGGGTTCTTCAACGGGTATGTCAGCAATGACACCGAGGAGAGTGTGTCCTGGTCGTTGGAGGCTTACCTCAACGACTTCGGGCTGGCCGCGATGGCCTCGCGGCTGGCGGACGTGTCTCCTGAGCGGAGCGCGCAGTTGAGGGAGGAAGCGGCGTACCTGTACCGGCGTTCGCAGAACTACGTGCTGCTCTTCGACCCGGCGATCAACTTCTTCCAGGGCCGGCGGCCGGACGGGTCCTTCGCGCAGACGCCGGAGGAGTTCGACCCCTGCGAGTGGGGCGGCGACTTCACCGAGACCGACGGCTGGAACTTCGCCTTCCATGTCGCCCACGACCCCCGCGGCCTGGCCGGTCTGTACGGCGGTCCGGCCGGTCTCGAGGCCAAGCTCGACGAGTTCTTCGCGACTCCCGAACTGGCCACGAAGAAGGGCAGCTACGACATCGTCATCCACGAGATGCTCGAGGCGCAGGCGGTCCGGATGGGTCAGTTCGGGTTCAGCAACCAGCCGGCGCACCACATCGCGTGGATGTACAACTACGCCGGCGCCCCGCACAAGACGCAGGCCATCGCCCGCGAGGTCCTCGACCGCCTGTACGTCGGCGAGCAGATCGGCCAGGGCTATCCGGGCGACGAGGACAACGGCGAGATGTCCGCCTGGTACCTCTTTGCCGCGCTCGGTCTCTATCCGCTCCGCGTCGGTGCTCCCGAGTACACCATCGGCTCACCGCTCTTCCCGCGCGTCACCGTGGCACCGCTCGGCGGTTCGCCGTTGGTGATTACAGCCTCGGACGTCGAGCACCCGTACGTCCAGGAGCTCCGCGTCGACGGCAAACCGTTGTCCGTGGCATCGATCACCGACGCCGCCCTGCAAGGCGCCTCGCTCGTCGAGTTCGTCCTGGGCCCGGAGCCGTCCGACTGGGGCACCCTGCAACCCCCGCCGTCCCTGTCCTCCGAGGTCCCGGCCCCACTGGTCGACCTGATCCCCTTGGATCCGTCGAACCCACTCTTCGACAACACCTCCGCCACGTCGGCCGCAGTCTCAGTTGTCGAGTGGTCTCTCCCGGCCCCGGCAACCGCGACCTTCTACACCCTCACCTCAGCTGATGCCACCGATCACCTTTCCTGGCGGCTGGAAGCCTCGCCGGACGGCACCACCTGGTCCGTCCTCGACGAACGCACCAACCAAACCTTCCCCTGGCGCCACCAACTCCGCCCCTTCCAAATCCCCACCCTCGCGGAGTACCAGCACTACCGCCTAACCTTCCCAACCCCGCTAACCCTCACCCAGGTAGAACTCCTCCCCTGACGTCCGATTTGGCTGGCTAGGCAGGCAAATCGGGGGTTCTACACTCTGAATACGGGTACGGAACCCCCAATTTCAGTGCCTAGCCAGCGAAATGAGGGCTACGCGGCGGCTTGGTGGAGGCGGGATCTGGCTTGGGCGAAGAGGGCGGTGAGGGCTACGGGGGGTTGGTTCCAGAGGATTTCGGCGCGGGCGTTGTGGAGGGCCGGCCAGAGACTGGCGGCCCAGGCGACCTCCAGTTCGTCGGGCGTGAACTCCCGTTCCTCCTGATAGGCAACGAGAAACGCCTCAGAACTGGCCAGCGGAGCAAGCGTGGGAACCTCGGTGCTGGCGAAGGCGCCCGCGGCAGCACCGACCAACGCGGGCTCCGGCAACCACGCCAGGCTGTCCCAATCGTGTACGACGTACGGCGTGTGCCCGTGCCATCGCAGGTTCTGGGCTTCCCAGTCCGCGTGACCGAGCACATGTCGCATCGACCCAGCCTTCAGCAACCGCCTTCGCGCCCGAGTCGCGATCGCCACCAGATCCGCCCGCAACGAATCCGCACCCGGCCTCGTGTCGTGAACCGCATTCGGCGGCCACTCACCCGGTCCGTCGTGATCCCACCGCACCCACTCCGGATTAGGCAGCGGCGACGGATGCTGGAGCCGCCGGGTCACCCCCATGACCGCGGCATACAGACGCGCCGAGCGCTTCGCCGTACCAGCATCGTTGCCCCGAGCAACCTCACCCCCAGGCAGCCACTCCTCCGCATGCACCGCTCGCCCGTCCACCACGCTCACCCCGGTCAACGGCCGAGCACAAGGCAACCCAGCCGCGACCACCGCCTCCTGCACCGCCAAACACGTCCCCACCCGCCCGTCATCCGCCCGCGCCTTCACCACAACCTCCCGCCCGTCATCGAGCCGCAACCCCCAGACCTCGCTAACCACCGAAGCCTTGAGCAACACCTCAACCGGCCGGGCCCCGAGCTCCCGCCCACACCACTCCACCACCCATGGCTCGAGGGCCACGTGCTTAGGAGGCGAGAGGTTCGCGGGTGCGGCGGGGGGTGGGTGTGGCGGGTGGGTTGATCTCGGTCCAGACCTCGTCGAGGGAGAGGGCGAGGACGTCGGCGATGGCGGCGATGGTGGGGAAGGCCGGGGTGGCGACGCGGCCGGACTCGATCTTGCGGAGGGTCTCGGGGGAGACGCCGGCGTCGAGGGCGGTGTCGAGGATGGAACGATCACCTCGGGCTCGGCGCAGCAGTGCGCCGAGGCGCTGTCCGCGCTCGATCTCGGTGGGGGTGAGGGGCAGCCGGACCATGGTCGGATTATAGTACCGGTATAGTTTGGCCGGTATAGTTATTGGTTCGTGAGAGGGACGCCCGCATGATCGAGATCCTGAGCTCCACCGAGCTCACCCAAGCGACGAAGACCGGCGCACTGGTCGGCACCATCCTGCAGACCCTGAAGAGCCGGACCGCGGTCGGTACCAACCTGCTCGACATCGACCAGTGGACCAAGGCGATGATCGCCGACGCCGGCGCCCAGTCCTGCTACGTCGACTACGAGGCATCCTTCGGCCGAGGCCCCTTCGGCCACTACATCTGCACGGCCGTCAACGACGCCGTACTGCACGGCAAACCCTCGAACTACGCCCTCGCCGACGGCGACCTGCTGACCCTCGACCTCGCCGTCCTCCAAGGTGGCGTGGCCGCCGACGCCGCCATCAGCTTCATCGTCGGTGACTCCCGGCCCGCCGAGAGCCTCGCCCTGATCGCGGCCACCGAGCGCGCTCTCGCCGCCGGCATCGCCGCCGCCCAGCCCGGCGCCCACATCGGCGACATCTCACACGCCATCGGCACCGTCCTCACCGCGGCCGGCTACCCCGTCAACACCGACTTCGGCGGCCACGGCATCGGCTCGACCATGCACCAGGACCCCCACGTCCCCAACACCGGCCGCCCCGGCCGAGGCTACAAACTCCGCCCCGGCCTCCTCCTGGCCCTCGAACCCTGGGTCATGCAAGACACCGCCGACCTCATCACCGACCCCGACGGCTGGACCCTCCGCAGCGCCACCGGCACCCGCACAGCCCACACCGAACACACCATCGCCATCACGCCCGAAGGCCCTCAGATCCTCACCCTCCCGGACCCCGACGGCGTACAGAAGAACGGGTAGTAGTCCACCGCTCCCCGCCGTCGCCCGCCTGGCGGCTGCCGCCACGCCCGCTCGGAGCCCACCACTACCCGTCCGTCTGTACGCCGCCGGCCGGGTAGCGGTCCTACTTGGGCGCTGAGGTGGCCCGGATGTGGAGTTCGGTGCGGAGGGTGACGGTGGAGGGTGGGCGGCCGGGGGAGGCGATGCGGTCCTTCAGCAAGGTGCCGGCGGTTCGGCCTAGTTCGTAGGTGGGCTGGGCGACGGTGGTGAGGCTGGGGACGACGAGGTCGGCCCAGGGGATGTCGTCGAAGCCGACGATGGCGATGTCCTGGGGGGCTCGGAGGCCTGCCTTGGCCAGGTGTTCGAGGGCGCCTACCGTCATCAGGTTGTTGGTGACGAAGAGGGCTTCGGGAGGTTGGGGGAGGGCCAGCAGGGATTCCATCGCGGCGTACCCGCCGGCCTCGCGGAAGTCGGCGTGCCGGACCAGGTCCTTGTCGTAGCGGATGCCGGCGGCTTTGAGGGCGGAGCGGTAGCCGGCCAGGCGGTCCATGGCGGTACTGACCTTGCGGGGGCCGGTGATGCAGGCGATCCGCCGGTAGCCGCCGTCGATGAGGTGTTTGACGCCTTCGTGGGCGCCGTGTTCGTTGTCGACCAGGACGGTGTCGGCCTCGACGCCTTCGACGCGGCGGTCGATCAGGACCATCGGGGTCTTGGCCTCGGCGAGCTGCTGGACGCCCTCGGCGGTCGAGGTCGGGGAGATCACGACCCCGGCCATCTGTTCGGTCAGGACGGCCGACGCGTACGCCGCTTCCTTCGCCGGATCCTCGTCGGAATTGCAGAGAACGACGTGGTACCCCTCGGTCTGCGCGACATCCTCGAGCCCGCGCACCAGCGACGTGAAGAACGGGTTCTCGATATCGGAGATGACCACGGCCCACAGGTTCGTCCGGGACTTGCGCAGGTTCCGGGCGACGCCGTTCGGGCGGTAGCCGAGCTCGGCGACCGCGGCGCGGACCTTCTCGGACAGCTCGGGATCGACGTTCCGCCGTCCGCTGAGCACCCGGGAGACCGTCGCCGGGGACACACCCGATCTACGCGCGACGTCGTAGATCGTCGTCATACCCGCCCCCTGCTGGAAATCGATTGGCCTTCTGGATCGCACTTTAACTCCGATCCAGGGCAAAGCGTCTCATGACAAGCCGGGGTCCAGCAGGGCGAGTGCGGCCGCGCGGGCGGGGGCGGAGGCGGCGGCGCCGTTGACGGTGGTGGACAGGGCGCCGGCGGCGTTGGCGAGGCGGACGGCGGCGACCAGGTCGGCGCCGGAGGCAAGGGATGCCGCGAGTGAGCCGCAGAAGGCGTCGCCGGCACCGACCGTGTCGACGGTCGCCACCATGTGCGGTTCGATCCACACCTCCGCGCCGGACGAGCGGTCAACAACAAACGCTCCCCGCGCCCCGAGCGTCACCACGCACCCCCGCAGGTCCCACTCGTCCGCAAGCTTCCGCGCAATCACCGGCACCTGCGTCTCGTCGTCGCAGTCCAACCCAGTCAACGCGGCCGCCTCGACCTCGTTCGGTACCAGGATGTCCACATCCGCCGTCAGTCGCGGATCGATCGGCCCGACCGGCGCCGGCGTGAGAATCGTGGTCACCCCAGCCGCCGCCGCGATCCGCAACGCCGTTTGACTAGCTGAGACTGGCAACTCCAGTTGCACGCTGAGCACCCGGCTGGCAGTCAGTACGTCGGCTGCCGCTTCCACATCTGCCGGGGTGATCGCGGCATTGGCCCGCGACACGATGATGATCGAGTTCCCGCCATCCGGCAGCACCAGCGGCAACCCGACCCCGGTCCCCAACGACGGGTGCCGCACGATCCACGAGGTGTCGACGCCGTCTCCGGAGAGCAGTTCGAGGAACTCCTCGCCGTACCGGTCGCTGCCGATCGTCCCGACGATCGCGGTCCGCGCACCCATCCGGGCGGACGCGATCGCCTGGTTCACGCCCTTTCCGCCGAGGTGTTCGGCGAACCCGGTCCCGTGCAGCGTCTCGCCGGGCAGCGGCCGCCGGTCCGCGCTCGCGACCAGATCCTTCATGAACGACCCGAGCACGCACACGTCGTACCTCATGCGTCCTCCGTGAGCAGACGCTTGCCCAGGGCACCGGACGGATGGAACCGGGCGAAGTCGTGCTGACTGAACTCCCGCAGTACGACGAGTGCGCACGCCAGCGCATCGCCCATCGCCAGCGAGGCTGTGGTGGAGGCGGTCGGCGCCAGGTTCAGCGGATCGGCCTCGCGCAGCACCATCGTGTCCAGCGTGTACGTCGCCAGCCGGGCCAGCGTCGATTCCTCGTTACCCGTCATCGCGATCACCGGGATCTTGCGATCGCGCAGCATCCGGGCGAACGCGCAGACCTCGGCCGTCTCGCCGGACGCGGACAACGCCAGTACCAGGTCGCGGCTGGTGACCGCGCCGGAGTCGCCGTGCAGCGCATCACCGGAGTGGATGAAGGTGGCCGGCGTACCGGTGCTTGCCAGGGTGGCGGCGATCTTCCGCCCGACCAGCCCGGACTTCCCGAGCCCGGTCACCACCAGGTGACCCTCGCAGTCGGCAACAGCGATCAGTACGTCGAGGAAGACACCGTCGAGGCGATCGGCCAGTGCCGACACGGCCGCGGCCTCGGTCTCGATCGCTGTCCGCGCCGCCGCGAGACCGCGGGCGACCCGGTCCGGCACAACTGGCATCCGCAAACCCCGTTCGCACTGAGAAATCGATTTCCAGCAAGTAGACGCAGAGTAGGGAGTGTGACCGCGGAGTGTCAACGGCTGATTCGTGGCCGAAACCCTTGCGGATAGACCAATACTCCGGCTTCGGCCGGATCAACGGCAGCTCCGGTCTTGACCGGCTTCGGTGGGAATCGTAGATTGCGAGAAATCGATTGCCCACCCCTGGAGCAGCTGATGATCGCCACGCCTCCCCCTGCCCGCCTGAGCCGCCGTACCCTGCTCGGCGCCTTCGCTGCGGTGCCGCTGCTGTCGGCCTGCGGAGGTTCGTCCGGCGGGGACGGCAAGGAGATGTCGTTCTGGAACTTCTACGGCCCGTCCGACGACCAAGGACCGCAGAGCAAGTGGTTCGTCGACGTCGTCGACGAGTGGAACCGGAACAACGACGTCAAGGTCAAACTGCGCTACATCCCCGGCAAGGACTACCTGAACGGGACCACGCTGCAGACGGCCTTCCAGTCCGGGCAGGGGCCGGACATCTTCCTGATCAGCCCGGGCGACTTCCTGCGCTACTACAACGGCAACGTCCTGCAGGACCTCGGCTCCGCGCTGTCGCCCGAGTCCAAGGCCGACTACCTCCCCGGACTGCTCGAGGCGCGCAGCGTGGACGGCAAGGTCTACGGACTGCCGATGGAGATCGAGCCGCTCGCCATGTACTACAGCGAAACCGCCTTCGAGAAGGCCGGCCTGTCCGAGGCCGACCTGCCCAAGACCTGGGACGAGACCCTCGCGGTTGCCGAGAAACTCACCGGCAAGGACCGGTACGGCGTGATGTTCGAAACGCTGCCCGGCTACTACCAGAACTTCACCTGGTACCCCTTCCTCTGGCAGGGTGACGGCACCCCGATCAAGGACGGCAAGGTCGCGTTCGATTCGCCGGCCGCCGTACAGGCACTGAAGTTCTGGCAGGACACCATTCAGAACAAGGTCGCCCCGCGCAAGGCGCTCGGCGATGGTGGCGGTGACGTGGTCTCGAACCTCGGCTCCGGCGCAGCCGCGATGCAGCAGAGCGGCATCTGGGCAGTGGCGGACATGCGTGCCAAGGCGAAGAACTTCAAGTACGGCGTCATTCCGCACCCGACTCCGGCCGGTGGCAAGGCGGCCACCGACCTCGGCGGCTGGGCGTTCGTCGCGAACTCCAAGGGCAAGAACCCGGAGGCGGCGGCCAAGTTCATCGCCTGGGCGCTCGGCTCGACGGACGCGGCCGGCGTCGAGCGGCAGCGGCAGTGGAACACGGTGGTCAAGACCAATGTGCCGCCGCGTAAGTCGGTTCAGGCCGCGGCTGACGCGAAGGGCGCTTTCGCGGATGGCGCGCTGAAGAAGTTCGTCAGTGAGATCGCGCCGACCGGGAAGCCGGAGCCGCGCTTCCCGCCGGAGGTCTACCAGCCGATCGCCGATGCCATCCAGGCCTGCCAGCTGAACGCTGCCGATCCGGCCAAGGCCGCGGCCGACGCGGCGGCCCGGATCGACACCTTCCTGAAGACCTACCAGGGCGCGCCGATCAGCTGATGCGGATGACCAAGAAGCGACGCGAGGCGCTGGCGGCGTATGCGTTCCTCGCGCCGGACACTCTCGGCCTGCTGATCTTCGTCGCGCTCCCGATGGTGCTCGCGTTCGGCGTTGCGTTCTTCAAGGTTGATGGCTTCGGCAACTATCAGTACGTCGGTCTGGCGAACTACCAGCTGATGGCGGGAGACGACCAGCTGCTTGCTTCGTTGAAGGTGACCGCGATCTACGTGGTCACCTTCGTCCCGATCGCGTTCGTGGTCAGCTTCGCGCTGGCGATGCTGGTTCGCAACCACTTCAAGGGCATCGGCTGGGTCCGCTCGGCGTTCTTCCTGCCGAACGTGGTCAGCCTGATCGTGGTCGGCCTGATCTGGCAGTTCCTGCTGGTCGACAAGCGCGGCGCGCTGTCCAAGCTGCTCGCGCCACTCGGCCTCGGTGACGTCTCCTTCCTCGGTACGCCGTCCCTTGCCCTCGGCACCTATGTGGTGATCAGCGTCTGGTTCCTGATGGGTTACCAGATGCTCGTCTTCCTGGCCGGGCTGAAGGACGTGCCGAAGGAGCTGGAGGACGCCGCGCAGATCGACGGCGCGAGCTCCTGGCAGCGGTTCCGGTACGTGATCTGGCCGCTGCTCCGCCCGACCAGCTTCTTCGTGGTGGTGAACTCGACGATCGGCGCGGTCACCGGCCTGCAGGCCTTCGATCTGGTCTTCGTGCTCACCAAGGGCGGCCCGGCGCGTGCGACCAGCACGGTGGTGCTCTACATCTACGAGCAGGCGTTCACCTTCAACAACATGGGGTACGCCGCCGCCCTGACCACCGTGGTCGTCGCGATCCTCGTGCTCTGTACCGGCCTGATGTTCAGCGTCACCCGAGGAGGCCGTTTCGATGAGGATTAGAGTCCTGCCGATCGTCGCGCACGTACTCGCGATCATCGCGGTGTTACCACTGCTCTGGATTGTGATCAGTGCTCTCAAACCGGTCGAGGACGTCTTCGACTTCGGCTGGCCGAGCACCTGGACGCTGGACAACCTGCAGTACGTGCTGCTGAAGATCCCGATGCCGCGCTTCATGCTGAACTCGGCGATCGTCTCGGTCGCGGTGACCGTGATCGCGCTGTTCTTCCACTCGATGGCGGCGTACGCGCTGGCCCGGCTGCGGTTCCCGGGGCGCGGGATCATCTTCTCCGGCATCATGTCGACACTGCTCGTCTCACTGCCGGTGATCCTGGTGCCGCTGTTCCTGGTCGCCAAGCAACTCGGCCTGCTGGACAGCTACGCCGGCCTGATCGTGCCGAGCATCTTCCATGCCTTCGGCATCTTTCTCCTCCGCCAGTACTACCTGAACATCCCGCGCGAGCTCGAAGAGGCCGCCGACCTCGACGGCTGCGGCTACTGGCGGCGGTACTGGAGTGTCATCCTGCCGCTCAGCCGCCCGGTGCTCGCGTCCCTGTCGGTGCTGTTCTTCTTGGCCAACTGGAACGCATTCCTCTGGCCGCTGACCATCACCCGGAACCCGGACCTGCGCGTCATCCAGCTCGGCGTCTCCGGCATGCAGGGGCAGTACGCCTCGGCCTGGAACCTCATCCTGGCGGCCGCTGTGATCGCGGCCGTCCCGACAGTCGTGGTCTTCGTCGCCGGCCAGAAGCGCCTGGTCGACGCGATGAAGACCACCGGCCTCAAGTGAGTGCGGCGACCATGCGTTGCCGGGCTTGGTAGTAGTGGTCGGGGTCGAGCACTGGGCGGTTGAAGCGCAGCGTCCGGTCAGGGTCGATCACGTCCAGTGCTCTGGCGTTTCCGTGTCGGGCGCGGATGGCTTGGAGCGCGCGGTGGTCCCAGATCGCTTGAGCGAAGACACGGTGCCGGAGCGACGGCCACGGCGTACCGTCTGTGCCGGGGTAGACGATGAACGGGTCCCCGGACGGGAACGCGCCGCCGGCTGACGTTTCGGTGAACGGGTCGACGCGGCGGGCGGCGTACTGGGTGTACCAGAAGTTGAAACCCCAGTGCAGGAAGCCGTCCACGCCGGACGCGAAGAGCTGGTGGCCGATCGCCCGGTTGCGCGCCGAGGGCATGCCGATGAAGCGGTTCGCGACGTCACGGTTCTGGCTCACGCAGTAGTAGACCCACAGGTGCTCGGGGCGCTCTTTGAGGAACGGTTCGACGTGATCAGTGGCGACGACAGGCAGTGGGACGGCTCCTGATGTCCAGAACGAGTGCTCGCTCAACGCGTCGACGAGTGTCCAGCCTTTCAGCAGATCGGCGACGACCGCCTTCGCAGCGAGATAGCTGGCGAGCCCGTCCTCGCCGGACGGCTCATCGGAGATATGGAAGACCACGTGCTCGCGGTCCCACTCCTCGTCGAGCACCGCATGGAGTGCCGGCAGCAAGGCCTCCATCAACTGCCGGTACTGCGGAGCTGTCGCGTCGACGTCCCAGCCGAAGGCGCGCCGGCCGTCGACCACGATGCCGGGCGTGGCTTTTGCGCCCCACTGCGTGAACAGGTGTGCGACCTCGACACCCGTGATCCCGTTCCGTCGGCACAGCTCCAGCCAGCGGCGCAGCTTGTCGAAGCCGAAGCGGTATCCGTCCTCAGTGGCGGTGATGTCGATGAGCTGTACGACGGTGCGGTACGAGCCGACCGCTGTATCGAGAGGTGGTGTCCAGACCGGTGTGAGTAGTGAGGTCGCGCCCATCTCGGCAGCTGACGCCATGAAGCGGTCGACCAGCGCCCAGTGCTCTTCGCTGAACACCTCGACGCCATAGTGGTCAGCCAGCGAGTCAAGGTGCATCCAGTGACTCGACACGATGTCGAGTGCCGGCAGCTCGACTCCGGTGAGCTCGACGGTGACCTGCTGCCGGTGCAGCTCAGCCCCGTCGGGTGCGCTCAGTACGACGGTGAGCTCGTGGCGACCGGCTCGTGCGGGGTCGGTGGTGCTGACGTCGAACCAGAGCGCCGCCCACTCGCCAGGGCGCACCGAGGTCTCGCCGCTCGGGATCGGCCGCAGCACGTCCGGGTACAGCCCGGGCTCGTCGAACTCGTAGCCGTCGTCGTGCTCGGGGAACGCGAGCAGGTCGCAGTGCACGAGGTCAACGCTCGACACCGCGACCAAGTCGGCGGCCGGACCCTCGACCCGCACCTGGAGTGCGCTCGACCCGAGCGGCGGCCGATACGCGAGCTGGAACGACGCCGGCTCGCCGAGAAACGCCTGGAACTGAGTCGCTGCCGGTCGCGGGTCCCGGGTCGGATGCACCTTCGCCAAGGCGTCACAGAGTACGAAGCCCCACTGCGCAGTCATGCCTACATCATTCAGATGTGAGCAAGAATGCGCAATGGTTAGGGCCAGGGGAGGAGTTCTGGTGCGCCGTCCAGCTCGGCGCGGCCGGCGTACCAGGCGGTGAGTGCGGTGAGCGTGCCGGTGAGGACGTGGTCCTCGCCGGTGCCGTTCTCCCAGACCGGGCCGTCGGAGGGCTGCAGGATCAGGTGGATGCCGTCGGGGGTGCGGGGACGGAGGAAGTCGAGCAGGTGGGCGCAGAAGTGGGCGGGCCACTCGTCGGGGGTTGGGCCGAGGCCCAGGTCGCTGGTGTGGATGACCAACTCGCGCCAGGTGGCGTCGATGCCGTGCGCCAGGGTGCTGTTGCGGTGCAGGATCGGCCGGGACCAGTCCTCCGGGCCGACGCGGTCCCAGGCGGCCAGGAGGTCGGTAAGTGCTTCGTCCAGATCGGCGGTGAGCTCTGCGGCCGGGCGGTGCGCACCGGCCTCGATGTCCGCGTCACGAGCGGGCCGGCCGCCGTCGTACACCTCGACGAGCTCGCCACGCAGGGCGTACTCGACCTGGCGGGTGAACGCCCGCGAGAAGTTGGCTATGTGGGTGATCACGTGCCCGCGGGACCAGCCGGGCAGTACGGAGTCGCCGCGGGCAGTGGCCTCGTCCAGGCCGTCCACCAGCGTGCTCAGTCGAGCCGCAGCGGTCTTCACGTCGATCAGGGCCACAAGCGCTCCTTCGTCCAGTTGTCGGTCAGGCGGTACCGCAGGCGGAGGTGACGGCGGTCCGGATCCGCCTGCCAGAATTCCACCTCGTCTGGTTGCAACGTGTACAACGTCCAGTTCGGCGCGACCAACCCCGGGTCGGCTTGGAGCCGCTCGGTCTGCTCGGCCACGGTCTGGCTGACCTCGGACGGGTCGTTCAGTACGTCGCTCTGTCGCGCAGCCAGCGACTCCGCGCGAGCCGCGATCGGACGCGCCAGGAAGTCGAGAGCCGAATCATCCGGAGCGGCGGGCTCGACTCGGCCGAGCACACGCACCTGCCGGCCGAGCGGAATCCAGTAGAACGTCAGAGCGGCGTACGGCGTCGCCGCCAGCTCGGTGCCCTTCGGACTGGCCGCAGACGAGGCGAACTGCCAGCCCGCCTCCGTCACGTCCTTCAGGATCAACACCCGCGCGTTCGGACGGCCGTCGGCGCGGACCGTGGAGACGGTGGCTGCCAGGGGCTCAGGCACATGCTGGTCGACCGCGGTCAGCAGCCAGTCGACGAACAGCTCGTGCGGTGTCGCGGGAGCCTGCGCCGGATCGAACTGCGGGGGAGTACCGGTCAGCGTCGGTACGGCGCGCAGCCGGGTCCGCAGGTCAGTCACGCCCACGACCCTAAGTCAGAACCAGGTCCGACAAACTGGGGGACGGCGTGGTTAGCCTTCTTGTATGACGGTGGCCCGGTTCAAGGATCTGTGTATCGACGCGAACGCATCGAGTCTGATGGTTGCGTTCTGGGCGGAGACACTCGGGCTGACCGTGCCGGCCGACAACCCGACCGTGCTGCTCGGCGACACGCCCGAGAAGACGGTCTGGATGAATACCGTCGACGACCCGCGGACGACCAAGAACCGGGTCCACCTCGATGTGCACACCCCGTCGATCGACGCTCTGGTGGCGGCCGGGGCGACCGTCCAGACCGAGCATCCGCGCTGGACCGTGCTGACGGATCCGGAGGGTGGGGAGTTCTGCGGATTCGTGCGGGAGCGCGTCCCGGCGTACCGGCTGATGGAGCTGGTGGTCGACTCGGTCGATGCGAAGGCGCAGGCCGAGTGGTGGGCCGGAGTGGTCGGCGGTGACCTCGGGAGCTCGGCGGACCAGCCGTGGTACTGGCTGGAGAACGTGCCCGGCCTGCCGTTCACCTACTGGGTGTTCGTGCCGGTGCCCGAGCCCAAGACCGTGAAGAACCGCGTCCACTGGGACATCAGCGCGGGGGATCTGCAGCCGGTCCTCGATGCGGGTGCCACACTCCTACGAGCCAAGGACGACGAGATCGGCTGGCACATCTGCGCGGACCCCGAGGGCAACGAGTTCTGCGTCTTCTTGGACCATTAGCCCATGACTCAGCTCGACTTGACCGTGTCCGGACCTGATCTGACCGAGGCGCTGGTGAACGTGTCCTCGGTCAGTGGGACCGAGGAGCCGCTGGCCGACCAGGTCGAGGCGGCGCTGTCGGCGTACTCGCATCTGAAGGTGTTCCGGCACGGGAACACCGTGGTGGCGCGGACCGACCTCGGGCGGGCCGAGCGGATCGTGATCGCCGGGCACCTGGACACCGTCCCGCTGAACGACAACCTGCCGGCGCGCCGGGCGGACGGGCTGATCCACGGGCTCGGGGCGTGCGACATGAAGGGCGGGGTCGCCGTCGGGCTGCGGCTGGCGGCCACGCTGGTCGAGCCGAATCGGGACGTGACCTACATCTTCTACGACTGCGAAGAGGTCGAGTCCGAGCGGAACGGGTTGTTCAAGCTGACCCAGTCGAATCCGGAGCTGCTGGAAGGCGTGTTCGCGGTCGTGATGGAGCCGTCGAACGCCGTGGTCGAGGCGGGCTGCCAGGGGACGATGCGGATCGAGGTCACCACCCGCGGCGAGCGGGCGCACTCGGCGCGGTCGTGGATGGGCCGCAACGCGATCCACGCGGCCGGGGACATCCTCGCCCGGCTGGCGGCGTACGAGCCGCGGCGGGTGCCGATCGACGGGCTGGAGTACCGCGAGGGGCTGAACGCGGTCGCGATCAACGGTGGCGTCGCGGGGAACGTCGTACCGGATCTGTGCACGGTGGAGATCAACTACCGGTTCGCGCCGAGCCGGTCCGAGGCGGAGGCCGAGGCGCATCTGCGGGAGGTCTTCTCCGGGTACGACGTGGTGGTGACGGACTCGGCGCCCGGGGGACTGCCCGGGCTGGAGCGGCCGGCCGCGGCCGCGTTCCTGCAGGTGGTCGGGGGCGAGCCGCAGCCGAAGTTCGGCTGGACCGACGTGGCGCGGTTCACGCTGCTCGGCGTACCGGCGGTGAACTACGGGCCCGGCGACCCGCTGTATGCGCACAAGCAGGATGAATTCGTGCCGGAGGCCGAGATCGAGCTGTGTGAACAGCGGCTGAGGAGTTGGTTGACCGCGTCCGCCTGAGCCGGTGCTGTGCCGCGATAGGTCCTAACCTGGGGGTATGGCAGACGAACCTTCGATCCACCCCGACCGTCCGGTCGGCCACCAGCTGCGCGGGCCGGTCGTGATGCGACGCAAGCAGGTGCAGCAGTCCACGTCCGAGCAGCGGCTGCTGGACAGCCGCGGACCGTCGGACTGGGTGCACACCGATCCGTGGCGGGTGCTGCGGATCCAGTCGGAGTTCATCGAGGGGTTCGGCATGCTCGCCGAGCTCGGTGCGGCGATCAGCGTGTTCGGATCGGCGCGGACGAAGCCGGACGACCCGATGTACCTCGCCGCCGAGGAGCTGGCGCGGAAGCTGGTCTCGTCGGGGTACGCGGTGATCACCGGCGGCGGGCCGGGCGTGATGGAGGCGGCCAACAAGGGTGCGTCCGAGGCCGGCGGGGTCTCGGTCGGGCTCGGGATCGAGCTGCCCTTCGAGAACGGCCTGAACGAGTGGGTCGACATCGGGATGAACTTCCGGTACTTCTTCACGCGCAAGACGATGTTCGTGAAGTACGCGCAGGGGTTCGTGGTGATGCCCGGCGGGTTCGGCACGCTGGACGAGCTGTTCGAGGCGCTCACGCTGGCGCAGACGCGCAAGGTGACGTCGTTCCCGGTCGTCCTGTTCGGTACGTCGTACTGGGGCGGGCTGGCCGACTGGCTGCGCGAGACGATGCTCGCGGACGGGAAGATCTCGGCGGCTGACCTCGACATGTTCACGATCACCGACTCCGTGGATGAGGCCGTCAGCTACATCATCAAGGCCGCCGAGCTCGCCGACGCGGCCGCCGAGGAGGCCGCCTCCACCGCTGCCCAGCAGGTCGCCGAAGCCGAGAACCCGGCCGCCCGCGAACGCCGCGAGGAGCGTCGGCTGGGCTCAGATGGGAGCTGAAGGCTCCGCCGATTGTGCGGGTGACTGGGTCGGCATGGCACGATCGGACCCGTGATGTGGTTCTTCGGGTTGATCGTGGTGCTGTTGATCGGGGCTGTCGCCGTCGTGGCCTCGGGACGTTGGGGTGCCATGAGCCCGGCGTACGACGACCGCCCCGACATGACTGTCCCCGCGCGACAGGCGCTGACCTCGACCGAGATCGAGTCGGTCCGGTTCGCCGTCGGGCTGCGCGGCTACCGGATGGACGAGGTCGACACCCTGCTCGAGCGCGTCGCCCGTGAGGTCGCCGAACGCGACCGCCGGATCGCCGACCTCGAGCGGGCGGTCGCCCCGATCCTCGACTCGCCGGACGGAGACGGGTTCGCCTCGCGGAACCGCTACACCGCGGCGGACTTCGACGACACCGGCTCGCAACCGCCGATCCTGGTCGGGGGTGATTTCCCCGCGGTGCGCGACACCGCCGAGCAGCCGGCCGTACCGGCAGAGCCCGAGGCCGCCGTACCGGCTGAGCCTGCTCCAGTAGCGGCCGCTCCGGGCGTCACGGTGCCCGTAGTCGCCGTCCCGGCGGCGCAAGAGCCGGCCGCCGAAGCCGAGGCGGTGCCCTCGACAGCGGCGTCTGAAGCGGCCAACGAGTACGAGCGCCTCCAGGCCGAGGCCCGCGCCCTCCTCGAAGCCACCACCGGCAGCCTCCCCACCATCCGCCCAGCCAACGAACGCCCCAAGCAGCCCCCCGCCACCCCGGCGACCGAGCAGCCCAACCCGCAGGCACCTGACGCACTAGGTACCCCGGCGAGCGGTCAGTCCGACTCGCAGGTTCGGGATGCGCTTGGAGCCTCGACTCCGACGGACGGAGGCTCCTGGTTCCAGGAACAGCCCGCCCCGTCGAGCCAGCAGCCCACTGAGTCGTCCGCCGCACCGCAGTCCCCGACCCAGCCGTACGAGCAGCCGACCGAGGATGACGAGGGTGCGCTGGCCCCGGGGCAGCAGTTCCCGAACCCGGGCTCGGCCGCGCCGACGACGTACCAGCAGCCGTCTCAGACACCCCAGCAGCAGGCCGCCGCGCCTGAGCAGCCCGCGCAGGCTCCTGATCACCAGAGCCAAGCACAGGCCCCGGGCTACCAGCAGCAGGGCCAGGCCGTCCCGGACCAGCAGGCGCAGGCTGAGCCGTCGCCGTACCAACGGCCGCAGTGGCAGCCCTCGCCGTACCAGCCCACTCCCGACCAGCAGGCGCAGCCCTCGCCGTACCAGCAGCAGCCGCAGGCCACCCCGTACGAACAGCAGTCGCAGGCCACGCCGTACCAGCAGCCGCAGGCCGGTCCTCAGCAGTCGGCGCAGCAGGCGCCGGCGTCTCAGCAGTTGCCGGTGCCTCATTGGGTGCAGCCGGGTGGGAACGGGCAGCAGGAGGGCCCGGGGGACGAGCAGGAGGGGTGGCAGACGTGGGAGCCACCTGCGGGCGATCCGGGGGCTCAGGGGCGGCACAGCGCGCCACCGGAGCAGTCGGCGTACCAGCGTCCTAGCTGATGACCACCTGTCACGCCGAGGCGAGCATCGAGCTGGACCTGGACGTGCAGGACACCTGGGCTGTCGTGGTGGATTGGTCGCGGCAGTCGCGGTGGATGTTGTTCACGCGGGTGTGGGCGACCGATCAGGACGGCGTCGGGATCGGCGGCGGAGTCGCGGCGCGTACTTCTGTCGGTGGCATCGGGTTCACTGACGACATGGTCATCACACACTGGGATCCGCCGAACGAGTGCACGGTGAAGCACCTCGGCACGATCGTCCGCGGCACCGGCACGTTCGCCGTCAAGACCAAGGCCGACGGAAGCGTGTTCACCTGGTCCGAGGACGTGATCCCGCCGTTCGGCAAACTCGGCCGCCTGGCCTGGCCGGTCGTTGGGCCCGCGTTCGAGGTGATGATGCGGATCTCGTTGCGGCGGCTGGTCAAGGAGGTCGCGGCATGACGGTCGCCGGGCCGGACGGGCAGCCGCGGTGCGGGTGGGCGACTTCGGCACCGGAGTACATCGCGTACCACGACAACGAGTGGGGTAAGGAGATCCGCGACGACCGCGGGCTGTTCGAGCGGATGACGCTCGAGGGGTTCCAGTCGGGGCTGTCGTGGATCACGATCCTGCGCAAGCGGGAGAACTTCCGGACCGCGTTCGCACACTTCGATCCCGAGGTGATCGCGCAGTTCGGCAGCGCCGACTTCGACCGGCTGATGGCCGACCCGGGCATCGTGCGGAACCGGCTCAAGATCAACGCCACGATCTCGAACGCGCGGGCCTTGCTCGAGCTCGGCGAGGGTGAGTTCACCGAGCTGCTCTGGAGCTTCCGGCCGGCCAAGCAGAAGGTGCCGAAGAAGCTCGGTGACGTGCCTGCGACAACACCGGAATCGGTCGCGATGGCAAAGGCGTTGAAGAAGAACGGATTTGTCTTCGTCGGCCCCACGACGGCCTACGCATTGATGCAGGCGACGGGCATCGTGAACGATCATCTGAGTACTTGTATCGCCCGCTGACCAGGGCGTTTGCATGTCCCAAATGCACGTGCAGAACGCACGAAATCGTGCAATTCGCGTTGACTGTAAGACAAACGGCTGAACGAGTTGTGCTCCGGCCACAGAACGTGATGTGGTGTTCAGCGGACTCCCCGTCTGTCAGGTGGTTGTCCGGTCGTGACTCGCCCGACCGGAAAGCGGCCGGGGAGTCCACCAACGTGAGGAGGCCGACCTTTACCGCCCGGTGAAGGTCGGCTTTTCTTTGGCCACGAACGATGCGACCGCGTTCTTGTGGTCCTCGGTGTCGCCGGTCAGCTGCATCTTCGCGGCTTCGAATGCGAGCGCCTCGGCCAGTGTGTGCGTTGCGGAGTACGCAACCGACTGCCGTACCGATGCATAGGCGACCGTCGGCCCAGCGGCCAGTTTTGCGGCCAGCTCCGTAGTAGCCGCCTTGAGCCCGTCAGCCGGCACCACCGACGTCGCCAGACCGAGCTCGAGCGACTCCGCCGCCGGGACGGTCCGCGGGAAGTACAGCAGCTCCAAAGCCTTCGCCTGACCGATCAGCCGCGGCAGGGTCCAGGAGATCCCGGTGTCGCACGACAGCGCGATCCCGGTGAACGCGAGATTGAAGCCAGCCGTGTCCGCCACGATCCGGAAGTCGCACGCGAACGCCAGCGACGCGCCGGCCCCGGCCGCCACCCCGTTCACTGCAGCGATCACCGGCTTGGGCATCTCGGCCAGCGCGAGTGCCATCGGCGCGAAGTGGTCCGGCACCGTACTCCAGAGCGCGTCGGTGTCGTTCGCCTGCAACAGCCCGATGTGTTCCTTGAGGTCCTGCCCCACGCAGAACGCCCGTCCGGTCCCGGTCAGCACCACGACCCGTACGGCGTCGTCCGCGGCCGCAGCCTGGATCGTGTCGCGCAGCAGCACCTTGGTCGGGGTGTCGAGCGCGTTCATCGCGTCCGGCCGGTTCAGGGTGATGGTGGCGACACCTTCGGACACGCCGTACGTGACGGAGTCACTCATCGTGGTCAGCTCCTTGACAGTGGGTGAGGAAAATCAGTGCGTTGTCAGGCAGTCGTCGACGAAACGCCCGGCCGCGGGGCCCAGTCGTTCCGCGTGGAAATCGAAGTATGCGGCGGCCCGTGTCCCGGCCCAGCCGGCCGGCAGCAACTCGGCCGGCAGGCCCGGATCGAGGAAGAGGAACTTGCGCCACTCGTGCACCAGCTCGGAGCGGACGGCGAACGCCTGCTCGTCGGTGGTGCCGTCCCCGGCCGCGTCGACCAGAGCCTTGGCCTCGATCAGCCAGGCGTCGTACGACGCGCCGAGTTCGTCGAGTTTCCAGACCCGCCGGGCGAACTCGATCGCGCCGTCGTCGACCGGCGCCCGGAACCGGTCGGCGGTGATCCCTTCGACCTCCAGGATCTGGTCGACCTCGGCGTCGTTGCGCAGCCCGACCCAGGCGCCGTCGGAGAGCGGAGCCCAACCCAGGAAGGCGAGTTGGCTCGCCAGCTGGTCGCGGCGGCGCGCGTTCGGCACCTCGTGCAGGATGCCCAGATGCCAGTGCCGGTCCCAGGCCGGCATGCCGTCCGGATCGGTGCCGTCGGCCCCGGTCCGGTAGATCCGGGCCGCCGCGTCGTCGAGCCGGCGGCGCGCCCGGGCCGTCAAGGCATATCCGGGCTGCCCGTCGATCCGGACCGGCTCCAGCCAGGCCTGCCGGACCATCCGCGACACCGCCGTCCGGACGGCCGGGGGATGGACGCCGAGCGGTGCCAGCAGGCGCACCAGAGCGGCCACCGGTGCCCGCGCTCCACGCGCGCGCAGGTGGTCGCCGTACAGGTCGAAGAGGGCTGAACGGGCGTGCACAAAACCCGAGTCTGCCGTATGGTGCGCGCCTTCGGCCTGTGATCGGGGATAATGGGTCCGGATACACATTGCGATACGCGCCGACGGCGCATCACCGCACGGCGCCGGCGACGGTGATCCGCGCGGTGTCGTCGCTCAACACCGAACTGGGAAGGGGTGCGCGCATGGCGGCGATGAAGCCGCGGACGGGCGATGGTCCGCTCGAGGTCACCAAGGAGGGCCGCGGGATCGTGATGCGGGTTCCGCTCGAAGGCGGCGGCCGGCTCGTGGTCGAGCTCAACGCCGACGAGGCGACCGAGCTCGGTAACGCACTGAAGGCCGTCGTCGGCTGACCGACTCTCCGGGGTGCCTTCCGCACTCCTGTCATTCCTTCGACCCCGGTGGGTGCCTTTTCTGGTACCGGCCGGGGTCGTTACGGTTGGCCCGCAGTTTCTTTTGACACTTGACCAGTGAGGACCCCTCCAGTGGCTCGCCGCACCAGCACCTTCGTGTACCCGACGATTCCGGCCGTGGATTGGCAGCCCGGTCTGCCGGTGCATGGCGCACCCACTTGGGTGATCGTGGTCGGGTCCAGTGGGTTGCCGGCTGCGGCGAAGGAGGCGGGCGAGCGGCTCGGGGTCGATCTGAGCCGGCTGCTCGAGGTGCAGCAGGAGGCCGGCTTCAGTGCTTCGGCCGGCTCGACCGTGGCCTACCCGTTGCTGTCGGGCGAGGTCAGTGAGGTGCTGCTGGTCGGCGCCGGTGACGGGACCGCGAAGGAGCTGCGCCACGCCGGCGCGGCGATCGCCCGGTTCGGCCGCGGCAAGGACGAGCTCACCACGGTCGTTGCCGAGGGCATCGACGATCAGGCGCTGCAGGCCTTTGCCGAGGGCGTCGTACTGGGCTCGTTCCACTACACCCTCAAGACCGTTGACAAGGGCAAGCCGGTGGCCGGCCGGGTCACCCTGACCGACGGCTCCACGGCCGAGCGGCAGACCGTGCTCGACCGCGGCATCGTAATCGGGCGGACGGGCTGGCTGGCCCGGCAGTTCGCGATCACCCCCTCGAACGAGAAGGACCCGGCCTGGCTCGCCGCCCGCGCCACCGAGCTGGCCGCGTCCACCGGCCTCGAGGTGACGGTCTGGGACGAGAAGCAGCTGGCCGCCGACGGCTTCGGCGGCATCCTCGCGGTCGGCCAGGGCTCGACCCGGCCGCCCCGGTTCATCCGGATGGACTACGTACCCGACGGTGCCACCGACAAGACGCCGTACGTCGTCCTGGTCGGCAAGGGCATCACCTACGACACCGGCGGCCTGTCGCTGAAGCCGCGCGAGGGCATGGTGTCGATGAAGCGCGACATGACCGGCGGCGGTTCGGTGATCGCGACCCTGGCGGCCCTGCGCGAGCTGGGTGCGAAGGTCCGGGTCACCGGCCTGATCTGCTCGGCCGAGAACATGCCGTCCGGTTCGGCGTACCGCCCCGACGACGTGATCCGCCACTACGGCGGCCGCACCACCGAGGTGAAGAACACCGACGCCGAAGGCCGCCTGGTGATGGCCGACGGCCTCGCGTACGCCGTCCAGGAGCTGAAGCCCGACGTCGTCGTCGACATCTCCACCCTCACCGGCGCGATCAAGGTCTCCCTCGGCGCCATGCTGTACGGCGGCCTGTTCGCCACCGACGACGCCCTCGCCGACAACCTCACCGAGGCCGGCCGCGTCTCCGGCGAAGAACTCTGGCGAATGCCCCTGGCCGAGCAGTACCAGGACCTCATCTCCACCCCCATCGCCGACTCCGTCAACTCCTCCAAGGGCCCCGGCTCCATCACCGCCGCCCTCTTCCTCAAAGCCTTCACCGGCAAAACCCCCTGGGCCCACCTCGACCTCTCCTCCATCGCCGAGTCCCCCGCCGACCGCCACGAATACTCCGCCGGCGCCACCGGCGCCGGCGCCCGCCTCCTAACCACCTGGCTGACCACCGAATCCCCCACCGCCGGCATCGGCTAGGGAGTCCAGGCGCGGACGATCTGCGGGTAGGCCGTCATCGCTGTGCCGAAGTGGTTGACGTCGCCCATTGAGTGGACGGTGACGGTGGCTTTCCGGGTGCGTAGGGAGGTTGCGCACGAGGTGGCGTTCGCGGGGACTACGTCGGTGTCTTTGGTGCCGGTGTAGAAGTGGATGGGGGCTCGGGTGGTCCAGTTGTGGCAGATCTGGTCGGCTTCGTGGAGGGCTTGGTGGAAGCGGCCGGTGGGGTGTTCGAGTTTGTTGTAGAAGGTGGGGGTGAAGAGGTCGGCGGGGGAGTTGGGGAGGCCCTGGGCGATTTCTTCGTTGGTGTGGGTGCCGTCGACGAGGGACTCGACGGTTTTGGCGTACGGCGCGCGGAAGGCTTCGCGGGGGTGGTTGTAGAGGCCGACGGTGCGGTCCCAGGCGGTGGTGAAGTAGGCCAGGTACATGGTGGCGACCTTGGGGGCGACCTGGCCTGTGAAGACGGCTGGTAGCTCGACGTCGAGGAGGTCGTAGGGGCCGGCGACGCCGCGGATCTCGCCGAGGCGGAAGGGGCCGGCTTCGCCGCGGGTGAGGGCTCGGCCGACGCCTAGGGTGGCGCGGCCGCCCTGGGAGAAGCCGGTGACCAGTACGTCGCGTTTGAGGGCTACGCCGTGCCGGGCGGTGAAGGTGCGGGCCGCGAGCAACAGGTCGATCGACGCGCTGGTCTCGGTGTCGGTGTCGATGTAGGGGTGTTTGCCCGGACCGAGTCCGAGGCCGAGGTAGTCGGGGGCGACGGCTGCCAGGCCGGTGCCGGCGAAGAGGGCCGTGATCAGGCGGTCGGTCGAGTCGGAGTCCACGGAGGCGGCGTACGCCTTGGTGGCGGTGGTGCCGTGCAGGTACTCCGCGACGGTCAGTGCGCCGCGGCGGCCGTCTGGCAGGACGACGATGCCGCTGGCGGTGGTCGGTCGGCCGTTGGGGTCGATCGTGCGGTAGATGAGCCGGTGGACGGTGACGTCGTACCGGGACTTCGGTGCGTCGACGAAGCCGGCGTCGAGGGCGGCCGCGTCGAGGTCGGCGGCCGTGAGCTTGGCGACCTCGACTGCGGACACGAGCGAACCGCGAACAGCTGTCGGCTGGGCCACCGAGGCCTGGGCGACAGCGGCCTGGGCCAGCGACGGTTGGGTGGCGGCGAAGGCGGACAGCGGCGCGGCGATCAGAGCACCGATGGCGAGAGTGGCGGGGACGATGCGAATCGCTCGGTTTGTCATGCCTCCAGCCAACCCGTCAGCGGCCCCTCGCCACCATCAGGCAGGCCCCCTAATCGAGGTAGGGATATCCCTACCCCACCAAGGAGTTGTACAGCTCGACCGTCCGCTCGGCGACCGCGTCCCAGCCGAACTGCGACACCGCCCGCTCGCGACCCGCCTTACCCATCGCAGCGGCCTTGGCCGGGTCGGCGACCAGCTCGTTGATGCCCTCGGCGAGCTCGCGCTCGAACGTGTCGATGTCGTTCTCGTCGTACCGCACCAGCGTCCCGGTGACCCCGTCGTCGACGACCTCCGGGATACCGCCGACCGCGCTGGCGACGACGGCCGTCTCGCAAGCCATCGCTTCGAGGTTGACGATGCCGAGCGGCTCGTAGATCGACGGGCAGCAGAACGCGAGCGCGTGCGTGAGCACCTGCCGGACGTCTTCGCGCGGCAGCATCTCGGACACCACGAAGACACCGTCGCGAGCAGCCTTCAGGTCGTCGATCAGCGCGTCCGTCTCGGCCTTCAGCTCGACCGTGTCGGCCGCACCGGCCAGCAGCACCAGCTGCACCGACGGGTCCAGCCGCAGCCCGGCACGGAGCAGGTGCGGCACACCCTTCTGCCGAGTGATCCGGCCGACGAACGTCACGTATGGCCGGCTCAGGTCGACCCCGAGCCGCTCCAGCACGTGGGTCGACGGGTCCGGGTGGTAGAAGTCGGCGTCGATCCCGTTCGAGATCACGTGCACCTTGGCCGGGTCGATCGACGGGTAGCAGGCCAGTACGTCGTCACGCATCCCGCGGCTGACCGCTACCACCGCATCGGCAGCCTCGTACGCCGTTTGCTCGGCCCAGCTCGACAGTCGGTAGCCACCGCCGAGCTGCTCGGCCTTCCACGGGCGACGCGGCTCCAGCGAGTGGGCGGTCACCACGTGCGGGACGCCGTACAGGAGCTTGGCCCAGTGGCCGGCCATGTTGGCGTACCAGGTGTGCGAGTGCACGAGCTGTGCGTCGCCGACCGCCGCAGTCATGGTCAGATCGGTGGACAGGATCCGCAGCGCCGCATTGGCCTGGGGGATCCGCGGGTCGTCCTCCGAGTGCGCAGTTGCGCCCAGACGTGGCTCACCCATGCAGTGCACGTCGACGTCGAGCAACCGGCGCAACTCCCGCACCAGGAAGTCGACATGCACCCCCGCCCCGCCGTACACGTCCGGAGGAAACTCACGCGTCAGAATGGCGACCTTCATAAAGTCCGACGATAAGTCATCAGGACGTGTGTGTAGCGACCCAGAACCGCAGCTTCCCGTGTCGCTCGTCCTCCAGCTCGCCACCGGCCGCCTGGATCACCTTCCGCGACGCCAGGTTGTCGGCGTCGCAGGTCACCAGCGCCGGGTCGATGCCGAGCTCGGCGGCCACCGGTAGCGACTGGACGAGCATCTCGGTGGCGTAGCCGCGACGCCGGTACGACGGGCGCACGCAGTACCCGATGTGGCCGCCCAGCTCCAGCAACTGCGGAGTCAGCACATGCCGGACGGACACCCGGCCGAGCCACTCCAGGCCGTCGACGAACCAGAGGATCGTGTACGGCACGATGCCGGGCACCAGTACGGCGTCCGGGTCGGCCGCGCCGCGGATACCGTCGACGAGCCGCTCGAACTCGGCCGGGTCCGCAGCCTGCTCGCGCGTCCAGTTCTCCTCTTCGCCACCGACGAACGTCTCCGCGCCCATCCACCGCTCCTCTTCGGGCCGCAGCTCGTCCCAGGCGGCCAGGAAGGACCGGTGCACGGCGACAGTGGGCTCGACGAGGGTTGGCATCCCCCCAGTCTTACGCACGTCCGGTAGCGCGACACTCGCCACCGCTTATGTGCCGGGGCTGCCAAGGCTAAGGTGCGCACATGGCAAAGGCGCCCAGAATTCTCGGAATCGTGCTGGCCGGTGGTGAGGGAAAGCGGCTGATGCCGCTGACGGCGGACCGGGCCAAACCGGCTGTGCCCTTCGGCGGCAGTTATCGCTTGATCGACTTCGTGCTGTCCAACCTGGTGAACGCAGGGATCCGCAGCCTGTGCGTGCTGACGCAGTACAAGTCGCATTCGCTGGACAGACACGTGACGATCACCTGGCGGATGTCGACGTTCCTGGGCAACTACGTCACCTGTGTGCCGGCCCAGCAGCGGCTCGGCCCGCAGTGGTACCAGGGCAGCGCGGACGCGATCTACCAGTCGATGAACCTGATCAACGACGCCAAGCCCGACATCATCGTGGTGTTCGGTGCGGACCACGTGTACCGGATGGACGCCTCCCAGATGGTGGCCGACCACATCGCCCGCGGCAACGGCGTCACCGTCGCGGGGATCCGGGTGCCGCGGGCCGAGGCGTCGGAGTTCGGCGTCATCAAGACCGCCGACGACGGTCACACGATCGCAGAGTTCCTGGAGAAGCCGGCTGACCCACCCGGGCTGCCGGACTCGCCGGACGAGACGTTCGCGTCGATGGGCAACTACGTGTTCAGCGCCGACGTGCTGGTGGAGGCGCTGCGCAAGGACGCGGCCAACCCGGCGTCCCGGCACGACATGGGCGGCGACATCGTGCCGATGCTCGTTGCCGAGGGCAAGGCCGGGGTCTACGACTTCAAGGACAACGACGTGCCCGGTGCGCTCGACCGGGACCGCTCCTACTGGCGTGACGTCGGTTCGCTGGACTCGTACCACGAGGCGCACATGGACCTGGTCTCGATCCAGCCCGTGTTCAACCTGTACAACTCCGACTGGCCGATCTTCACCTCACACCCGCAGTTGCCCGGGGCGAAGTTCACCGACAACGCGACCGTGAGCGAGTCGATCATCTGCCAGGGCTCGATCGTGTCCGGTGCGACCGTCGACCACTCCGTACTCGGCTCCAACGTGAAGGTCGGCGCCGGTGCGAAGGTCGAGCGCGCGGT
Organism: Kribbella sp. NPDC056345; assembly: GCF_042262745.1. Lineage (NCBI taxonomy): Bacteria > Bacillati > Actinomycetota > Actinomycetes > Propionibacteriales > Kribbellaceae > Kribbella > Kribbella sp. NPDC056345. Next base: position 238,441 of record NZ_JBHJQQ010000008.1, on the reverse strand, counting down.
GATCATGGACAACTGCACGATCGGCGCCGGTGCGGTGCTGCGGAACGTCATCCTGGACAAGAACGTGGTGATTCCCCCGGGGGTCGAGATCGGCATCGACCAGGACTACGACCGGCAGCGTGGCTTCACCGTCTCCAAGGGCGGCGTCACGGTGCTCGGCAAGGGCCAGGTGGTCGAGCCGCTCGCCGTACGGGCCGTTGAGGAGCCGGAGGTCGCCGAGGCATGAGTTCGGAGGCGGAGGCACTTGCACTGGACGCCGCCGACCCGGGACACCGGGAGCTCTTCGACATCCCACCGGTGCACGAGGGTCCCTACCCCGAGGTCGCGTACTTCGCGGGTAACTCGCTCGGGCTGCGGCCGAAGGCGACCCGCACCGAGCTGCTCGAGGACCTGGACTCGTGGGCAGCTCTCGGGGTCGAGGGCCATCTCGAGGGCGAGCGGCCGTGGCTGCCGTATCACGAGCTGCTGACCGGCCCGGCGGCCCGGCTCGTTGGTGCGCTGCCGAGCGAGACCGTGGTGATGAATTCGCTGACGGTCAACCTCCACCTGCTGATGGTGTCGTTCTACCGCCCGACAGCCGCGCGGTACCGGATCCTCATCGAGGACTCGGCCTTTCCCTCGGACAGCTACGCCGTCCAGTCCCAGGCACGCTTCCACGGGTACGACGACGCTGTCGTCCGCGTGCAGCCGTCCGAGGTGCTCGACCGGCTCGGGGAGGACGTGGCGCTGGTCCTGCTCGGCGGTGTGAACTACCTGACCGGTGAGCTCATGGACATCCCAGCGATCACCGCGGCCGGTCAAGCGGCCGGTGCGGTCGTCGGTTGGGATCTGGCGCACGCGGCAGGGAACGTACCGCTGGAGCTGCACGAGTGGGGCGTGGATTTCGCGGCCTGGTGCTCGTACAAGTATCTGAACGCCGGACCGGGATCGTTGGCCGGTGCGTTCGTGCACGAGCGGCACCTGGGTGGCGATCGGCCGCGGTTCGAGGGCTGGTGGAGCACGGAGGCCGCCACGCGGTTCGAGATGGCGCCGTACTCGCGACCGCCGCAGTCTGCGGACGCATGGCAGGTGTCGAACCCGCCGATCTTCTCGATGAGTCCGGTACGCACGTCCCTGGAGATCTTCGACCGAGTGGGCATCACTGCACTGCGTGAGCGCAGTCTGCGGCTGACCGCGTACTTGGAGACGCTGCTCGACCTCCCGATCATCACACCGACCGATCCGGCGCGCCGAGGAGCGCAACTGTCGCTGCGGATCGGCGGTGCGCTGACTGCCGGTGAGTTGGCCAAGCGGCTACGGTTCGAGTACGGCGTGATCGCGGACGCACGTGAACCCGACGTACTGCGACTGGCGCCGGTGCCGCTGTATTCGACGTACCACGACTGCTGGCGCGCAGCGGCGGCGCTGGCCGAGGTGATTCCAGGATGAAGGTTGCGATCGTCGGAGCCGGGCTGACCGGCAGTCTGCTGGCCTGCTACCTCGCCAGGCGCGGACTGACGGTGACCCTGTACGAGCGTCGTCCGGATCCGCGCGTCGCCACGGCCGAGCGCGGCCGGTCGATCAACCTGGCCATCTCCGAGCGCGGACTGGATGCGCTGCGGCGGATCGGGCTGGACACGACGGTGATGGCCGATGCGCTGCCGATGAAGGGCCGGATGATCCATCCGGTCGCCGGAGCGCTCGACTTCCAGCAGTACTCAGCCAAAGGCGACCGGGCGATCAACTCGATCAGCCGGAGTGCACTGAACAACGCGCTGCTGACTGCAGCTACGGCCGCCGCAGGTGTCTCGGTGGAGTTCGAGCACCGGTTGTGTGAGCTGGACTCGGCAGCCGGCCGGATGGTGTTCCAGACACCGTCCGGGAAGGTGTCGGTCGCGGCAGACGTGGTGCTGGGCGCAGACGGCGCCGGCTCGGCAGTGCGCGAGCAACTGCTGGCCGAGGGCATCGTTGCCGAGGACGTCGACTTCCTGGACTACGGCTACAAGGAGCTGTCGATTCCGGCGGTGGACGGTGAGTTCGCGCTGGATCCAGGTGCCCTGCACATCTGGCCGCGTGGCACGTCGATGATGATCGCCCTGCCCAACCCAGACCGCTCGTTCACGTGCACGCTGTTCTGGCCGGCCGGCTCGTTCGACGCGCTCACCACGGACACCGCGGTCATTGCGTACTTCGGTGAGCACTACCCGGACGTGCTGCCGCTGGCACCGGACCTGGTCGACGACTACCTGCACAACCCCGTCGGCGTGCTCGGCACGGTCCACACACTGCCCTGGCAGGCACACGGGAGGACAGGTCTGATCGGCGACGCAGCGCACGCCATAGTCCCGTTCTACGGCCAGGGCGCGAACTGTGCGTTCGAGGACGTCGTCGAGCTGGACCGGTGCCTGGACGACACAGGTGGCTCGTGGGCGCGCGCACTGCCGCTCTTCGAGGCACGGCGCCGCGAGAACACCGAAGCCATCGCCGACATGGCGCTGAACAACTTCATCGAGATGCGCGACAAGGTGGCGTCACCTGCCTTCCGTTTGACCAAGCAGGTGGAGCACACACTGGAGCGACTCCTCCCAGGCAAGTACGTCTCCCGCTACGAGCTGGTCTCCTTCAGCACGACCCCGTACGCCGAGGTCCAGCGCAGGGTGCGCCGCCAGCACCGGTACGTCGCTCTGGCGGCAGCCGCTCTTGGACTGGTCGCACTGAGGCTGTTGAGGAGACGCCGATGACGCTCTGGACGCCTGAGCTCCTGACCGGCCAGCCGACCTCGGTGGGGCTCCTCAAGCATTTCGTCGGTGGGGCGTTCTTTGACTCGCCTAAGAGGTTCCCCAAGATCAGTCCGGTGACGGGGGAGCAGATCTTCGAGGTCTGCGAGGCGGACGAGTCCACCGTGGATGCCGCGGTAGAGGCGGCTCGCAGTGCACTGAAGGGCCCGTGGGGCCGGATGGGAGAGCAGGAGCGGGCGAACGTGCTGCGGCGGGTGGCGGACGAGCTGGAGCGCCGGTTCGACGACCTGGTCGCGGCGGAGGTCGGTGATACCGGCAAGTCGATCAGCCAGGCACGCACTCTCGACATCCCCCGTGGTGCGGCCAACTTCCGCGCCTTCGCGGACTTCGCCACCACCACGCCCACCGAGTCCTACACGACCACGCTCGTGGACGGCCGCCGGGCGCTCAACTACGCGGTCCGCAAACCGGTCGGTGTCGTGGCGATCGTCGTACCGTGGAACCTCCCGCTGCTTCTGCTGACCTGGAAGGTCGCACCGGCGCTTGCCTGCGGCAACGCGGTAGTCGTCAAGCCGTCCGAGGAGACCCCGTCGTCGGCGACCGTACTCGCCGAGGTGATGGCGGCGGCCGGCGTACCGGACGGCGTCTTCAACCTCGTGCACGGTCTCGGCCCGGCGTCCGCGGGGGAGTACCTGACCCGGCACCCGGGGATCGACGCGATCACCTTCACCGGCGAGTCCGCGACCGGTACGGCGATCGCCAAGGTGGCAGCAGAGCGGGTCAAGTCGGTCTCGTTCGAGCTGGGCGGGAAGAACGCCGGCCTGATCTTCGCCGACGCCGACCTGGACGCGGCGGTCGAGGGCTCGGTCCGCTCGACCTTCACCAACGGCGGCCAGGTCTGCCTGTGCACCGAGCGCCTGTACGTCGAACGCCCCGTGTACGACGAGTTCTGCGCACGACTGGCATCCCGCGCCGGCGAACTCACCTACGGCTGGCCGTCCGACGAGGCCACGGCGAACATGCCGCTGATCTCCCAGCAGCACCGCGACAAGGTCCTCTCGTACTACGATCTCGCGCGCGCCGAAGGTGCCGACGTGCTCGCGGGTGGCGGCGTACCGGCGTTCGGTGATGCCCGCGACGGTGGTTGCTATGTGCAACCGACGGTCGTGACCGGGCTGCCCGCGGACGCCCGGACGAACCGCGAGGAAGTGTTCGGGCCGATCTGCCACATTGCGCCGTTCGACACCGAGGACGAGGCGTTCGCGCTGGCCAACGACAGCGATTACGGGCTTGCGGCAACGGTCTGGACGCGCGACGTCGGGCGTGCCCACCGCGCGGGGGCCGCGCTGGAGGTCGGGCTGGTCTGGGTGAACACGTGGTTCGTCCGCGATCTGCGGACGCCGTTCGGCGGGATGAAGCTGTCCGGGGTCGGGCGGGAGGGCGGGCGGCACTCGTTCGACTTCTACTCCGAACCCACCAACGTCTGTGTGGAGCTGTCATGACAGTTGTTGCAGGTAAGGCCACCCCACGCGGACGCTTCCCGCATGTGAAGGTGTCGAACGGTTTCGCCTTCGTGTCCGGTACCTCCTCCCGCCGCCCCGACAACACGATCGCGGGCGCCTCGGTCGACGAGCTCGGCACCACGACACTCGACATTCGTGAGCAGACGCGCGCCGTACTGGAGAACATCCGCGACATCCTCAGCGCAGTCGACGCCGGGCTGGAAGACCTGGTCAGCGTCACGACGTACCTGGTGTCGATGAACGACTTCGGTGGGTACAACGAGGTTTACGGTGAGTACTTCGACGAGAACGGGCCTTCGCGCACAACTGTTGCTGTTCATCAGCTGCCGCATCCCCAGCTGCTCATTGAGATTCAGGCCGTAGCGGCGATCCCGCAAAGGAGTGAACCATGAAGGCGACGAACTTTCCGGAGTGGATCGAGGAGAACAAGCATCTGCTGAAGCCGCCGGTCGGCAACAAGCAGATGTTCCCGACCGGGGACGACTTCATCACGATGGTGGTCGGCGGGCCGAACCAGCGCACCGACTTCCACGTCGACCCGTACGAGGAGTTCTTCTACCAGATCAAGGGTGAGCTCCGGGTCAACGTGATGACCGAGGACGGTCCGCAGACCGTCGAGGTGAACGCGGGGGAGATGTGGGTGCTGCCGCGCAACATGCCGCATTCGCCGCAGCGTGGTCCGGACTCGATCGGCCTGGTGATCGAGCGAGTCCGCGAACCTGGCACGCTGGAGAAGTTCCGCTGGTACTGCGGTGAGTGCAGCGCGATCGTGCACGAGGTCGAGCTCCAGGTGACCGACATCGTCGCCGACCTGCCGCCGGTCTTCGCCGCGTTCTACGAGAGCGAGGAAGCCCGCACCTGCCCCGAGTGTGGTGCTGTCCATCCAGGCAAGGCCTGAGTGGCTGTCGACGTCCACACCCACCTCGTCCCCAAGGGCTGGCCCGATCTCGCGGCCGCCTGTGGGGGCGAGGGGTGGCCGTGGCTGCGGGTGGACTCCGAGCGGGCCGCGATGATCATGGTCGGCGAGACCGAGTTCCGCCCGGTCGGCCCGCAGGCCTGGGACACCGCCGTACGGCGGGCCGATATGGATGCCGATGGCATCGATCTGCAGGTGGTGTCACCGACCCCGGTCTTCTTCGGGTACGACCGGCCGGCGGCGCAGGCGGTCAAGCTGGCAAGGATCTTCAACGACCGCACACTGGAGACGCTGGCCGGGGACGAGCGCTTCGTGCCGTTCTGCCAGGTGCCGTTACAGGATCCCGACGCGGCCTGTGCCGAGCTGGACCGCTGCCTGGAAGCCGGGCATGCCGGCGTCGAGATCGGCAACCATGTCGGTGACAAGGATCTCGACGACGCCGGGATCGTTGCCTTCCTCAAGCATTGTGCGGAGACCGGTACGCCGGTTCTCGTGCACCCGTGGGACATGCCGGGCGGGCCGCGGCTGGATCGCTGGATGGCGCGCTGGCTGACCGGGATGCCGGCCGAGACCCATCTGTCGATCATCGCGATGATCCTCGGCGGGGCGTTCGACGTACTGCCGGAGTCGCTGCGGATCTGTTTCGCCCACGGGGGCGGGAGTTTCGCGTTCTGGCTCGGGCGTCTGGAGAACGCCTGGCACCGGCGCGGCGACATCGTGCGTGGTTGCTCAGAGCATCCACCCTCGCACTATCTGCAGCGGTTCTTCGTGGACACCGTGGTGTTCGAATCAGCGCCTTTACGGCTACTTGTCGATACCTTGGGAGAAGATCGGGTACTGGTCGGCAGCGACTACCCCTATCCACTGGGTGAGCGACCGGTCGGGGAGGTGGTGCGGAAATCCGGCTTCCTGACCGTGGAGCAGCAGCAGAAGCTGTTGTCGACGAACGCGATGCGTTACCTCGGGAGGTCTTGATGAGCGAGGATGAATCGATCCTGACCCGCTCTGGCCGTGAGCCTGATGAAGAGCTCCGGTACGGCGACCACGCGGACCAGGTGATCGACCACTGGCACGCGAAGAACCCGCGCCCGCTGGTCGTCTACATCCACGGTGGCTTCTGGCGCCCGGAGTACGACCGCATGCACGCCCGGTCACTCGGCGCCGCCCTGTCCGACCTCGGCTGGCCGGTCGCCTCCCTCGAGTACCGCCGGGTCCCTGGTGAGCCCGACATCACGACCTCAGACATCCGTACGGCGCTCGACGCGCTCCCGGACCTGGTCGACGTACAGGACGGGTACGTGCTGGTCGGCCATTCTGCCGGTGGTCAGCTGGCACTCTGGGCCGCGGCCACCCTCAACCCGGTCCGCCTGCGCGGCGTGGTCGCGCTGGCCCCGGTCGCCGACCTGCTGCTGGCCGACCAGCTGATGCTGGGCAACAGCGCCGTACAGGCCTTCATCGGTAGTGGCGTCCGCAACGACCTGGACCCGGTGCACCTGCCCGCCCCGATCGCCTCGGTCTCGATCCTCCACGGCGTGAACGACACCGAAGTACCTCTCCAAGTCGCAGAGTCCTACTTCACCGCTCACCCCACCTCCCGCTTCCACCGCATCCCCAACTGCGGCCACTACGAGCTCATAGACCCCGTCACCGACCCCTTCAACGACCTGGCCACCGAACTCGCCCGCCTCACCACCTGACCCGTTGAGTGGGAGTGCAGGCCGTTCGCTCTGGGTCAGTTCAGGCGCTTGGTGGCGGTGAGGAGGCCGTCGGAGGTGGGGAGGAGGGCGGAGACCAGGTCGTCGTCCTCGCGGACTGCGCGGATCAGGTCGCGCAGGGCGGTGGTTTCGGGGTCCCGGTGGGCCGGGTCGGGGACTCGGCCGGCGGTGAGGATGCCGGCGAAGATGACGATGCCGCCGGGGCGCAGCAGGCGGAGGGCCTCGTGCAGGTAGGCGGTGTTCTCGCGGCGGTCGGCGTCGCAGAAGACCAGGTCGTAGTGGCCGTCGGTGAGGCGGGTGACGACGTCGAGGGCGGCGCCGGCGATCAGGCGGAAGCGGTTCGAGGTGATGCCGGCGTCCAGGAAGGTCTTGCGGGCCAGGCGCTGGTTCTCGGCGTCCAGGTCGACCGTGGTCAGGGTGCCGTCGGTGCGCATGCCGCGGAGCAGGGCCAGGCCGGAGACGCCGGTGCCGGTGCCGATCTCGACGACCGCCTTGGCGCCGACGGTGGCGGCGAGCAGGCTGAGCGCGCTCGCCGAACCGGAGCCGATCGCGGCGATGCCACTGTCCGCAGCGCTCGCCCGGGCACCGGTGACGACCTCGTCGTCTCCGATGTAGTCCTCGGCGTACGCCCAGGAGCTCGGGTCGATGCCGGTGGCGATGATGCCCTCCCGTGGGTCTGCGGGGTAATCCGCTGCTGCGCTGCTCATGCTGCCCAGAAGCCTAGCGGCACCGGGTCCGGTTTCCCCGCCTCCCGCGCGGAGATTGCACAAAACTGCTCATTACAACCGGCCCGCAATCAGATATGATCGTCCTGTCAGGACAGAGCTCACCCCAGCGGAGGAGGTACGGCGAAGATGCGGCTACGCGCGGATGACGTCGATACCGGCTTCCTTGAAGACGGTCAGCTGGCTCTCGTCGGCCTGGGCGTCGGTGACCAGGGTGTCGATCTCGCTCAGCTCGCAGATCCGGGCGAAGGCGCGCTGGCCGAGTTTGGAGGAGTCGGCGACCACGACGACCTTGGCGGCCCGGCTGACGATCAGCTGGTTGATGTTCGCCTCGCCCTCGTGATGCGCGGTGGCGCCGGTCTCGTCGATCCCGTCGACCCCGATGAAGGCGATGTCCAGCGACAGGTCGGCCAGGATCCGGTGCGACAGCGGCCCGATCATCTCGTAGGACTGCGGCCGCGCCACACCGCCGGTGAGGACCATCTTCACGTGCGGCCGGACGATCAGCTCGTTGGCGATGTTCAGCGCGTTGGTGACGAGCGTGAACGCCGGCTCGCCGTGCTCGGCGGACAGCTCCGGCCGGGTTGCCAGCGTGCGCGCCACCTCGGAGATGGTGGTGCCGCCGTTCATCCCGATCACCATGCCGCGACGGACCAGCGTGGCCGCCGCCTGCGCGATCCGCTGCTTCTCGGACGCGAAACGCGCAGTCTTGTAGCGCAGCGGCAGGTCGTACGACACCGCGTTGGCGACGGCGCCACCCCGGGTCCGGGTGAGGAGCTGCTGCTTGCCCAAGTGGTCCAGGTCGCGCCGGATGGTCGCCGCGGACACGTGCAACTGCTCGGCGAGCTCGTCGACGTCGATGGCGCCCTTCTCGGCGAGCGACTCGAGCAAGGTGTTGAGGCGTTCATAACGCTTCACCCGGGGCTCCTCCTTCACACTTTCGGTCAGCCGGATGGCGGCCGGTTGGCACCATTCGATCACGTTCGAGCAGTTTCGACCATGACAAGTGCGGAGACGACATGACCCAGACGCCCGATGAGAGCCCTTTCGTGACCGCTGAGATCGCCACCCAGCCTGAGCTCTGGCGCCGGATCGGCAGCAGTTTCGCGCAGTACGGTGACGCTTTGCCCAAAGCCGGTCAGCGTGTCGCGGCGGTCGGTTGTGGCACCTCCTGGTTCATGGCGATGGCGTACGCCGCCCTGCGCGAGGACCTCGGTCAGGGCGAGACGGACGCGTTCGCCGGCTCGGAGTTCCCCAAGGACCGCGGGTACGACGCCGTGGTCGTGATCAGCCGGTCCGGTACGACGACCGAGGTGCTCGACCTGATCCGGTCGACCGACGTACCGACCGTGGCGATCACCGCGACCCCGGGGTCGCCGATCGTCGAGCTGGCCGATCACGTGATCATGCTGGACTTCGCCGATGAGCAGTCCGTTGTTCAAACCCGCTTCGCGACCACCACGCTGGCGCTGCTGCGCGCATCTCTCGGTCAGGATCTCGAGCAGGCCGCTGCGGATGCGGTGACCGCTCTGAGCATCGACGTGGACGAACTGGCCAAGCTCGAGCAGGTCACGTACGTCGGCACCCGCTGGACCGTCGGTCTGGCCCACGAAGCGGCCCTGAAGCAGCGCGAGGCGGCCTCCGCGTGGACCGAGGCCTACCCGGCGATGGACTACCGGCACGGCCCGATCGCGATCGCGCAGCCCGGCCGCGGTGTGTGGGTCTTCGGCGAGCCGCCGGCGGGCCTGCTCGACGATGTCGCCGCCACCGGCGCCACGATCGTGCACCACGCCGAGCTGGACCCGATGGCCTCGCTGGTCGTCGCCCAGCGCGTGGCGGTTGCGAAGGCGCTCGCCCTCGGCCTGAACCCCGACCAGCCGCGCAGCCTGACCCGCTCGGTGATCTTGTCCTGAACAGTGCACGGATCTTCGGTGCACGGCGTTGACCCAGGGTAGTCGAGTGATTACCTTGGGCGCCGTGGGCCGCCGTACCACCGAGTAGGCCGGTGGTGGAGAGGCGGTTCAGCCGCCCGATCCACCGAAGGAGTTGCCGTGCGCGCTTTCCGCCGCCGTCCGCTGCAGATCTTCCTCGCAACGCTGTTCGCCGCCGCCGTACTGTCCCCAACGACCGGCCAAGCCGCCTCGGTGGCCGCCAATCCGTACGAGCGCGGTCCGGCTCCGACCAACGCCACGATCGAAGCGCCGCAAGGCCCGTTCGCCACCGCGACGGTGACCGTCCCGGCCTCCGGGGCGCGCGGTTTCGGTGGCGGCACCATCTACTACCCGACCAGCACCAGCGAAGGCACCTTCGGTGCGGTGGCCATCTCACCTGGTTTCACCGCGACTCAGTCGAGCGTCGCCTGGCTGGGACCACGGCTGGCCTCGCAGGGCTTCGTGATCATCACGATCGACACCCTGTCCCGCTACGACTCACCTGCCAGCCGCGGTGACCAACTGCTGGCAGCGCTGGACTACCTCACCACCACCAGCTCCGTCCGGACCCGGATCGACGCGAGCCGGCTCGGCGCGATGGGGCACTCGATGGGCGGCGGAGGCTCCCTCGAGGCCGCGAAGGACCGGCCGGCACTCCAGGCCATCGTCCCGCTGGCCGGCTGGAACACCACGAAGAACTGGTCACAGGTGTCCGTGCCGGCCCTGGTCGTGGGAGCCGAGAGCGACACCGTCGCCCCGGTCAGCAGCCACTCCGAGCCGTTCTACACCAGCCTGCCGGCCACCCTCGACAAGGCGTACCTGGAGCTGAACAACGCCAGCCATTCCGCTCCGACCTCGCCGAACACGACGGTCGCGAAGTACAGCATTTCCTGGCTGAAGCGCTTCGTCGACGACGACACCCGCTACGAGCAGTTCATCTGCCCCGGACCGGGCGCGAGCACAACCGTCGAGGAGTACCGATCGACCTGCCCGTTCTGAGCTGAGCCGGGCCCGGCCGCACGAAGCGGCCGGGCCTCGGCGGCTAGAACCAGGCCTGGCTGGTGACCGCCTGCTTGAGCTGCTCCTGGGTCAGCGGCGGCTTCGCGCTCAGGTTGGGACCGCCTTTGCGGGCGTAGGTGTACGACAGGATCTCGATCGCGTAGTGGTCTGGAGTGAGCAGTGTGGCGATGTTCGCGCTGCCGCCGCCGTCCACTGCGGGCTCCTGCCCGAACGCCGAGTACAGGAATGATCCGTCCGGTCGCTCGGTGCAGGTGATCGGCGGGCGGCCTGCGAGCTTCGCGTCCTGGCGGGCCGCCTCGCACGCCTCGGCCGGCGTGCCGTGGTAAGCGGTGAAGCTGACGGTCGTGATGTGGCCCTTCCAGAGGAAGTGTGCGATCTGGGCCTGCCGGCCGTGGTCCATGATCCGGCCGGTCCGCATCTCGGCCGGCGTGACCTTGCCGGGGTAGATCCGGGTGAACAGCCCAGGTAGATCGGCCGCTTTGACGGGGATGTCGGCAGTCGCCGGCGGCGGCGCGTTGGTGGGCTTGCCCGCCGGCAGGTTCTTAGGCTGGTCCGGCTTCGCCGTGGTGCTGGTGGCCGGTGCAGGGGCACTGGCCGGGGCGATCCCGCTGCCACCGCTGCCCAGTCCGGGGGCGACGGTCAGTGCCACTCCTACGATCCCGGCCACGCCGACCGCTGCGGCGAACGCCGTACCGGCTGTGTGCAGGCGGTGCTTGGCGCGGCCGCGGACGATACCGCCGCGGACCAGTGCCGCGACATCCACCTCGACGTCCGCCGTGGTGTCGTGGAATAGCGTCGTGACGCGGTCGTCAGTGGCTGTCTTGTCGTCGTACATGTCAGTCCTTCCCGATCCTCAGTGAGTCGTCGGCCAGCCCGCGGATCCGTTCGAGTGCGCGCATACTGCGGTTGCGCACTGCTCCCGGCGAGGCACCCATCCGATCGGCGACCTCGTCGACACTGAGGTCCTCGAGGTAGCGCAGCACCAGCACCACGCGATCGGCAGGTGGCAGCTCGGCCAGCAGCGCCCGGAGCGCCAGCCGGACGTCCGCCCGGGCCGCCGGATCGTCGACCAGCTGCTCCGGTACGTCGGCGTACGGCTTCTCGTCGTTGCTCCGGCGCCGCCTCCCGCCGAGGAACGTCCGGGTCAGCGTGGTCTGCGCATAAGCCGCCGGATTGTCGATCCGGCCGAACGGCCGCCGCCACCGCGCATAGATCTTGGCGAGCGTCTCCTGGACGAGGTCCTCTGCTTGGTGGTGACTACCGCACAGCAACCACGCCGAGCGGTAGAGCTGAGCAGCCCGCGCCTGTGCGAACTCCTCGAACTCCTGCTCCGTTCCCGACCCACTGCGATTCGGCATCGTTCTCCTCGGTTGGCGTCACCCCTTTCGATGCGATGCCACCTCTGAATGTCACACCGATGTGGGTCAATCGCAGTAGATCGCCGTGAAGACCCCGATCACCGCGCTCGACGCATCACCGCCGGGCAGCGGGTTGTAGGACAACGTGGCGTGGGTGGAACCCGAGTGGGTCGAGTACGTCGTGTAGCCCAGGATCTGGCCGCTGTGTCCCTCGACCGTGGTCCCACAAGGCAGCCGGAACCGCTGCAGACCCAGGCCGTACTCGAACAGGTCGGTGGCCGGGACGTAGCGCCGCATCTCGGCCAGTGCGGCCTTGCTGGTCAGCCGCGCCGCGAACAGCGCGTCGAAGAACCGGTTGAGGTCAGCCGTCGTGGAGATCATCTCGCCGGCCGCCCAGTCCAGCGACGGGTTCATCAGCGTCGCGTCGACCAGTTTGCCGTCGACCGAGGTGTAGCCGGGCGCGTGCGGTGACGGCAGACCGGGCCTGTCGCCGGGCAGGCTCGTCTGCGTCAGCCGCAGCGGTCTCAGGATCCGTCTGCTGATCTCGGCGCCGTACGAACGACCGGTGACGCGCTCGATCAGCAGTCCGGCCACGATGTAGTTGGTATTCGAGTAGTGCCACCCGGTGCCGGGTGGGAAGTAGGGCGGGTGACTGAACGCAACCTCCAGCAGCTGTGAAGGTTCGTAGTGCCGGAAGCGATCAGCACCCCGCCACCGATTGGTCGACCACCCCGGATCGTGCGCGTAGTCGTAGATCCCACTCGTGTGGTCGAGCACCTGCCGCACAGTGATGCGCTCACCGTCCGGTACGACGCCTGGCAGGTACCGCGCGATCGGATCGTCGAGCCGAACCCGTTGCTCGTCGACCAGCTGCAGGACCACCGTCGCCACGAATGTCTTCGTGACACTCCCGATCCGGAAGTACGCATTCGGTGTGACCGGTCCGGCAGCACCTGATTGGGCATCCACGCGCAGCACGGCGGTGGAGGCCCCGCCGGAATCGACGATCTGCTGCAGCTGCGCGGCAGGAAACGTGGGGGAGACGGCAAGGACTGTGCTGGCCAAGAAGGCGGTGAGGTTCATGGCCAGAACGCTATGTATTCAAGGGCTTCGACGACATCCGGCCAACCCCCGAACCTCGACGGGGGTTAACCCCACCCACGACGATCCCGAGGCCGGCGGCGGACACCAGCAGTGCGGCCACGAGGAAGAGGATGCCGCGAGTTCCGATCGACGAGACCAGCAGTCCGGCGGCCGCCTGGCCGAGCGCGGCGGCGCCGACCCGCAGGCTGGCGGCGGTGGTCCCGACCCGGCCCTGGAGCTCGGCCGGGCTGTAGCGCTGCCGGGCCGCGAACATGGCCGGCAACAGCGGCCCTTCGACCGCGCCGGTCAGCACCGCCAGCACCATCAGGACGGCGAACGATCCTGCGAGCGGCCAGAAGGCGAAGGCAACGCCGTAGGCGGCAGCGGCGGCGATCACGATGTGCTCCGGTCGCCAGCGGGTCTGGAGACGGCTCGACAGCAGTGCGACGCAGACGCTGCCCACTTCGACAGCAGTCCACAGGTAGCCAGCAGCTGAGCTCGGTACCCGCAGCGAGGGGACGTGCAGAGGCAGAGCAATCAGCAGCATGCCCATCGCACCGGCGAGCAGGGTGGTGGTCGTGGTCGAAGCGCGCAATGGCGGTGTCCGAACCAGGTGCCGGATCCCTGCGATCGCAGAGCTGAACAGCGGAGCCGCAGTGCCCGCTGGGAGAGCCGGCAGCCGGCCGATCGCGAGGATGCTGACCACAGCGGTGACCGCAATCACCACCCCGGCAGCCTCGACCGACACGGTTGCGGCGAGAGTTGCCGCCGTGGCCGGTCCAGCGATTGTGGCGGCGCCGAAGCTGGCAGCCTCCAGCGAGTTGGCCCGCGGCAGGAGCTCGGCCGGAACGAGTCGCGGCAGGATGGTGGTGAAACCCCCGGACACCATCGGGAGCGTTGCTCCGGCAACCGCAGCCAGCACAGGCGTCACCCACGACGGCGTATGGCCGACAGCGGCGAGCAGTGCGAGCATCACCACGACGAGCACGGCCTGGTTCGTGGCGAGCGCCGTACGGCGGTATCGCGTCCGGTCGAGCCATGCCCCGAGGAGGGGCCCGGTCAGCACCGCTGGCAACGCGTAGGCGGCTCCGGTCGCTCCAGCCAGTGCGGCGCTCCCCGTCCGGTCCAGCACCAGCAACACCAGCGTGAAGGCCACCATCTCGTCCCCGAGTCGTGCGGAGGTGGCAGCGAGGTAGTAGGCGAGCGGCATGTAACCGAACCTAGGCTGTTACGCGTTACTGCATCAATCCCGTTACAGTCGGGCCATGGAGCGGATGGTGCGGGTCGCCGTCGACCTGGTCAACGAGGGCGAACTGCCCTGTGTCGAGTCGGCGGAAGCCTTCCTGCGGGCGCACGACGAGCCGGAGCCGATCGAGATCACCCACCCCGAACTGGCCGGCATCAACGCGGTCCGCGAGCGGCTGAGGCCTGTCTTCGGAGCGGAACCCGCCGAGGCCGCCCGGCTGCTCAACGGACTACTGCGCGACTACGCCGTGCGGCCGTATCTGACCGAGCACGACGGCACACCGTGGCACCTCCACGTCGCCGAGCCGGACGCCGGCTGGGCGGAGTGGCTCGCGGCGCAGACCGCCCTCGCACTGGCCGGGTTTGCGGCCAGCCACGGTTTCGGCGCCCTGGCGGAGTGCGCTGCGGCGGACTGCCGCCAGGTGTTCGTGAACAGCACGCCCAAACGACCCAAACGCTTCTGTACGCCGACCTGCGCCGGCCGGACCCGGGTTGCGGCGTACCGCGCCCGCCGAGCGCTGTAGCCCGAGGCCTAGGATCAGCAGCAGACTGCGATGAGGAGTGCGAGTTGAGTCACACCGTGTGGGCAGAGCTGGTGGCCAACGTGCAGAAGGTGTCTGCTAAGCCTGGAGACACGGTGGGGCCGCAGGACGTTCTGGTCATCCTCGAGTCGATGAAGATGGAGATTCCGGTGCTGGCCGAGGTGGCCGGGACCGTGGTCGAGCTGAAGGTGGCCGAGGGCGAAGTGGTTCGCGACGGTGACCCGATAGCGGTCATCGAGGAGAGCTGACTCAACCGAAATGCCTCTCAGCGCGTCTTGTCAGGTGAAGGCACCGGCCGGGAACTTCCGGCCGGGGCACCGCGTTGAGCCGTCGTACCAGCATCTCAGGGTCGAACCCGGGTGTTCCCGACGTGCGCAGAGGACGGTGACCGAGGCACCATGGCCTTCACGCTCATTGCCGAGAGGACCCAGGGAGGCGTTGCGGTGAAGCCGCTCGACACCTCGGTGGCGCCCACGCGCCAGCCGGTGCCGGAGACTCTGCCTTCGTGGGACGAGATCGTCCGCACGCACTCCGCCCGGGTCTACCGGCTGGCCTACCGGCTGACCGGGAACAAGCACGACGCGGAGGACCTCACCCAGGAGGTCTTCGTCCGGGTCTTCCGGTCG
Organism: Kribbella sp. NPDC056345; assembly: GCF_042262745.1. Classification (NCBI taxonomy): domain Bacteria; kingdom Bacillati; phylum Actinomycetota; class Actinomycetes; order Propionibacteriales; family Kribbellaceae; genus Kribbella; species Kribbella sp. NPDC056345. Next base: position 223,040 of record NZ_JBHJQQ010000008.1, on the reverse strand, counting down.
CTGTCGTCGTACACCCCCGGCACCTTCGAGGGCTGGCTGTACCGGATCACCACCAACCTGTTCCTGGACGGTGCCCGCCGCAAGCAGCGGATCCGGTTCGACGGCCTGCCGGAGGACGCGCACGACCGGCTGCCGGCCAAGGGCGACGGTCCGGCCGACAAGCTCAACGCGGAGCTGTTCGACCACGACGTGCAGGGCGCCCTGGACTCGTTGCCGGAGGACTTCCGCGCCGCGGTGGTGCTCTGCGACATCGAGGGCATGACGTACGACGAGATCGCCGACGTGCTGGACGTGAAGCTCGGGACGGTCCGCAGCCGGATCCACCGCGGCCGCTCGATGTTGCGCAAGCATCTGGAGCACCGGGCCCCGCGGCCCGGTCAGACCCGGATCAGTGGTCCGTCCACGGACGGACTGCTCGGTGAGAGTTCCGGAGGTGAGTGGCGGTGACCCTTCAGCACCCGATGGACAAGCTCAGTGCCGTCGTCGACGGCCAACTCGACCATGACTCGCGGGACAAGGTCCTGGGGCACCTGGTCGGTTGTGACACCTGCCGCGCCGAGGTGGACGCCCAGCGCCGGCTGAAGGCGCGGATGGCCGCCCTCGAGGCGCCCGACCCGTCCACCGACCTCATGCAGCGGTTGATGGGTGTCTCGTCGTTCGCGACCGAGCCGCGTGAAGAGGTGCGCCCGGTGCTGACACCGGCCCCGTCGCTCTTCCCACAGCGCTCCGCCTTCCCGGCGGCCCGCACCGGCGCCAGCCGCCCGGGAGCACCCCGGACGACCCGCTCCCGCCGCCGTACCGGCGTTCTGGGCGCGGCCGGCTCCGCAGCGGCAGTCGCCTCACTACTCGGTACGGCGTTCGTCGTCGGGGACCCGGCCCGGTCGGAGCAGCCGCCGGCGCTGCAGCCGCCGATGACCAGCTTCTCGTCCGACCACGCCAGCACCACGGGTGGGACGCCGTTCGCAGACCCGGTGGCCGTGCTCAACTCGTACAACGGGTCCGGATACGTCGGGTTCAGCTCGACGCTGCAGCCGGTGGCCCTGACCGGACGCTGATCCGTGAGCCTGAACCGGCTCGCCGTACTGGTCAGCACCGCCCTGATCGGTATCGGCCTGCCCCTGCCCGCCACCGCGGTCCCGGCGGTGGACCGCGAGGACTCGCCGCAGGCCGTCAGCTGGCTCGAGCGCGCCGCAGCAGCGCCGAACCGGGTTTCGTACCACGGCACCCAGATCATCACCGCCTGGGGACCGCAGGGCGCGAGCTCGGCGATGCTCGACATCGTGCACGCGGCCTCCCAGGGCTCGGAGATCAGTGTCGTCGGCTCGCCGTCCTCGCCGGGCGCCAAGGCGTTCGTGCAGCGGGCGACCAGCACGGACGCATCCATCGACGGCGGTCCACTCGCGCTGCTGCAGGCGACGTACAAGCTGGTCTACAAGTGCTGCACTGAGCTGATCGGGCGGACGGCGGTGCTGGTCGAGGCACTCCGCGACGATCAGACCCTCGCTGCGCGGTTCTGGATCGACAAGACGACCGGGCTGCTGCTGCAGCGGCAGCTGTTCAGTGTGGACGGCAGGACGATGGTCCGGGCGACGGTGTTCACCGAGCTCGAGATCGAGGACTCGCAGTTCATCCGGCATCTGCCGCCGATGACGCCGAGCGGTGTGGAGCCGCTCGGGCTCGGCAAGGTCGACCACCTGCGTTCCGAGGGCTGGGTCTGCACGCCTGAGCTACCGGCCGCCCTCAAGCTGTACGACGTCCACCAGGACACCACCAACGGCTCACTCCAGTTCTCGTACTCCGACGGACTGTTCAACGTCTCGGTCTTCGAGCAGCGCGGCGCGCTCGACCCGGCCGCCGTGGCCGGCTTCACCCCGACGCAGACACCCGGCGTCTACGTCCGCTACGGCATGCCGTCGTACGTCGTCTGGTCGTCCGGCGGGATCGTCTACACGCTGATCGGGGACGTGCCGCCGGACGCCCTCGGGAAGGTGGTCGAGTCCTTCCCGCACGAGCTGCCGGTGCGCCTGAGTGCGGTCCAGCGGATCGGCAGCGGACTGGCCAGAATCGCGACGTGGCTCACTCCGATGGGTGCGCTTTCCCCCAAGCTGGGATAATCAAATCCGGAGCTACTCTCGGGAGTGGCCCCGGCCGATGTTCCCGACCACGAGTGAGGCGATCACGTGAGCACCAACGACGCCGAACCGAGCACCCCGGTAGCGCCCGGTAGCGCGCCGCTGACGGGCTTGACGCCGCCTGCGCCCGGGACCGGGAGCACCCCGCTCACGCCGCCCCGCAGTGACTCGGCCTACCGCCAGACGGCCAGTACGCCGCAGCCCGCCCTCCCGGCGCCGCCCGAAGGCCAGCAGCCGATGCGGTCGGTCACACAGCGCAGCTTCGGTGCGCAGGAGCCGACCTTCCGCCCGGTCTACCCGGGTCAGGCCTGGCCGACCGAGCGCCCTGGCTACCAGGGGCCCGTGCCTCCGCCGCCGCTGGACTGGCATCAGCAGCAGGCCCGCGCGTACACGCCGGGTCAGCCGGCCAAGAAGTTCGACAACCGCGTCATCCTGATCGCTGCGATCGTTGCGCTCGTCATCGGCCTGCTGGCTGGTGGCGGTGCCGCCGTGACCGTGGTCGCGCTGAGCGACGGCAACGGGCCGATCACCAAGCAGCCCGATGTGCCGGTCGGGACGGGGACCGATCCGAAGATCCGCAGTGGCTCGGTCTCCGCGGTGGCCGGCAGCCTGCTGCCGAGCGTGGTCCAGCTCCGGGTCGAGGGTTCGGACAACTCCCAGTCGACCGGTTCCGGGTTCGTCATCGACAACGCGGGTCACGTGCTGACCAACAACCATGTGGTCGAGTCCGCCGCCAAGGGCGGCTCGATCCAGATCATCACCGAGAAGGGCAAGTCCCAGACCGCCCGTCTGGTCGGTCGCTCACCGGCGTATGACCTCGCGGTCGTCCAGGTGGTCGGGCTGGATGCGCCGTCGGTGCAGTTCGGCCGCTCGGACCTCGCGATCGTCGGGCAGGACGTGGTCGCCATCGGCTCCCCGCTCGGGCTGGCCGGGACGGTCACCTCGGGCATCATCTCGGCGAAGAACCGGCCGGTGACGGCCGGGGACAGTTCGGACCAGGCGTCGTACATCAACGCCCTGCAGACCGACGCGGCGATCAACCCGGGCAACTCGGGCGGACCGCTGGTCGACATGAACGCGCGGGTGATCGGGGTCAACTCGGCGATCGCCGCCGTGCGTGGCGCCCAGGAAGGGCAGACCGGCAACATCGGGCTCGGGTTCGCGATCCCGATCGACCAGGCCCGCCGTACCGCGCAGCAGTTGATCGCGAACGGCAAAGCGACGTACCCGGTGATCGGCGCGAACGTCGACATGCGGTTCGAGGGTGGTGCCCGGGTCAGCTCGGTCGCCGCCGGCTCACCGGCCGCCCGCGCCGGCCTGCGGGTGGGCGACGTGATCACCGAGATCAACAAGCAGCTGGTGGACACCGCCGAGTCGCTCATCGTCGCGATCCGCACCCATCAACCAGGCGAGAGCGTCCGCCTCGTCTACGAACGCAGCGGCCGCCCGCGCCAGGCCACCGTGACGCTCGGCCAGCAGATCGGCTGACACCCCCTCGGGTACGCTGTGCCGGGGAACGAGAAGTGAGGTGAACGCATGTTCGGCATCGGGCCGCTCGAGCTGGTCGTGATCGCGATCGTCGCCGTACTCGTCTTCGGCCCGGAGCGGCTGCCGGAGTTCGCCCGCACCGCGGGCAACCTGCTCCGCCAGGTGCGCCGAATGGTCTCCAACGCGCAGAACGACCTGCGCAGCGAGCTGGGCCCGGAGTTCGCCGACCTGGAGCTGCAGGACCTCAACCCCCGCAACTTCGTCCGCAAACACCTCCTCGAAGGCACCGACGACTTCGACGACAAACCAGTCTCCACAGACTTCGCCGAAGCCCCCCAACGCCTCCCAGCCGGCGCCAAGCCCCCCTACGACCCCGAGTCCACCTGACTTCAGCGAGTGTGGGGAGTACGTCGCCGACTGGAAGCAATGTGCCGCTGGATATCGATTGCTGGCTGCAATCTCCTGCCACTCGACGCCTGCGCGAGTGCCTGCGCTGGCCTGGTCCCGCTGATCAGGGCCACGATCGTGGTGCCTGCCGGGAACACAGTGCGGGTCACTTGGTCGAACAGTGCGTACATCATCTTGGCCTCGTACACCCAGTCCAGCCGCAAGCCGTGCCGCGTCTCGAAGTCGTCGATGAACTCGTCCAGCTCAGGCGTCCGCTTCGCGTAGCCGCCGAAGTGGTAGTCGCATTCGAGCCGCCATGATCCGGCACGCTCGCCGTACACCTGCTCTTGCAGCCCAACGATGTCACCCTCGAGGAACGCGCCGCCCTTGAGAACAGGAACCCCGATCACCACCTGATCCGGCCGCATAGCGGCAGCCACACCCGCGAGCGTCCCTCCCGTACCGACCGCACAGAACAGGACGTCGACCGACGCGTCCAGCTCCGCCGGCAACTCTGCACATCCCCGGACCGCGGCGGCGTTGCTGCCACCCTCAGGAATCAGATAGAAGTCGCCGTACTCCTGATGCAGCGCCTCGATCACGGTGTCCGATGATTTGGCCCGGTACGTCGTTCGGTCGAGATAGCCCAACCGCATGCCGCGCGAGACGGCGTACCGGAGTGACGCGTTGAGTGGCAGGTGCTCCTCGCCCCGGACCACGCCGATCGTGCTGAAGCCGCAGTACGATCCGACGGCGGCGGTGGCCCGGAGGTGGTTCGAGTACGCCCCACCGAACGTCAGGAGAGTCTCGAACCCCAACTCCCGAGCGGTTGCGATGTTGTACTTCAGCTTCCGCCACTTGTTACCAGGCACTTCCGGATGGATGAGATCATCCCGCTTCAGCAGGACGCGAACCCCGGCAGTCCTCAGCCGCTCGTCCTCGATCTCAACCACCGGCGACGGCAACCGAAGCCCCGCAATCGGCCCATCATCCATCCCACCAGCGTCGCACGCACCCACTAGCTCGCTGGTCAGGAGGACGTCAGCGGCCGGCGGGGCTGAGGCCTAGTTGGCGGCCTAGGAGGCCTCGGGGTTTGCCGCCTAGTTTGGCGGCGATGCCTTCGAGGACCTGGGCTGCGGGGGTGTCGGGGTTGGCGAGGGCGAGGGGGTGGCCTAGGTCGCCGCCGCTGCGGAGGCGCTCGTCCAGGGGGACCTCGCCGAGCAGGGGGATCGGGTAGCCGAGGCGGGCCGAGAGGGTCTCTGCGACGCGGGTGCCGCCGCCGCTGCCGAAGATCTCGATGCGGTGTTCGGGACCGCAGTGCGGGCAGGGGAGGAAGGACATGTTCTCGATGACACCGGCGACGCGCTGGTGCACCATCTGGGCCATCGTGCCGGCCCGCTCGGCCACCTCGGCGGCAGCCTCCTGCGGGGTGGTCACGACGATGACCTCGGCGCTGGTCAGCCGTTGGCCGACCGAGATTGCGATGTCACCGGTACCCGGCGGCAGGTCGAGGAGCAGGACGTCGAGGTCGCCCCAGTACACGTCGGCGAGCATCTGTACGAGTGCGCGGTCCAGGATCGGGCCGCGCCACGCAACCACCTGGTCGCGCTTCGGCTTCAGCATGCCGATCGAGATCACCTTCACGCCGTGGGCGGGGACCGGCATGATCATGTCGTCCACCGCGGTCGGCCGCTCGTCGGCGACACCGAACATCGCCGGGATCGAGTGCCCGTAGATGTCCGCGTCCAGTACGCCGACCGACAGCCCCTGACGCGCCATCGCGACGGCGAGGTTCACCGTCACCGAGGACTTGCCGACGCCACCCTTGCCGGAGGCGATCGCGAACACCTTGGTCAGCGAGTCGGCCCGGGAGAACGGGATCTCCTTCTCGGCCACGCCACCGCGCAGTTGGGTCTGCAGTGCGCTGCGCTGCTCGGCCGACATCACCCCGAGGTCGATCTCGACCCCCGTGACGCCTTCGAGTTTGCTCACCGCGGCCGTGGTGTCGCGGCGCAACGTGTCCTTCATCGGGCAGCCCGCGACGGTCAGCAGGATCCGGACCGCGACCACACCGTCCTCGCGCACGACGACGGACTCGACCATCCCGAGATCGGTGATCGGTTTCTTGATCTCGGGGTCGAGCACACCACCGAGAGCCGTGGTCACCTGATCAGCAGTGGGAGCCATACCCCAAGGCTACGTGCTCGATGGAAACCCCCGGACCACGGTCCATGTGACGTAGGTCCGGCAAGGCGACCCTTAGTGGCGGCCTTTTCCGGTCTGGCGCAAGGGCTGGCAACGTTGTCAGCAGCTAGCTACCGTGAGTCCCGAAAGGATCCGCCCGTCCTTGAGGAGATCGCATGAGGCCCTCCCGCCAGACCACACTCAGCTTGCTCGCCGCCCTCGCCGTCGCCGGAGTCGCAGGAATCGCCACCACCGCGATGGCCCAGCCCGCCGAACCGAGATCCCCCGTCGTCAGCGCGACCGATGTCGACGGTGACGCACTGCCGGACGACTGGGAACGCAACGGGTACGACGCCAACGGGGACGGCATCGTCGATGTCGACCTACCGGCGATGGGCGCGAGCCCGGATCAGAAGGATCTCTTCGTCGAGGTCGACCACATGGCCGGCTTCCTCGGACCGATCACGGCGTTCGACCGCGCGGTCGAGGTCTACGCGACCGCGCCGGTGTCGAATCCGAACGGCAGCACCGGGATCCGGCTCCACGTCGACCTCGGACCGGCCGGAGGAACGAAGTACAACCTGGGCGGTGGGAACGAGGTGCCCCATGCCGCCAGTCTGAATACGTCCCAGGTGTATGCGGCCAAGGCCACCCACCAGACCGCAGCCCGGGCAGCGGTCTTCCACTACTTCCTCTACATGGACCGGTACAACAACGGCTGCGGCGGCTACGCGTTCGGCGTACCGGGTGATCTGGCCATCGTCGCGATGAGTCCGGTGTGCACGAACCCGACCGAGAACACCTGGACCGGCGTCTTCATCCACGAGTTCGGCCACCTGCTCGGGCTGCACCACGGCGGCGCCGACGCCACCAACTTCAAACCCAACTACCTGAGCGTGATGAACTACGCCTTCAGCAACCGCGGCGTACTGCGTGCCGACGGCAGCAGCCCGTACTTCGGCTACCAGGAGTTCGCCCTGCCGCCCTTGAGCGAGACAAGCCTGTCCGAGCCGCGCGGTCTCGGCACACCCTCAGCCGATGAGTGGCGCACCATCTACGAGTGCCCGAGTGGTACTCAGACCACCAGCGGACCGGCCGGCCAGCCGATCGACTGGAACTGTGATGGCGACACCACCGACACCGCTGCCCAGGTCGACCTCAACAACGACGGCCAACTCACCCAGCTCAACAGTCACGCCGACTGGTACGCACTCCGGTACGGCGGGGGCGCGGTCGGCGACCCGGTCGGAACCGCACCGCGAGCGGTTCAGAGGCCGGGGGCACCGTAAACGGGGAACCAACGAGCGAGATCGGATTCGAGCCGCAGATCGGTCCCGAGCAGGGACTTGATCTGCAGCTCGGATGCGTTGTCCCGACGGTCGGCGCCGACCGGGACGAACGGATACCAGGAGCCGCGCTTGTAGAGGTAGACCAAGCCGAGTGACTTCGACCCGTTGCTGAAGTTCACCAGAGTGCACAGCAGCGCGGAGCCGAAACCTGCATCGACGAGGGACGTGTTGACCCCGTGCAGGTCGGTGACGAGGCCCTCGAGGTTGTCCGGAGTGGTCTCGCGGACCAGCCAGGTGAAGCCGTAGGAGTCGGTGACGGAGGAGAACTTTCCGTTGTCGAGGGCAAGTAACTTGTCGACCTCCGCCCGCAGCGCGGTGAACCCACCGCCCTCCGCGGACTTGAAGCAGACCGATCCGGTGCCGGTCGGGTGGTAGCCGCCAGCGGTCTCCAGAGTGATCGCTGCGGACGGCAGCGAGAACAGCTGATCGAGGTTCGGCGGGACCGCTTTGCTGCGGCCGAGCAAGATGTCGAGGAAACCCATAGCCCTAAGCCTGCTCGCCCAGCTCGCGGGACAGCACACCGAGCCGGTCGAGGCGTGTCTCCAGCGGCGGGTGGGTGGAGAACAGCGACGACAGTGAGACGCCCTTGCCGGAGATGGCCGGGGCGAAGAAGAACGCGTTGAACGCCTCCGCCTGGCGCAGGTCGCGCGACGGTATTCGCGCGATGTCCCCACTGATCTTCGTCAACGCCGAAGCCAAAGCTGATGGACGACCAGTCAGTATGGCGCCCGCCCGATCCGCCGCCAGTTCGCGGTACCGCGAGAGGGCGCGGGTGAGCAGGAACGAGATCGCGTAGACCGCGGCCGAGACCGCGACGATGGTCAGCACGATGACGGCCGTGTTCTGGTCCCGCCGCCCGCCGAGCCCGCTGTAGAGCCCGAAGCGAGTGATCAACCCGGCCAGTACGCCGAGGAACGACGCGACCGTCATCACCGCCACATCGCGGTGCGCGACATGGGACAGCTCGTGCGACAGCACGCCCTCGAGCTCGTCCGCATCCAGCCGGCGCATGATCCCGGTGGTCACGCAGACCACCGCGTTCTTCGGGTTGCGCCCGGTGGCGAATGCATTCGGCAGGTCGACATCGGCGATCGCGACCCGTGGCTTCGGCATGTCGGCCAGCGCGCACAGGCGGTCGATCGCGCCGTGCAGCTGCGGTGCCTCCTCCGGCGTGACGATCTTGCCGCCCATCGCGTAGAGCGCGATCTTGTCGGAGAAGAAGTACTGCACGAACAGCGCGCCACCGGCGATCACGATCGCGATCGCCGCGCTCTTCGTCACCGCGATCAGGGCCGCGACGAAGCCGACGTACAGCAGACCCAGCAGGAAGCTCGTCACGAGCATCCGGCGGTTCAGCTTCTTGTCGGGAGCGAATCTGGTCTTCATCTGGCCTTCCCTCACTGGCACTGCCCTGCCACCGAGATTAGCGCGGCCCCAAAGGAGCCTCGCGGTCCAGCTCGGCAAGCAGGGATCTGAGCTCGGACCGCAGGAAGTCGCGGGTCGCGACCTCGCCGACCGCCATCCGCAGCGACGCCATCTCGCGGGCCAGGAACTCCATGTCCGCGCGGGTCCGGGTATCGATGTCGCGGTCCCGCTCGTACTGGACGCGGTCGCGGGCCTCCTGCCGGTTCTGCGCGAGCAGGATCAGCGGAGCGGCGTACGACGCCTGCAGGCTGAGCGCGAGGGTGAGGAAGATGAACGGGTAGGTGTCGAACCGCAGGTTCTCCGGCGCGACGATGTTCCAGACCACCCAGAACACGATCGTCGCGGTCATGTAGACCAGGAACTGCCCGGTGCCGAGGAACCGCGCGATCCGCTCCGACAGCCGCCCGAACGCATCGGCGTCGTACGCGGACCGGAGGGCGATCGTGCGGCGTAGCTCCCGCGGGATGTCCAGGCGGTTGGCATTGCGCGAGCGCCGGTCGTCGGTACTGCGGTCATCACGAGCCATCGTGGTCCACCTCCTGCGGGTGATCGGTTTCGCGCCAGTCAGAGGGCAGCAGATGATCCAGTACGTCGTCGACGGTGACTGCGCCGAGTAGTCGGCCCTCGTCGTCGAGCACTGGTGCCGCAACCAAGTTGTACGTCGCCAAGTACTTGCTGACCGCTACCAGGCTGTCGTCCGGCCGCAGTCCGTCCAGATCGGTGTCCAGAGCGGCAGACACCAGCTCCGACGGCGGTTCGCGGAGCAGACGCTGGATGTGGCCGACTCCGATGAACCGTCCGGTCGGAGTCTCCAGTGGTGGCCGGCAGACGTAGATCATCGCGGCCAGTGCCGGACTGAGCTCGGCATTCCGGACATGAGCGAGTGCGTCGGCCACAGTCGCGTCCACCGGCAGGATGACTGGCTCTGACGTCATCAGACCACCAGCAGTACGCTCCTCGTACGTGAGCAGCCGCCGCACGTCCTCAGCCTCGTCCGGCTCCATCAGCGTCAGCAGCCGCTCTGCGGTCTCGGTCGGCAGCTCGGCGATCAGGTCGGCCGCATCGTCCGGTGACATCTCCTCCAGTACGTCGGCAGCCCGCTCGGTGTCCAGACCGGCCAGGATCTCCACCTGGTCGTCCTCAGGCAGCTCCTCGAGTACGTCGGCCAGCCGCTCGTCGTTGAGTGCCGCAGCGATCTCTTTACGCCGCTTGGGCGACAGGTCATGCAGTACGGCGGCCAGGTCGGCTGCACGCATCGAGTCGAACGCAGCCAGGATGTGCGTGGCCCCCTGGCCTTCCTCGACCTGGGCGAACCCGCTCACCTCGGACCAGTCGAGCACATGCGACTGCCCGCGACGCCGGAACCGCTTGCTGCCTTCGCGGACCGCCACCTTCGACAGCACCCAGTCCTTGGTCCGCCACTGCTCCATGGCCATGTCGAACACCACACCGGTCGTCTCGGTCTCCCGAACGGTGACAGTGCGGTCCAGCATCTCGCCCAGCACCAGGATCTCGGTGGCGCGCTGCTCGAAGCGCCGCATGTTCACCAGACCGGTCGTGATCACGTGCCCGACGTCGACCGAGGTCACCCGGGTCATCGGCACGAAGATGCGGCGCCGGGCGAACACCTCCACCACCAGCCCGAGCACCCGCGGCGGCTGCGTACCCTGCCGCAGCATCGCGACCACATCCCGCACCTTGCCGACCTGATCCCCGTTGGGGTCGTAAACAGGCAGACCGGCCAGCCGTGCGACATAGACGCGCGTGGGTCCACTCATGACCGAAGGCTAACCCGCAGGGCTTCAGCTCAACTTGCGACGCCGACTGACGCGCCGGTGCAGCGTGATCGGTTTACGACCTCTGGTGGTGGCCGGTGTCTCAGTCGGTGTCTCGTACGGCGATGCTCCGCTGAAGCCGGTGATCTCACCAGTGGGCTCCAGAACCAGGATGTCGGCCTCGGACCGCCACCGCTCCAGCTGAGTGTCCAGTCCGGCCGCATTGAGCCGTTCGGTCCGCAGAACCAGCGCTGCAGCCGTCCACTCCTCGGTCCCCGGCTGCAACCGCCGTACCGTCGCCTGCCAGCTGGACAGCCGGTTGGTGGCCGGTTTGGCCGGTACGACGACCTCCGCGCTACCCGCCGTGGCCAGCCCGGGCAACGGCTGCTCCGCACTACCGTCAGCATCCGCCAGTACGACGTACTGGCCGTCGACCGTGGCGAACCACGCCGGTGCGGGTCGTCCGCCGCCCCAGGTCAGCCAAACGAGCCCGGCCTTTTTCATGACGGTGGCGATCTCGGTCACAGCCTCCTCGCGGTTCACGGCACCAGGGTGTCACAGTGAGCGATGTCACCGGGCACTGTGACGACGTTTCGCCGTACGCTGCCGGTGACCGGTGAGTAACCAAGGAGGTCGGGCGAATGTCTGAGCAGGTGCTGCGAAGCAGAAGGTCGTGTCTGGCCACCCCGGGGTCGAACCCGCGGTTCCTGGCCAAGGCGAAAGGGCTGGACGCCGACCAGGTGTTCCTCGACCTGGAGGACTCGGTCGCACCGATCGCCAAGGTGGACGCCCGCAAGAACATCGTGGCGGCGCTCAACGAGGGCGGCTGGGGGAACAAGGTCCGCGTGGTCCGGGTGAACGACTGGACCACCGAGTGGACCTACGCGGACGTGATCGAGGTCGTCGGCGGCGCCGGCGCGAACCTGGACTGCATCATGCTGCCGAAGGTGCAGACCGCCGAGCAGGTGGTCGCCCTGGACCTGCTGCTCACCCAGATCGAGAAGGTGCACGGCTACGAGCCGGGCCGGATCGGGATCGAGGCGCAGATCGAGAACGCCCTCGGCCTGACCAACGTGAACGCGATCGCGGCCGCCTCGCCGCGGGTCGAGACGATCATCTTCGGCCCGGCCGACTTCATGGCCTCGATCAACATGAAGTCGCTCGTGGTCGGCGAGCAGCCGCCCGGGTACGACGTCGGCGACGCCTACCACTACATCCTGATGCAGATCCTGATGGCGGCCCGCGCCTACGGCAAGCAGGCCATCGACGGCCCGTACCTGCAGATCAAGGACGTCGACGGTTTCCGCCGCGTGGCCGGCCGCTCGGCCGCCCTCGGCTTCGACGGCAAGTGGGTCCTGCACCCGGACCAGATCGCCGCCGCCAACGAGGTCTACTCCCCGCGCCAGGAGGACTACGACCACTCCGAGAACATCCTCGACGCCTACGACCACTACACCTCGGCCGCCGGCGGCGCCCGCGGTGCGGTGATGCTCGGCGACGAGATGATCGACGAGGCCTCCCGCAAGATGGCCCTCGTCATCTCCGCCAAGGGCCGCGCGGCCGGCATGACCCGCACGGACCCCTGGCAGCCTCCGACCGACTAGAGCGACAGCACCTTCAGGATGCGGATCGGGCGGACCGGCGGGCCGTCCTGGTCGGGGTCGGCGATGCCGGCCTTGACCATCCGGTCGAACGTCGGCATGCCGGCGATCACCTGGCCGAGGACGGTGTAGTTCGGCGCGATGTTGGCGAACGAGTGCACGACGAAGAACTCGCTGCCGTTCGTCCCGGGCCCTTGGTTGCCGTAGGCAACGGTGCCGCGCGGGTAGGTCTCCTTGCCGGTGACCTCGTCGGGGAACTTGTACCCCGGTCCGCCCTCCTCCTGGCGGTAGATGTCACCGCACTGCAGGACGCCGAGCCGGGCCGAGTTCGTCAGCCGGAAGCACTGGGTGGCGTCGTAGAACCGGCTCTTCACCAGGTGCACGAAGTTCGAGACGCCGCAGGGCGCGTTCGCCCGGTCCATCCGGACCACGAACGAGCCGTAGTTGGTGAAGAAGAGCACGTCGACCGTGCCGCGCGCCTTCGCGATCGGCGACGGCAGCCGAACCGGCTTGGCCGCCGGGTTCTCAGGCGTCGGGGTGAACTCGCACCGGACGACCGGCTTCGGATGTGAAACCGGTGCAGCCGAAGCAGTGGCGGTGAACGTCGTTCCGAGCAGGGTGGCCGCGATCACGGCGGCAAACGTTCGCTTCATGGGCACACGGTAATACCTCAGCGGGGGATCGTGGCCTGTCTGGCGGCGGCCTTGGTGAGGCGGGTGGCAGCGCGCGCGATGGTGTGGGCTCCCGGATGACGCTGTGGAGTCTTGCCCGCGGTGATGCGGTGGATCTGGGCGTTGTGCCAGGCGAGCTCGAGGTAGCCGTCGAGCGGCCGATAGCCGGTACGGCGGGGGCCGCGGGGGAGCGTGGGCCGTTCGCCGGCCAGGATGCGGGCCGGGTAGTTGGGGACGAAGGTCATGGGCCGGCCGAGCCCGATCACGTCGACGGTTCCGTTGCTGACCAGGGTGCTCATGTGGGCGGGAGTACGCAGCCCGCCCGTCAGCATGATCGGGAGATCGGTGTGCGCCCGGAGTTGTTCGGCGAACTCGGCGAAGTAGGCCTCGTGCGGCCGGTCTTCCTGGCCGCGGGCGACACCCGTCATGGCGGGTGCTTCGTAGCCACCGCCGCTGATCTCGAGCAGGTCGATACCGGCGGCCGCAAGAGCGAGGGCGACCTCGAGTGCGTCACCGGTGCCGAAGCCGCCGTGGGTGAAGTCGCGGGAGTTGAGCTTGACCGCGATCGGCTGATCCGAGCCGATGGTCCCGCGGACGGCGCTGACGACATCGAGGAGGAGTCGCATGCGTCGCTCGGGGTCGCCGCCCCAGGCATCCTCGCGGTGGTTGGAGAGCGGGGACAGGAACTGCGAGAGCAGATAGCCATGCGCGGCGTGGATCTGCACTCCGTCGAAGCCGCCCGCCATGGCGAGCTCGGCGGTGCGCGCGAAGCGGCCGATCAGTACGTCGATGTCACCGGCCGTCAGAGTCCGCGGCTTCCGGATGTTGTACCCGGGGACGGTACTGCGAATCGCGGTCGGCGCGACGGGCCGCTTGTCGAAGGGGGCGACGGCGACTTTGCCCGGGTGGTTGATCTGCATCCAGACCTGTGCGCCGCCCTCTTTGGCGGCGCCGGCCCAGGCGCGGATGCCATCGAGGTCGCGGGCATCGTCGAGGATCACGTTGCCGGGTTCGGTGAGCGCGTCGCGGTCGATCATCACGTTGCCGGTGATCAGGAGACCGGCTCCGCTGCGGCCCCAGACGGCGTACAGGCGGTGCAGTTTGTCGGTGGTGGTGCCGTCGCGCTGGGCGAGCTGCTCGCTCATCGCCGCCTTGGCGATGCGGTTGGGCAGGACTGCGCCGCAGGGCAACTGCAGAGTGGTGGCCAGCGTGGTGGTGACTGTGTCGGTCATGTCAGAGCACTCTCGGTCGGAGGTGGGTTACGGCGTACAGCGGCGTGAGCGGCCGCAAAGGCAGGGGTGGACGAGCGGCCGCGAGATCGACCCGATGCAACCGGGCCTCGAGGACACGGCCGAGCCCCATCAGGTGCAGCGGGTCGCGGTCAGAGCCGCCGACGGTGAGGTTGAGGTCGACTCGGCGGGTTTCGATGGGATGTTCGACGGGGGTGAACGCGACGATCCGCGGCAAGCTCAGTCCGAGAGTTCCGGTGACGTTGCGATGTGGCCGGCCGAGGATCGGCGGCGCGTCGGAGATCCGGTCGCCGAGCGTGCCGCTCATGGTGATCAGGCCGGTACCGCGCCGGGAGGCCTGGGCCTGGATGCGGTCGCCGTCGAGACTCCAGGTGATCTCGCCCAGCTTCTTCGGGTAGCCGAGCAGTTCGCGGCCGAGGATGAGGGCGACATCGTCGTCGAGAATCATCCAGGGACAGTGGATTCCGGTACCGCGCCTGGTCTTGATGTGCACGAACAGTCCGGCCTCGTGGTAGACGGAACCGTAACTGCACTCGGGAAACCAGGCGCAGAACAGATCCGCGCGCGCCGGCTCGGCGAGCCGGATGCCGGTGGGCAGCCAGCGGCGCATCACGGCGGGATCGACCTCGACGGTGGCGGCCAGGTAGTGCGCGTCGCGATACAGCATGCGCCGGGGTGACGCGAGTCGGCGCAATCGGCGGAGCCCGTCGCGGGCGCTGGGTGTATTCATCGCAGGCCGCCGTAGATCCGGCCGAGGATCGGAACGACGAGGCTGCGCGGGCTGTACTGCCCGATCAGGCCCTGCAGCTTGGCGACAGGGCCCGGTACGACGCGGCGGCGGCCGGCGGCGATCCCGCGAATCGCGGCTTCTGCGGCCTGCTCGGCCGACACCCAGGCGAAGCCGGGCAGCAGTTTCTCGATCCGGCCGAGGTGGGAGACCTCGGCGAACTCGGTACGCACCGGGCCGGGAGCGAGCAGTGTGCACGAGACGCCGGTGCCCGCGAGTTCGCCGTACAGGGATTCGGCCAGGGTGTTCGCGAAGGCCTTACCAGCGGCGTACGTCGCGTTGTACGGGCTCGGCTGGTTGCCCGCGGTGGAGCCGGTCACCAGGATCGCGCCGTTGCCTCGGGCAACCAGATTGGGAAGGAGGCCCAGCAGCAGGTCGTGGACGGCGACGACGTTGACTGCGACCTGCTCGCGTTCGCGGGCCGGGTCCAGCTCGTGCAGTGCGCCGTAGGTGGCGAAGCCGGCGTTCAGGCAGAGCAAACTGACGTCGAGCTTGGTCAGTCTGGTGACCAGCTCGTGCAGGTCCGCGGCGTCGGCCAGGTCGCACGGTTCGATGTCCACGGTGACCAGGTACCTGGCGCTGAGTCGTCGGGCGAGCTCGGTGAGCCGGTCCTCGCGACGGGCGACCAGGACCAGGGAGTGGCCGCGCCGCGCCAGACTCTCGGCCAGAGCTTGGCCGATTCCGCTGGAGGCACCGGTGATGACCGCGCGGGCTGTCGGGGATGGTGTGGGCAGGCTCATGCGGCCAGCTCCTCGCTCGTGCGACGGGTGGGCAGGCGGCTGATCCGGTTCTCGTCGGTCCGCTGGGCCGCCAGCAGGCGCAGTACGAGGCGGGCGAGTTTGATCCGGCCGAGGATCTCGGCCGAGCCGGCGAGGATCGACGACCGGGCCGGTGTCCACCGTGCGATCACGTCGGACAGTGGCTCATCGAACTTGTCCTGGGCGGCGAGCGCTTCGGCCAGGAACTTGGCGCCGTGGGAGATGATCCGGCCGGCGCCCGAGCGGGGAGCGACCAGACCGTAGATGTAGAGGTTGGCGTAGCGCGGAACCAGTACATGCTCGACCAGCATCGGCTGACCGTGCTCCCAGACGAACATCGACTCGTCCAGCATCGGGAACCTGGTGTGGAAACCCGTGGCCCACACGATGGTGTCGTAGTCGCCGTGGCTGCCGTCGGTGAAGTGGACGGTTGATCCGTCGAAGCGTTCGATCTCCGGGCGAGGCCGGACCTTGCCGTGCTGCAAGGCGTACATCAGCGAGGAGTTGATCGTGACGTCCTTGGTGAACAGCTTATGGTCCGGTCTCGGCAGGCCGTAGCGGCGATAGTCGCCGTACGACAGCCGCAGCAGCTGCTTGAACGCGAAACGCTGCACGGGCATCGGCATCCACACGCGGTCCAGATCGGAGGCTGGGATCCCGAAGATCGCTTTCGGGATGAACCAGTAACCGCGCCGGATCGACAGCTCCGAGGTGCCGAACGTCGCGGCGGCCTCGACCGCGATGTCGCTGGCCGAGTTGCCGGCGCCGACAACCAGGACCCGCCCGCCGGGGCCGAAGTCGTCGGGCCGCTTGTAGTCCTTGGAATGCAGCTGGCGGCCGGTGAACTCGCCCGGGTACGACGGGAGGTTGCGCTCCCAGTAGTGCCCGTTGGCGACGGCGACCGCCCGGTACCGCCGGACCTCGCCGGTGCTCAGTTCGACGTGCCACCCGGCCATGCCGGTGCTGTCGACCGGGCGTACGGAGGTCGCCTCGGTGTTGAACTCGATGTGGTCGGCCAGTCCGAAGCGCTCGACGTAGGACTCCAGGTACGCGAGCATCTGCGCCGCGCTCGGGAACGTCGGATACTCCGGCGGCATCGGGTGTTCGACGTACTGGGTCGACTGCTTCGAGCTGATCAGGTGGGTCGAGTCGTACACCCCGTGCGACCAGTTGCCGCCGATCCGGCCGGTCGCCTCGAGCTGGTCGTACGCGATCCCGGCCCGCTTCAGCGCGCCGGCCAGACCGTTGCCGACATAGCCGGCCCCGATCACACACACCTTGTCGCTGCGGTCCTCGACCATCGTTCCGCCTTTCCTACACTCACTGTAGCTACACTAGGTGTAACATTCCTCCGAGGAGTGTTCGACTGTCAAGCCCTCTGGAGTGGTGATGAGCGACACGCAGCATCGGCCGAAGCGGCCCTACGCGCCCCGGATGGCCCCTGAGCAACGCCGTGAGCAGCTCCTCGACGCCGTGCTCCGGGTGATCGTCACCGAGGGCGTGCACAAGGTCTCGATGGACAGCGTCGCCAAGGAGGCCGGCGTGACCAGGCCGGTCGTCTACGGGCACTTCACCGACAGCAACGCGCTGCTCAGGGCGTCGCTGGAGCGGGAGCAGGCAGGCGCACTGGAGCAGCTGCTCGCCGTCCTGCCCAGCTCCCGGGACATCCCACCAGGCGAAGCCGCGGTCCAGTCACTGGCGAAGTTCCTGGCCGCGGTCCAGGCGGCACCGGATCGCTGGCGTGCGATCTTCTCGCTCGCCGACTCCAGTACGCCGGCCTTCCGGGCCAGGGTCGAGGCGGGACGCCAACTGGTCATCGCGGCCTTCGAAGAGCTGGTCCACTGGGGTGTCCGCGAGGGCCTCGATCCCGGGACGGACGTCGAGATGCTCGCTCGTGGTCTGTTCGCCGTCTTCTGGGACGCCGGTCGCCTCGTGCTGGCCGAACCTGATGCGTTCCCCGCCGAGCGCATCGTCGCCTTCGCCCAGCACACCGTCGGCCTCTACCTGCGACCCAACGGTTGATTGAGCTTTACAAGGAATTTGCCGTGGACTCGATCTGATCGCCGCGGCCGCCTAAGGTAAGGCGGTCCGCTGCGGAAGGTGTTTGTTTGTGAACGGCGAGGTACTGGCAGGGCGCTACCGATTGCTCACCCTTTTGGGGCGAGGTGGTGCGGGTGAGGTCTGGCAGGCCGAAGACGTCGTCCTCGACCGTCAGGTGGCGGTCAAGCTGCTGCGGAGTCTCGACGGCGACCCGATGGACGCGGTGGCGCGGTTCCAGGCCGAGGCGCAGGCAGCTGCCCGGCTGATGCATCCGAACGTTGTCGCGACGTACGACGTCGGTGCGGCCGACGACCGGGTCTTCCTGGTGATGGAGCTGGTCTCCGGGCCGGATCTCGCCCAGCTGATGCGTACGGCGGGGCTGCCGAGCGCCAAGCTGGTTGCGGACATCGCCGTACAGGGCGCCCGCGCGCTGGACGCCGCCCACGCGGCCGGCATCGTGCACCGCGACGTGAAGCCGGGGAACCTGCTGCTGGCGCCGGACGGCACGCTGAAGATCACCGACTTCGGTATCGCCAAGCGGGCTGGTGGCGAAACCACCGCGCTCGGAGTCCTGCTCGGCACCGCGTCCTACGTATCGCCGGAGCAGGTGACTGGCGGCGCAGCCACGCCGGCCAGCGACTGGTACTCACTCGGCTGCGTCCTCTACGAACTGCTCGCCGGTACGCCGCCCTTCACCGGAGCGACCGTGGAAACGGTCATGCGGCAGCACCTGGAGTCGCAGCCCGCACCCATCATGCGCAACGACGTCACCCCGGCGCTGGCGGCGCTGGTGATGCGACTGCTCGCCAAGAACCCCGCAGACCGCCCAGCCTCAGCTGCCGACGTCACAGCCCTCCTGAACTCCACTGCACACAACGAAACCCAGGCAATCGCCCTCCCACCGATCAGCAACGCCACCCAGGTACTGCCGGCCACCGTGCTGGGGGTGGGGAGGTGGGAGGAAGAGGCCGCCACCGAGCCAGCCCGCGCGAGCGCCTACGCGGATGCGCCCCACTCCGACGCGCAGCACCCGGATCCGTCCAATCACGCGCGCCCCCGGCGCTCCCTTCCGTTTGCGAAGGTGATTGCGGCGATGGCCGTCGTACTGGCTGCTGCTGTTGGTGTGGCGTTGCTCAAGGAGGGCGTGAAGGGCGACCCGGCCGCCCAGGCCGGCGGGACGCCGTCGGCACTGGTGACCAAGGTGACTGCGTCGAGCAAGCCGAAGCCCACTGCGACGCCGACTCCGACGCCGAAGCCCACCAAGACACCGACGAAGACGCCGACCAAGAAGCCGACGAAGAAGCCCGACCAGTACCCGCACGTCGTCGCGCAGCTGCGGCAGTTGGCCGACAAGGTTCGCAAGAGCGGTCAGAACCAGCCTCAGTGGCCCGGTCAGAACCAGCCGAAGAGCAAGGCGCCGGGCCTGGCTGCGCGCGACCTGGACCAGGCGGCCGAGCAGTTGGCCCGGGGCGATGTCGATGCGGCCCGGAACAACTACGACGACGCCAAGAAGCGCCTGGTCGAGGCTCAGCGGGAGCGCCGCTGGCAGCCGACCGCGGAGATCTACATCGGGTTCGCTCAGCTCGACCGGTCGATGCCGCAGGGTGACGACGGCGACAACGACGGCGACGAGTGAGGTAGGCGACGCCGATCGGGTGGCCGGTGTCACAGCGGGTGTCGGCGCTGTCCCGGGATGCTGAAAACCGCAATACTCACGAGTAGCGGCAACCGGCACCCCGAGGAGATCAAGCGTGAGCAGACTGCAGCAGACCGAGGGGCTGACCGATATTCAGGAGGAGATCCTGAAGACGGTCCGCGCGTTCGTCGAGTCCGAGATCCTCCCGGTCGCCACCGAGCTGGAGCACAAGGACGAGTACCCGACGGCGATCGTCGAAGGGCTCAAGGAGCTCGGCCTGTTCGGGCTGATGATTCCCGAGGAGTACGGCGGTCTGGGCGAGTCGCTGCTCACCTACGCGCTCTGTGTCGAGGAGATCGCGCGCGGCTGGATGAGCGTCTCCGGCATCATCAACACGCACTTCATCGTCGCGTACATGCTGCTCCAGCACGGGACCGACGAGCAGAAGCAGAAGTATCTGCCGCGGATGGCCACCGGTGACGTGCGGGGTGCGTTCTCGATGTCCGAGCCGGGCTGTGGCTCCGACGTCGCCGCGATCAAGACCAAGGCCGTCCGCGACGGTGACCTGTACACGATCAACGGCCAGAAGATGTGGCTGACCAACGGCGGCTCGTCGAACCTGGTGGCGGTGCTGGTCAAGACCGACGAGGGGCAGGAGTCGGTCTACAAGAACATGACCACGTTCCTGGTCGAGAAGGAGCCGGGCTTCGGCGAGGTCGACAAGGGCCTCACGGTGCCGGGCAAGATCGAGAAGATGGGCTACAAGGGCGTCGACACGACCGAGCTGATCTTCGACGGGTACTCCATCGGCGCCGACCAGATCCTGGGTGGCGTTCCTGGTAAGGGTTTCTACCAGATGATGGACGGCGTCGAGGTCGGCCGGGTGAACGTCGCGGCGCGTGGTTGCGGAGTGGCCCGGCGGGCGTTCGAGCTCGGGATCTCCTACGCGCAGCAGCGGGAGACGTTCGGCAAGAAGATCGCCGAGCACCAGGCAGTGCTGTTCCGGCTGGCCGACATGGCGGTCAAGGTCGAGGCTGCGCACGAGCTGATGGTGAAGGCGGCCCGCAAGAAGGACAGTGGGTCCCGCAACGACTTCGAGGCTGGTGTCGCGAAGTACCTGGCCAGCGAGTACTGCTCGCAGGTGGTGGAGGACTCGTTCCGCATCCACGGCGGCTACGGCTTCTCCAAGGAGTACGAGATCGAGCGGCTCTACCGTGAGGCGCCGATGCTGCTCATCGGCGAAGGCACGGCCGACATCCAGCGGATGATCATCGGCCGCCGCCTGCTGGAGGACTACAAGCTCTAGTTGAGCCGCTCCGCGTCCGGCAGGAAGCCACCGGTCAGGACAGCTTTCCCGAGCAGGGTCAGGTCGTGCTGAACGGACTGACCGGCTCGGCGGGTGGTGATCAGGCCGGCCTCGCGCAGGATGCCGGCCTGACGGCTTGCACCGGCCAGGGAGATCTGGCAGCGCTCGGCCAGCACAGTCGTGGTGCAGCCGCCGGCAATCGCCTCCAGCGCGGCTGCCCTCGTCGTACCGAGTAGGGCGGCCAGTGGTTGGGAGCGGCTCTCGGTGGAAATCCGCCGCAGTGTCCCCGGAGCGTGCTGCACCGGATAGACAATGACCGGCTGCAGTTCCGGGTCGTGCAGCTTGGTCGGAGTCATCCAGCAGAAGACCGCAGGCTGCAGCCGAACGCCACGGCCGTCCAGGTAGACGTCGCGGTCCAAGAAGCCCGAGATCTCCAGTACTGGTGCCTTCCAGCGCACAGACGGGTGCAGGCGGTCCAGTAGCTGCTCCACGCCGGCTCCGGACATGTGACTGACCTGCTGCTGGTGGTCCGCCCGGACCATCGCCCGGATAGAGGCCCAGTACGGCGCGATGGTCTGCCGGTGGTAGTTCCGCAGCGCCTGGCCGAGTCCGTGGATGGCTTCGGTCCGGCCGTAGCCCAGGTCTCGGGTCCACGTGGTCTGCGGGCGCTGCACTGCCAGCAGCTCGAGCTCTTGGCGCAGACGGGTGCGTGAGGTGGACAGGACCCGCTCGAGCCCACTGTCGAAGCTGGTGGACAGTTCTGGCGGGGTCAGGAAGTCGGGGGAGTAGCCGCGTGGAGGCGCCAGTTGGAGGAGGCCGGCCGCGGACCGCGGCAGCACCCGGCGCGCACGCTCTCGCCAGTTGCCGTAGTGGGCCATCCCGTCGCGCCCCTGCAGCTGGTGCAGGCTGAGCAGGACCTCCCACATCGGGTCCGGTTCGTCGGCGAGCGTCGTTCGCGCGATGTCCTGTGCGGTGAAGTGAATGCGCATCAAGGCGTTCGTCCCCTCTCTACAACGCCTCATAGTGCACATCACCTCCTGTCACGACCCTGTCAACAAGCGGACGGTCCCCTCTCGGCGGTACCGTTTGTGCACCTGGGAGTGGGAGGCCGATGACTGAGCGTAGTGGGGGTGGGGCGGCCGAGGTCAGGCTGCTCGGTGCTGTGTCCGTGCGGATCGACGGACGCCTGGTCGAGCTGGGCGGTGATCGGGTCCGAGCGCTGCTGGCCGTGCTGGCGCTGGCCCGGGGCGAAGCAGTCAGTACGCCGGTTCTGGCGGAGCGCATCTGGGGTGACGAGCCACCGGCCAATATCGGGCCGAGCCTGCATACGCTGATGACCCGGTTGCGCCGGGCGATCGGCGCCGACCTGGTCGCGACCGGTCCGGCCGGTTACAGCTTGCGGCTGGAGCCCGAGCAGGTCGATGTGCACCGGTTCAGTCGGCTACTGCGCACCGCTGCGCAGACCGACGATCCGACGGTCGAGTACGACGCAGTCCTGGCAGCACTGGCTCTGTGGGGTGGTAGACCGTTCGACGGGGCACGGTCCGGCTGGCTGGATGACATCGAGACACCACGTCTGGTCGAGCAGTATCTGGCGGCTGTCGAG
This sequence comes from Kribbella sp. NPDC056345, assembly GCF_042262745.1. Classification (NCBI taxonomy): domain Bacteria; kingdom Bacillati; phylum Actinomycetota; class Actinomycetes; order Propionibacteriales; family Kribbellaceae; genus Kribbella; species Kribbella sp. NPDC056345. The sequence continues at coordinate 200,645 of NZ_JBHJQQ010000008.1, read as the reverse complement.
CGCCGAGCCGACCTACGCATCGAGGATCGGCACTATGGCGATGTTCTGGCCCTGCTGCGCGAGCTGGCGGCGGCCAATCCACTTCGCGAGTCCCTGTGGCTGCGACTGCTCCGACTCCTGGCCAGAGCCGGCCGCACAGCCGAGGCACTCGAGCTCTACGAGTCAGTCCGGCTGAGTATCGCGGACGAGCTCGGTGTGGACCCAGGTGCCGAGCTGCGCGCGCTGTACGCCGAGCTCCTGACCGGTGCACCCGAAGAGGCCGAGGTGCCGCGCACCGCCGTACCGCGTCAGCTCCCGGCCGATCTGCCGACCTTCACCGGTCGGCGCAGCGCACTGGCCTTCCTGGACGACGTGCTCGCCGCAGGCGGGTCCGAGCGGTCCGCAGTGATCGTCGCGATCGACGGGACCGGAGGCGCGGGGAAGACCGCACTGGCGATCCACTGGGCCCATCAAGCCCGCGCGCACTTCCCGGACGGCCAGCTGTACCTCAACCTGCGCGGCTACAGTGCAGGCGGCCTTGTCGAACCGCACGACGCTCTGCAATCGCTATTGCTCGGACTTGGCGTGCCGAACGATCAGATCCCCGGCGCCTTCGAGGCACGGTCGGCGCTGCTGCGCACTCTGCTCGCCGAGAAGCGGCTGTTGCTCGTTCTCGACAACGCGCGCAACGCGGCACAGGTCCGTCCGTTGCTGCCGGGCGCCGGTGGATTCGCCATCGTGACAAGCCGAAACCAGCTGCGCGGTCTGGTCGCACGTGAGGGTGCCCGCCGCTTCAGCCTCGGTCAGATGAGCTCGGCGGAGTCCACCGAGCTACTGGCTCGCGTGGTTTCCGGTCGCCCGTACGACGTTGCCCAGCTGGCCGGCTTCGCGGAGCTGTGCGGGCGGTTGCCGCTGGCCCTGGTCGTCGGCGCGGAGCGGGCGAGCCGCAGCCGGAGTGCCGACATCACCAAGCAGCTGGCTGATGCCAGTGATCGATTGAGCGCCCTGGAGATCGGTGACGACGAGCTGAGCAGTGTCCGCGCTGTCCTGTCCTGGTCGTACCAGGCGCTGCCGTCGGATGCGGCGCGGCTGTTCCGGATGCTTGGTGTCTATCCAGGAGCTGTTTTCGAACCACCCGCGGTCGCTGCGCTGGCGGGACTCGACGAGGTCGAGGTCGACCACCTGCTCGACGTACTGGTCGAGGCGAACCTCCTGGAGCAGGCGTCCGCTTCGTCGTACCAACTGCACGACCTGGTCAGGCTGTACGCAGCCGGTCTCGAGGAGCCGTCGGAGAGTCAACAGGCGCTGGCTCGGCTGCTGGACTGGCTGGCTCAAACCGCACAGGCCGCCAAGCTGGCCCGGGGCGGCCGGCTGCGGTTCGCCCTGCTGCGCAAACCGCTGGACGGCGTGCGGCCACTCACGTTCGGCTCTGATGCCGAGGCGCTGGCGTGGTTCCGCCGGGAGTGGGCAACCCTGGTGGCCGCTGTCGTCCAGGGGGCTGAGCGCGGGCACCACTGGCTCGCGGCAACGCTGGCGAGCGGCCTGTGGGACTACATCGAGCAGGAGCGGTCGCCCACGCCTGCCGCACTGAATGCGTCAGAGATCGCCGTGCGGTCCGCGCGCGCAATCGATGAGCCGCTGCTGGAAGCAGTACTCGGAAACCAGCTCGCGGTCAGCTACGGCCTGCTGGGCCGGATCGACGACTCCTTGGCACAGTTCCTGTCCTCGCTGAAGCTGATGGAGGCTGTGGGCGACCCGTCCGGGATCAGCATGCTGCACAGCAACCTCGGGATGACCTACCAGCGCAAGGGCGAGCTGAAGACGTCGCTGCAGCATCTTGAGCAGGCGTTGGAGCACAGCAACGAGGACCGCTCCTACGGAGCCGTGCTGAACAACCTCGCGCACACCCTCAGCGAGCTCGGACGGAACGAGGAAGCCGTCGAGAACGCGCTGGCAGCGGTCGAGCGGCACCGCAGGGTCAACTACCACCGAGGCGTCGCCTACGCCCTCGACACGGCAGGGATGGCCTACCGGCGGGCCGGTCACTACGAGCAGGCGATCAGCTGCCTCGCCGAGTCGGCACGGTTGTGCAGGGAGCTGGAGCTGGGCGCCGCCGAGGTTCCGACGCTGATCAGCCTGGGCGAGGCGTACGAGGCGGCCGGCCGGTACGACGAGGCGCGGGCGGCCTGGCAGCAGGCGCTGACCGTTGCGGATCGGCAGGGTCCGTCCCAGCACTACGACCGGGCCCGCATTCTCGAGCGCCTGCAGACAACACCGGCCAACGACGGCTGAACACCTGCGCCGGCGGCGCGCTGGGTCGACAGGCGGGGCGGAGCCAGTCGGCCCAGCGCACCGCGCGGGCAGGTGTCGAGTGCCTCAGGCGGTCAGGCGGGGCACTGATTGGGGGTGCGGATGCCGGGTGTTGCCCGAGCCGTAGCCGGACAGCAGCCAGATCCCCAGCTGGGTGATCTCGTGCCGCACCGAGGCGCCGGCCCGGCGGGTGGTGATCAGGCCTGCCTCCCGCAGCACGGTCGCCTGGTGGCTGGCCGCGGCCGGGGAGATCTTGCAGCGCTTGGCCAGCTCGGTCGTCGTACAGCCCGCCACGGCGGCCTCCAGAGCGGCCGCGCGGGTCGAGCCGAGCAGAGAGCCCAGCGGGTCGCTGGAGGTGATCTGGTCCATCGACGCCTGCCGCAGTATGCCGGGCGCGTGCTGGATCGGGTACACCAGGATCGGCTTCAGCTCCGGGTCGCGCAGCTTGGTCGGCACCTGCCAGCAGAACGCCGACGGCTGCAGCTCGATGCCACGCCCGTCCAGGTAGAGGTCGCGGTCGTTCATGTCGAGCACCTGCAGCACCGGTGCGACCCAGCGCACCCGCGGGTGCAGCGACGAGAGCAGCCGGTCGACCCCGTGCCGGGCCAGCGCCTCACCGCGGTGGGCATGGTCGGCCGAGATGTGCGTCCCGATCGACTTCCAGTACGGCGCGATCGCGGCGGCGTGGTACGTCCGGAGTGCCCGGCCGAGCTTGTGCAGCGACCCGCGCTCGCCCTGGGCGAGCTCCCGGGTCCACGGTGAGGCCGGGCGGTACTTGGAGAGCAGGTCGAGCTGGCCGCGGATCTGCTGGCGTGGTGTGGCCAGTGCGATCTCCAGCGCAGCCTCGAAGTCCGGCGCGGACTCGGCCGGGGTGAGGAAGTCGGGGGAGTACCCCTTCGGTGGGGTGAGCTCCAGCAGCAACCGCATCTGATCCGGTGCGACCGACGTCCGGACGTGGCGGCGCCAGTCCTCGAAGATCAGCCGGCCGTCGGAGTGCTGCAGCATGTGCAGACTGAGCAGCACTTCCCACAGCGGCGCCGGTCTGGTCGCGACCGTGACGCGCGTCAAGTCGCGCGGCGTGAAGTGAATTCTGAGCACGGCAACGCCCTCCCAGCGGCAAAACTGTCACGACATCCCCCGATGCCGTCGGTCGCAGATTGTGGCGGCCTGCTGACCGAACGCGATGCCACGCAGTAAATCAAGCGGGCCAATCGCGGCACAACCGTTTGATCCATCCAACCGGCCGTGAGTCCCGGCCATGGCAGAAGGCTGCCACCTCTGGCCGGATCCGGTGCGGTCGTGGTATTAGGCGTATTTGATCAAAGCCAGTGGTTGCGCTTGAACAACCGGTGAAGACCTACACACGCCGCCAGCATCACGCCGAGCACGACGAAGTACCCGTACCTCGTGCGCAGCTCCGGCATGTAGTCGAAGTTCATCCCGTAGATCCCGGCGATCATCGTCGGTACGGCGAGGATCGCGACCCACGACGAGATCCGCCGCATGTCCTCGTTCTCGGCCACCTGCACCTGGGCCAGGCCGGCCTGCAGGATCGAGCTCAGCAGCTCGTCGAACGAGATCACCTGCTCCTTCACCCGCAGCAGGTGGTCGTCGACGTCGCGGAAGTAGTTCCGGGTTTCGTCGGCGATCAGCGGGTGCCGCAGCGTGGACAGGGCCCGCATCGGACCGGTCAGTGGGGCCACTGCACGTTTCAGCTCGAGCACTTCGCGCTTGAGCTGGTAGACGCGGTCGATGTTGCGCCAGCCGCGCGGTGTGAACATCTCGGACTCGATCAGGTCCATGTCCGCCTGGACCGCGGCCGCGACCTCCAGATAGCGGTCGACCACATGGTCGGCAATGGCATGCAGTACGACGCCTGGTCCGACCGCCAGCCGCTCGGGCTGGGCCTCCAGGTCCTGCCGGAGGCCGGTCAACTCACTGTGCTCGCCGTGCCGGACGGTGACCACGAACCCCGGCCCGCAGAACACCATCACCTCACCCGTCGCCACTACCTCACTGGTGGCGGTCAGGTCCTGGTGCGGCACGTAGCTGACGGTCTTGAGTACCGCGAACAGAGTGTCGTCGTACCGCTCGAGCTTCGGCCGCTGATGCGCCTCCGAGGCGTCCTCCAGGGCCAGCGCGTGCAGACCGAACTCGGCACCGATGATCGCGAGCTGGTGGTCGGTCGGCTGGAACAGGCCGATCCAGACGAACCCCTGGCCGCGCTTGGCCCGCCCGAGCGCCTCGGTGTAGGAGTTGATCCGGCGGTCGCGGTGACCGTCGCGGTAGAACGCCCAGTCGACCAGCGCGCCGTCGAGTTTGCCGCTCGCCACCAGGTCCGGACGGCTCGGCCCGTCACCCAGCGCCCGACGGGCGAACAACTGTCCCATCCGGCGTGTCGCGCCCAGGTCCCAGCGTCGTCCGGTCATCACCGGCGAGGCTATCAAGACGCGGTAACCAGCCGTCGGCAATGATGGGGGTGGAAGCACGTGGAGAGGAACGACGATGACGCAAGGCATGCCCTTGATGGATCCGCGGCCGAGCGGTCTGACGATCGGGACGTATGACACCTACCGGGAGGCGCAGCGAGCTGTCGACTACCTCTCGGACGAGAAGTTCCCGGTCGAGCACACGACCATCGTCGGCAACAACCTGCGCCAGGTGGAGAAGATCACCGGCCGGCTGACCTGGGCCCGGGCGCTGACCACGGGTCTGGCCAGTGGTGCCTGGTTCGGTCTGTTCGTCGGCGTCCTGCTGGGCGTCGTCACCAATGCGAACTGGCTGGCCTCACTGCTCACCGGTGTGGTGCTGGGCGCGTTCTTCGGGCTGGTGTTCGGCGGCCTGAGCTACGCCCAGTCGGCGGGACGCCGCGACTTCACCTCCCGCACCGCGGTGGTGGCGACGACGTACGACGTCCTGTGCGACTTCAAGTTCGCCGAGGAGGCCCGCAATCACCTGGCCAAGCTGGCGCTGAAGGGTGAGGTCAGTCCCCGGCTGCCCGACCACTCCATCCCGCAGCAGCAGCCGCCGGTCCAGCCGCACCCGCCGCAGGGCTGAGCGCCCCGGGCGGAGTGACGCACGTCTCTCCGCCCGGTGAGAGCCAGACCACGGCCGCCAGTGGTCCGATCCGCCAGCATGGGGTGTCCAACCACAGGAGGAGCCGGCATGCAGTTCGGGCGCAGCTACGAGGAGTTCGAGGTCGGTGCGGTCTACAAGCACTGGCCCGGCAAGACGGTGACCGAGTACGACGACCACCTGTTCTGCCTGCTGACGATGAACCACCACCCGCTGCACCTGGACTCGAACTACGCCGCGGAGACCACCCAGTTCGGCCAGAACGTTGTGGTGGGCAATTACATCTACTCGATCCTGCTCGGGATGTCGGTCCCCGACGTCAGCGGCAAGGCGATCGCGAACCTCGAGATCGAGTCCCTGCGGCACGTCGCCCCGACCTTCCACGGCGACACGATCTACGGCGAGACGGTGGTCCTGGACAAGTGGGAGTCCAAGTCCAAGGACGACCGCGGCGTCGTCTACGTCGAGACCAAGGGCTACAAGCAGGACGGCACCGTCGTCTGCCTGTTCCGCCGCAAGGTGATGGTCCCGAAGAACTCCTACCTCGAGGCCCGAGGTGGGGAACAGCCCGGCCGCCCCACCCCTGCCTCGTAAAGTGTCCCGCGTCGGATGTTCTTTGGCGCTTGCGGCGCCCAGGCACGCACCTCACGGCACCGGAGGAACAGCCACGATGGAAAAGCATCGAGGCCGCTCCTCCGGCACCGCGATGCACGCACCTGAACACCGCAATCACTCAAACAACATCCAACGCGGGACACTAGTCAGCTCAGGAACAACTCGATCACCGGCACCAGGACGTCCGGCTTCTGGATCGGGAGCTTGAGGGTGAGGACGTCCTCGGCCGCGGCGCCCATGGAGGTGTTGTGCGCCTCTGCCGACGGGTCGCGGATGAGGAACTTGATCTCGGACGCGTCGTTGAGCAGCTGGGCGTACTTCACCTTGCCGGCCAGACCGGGGAGGTGGACGTGGCCCATCGGCCAGGAGAAGAGATGCAGGTAGAGGCGGTTGCCGACCTGGGTGTAGCGGGTGTCGGTCGGCGCCGTGAACTCGGACGGACCGGCGCCGCGGAAGGAGCGCTCGTGCAGGCGGGTCCACTCGCCGATGGCGGCCAGCGTCGCCAGGGCGCGTGGGTCGAACTCGCCGCGGCCGGTGGGGCCGACGTTCAGCAGCAGGTTGCCGTCCTTGGAGACGGAGTCCACCAGCATCTTCACCAGCAGCTCCGGTGACTTCCAGTCCAGGTTGTCGCGGTCGTAGCCCCAGCTGCCGTTCAGCGTCTGACACGCCTCCCACAGCACCGGTACGCCGTCTCGCTTCATCGGACCGTCCGGCTGGTACTGCTCCGGCGTCACGAAGTCGCCGGGGATGTCCAAGCGGTCGTTGATCAGGATGCCGGGCTGCAGTTCGCGGACCATCGCCATCAGCTCGACCGAACGCCAGTCGTCGCGGCCCTTGCCGTGCCCGTCGCGCCCGTCCTCGTAGTTGCGGCCCGGGTAGGAGAAGTCGAACCACATCAGGTCGATCGGCCCGTAGTTCGTGAGCAGCTCACGGGTCTGCGCATGCAGGTAGTCGGCGTACACCTGGACGTCGCGGCCGGCCGCCTTCGCGATCGCCTCTTCGTCGTCGCGCTGCGGGTGCATCAGGTCGATCGGGAACTCAGGGTGATGCCAGTCGATCAGGGAGTGGTAGAACCCGACCCCCAGCCCCTCCTCACGGCAGGCCTCGACGAACTGCTTCACCAGGTCCTTCCCGGCGCCCCAGGCTGTGTGGGCGACCGTGTAGTCCGACACTGCCGAGTCCCACAGGCAGAAGCCCTCATGGTGCTTGGTCGTCAGTACGGCGTACCGCATGCCGGCCTCGCGCGCGGCACGGGCCCACTTGCGCGGGTCGTAGAGGTCAGGCTCGAAGTGGTCGAAGTACGGCTGGTAGTCCTCGTCGGTCAGGCGCTCGCGGTTCTTCACCCACTCGTGGCGGGCGGGCAGGGCGTACAGGCCCCAGTGCACGAACAGGCCGAACCGCCAGTCGCGGAACCTCTCGATCGAGGCTGCGGGTGGACCATCGGGCATGGCAGAGCTCCTCAGCAAGTCGCGGTCATCCGATCTATAGTCGATGGTTTGACCGCGACCCGCCAGAGTCTGTCATTAATTCACGCGGTTAAGTCTTTAGACATCCGATCTATTGGGAGTCAGCTCCACGAGGACGGCGTACGGCATCGGCAGGGTCACCTCGACCACGGTCCCGGTCAGCTCCAGCGGCGTACTGACCATCCGGCTGCGCTCGGCGAGCTGGGCCAGTTGGTCCTCGGTCGGCCACTCCGTAATGCCGAGCTCGGCGGTCGCAGCGACCAGGTCACCGGCACCGATGCCCAGAGTGGTCGCAGTGACCTGCCAGGACGGATCCACGCCGGGCAGCTCCACGTGGACCGTCCTGGTCAGTTCTGAGGCGCCGTCTGCCTTGGTCTGGTCCAGCGTCAGGTTCCAGAGCAGTACGGCGATGCGGTCGCGGTCCCGGGAGGCCCATGCCTCGATCAGACTGCCGCCGCCGTCACCGGTGACCGTGACTGGCAGCTCGACCGGTCCGAGCCGGCTGAGCAGGCTCAGTGCGTGGTAGCGCGGTTTCGGCAGCCCACCGACCGTCTGTAGCCCGAAGCCACCGTGCAGGAACCGCGGTGGTCGGCCCAGCTCCTCGAAATGGTCAGATGCGACCCAGTAGGCCAGTGCGTCCACCCGCCCGGCTGCCGACCGCATACCGCGCAGCAGGAACACTCCGGCGAACACCGAGTCGTTGATCGGGTTGAAGTGCCGCGGGGTCACACCCCACTCGGTCCAGAGGATCCGCGCATCGCCGTACCCGTGCCGCTCCAGCGACGCCCGTACGTCGAGCGGCGGCGAACCGTAGGTGTGCGTCGACACGAAGTCGACCGGGGTGCCGTTGGCCCGGGCATGTGCCAGCAGGTCGTCCACCCAGCCGGCAGCGGCCGAGGACGGGCCTCCGACTGCCAGTCGTTCGTCGACCGACTTCACGGCCGCCGCAGTCACGTCGTACAGGCGGAGCCACTCGGCCCTGGTGCCGGACCAGAAGACCTCGAGGTTCGCCTCGTTCCACACCTCGAAGTCCCAGGTCAGCACCTCATCCAGGCCGTACCGGTCGACCAGGTGCTCGATCAGTGCGCGGACCAGGTCGTGCCAGCGCTCGTACGACTCCGGTGGCGAGATGATCGCGCCGTACTCGAAGACGGTCTTCGACGGATCGCTCGCCAGCTCACGCGGCATGAAGCCGAGCTCGACCATCGGCCGCAGCCCGATCGCGAGCAGCTTGTCGTAGATCGCGTCCACCACGGAGAAGTCGTACGACGATCCGTCGATCACGTGGGTGTCGTCGTGGAAGATCGCATGGGCACGGACCGTCTGGACGCCGAGCTCGTCGTGCATCCGGCGCAGTGCGTCTTCGAGCTCGACGCCGATCTCGTGCCCGCCGGTGGTGTCGGTGCAGAGCAGCTGACTGAGCCGTTCGCTGCCGATCATCGGTACCCACGGCCGCTGCAGTTCAATGCCTTCGGCAACCGTATCGACGGTCACGTTCACCCGTGGAACGGTGTCGTCGGCAACCAACGGAACCGCGCCGACGGCGTGACTCGGGCGGCCGGTGACTGTCACCTCAGGCACGCTGGCGACCGCGTAGTGGTACGGCGTCCCCGGCGTGCACGTGGTGTCGACGTACGGGGGTCCCGGCACGGACAGGACATCACCACTGTGATGATCAACCGGTTCGAGCGGACCGTGGTCGCCGGTCGAGCGCAGGACCAGATACCCGACCGCGCCGTCGACCGGAGACCAGTCGATCGTCACCTGCCCGACACCACCGACTGCGGTCACTACCTTGGGCGGATCGAGCTCAGGGAACTCCGTCATACGAGGCCCGACTCGAAGCGTTCCATCCCGATCACCGGGCGGATGCCGCGTTCGGTGCGGCGGTCGGCGAAGCTGCGGCGGATCAGGTCGTTGCCGAAGACGTTGCCGATGGCACCCATCACCATCGCCTGGTCCAGCGAGAGGTACCGCTTGGCGATCAGCCCCGACTTCACCGCGACCGAGTCGTAGAAGCCGCCGGCGCCGTACGCATGCAGGTCGGTCTCGATCCGGCGCAGGTTCTCGATCGCCTGCCGCGGTGCGTACGCCATCGCGAGGAACGCCGCGTGCGGGGTCACCACACCATCGCCGTACGCCGGGTTCGGGTTGGTGCCCTCGCGGCAGCCCTCGAAGCCCGCGTCGAAGTTCGTCGCCTCCAGGTCCGAGGGGTAACCGCCCGGATCCATCCCGATCGCGTCGACGCCGTACACGGAGTAGCCGCCCTTCGGATTGGAGGCGGGGGAGAAGCCCCAGTACCCGTACTTCGCCTCGTCCAGACCGTGCTCGATGTGCGCGCGGACGGTCAGCGGGTGGTTGATGCCCCAGCTGTGCGGTGCCCAGGTCGCTTCGGGGACGAACAGATCGGGCATCAGCGACTCGAACATGTCACCACCCCACGACGGGACGAGCCGCATCCCGCGGTACTCGTAGGTGCCCTCGAAGACGTCGAGCCCAAGGTACGTGCGGTGCACGCCCTTCGGTTTCTGCTCGACCCAGGACCAGTCGCACGAGTCGGGGAAGGTGCGGTAGGTCGCGTAGTACTGGGTGGCCGGGACCTGGCCGAGCGCGAACCCGACGTACCCGGCGATGCGGGCCTCGGTGTTGCAGGTGTCGTAGTGGAACTTGCGGTAGTACACATCCGGGCCGCTACCGGCGTGGTTGCCCTTCTCGGTCTCCTCGTCGGGAGGCGACGTCTCGAAGAACCCGCCCCGCATCAGCCCGCCGGGCCGGGCGGCTGCGTTGTAGTAGTAGGCGAAGTTCATCTTGTTCAGCAACGAATCCGCGAGGGCGCGGGCCCTTGGCTCGGCATTGCGGACCACCATCAACGCGCAAGCGAACCACCCGTTGTCGACACTCGACACGAACGGGGTGATCGGCTTCGTACCGTCCGGATCGACATACAACACCTCGCCGGTCGCCTCGTCGTACCAGTTGAAGAACATCCCACTCGGCGTGTGGTGCACAACGTTCTGCATGGTCGTCAGCGTCTGCGTGATCCGCCGAAGCGACTCCTGCGGCGAGATGATCCCCAGGTGCCTCGCAACCACCGTGCTCCACAGGTACCCGCCGATGTTGGTAGGCGACGTGTACTTGCTCCGCACGGGGTTGGAGACAGACGCCCCGATGTTGTCCGCAGGCAACCCAGTTCGCTCGTCGGTCATAGCTACCAAACTCCGCCAGGTATCCCGAGCCCACCTCCCAACGAGGGCTTTGTCGTTCCTGCTCGGTTTCCAACCATCTTTCAATTGTTGTACTGGGTCCGCGAAAGCTGGTGTCGCGGTTCCGATGAGAGCAGCAGTACCGGTAGCTGCTAACAGAGTTCGGCGACTGATGTTGGCGGTCATCTTGTCTCCTCATTTCAAACCTGTGATGGCGATGCCCTTGGTGACGTGGCGCTGGAAGGCCAGGAAGATCACCAGCACCGGGACGACGACCACGACCGCGCCGGCCATCAGCAGGCCGAAGTTCTGCGCGTTCTGGCCGGTCGAGTACAGCGCCAGGGCAACGGGAAGCGTGTACTTGTCCTCGGTCTGGGCGATCACCAGCGGCCACAGGAAGTTGTTCCAGGAGCCGAGGAAGGTGAGGATGCCGAGCGTGGCCAGCGCGGGGCGGGTCAGCGGCAGCATGATCCGGGCGAAGATGCCCAGCTCACCGGCACCGTCGACGCGGCCGGCATCCATCAGGTCGTCCGGCAGCCCGAGGAAGAACTGCCGCATCAGGAACACGCCGAACGGCGAGACCAGGAACGGCAGGATCAGGCCGGGGTAGCTGTTGGCCAGCCCGGCGTTGGTGACGAGCACGAACAGCGGGACGAACGTGACCATGCCCGGGATCATCAGCGTTGCCATCACCACGACGAACAACGCGTTGCGGCCCTTGAAGTGCAGCTTGGCCAGCGCGTACCCGATCATCGAGCAGAAGGTCAGGTTGCCCGCGGTCACAACCAGCGCGACCACCCCGGAGTTCAGGAAGTAGCGGGGGAAGTGTGCCTTGCTGAACAGGGCTTCGTAGTTCTCCGTCGTCGCGTTCTCCGGCAACCAGGTCGGCGGCACCCGGAGCAGCTCACCCTGCGTCTTGAAGCTGCCGAGCACCATCCACACGAACGGCGCCGCGACCGCGACCAGACCGAGGGCTCCGATCAGATAGATCCACCAGGTACGGCGCATCACTTCTCCCTCAGCAGCCGGAACTGGATGAACGTGATTACCGCGATGACCACGAACAGCAGATAGGCCATCGACGTCGCGAGACCGTAGTTCCCGAAGCCGAACTGCTGGTACGTGTACATCGACACCGAGACCGTGCTGTTCAGCGGACCACCCTGGGTCATCACGAACGGCTCCTCGAAGAACTGCAGGTAGCCGATCCCGGTGGTCACGCTGGTGAACAGGATCGTTGGCCTGAGCAACGGCACGATCAGGTACCGGAACCGTTGCCATGAGCCCGCACCGTCGAGCTGCCCGGCCTCCTCGACCGACTGCGGGATGCCCTGCAGCCCGGCCAGGAAGATGATCATCGCCGAACCGAAGTTGCGCCAGACCGCCATCGCGATCAGCGACGGCATCGCCCAGGTCTTCGAGGCCAGCCAGTTCGGCCCGTCGATGCCGAACCAGCCGAGCACCGTGTTCAGCAACCCGGCATCAGGAGCCAGCACGAACCGCCAGATGACGGCGATCGCGACGATCGAGGTCACCACCGGCAGGTAGTAGCCGACCTTGAACAGCGCCTGGAACCGCTTCACCCCACGATCCAGCAGTACGGCGGCGCCCAGCGCGACCACCAGCGTCAGCGGCACCCCGATCACCACGAAGTACGCCGTGTTGAACGCCGCCTTGCGGAAGGTCTCGTCCTGCAACGCCTTCAGGTAGTTGCCGAAGCCAACACCTTCCACCGCGAACGGCGTCCGCAGATCCCGCTGCTTGATATCGGTGAAACTCATCCCCAGCGACCCCAGCACCGGTCCCGCCGTGAACGCGAGAAAGAGGACGACGAACGGCAGCACGAGGATCCAGGCAGCGAGGCTCTCGCTTCTCAGCCCGCGGCGGCGGCTCGGCTCCGCGACCGTCGCCATCAGCTACCGCCGGTGCCGATCTGGGATGCCTTGGTCTGGATGGCTTTGGCGGTGTCGGCGGGGGACTGGTTGGCCTTGACCATCTTCTCGATCTCGGTGTCGAACGCGGCGGCGACCTGCTCCCAGTTCACGATCGACGGCGGCGCCTTCGCGTCCTCCAGCTGCTTGCCGAACACCGGCAGCAACGGATCATTCGCGATACTCGGGTCCTGCCAAGCACTCTTCACAGCCGGCAGATCGGTGGACAGCTTGTACCAGGCCGCCTGCGTCTTCTCCTCGGACAGCCACTTCACCAGCTTCCACGCGCTGTCCTTGTTCTTCGAGTTCTTGAAGACGACGAAGTTCGACCCACCGACGAACGACGTCGCAGTCTTGTTCTTCGGCAGCTGGAACACCCCGATGTTCGGCTTCATCGCCTCCCCACCGGCCTTCGCCACCGAGCCCGCCATCCACGGTCCGGAGATGAACATCGGCGCCGTACCGTTGACGAACTGTGCCTCGGTCTGGTTCGGCGGCAGGTCGGTGCAGGCGACCTTGTCGGTGAAGAAGCTCTGGAAGTACTGCAACCCCTCCTGCATCGCCGGCGTGTCCAGCGTGAACGACTTCTGGTCGTCGGCGGTGATCTCGGCCCCGGCCGACCAGGCGAACGGCATCACCGTCTGCCAGGACCCGGTCCCACCCGGCTGCAGATTGATCCCGCACTTGGCTCCGGCCTTGTCCTTCATGGCTTTCGCCATCGCCTTCAGGCCGGCCCAGTCGCTCGGGGGTGTGGTGATTCCGGCCTTCTTCGCCAGGTCCTTGCGGTAGTACACGAGCCGCGTCTCGACGTACCAGGGAACGCCGTACTGGACGCCCTTCACCTTCGTCGTGTCCAGCGCACCGGGGAAGAACGCCGAGTTGTCGAAGCCCTGTGGGGTCGGGTCGAGAGCGCCGAGGTCGGCGAACTCACCCATCCAGGTGCTGCCGACCATCGCGGCGTCCGGCAGGCTCTGCGCGGTGATCGCGGTGGTGAACTTGTTGTGCGCGGCATCCCAGGGGATCGGCGTGACGGTGACCTTCGCGCCCGGGTTGGCCTGCTGGAACTGCTCCATCAGCTTGGGCAGGTTCTCGCCTTCGGTGCCCATCGCCCAGACGGTCAGGTCCCCGGTCGCGGGCCCGTCGCTGACGGTCGTGGTCGCTTGACCGCCCGCCTCGGGAGTGTCGGCCGACCGGCCGCAGGCGGCCAAGGTCAGCGCCAAGGCACAGCCGATCACCAGTCGGCGGCGGATGCTGTGGGTGAACATTGTTGTCTCCTCACTCGGTTACCGCATTACTGCTCTTTTGCCCCCGAGGTGCCGCAGCTGTCCCGCAGGACGAGCTCCGTGGCCAGTACGTCGTTCCGTCCGCGGGTCCGCTCCCCGGTCACCCGCTCGTGCAGTCGCTGCGCCGCCAACTGCCCCAACTCGGCCATCGGCTGCCGCACCGTGCTCAACCCCGGCGACACGTACCGCGCCGCCATCACGTCATCCCACCCGGTCACGACAATCTCGCCGGGTACGTCGACCCCGCCCGCCCGGAGCGTGGTCAGCACCGCCAGCCCCAACTCGTCGTTCGCACACACCAGTCCGTCGAGCCGCGTGCCCTGCGTCAGCACTTCCTCGGCGACACCACGCCCCGCGACCTCCGTGAGCTCGACGCGGATCGGTTCCGGCGGCACCTTCCCCCGTGACTCGTGCGCCTTCGCGAAACCGGCGTACCGCTCCGAAACGTCGTACGAGCTCCCCGGATCACCAACGAACACGAGGTTCTCGCGCCCGGCGTCCAGCAGCCGCGTCGTGAGTTTCTCGGCGCTCGACACGCTCTCGGTGCGGACCGTGTCGCAGCCCGTGACCGGCGGATGCGCGACCAGCACCAGCGGTACGCCGGCCTTGCGCAGCTCCTGGATCGTGGTCAGCTCCAGAGCGTTGCCGTGGACAACGATCCCGTCGACCCGCCCGGCCAGATCACGCACCGTGCGGCGCGGATCCGGGTTGCCGTGCGTCACCGTCAGTACGACGCTCTGGCCGTGCTCACCGGCCCACCGCTCGTACCCCATCAGGAGGTCGCTGTAGAACGGGCCGCTGAGATCCGGCAGGACGAGCCCGTGCGCCTCGTGCCGTTGCACCGCGAGACTGCGCGCGGCCCGCAGCGGCACGTAGTTCAGCTCGGCCGCCGCCTGCCCGACGCGCTCACGGGCCTTCGCCGACACCGGCCCAGTCCCTTGCAGCACACGCGAAACCGTCGCGATCGACAGTTTCGCGCGAGCCGCGACGTCGTAGATCGTCGCGGGCCGGCCGGTCGCCATGGAACCTCCAGTGGAAGCGCTTACAGTTTCGATACCCTGCCGTGGATCGTTCAAACGGTCAAGGGTCTGACAGGATGAAACCGTGACCACTGCGGAACGTAAGGACCGGCTCTTCCTGGTACGCCACGGCGAAACCGAGTGGAGCAAGAACGGCCGCCACACCTCCGTCACCGACCTGCCGCTGACCCCGGAGGGTGAGCGCGTCGCCGCCTCGCTCCGGTCCCGGCTGGCCGCGGAGACCTTCGACCTCGTCCTCACCTCACCCCGGCAACGGGCCCGCCGTACCGCGGAACTGGCCGGTTTCGGCGACGCCGTGGTCGACGAGGATCTGGCCGAGTGGAACTACGGCGACTACGAAGGCATCACCACTCCGGACATCCGCAAAACCGTCCCCGGCTGGACGGTCTGGTCGTCACCGGTGCCGAACGGCGAATCCGCCACCGACGTCACCAAGCGCCTCGACCGCGTCATCACCCGGATCGAAGCGGTGCCCGGTGACGTCCTCGTCTTCGGTCACTCGCACGCCCTCCGGGGTCTCACCGCCCGTTGGCTCGACCTGGATGTCGCGGAGGGTCGCCATTTCGTCCTCGACACCGCCACCGTCTCCACCCTCGGCTGGGACCGTGGCACCCCGGTCGTCCACCACTGGAACAGCTAGCCCGTCACCAGGCGGACGAGCTGCTCGATGCGGTCGGTGCGCTGCGCCGGCCGCAATCGCCGGTCGTGGTTGAGCGTGGCCTGGCCGTGCATGGCGCTCCAGAAAACCTCGGTCAGGGTCTCGGCGTCGCCCGACGCATAGGGCGCCACCGCCGCATGTAGCTCACCGAAGGTGGTCTTCAGAATCTCGGGGCTCTCGGCGGTTCCGAACACCAGATCGGTCCGGCGCGTGAAGATGGCCGCATAGACAGCCGGATGCGCTTCGGCGTACCCGAGATAGGCCTCGGCCAGGCCGCGTATCCCGTCCGCCTCCCGGGCCGAGCGCAGTACCTCGGCCAGCTCGGCCATCCCCTCGAGTGCCACGGCGGTGACGATCGCCTGCATGTTCTTGAAGTGGCTGTAGAGGACCGGCTGGCTGTACTCGACCGCTTCGGCCAGGCGCCGCGTGGTGACGGCGTCCCAGCCATCGGCTTCGGCAAGTTCGCGGGCGGCGCGGACGATCAACGCACCCCGCTCCGCAAGGGCGCGTTCACGACGATCCTGGCTCGGCATATGCCGATGCTAGCAGTGCTAGACAATCTAGCAACTGCAGTGTTAGCGTTGCTAGGAAAGTTAGCACTGCTAGAAACTGGAGAATCCGATGCGCCGCTTCACCACCGTCCTGACCGCCCTGATCGGGATCTTCCCGCTCACCTTCGGCACCCGCTTCCTGTTCGACGGAGCCGGCGCCGCCACCGGTTTCGGCATCACCGCCGCCGCCGGCGGCTTCTTCCCCGTCAAAGGCATCCGCGACATCGCCCTCGGCCTCGTCATCCTCGCCCTGCTGGCCCTCGGCCAGCGCCGCCCCACCGGCGTCATCATGGCCGTCATCGCGATCGTCCCGATCACCGACGCGATCATCGTCTCCACCCACGGCGGCTCCGTGATCTACGCCCTCCTCGTCCACGCCCTAACCGCCGCCGTCATGCTGGCCGACGCCGCCCTCCTCCTCCGCGAGCGCCGCGCCACCCCCGAAACCACAACTACCCCGATGGCCACCGCCACCCCATGACCGCAGCCGTGGGTGTGGAGACCCCACGGTGGGCTTGAACAAGAAATGACCTGTGGTCGCCCACCGGTTCTTGTTCAAGCCCCCGCTTGTGGGCTGAGCGTGTAGAGGTCGATGGTGCAGTGGGTTTGGAAGCCGAGTGCGGCGTAGACGGATCGGCCGGCGGCGGATGACGTGAGTACGGCGTACTGGGTGTCGGACTGAGTCAGGGCTTGGTGGGTCAGGGCGGCGCCGATGCCTTGGCGGCGGGCTTCGGGGACGGTCATGACGAAGTAGACGCCGGCTACAGAGGCGGTCAGGTAGACAGTGATGGTTCCGACGGGGGAGCCGTTGCGGGTGGCGACGTAGTGGCGCCAGGGGTCGGCGTAGCCGAGGGTGCGGTAGACGGAGGCGACCCAGCGAGCCTCCTTCTCACCTTCGCCGAAGCCTCGACCGAGCGTCTGCTCCCAGACCGCCAGCCCGGCATCGTCGGTGACACGCTCAAGCTCCAACCCTGGTACGGCGGTTGGCGCGCGGAGGTCGTCCAGGCGAACTGCCATCCCGGGCTCGCTGCCGTCCGGTGCGAACCCGGCCGCGATCAGGTGGCCGGTGAGTTCGGCGGACCGGAAGGACGGGCCGACATGCCAGGTGCCGGGTACGCCGTACCTGCGCAACTCGGCCGCGGATTCCGCGACAACCTGCTCGAGATCACCACCGGCCGCGACGACCGCGTTGTGATAGTCGAGCGGTGACCCGCCGATCGTCCAACGAGTCGATGCGTCGTCACGCTGTGAACCACCACCGGCCGTACCCATCGCCATCAGCAACTCGGCCGTGTTGTTCTCGATCGCCTGCGCCAGGTCCATCAAGGCAGTGTCACGGAATCGGCGTACCGATGCCACAGGTTTCAGCTCGGCAGGGCGTTCCACTGGTCCAACGTGGAAATCAGCAGGGTGGTGGTCGGGAGGGCGAGGAGCTCGGGGCGGGTGACGAAGCGGGCGTCGGTGGCGTCGTCACCGGGGGTGAGGGTGCCGGCCAGCGGCGTGGCCTCGTAGTCGCGGATGACGTAGAGACGGCCTTGTGGGGCTTCACGTTCGACCTCGCCAACCAGGCGACCGACCTGGACTGTGAGACCCGTCTCCTCGGCGACTTCCCGGACCACGGCGGCGGGATCGTCCTCGCCCGGTTCGACGCGCCCGCCCGGCGGGGCCCACAGGCCGCGGCCGGGGTCGTTGGCGCGCTGAACGACGAGCAGCCGACGTTGCTCGTCGTACACAAGTGCTCCCACACAGTCGATGCGCTGCGATTCCATGGCCCAGGGTAGGACAACCGGCGGGTTTCGGGGGTGATCGCAGATAGCATCTGCACTGACAGATGTCCATATCAGGTACGGCGAAGGGATCCCGACCGCTCGTGCGCATCGATCTGCACACCCATTCGAACCGCTCGGACGGCACCGACCCGGTGGACGATCTGATCAGTCACGCCCAGCAGGCAGGGCTCGACGTGATCGCGCTCACCGACCACGACACCGCCGACGGCTGGGTGGAGGGGCGGCAGGCGGCCGAGCGACTCGGGATCGGGTTCGTGCCGGGGATCGAGATCTCCTGCAAACTCAACGGGATCAGCGTGCACCTGCTCGGCTACCTGCTGGATCCGTCGTCGCCGCCGCTGGCCGACGAGCTCCGGATCGTCCGTGACGGCCGGACCGACCGGATCCCGGCGATCGTTGCCCGGCTCAACGGAATCGGCGTCGCGCTGACCGTCGACGAGGTCCTCGCCCAAGCGACCGGTACGCCGTCGGTCGGGCGGCCGCACGTCGCCGACGCACTGGTTGCCAACGGCACCGTCGCGAACCGGACCGAGGCCTTCGACCGGTTCCTGGCCGACGGCCGGGCCGGTCACGTATCGCACTACGCGATCGAGCCCGGGCATGCGATCGACCTGGTCCGCGCGGCCGGCGGTGTACCGGTGATCGCGCACCCGTGGGGGCGGTCCAGCCACAAGGTGATGACCGAGGACATGATCGCGCAGCTGGTCAGTGAGCACGGGCTGGCCGGGATCGAGGTCGAGCACCAGGACCACTCGCCGCAGTCGCGCGCCGCGCTGACCCGGATCGCCGACGACCTCGGCATCATCCGGACCGGTTCGAGCGACCACCACGGGGCCGGCAAGATCGACCATGACCTGGGTGTGAACACCACCGACCCCTCGCAGTTCGAGCGGCTGCTCGAGGTTGCGAAGGCGAATGCGGCGGCCGCACCCGGCGTACAAGCTCCAGAGGCGTACCTGCCATGAACGACATCATCAACCTCGGGCTGCTCAGCTCGGTCGTCGTCACACTCTTCGTGATCATGGACCCGCCGGGCACGGTGCCGGTCTTCATCTCGCTGACCGCTGGGCAGTCCCGCGCGGTTCGCAAGCGGGCGGCCTGGCAGGCGGTGCTGGTCGCGTTCGGCGTGATCGTGGTGTTTGCGGCGTTCGGTCAGCAGATTCTGTCCCACCTCGGTATTACGCTTCCGGCGTTGCAATGCGCCGGCGGTCTGCTGCTTCTGCTGATCGCGTTGCAGCTGCTGACCGATACCGCCGAGGACCCGGTCCAGACCAAGAACGTCAATATCGCCTTCGTCCCGCTGGGTACGCCGCTGCTGGCCGGGCCCGGTGCGATCGTCGCCACCATGGTGTTCGTGCAGCGTGCGGACGGACGGCTGCCGGACGTGATCGCGATCTCGGTCGGCATCATCCTGATCCACCTGATCATGTGGCTGACGCTGCGGTTCTCGGGTGTGATCATGAGGATCCTCGGGGAGAACGGCGTACTGCTGGTGACTCGGATCGCCGGTCTGCTGCTGAGTGCGATCGCCGTCCAGCTGGTGGCGGACGCGGTGAGTGATTTCATCAAGGCTGGGTGACGTGCTTCCGGGGATGCCGACGCGGCTGTTCGTCGCGACACCGACCAAGCTGATGACGTTCGCGGACTGCAAACGCAAGTACCGCTACACGTATCTGGAGCGCCCGCGGCCACCGAAGGGTCCGGCGTGGGCGCACAACACGGTCGGCGGCATCGTCCACGAGGTCCTCGCAGACTTCTTCGGCCGCTGGCCGGCCGACCGCCGTACTCCGGACGAGGTGGTCGCACGCATCCGGGTCGGCTGGCGGGACGAGGGTTTCCGCGACGAGGCCCAGTCGCTGGACTGGCGCGAGCGAGCCACCGAGATGGTGCTCGGCTACCTGCGGGAATCCGACCCGTACTACGAACCGCGCGGTGTGGAGCGCACAGTCGCCTTCACCACCTCGCGCGCATCCCTGCGCGGTCGCATCGACCGCATCGACGAGCGCCCGGCCCGTTCCGGCGACGGGACCGAGCTCGTGATCGTCGACTACAAAACCGGCCGCCGCCCCCTCACCTCAACCGACGCACGCTCCTCCCTAGCCATGGCCCTCTACGTCCTAGGCGCCCGCCGCGTCCTGCACCGCCCCTGCACCCGCGTCGAGCTGCACCACCTCCCCACCAACACCATCGCCGCCGCCGACCACGACGACGCCTCCCTGGCCCGCCACCAACGCCGCGCCGAATCCATAGCCGACGACGCAGCCGCCGCCGAATCCCGCTGGTCCGAAGGCCTAACCCCCGCCGAAGCCGACGAGGCCTTCCCACCCGAACCATCCCCCCTCTGCGGCTGGTGCGACTACGCCCACCTCTGCCCCCAAGGCCGCCGAGTAGCCCCACCCCAACCTCCCTGGTCCGGCCTCGAAGACCTCCCACCCCCCGAAGACCGCGACTAACCCCACCCGCCAACACCTCCCCACCCGCCTGGGGTGGTTGGCGGGCGTATACGTCCTGTCTGTTGGAGGGTGGGTGGGGCGTGTCAGCGGGGTGTGCGTGGCGTGCCAGCGGGTGGGGGGAGGGTGAGGGCAACTAGTGGAGAGGGGTTGCCTGGGATGGGTGCCAAGACGGTGAACAAGCTGGGTGTGCCGGGTGCGACGTTGCACTACGAGGTGACGGGGTCGGGGCCGGTGCTGCTGCTGATCGCGGGTGGTGGGACCGATGCCGGGATCTTCGATGGGATCGTTGGCCGGCTCGCGGCGGACTACACGGTTGTTGCGTCCGACCCGCGGGGGTGCTCACGCAGTTCGTACGACGGTGGTGCGGTCGACGAGCGGGTCGACCAGTCGGCCGAGGATGCGTTGGCTCTGATCGACGCGGTCGGTGGGAGCGAACCGGCGTACGTGTTCGGGAGCAGTTCGGGCGCGATCACCGGTCTCGAGCTGATCAGCCGGTACCCCGATCGGGTCCGGCTGCTGGTTGCTCACGAGCCTCCGGCCGTCGAGGTCCTGCCGGACGCCGCCGACCACCGGGCGTTCTTCGAGCAGGTCTACGACACCTTCCGCACCGACGGAGTTGAGGCGGCCGACTTCCTGTTCAGTCGCGGCATCGGTACCGATCAGGACGAGCCGCCGGCACCGGAGGACATGCTGCCCGAGGTTCTGGAGATGTTCGGGCGCTTCCAGGGCAACGCGGCCACCTTCTACCAGCACAAACTCCTCCCGTTCACCCGCTACCAGCCCGACCTCGACGCCCTGAAGGCAGCCGCCGCCAAGCTCGTCCCCGCGGCCGGGGCCGACTCCCTGGAGTACCTCCCGGGCCGCCCGATCCAGCAGATCGCCGACAACCTCGGCTGGCCCGTCGTCACGTTCCCCGGCGCCCACGCCGGCTACCTGACCCACCCCGCCCCCTTCGCCACCCTCCTGGCCCGAGTCCTCGAGTCCGACTGATTCACCGTCGCCAACGACACGTAGTAGTGGCCCGGCACCCCCACCGGAGGCGTTCGGAAACGATTCCGCCCGGACTACTACGTGTCCTTACCGACGCAAATCCAGTTGACGGCTGAGATCGGGGCGGCGTACGGTCGGCACCTTTGACAGAACGGCGTGGGTCAGCCATGCCTGCCACAGTGGTGTCCGAACCCCCGGGTCCTGATGGATTCGGGGCAGTTCTGCGTGCTGCTGGGGCTTCGGACACCACCTCGATGTGTTGAGAGGAGGTTGCCGTGGGCGTCTATTGGGCGATCGCAGTGCGGTCGTTCCGGCGCTTTGCGACGTACCGGATCGCGACTGTCTCCGGTGCGTTCACCAATTCGGTGTTCGGGTTCATCCTGTGCGGTGTCTATCTGACGTTGTGGAACGAGCGGCCGGGGCTCGGTGGGTACGACGTCAACGACGCGCTGACGTTCGTGTGGTTGCAGCAGGGGCTGCTGCTGCCGATCGGGCTGTTCGGTGCGAGTACGACGGTCGAGCTCGGGGAGCGGGTGCGCAGCGGGGAGATCGCAGTCGATCTGTACCGGCCGACGCACCTGTTGCTGTGGTGGCTTTCGATGGATCTCGGCCGGGCGATGTTCCAGCTGATCGTGCGTGGCGGGATCCCGTTGCTGGTCGGGGCGCTGGTGTTCGACCTGAAGTTCCCGTCCCGGCCGGAGGCCTGGCTGGCGGTGGCCGTCGGGCTGCTGTTCGCGATCCTGGTCAGCTTCGGGATCCGGTACCTGGTCGCGCTCTCGGGGTTCTGGATCATCGACTCGAGGGGGACCGAGGCGGCCGCGATGCTCGTGTCACTGTTCTTCTCCGGCGCGGTTCTGCCACTGGTCGTGTTCCCGGGCTGGTTCGGTGAGTTCGTGCGGGCGACGCCATGGGCGGCCACGCTGCAGGTACCGATCGACATCTGGCTCGGTCGCAACCCGAGCGGTATCGGTGGCGCGCTCCTCTTCCAGATCGGCTGGATCCTGGTGCTGCTGCTGATCGGGCAACTTGTCACCCAGCTCGCGATGCGCAAGGTGGTGATCCAAGGTGGTTGAGCGAATCCTGCAAGCCCCCGGGCAGTACTGGATGCTCGCCGCGATGTGGATCCGATCCACCCTCGCCTACCCGGCGTCGTTCGCGCTGATGATGGTGACCGGGATCCTGATCACGATCACGGACTTCGTCGCCGTACTCCTGATGTTCAGTCATATCAACGCGTTCGGTGGGTTCTCGCTCGCGGAGATGGCGTTGCTCTACGCAACGTCCTCCCTGACGATGGGGATCGCCGACCTCGTCACCGGATCGATCGAGCGGGTCGGCCGGCGGATCCGGATGGGCTCGCTGGACGGCTATCTGGTCCGGCCGGTACCGGCCATCATCCAGACAGCCGCGGACGAGTTCCGGCTCGACAAGGTCGGTCGGGTGGTGCAGGCGCTGGCGGTGCTGGTGATCGCCCTGACCCAGCTCGACGTCGACTGGACCGTTGCCAAAGGCATCATGATGGTCGTCAGTACCATCGCCGGCGCCTGCATCTTCGGTTCGTTCTTCGTGCTCGGTGCGGCATTCCAGTTCGTCGCGATCGATTCCGCCGAACTGTCCAACTCCTTCACGTACGGCGGTCGCACGTTGACGCAGTACCCGCTGACCGCGTTCGGGAAGGACGTCGTGCGCGCGGTCACGTTCGTCGTACCGCTGGCGTTCGTGAACTTCTATCCGGTGCTTTTCGTGCTGGACAAGCAACCTCCACTCGGGTTGCCCTCCTGGATCGGCCTGCTGTCCCCGGTCGCAGCCGCGGTGATGGTCGCCCTCGCGGCCCTCGGCTGGCGCGCCGGTCTTCGTCGCTATCGCAGTACAGGGAGCTGAAATGCCAGTCATCGAACTCACCGACGTGTCCCGCGCCTTCACCGTGACGTCCCGGAACGGACTCCGCAGGACCAAACGCGAGGTCCGGGCGGTCGACGGCCTCTCGTTCACCGTCGAACCCGGCGAGGTCGTCGGCTACATCGGCCCGAACGGCGCCGGCAAGTCGACCACCATCAAGATGCTCACCGGCATCCTCGTCCCGAGCGGCGGCACCATCCGCGTCGCCGGTGTCGACCCGTCCCGGGCGCGGCTCAAACTCGCCAAACGGATCGGCGTCGTCTTCGGCCAGCGCACCACCCTGTGGTGGGACCTGCCCCTCAAGGACTCCTTCGCCGTCCTGCAGAAGATGTACGGCGTCCCGATCGCCCGCCACCGCGAGAACCTGGCCACGTTCGTCGAACTGCTGGATCTCGGTGACCTGCTCGATGTCCCGGTCCGCCAACTCTCCCTGGGCCAGCGCATGCGCGGCGATATCGCCGCCGCCCTGCTGCACGACCCCGACATCGTCTACCTCGACGAACCCACGATCGGCCTCGACGTCATCAGCAAGGCCCGCCTGCGCGAATTCCTCGCCCAGGTCAACGCGGAACGCCGTACCACCGTCATCCTCACCACCCACGACCTCGACGACATCGAAGCCCTCTGCACCCGCGTCATGGTCATCGACCACGGCCGCCAGATTTTCGACGGCACCCTCCCTACCCTCCGAGCCAGCCAGTCCGCCCCCAGAACCCTGGTAGTCGACCTGGCCACCTCCCTCCCACCCATCACCGTCCCCGGCGCCACCGTCACCAAGGTCGACGGCCCCCGCCAGCACCTCACCTTTCCCCCCACCACCAGCGCCGCCCCCCTGGTAGCCCACCTGGCCGCCACCTACCCCCTGGCCGACCTGACCATCGCCGAACCCACCATCGAATCCATCATCACCCAGCTCTACACCCCCAGTTCGGGGATCTGTGGATAACTCGGGGTGGTTACGAAGGGTGGGGTGGGGGTGACTTGGGGGTGGTGGGTTCGTTGAAATGTGGGTTGGGACCCAACCTGAGTGGGATTCGAGGGGTAGAACAGGTATGCCGACATTGACGGGTGAGATCTTGGTGGTGGCAGGGCCGCCGGGGGATGGTCCCGGCTTTGTCGAGTGGGTGCGGCCGCATGTGGGGGCGATGGCTCGGTTGGCGGGTCGGTTGGGCGTGGGCGCCGACCGGGACGACATCGTGCAGGAGGCGCTCGCGCGGGCCTGGGTGAAGCGGGGGCAGTACGACGCGAGCCGGGGGACTGCTTCGGCGTGGCTGCTGGCGATCACGGCGGACCAGGCGCGGAAGGCGGCGCGGCGGCTGCGGCCGGTGGGAGTGCTGGAGGAGTACGACGGGCCGGGGGTGCGGCCTGACGTGGAGGGGCGGATCGATGTCGGGCAGGCGCTGGGGGAGTTGCCGGCGCGGCAGCGGCTGGCGGTCGACTGCTTCTATTTCGCGGATCTGTCGGTGGCCGACACGGCCGCGGTGATGGGCTGTTCCGAGGGCACCGTGAAGTCCACGTTGTCCGATGCGCGGGCTCGCCTGCGCACGTTGCTGGAGGTCAGGGAATGAATCCGATCGATGAGGTCGACGACCTGCTGACGCGGGCCGGTGCGCAGTGGCGTGCCGACCAGCCGTCGGCACCCGAGCCGGATCTGGACCGGATCACCGGTGCGAACCGGCGGCCGCGGCGGTGGGCGCCGGCGCTGGCCGCGGCCAGTGTTGTCGTGGTGGCCGCGGTGACGGTGAGCGTCCTCCCCCGCGGTGGCACGGCGGCGCCGCAGGGCGCCCAGTCGGCGCCGCCGAGCGCCCCGGCAGCGACACCTGAGGCCGTGGACTCTGTTGCCAAAGGCAACCAGCAGCCCGGTTCGAACGACGACCTCCTGGTCCGCGACGGCGCCAAGGTGCGCGTCAGCGGGCAGGTGATCGCCGCGCCGAACGTGGCCCCTGTCTTCTGCCCGTCGCGCCCGATCCCGACGATCGGCTACCCGCCGGGCAAGGCGCCGGCGCCGACCTGTCCCGACGGACTCAAGGTCACCCTGAAGGGTGTGGACGTCAGCCTTTTGACCGACCTCGAAACCATCCAAGGCGTTCGCACCGGCCGCGCCACGCTCACCGGCATCTGGACCAACCGGACCATCACCGTGCAGCAGCAGGCCGCGCCGACGCCGGAGCGCGACTTCGTGACCCCGCCGCTGCCGTGCCCACCGCCGAAGGGCGGCTGGCCGGCGAAGCCGAGCAACATCGAGGATCCGAAGGTCGCCCAGTTCCTCGACCAGCACCGTGATCAGGCCTTCGGACCGGCGATCTACCGCCCGGACGGCGAGGGTCGCACCAAGCCCGTGGTCGTGTTCGTCGGGGTGGCGCACGGTGACCGGGCAGCGTTCCGGCGGGCGTTCGAAGAGGTCTACGACGGCAATCTCTGCGTGGCCCCGGTCCGGTTGAGCCAGGGGGACGCCGACCAGCTCTCCGGCAAGGTGGCCGGCCTGATGAACCGCGACGCCCTCGGCATCACCACGTCGTACACGCAGATGGACGGTTCCAGCGAGAACGTGCGGCTATTGGTCTACACGGATGCTGTGAAGGCGGCGCTGGCCCCGATCGGCCTCGACAAGCTCCGGATCGAGCCGGCGGTCGTGCCCGTGCGCTAGTCAGCGGCCGAAGGTGGTCTTCGACCAGGATCGAAACGCCGGACGGACCTGTCCTTGCCGTGTCATCGTGTCCGCATCGACACGAGGGGTGAGGTATGGCGAAAGTGCTGTCCGGACTCGTAGTAGGGGCATCGCTGGTGCTCTCGGCGTTCTTGCCGATCACCAGCGACGCGGCTCCGACACCCGTCAGGCAACCGCAGGCTCAAGTGGCGGCCGACGCCCTGCCGGCCCGCCCGAACACGGTCCGTAACCCGGTCCGGGAGAACGCCGCCGACCCCTGGATGGTGTTTGCCGAAGGCAACTACCACCTGCTCTACACGCACGGCGACAAACTCGTCGGCGTCTCGGCCCCCTCGGTGGCCGGTCTCGGCGCCGCACCGCAGCAGACGCTCTGGCAGCCGCCGGCCGGTGAGGCGTGCTGCAACCTCTGGGCGCCGGAGATCCATCAGCTCGACGGCAAGTGGTATCTGTACTACACCGCCGACAACGGCAACGACGCGATGCACCGGATGTTCGTCCTCGAGGCCGACCGCCCGATGGGCCCGTACACCTTCAAGGCCAAGCTCGACACCGGCGACTTCCACTCGATCGACGGCAGTGTCATGAAGCTCCCCGACGGCCGCCTGTTCCACCTGTGGTCGAGCGGCCGCGCCAACGGCCAGAACCTGTACATCGCGCCGATGAGCAACCCGTGGACCATCAGCGGCCCACCCGCCCAGCTGGCCACGCCCGACCAGCCGTGGGAGCAGAACGGCCGCAAGGTCACCGAAGGGCCGGTCTCGCTGATCCACAACGGCAAGGTCTACATCTACTACTCCGCCAGCGCTTGCGAGTCACCCGACTACTCGCTCGGAGTCCTGGAACTGACCGGCACCGATGTGCTCAGCCAGTCCGCATGGACCAAGTCCAGCGGGCCGGTCTTCAAGCGCAACGACGCCGGCTGGGTCTTCGGTACCGGCCACCACGGATTCTTCACCTCGCCCGACGGCAAGGAGACCTGGATCGTCTACCACGGCGTCACGAGCTCGAACGGTACGCCGGTCGGCAGTTGCAGCGCAGGTCGCGCCGTACGGATCGGCAAGGTCTCGTACGACGCCGCCGGGAAGCCGCAACTCGGCGTACCGAAGGCTGCGTGGGAGACGGTCACCCTTCCGGGCGGTGATCCGGGTGCCGACATTGTGGCCGATGGCACCTACAAGCTGTCACCGAAGAACAACCCGGACAATCTGCTCGAGGTTGCCAGCTGCTCGACCGCCGATGCGGCGAACGTGCAGGTCTGGACCGCGAATGGTGGCGCCTGTCAGCAGTGGAAGGTCACCTACAACGGTGACGGTTCGTACAAGCTGCTCGCCGCGCACAGCGGTAAGGCCCTCGACGTGGCCGCCTGTTCAGCCGCCAACCATGCCGACGTCATCCAGTGGCCGTACTGGGGTGGCGACTGCCAGGAGTGGTACCTCGATGCCCTCGGCAACGGGTACTACAAGGTGATCTCGAAGATCGGTGGCAAGGCGCTGGACGTGGACGGCTGCGCGACCGCGGCCGGGGCCGACGTACGGGTCTGGCCGTACTGGCAGGGCGCCTGCCAGCAGTGGAAGCTGGAGAAGGTCGGATGAAGCGCTGGGCGGCACTGATCGTGGCGGCCGGGATGGTTCTGGCCGGGCAGCACGCGATGGCAACGGAGGCGCAACCTCAGCAGTTGCCGGACGTGAAGACGCGAACGAAGGGCATCATCCCGCCCGGCGGCGTACTGACCTCCAAGACGGGCGGCAATACGGTCGACGCGGAGACCCGCGAGACCAAGCCGCGCGCCGACGGCCGGTACCACTACGACTCGCCCAAGCTGATCCAGCGGCTGAAGGCGATGAACGTGAACACCTACCTGTTCGGGATCTGGGAGTCGCCGACGGACTGGGACGATCTGCGCAGCGAGTTCGCGCCGCTGGCCCGGGCGGCCGGGATCGACATCTGGCTGGACCTGGTGCCGCCGTCGGAGTGCCAGGCCGACCGCCCGGAGGGCCCGTATCTGGAGGGCTACTGCTCGCGCCCGTTCAAACTCGACTTCGTCGCCTGGGCGCGCAACATCGCGACGCTCTCGCTGCAGTACCCGAACATCAAGGCGTGGCAGATCGACGACTTCCTGATCGGCCAGAACCAGCAGCTGTTCACGACCCAGTATCTCGCGCAGATCAAGCAGACCCAGGACGCGATCAACCCGAACCTCGGGTTCCTGACCACGATGTACCACTGGGACTACACCGATGAGCACCTCGACCGGCTCGCGCCGTACATCGACGGTGTCCTGTTCCCGTACCTCGGTGGTGGCCAGAGCACGACAGATTCGCGGTACGTCGCCGCCCAGCTGGACGAGTTGCTGGCGAAGCTGACTCCGCGGCATCTCGATCTGATCCTGCTGCTGTACACCGATCGGTTCCTCGATGCCGCGCTGTCGCCGAGTCCGGAGTACGTGGCGGAGTCACTCAAGCAGGCGATGCCGTACGCCGCCGACGGCCGGATCGGCGGGATCGTTGCCTACGGCGCCCCGGTCAACTACGACCGGCGGCCGACGATTGCCTCGAACAACCTTGCCCAGACAGGTGAAGGCAGGTTGAGCTTTGCCCAGGGCATCTATACGACTGCTCCGGCGACCGGGTTCGCGGAGGCGTATCAACAGGTCACGGTCGATCCGGCGGCCGGCAGCTACAACCTGCGGTTTGCCACCTACGACCAGGTCAGCCGGACGCCGGCCAAGTCCGGCAAGCTGTACAAGGAAGTGCTGGTCGACGACCAGGTCGTCTGGCGATCGGACGTCGCGGACGAGTTCGGCTTCACCTGGGCACCGGCATCGGTCGACCTGACCGCCGCACTGCGCGGCAAGACGACTGCGAAGCTCAGTCTGAAGCTCTACGCCCAGGCCGCGGCCGGCTTCCCGATCGACGTCGGCTTCGACAGCCTGGTCCCGACCGGTTTCAGCATCGCGAACTTCGGCTTCGAGGACGTCAACCCGGCCACCCGGGCCTGGCAGTTCAAGCAGCAGAGCCCGATCATCCACGGCACGATCGACAAGTTCACCTCGCATCAGGCCAAGGACGTGTACGACGTGATCGCGGCGGCGTTCGGTGGTCACGCGCAACCCGCCGTACCGACGACGCCGTCCAGCCCGATCCCGGGTGACCTGCCCCGGACTGGTGCGACGTACCAGCCGGGCGGGCCGGGGACGATCCGCAACAGCGCGATGTACGGCAAGGGCCGGCTCAGCCTGTTCGTGCCGGAGCGGACGCAGACCACGGCCGGGAGCTGTGTGTGGGCCGAGCAGCGGATGGCCGTGGACCCGAACGCGCCGCGGTACGAGATCTCGTGGTGGGACTACGACGGGTTCGCCGACGACCTGAAGGACTACCACTTCAAGCAGGTGACGATCGTGACGTCGAAGGAGAAGAAGCTGCTCAGCAACCTCGACGCCGCCGAGTCGCCGAAGGTCTGGATGAACGGGCAGGGCAACTGGGGTGCGGTGGACATCACCCAGTTCGTCCGTGGCGAAACGTCGGTCGTGCTGCAGTTCGCGCTGTGCGAGGCGAAGGGCGTGGGCGACTACCTGGTCGATGTCGGGTTCGACGAGATCGACGCGGTCGGGCTCACCGTGACCAACGGCGACTTCGAGCAGGGCACTACCGGCTGGACCATCGTCAGCCCGCACCCCGGCATGAGAGCGCAAGTCCTGACCGCCAACTGAGCGGACTATTTGACGGACATCGTAAGGATATCGATTTCTCGGGTGGTGATGAGACTCTCCTGACGGAGTCTCAGCACCGCCGCCCCTTGAGGAGACAGTCGATGTCCGGACGCTTCCGCCTGCCCGTCGCCGTACTGACCGGGCTGGTCCTGGCCGCCTGTCTTGTCGTGCCGGCCACCGCCGCGGCTCCCGAGAGTGTGGGGAAGGGTGCGGTCGGCTGGGACACGCTGCGCCAGCTGGACCGGTTGCCGTATCTGTCCGCCGGGACGAGCACCCGCCAGTTCTCCGGATTCGCGCGGAACGGTAGCAACAACGACGGGTTCGACGGCGCGGACTCGTGCTTGCGGCAGGTCGCCGCCGGGTGCGTGATCGCCGAGGACGCGGGGCCTGGTCAGATCGACTCAATCTGGTTCACGAGGTTGCGTAACGACGTTCCGGACGTCACCGACACCGGGACGATCGCGATCACGCTGGACGGTACGACGGTCTTGAACCGGTCGCTGAAGGACGTCACCGACGGCCGAGTCGGTGCGCCGTTCGTGCACCCGCTGGTCGCCAACGCGTCCCAGGCGGGCGGCGGTTTCCAGATCAAGGTGCCGATGGCGTACCGGCAGTCGATGCAGATCGTGGTCCAGCACAATCCGTTCTTCTACCACGTGAACTACCGCCACTTCCCGGACGCGGACGGCGTGACCCGGTTCGACCCGGCTGATCCGGCGAACGACGTACTGACGACCTTGCGCGCGGCCGGTACGGCGGACCCGAAGCCGGCGGCGACCGGATCGACCACGGTGGGGCAGACGCATCCGGTCGGTGCTGGGCAGGAAGTTGCCTTCGGCACCGTTCAGGGGCCGGGTGCGATCAGTGCGTTGCGGATGCGGTTCGTCGGGGTGACGCCGTCGGACGCCGTACTGGCGGGGTTGCGGTTGCGGATCGCGTTCGACGGCCGCCGTACGGTCGACTCGCCGGTCGGGGAGTTCTTCGGTACCGGTCTGGGCGCGTACTCGGTGAAGTCGCTGATGTTCGCTGCCGATCCTGCTGCGGGCGGCTGGTTCACGACGTGGTGGCCGATGCCCTACCGCGAATCGGCCGCGGTTTCGCTGGTGAATTCCACCGGAGCGGCGGTCGGCACCGTCGAGCTGCAGCTGACGAGTGCACCGGACACAAAGTGGAGCACTGATCTCCTTCCGGGCGGCCCAGCGGCTTACTTCACCGCGGTCTCGCACAGTGGCAAGACTGCGTGGGGTGACGACTGGGTGGTTGCCGATCAGACCGGCCGCGGCAAGCTCGTCGGGGTCGCGCAGACGATGGCGGGTGTCAATCGCGGGTACCTCGAAGGTGATGAGCGGGTTTACCTCGACGGATCGATGTCACCGCAGCAGCACGGCACCGGCACGGAGGACTTCTACGAGGCGGGTTGGTACTTCGCCGGGGGTCGCTACAGCGCGGCCTTCACCGGCAACACCGCCCACGAGGTGGGGAACGCCGGCTGTGCACAGGAGTGTGATGCCGTCTACCGCCTGCTGCTGACCGAGGCGATCGCCTACGACTCCGCACTGCGCTTCGGCATTGAACATGGTCAGCAGAACGACTGGTTCGCCGACTACGGCTCGACCGCCTTCCTCTACACGCAGCCCACGGTCAGCACTCGCGAGACCGATGCCCTGGATCTGGGTGACTCCGCGGACCGGACTGCGCACCAGTACGCCGACAGTGGTACCTCGGCCACGCTGAACAGCGTGGCCGAGGGGGACTTCGATCATCTGCCGATCACCGATCAGGTCCGCTCCGGCCAGGGGCCGATCACCTTCCGGATGGCTGTCGATCCCTCGAACCACGGTGTCCTGTTGCGCCGGATCTCGGATCAGGCGCAGAAGTATCAGGAAGCCGCGGTCAGCGTGGACGACGTACCGGTCGGGACCTGGCGGCAGCCGCTCGGCAACGGGACCATGCGTTGGCTGTCCGACCAGTTCCCGCTGCCTGCTTCGGCGACCGCCGGCAAGAGCAGCGTCAAGGTGACGATCACACCAGTTGGTACCTGGACCGCGGCCCGCTATCTCACGGCGAGCATTGTCGACCCGTACGCGGCCGGTGGTGGGTTGGATGCGGCTGGCGGCTTGACGGCGACGCCTCGTAAGCACGCGGTGCTGCTGAACTGGAACCCGGTGCTGGAGGCAACGTCGTACCGGATCTACTCGGCGGCCACGGCCGACGTACCGGTGACACCCGCGAATCTGATCGGGACCGCGCCGACACCGGGTTTCCTGCACAAGTCGCTCAAGGGTGGCCAGCAACGGTTCTACAAGGTGATCGCGGTCGATGCCTCGGGCAACCTCGGAACCCCGGCGGTGCTGGAGTCGGCGGCGAAGCTCGCGACGGTTTCCGATGTCGATGCCGATGGCAAGGATGACATCGTGACGTTCCTTCGGGGTGACGCGGCCGATGTGTATGTCGCGAAGTCGACCGGTAGTAAGTTCGGCGACGGTAAGCTGTGGCACTCGTCGTTTGCGGTCGGCAACGAGATCCCGGCGACCGGTGACTTCAACGGCGACGGTCGCGACGACATCATCACGTTCACCCGCGGTGTGGCCGCGGACGTCTGGGTCTCGCTGTCGAACGGCGTCGACGGCTACCTCCCGGCCACCAAGTGGCACGACCATTTCGCGGTCGGCGACGAGGTGCCGATGGTCGGCGACTTCGACGGCGACGGTCGCGACGACATCGTGACGTTCACCCGCGGCACCACCCACGACGCCTACGTCTCGCTGTCCGACGGTGGCCGCTTCGTCCAGGACAGCTGGCTCTGGCACGGCGACTTCGGCTGGCCGGGCGAACTCCTCGACATCGGCGACTTCGACGGCGACGGTCGCGACGACATCGTCACCTTCACCCGCGGTACGACGGCCAGCGTCTTCGTCGCCCTGTCGGACGGCAAGTCGTTCCTCGGCACCACCTGGAAGTGGCACGGTCACTTCGCCATCAACACCGAGACCCCCGACGTCGGCGACTACAACGGCGACGGCCGCGACGACATCGCCACCTTTGCCGGCGGCACCTCAGGCGACGTCTACGTAGCAACCTCGACCGGCACCGCCTTCACCGGCGACGGCGACCTCTGGCACACCTTCTTCGCCCCAGCCCCCGAAGCCCCCGGCTCAGGCGACTTCAACGCCGACGGCCGCTCCGACATCATCACCTTCACCAGAGGAACCGCAGGCGACGTCTTCGTAGCCCCCTCCAACGGCCAAGCCTTCACCCCCGACCCCCAGGCCCCCCTCTGGCACGACTACTTCGCCCCCAACACCGAGTGGCCGGCCCCCTCGGCCTTGCGGCCTTAGACCGCGTTGTTGAAGGTGGCTCGGTCGTGGAAGAAGTCGACCAGGAGGCGGGCGGTGGCGGCTGGTTGTTCGATGGCGGGGGAGTGGCCGGCATCGGGAACCATCTCGGGCTGGATACCGAGGCGCTCAGCCACCTCGTTCTGGACGGACAGCGGCCAGCCGTCGTCGGTTTCGCCGTACACGAGTTGGGTGCGGACGCCGGCTTTGGCCAGGCGGTCGGTCTTGTCCACAGCGTCAGTCAGGTGGCGGGTGATCGCGGCCAGACCGATCGGTGAGTTGCTGACGAAGCGCTTGCGGACGAAGGCTGCGATCTCCTCGGGCGGTTCGACGTACGCGGGGTGCTTGGCGTCGTGTTCCAGCTTGAGGTCGTAGACCTGCTCGATCGGGAGGTTGTCCAGACCGAAGGCGAGCATCTGGAGACCCTGCAGCGTCTGCTCATCCGTGAATCCGGCGGGACCGGTGCAGAGCAGGGTCAGCGTCGAGAACACCGACGGGTCGATCAGCACCGCCTCCCGCGCGACCAGTCCGCCGAACGAGTGTCCGACCAGTTGGCTGTAGCCGCCGAGCGCCACGCTCATCGCCACCACGTCGGCGCCCAGTGCCTCCAGCGTGTACGCCGACGCCTCGTCCGGACCGGGGGTCTCGAACTGGCCCCGCTGGTCCACACCCACCGCGATCCACCCGTACCGAGCCAGGTGGTGGAGCAGCGGAGTGAAGTCCTCCTTGCTGCCGGTCCATCCCGGAACGAGCAGCACGGTACCGAGCGGCGTACCGATCTCGGGCACTGCCCGCAGGGTCGCGAAGGAGCCGCGGTCGGTCTCCAGAGTGGCTGGATGAACCCCGTCCGGCAGCGTCATCGTTCGTGGCGTACTCACAGGTAAAGAGAGTAGCTGCTCAGTCGGTCCGGACCAGCTTGGCTGTCGCCACGGCGAGTACGACGATGATCGCGGCACTCATCAGCACGGCCAGCTGCACGCCACCGGTGTAGGCGTCGCGGGCGCTGGCCAGCAGCTCCTGCGCGACCGGGCCGGGCAGACTCTCCGCCGCGGCGATCGCACCGCCCAGAGTGTCCCTAGCAGACTCTGCCGCGCCGGCCGGCACAGTCACCGCAGCCCGGTACGCCGCTGTGACCAGGCTGCCGCCGATGGCGATCCCCAGTGCCATTCCGAGCTCGGTCCCGGTCTCACCCATGCCCGACGCGACCCCTGCGCGTTCCCGCGGTGCGCTGCTCACGACTACGTCGTACGTGAGTGCAAGCACGACCTGGATCCCCAGACTGACCACCGCCAGGCCGATCACCACCGGTAGCCGTCCAGCGGTGGCCATCAGGGCCAGTCCGGGTACGGCGACGATGAAGCCGACTGTCATCGCCGTACCGGCGCGGAGGTGGCGGACGACCCAGGGCGCGGCCAGTGTGCCCACGATGCCGGTCACCATCATCGGCAGCATCCAGAGTCCGGCCTCGAGCGGTGACATCCCCAGCACCAGCTGGAAGTACTGCACTGTCAGGAACTGCAGTGCGGCCAGCACATAGAGGCCGAACATCTGCGCACCGAGGGACGCACTGAACGCAGCCCGCCGGAACAGGCGCAGATCGACCAGAGGCTCAATCAGACGGAGCTGACGGCGTCCGAACACCCAGCCGAGCGCTACTCCG
Organism: Kribbella sp. NPDC056345; assembly: GCF_042262745.1. Lineage (NCBI taxonomy): Bacteria > Bacillati > Actinomycetota > Actinomycetes > Propionibacteriales > Kribbellaceae > Kribbella > Kribbella sp. NPDC056345. The sequence continues at coordinate 166,030 of NZ_JBHJQQ010000008.1, read as the reverse complement.
ACCAGAGCGATGCCCAGCGTGGTCAGGTGCGCCTCACCCTTCGCCGTCTCCTTGATGGCATAGACGACCGCCACGATCGCGCCTGTGGAGAGCGCAACGCTCAGCAGATCGATCCGGCCGGCCTTGGGGTTGCGGAACTCCGGCAGCAGTAGCGGTGCGGCGATCAGTAGCAGCACCAGCGGCGGGACGCCGATCAGGAACACCGAACCCCACCAGAAGTGGTCGAGCAGCACCCCACCGATCAGCGGGCCGGCCATACCGCCGACCATGAAGTTCGTCATCCAGATCGCGATCGCCAGCCGCCGCTGGTCCGCGTCCTGGAACATGTTGCTCAGCAAGGAAAGTGTCGACGGCATCAGCGTCGCCCCGGCCAGCCCGAGCAGGGCCCGGGCCGCGATCAGCAGCTCCGGACTGGTCGCGAACGCGGCCAGAACCGAGGCGGCCAGGAACCCGGCCGCACCGATCATCAGCAGTCGACGTCGGCCGATCCTGTCACCGACCGTGCCCATCGTGACGAGCAGACCGGCGACCACGAAGCCGTAGACGTCGACGATCCACAGCAGCTGCGAAGAGCTGGGGGAGAGGTCCGTGCTGAGTACGGGCGCGGCCAGGTGGAGCACTGTGGCGTCCAGCCCGAGCAGCATGGTCGGCAGCGCCAGGACGGCGAGGCCGAGCCACTCGCGCCGGCCGGCCCGCGCACTCACGGGAGAGATCGTCGATTCGCTCATGCCCGCCATGCTGGGAGTTAAAGTGCCCTTGAGGTCAAGAGCGGGGGGTGATGGCCGGGACACGGACGGATGTCACCGGGCGTTCCGCAGTGCGGCACAATGGCCGGGTGCCTCCTCGCACTCTCGCGGTTGCCAACCAGAAAGGCGGCGTGGCCAAGACGACCACCGTCGCCACACTCGGTGCTGCCCTGTCCGAACTCGGGCAGCGTGTACTGGTGGTCGATCTCGATCCGCAGGCCTGCCTGACCTTCTCGATCGGCATCGACCCCGAGGACCTCGACAAGTCGCTGCACCACGTGCTGCTCGGTGGGGTGCAGGCGCGGGACGTGCTGATCGAGTTCGACGAGGGCCCGGATCTGCTGCCCGCGACGATCGAGCTGGCCACCGCGGAGGTGCAGCTGGCCCGCGAGGCCAGCCCGGAGCAGGTGCTCCGGACGGCCTTGCGCTCCGTGCGCCCGTCGTACGACTGGATCATCGTCGACTGCCCGCCCACCCTCGGCCTGCTGACGGTGAACGGGTTGTCCGCGGCAACCGACGTACTGATCCCCTTGCAATGCGAGACCTTGGCCCATCGTGGCGTCGGGCAACTACTCGACACCGTGCACGACGTCCAGCAGCTGACCAACCCCGGCCTGCGCGTCCTCGGCGTACTGCCGACCCTGTACGACGGCCGCACGACCCACGCCCGCGCCGTCCTCGAAACGATCGCCGAGACCTACTCGCTCGACGTCCTCGCCCCGGCGATCCCGAAGTCCATCCGGTTCGCCGAGGCCCCCGCCGTAGGCGAAACCATCCTCACCACCGCCCCAACCTCCCCCGGCGCCAAGGCCTACCGCACCCTGGCCACCACCCTCCTCTAACCGCGGCCACCCTCCGCCGGGCACGAGTCGCGACGGGGCAGACGGCCGGATATCCGCTCGTGTTGCCCCTTCTGAGGTCTTGTGAAGACGGGAGAAGGGGCACGACGGACGGATATCCGTTCGTGTGTGGGGAGGTGTTAGGGGGCGGCGGATTCTGGTTGGGGGGTGGTGGGGGCTGGGCGGCGGAGGCGGCGGCGGAGCCACAGGGCTGGTACGGCGAGGAGGGCCAGCAGGATGGCGAAGGGGAGTACTGCGCCTAGTGCGGTGGCCAGGGCGGAGAAGGTGGCGGTGAAGGCGTCCCAGCCGCCTTTGAGGCCGGCGACGAAGCCGTTGTCCGGGTCGGTGTCGGGTGGCGGGGTGTGTTTGCTGGTCAGGGTCAGGTTGAGGGTGGCCAGCTCGGTCTGGAGGGCGAGGTTCTTCTGCTTGGCGAGCAGGGACTCCAGGTCGGCCTCGCGACGGGTCAGTTCGGACTCGACCGAGACGATCTCGCCGATCGTGTTCGCCTTGGCGAGCAGGGCGCGCATCCGGTCCAGGCTGGCGCGCTGGGTACGGATCCTGCTGTCCACGTCGACGACCTGTTCGGTGACGTCGCTGGACTCCTGGTGGATCTGCAGCCGCTTGCCGAGCTTGGACAGACCGTCGATGGCGGCGTCGTACGACGTACTGGGCACCTTCAGCACGAGATTCGCCCTGGAGATGTTGCCGTTCGCGTCGTCGCCGGTGTTCTCCGAGGCGACCTGGCCCTTGAGGCCGGTGATCACCGTGATTGCCTCCTGCCGACGCTTGTTGACGTCATCGGCCTCGACGGTGAGCGAACCGGTCTTGATGATCGCCCGCGTCACGGTCGGCTGATCCGCGACCGGAGCCTTCGGCTGGGCCTGGCCACCAGCCGCCTTGCCGCCGCTGTCACTCGCGGCGGCACTCTCCGGCTGCTGCGCCGTACCGCCTCTGCTGTCGCTGGCCCCGGTCGCGTTGTCACCGCCGGACGCTCCACAACCTGCCAGCAGTATTAGACCTACCGCGGCCAGCACAGCCGTCCCACCCTTGCGCCTCATCACCCAGCCCCTCTCATGTGGTTTACGTCCTGGGGACGCTCCACGAGGGGCTGGGTGTTGCAGCGCGAAATTACAGCTTGGTCACTTCACCGGCGCGAGGCCGGCGCCTTCTTCGCAACCTTCTTGGCGGGCGCCTTCTTCGCAACAGCCTTGGCCGGCGCCTTCTTCGCGACGGCCTTGGTCGGTGCTGCCTTCTTGGCCGTGACCGCCTTCTTCGCGGGCGCGACCTTCTTGGCAGGTGCCTTCTTAGCCGGTACGGCGGTCTTGGTGGCAGCCGCCTTCTTGGCCGGAGCCGCCTTCTTGGCAACCGCCTTGGCGGGCGCCTTCTTCGCGACAGCCTTGGCCGGGGCCTTCTTCGCAACAGCCTTGGTCGGTGCTGCCTTCTTGGCCGTGACCGCCTTCTTCGCGGGCGCGACCTTCTTGGCAGGTGCCTTCTTAGCCGGTGCCGCAGTCTTGCTCGCAGCCACCTTCTTAGCCGGTGCAGCCTTCTTGACCGGTGCGGCCTTCTTGGCAACCGCCTTGGCCGGAGTCGCCTTCTTGGCCGGTGCAGCCTTCTTCACGGGCGCGGCCTTCTTGGCAACGGCCTTCTTCGCCGGTGCCGCGGTCTTGGTCGCAACCGCCTTGGCAGGTGCAGCCTTCTTGACCGGAGCAGCCTTCTTGGCAGCAGCCTTGACCGGAGTCGCCTTCTTGACCGGGGCAGCCTTCTTTGCCGGTGCCGCCTTCTTGGCGGGCGCTGCGGCCACCGCGGTCTTCTTCGCGGGCGCCTTCTTGGCCGGCGCCGGTGCAGCGGCGGTCTTCTTGGCCGCCACCTTCTTGGCCGGTGCCGGCGCGGTGGTCTTCTTGGCAGCAGCCTTCTTGGCCGGTGCAGCCTTCTCAACCGGTGCCGGAGCAGCCGCGACCTTGGCCGGAGCCTTCTTCGCGGGCGCCTTCTCGACCGGTGCCGGTGCAGCGGCGACCTTCTTGGCCGGGGCCTCGGTCACCTTGGCCGGAGCCTTCTGAGCCGGAGCCTTCTTGGCCGGGGCCTCGACAGCCTTGGCCGGCGCCTTCTCGGCAGGTGCCTTCTGGGTCGGGGCCGGGGCCTCGAAGAGCGGTGCCTTCTGGGCCGGGGCCGCAGCTGCGACCTCGGCGACCGGCGCCGGTGCTCCACCGGACGACCGGCGCGAACGCTGCCGCCGTGACGGACGCTCAGCAGCACCATCCGCTGCGGGCTTCTCCGCCGCGACAACCGCCGGAGCACTCGTCTCGACCGGAGCAGCAGCCTGCTCCGGAGCGGGCGTCGTACCGGCGTCGGTGGCTACCGCGCCCTCGACCGGACGGTCCCCGCGGCGCTTGCGGTTGCGGTTCCGCTTCCGCTTGCGTTCACGCGGCGCCTCGCCCCCGGCGTTCTCGACCGCACTGTGCGCGACAGCAGCGGTCTCGACCGGGGTGGTCTCGTCGGCCTCGCGGGCCGGCGGGACGTGGGTCTTGGTGGTGACGTCGGCGTTCGCCTCGAGCGGCTGCCCCTGGCGGGTGCGCTTGCGGGTCCGGTTCTTCTTCCGGTCCCGGCCGTGCCCGTGTCCATGGCCGGACTCGGAGCTGTCCTCGGTACGGCGGTGCTTGTCCCGTCCCGGGCGTTCCGCGCGGGGCTCGCGCTCCTCGCGGTCGGCGGCCGGCTTGATCCGGCCCTTCGCCTCGCTCGGGATGCCCATGTCGTGGTACAGCTCGGGCGACGTGGAGTAGATCTCCTGCGGCTCGTCGTACGGCAGGTCGAGAGCCTTGTTGATCGTCTTCCAGCGGACCAGGTCCGCCCAGTCGACGAACGTCACCGCGATCCCGCTGGCCCCGGCGCGGCCGGTCCGGCCGATCCGGTGGATATAGGCCTTCTCGTCCTCGGGGCAGGTGTTGTTGATGACGTGCGTGACGCCCTCGACATCGATACCCCGGGCCGCGACGTCGGTGCAGATCAGGACGTCGATCTTGTCACCGCGGAACCGGGTCAGCGCCCGCTCGCGGGCCTGCTGGTTCAGGTCGCCGTGGATCGCGGCGGCCTTGAAGCCGCGGTCGATCAGGTCGTCGGTCAGCCGGCCGGCCTCGCGCTTGGTCCGGCAGAAGATCATCACCCGGCCGCGGTCGTCGGCCTGCAGGATCCGGGCCACCACCTCGGGCTTGTCCAGATCGTGTGCCCGGTAGACGAACTGTGCCGTCGTCGGGACCATCTGGGTGTCCTCGTGGGACTCGGCCCGGATGTTCAGCGGGTGCCGCATATGCGTGCGGGCCAGGCCGATCACGGCCGACGGCATCGTTGCCGAGAACAACATTGTCTGCCGGAGCTCAGGAGTCTTGCGCAGAATGCGTTCCACGTCCGGCAGGAAGCCGAGGTCGAGCATCTCGTCGGCCTCGTCCAGCACCAGAACCTTGATGTGGCTGAGGTCCAGCACACCGCGGTTGGCCAGGTCGAGCAGCCGGCCGGGCGTGCCGACGACGACGTCGACGCCGGTCTTCAGCGCGTCCAGCTGGGGCTCGTAGGCGACCCCGCCGTAGATGGTCAGGATCCGCACGGAGCGGACGGTGGACGCGGTGACGAGGTCCTTGGCGACCTGGATCGTCAGCTCGCGGGTCGGGGTGACGACCAGGGCCTGCGGCTTCCCCGGGGCGGCGAGCTCGTTGTAGTCGGGCTCGCCGGGGGAGATCGTGCGCTGCAGCAACGGAATACCGAAGCCGAGCGTCTTACCGGTCCCGGTCCGGGCCTGGCCGATCAGGTCGGTGCCCAGCAGGGCTACGGGGAGCGTCATTTCCTGGATCGGGAAGGGCTCCACGATGTTGACGCGGTCGAGCGCGTCGCAGATCTCGGGCAGCACGCCGAGCTCTCGGAAGGTGGTCAGGCTGATCGCCTCTCACATGCTTGTACGGACAGTGGCCGGGCGCCAGAGGCGTGTATGCCTCGTCAGAAGAGGCGCGGGGACACTGTGCAAGCACCTCGCACCAGCGTGCCCATGTGGGCGCGTCACCGGCGAATCGCTCACCAGTGTAACCGCAACTTGCGTCAATGCCGTTCCGTGTGGTTCGTGCCACGACACGCATGGGACACGCATCACCCGCCCGGCACCCGTTCTGGCAGCCCTCGAACACAGATAAGGTGCCGGGCATGGAACAGACGGCCTTCGACGACCCCGCCTACCGGGCCGCGGCGGTGGACCTGCTGGGAGTCCTCGCGTACGGCGAGCTGACCGCCTTCGAGCGGATGGCCGAGGACGCCAAGCTGGCACCGACCCTGAACGACAAGGCGGAGCTCGCTGCCCTGGCGACCACCGAGTTCGGGCACTTCCAGCAACTCCGGGACCGGCTGGTCGCGCTCGGGGTGGACCCGATGGAGGCGATGCAGCCCTTCGTGACGCCGCTGGACGCCTTCCACGACCACACCGCGCCGTCGGACTGGCTGGAGGGTCTGGTCAAGGCGTACGTCGGGGACGGCCTGGCCAACGACTTCTACCGCGAGATCGCGTCGTTCGTGGACGCGGAGACCCGGGGCCTGGTGCTCGAGGTGTTCGCCGACTCCGGGCAGGCCGAGTTCATCGTGGACCGGGTCCGGGCCGCGATCGAGGACGACCCGAAGCTCGGCGGCCGGCTGGCCCTGTGGGGCCGCCGGCTGGTCGGCGAGGCGCTCAGCCAGGCGCAGCGGATCGCCGCCGACCGGGACTCGCTGACGGCCCTGCTGGCCGGCAGTGTGGACCGGCCCGGGCTCGATTTGGCTGCCATTGGCCGGATGTTCACCCGACTGACGGAAGCTCATACGGCGCGGATGACTGCGCTTGGCCTGCAAGCCTGATTGCATGTTTCTCGTTTGTTGTTGACGGGGGTCGACGCCGGAGAGCCTGCCTGCATGACACTGTCCTTCCGCCCGGTCCGCCTGGGCATCTACTCCGACACCCTGGTTCCGCGGGCCGATGGTGTGGCCGTCTCGCTGGAGGCCGCCGGACGAGCGCTGTGTGAGCTGGGGGTCCAGCTCGAGGTGGTCGCGCCGTACGGCGCCAAGAGTCACCAGAGCAGACTGCCGATCCGGTCGGTACCGGGCACCGAGACCTGGGGCCGCGACTACCGCCTGGGCATGCTCCCCCCGACCCGGAACAAGCCCGAGTACGACGTCGTCCACGTGCACACGCTCGGCCCGATCGGGGTGTCCGGCCTGTACGCCGCGTGGCGCCGGCAGCTCCCGGTCGTCCTGACCTGGCACACGGATCTCGAGGTCTACCGCCAGCACTACCGGGAGATCCGGCTGGCGATGTGGCTCGCGGGCAAGGCCTGGCGGGTCGGCCTCGGAGCGCCGCGCGGCTATCAGCGCGAGTGCACCGAGGTGCAGAACCTGCTGCGCGCCGTCGACCTGGTCGTCGCACCGACGGCCAAGGTGCAGCAGCAGCTGGACGACCTGGGCTGTGAGGCGCCGACGGTGGTGCTGCCCAGCCCGACGCTCCCGATGCCTGCTCCCACCCTGTCCGCCTCCGAGATCCGGCAGCAGCTCGGCCTCGGGGCGCAGGATCCGATCGTGCTGTCGGTCGGCCGGTTGAGCGGCGAGAAGAACGACGAGTTGCTGCTGCAGTCGTTCGCCGAGCTGCTGCGGATCCGGCCGGATGCCTGCCTGGTCATGGTCGGCGGCTACAGCGACCGGCGCCGGGTCAACGAGCTGATCGACCGGCTGGGGATCGGCCCTCGGGTGCGGATGCCCGGCGTACTGCCGCGGGCCGAGCTGGCGGGGTACTACCTCGCGGCGGACGCAGTGGTGATCGCTTCGATCTCGGAGACCCAGTCGCTCGTTGCGCACGAGGCCGAGGCGGCCGGCTGCCCGCTGGTGGTTGTCGACCCGTGGCTGTTCCGCGGTCACGAGCGGACCCGGACGTTCGCCCCGGCCGAGGCGGCGCCGCTGGCTGCAGTCGTCGCTCAGGTGCTCCGTGCGCCGGACACCCAGCGCTCGTGGGCGCCGCGGTACCGGCCGGCGCCGCGTGAGCACGCCGAGAAGCTGCTGGCCCTCTACGAGCAGCTGGCATCACAACGGCCGCCTGCCCCAGGTGGGGTGGCGGCCGTCGGGTGAGGCGTTCTGCGGTCAGGTTGCCCGCGGTTTGCGGGCGGCGATGATCGCGATGACCACCGCGGCGCAGATGATCTGGATCAGGTACTGGATCCAGTCCGGGCCGTCGGTGTCCTTGATGTCGAGGAAGTAGGCGATCAGACCACCGATGAAGGCGCCGATACCGCCGCCGAGGATGGTCCAGCCGAGACTGATGTTCTGTTTGCCGGGAAGCACGAGCCGCGCGAGCGGCCCGAAGATGATGCCGGCGAGCAGGCTGACGATGATCATCCAGATCCAGTAACCCACGGTTCCTCCTTGTGAAGGTGACGGACCTGCGCCTGGGCGGCGCCCCGTAGCTACCAGACCACTACGACGCAGGTCTCACCGCACATGGTGCCCACCGAACCGGATTCCGGAACCCGGACACGCGCGTCCGTGTCCAGAACGGGATCAGATCGCGCCGAAGCCGACCTTCCGGATCGAGACCTCACCGATCTCGACGTACGCCAGCCGGTCGGCCGGGACCAGGATCCGGCGGCCCTTGTCGTCGGTCAGCTCCAGCAGGTTGCTCTTCCCGCTGAGTGCGTTCGACACCTGCTCCTGTACCTCGTCCGGGCTCTGCTCACTCTCGAGCACCAACTCACGATTGACGTGTTGCACGCCGATCTTGACCTCCACGAAACCCTCCGGGCACGCTCCGACCGGCGGCTCTCGCCGGTGACGGTTCGAGCCTATCCGCTGCCGGCCCCGGTCTCTCACCCGTCCGCCCAAAGCAGAACGAGCACCGGTACGGCGTGGGGCCGCGTCAGCCCGTCGTTGTCAGCCGTCGGTGCGCGGGAAGCCGCGGATACCGCGCCACGCGAGCGAGGCGACCAGGTCGGCGGCCTGCTCCTGCGGCAGCGAGCCCTGGTCGGACGAGGCCAGCCAGTAGCGCGCGCTCACCTGCGCCTGACCGACCAGGCTGACGGCCAGCACCATCGACTGCTCCCGGTTCAGGCCGGCGTCCGCGCTGATCACCTCGGAGACCGCCTCCGCGCACGCGATGGTGACGCGGTCGACGCGCTCCCGGACCGCCGGCTCGTTGGTCAGGTCGGACTCGAAGACCAGCCGGAAGGCGCCCTGTGCGTTCGCGACGTAGTCGTAGAACGCGTGCACAGTGGCCGCGACCCGCTGCTTGTTGTCGTCGGTCGACTTCAGCGCTTCGTGCACCGAGGCGACGATGGCTTCGCAGGAGGTGTCCAGCAGCGCCAGGTAGAGCTCCAGCTTGCCGGGGAAGTGCTGGTACAGGACCGGCTTGGACACACCCGCGCGGTCGGCGATGTCGTCCATCGCGGCGGCGTGGTACCCGTTCGCGACGAAGACCTCCTGAGCCGCCTCGAGCAGTTGCGCGCGGCGGGCCAGCCGGGGCAGGCGGCTGCCGCGTTTCGGTGCGGTCTCCGGTGTCGTCGACACGTCGGCTCCTTCGGTGGTGCGGCACCGGTGGCAGGAAACGCCGCCGGGTCGTAGGCCGAATCCTACCCACCGGTCCTCCCGGTCAGTAGCTTCCCCACCGGATGGGCCTGCTCAGGACGGCAAGGGCCGCGGGTCGTCGTACAGCTCGGCCAGGACGTCGCCGTACTCCTCGATCCGGGCCAGTACCTCGTGCGGGAGGAACTTGAGCTCCTCCGGAGTGGTCGTCGCGGCCACCTCGTCCCAGTCGATCGGTGTGGAGACCCGGGGCTCGTCGGAACCACGCAGCGAGTACGGCGCCAGCGTGGTCTTCGCACTGGCGTTCTGGCTCCAGTCGATGAAGACCTTGTTCGGCCGGAGTGCCTTGGTCATGTTCGCCGTGACGTCCTCGGGCAGGGCCTCGGCCAGCTGCTCAGCGAGCTGTTTGGCGAACGCACTGGTCCGCTTGGACGACGCTGGCTCGATCGGCACGTACAGGTGCATGCCCTTGTTGCCGGACGTCTTCGGCCAGCCCTCCAGCCCGTAGTGACCGAGCAGCTCGCGCAAGGCGAGTGCGACGTCGCAGCACTCCACTATGGTCGCGCCCGGACCCGGGTCGAGGTCGAAGACGATCAGGTCGGCCTGCGGGTCACTACCGTGCTCCGAAAGACCGATCCGCCACTGCGGCACGTGCAGCTCGAGCGCTGCGAGATTCGCGAGCCACACCACGGTCTGGACGTCGTCCGCCACCACGAAGTCCGCCTCGTCCCGGCCGGTCGAGCTACCGGGGGTCGGCAGCGTCTCGGTCCGCACCCAGGCCGGCGTACCGCGCGGTGCGTTCTTCTCGAAGAAGTACGACGCGTCGGTGCCGTCCGGCCACCGCTTCCGGGTGAGTGGCCGGTCGGACAGGTGTGGCAGCAGCAACTCGGCGACCTGGTGGTAGTAGTCGATCACCTCGGCCTTGGTGAACCCGGTCTGCGGATACAGGACCTTGCCGAGGTTCGTGAGCTTCAAAGTCTGCCCGTCGACCTCGGTCGTCACCTGCTGCGACGCTGCTGCCATAAGTCCCAGTCTCCACCCAGGGCAGGTACAAGCGTCCTACCATGGGACTCGTGGAGAGTTACGGGGCGGTAACCGGCACCGATGTGCCGTTGGCGACACAAGAATGGCCGGCTCGCCAGGTGCCGGTCGCAGGCGTGGACCTGCTGGTCAGAGACGTGCCGGGCGCGGCGGCGGAGCTACCGCCCGCGCTCTACGTGCACGGCCTGGGCGGCTCGTCGTTGAACTGGACCGCGCTCGGACTGCTGCTCAACGACACCGTGCGGGGGATCGCCCCCGACCTGCCCGGCTTCGGGCGGACGCCGTTGTCCGGTCCGACCGGGATCTCCGAACAGGCCGACGTACTGGTGAAGCTGTTGGAGAGCGAGTTCGACCAGCCCGCGCATGTCTTCGGTAACTCGATGGGCGGGGCCGCAGCGGTGGCTCTGGCGGCTCAGCGGCCCGATCTGGTGGCGTCACTCACGCTCGTGTCTCCGGCACTACCTCACCCGCGGGTGTCGGCCAGTGCGCTGTGGTTTGCCGCATTGGCGACGCCAAGGCTCGGACCGGTGGTTCTGGAACGCGCACAGCGGTTGCCGTTCGATCGGCGGTTCCAGGCGTCGCTGGCGATGGTTTTCGGCGATCCGCGGGCCCTGCCGCCCGAGGTGCGCGCCATCTACGAGGCCGAGCTGCACCGGCGTGACACCGACCCGTGGAACATGCAGGCGACCACCGACGCAGCCAAGAGCATCCTGCGCTCGTCACTGGCGCCACCACGCAGGTCGCTCTGGGCGGACGCGGCCAGCGTCAAGTGCCCGGTCCTGCTTGTGTACGGCGGCCGCGACCGGCTGGTCGACGCGCGCATCCGTACCAAGGCGCAGCGGACCTTCCCGGACGCGCGGTTGCTGTACCTGCCGAAGTCCGGTCACGTCGCTCAGATGGAGCACCCGGAGCAGGTGGCGGCCGCGTTCCGCGACCTGGTTCGTTGAGTGTGCTGAAACTGCAGCAGGGTTGAGATCGGACCGAATGCGCTAGATCCGTCCACCTTCCACTCGCACGGGCTATCTCATGGAGAGCTGGTCCGTCGACGAGAGGAAGACCGTGCGCGTTCTGGGCACAATCACCCTGGGCATGGCCGCAGTACTGGCAGTCGGGCCGGTCGTGGCGTCCGCTGCACCGCCTGCTGCGAACAGCTGGGACGTGCAGCAGGTGCCGACGGGCTACCGGGTCACACTGCGACTGGACGAACCAATGGCGATGCGTGCGTCACGGCCGCTGCTGGCCGTGAACGGGAAACCTCTCGGTGTGGCCCAGCAGTCGGCGGACCGTCGGACGCTGACTCTGATCACTACCGACAAGGCCGCTGCTGACGCGCGTGACGTCCAGCTGATGTGGCCGGGGGACGTGAATAAGGGTGTCCGCTCGCTGGCCGACGGACCGACGGACGCGTACTGGCTGAACGCGCGGAAGGGTCCGCTGCTCAAGGACGACCCGGGGACGCTCGGCAAGTACAAGGTCGAGACGGCGGAGTACAACCTGGGTGACGAAGCGGTCCTGCTGCCGGGGCTCGGTCAGAAGTCCGAGGTGGCCGGCAAGGTCTACGCCCCGGTCGGAGCTGCCGGTCAGCGTCCGCTGGTGGTCTTCCTGCACGGCCGCCACGAAGCCTGCTACGGCGACGATCCGGCCCCCAGTGACAAGCCCTGGCCCTGTCCGAAGGGCGCCAAGTCGGTCCCCAGCTACCGCGGCTACGACGGCCCCGCGAAGGCACTCGCGAGCAACGGCTACCAGGTCGTCTCGATCAGCTCTAACGCGATCAACGCCTACGACAACGACGTGTACGACAGTGGTGCGCAGGCCCGGGCCGAGCTGGTACTCGATCACCTGGCCCTGTGGAGGAAGTGGTCGACCGTCGGTGGCGGTCCGTTCGGTACCAAGTACGTCGGCAGGGTCGACCTGCAGAACGTCGGTCTGATGGGTCACTCGCGAGGTGGCGAAGGCGTCGTACGCGCAGCCGTGGTGAACGCCGACCGCGGTGGCCAGTACGGCGTCCGCGCCGTACTGCCGCTCGCACCGGTCGACTTCGCCCGCTCTGCCGTGCCCGGCGTCGCCATGAGCGTCCTGCTCCCGTACTGCGACGGCGACGTGTCCGATCTGCAGGGGCAGAAGTACTACGACGACACCAGGAGCTCCATCACGGGTGATGGGGCCGCCCGCTCCACGGTGACCGTGCTGGGGGCGAACCACAACTTCTTCAACACCGAATGGACACCTGGGCAGTCAGTAGCGCCATCCATGGACGACTGGGGTGGCGAGGGCAACAGGGCGCCGTGTGACGCCAAGTACGCCGGGCGGTTGAAGGCGAAGGAGCAGCAGGCGGTCGGTACGGCGTACGTGGCTGGGTTCTTCCGGCTGCAGCTGGGGAGGGAGAAGCAGTTCCTGCCGCTGTTCGATGGGTCTGATGCCCGTGCGGCGTCCGCTGGCAAGGCCGTGGTGCGGGTGGTCGCGCAGGCGCCGTTGGCATCGCGGCGGGACGTGACCGCCTTCGACAAGGCACAGCCGAAGGGTGCGGTAACCGGCAAGGCCACCGCGGTGGTCTGCATCGGCGAAGCACCCAACCCCGCGCGGACCGCCACGCCGCCATGTCTGCTCACCAACTCACCCGGGAACGCGCCGCACTGGGATGCTGCCTACTACGCACAGCACGCTCCGACGCTGGCGGTCACCCGGCTGTCCTGGACCGACAAGAGTGGCGTACTGCGGCTCAACCTGCCGACTGTGCAACGTGACGTGCGCAAATACGCCGCACTGTCGTTCCGGGCCGCACCAGACCCCACCAGTACGCCGAGGACCGACCTGACCGTCCGTGTCGTCGACGGCCGGGGCCGGGCAGCCGCCGTACCGGTCTCCGCAATCAGTGACGCCCTCACGCGGTTGCCGGGGAACGAGTCCGTGGGACTGCCGAAGAACCTGCTGCGCACCGTGCGGATCCCACTGGCATCGCTCAAGGGCGTCAACCTTCGGGACGTCCGGACGATCGAGCTGCGGACCGATCGGGTCGCAAAAGGTTCGGCGTACCTGAGTGACCTGTCCTTCTCGTCACCTGGCCTCGGGGTCACCGCAGTCACAGCGCCGAAGGTCGCGGTGGCGGACGTCACAGTGAAGGAAGGCGACCGGGGGACGACGTACGCGAACTTCGTGGTGCGGCTGTCCAGGCCGTCCATCCGGCCGGTCATCGTGTACGCCGAGACCAGCCTTCCGTTCGCGGACGTGATGCCGGTGCGTGACGTGGCGCAGATGGTCGTCTTCAAACCTGGACAGGTCCGGCAGACCGTGCGGGTGCCGGTGCAGGCGAACACCCGCGACAACGACGACGTCAGGTTCGACCTGGCACTGTCGGCGCCGCGCGAGGCACTGCTCACCAGGAACTTCGGGCACGCGCTGATCCTCGACGACGACTGAGTCGAAGCTGTCGCAGGACTGAGACGAGATCGAGCGGCTGGTCAGGTCAACTTTCCTCTCGCCCACGAAGTCGTTCTTTGTGGTCTGTTTCGTCGAATCGAGAGGACAACTGTGCGAGAGATCGGCAGATTGAGGCACCTGTCGCTGGGGATGGTCGCACTATTAGGGGTGGGGTTGATCACGGCGCCGTCCGCGTCCGCCGCGCCGCCGCCGGCACCAACCATTGCTCAAGGCAACAATTGGGACGTGCGCCCGGTGGCCGACGGCTACCAGCTCACCCTCCGGCTGGGAGCGCCGGCGCCGATGCGTTCGGCACTGCCGCTGCTGGCCGTGGACGGGGAGCCGATCGGGGTGGCCAAGCAGTCACCCGATCAGCGCACGCTCACCCTCGTCACCACCGACCCGGGCGTCCTGAAGGCCAAGGACGTCCAGCTGGTGTGGTCCGGTGACGTCGGCAACGACGGCAAGAAGGCGCAGGCCCGCGGTAAAGCTGCCGCCGGGCCGAACGACGCCTACTGGCTGAAGCCGCGACTGGGGGCGCTGCTCAAGGACGACCCGGCCAAACCGGGCAAGTTCAAGGTCGAGACGTCGGAGTACAACCTCGGTGACGAGGCGGTCTTCCTCCCCGGACTGGGGCAGAAGTCCGAGGTCGTCGGCAAGGTCTACACGCCGGTCGGCGCGACCGGCAAGCGGCCGTTCGTGCTGTTCCTGCACGGCCGGCACTCGTACTGCTACGGCGGTGACGAGACGGAGCCGGCCAAGCCGTGGCCGTGCTCGAACGGCGCCAAGCCGGTGCCGAGCTACCGCGGGTACGACGGCGCCGCGCAGGCGCTGGCCAGTAACGGCTACCAGGTGGTGTCGATCAGCTCGAACGCGGTCAACGCGTACGACGGCGATGCGTACGACGCCGGTGCGCAGGCGCGGGCCGAGCTGATCCTCGATCACCTGAAGCTGTGGAAGAAGTGGTCGACCACCGGCGGTGCGCCGTTCGGTACCAAGTACGTCGGCAAGGTCGACCTGCAGAACATCGGTCTGATGGGCCACTCGCGCGGCGGTGAGGGTGTCGCCCGGGCGGCCGTCGTGAACTCCGATCGTGGTGGCGAGTTCGGCATCCGTGCGGTGCTCCCGCTGGCGCCGGTGGACTTCGCCCGCTCGACCGTGCCGGGTGTCGCGATGAGCGTCATCCTGCCGACCTGTGACGGTGACGTCTCCGACCTGCAGGGTCAGAAGTTCTACGACGACACCCGCTACTCGGTCGCCGGTGACGCGGCCACGCGGTCGACGGTCACGGTGCTCGGGGCGAACCACAACTTCTTCAACACCGAGTGGACCCCCGGCCAGTCCGAGGCGCCGTCCGGTGACGACTGGGGTGGTGACGAGAAGGCCTCCCCGTGCGGCGCCAAGTACGCCGGGCGCCTGAAGGCGAAGGAGCAGCAGGCGGTCGGTACGGCGTACCTGTCCGGCTTCTTCCGGCTGCACCTGGGCCACGAGAAGCAGTTCCTGCCGCTGTTCGACGGCTCTGATGCCCGTGCGGCGTCGGCCGGCCGGGCCGTGGTGCGAGTGGTCTCGCAGGCGCCGCTGGCGACCCGTCGGGACGTGAATCGCTTCGACCAGGCGCTGCCGAAGGGTGCGCTGACCGGCAAGGCTTCGGCGGCCACGTGCTCCGGTGTGAGGCTGCAGCAGACGCGGGCGGCGACTCCGCCGTGTGTGTCGACCGATGGCTCCGGTGACTCACCGCACTGGGACGCTGCCTGGTTTGCAGCCCGTACGCCGACCATGGTGGCGACGCGACTGTCATGGCGCGACAAGACCGGCGTACTGCGGTTGACCCTGCCGGCTGTACAGCGCGACGTACGGAAGTTCGCCGCTTTGTCGTTCCGGGCGGCTCCGGATCCGGCTGGTACTCCGAAGACCGATCTGAGTGTCCGAGTGGTCGACGGCAAGGGCCGTGCGGTCTCGGTGCCGGTGTCGAAGGTCAGTGACGCTCTCACGCGCCTCCCCGGCCTGAAGGAGAACGGTCTGCCGAAGAACCTGCTGCGGACGGTCCGGATCCCGCTGTCCTCGCTGAAGGGCATCGACCTGAAGGACGTGCGTGCGGTCGAGCTGCGGACCGACAAGGTCGCCAAGGGCACGGTGTACCTGAGTGACCTGGCCTTCTCCTCGGCCGGCGTCGGTGTCTCGGCGCCCGCGGTGAAGCTGCCGAAGGTGTCCGCCTCGGACGTCAAGGTCAAGGAAGGCGACAAGGGCACCCAGACCGTCGACTTCTCCGTGCGGCTCAACCGCATGAGCACCCGGCCGGTCAAGGTGTACGCCGAGACCTCCGGTGACCTCGGTGCCACGGTGGGTGACGTGGTGCGCACGGTGGTCTTCAAGCCGGGGCAGGTCAAGCAGAAGATCAGCCTGCCGGTGAAGTCGAACACCCGCGACAGCTACGACCTGAAGTTCAATCTGGTGCTGTCGGTGCCGCAGGACGCCCTGCTCGACAAGTCGTTCGGGCACGGCGAGGTCATCGACGACGACCCGACGCCGACCCTGACGGCCGGGAACCTGACCGCGGCGGAGCAGAGCGGTGACGCGCGCTTCCCGCTCAAGTTGTCGGCGCCGAGCGACCGGTACGTCACCGTGCACGGGGTCCTGAAGGACGGCACCGCGGTGCTCAAGCAGGACTACGTGAGCGAGTACGACGAGTGGGATCCCGGTACCCGGACCATCGACGGTGGCATCGAGCCCGGGCAGACCGTCGGTCAGGCGACCGTGAAGCTCGTCGACGACAAGGTCAAGGAGCCGGCCGAGACCTTCTCGGCGGTCATCAGCGAGGCCGACGGCGGTGAGATCAAGCTCCCGGTGACTCTCACCGCGACGATCACCGACAACGACTGACAGGTGCTCTCACCGTGCCGGGCGTCCTGGGGGCGCCCGGCCCGGTGCTGTCTGAGGGCTGAGACATCGGTCCCGCGATGCGGACCCTGGCTGGGGTGGCCGGAATTGTGCGGGAACATGGAGAGCAGGCCGATGGTTGAACCCCGGACAGCCTGACTCGAACCCAACCGAGGAGCCGACACGTGTCACTGCCACCGCTGGTCGAACCGGCCGCCGAGCTGACCATCGACGAGGTCCGCCGGTACTCGCGGCACCTGATCATTCCCGAGGTCGGGATGGCCGGCCAGAAGCGGCTGAAGAACGCCAAGGTCCTGGTCATCGGGGCCGGCGGCCTGGGCAGCCCGGCGCTGCTCTACCTGGCCGCGGCCGGGGTCGGCACGCTCGGCATCGTCGAGTTCGACACCGTCGACGAGTCGAACCTGCAGCGCCAGATCATCCACGGCCAGTCCGACGTCGGGAAGTCCAAGGCCCAGTCGGCGCGCGACTCGATCCTCGAGACGAACCCGAACACGAACGTCGTCCTGCACGAGGTGCGCCTCGACAACGACAACGTGTTCGAGATCTTCGAGCAGTACGACCTGATCGTCGACGGTACCGACAACTTCGCCACGCGCTACCTGGTGAACGACGCCGCGGTGCTGCTCGGCAAGCCGTACGTCTGGGGCTCGATCTTCCGCTTCGACGGCCAGGTCAGCGTGTTCTGGGCCGAGCACGGCCCGTGCTACCGCTGCCTCTACCCGGAGCCGCCGCCCCCGGGCATGGTTCCGTCCTGCGCCGAGGGTGGCGTGCTGGGCGTGCTCTGCGCGTCCGTCGGTGCGGCCCAGGTCACCGAGGCGATCAAGCTGCTGACGGGGATCGGCGACCCGTCGCTGGGCCGGCTGAACATCTACGAGGCCCTCGACCTGAACTGGCGCGCCCTGAAGGTCCGCAAGGACCCGAACTGCGCGATCTGCGGCGAGAACCCGACGGTCACCGAGCTGATCGACTACGAGAACTTCTGCGGCGCGATCACCGAGGAGGCGGCCGACGCGGCCGTCGGTTCGACCATCTCGGTCAAGCAGCTCAGCGAGTGGATCAAGCTCAAGGACAACGGCGAGAAGGACTTCGAGCTGATCGACGTCCGGGAGCCGAACGAGTACGAGATCAACCGGATCCCGGGCTCGGTGCTGATCCCGAAGGCCGACTTCCAGACCGGTGTCGCCCTCGAGAAGCTGCCGCAGGACAAGCAGCTGGTCTTCCACTGCAAGTCCGGTGTCCGCTCGGCCGAGGTGCTGGCCATCGTCAAGGGCGCGGGCTTCGCCGACGCGGTCCACGTCGGTGGCGGCGTCGTCGCCTGGGTCGACCAGATCGATCCGAGCCAACCGGCGTACTGATTGTGGTGTGGGGGCCGGAGTGACTCCGGCCCCCACCGCTCAGAACGGCATCCGGCAACTGGCGACCGCTGCGGTTGCGGCCGGATCACCAGTGACGACTGGGTTGTCGTCGCGGCCTGACAGCGTCCGCATGTAGCTGACGGCGTCGACGGCGGCGCGACCGACCGGCTCGCCCCTCCCCAGCCGGTAGGTCCCACCTCCCTGGCCGGTGAGCTCCACGTCGACCGCCGGGCGATCGCCCCAGAACGGTCCGTCGATCACATCGCGCATCACCTGCGCGATCAGTTCCTCGCCGTACGGGCCGGCGTCGAAAGGACGGCCGAGCGCCTGGCAGATGTCATTGCGGTGCATCCACAGGTCCCGGACGAGCAGGATGTCCTGGATATAGCCGAGGTTCAGTGAGAACCCGGGTAGCTCCTCCACCGAGAAGCTGAGCCGGCGGACGAGTGCCGGGTTCTTCAGGATCTTCCGGGTCGCCTTGGCCCAGACCTGGTCGAACGTCGCGCGTAGTTCGTCCGGAGGCGTTCCGCGGTGTTCGTCGGCCTGCAGCATCATGTGCCTGTCGAACTTCGGCTTGGTCGGGTAGATCTTCTTCGCCTTCCGCATGCGGCGCGGGAACGACAGTGGCTTGATGACGTCCTCGGCCTGGCCGATCATGTGGCCGGCGATGTCGGCGACATCCCACGCGTCGCAGACGGTACGGCGTTGCCACTCGCTCCCGTCGATCGACTTCAGCAGGTCGTGCCACGCCCTGAGCTCGGCGTCGCGGTGTTGTGCACACCGGCTGCGATCTGTGCGGCCGATGTCTGTTGCGAGTACAGCGGTCATGTCTTCGTCCCCCTGGGTGGTGCGTAGTACTGGTAGAACATGTCGAGCACGGTGGGCAGCAGCCGGACGAAGCGGCCGTCCTCGAAGGAGGCATCCGGCTCGTTGGCCAGCTGCTGCGAGACCAGACCAGCCGTGATCGAGGTGTAGAGGGCCAGGCCCTCCTCGGTCGCGGCCTCGGGCCGTAGATGTCCCTGGTCGACCCCGGCCTGCAGGTGCTGCCGGAGGTCGTCCAGTGCTGCTTGCGCCGGGGCGTACGCCTCCGGGCTCGGCTCGAAGCCGGGGATGGTGCGCCAGAAGAGCAACTGTGAGTAGACCGGATTCTCCAGGCACCAGCGGCTGAACGCCGTGATCGCGATCAGGTCGAGCTCGCGGATGTCGTCGGTGCCGGCCGCCGCGTTCGCGGCCAGCCTCGACTCGCGGAAGAACTCGGCCCCGCGCTGGAAGAGTGCGTCGTAGATCGCCATCTTGGACGGGAAATACTGGTAGATCGACGGCGGTTGCAGGCCGAGCTGCCGGGCCACCGCGGACAGACTGAGGGAGGCGACTCCCTCGGCCTCCATCAGCTCGATGGCGGCCGTCAGGATCTCCTCGATCGTTTCCTGCCGGCGCCGGGTCCTGCGATCCAGTCCAGTGTTGCTCATGCCCTGAGGAAACCCGAAGACCATTAGGGAAGTCAATACCCCGTAGGTTTTCTGCCCGATTGTCCCTGGCGGGACGTACTGTCGGAGCATGTGCCGAAACATCACTGTGCTCCGGGGACTGGAGCCCGCCGCGACCTCCGAGGAGATCTACGCGGCCGCGCTGCAATACGTACGCAAGGTGACCGGCGTTGGATCGCTGAGTGCGACCACGCGCGGGCCGATCGAGCGCGCGGCGACCGAGGTCGCCCGCATCACCGAGGAGCTCCTGGCCGAGATGCCGGAGCGCCGCGTCCCACCCCAGACCGTGCCACCGCTACGCCGCCCCGAGGTCCGGGCCCGCCTCGGCCTCGACTAGGGCGAAGTCGATGTGTTCCCAGACGTAGTACACGCGAGTGGCCCCCAGCGCACCTGCCTTCATTGGTCCTCCGAGAGAGAGCTCCCGAGCAGGCTCGCGCCCGCCGCTGAATGTGTCGCGACCGTACGAGTCGTCGCCGACCTCTCTCTGCCCGTACCGCACCCGTACCGCGAGGTCTAACCCGCCACCTGCGGCAAGAACGCTGCCAGTGCGCTGACGATGAGTGGTGCGATAACGCTCAGGATGGTCAGCGGGTTGCGCAGGATCGAGATGTCCAGATGGAGCAGATGCTCGATCCGGTGCCGCTCCTGCAGCCACTCCTCGCTCGGCCGTCCACTCGCCGGTAGCGGACACATGTGCTCGACGAGTTGCTGCGCGCGGTTCCGCCAGGCGACCGCCATCGGGATGCCGATCACCGCGAGACCGAGGGCGAACATGCCGCCGTACAGGAGCACGTTCGACGGTGGGAACTCGTCGGCGCGATCCGGGTGTGCGGAGACGAACGCGCCGCGGATTGCGCCGGCGGAGGCGACGGCTGCGGCCACGCCGAGCATGAAGGCGCCGACGCAGACGATCAGCAGTTGCCACAGCCGCTCCAGTCGGCGGATGTGCGCCTGCGGCTCGTCCAGTGGATCGTCATCGCGCTGCCACAGCTCACGGCACTCGGCATGCGCGAGCCAGACGATTGTCAGCCACGGAATCGCCGCGAGCATCCCACAGAGGAGTACGGCGCCGGTCCGCAGCTGCAGGCTCTGCACCGGCAGGTCCGGCACGACTCCGGGGAAGAGGATCCGGTAGCCCGCCACGGCCACCGCACTGATCGCAGCACACAGCAGATACCGGCGCCGTCGAGCAGGGGGCGGATAGAAGCCCCACCGGTCGGGATGCTGCAGGATCCGGACGGCCTGTGCGGTGAGCAGCGCGAAAACAACCAGCGCTGCTCCGGCCACAGCCCGCCAGACAGTCCACGGCACACCCTTCACGAACGCGTCGCTCACCGCGGTCCCGTCCGACCCGGCGACCCCGAGCAGCCCCGCGAAACAGAAGGCAAGCCCGAACACGATCATGCTGAGCAGCGGCGGCGGCAACTTCACCCAGAAGTTGTCCTCCGCGAGCTCCCGTGGCAGTTCCCCCAGCACCCCGACCCCTCTTCGTTGCCGTTCCTGTACTCAGTGTCGCCAGAGCGCACCGATGCCGCCTTCGCTCATCGGCGTGCCGTTGTAGGGTCGCTCGGGAAGCGTTTGCTTGTTTGACTGGAGGCCGGAATGCGATTCGCCGTCAAGACCAGGCCGGAACACACCACGTGGCAGCAGATGCGTGACGTCTGGGTCGCCGCGGACCAGTTGGAGATCTTCGAGTCCGCATGGCACTGGGACCACTTCTACCCGCTCAGCGGCGACATGGCCGGGCCGAACCTGGAGGCCTGGACGACGCTGGCCGCACTCGCCCAGGCGACGTCGCGGATCCGGGTCGGCTGCCAGGTGAACGGAATGATCTACCGGCACCCGGCGGTCACCGCGAACATGGCGGCGACCACCGACATCATCGCGGGCGGCCGGCTCGAGCTCGGCCTGGGCGCCGGCTGGAACGAGATGGAGACCGCCGCCTACGGCATCCCGCTCTACCCGTTGAAGGAGCGCTTCGACCGGTTCGACGAGGGTGTGCAGGCGATCATCGCACTGCTCACCGAGAAGTCCGCGAACTTCGACGGCCAGTACATCAAGCTCACCGACGCGTACTGCGAGCCGAAGGCCGTGCAGACCCCGCACCCGCCGATCGCTATCGGTGGCAAGGGCCCGAAGCGCACACTGCGGGCAGTGGCGCGATGGGCCCAGCACTGGAACGTCATCGTCGCGAGCCCGGAGGAGTGGAAGCCGCTCAAGGACATCCTCGTGCAGCACTGCTCAGATGTCGGCCGGGACGTCAACGAGATCACCTGCTCGGTCAACGTTCGCATCGACGCCGACCGGCCGCTCGACGAGGCCGTCGCGGCGGCAGCGGCGTATGGCGAGGCCGGGGTCGACCTCGTCGTGATGAACCTGCCGCTCGACGCGCCGCCGTCGGTGCTGGAGCCGCTCGCCAAGGCCTTGGCTCCGCTGGCTTAAGTTGGGGTCTGTGGACAGGGACGAGTACGTCGAGGCGGTGCTGCGGGCGGTGGAGTCGATCCCGCCGGGCAGTGTCGCGACGTACGGAGACATCGCCGAGTACGTCGGTCAGGGTGGGCCGCGGCAGGTCGGAGCGATCATGCGTGAGTACGGCGGTGGGGTG
The DNA here is from genome assembly GCF_042262745.1 of Kribbella sp. NPDC056345. Taxonomy (NCBI): domain Bacteria; kingdom Bacillati; phylum Actinomycetota; class Actinomycetes; order Propionibacteriales; family Kribbellaceae; genus Kribbella; species Kribbella sp. NPDC056345. The sequence continues at coordinate 144,076 of NZ_JBHJQQ010000008.1, read as the reverse complement.
CCGTGGTGGCGCGTGATCCGGGCGTCCGGCGTACCGGCCGACGAGGTCGGCGACGAGCAGTTGCACAATCTGCGGTCCGACGGTGTGCGGGTGACGAACGGCCGGGTGAACCTGCGGGAAGTGCGTTGGGATCCCGCGGAGGAATGAGTCCCGGGCGGCCGGGCCAGTTGTTGGGGTAACCGGCCCGGCCGCGCACGTGGTCGCCGTGACGGCGATTCACCCTTGTCGACAAGGATGAATCGACCGTAACCCGAAAAGTGGGGGTGTCCGTTTTCCGGGGCACCAACGGGATTGCCGGGGTGCCCGAAGAGGATTGTCGGTGGGGTCTGGTGGGATGGGGCGATGGTCAGCAGACAGGGTTCCCGGTATCGGCTCGTTCGGGCCGAGGGACGCGCTGCCCAGGCGCCGGTCCTGGATGCGGACCAGCAGGCCGTGGTCGATCATCCGGGTGGGCCGTTGCTGGTGCTCGCCGGGCCGGGCACCGGGAAGACGACCACGTTGGTGGAGGCCGTCGTCGACCGGGTGCGGAATCGTGGCCTGAGTCCGGACGAGGTGCTCGTGCTGACCTTCGGGCGGAAGGCAGCCACCGAGCTCCGGGACCGGATCACCGGGCGGCTCGGCAGGACGACGCGCGTGATGCCGTCGATGACGTTCCATTCCTTCTGTTATGCGTTGCTGCGCCGGTTCACGCCGGCCGACGCGTTCGACGTACCGCTGCGGTTGCCGTCGGGTCCGGAGCAGTCGTTGCGATTGAGCGAGGCGCTGTCCGGGAGTCGTGAGGTCGGTGCGGTGCACTGGCCGCGCAGTTTGCATCCGGCGCTGAAGACGCGCGGTTTCACCGACGAGGTGCAGGCCGTGATCGGCAAGGCGCGCCAGCTCGGCCTCGATCCCGAGGACCTGACCGCGATCGGGCGGTCGGCCGAGCGGGCCGAGTGGGTCGCGGTCGGTGACTTCTTCGAGGAGTATCTGCAGATCCTCGACCACGAGCAGGTGCTCGACTACTCCGAGCTGATCCATCGCGCGGTGATCCTGGCGCAGCAGCCGTCGGTGCAGGACAAACTGCGGGCGGAGTTCAAGGCCGTCTTCGTGGACGAGTATCAGGACACCGATCCCGGGCAGACGATGCTGCTGCAGGCGATCGCCGGCGACGGGCGCGACCTGGTCGTGGTCGGTGACCCGGATCAGTCGATCTACACGTTCCGTGGTGCTGATGTGCGGGGGCTGTTGCGGTTCACCGAGGAGTTCCCGACGGTGTCCGGCGAGCCGGCGGCGCAGATTGCTTTGGCGACCACGCGCCGGTTCGGTACGACGCTGCAGCGGGTGTCGCGCAATGTCGTGAACCGGCTCGGCGTGCCGGGGACGCTGGATCGCGACACGTTCGACCGGTTCCGGAATCCTGATGCTTCGTCGTGTGTCTACGGTGCTGGGAAGGTCGAGGCGAATCTGTACTCGACCAGCGGTGCGGAGCTGGAGCACATCGCCGATCTGCTGCGGCGAGCGCATGTGCAGGACGGTGTCGGGTGGCACGAGATGGCGGTGCTGGTCCGGTCCGGGAGCCGGTCGATCCCGCCGTTGCGACGGGCGCTCGCTGCTGCTGGGATCCCGGTCGACGTCGCGGGGGACGAGCTTCCGCTGTCGCGCGAGCCCGCCGTCCGGCCGATGTTGCTGGCGCTGCGTGCGGTCGCGGATCCGGCCACGTTGACGGTCGATGTCGTGCGGGCGCTGGCGCTGTCGCCGTTGGGGGCGATGGACGCGGGGCAGCTGCGGCGGTTGGCGCGGGTGCTGCGGAAGCGTGACCGGGAGGCAGCTGATGGGCAGCGGCTGCCCAAGTCGTCGGACGAGCTCCTGCGGGACGCGCTGCTGAATCCGTTGCTGCTGGACGAGCAGGCCTCTCCGGCCGAGGCGCGGTTCGCGGCACTGGGCGAGAGGTTGCTCAAGGCAAGGAATATCGTGAATGCCGGAGCCGCGCCGGACGAGGTGATGTGGTCGCTGTGGTCGGAGTCGCCGTGGTTGCGGCGGCTGCGCGGTCAGGCGCACTCCGGCGGCGAGACCGCGCGGGCGGCGAACCGGGATCTGGATTCGTTGTGTGCGTTGTTCGATGCGGCCGGGCGGGCCGAGGAGCAGATCGGGTTCAAGGGTGTCTCGGCGTTCCTGAGTGAGCTCGAGTCGCTGGACATTGCGGGGGACAACCGGTTCGACGGGACGTATCGCGAGGCCGGTGTGCAGTTGATGACCGCGCACCGGTCGAAGGGTCTGCAGTGGCGGCTCGTCGTGGTGGCGAGTGTGCAGGAGGCACAGTGGCCGGATCTGCGGCGGCGTGGGTCCTTGCTGCAGCCGGACCGGCTCGGGCGGGAGGGGCTGGTGGATCCGCTGTCCGCCGGTGCGTTGCTGGCCGAGGAGCGGCGGTTGTTCTACGTCGCGATCACGCGGGCGCGGGAGCGGTTGATCGTGACCGCAGTCCAGGCACCGGAGGCGGATGGGGATCAGCCGTCGCGGTTCCTGGGTGAGCTGGATATTCCGTTGAAGCTGGTGGCGGGGCGGCCGCGGCGGCCGTTGTCGTTGCCGGGTCTGGTTGCCGATCTGCGGTGTGTGCTGGCGGATCCGGCGTCCTCACCGGCGTTGAAGCGGGTTGCCGCCGATCGGCTCGCGCAGTTGGCCGATGCCGTCGACGACCGCGAGCAGGCGCTGGTGCCGACCGCCGATCCGGGGCGCTGGTGGGGCGTGCGGGAGCGGACGAAGTCCGAGCGCCCGATCGCGGACCCGGAGTTGCCGGTGCCGTTGTCGGGGAGTGCGCTGACGACGATCGTGGACTGTCCGTTGCGCTGGTTCCTGACTCGGCGCGCGGGTGGGGAAACGCCCAGTACGTCGGCGATCGGGTTCGGCCAGGTGTTGCACACGCTCGCCGACGCCGTCGCCACCGGCACGCTGCCACCATCGGCCGACGAGCTGAACGGCTGGCTCGACAAGGTGTGGACCCAACTCGACTTCGAATCCGCCTGGATCTCCGACCGCGAGCGCGTCGAGGCCGAGCAGGCCCTCCGCCGCTTCGTCGCCTGGCACCAGGGCCGCCCCGAGCGCACGCTGGTCGGCACCGAGGTCGAGTTCGACGTCCTCCTGCCCGACGCCGACCAACCCGCCGTCCGCGTCAAAGGCCGGATGGACCGCGTCGAGACCGACGGCGAAGGCACGATCCGTGTCGTCGACCTCAAGACCGGCCGCAACCTCCCGACCAAACCCGCCCTCGCCCGCCACGTCCAGCTCGCCATCTACCAACGAGCCATCGCTTCCCGCCAGGTCGCCGCCGCCGGCCCCGAAGCAGTAGCCGGCGGCGCCGAGCTCGTCCAGCTCCGCCACGACGACAGCGGCTTCCCCAAAGTCCAGCACCAGGCCCCCCTCGAACCGGACGACGACGGCAGAACCTGGCTCGACGAAGCCGTGGAAGACGCCGAAACCATGGTCCGCACCGAACACTTCACCGCCCAACGCAACGACGGCTGCGGCCGCTGCGAAGCAAGAGCCCTCTGCCCCATCCAGCCCGAAGGCCGAGAGATCGTCTGATGACTGCTGTGAAACTTCAGACGACGGCTGAGCTCTGCGATCTGCTCGGGATTCCGTTCAGCGACCAGCAACTGGCGGCTATCACCGCACCGCTCGCGCCTGGGGTGATTGTGGCGGGGGCTGGGTCGGGGAAGACGACGGCGATGGCGGCTCGGGTGGTTTGGCTGATCTGCACGGGGCAGGTGAAGCCCGAAGAGGTGCTGGGGCTGACGTTCACGAAGAAGGCTGCCAACGAGCTCGATGTGCGGATCCGCGACGACCTGACCAAGGCCGGCGTACTGGGGTCGACGCTGCCACCGGATCAGCATCCGATTCTGGCTGCGCACCTGCGGAGCAACGTGCCGAACTGGGAGCCCGAGGAGCCGGGCGAGCCGGTCGTGTCGACGTACCACGCGTTTGCGGGCACGTTGATTGCTGAGCACGGGTTGCGGCTCGGGTTGGAGCCGGATGCCCGGGTGCTGGCTGATGCGACCCGGTTCCAGCTGGCAGGTCGGGTTGTACGGCGTTCCTCCGGGCCGATCCGGTTTGCGTCGCATCACGTGCCGACGCTGGTCAACAGCCTGCTCTCGCTCGACGGTGAGCTGGCGGACCACCTGCTCCGGGCGGACGCCGTACGGGAGCATGACGAGGCGGTTCGGCAGGAGGTTGCCGCGGCGCGGAAGCAGACGGTCGAGGTCAAGAAGCTGGCCGAGACTGCGTTGAAGCGCGGCGAGATCCTGCAGCTGGTCGAGGAGTACCAGGCCTACAAGGGCGAGCGTGGTGTCGTCGACTTCGCCGACCAGATGGCGTTGGGTGCACGGCTGGCCGAGGAGTGCCCGGAGGTCGCGGTTGCCGAGCGCGCGCGGTACAAGGTCGTGCTGCTCGACGAGTACCAGGACACCTCGGTGTCGCAGCGCCGGATGCTGACCGCACTCTTCGCCGGCCCCGACGGCCGCGGTCATCCGGTCACCGCAGTCGGTGATCCCTGTCAGGCGATCTACGGCTGGCGTGGTGCCTCGGTGGCGAACCTGGACGAGTTCCCCGAACACTTCCCGAACGCGGACGGCACCCCCGCCCACCGCTACGTGCTGAGCGTCAACCGCCGTTGCGGCAGCCGTATCCTCGCTGCCGCCAACCAGCACGCGGCCGAGCTGTATGAGCAGCACCCTGGCGTCATCCCGCTCGAAGCCCCGGCCGATGCGCCGGAGGGCGCGATCACCGTCGGCCTGTTCGAGACGCGCTCACAGGAGATCGAGTGGGTCGCCGACGCGATCGTCGCCGCGCACCGGACGCCGAACCGGCGCTGGAAGGACATCGGCATCCTGATGCGGACCAACGTCGACCTGAGCGCGGTCCACGAGGCTCTGATCGCGCGCAAGGTCCCGGTCGAGGTAGTCGGTCTCGGCGGGCTGCTCGCCCTGCCCGAGGTCGTCGACGTGGTCGCCACTCTGCAGGCCGTCAACGACCTCACCGCGAACGCCGCCATGCTCCGCATCCTCACCGGACCGCGGTACCGGATCGGCCACCGCGACCTTGCCCTGCTGGCGAATCGCTCCCGCTCCCTCGCCGACACCGGCGCCCGGCCGAACGCGGACGACCTGGTGGCCGCACTCGATGCCGCGGTCGCCGGGATGGACTCGACCGAGGTCATCTCGCTGGCCGAAGCGGTCGACGATCCGGGTTCGGAGGCGTGGGGTTACTCGGCCGAGGCGCTGGTCCGGTTCAAGGAGCTCTCCACCGAGCTACGCGAGCTGCGGGCCCACGCCGGCGAACCGCTGCTCGACATCGTCCGCCGAGTGATCGCCACCATCGGCCTGGACGTCGAGCTGACCGCCACCCCGGACCACCTCGACTCCGGCCGCCGCGACCACCTGGCCGCGTTCCTCGATGCCGTCGGCAACTTTGTCTCCACCGAGTCGGACGGTTCGCTCGACGGCCTGCTGGCCTACCTCGCGGCCGAGGAGGAGTACGCCGCCGGCCTGGACCTCGCCGTACCGAGCGAGGCGGATTCGGTGAAGCTGCTCACCACGCACCGGTCGAAGGGGCTGGAGTGGCCGATCGTCTTCGTGCCGACGCTGGTGCAGAAGGTGTTCCCGTCCGATCGTGGCCGCGACAAGTGGACGACCAACGCGAAGGTGCTGCCGTGGCCGCTGCGTGGTGACGCCGCCACGCTGCCCGACTTCCACGACCTGTCGAACGCGGGGCTGAAGGCGTTCGCCGACGAGTGCAAAGAGGTGAACTCCCTCGAGGAGCGCCGCCTCGGGTACGTCGCCTTCACCCGGGCGAAGGAGATCCTGGTCGCCACCGGTCACTGGTGGGGCCCGACCCAGAAGCGCCCGCGCGGCCCCTCGTCGTACCTGGAGACGCTGAAGAAGCACGCCGGTGAGCGAGTGATCGCCTGGGCTTCGCAGCCCGACCTTGATCAGGAGAACCCCGAGCTCGCCGAAGCAACCACGGCTCCCTGGCCGGCGGCGTACGACGCCGATGCCTACCGGCTCCGCCTCGAGGCAGCCGGGCTGGTGCAGTTGTCGCGCGCCGAAGGTCCGTCGACCGAGGCCGAGGAGTCGCTGCTGCTCGACGAGCAGGCGCTGGTCGCGCGCTGGGACTCCGAGATCGAGAGATTGTTGTCAGAGGCAAGGGAAAGCCGAAGCCGCAAGGCGTACGACGTCACACTGCCGGCCGCGTTGTCCGCCACCCAGGTGATGCGCCTGGCCAAGGACCCCGACGGTCTCGCCTCCGAACTCGCCCGCCCGATGCCCCGCAAACCGAACCGGGCCGCCCGCTTCGGCACCCGCTTCCACGCCTGGGTCGAGTCCTACTTCGGCCAGCAACTCCTGCTCGACCCCGACGACCTCCCCGGCGCGGCTGACGAGGACATCGTCGACGACACCGACCTCACCGACCTGATGGAAGCCTTCCGCACCGGCCCCTACGGCGAAACCTCCCCCTACGAGATCGAAGCCCCCTTCGCCCTCGCCCTCGGCGGCCGCACCATCCGCGGCCGCATCGACGCCGTCTACCAGATCGTCCGCCCCGACGGCTCCCGCGGCTACGACGTGGTCGACTGGAAAACCAGCCGCTCCGAATCCGCCGACCCCTTACAGCTCGCCATCTACCGAGTCGCCTGGTCCGAACTCATGAACATCCCCCTGGACTCAGTAGGAGCAGCCTTCTACTACGTCCGAACCGCCGACATCATCCGCCCGGAAAGCCTGCCGGACAAACAACAACTCATCGAACTGCTGAACGGCTAGTACTCGAGCAGCTCGGCCGGCACGATCCGTACGGGGTAAGGAAGCTCGGCTTCGAACACCTCGTCGTCCTTGAAGACCCGGTCCACGAACCGCCCGTTCTTCAGCTCCAGCACCACTAGGACAGCGTCCTCCGGCTCGAAGATCCAGTAGGACTGGACGCCGTGCGCCTCGTACAGGAGACGCTTCCGCATCACATCCTGGTGTCGCGTCGACGGCGAGGCTACCTCGACTGCCAGGAGCAACGGGCGTTGAACGCCCTGCGGTCCGACATCCTGGCGGTGGCAGACCAGCACGTCCGGCTGTAGCGAGGTAGGGCCGCCGGGGCGGTAGTCGAAGGGTGCGAAGTAGACCAGCAGATCTGGTGTGCGAGCTGCGCGGAGCAACGTGTAGAGGTTGCCCGCCGCCGTCTGATGGATGGGACGTGGAGCGGGAGTCACCAGGACCCGCCCGTCCAGCAGTTCGCGCCACTCCCCGTCGTCGGGCAGTGCGTCGAACTCGGCCAGTGTGAGCCTCGGCTCGATGGTCCCCACGGACACTGGTGCCTCCTTCTCGGTCACAGGACCAGCATGTGGGAGGCCGACGGGTGCTTAGTGCCATTTCGGCTATCTGCCCCTGGAAACCCTTGGAAACCCCGTGATCTGCCCCGGCTTGCGGTCAGGCGAAGGCGGGGAAAGGGGGTGGGGTGGGGGAGTTGGCTACGTAGGTGGGGGAGGTAGTGAGGAGGGCGAAGGCGTCCCAGAGGGCGAGTCCCTCCTCGGGGGTGACGGGGGCGGCGAGGATGGCGCCTTGGAGGAGGATTTGGTCGCCTTGGAGGAGGGTGGGGACTGCGGCGCCTCGGTTGCCGGGGCGGAGGGCGTCGAGTTGGTCCATCTGGTGGGTGATGGGGGTGTCCCATGAGGGGGAGTCGGCGTGGGGGAGCCAGGTGTCGTCGAGGCCGGCGGCTGCTAGGGACTCGGCCAGTACGGCGGGGGTCGGGGCCTGGGGCGGTCCGGGGGTGAAGACGCGGGACGCCCATTCGACGTACAGGCGCTCGATGTCGGCGTACCGGGCTTCGGTGGCGAGGGCGGCGCAGATGCGCAGGACGCGGAGGGACTGCCGGCTGGTTTCGACGGCGATGGTGGCGATGAAGTCGGGGAGGCCGGCGGCCTGGGTTTCGCCGTCGCGGAGCCAGAGGCTGTAGGGCTGCAGACGGAGGGTGAGGCCGCGGTGGGGTGCGACGGCGGTGAGCCAGCGGACGGTCAGCCAGCTCCACGGGCAGGCCGGATCGGCCGCGAGTACCAGGTCTTTCATCAGAGTCTCCATCTCTTCGTCATAGTAGGACTATGATCAACAGAGTGCTAGGTTCCTTCCGTGGCTGTCAAGGAGGAATCACATCGGGCCCGGCAGGCGCAGGAGACGAAGGCGCAGGTGGCGCGGGCCGCGCGGGGGCTGTTCGCCGAGCAGGGGTACGTCGTGACGACGATCGCCGCGATCTCGGAGGCGGCCCGGATTCCGGCGCAGACGATCTACTCGGCGTTCGGCAACAAGCCGGCCATCCTGCGCGAGATCGCGGGGATGTGGATCGCCGAGGCGGATACCCGGCGGCTGGCGACCGAGTCGCTGGCGATCGACGACCCGGCCGAGCGGTTGCGCAGTGCGGCGCATTGGCAGACCAGGCAGTTCGAGACCGGTATCGACGTGATCCGGATCTACCAGGAGGCCGCGCGGGCGGATGCCCGGATGGCCGCGGAGATGCAGCGCGTGTGGGCGGCGCGGGAGCACGAGCTCGAGCTGTTCCTGCAGTCCTTCGGTGACCAGCTCGTAGACCGCGCGCTCGACCTCTTCCTGGCCTGTACGGCGACCGAGATCTACCAACTGCTCGTCCTCGACCGGCACTGGCCGGTCGAGGACTACGAAGCTTGGCTCGGCGACACTCTGGTCGCCCAGCTCCTGACCCGCTAGGGCGCGCGCGGCGGGAAGAGGCAGCTGGTGAGCAGGGTGACCAGTGAGCAGACGGACTGGCGCTTGACCGGGACGTAGTTCGACGGGACGCCGCCGGAGGCTGCGATGGTTCGGTAGGTGTCGACGGCGTCGGTCGGAGTGCGGGTGAGGGCAGGATCGGTGGCGGCATTCACTGTGTACAGGCCGAAGCGTGGACGGTAGCTGCCCCACTCGTAGTTGTCGGTGATGCTCCAGTAGTTGTAGCCGATCACGTTCATGCCGTCGGCTCGTGCGCGCTGCATCCAGTAGACGTGGTCGCGGAGATGCTCGGAGCGTGTGTGCCCGTCGGCGCGGGGTGTGCCGTTGTCGGTCGACATGCCGTTCTCGACGATGTACAGCGGGAGTCCGGGGCGGCGGTCGTGGTAGTACCGCAGCGCGTGGTAGATGCCGTCGGGCTGCGGATCCACCTTCCAGAACTCGCCTTTGGCGGCGTTGATCACCGACCAGTTGTCGAGGCTCAGTCCGTAGTAGTAGTCGATGCCGATGTAGTCCAGCTTGTCGGCGATCCGGTTCCAGAAGGTCAGATCGACGAGTCCTTCGCCGGCTGGGATGAACGCGACGTTGCTGGACACCGGAGCGCCCGGATCCAGTTGATGGATGATGTCGTACACGCTGCGGTGCGCTCTGACGAGCCGGTCGAACATGAGTGGGACCAGTAGCGGATTCACGCCGCCGTTGGTGACTTCCTGCTGCACGTACACCGTGGGCTCGTTGAAGGTGATCCAGTACGCGTCCTGCCCGTGCAGCCGCTGGACGACATGGCGGGCATAGGTCAGCCAGTCGTTCACCACACCTGCTCCGGACCAACCGCCGCGATCCGCGATCCAGCCCGGGTACACCCAGTGGTCGAGGGTGATCATGGGGCGCATGCCGGACGCCCGGATTCGCCGTACGACGTCCTCGTAGTAGGCCAGCTCGGTCTCGTCCCAGCTGCCGGGGCTCGGTTGGACCCGCGCCCATTCGATGCCGAAGCGGAAGACCTTCAAGCCCATTCCGGCGGCCAGTGCGATGTCCTCGGGGTAACGGTGCCGGAAGTCGACGCCGTTGCGGTACGGCTCCTTGGTCGCCGCGTACCGCTTCCAGTTGCTGTCCGGGCCCGCGCCCTCGGACTGGAAGCCGGAGCTCGCCACGCCCCACAGGAACGAGTCCGGCAATGGCGGGACGCCGGGTGCGGCGGTAGCGGCGGTCGGTACGGACAGCAGGCAGGCGATCAGGCCGAGTGCGGTGAGAACGCGAGTGATCATGGCAGGTGCTCCCCTCAGTCCTCGACAAAACTGACAGAAACTCAGTTATCACGCAATGGGTGAGAGTCGTCACGCTGTGCAGTGGCCGTCCTCCAGGGGGAGGGGACAGGTAACCCGCGCGGTGGATGCGCGCCAACCAACCGGCTACTTACGTTATGGGCATGCTGATTGCCGAGGACCTGTTGCTCCTGCTGTACGACGACGAGACGGGCAAGCCGATCGTCGGATCGCCGAAACTGGAGTACGCGCTCGGTGGTGCGCTGCTGATCGAGCTGACCACGCTCGGGAAGGTGGACATCACTGCCAAGGGTGATGGCGAGCGGCCGGGGCGGCTGAAGGTGCTGGACACCTCGTCGACCGGTGACGCGATCCTGGACGACCGCCTCGCTTTCGTGGTCGGCAAGGCGGGGAAGAAGCCGAAGGACGTTCTGGGCGGCCTCTCGAAGAAGGTGCGCGACCAGTTGCTGGCTCGCCTGGCCGAGCGCGGCATCCTGGCGGCGGACGAGGGCAAGGTGCTCGGACTGTTCCCGGTCACCCGCTGGCCGGCCAAGGATGCGCAGCACGAGGGTGAGGTGCGGGCCACGCTGGAGAGCGTGCTGAAGGTCGGCATCATGCCCGACCAGCGCACCGGCGCCCTGATCGCGCTGCTGAGCGCACTGGACGTCGTACCGAAGGTGATCACCGATTCGGTCGACAAGTGGCAGCTTCGCGCCCGTGCCAAGGTGATCGCGGATTCCGACTGGGCCGCGGACGCGGTGAAGAAGGCTGTCTCCGAGATGCAGGCTGCGATCACCACAGCCATCGTGGTATCGGCAGCCGCTGGGGCGGGCAGCAGCTAGCGCGGTGTCAGCTAGTGAAGGCGGGCCTTGATCTCGGGCTTGAGGACCTTGCCGACCTTGGAGCGCGGCAGGTCCGCCCAGATCAGCACCTCCTTGGGAGCCTTGACGCTGCCGATCCGTGCCTTCGCGAACGCGATCAGCTCGGCCGGATCGGCAGTGGCACCCGCTTGAAGCTGGACGACGGCGACGACCCGTTCGCCCCACTTCTCGTCCGGGCGGCCGATCACTGCACAATCATGGACCGCGTCATGAGTCATCAATACTTGCTCGACCTCAGTCGAGTACACATTGAATCCACCCGTGATGATCATGTCCTTGGCTCGATCAACTATGTACAAGTAATGATCAACATCGAGGTACCCGATGTCTCCGGTGTGGTGCCACCCGTACGCCGATGCTGCCGCCGTCGCCTCGGCATCGCGGTAGTAGCCGCGCATCACGAGTGAGCCCCGGACCACGATCTCGCCGCGCTCGCCGGGTGGCAGCAACTGTCCGTCCGGCGCCATGATCGCCGTGGTGACGAGCGCGGACGGCCGTCCGGCGGAGGCGAGCCGATCACGGGCAATGTTGCCGGAGGCATCGAAATGGCCGGCCGGTGGCAGGACCGAGATCATCATCGGCGCCTCGGTCTGGCCGAACAGCTGCGCCATCACCGGACCGATCCGCTGTAACGCCTCTTCGAGCCGGGCCACCGACATCGGCGCGGCGCCGTACCAGAAGCACTGCAGTGAGGACAGGTTTGTGCTGTCCAGCTCCTCGGCCGCGAGCACCATGTAGATCAGCGTGGGTGGCAGGAACGTGTGCGTCACCTTGTGCTGCGGGATGAGCTTGAGAAACGCATGGACGTCGGGAGTGCGCATGATGACGATTTCGCCGCCGGATGCGAGCACGGGGAAGCAGAGCACGCCAGCTGCGTGGGTGAGCGGCGCAAGCGCCAGGTAGACCGGCCGGACGCCAAAGGGATAGCCCATCAGCGTCAGGGCCGGCGCCGGCCCGGCTGATCCCGAACACGCAACTGAACGCGATCGGGTCGTTGGTGGACAGGATCGCCACCTTGCCGCCGGGCCGGACGCCGCTCGCCGCCAGTCCACTTGCGATCCGGTACGACAGGTCCTGGACATCGGCATACGACAGCGTCTCGCCGTCGGTGGTCAGGCAGGGCCTGTCCGCTCCGAGCGAGGCGCCTTTGTCCAGGTAGTCGACCAGACGCATGGCGGTCGCCTAACTCACCACGGTCAGCTGCGGCTCGGCCACCAGCCCGAAGCTGCGCAGTACGCCGAGCAGCTCCCGGTGGCCGAAGGCCTGACAGCCACTGGCGAAGCCGACGCGCTTCGGCGGCGTCTGCAGCAGTGAGTACGCCGCATAGGCCTGCAGGAGACCGGTCTGCTGGTAGTTGCTGTTGCCGTGGATCACACAGTGCGCCCGCCCGAGTGGACCGGAGGCGTGCACCGAGTCGAGGGACTTGTTGACGCGCGGGTTCTCCCGTGGCGGCATCTGGTCCATCACCTGGCGTGCGGTCGCAGTGAGCGCGGCGTCGCGTTCGTCCGGAGCCATGTCCTTCGTGGCTTCCAGTGCGGCCGCCACGATCTGCGGCACGCCGTTCATCAGCGCAGCGTTGAACACGCCACCCTGCGCCTTGCAGTTGGCGACCCGTGGGTCACGCTTGAACCAGACCGGGTGTGACGTGCCACCCCACGGCAGTGACAGTGCCAGCTCATGCTGACCTGGTACGACGAGTGGAACCAGCCCCTGCTCGGGGAATTCGACGTACTGGTTCTGCTCGAGGAAGTGTGCCTTCGACGTCGCAGCGTTCACCAGAATCGTGCGTGTCGAGGCGATGGTCGGGCTGCCGCCCCAGAACACCGCGATGTCCAGAGTGTCGAGCCCTGGCTGCTCCAGGCAGAGCTGTGCGGCGATCTCACCGGTCGTGTACATCTGAGCGATACCAGGGGCCAGTAGGAGACCCGCCTCGGCGAAGCGAGCGCCGTACACCTCGTCGCAGGTGATCAGCCAGTCCTGCTCACCTGTGGTGTCGGTGTAGTGCGCACCTGCCGCGAGAGCTGCCTCGACGGCCGCCGGGCCGAGCTCACTGAACGGTCCGACCGTGTTGAGCACTACCGACGCGCCCTTGAACAGATCGGTGAGTGCTGCCACGTCATGGTCGACAGTGGCGATCTCGTAGTCGGCGGTCTCGATACCGGCCACATTCGACGCCATCGACGACGTGAGCTTCTCCTCGCTGCGCCCGGCGGCCACGAACGGGACGCCGTACTGGCGCAGGTACTCACAGACCAGACGCCCGGTGTAACCAGAGGCGCCGTACACAACTACCGGCTTGGCAGCCATCACATCCCCATTCCGCCGTCGACCGGCAGACCGATGCCGGTGATGAACCGGGCCTCGTTCGAGGCCAGGAAGACGACCGCGTCGGCCATGTCGGTGACCTCGCCGAGCCGTCCGGCCGGAGTCAGCCCGATGACGGCACCGACGGCCTCTTCCGGGGAGCCGAACAGACCGAGCTCGGCGACGTCGTTCGCCAGGCCGGCGCCCATCGCCGTCGGGACGAGCCCGGGGTAGATGCAGTTCACGCGGACGCCGTACCCGAGCTTGCCGGACTCCATCGCGGCGACCCGGGTGAGCCGGTCGACCGCGGACTTGGTGGCCGAGTAGACCGCGATGCCGGGGAAGGCGATGGTGGCGGCGACCGAGGAGATGTTGATGATCGCGCCGCCCTGACCGGCCAGGCCGTCCGGGCGCATCGTCCGCAGGCCGTACTTGATCCCCAGCGTGGTCCCCAGGATGTTCACGTCGAGCATCCTGCGGATCTGGTCCGCGGTGACCTCGGTGAGCAGGCTGGTGATCTCGATCCCGGCGTTGTTCACCAGGATGTCCAGACCGCCGAGTACGTCGGTGGCCGCGACGACGGCGTTCTCCCAGCTGCCCTCGTCGGTCACGTCGTGGGCGACGAACCCGTTCCCGGCGCCGTACTCGCGGTCGAGTGCGTCGGCCACCGCCGCGCCCGCGTCCTTCTGCAGATCGGCGACGACGACCTTCGCGCCCGCCGCGGCCAGTGCCTTGGCCATACCTTCGCCCAGTCCCTGGGCCCCGCCGGTGACGAGGGCCTTCCGGCCGGAGAGATCGAGTCCGCCCATCGGTGAGCTCCTTTGCTCGAGTGGCTGCGGAGGGTGATTGGTGCCCCACTCTGGACCGTCCTTTGACAGTCGTCAAGACTTTGCTTGACACTTGTCAAGAAAACGGCCTGCCGAAGCGCGGCACCTCCTTCGTGACCGGGTAGGCTGACGCATCATCCCGACGACAGGAGTGGCGATGAGCTCAGCAGCAGACGTCACCCCAGCGGGCCGGGTGCCGGGGATCGACAAGATCGAGCGCCGCCGGATCGCGCTGGCCGAGTCCGCGCTGAAGACCCTGGGCGAGCTCGGCTACGCCCGGACCAGCCTGCGCGAGATCGCGAACAACTCCGAGTTCACGCACGGCGTCGTGCACTACTACTTCCGCGACAAGATCGACCTGATCAGCTACTGCGTGCGCTACTACAAGACCAAGTGCGCCCAGCGGTACGACGAGGTCGTGGAGACCGCCACCACCCCCGACGAGCTCGGTGCGGGGTTCCTGGCGAAGATGACCCAGACCCTGGTCGAAGAGACGGCCATGCACCGCCTCTGGTACGACCTGCGCGCCCAGAGCATGTTCGAGGACCAGCTGCGGGCAGACGTGCTCGCGATCGACCAGCTGCTGGAAGAGATGATCTGGCGGATCCTGAGCCGGTACGCCGAGCTGGTCGGAGCCGAGCCGTCGGTCGACGCAGCGACGGCGTACGCGCTGATGGACGGTCTGTTCGAGCAGGCCGTGGTCGCCTTTGCCGATGACCCGACCGGTGCGCCGGAGCGCCTGGTCCAGCGCGTCGGCCAGGTGCTTCCGAAGCTCATCACGACCTGACCAAGCTCTAGGCTGCGTGCCGTGATTGTGAAGCGGGTGCGGTCGGAGCCAGGTGGACTGGTCGATCTGGAGTTCACCGCGGACGGGTGGACGGCAACGCCGATCTTCGGGCGCCGGATGGATCCCTCGCTGTGGTGCGTGGTCGGAATGGCCGGTGCGCTCGTGCTGGCGTGGCTGGTGGGTAAGGCAGGGCTCTCCGGGCTGCGTACGGCGTTCCTGGTCGTGGCCGCGGCCGGTCTGATCGCTGCGGTGATTCTGCTGGTGGTGGACCGGGTGGGCGACCTGCTCGGCGTTGCCTCGATGACCACGCGGGCGCTGGCCCGGCGGCGGCTGCGGCGGGAGGCCAAGGGGATCACCGACGACCTGATGGAGATCGTCCCGTTTCCGGAGTTCGTCCCGGCGGCTCGGGTGCAGCAGGCGCGGGTGATCCGGGAGGTGCGCGGAACCGCCGTCGAGTTGATGCTCGACGACGGTTCCATCAGACGCTACCTACGCACGCGGCCCGGGCTGGTCGAGCCCTTCCAGCGGCTGCTGGGGGAGCGGTTCGTTCACTCCGCCTGACAGGCGGTCTTACACAGCTTGTCGGTCACCGTCAGGTGCACACCCGGCTCCTCGGTGTCTGTTTCGGCCGCGTAGCTCACCAGCCAGTCACCTGCGGTCATCTCGGCGGTCGACTTGCCCTTCTGCGCGCCGAACCAGGACGTGATGTCCTGCGGCTGGCTGATGTGGGCGATCTCGAGCACCTTCGGCAGGACCTTCGCGATCTCGGCAGCTGCCGCGTCGGCCGGCCCGCTGGCGTTCACCGACACCACCGGTGGCCGCGGGTGGTCACCGTTCAGGATCGAGACCGATGCGGCGCCCGACGTACAGAGCGCGTACGCCTCGTCGGTGCCGCACTTGAAACCGGCACTGGTCAGCCCGGCGACCACTGCGGTCGCTTTGACCGGCGACACGTCTACGGGAGCAGACGCGGTGCCGGTCGGCGGTGGGGTGTCCGGGCCGGTGGCTGCCGGCTTGTCCGACGAGCAGGCGGTCAGCAGCAGGAGAGCGGCGATGGCGGTGGCCGCGCTCCTGGCCCGGCTCAGACCGGCACCTCGATCGCAGCATCGAGGGCGATCGTGATCATCTCGGAGAAGGTGGTCTGCCGCTCCTCGGCCGACGTGATCTCCTTGGTGATCAGGTGGTCCGACACCGTCATGATGCCGAGCGCGCGACGGCCGAACTTGGCGGCCAGCGTGTACAGCGCCGCGGCCTCCATCTCGATCCCCAGTACGCCGTACTCCGCGGTCCGCGAGACCAGGTCCGGGCGGTCGTTGTAGAACACGTCACCGGAGAACACCTGGCCGACGTGCACGTTCAGCCCGGCCGCCTCGGCGGCGTCCACCGCGGCCCGCAGCAGCTGGTAGTCCGCGGTGGGTGCGTAGTCGATGCCGTGGAAGCGCAGCCGGTTCATCTGCGAGTCGGTGCTCGCGGACATCGCCACGATCACGTCGCGGACCCGCACGTCCTCGGTCAGCGCACCGCACGTCCCGACCCGGATCAGGGTCTGTACGTCGTACTCCGCGAACAGCTCGTGCGCGTAGATGGAGGCGGACGCCTGGCCCATGCCGGAGCCCTGCACGGAGATCTGCTCACCCTTGTAGGTGCCGGTGAATCCGAACATGTTCCGGACCTCGGTGTAGCAGATCACGTCGGACAGGTAGGTCTCCGCGATCCACTTGGCCCGTAGCGGATCACCGGGGAACAGGACCCGCGGTGCGATCTGCCCGGGTTCGGCGGCGATGTGAATACTCATGCGGGGATGCTCTCACGCGGCCGGGATATGTTGAGAGACGTGGCCTATTCCATCGCTCCTGGTTCGTTAGCTCTGTCCCGCTCGGTCCTGGACCGCGCCGCCGATCGACGGCGCGACGACGCCTGGCTGGAGAAGGCCTGGGCGGCTCCGGACACGCAGGTGACCGTGGTGGCCGCCGACCAGTTGCAGGTGACCGACGACCGGACCGCGCTGCGGCTGATCTCTCCGTCCGAGGCGCCCGAAGGCAACCGGGTCTTCCTGGGCATCGACCGGGAGTCGGGCGCTGGTCAGACGGCCGAGGGCCGCGCGGTGTTCGCTGTGGTCGTCCAGGAAGAGCCGGACGAGTCGTATGCCGGGCTCCGGGAGCTGGGGGCCCTGCTGAACGACCGTGAGGCCGGGATGGCGGTCCACATCGTTGGACTGGCCAACTGGCACGCCGTCCACACCCACTGCGCCAACTGCGGTGAGCACACCGTGGTGGTCGAAGCCGGCCACGTCCGGGACTGTCCGGCCTGTGGCCTCCGCCACTTCCCGCGGAGCGATCCGGCCATCATCGTGCTGGTCACCGACGACCAGGACCGGGCCCTGCTGGGCCGTAACGCGGCCTGGCCCGAGGGCCGGTACTCGACACTGGCCGGTTTCGTCGAGCCGGGGGAGTCGCTGGAGGCCGCCGTACGGCGTGAGGTGCTGGAGGAGTCCGGGGTCATCGTCGGGCCCGAGGTCGAGTACGCCGGGAGCCAGCCGTGGCCGCTGCCGTCGAGCCTGATGCTCGGGTTCTACGCGAAGGCGACCGGTACCGACATCGAGGTGGACGGCGACGAGATCTCCGACGCCAGGTGGTTCACCCGGGAGGACCTCCGTGCGCTGGTCGAAGCCGGCACGATGGCCCTCCCGGGCAACATCTCGATCAGCCGCCGCCTGATCGAGGGTTGGTACGGCGAGGAGCTCACCGGAAGCTGGTGAGCCCTGCCCCTCTCACCGCCCCACGTTGGAGATCGCTGCGGCGAAGCGGATCAGGATTCCTTCCCAGTACTCCACCTGGCCGGCCCTCTCGAGTGTCCGGAGCTTCCGGTCCACTGCGACCACGTAGGCCCCGTGGCTGGGCCACTCTGCCTCGGCGTCCGGCAGCACGTCGGTGAGCGTGCAGCCGTACTCCAGGAAGCGGTTCAGCACGTGGCTGTTGATGTTGCCGGTCCAGACGTTGGTCCGGACGTCCGACTTGGGACACGGGTCGACCGGTGGCTTGTACGACGCCAGGTTGGTCGGAATGGTCCAGCCGTCCAGGCGCAGCAACGAGTAGTACGTGCCGTCCGGTCCTTCCGTGAGCCGGTTGAGACCGTGGTCGCGGAGGATGGTCGACGTCCCGCTGAGGCCGTCCAGCACGAACAACCGCCCGCCGGAGACGCCGTACAGGTAGCCGTCGCGCCAGGACAGTGCACCGTCGTGACCGGTGAGGCGTCCGGAGAAGACCGTGTACGTGCGCAGGATCGCGCCCGTGGTCTTGTTGGCCACGAACACGTTGCCGTCTGCCAGACCCCAGATGTTGCCGTCCGGTCCGATGGTCAGCTCGTTGATGCTGGCCGCGCCCGGTACCGGTACGACGTCTGCCGTCACCGCTCCGGTTGCTGGGTCCACCTTGATCAGGTGAGCCTCAGTGGCCCGTGGCTCGGTGCCCTGGCCACCTTCGATGGCGGATCCGGCCCACACGTCGGTGCCGACCGGGAGGAGGCTGGCGATCGACTGGTCGGGCACCAGATGCCGGTAGACCTTGTGCGTGTTGCTGGGTACGTCGTACACCGTGATCGCGCCGCCGTATTCGCCGTACCCGGGCGTGGTGCCGACGTACACGCTGTTGCCGGACGGTACGACGGCGAACGGGCGGTTCTGGTGGTCACTGTCGACCAGGCTGAACAGCACCTTCGGATTGGTCGGGCTCTCCGGTAGTGCGGTGTCCCACTGCTGCAGCCGGCCGTACGGGTAGATGCCGACCCACATCTTGCTGCCGGTGCCCCAGGACCAGCCCTCGACCTGCCCCTGGCGTGCAGTGACGGTGGCCTTGCCGGTAGCGGGGTCGTAGTACGACGTGGAGCCGTTCAGGTAGGCGTTGACGTACACCCGGCCCGTGGCTGGGTCGGCGATCGCGTGCTGGAGCGCCACGGGTACGTACTGGAACGGTGAGCTCCACTGCGCGAGTGTGCGGGCCACGGGGTCGTAGCGGAACGTTCCACCGGAGTAGTTGCCTGTGAGGCCGTAGAGGATCTGCTGGCCGTTCTCGGTCACCCAGCCGTAGCCGATGGCCGCTCCACGGGTCATCCGGAGCGGCGGGTTCGTCACCGTACCGACGGTGTTCGTGTCGAGGTCGTAGCGCATCAGGTTGAGCGTGGTCGCGGTGGTGAAGTACACGCCACCCGGACCGCCGCCGGAGACGCCACGAGCTGCGAGTGGATAGGTCAGGACCAGGCCGCCGGTCGCGGCGTCGGTGAACTTGACCTGCTCGAAGGTGACCGCGTCGACGACCGTCAGCTTGCCGCTGACGTTCGCGAACACCCGTCCGCTCGCATAGTCGAGGTCGACGATCTCTCCACCGACCAGGCTCGCCGGAGTCACGTTCTGGATCGCTCCGGTGGCCAGGTCGATGCGGAGCAGCTTGGCGACCGGTGTGGCGATGCCGACGAACAGTGCGTTGTGGTCGGGGTCGTAGACAGTCGACCGCGCGTACTGCTGCACCGGGTCGAGTGAGCCGTAGTCGGTGACCTGTGCGGTGGCGGCGTCGTACTTGAAGGCGTGCGCGTTCGGGTACGTGCCGCCGTAGACGTTGCCGTTCCCGTCGGCGGTGAGGCCGTAGATGAACGACTCACCGGTGATCGGGCGGCCCAGGTCGGTGACCACGGCCGTCACGGGGTCGAAGCGGTAGAGGCGGGCGTTCGGATAGGTACCGACGTACAGCCTGCCGTCGCTGGCGATGACGATCCCCCACGCGCCGGCTGCACCGGGCAGTGGCACGGTGTGCAGGAGCTGACGGCTGTGGACGTCGACAACGTTCAGATTGGCGTTCTCACCGGCCGGTACGGCGTACACGACGTCACGGCCGTCCGGCGTGCGGCCGACGGTCCCCTCCATCACGGTGAGCGAGCTGATCGGGGCACCGAGGTTGGTGATCGGATCCGGGGCGATTGTGCGCCGGCCGGTATCGGGGCGTTCCGGCCCGACCTCGGACGGGAACGGGTCCGGTCGCCCGGCGGGTGGAGCGGCTGTGCCGGCCGGTGTGAACAAACAGCTGATTACGGCCAGGACCGCTAAGAACAGGACAGGTCGGAAGAGACGACGCGGAATCATGGCGGATCTCCCTGCGGCGTAGTTCCTTCGAAGGTAAAACGGCCATGACCGTAAGTCCATGGCTCGGCCACCTTCCGGCCCGCAGGGGCCGAAAATGCGTCGCGGCGCCTACCCCAAGGGGCAGACGCCGCGATTGCGGGCTAGGGCGGATCAGGCGATGAGCTTCTCCGCGACCTGGGCGACCGACGGGTTCGTCAGCGCGCTGCCGTCGGCGAAGACCACGGTCGGGACCGTCTGGTTGCCGCGGTTGATCTTCTCGATCAGCTTCGCGGCCTCCGGGACCTGCTCGATGTCGACCTCGGTGAACTCGATCCCAGCCCGCTTGAGCTGGCCCTTCAGGCGGTGGCAGTAGCCACACCAGGGCGTCGAGTACATCGTCACGGCCGCCATCTTCGGTCTCCTTCAGCAGTGGGCGCGGAATCTGTCCGGCGACCCGTCTAGGGTTGCTCTCGACGTAGCCCAACCACGCCGTAGGCGGTGCTGTTCCCGTATGACCCAGTCCGTGAGTGACTTCACACGATCAAGCGCGCCCGATGATCTGCTGGCGGCGCTCGATCCGGAGCAGCGTGCGGTTGCGACCGCGCTGCACGGGTCGGTCGTGGTGATGGCGGGGGCCGGGACCGGGAAGACGCGCGCGATCACCCACCGCATCGCGTACGGGGTGCGCACCGGGACGTTCGACCCGGTCCGGGTGCTCGCGGTGACGTTCACCCAGCGAGCCGCCGGGGAGATGCGTGGCCGGCTCGCGCAGCTCGGGGTCGAGGGGGTGCAGGCGCGCACGTTCCACTCCGCGGCGCTGCGGCAGGCGCGCTGGTTCTGGCCCAAGGTGTACGGCGGTGAGCTGCCCCCGATCGCGGACCGGAAGTTCCCGCTGCTCACCGAGGCCGCCTCCCGCTGCCGGGTCCGGGTCGACACCCCGGCCCTGCGCGACCTGGCCGGTGAGGTCGAGTGGGCCAAGGTCAGCAACGTGCGGCCCGACGACTACGCGCGGCTGGCCCCGAAGTCCGGCCGGGCACTGGCCGCCTTCGACCCGGCCACGATCGGGAAGATCTTCGCGTCGTACGAGGACGTGAAGCTCGAGCGCGGGCGGATCGACCTGGAGGACGTCCTGCTCTGCGCGGTCGCGCTGCTCGCCGAGGACGAGCGGGTCGCGGCCGAGATCCGCCGGCAGTACCGGACCTTCGTCGTCGACGAGTACCAGGACGTCAGCCCGCTGCAGCAGAGCCTGCTCGACCTGTGGCTCGGCGGCCGCGAGGACGTCTGTGTGGTCGGCGACCCGGCCCAGACCATCTACTCCTGGGCCGGTGCCGAGCCGGAGAATCTGGTCCGCTTCGCCTCCCGGCATCCGAACGCGACAGTGATCAAGCTGGTCCGGGACTACCGGTCCACGCCACAGATCGTCGACGTGGCGAACAAGATCCTCGACGCGGCCGGTCCGGCCGGGCTGCCCGGGCGGGTCACGCTGCGGTCGCAGCGGGAGCCAGGCCCGGCGCCGGTCTATCGCGAGTACTCCGACGAGGTCGCCGAGGCGGATGCGGTCGCGCGGGCGGTGGTGCGGCTGAAGGACGAGGGCGTGCAGCTGCGGGACATCGCCGTACTGTTCCGGACCAACGCCCAGTCGGAGAACTTCGAGCAGGCGCTGGCCGAGCGGAAGATCCCGACTGTGCTGAAGGGCGCCGAGCGGTTCTTCGAGCGCCCCGAGATCCGCAAGGCCGCGGTGCTGCTGCGCGGCCAGGCCAAGGCCGGTGACCTGTCCGACGACCTCGTCGAGACGGTGACCGGCGTACTGGGTGGAGCCGGGTGGACTGCCGAGGCTCCGAGCGGTGTCGGTGCGGTCCGGGATCGCTGGGAGTCGTTGAGTGCTCTGGTCACGATGACCTCCGACTTCGCGGCGGCGAATCCGGAGGCCGGGCTGACCGACCTGATGGTCGAGCTGGACCGGCGGGCGTCGATCCAGCATGCGCCGGTCGCCGAGGGCGTCACGCTGGCGACGCTGCACGCCGCCAAGGGGCTGGAGTGGGAGTGCGTCTTCATCGTCGGCGCCCACGAGGGCATCCTGCCGATCAGCTACGCCCAGACGCCCGGGCAGGTGGAGGAGGAGCGCCGCCTGTTCTACGTAGGGGTGACGCGGGCCAAGCAGCAGCTGTTCGTCAGCTGGTCGACCTCACGGTCGCCTGGCGGCCGGGGGACCCGCGGCCCGACCCGGTTCCTGGATCCGATCGGTGTCCGGACGACCCGGCAGCCGGTGTGGGAGCCGACGACCGACCGGGCCGAGCGGGTGGCGCGGTCCGGCCGCCCGATCCCGAAGTGCCGGGTCTGCGGCCGCGGTCTGCTCGACCCGGGTGCCCGCAAGCTCGGCCGCTGCGAGGACTGCCCGTCGAACATCGACCAGAAGCTGTACGACGCGCTGCTCGCCTGGCGGACCGAGCAGGCCGAGTCCGAGAAGATGCCGGCGTTCGTCATCCTGACCGACGCGACGCTGACCGCGATCGCCGAGACCCGGCCGGCCGACGAGCTGGAGCTGCGCCGGATCCCGGGGATCGGCCACACCAAACTGACCAAGTACGGTGAGCAGATCCTGGTCATCTGCACCCGCTAGGCCAGACTGTGCTTCTTTTCAAAGAGGTCCTGGCTGGGCGGTACGCCGTACTGGCGCCGGTACTCGCGGCTGAACTGGGACGCACTGTCGTAGCCGACCCGGTGCGCGACGGTCGCGATGTCCCGCGGCTGTGAGGCGAGCAGCAGCCGCGCCTCCTGCAGACGCACCTGCTTCTGGAACTGGATCGGGCTCAGCGCCGTGACGGTCTGGAAGTGCCGGTAGAACCCGGACGGGCTCATCCCGCTGAGCTTGGCCAGGTCCTCGACCCGGAACTGCTCGGCGTAGTTGTCTCGGATCCACCGCGCGGCCTTGGTGATGTGGTTCATGCTGCTGTCGGCCAGCCCCAACTGCCGGACGGCCGCGCCCTGCTCGCCGGTGATCAGGTGCCAGTGGATCTCCCGCTTGAGCATCGGTGCCAGCACGGCCTGGTCCCGCGGCCGCTCGAGCAGCCGGACGATCCGGACCAGGCTGTCCAGCAGCTCGTCGGTGAGCTTGCCGACCGCGATGCCCGGCACCGGCACGGCCGGTGGGCGGGGGAGATCACCGGGGCCGGCATGCAGCAGCAGATCCGCGATCAGAGCCGGATCGAGCACGAGCGCCATCCCGAGCGCCGGTTCCTGGATGGTCGCGTCGACGAAATGCCCGCTGACCGGCAGATCCACGGAGGCGACCAGGTAGTCGCCCGGCCGATAAAGATGCACCCGCTCACCGACGGTCAGCCGCTTGGCCCCCTCGACCAGCACCGCCATCACCACCCCCGACATCGACGGAGACGGCGGCCCCGACCGCTCGATCTTCGCGATGTGCAGACCGTCGATCGCGGTCGTCTCGTCCGGCCGGACATGCCGACGGAGCAGCGACCGAAGCTCATCCATAGCCCGATTTCACCGCACGTTGGAGGATCGTGCAAGGAATCGGAAGTTTCTCCCTACCTGGTCGCCGAAATCGACGATCGAATAGGACTCATGAACGCAACCTACGGTTTTACCTCCACCGTCACCGCCAGGCCCGGGATGGGCGACCAGCTCGTCAAGGTGCTGCTGACCGCCCTCGACGAGGGCAACCCCGCCTCGACCGAGTACTGCGTGACCTTCCTGATCTCCCAGTCGGCCGCCAACCCCGACCTGATCCACGTCGCCGAGGGCTGGACCTCCGAGGAGGACCACCATCGCGTCTTCGCCGGACCCGCGGCCCAGGCGATCGTCGCCCGGACACAGGAGCTGGCCGCGGACGCGACGCCGTACACCGATTTCGTCCCGCGCGGCGGCAAAGCCGACTTCGATGCTTGATCCCGAACTGCAGGAACTCCTCAGCGACTTCCCGCTCGTCACCGAGGTCACCGCGGAGATGCTGCCGATCATGCGGCAGGCGTCCGCCGTACCGGTCGAGCCGCTGCTGGCCGGTCGCGCCATCTCGCGGCGCGAGGTGACCGCCACCGCCTCCGACGGTTCCGACCTTCCGATGACAGTCCTCGGCCCGGCCGAGCCGGCTCCCGGTGCAGCGTGCATCTACTGGCTGCACGGCGGCGGGATGATCCTCGGCGACCGGTTCTCCCAGCTCGACATCCCGCTGGAATGGATCGAGAGGCTCGGCGTCGTCGTGGTCACCGCCGACTACCGCCTGGCCCCCGAAGTGACTGGCATGACTCCGGTCGACGACGCCTACCAGGGACTGCTCTGGGTCGAGAAGCACGCCGAGGAGCTCGGCATCGACCCGAGCCGGCTGGTCGTCGCCGGGATCTCCGCCGGTGGCGGACTCGCGGCGGGTGTGGCGCTGATGGCCCGCGACCTCGGCGGGCCCGCGATCGCGGCGCAACTCCTCATCTGCCCGATGCTCGACCACCGCAACAACTCCACCTCCAGCCTCCAGTACGCCGGTCAGCCCGGGATCTGGACGCATGAGACCAATCGGTTCGCGTGGAACGCCGTACTCGGAGATCTGCCGGTCGATCGCGTCCCGGCCTACGTCTCCCCGGCGCTGGCGACAGACCTGACTGGTCTACCGACGACGTACGTCGATGCCGGCAGCGCCGAGGTCTTCCGCGACGAGGACGTCGAGTATGCGAGCCGGATCTGGGCAGCCGGCGGCCAGGCGGAGCTGCACGTGTGGGCCGGTGGCTTCCACGGTTTCGACGCGGTGTTCCCGGACGCGGCGCTGTCCGTCGCGGCCCGCGCGGCCCGCAGTCGCTGGCTGGCCGGGGTGCTCGGTGCTTGATTGCCTGTTCGTGCAAGGTGGCCTAATTGTGTTGCCACGCTGGTCCGCCGGGGCGCATGGTTGAGGTTGTGCGTCCTGTTCTGCTGCTGGCAGACAAGGCATATAGGTGACAGAGGCAACGATCTCGGAGCGTGCGTCCGGCGCCCCGGAGCGTGGTGGGAACCTGTCGCGGCAGCCGGATCCGGTCACCGTGGCGGCAACTTCCGGCCAACTTCCCGAACATGCCAATAAATAGTTTGCGGGCTCCGAGGGGATGCGCGTACTGTTCTTTCTGCGGTCGAAGTCTGACCGAAAACTTCAAACCAACACAGCGATCGAGCCACCGCTTGCTTCGCCACAACGAGAGGAGGTGCCTGGGAAATGTCGAACATCACCAAGAAGCCGTTCAGCAACGCTGCCGCGCTGCCGTGCGCCCTGATCCCGGGTGCCTCGCCGCGCCTGCACGGCACGTCCGTTGTGCTCATGGCTGTCAGCCCTGTCCAGATCAAGGGCGGAGCTGTCGGCGATGTGAAGTACGGCGAATCGGGTTCTCGAGCATGGAGTCCACCGGTCTGACAGACGAGTCAGACCCGGCACCTCCAGGCCGCGGAACCCACAAAGGGTCCCGCGGCCCTTTTGTTTGTCCAGGAGCGTCATTGAAGAACCAAGTTTGGCGGTCAGCAACCGCGGACCGTCTCCGACGACAAAAGACCAGCAGCACCGAAAGTCACTGGGAGGTGACCGGAATGAGCGTGAGCTTCCTCGACATCTTCAACGAGGTCGCATCGTCGCAGGACCTGCCCTGTCGGTCCTACGCACCGGAACTCTTCTTCGCCGAATCGCCGGCGGACGTCGAGTACGCAAAGTCTCTGTGTTCCACCTGCCCCCTCCAGGCCGAGTGCCTGGCCGGAGCGCTCGAGCGCTCGGAGCCGTGGGGTGTGTGGGGCGGACAGTTGTTCGTCCAGGGCGTGGTCGTTGCCCGCAAGCGTCCCCGTGGACGCCCCCGCAAGAGCGACACCACCACCGCCGCCTGACGACCCAGATCCGAATCGAGACACCAGACCATGAAGCACCAGATTTCCCACAGGAGCCTTGAAATGCATTTACTTCACGAAGATCTCGCCCGTGCTCATCAACGGTCGACGCTGAACGACGCGGAGCAGAACCGGCGCTTCCGCCTGGCTCACCGAATTGAGCGGGCGCAGAAGCAGGCCGAGCGGGCCAGCAGGCGAGCGGAGAGGGCCAGCGCACGCGCGCGCCTCGCACTCGCTCGCCTCGTCTGAAACACACAACTGAAGCCCGCCCGGCCGGTCCGCCAGGAGGACCGGCTCGGCAGGCAGCACGACAGCCTGACCAGCTGAACGATCGAAGGGCGACACCTCAGGGGGGTGCCGCCCTTCGGCACGTCTACCGTCGCTGCAGGAGGGCCTGCTGGAGGCCGACCAGGGTGATGCCGCTGACGATCTCGCCGTTCGCGATCATCGCCGGTACGTCGGTCAGCCGGATCCACTCGATCCGGTCGGACTCGTTGCGCTCGATCGGCTCGCCGATCCGGGTGGCCGTGGTCGCGTGGAAGACGTGATGGATCGCATCCATGATCCCGGCGCCCGGCTGGGAACGGATCAGGTGGGTCAGCGGCCCGGGCCGCCAGCCGGTCTCCTCCTCGACCTCGCGGGCCGCCGCGTCGATCGGTGTCTCGCCGGCCTCGACGATGCCCATCGGCAGTTCCCAGGCCCACGTGTCGGTGAGGAAGCGGTGCCGCCACATCATCAGCACCCGGCCCTCAGCATCCGTGACGACGGCGGCGGCGACGTCCGCGAGCCGGACGGCGTGGTAGTCGACGCGGCGGCCGTCGGGCTGCTCCACGTCCAGCCGCCGGACGCTCAGCCAAGGATTGCCCCAGACTTCTAGTTCCTCGTGGATCCGCCAGCGCACGGGGTGCACACTACTGCCATGGCAAGTGCGATCTGCGCGTTATGTGGCCGGCAGGCCGAGTCCGAGGACGTGCCGCTGACCTGGGCGACCTCGGTCGAGAACGGCCGCAAACTTCACTACTGCGACGTGTGCGCCCGCGAGAACGTCCGCGGGATCGAGGGCAAGCTCGACTCCGTCTACTGGTGAGCTTCTGACTCGGCGAAGCCGGGCAGCAGCTCCTCGAGCACCGACCGGAACGGCGCTTCCGCCTCCAGCTGGGACAGCACGGCCATGCCGCCGATCCAGACCCGATGGATCAGCAGGTACGACGGTGGCAGGTTGAGCTTGAAGGCCAGCGTGGCGTTGGGGGAGCGGAAGTCGCTGGTCCGGTTCGCCTGCGCGCGCATCCAGGCCCGGTTGAACTGGAAGGTCGTGTCCCGGGCCGGCTCCGCGAACGGCGCCAGGTAGTCCATCAGCTGCTCGGGGTCGATCTCCATCCGCGGCTTGATGAACCCCTCGGCCACCAGCCCGTCGTGGATCGCCGGGCCGTCGCCGGTGAGCGAGAGTCGCAGCAGCCGCCCGATCGCCGGGGGCAGGCCTTCGGGAAGCCGTGCGCACAGCCCGAAGTCGACCACACCGAGCCGTCCGTCCGGCATCACCCGGTAGTTGCCGGGATGTGGGTCCGAGTGCAGCAGGCCGGCGTACTTGGGTCCGCTGAAGAGGAACCGCGCGTACTTCAGGCCGATCTCGTCGCGCTGCTTCTTGGTGCCGTTGGTGATGAACGACGAGAGGGGCTTGCCCTCGATCCACTCCGACACGATCACCGTCGGGGAGTGCTTGATGACCCGCGGTACGACGAACTCGTCGTGATCCTTGAAGGCATCGGCGTACTGCTGCTGTGCCTGGGCCTCGCGGTCGTAGTCGAGCTCTTCCCCGATCCGCTCCTGCAGCTCCGCGACGAGCGGCTTCATGTCCATGCCGGGGACCAGAGCCCCGAACGAGCGGGCGAACCGGCCGAGCTGCTTCAGGTCGGCACGCAGCGCCTCGGCGGCACCCGGATACTGCAGCTTGACCGCGACCTCACGGCCGTCCTTCAGCGTGCCGCGGTGCACCTGGCCGATTGACGCCGCGGCAGCGGGCTTGTCGCTGAACTCGGTGAACCGGTCCCGCCAGCGCTTGCCGAGCTCCCGGGACAGGATCGTGTCCACGGTCGAGATCGGCATCGGTGGTGCGGAGTCCTGCAGCTTGGTCAGCGTGGCCCGGTACGGCGCCGCGAGCTCCTCGGGCATGGCCGCTTCCATCAGGCTCAGCATCTGCCCGAACTTCATCGCGCCGCCCTTGAGCTCACCCAGGACGGAGAACAGTTGCTCGGCGGTCCGGCGCTGGAACTCGGCGAGCACGGCCTCGGCCGGCGCACCGCCGATCCGCTTGCCCAGCCCGACCGTGGCCCGGCCCGCGGCGCCCAGCGGCAGGCTGGCGAGTTTCGCGGTCCGGCTCAGCGCTTTGCGGGGGAGGTCCGACACGTTCCCATTCTGTCGGGTCGCCCAAGCCGCCCGGTCGCCGGGGCCGTCCCTAGCCGATCGTGCCGGCTACGAACGGCGTCGGGGCGGTGACGGACCGTGTTCGGCCAGTCACCGCCCCGCAGCGTGGTACGTCAGGCCTTGCCGAGGATCCGGTTCAGGTTCGTACCGCACTCGGGGCACTTGGCCTTGGCCATGCGCGTGCCCTTGTCGTTGACCTTGACCTCGCCGTCGGCGGTGCGCTTGGCCTTGCACTTGACGCAGTAGAACTCGCCGCTCCAGGTCTCTGCCATGAGGGCCCTCTCCTTGGTTCTGAAATCAGCCCGGGGTTGTCACCGAGCCGGTCGTGGATGCTAACGGCAGACCTTCCTGCCGTAGGCCGTTCGGCCCAATCGGGATTCACCCTACGGCCTTCTGACGCCTGCTCAAGCCCACTCCGCCGCCGGAGTGCCGCTCGGGGCCGCCTGGGAAAACCCTTTCCAAGAAAACCGGGAGAACGGAACAGGCCCCCGGGAGTCCTCCTCCGTAACCGCTCGGCTTCCCCTCCGGGCGGCTCCGGAGGAGGTCCGGGAGCCTGTTGAGGACGACGCTAGGAGGTACCCGCCACAACCACAAGCCCGTGTTGTCCACCCCTGTGGATAACGCTGTGAGCAAGCTGTGGGGCGCGCCGACCAGCACTGTGGACAGGTGGGGGAACAAGGTGTGAACAACCGGAATCGCGAGGCCCCAGAACTGGCGTCTGACCTGCGAAAACGTCGATGCACAGGATGTGGACCGAAGAAAGTTGCCGGATTCTGCGGGTAGTTTTTGACTCATGGCCGAATCCCCGCCGCGCCCGATCCCGCCGTACGTGGACATCCGCCGCAGCAAGCGGCGCAAGCGGACCGTCAGCGCCTATCGCGACGGCGAGCGGGTGATCGTGCTGATGCCGGACCGGCTCTCGGCCGCCGAGGAGGCGCGCTGGGTGGAGACCATGCTCGCGCGGCTCGACAAGCAGCGCAGCCGCTCCCGCGTGTCGGACGAAAAATTGTTGGCCAGAGCACACGAACTCGCGTGTCGCCACCTCCCCGAAGTGCCCGAACCTGCGTCCGTGAGGTGGGTTTCGAACCAAAACAGACGGTGGGGATCCTGTACTCCGGCGGACCGGTCGATCCGGTTGTCGACCCGTCTGCAGTCGATGCCGGCCTGGGTCCTCGACTACGTCCTGGTCCACGAGCTGGCCCATCTGATCGAGCCGGCGCACAACGCGGC
The DNA here is from genome assembly GCF_042262745.1 of Kribbella sp. NPDC056345. Classification (NCBI taxonomy): domain Bacteria; kingdom Bacillati; phylum Actinomycetota; class Actinomycetes; order Propionibacteriales; family Kribbellaceae; genus Kribbella; species Kribbella sp. NPDC056345. The sequence goes on along the minus strand of NZ_JBHJQQ010000008.1, from coordinate 114,657 downwards.
CTTCTGGGCGCTGGTCCACCGCTACCCCAAGGCCGAGCGCGCCGAGGGGTACCTCGAAGGGGTCTCCGCGGCCTCTTCGCTGGACCTCGAGGACTTCTGAGTCACCCCTCGGACAGTGATCATCTGATCACTCTGTGTAGTTTCGGCGTCCCTTAGGGGGTTACCCCCAGGGGTCGGGGTGGGGCTGCCCTCAGGGGCGGTTCGGTGGTTACCTGCATATCGCCGGGGGGTCCGCACCGACCAGGCTTCTACCCGTAGCCAGCGCCGTGCCAGGTGCGCTGGGTGGGGCGCCTGAGGGGGCGCAGAGGGCGAGGGACGGTATGGCCAGGGGACAGATCACGGTGCGGGTGGCGCGCTGGAGTGCCACCCATCCGTGGCGGGCGATCGCGATGTGGGTGGCCGTGGTGATCGCCTGTTTCGCGGTCGGTCAGGTGACCGGCACGAACAAGGCCGACGGGGACGGCGACATCGGTGAGACGACGCGGTCGCAGCAGATCGTCAAGGACGGCAACTTCGCCGACCCGGACGTGGAGAGCGTGCTGATCACCGCGCACTCCGGGACACTCGACCAGGCGGAGGCCGCCAAGGCGGCCGGCGTCGTGATCCAGCGGATGCGCGCCCTCGGTGGGGTCGCGGACGTCTCGCAGCCGATGCCCTCGCCGAACAAGGACGCACTGATCGTCCGGGTGACGCTGAAGGACGGTGACGAGGACTCACGGGTCCAGCCGCTGCTCGACACCACGGCACAGATCCAGCAGCAGTACCCACAGCTCCGGATCGAGGAGGTCGGTGGGCTGTCCATCGGGCAGGCGCTGGAGAAGACCCTCGGTGAGGACTTCAAACGCGCTGAGCTCTTCAGCCTGCCGGTGACACTGGCGATCCTCCTGATCGCGTTCGGCGCGCTGATCGCCGCCTCGGTGCCACTGTTGCTCGCGCTGTCGGCGGTGGCCGCAGCGATCGGGCTCTCCGCGGCCGCATCACAGCTGGTGCCCGCGGTCGACGCGGCCAACAGCGTCATCCTGCTGATCGGGATGGCGGTCGGTGTCGACTACTCGCTGTTCTACCTCCGCCGCGAACGCGAGGAGCGCGCGAAGGGCCGCGGCCACGTCGACGCGGTCGAGATCGCCGCGGCCACCTCCGGGCACGCGGTCGTCGTCTCCGGTACGGCGGTGATCATCTCGATGGCCGGGTTGTTCCTGGCGCGGGACTCGGTGTTCTCGTCGTTCGCAGTCGGCTCGATCCTGGTGGTGGCGATGGCCGTCATCGGCTCGCTGACCGTGCTGCCCGCCGTACTGGCGAAGCTCGGCCGGTGGGTGGACAAGCCGCGGATCCCGCTCGTCTGGCGGCTGACCGCGAGCAAGGCGAAGCCGCGCTTCTGGCCGATGGTGCTCAAGCCGGCCCTGAAGTACCCGATGGCCACCCTGCTCGTCGCGGTGATCGCACTGCTCGCCGCCGCCGCACCCGCGTTGGGGATGACACTGAAGTTCCCCGGCACGGAGGATCTGCCCCGGACCACGCCGGTGATGCAGGCGTACGACCGGCTCACCGCGGCCTTCCCGAGCACCGGGACCAGCCACGAGGTTGCCATCAAGGCGCCGGTCGCCCAGTCATCCGCCGTACAGGCGGCGGTCGCTGATCTCGTGCAGCGCACGAAGACTGACAAGCTGTTCGCGCAGGACGGTCTGGAGGAGCCGCGGGTTTCCAAGGACGGCACGGTGACGGTGCTTGAGGTCGCCACGCCGTTCGAGGGTGGCAGTCAGCAGGCGCGTGACTCGCTGACCAAGCTGCGCAAGGAGCTGATGCCGCAGACCGTCGGCAAGGTGCCGGGCGCGGAGTACGCGGTCGGTGGCTTCGTGGCCGCGGACGTCGACTATGCCGCGCACACCAAGGCGAAGCTGCCACTGGTGATCGGGTTCGTGCTGCTGCTGACGATGATCGTGATGATGGTGACGTTCCGGTCGGTCGTGGTCGCGGTGACCGCGATCCTGCTCAACCTGCTGAGCGCAGGCGCGGCGTACGGGGTGGTCACGGCGGTCTTCCAGAACACCTGGGCCGAAGGGATTCTCGACTTCCGGTCGAACGGCGCAGTCGTGTCCTGGCTGCCACTGTTCCTCTTCGTGGTGCTGTTCGGGCTGTCGATGGACTACCACGTGTTCGTGGTCAGCCGGATCCGCGAAGCCGTCCTGCGCGGCGTGCCCACCAAGCAGGCCGTTGCCGAAGGCATCACCGGCTCGGCCGGCGTCGTCACCAGCGCGGCCGCTGTGATGATCGGAGTCTTCGCGGTCTTCGCAACGCTCAGCACGCTGGACATGAAGCAACTCGGTGTCGGCCTCGCGGTGGCGATCCTGATCGACGCCACGATCATCCGCGCCGTCGTCCTCCCGAGCATCATGATCCTGCTCGGCGACGCCAACTGGTGGGCCCCGCGCTGGCTACGCCCCCGCGCCAAGCACGCCACCCCACCGGCCCCGGAGCCCGAGCGCGAGCTCACCCCGGTCGGCTGACGGGTTGTCGCAGCGGGCAGATCACTCGACCCGGGTGGTCTGCCCGCGGACGCCGGTGACCGCCGGGTTGCTGAGTTCGGTGCGCAGCAGCTCGGCCTCCGGCTGGCCGAGCTGGGTGTAGAGCGCGATGGCACGCTGATAGTGGCGGAGTGCCCGGGCCGAGCGGCCGAGGGCACGATGGGCCGCACCAAGTCCTGCCTGCGCGCGGGCCTGCTGGCAGGGATCTCCGATGTCGACGGCGATCAAGTTGGCTGCGCTGTGCTGGTCGATGGCCGAGGTCGTCCGGCCGGCGGCCAGCTCAGTGGCACCGAGGCCGTTCAGAACCGACGCCTCGCCGGCTCGTTCGCCCGTCTCGCAGCAGATCGTCAGGGCTTCGCGGAAGAGCCTGACAGCTTCGTTGATGTCGCCGACGTGGTGCGAGATCTCGCCGAGGTTGTCCAGGGTCGTTGCCTCGCCGTTGCGGTGACCGAGCTGCCGGTACAGGGCCAGGGCCTGGTGCAGGTGTTCCCGGGCCGGCTGATACCGGCCGAGCCGGCCTTCCACTCCGCCCAGACTGCTCAAGGCATGAGCCTCGCTGGTCCGGTGCCCTGTTGCGCGCGCCAGCACCAGAGCCTGACGGAAATGCCCGGCGGCCTGCTCGTTGCGGCCCAGGCGCTTCTCGACCAGTCCGAGGTTCGTCAAGGTGTTGGCCTCTCCGCTGCCGTCGCCGGTCTGCCGGTAGAGGGCCAGTGCCAGCTCGTGGTGGCCGGTGGCTGCCTCGTACCGACCCAACCGGACGTTGGCGATACCGAGGTTGTGCAAGGCATGTGCCTGCCCGGCGTCGTTCCCGGCCTGCTCGTACAACCGCAGCGCGTGCTGAAGATGCTCAGCCGCCGACTTGTACCTGCCCAGCTGTGAATGAGTCGCGCCCAGGCTGGTCAGGGCCAGCGCCTGGTGATCCAGCTCTCCACTCTGTACGGCGGCGTCGTAGGCCCGAGTGTGGATCGGCAGCGCGTCCGTGGCGTAGCCCCCGGCAAGGTAGCGGGACAAGGTTGCGGCCAGCCGGATGGTGTGACCCGGCCAGCCGTGATCGGCCGCCTTGGTGGCCGCGGCCACCAGGTTCAGCCGCTCGGTGTCCAGCCAGTTGCGAGCGGCGGCCGGGTCGTTCACGCGAGGGCTCGGACCAGCGGGCGGGGGAACGCGCGGCCGGTTCTCTGCTTCGGCGGGATGCAGGGTGTTCATCGCGGCCGCGGCGACGGCCAGGTAGTGATCCAGCAGCCGGCCCAGCGCGGCACGGCGATCGGTAGGACGTTCTTCGTCGGTGGCGCGGATTCCGGCGTACGCGCGGACCAGGTCGTGGAAGGTGTAGCGGCCGGGCGCCGTCAGCTCGAGCATGTGGTCGCCGTGCAGTTGACGGACAGCGGTCTCGGCTGTCTTGAGGCTGGTGTCGCACATCGCGGCGGCCGCACACGCATCGAAGTCCTCACCTGGATGCTGTGCGAGGAGTCGCAGGAGCCGTTGCCGGTCAGCAGGCAGTTGCCGGTAGGAGACATCAAGGGCGAGTTCGACACCACTGTCGAGGCGGTCGGTGCGACAGCGTTCGTCGAGGCGCTCGGCATGGTCGGTCAAGGTCCAGCCGGCGGTCGCGCGGATCGACCCGGCCACCAGGCCGAGGGCGAGCGGAAGGTGACCGCAGCGGGCGGCGATCCGGTCGGCCGCGCGCGGATCGGATCCGGTGGGGATGTCGCCCAAGGTCTGGACGAGGAAGGTGCGGGCTTCCTCCGGCCGGAACACGTCCATGGCCAAGTGGGTCGAGCCGTGCAGGCCGGTCAGCCGGCGGCGGCTGGTGACGATCGCGAGGCATCCGGGAGCCTGCGGCAGCAACGCTTCGATCTGCTGCTCGTCGGCCGCGTTGTCCAGCAGGATCAAGGTTTTCGTCTCCCGGAGCAGTTCCCGGTACGCCGTCGCGCGGGCCGCGAGGGTGTGCGGAATCCGCCGCCCGGCGGTGCCGAGCAGCCGGAGGAACCCTTCCAGGACGGCGGCCGGATCCGCCGGCGGCTGAGCCGGATCGGGATGGAATCCACGCAGATTGACGAACAGCACTCGGTCGAACGGCTCAGTTCGCTGCAGCAGGTGGCCGGCATGGATGGCGAACTGGGTCTTGCCGACCCCGGCCATCCCCTCGATCGCCGTGATGACCACGGCCGCGCTGGTCCGCCGCCCGGACTCGACCGCGACCCGCAGCCGCTCCCACTCGGTCGCGCGTCCGGTGAACTCCGGCAGTTGCTGGGGCAACTCACCGAACACCTGGACCTGAGCGGCCGCCTGAGCCTCGCCGGAGATGACCCGGAACACCTGACGCCAGTGCGCGACGTACGCCGGATCGTCGTGCAGCGCCCCGACCACTGCCAGTGTCAGCTCGGTGTTCAGTCGCCGACGGCCGGACCGGAAAGTGTCGGCGACCGTCGTCCGCCGCGCGAGCTCGGCCGCCGGCCGCCCCGCAGCCCGCCACGCCTGGTTGATCCGCTGGGTGATCAGCTCGTACGACGGCGCGCCGGCCCAGATCTTCAAGGCCCGCAGTGCTTCGACGAGCTCCTCGACAGTGCCGATCTGCCCGGGATCGGGCGGAGCCGTGGACGTCGCAACAGGGATCCTGGCCATCTCTGCCGCAACCTTTCCGAGCCCATGGCTCAGGTTCCGACGCCCCCAGCCGAGCAGGTCAGTCTAGGTTCCGCCGATCAGGGTGACCAGCCCTCTCCGAATGGGTGGGCGCCACACTTGTGGTGTGCCATCCATCGACCTTCTCTCCGAACTCGCCGCCTTGGTGCTCGCCGTCGAGCGTCCGCATCCGGTGCGGGTCGCGATCGACGGTCCGTCCGCGGCCGGCAAGACCACCCTGGCCGACGAACTGGCCGACGTACTGCGCAGCCGAACCAACCGGGAGGTGATCCGGGTCGGTCTCGACTACTTCAAGAAGGATCCCGCGCTACGGACGGCGTACCCGATCGAGTCACCCGAGAGCTACTACTTCGATTCGTGGGACGTCGAGGCGATCCGCTCGCAGCTCCTGCTCCCGCTGGGACCCGACGGCGACCGCCGGTACGTCGCGGGGACGCGATCCGTCAATGCGCAGTCAGCGCTCGAGCCGATCGCCGAGACTGCCGCTGCCGATGCGGTTCTCGTTGCGGACGGGGTGTTCCTGCAGCGGCCGGAGCTCAGCCAGCACTGGGATCTGCGGGTTTACGTGCATGTCGGCTTCGACGTCGTACTGCGGCGTGGGACTGCTCGCGACCAGGCGTGGATGGACTCCGCCGCTGCTGCGGAGGAGCGGTATCGGACGCGTTACATCCCCGGCGAGCGCCTGTACGTCGACCAGGTGGACCCGGCATCGCTGGCTGACCTGGTGGTGGACAACTCGGACTTCGCGAACCCGGTCCTTCGTCAGGGCAGGTCGTAGTGCATGTCGTAGTTCGGGACGATCACGCCGCCGGCCTGGTTCGTCGGGTTCTCCCGGTCCACGACGAACCCCAACGCCTCGAAGGCCGGACGGGCCGTGCGACTCGCATGCGTGACCAGGCGGCTCAGGCCACGCCTGCCGGCTTCCTCTTGCACCTTCTCGACCAGCAGCCGGGCGACGCCCTGGCCTGAGTGGTCCGGGTGGACGAAGAGCATGTCCAGCAAGCCGTCGTCGGTGAAGTCGCTGAAGCCGACGACGACATCATCGACGCAGGCCACGAACGTGTGGGCCGCCGCGCGACGATCCGCCCAGGCCTGGGCGTCGACGTCCGCCTCGTCCGGCGCCCAGGCTCGCACCTGCTCTTCGTTGTAGTCGCGAATCGCCGTCCGCCGGATCGCGGCGTAGTAGACCTGCCAGGTCGGAACAGCGTCTGCTGGAACGTAGGTGCGCAGTGTGGTTCGCATGGTCTCAAACCTAGGTCGCGTGGCGGGCTCGATGGGCGGCGGCTTTGACGCGGCTCTGGCATTGGGGTGAGCAGAAGCGGCGCTGGCCGTTCTTCGAGGTGTCGACGAAGACGCGGTCGCACTGCGGCGCGGCGCAGACACCGAGCCGACCGGCCAGGTCGCTGCCGACCGCGAGCGCGAGGCCGGCCGCGCAGCCGGCCGCCCAGCCGTTGACGAGAGTGTCGTCGGGTCCGTGGAAGTGCAGCCCCCAGCCCTTCTCCCGCCGGTCGAGCTTCGGACGGGCGTTCGTGTCGACGAGCAGTGCGTTGATCTCGTCCGCGGCCCGGTCGAGGTCGCCCGTATGCGCCGCCTCGAACACGATCCGCATCCGCCTGGCCAGCTCCGTCAGCCGCCGCGCATCCTCCGGCCGCACGGTCGGCTGCGGGTAGCCGATCGCCACCAGCGAATCCGCCACCGCCTGCGCCTCGTCGACAGGACCGGCGTACGGCGAACCGCCGGAGAAGCCGGGGGTCAGCCGGTTCACGTACTCGACCGACGCCGCCAGCACACTCCGGGCGTGACTATCAAAAGACACTTGACCAGTCACAACTCTCCTTCGTAGGCTCTGCGTGACCGATCATAGCCATTTAGACAGTCATGAGGTGGGTAATGAGTGCAGCGGCGACCCTGATCGCGCCGTGGCGCGGCCTGCCCAGGACGGTCTGGGTGCTCGTCGCCGCCCGCGCCGTGAACCGGATCGGCGCGTTCTCGCTGTCGTTCCTGGCGATCGTGCTGACCGTGGAGTTCGGGGCCTCGCTGAGCCGGACCGGTCTGGTGGTCGCGCTGTTCGGTTTCGCCACCATCCCGTCCCGGCTGCTCGGCGGTTTCCTGGCTGACCGGATCGGCCGGCGCCGCACGATCGTCCTCGGTCTGACCGGCTGCGCGGCCGCGCAGCTGTGGATCGCCGCGAGTACGACGCTCTGGTCCGCGATGGTCGCCGCGATCGTGCTCGGTCTGGCCTTCGAGATCTATGAGCCACCCAGCCAGGCGACCATTGCCGACGTCACCGAGCCACGCGACCGCCCCGCGGCGTACGGGTTGCAGGGCTCGGCAATGGCAGTGGCCGGTGTCCTTGCCGGTTTGCTGGCCGCGGCCGTCAGCCACTGGGATCTGCGCTGGCTGTTCGTCGCCGACGCGATCACCTGCCTGGCCTGCGCCGTACTGGTTGCCCGAGCGCTTCCTCGCGACGTACGGCGGGAGCGCGTGCGAGCCGCGGGAGTCACGGTCTGGCGTGATCACCGGCTGCTGTTGTTGCTCGCCAGCGGCACGGTGTTCGCCACGATCTACATGCAGCTGATCGTCGGCGTACCGCTCACGCTGCTCGAGCAGGGCCTGCCGGCATCAGGGACCGGCATCATCCTGGCGGTCTCCGCGGTGACGATGATCCTCGCGCAGCGGCTGCTGCGGGTGCAGCTCGACGACTTCCAGGCGATGCGCGTCGGCTATGTGTTGCTGGCTGCCGGTCTGGTCGTCTGTGCGTTCGCCACCAGTCTGCCGGTCTTCCTGCTCGCCACTGCGTTCTGGAGTGTCGGTGAGACGTTCCTCCTGACTCGCTATCTGACGCAGGCCGCAGGACTTGCGCCCGATGACGGACGGGCGCGCTACCTCGCCGTCTTCGGCCTGTGCTGGGGCGTAGCCACCACCGTCGCGCCGCTGATCGTGACGCAGCTCCTCGAGACCGTAGGCCCCGAAGGGTTGTGGCTCGTCAACGCAGCGGCGGCCATCGCGCTGGCCGCCGCGCAACCGTTGCTCAGGACGCGACTGGCTCGAGTCTGACCGTCAGCCCCTTCGCGACCGGGGTGTTGCTGCCCTTGGCCAGGTCGTCGGCCGACATCAGCACATTGGTCTCCGGGTAGTACGCCGCGACGCAGCCGCGCGCGGTCGGGTACGAGACCAGGCGGAAGCCGGAGGCACGCCGTTCGACGCCTTGGAACTCGCTGACGATGTCGACGGACGCGCCGTCGGTCAGCCCGAGCTCGGCCAGGTCCTCCGGATTCACGAAGACCACCTCGCGACCTCCGTGGATACCGCGGTAGCGGTCCTCGAGACCGTAGATCGTGGTGTTGAACTGGTCATGGCTGCGCAGCGTCTGCAGCAGCAGCTTGCCCGGTGCCGTCGGCAACCAACTCAGATCGTTCGCGGTGAACTGAGCCTTCGCGTCCGAGGTCTTGAACTCCCGTTTGTCCCGCGCCGCATGCGCCAGCAGGAAGCCGCCCTCGTTCGCCCGGAGGCGCTCCTCGAAGTCCTCGTACCCGTCGGCGACCCGGCCGATCCGCTGCCGGATCAGGCTGTAGTCGTCGGCGAAGTCCGCCCACGGGATCTCGCCGACGTCCGGTACGACGGCCTGCGCGATCCCGGCGACGATGCCGATCTCGGACTTCAGCTCCGGCGCGGGCGGTGTCAGGTTCCCGGTGGAGAGGTGGACGGCGCCCTGGGAGTCCTCGACGGTCACGGACTGCGGACCCTTGGCGGTGCGGTCGTGGTCGGTCCGGCCGAGCGTCGGCAGGATCAGCGCCTCGCGCCCGGTGACCGTGTGCGAACGGTTCAGCTTGGTGGACACGTGCACGGTCAGATCGCACTCACGCAGCCCGCGATGCACCACCTCGGTGTCGGGGGTCGCGGAGGCGAAGTTGCCGCCCATCGCGAAGAAGACCCGCACGGATCCGTCCCGCAGCCGCTTCACCGTGTCGGCCGCGTCGATCCCGTGCTCCCGCGGCGATGTGAAGGCGAACTCGGCATCCAGCCTGTCGAGGAACGCCTCTGGCATCTTCTCCCAGATGCCCATGCTGCGGTCGCCCTGGACATTCGAGTGCCCGCGGACCGGGCACGGCCCGGCGCCCGGCTTGCCGATATTGCCCTGCAGGAGCAGCACGTTGACGATCTCGCTGATCGTCGCGACCGCCTCGCGGTGCTGGGTCAGGCCCATCGCCCAGCAGATCACGGTCGCCTTGGACTTGAGGAACCGCTGGGCCAACTCCTCGATCTCGGCGCGGCGCAGGCCGGTGGCCAGCTCGACCGCGTCCCAGTCCAGCTCCGCGTTGTGCTTCGCGTAGAGCTCGAAACCGCTGGTGTACGTCTCGACGAAAGACTTGTCCAGCACGGTGCCCGGGTTCTCCGCCTCGGCCTCGAGCAAGAGGTGGCCGATGGCAAGGAACAGTGCCTGGTCGCCACCGATCCGGATCTGCAGGTGCTGATCGGCGAGCTCGGTGCCCTTGCCGACCCAGCCGCGGGCCTTCTGCGGGTTCTTGAAGTTCATCAGGCCGGGCTCGGGCAGCGGGTTCACCGACACGATCTCGCCGCCGTTGCGTTTGGCGATCTCGAGGTGGCTGAGCATCCGGGGCGCGTTGGTCCCCGGGTTCTGGCCGACGACCACGATCAGCTCGGACTCCTCGAGCATCTCCAGGGTGACCGCGCCCTTACCGCTGCCGATCACCCGGGACAGCGCCGTACCGGACGACTCGTGGCACATGTTCGAGCAGTCGGGCAGGTTGTTGGTGCCGTAGGCCCGGACGAACAGCTGGTAGAGGAACGCGGCCTCGTTGCTGGTCCGGCCGGAGGTGTAGAAGACGGCGTCGTTGGGGTCGGGCAGCGCCTTGAGGTGCCGGGCGACCACCTGGAACGCCTCTTCCCAGCCGACCGGTTCGTAGTGCGTGGCGCCGGCCCGCAGCAGCATCGGCTCGGTGATCCGGCCGAGCTTGCCGAGATCGAACTCGGAGATCGCGTGGATCTGTTCGACCGAGTTCTCGGCGAAGAACGCACGCGGCACCCGTTTGCGGGTCGCCTCCCAGGCCACCGCCTTGGCGCCGTTCTCGCAGAACTCGGCGGCGTGCTTGCGTTTGTGGTCGGGATCCGGCCAGGCGCAGGACGGGCAGTCGAACCCGCCGTCCTGGTTCATCTTCAGGAACACCTTGCCGGTCCGGGCCGCTCCCATCTCCCGGAAGCCGAACTTGAACGACGACAGCACCGCAGGGACGCCCGCGGCCTTCTTCTTCGGCTGTTCGATATCGACCATGTCTCCACGATAGTTCTCCCTATCAGCGGAAACCGCTTTGATAGCTGAACTCGTACTTGCCTTGCCCCCAGGGGCAAGGTTTTACGGTGTCGCCCATGAAGTTCGCGATCAGCTACAGCCTGCCGTTCTTCGGGGCGGACCCGGACCGGTTGACCGGATTCGCGCGGCTTGCCGAGGAGGTGGGCTTCGAGGCGATCTACGTGCCGGAGCACGTGGCGCTGTCTCCCGGCGTGAAGTTCGGCGGGATGGAGCTCCCGCCGACTCTGCCGTACCCGGATCCGCTGGACTGCCTCACCTTCGTGGCAGCGGCCACCGAGCGGATCCTGCTCGGAACCGGGGTGCTGCTCCTGCCGTACCACCATCCGGTCGGCCTGGCGAAGCGGTTGGCGACGATCGACCACCTTTCGAAGGGCCGGATGCGCCTGCTGACGGTCGGCGTCGGCAGCCTGCCGACGGAAGCCCAGGCCGTGGGGGTCGACTTCAGCACGCGAGGACGTCGTACCGATGAGGCGATCGATGTACTGCGCCTGCTGTGGGAGGGCGGTGCGGACGGGGTGAGCTTCGACGGCGAGTTCTACCGCTTCGAGAGCATCTGCAGTTATCCGAAGCCGCTCGAGGTGGTGCACCTGCCGATCCATGTCGGCGGGTCCAGCAGGGCGGCGGCTCGCCGGGCCGGCCGACGTGGCGACGGGTACTTCCCGGGCGGAGCGCTCGGCGACGAGGAGCGCCGGATCCAGTTCGAACTCGCCCGGGCAAGTGCTGTCGAGGCCGGTCGTGATCCCGATGCGCTGGAGTACACCCGCTGGGCGCCCATCGACCTGTCGGCCGAGCGGGTCGACAGCTACGCGGCGCAAGGCGTGACCCGCCTGGTCGTGAGTAGCACGGTCACCGACCCTGGACAGCAGGCCGAAGAACTGGCTGCCTTCGCCGCTCGCTTCGGTCTCTCCGCTCGGTAGCCCTGGGCAGGTGGCGTCGGCCACCATCTCCTACGGTCCCGGTGTGTGCTCCGATCCCATAGTGCGGAACGGCTGGGATTCCTACAGTCGTCCGCCATGGAGACCCGCCGCGCACTTGTCACCGGAGCTGCTTCCGGCATCGGTGCTGCCTGTGTCGAACGGCTCGTCGCGGACGGCGTCCACGTCGTAGCCGTCGACCGTGTCGCGGTGCGCGCGTCAGCGCGGGTGGAGCCGCTCGTGGCGGACCTGTCCGACCTGGACTGCCTGGCCGGGCTGCCCACCGACGTGGACATTCTGGTGAACAACGCCGGGGTTCAGCACGTCGCACCGGTCGAGGACTTCCCACCGGAGCGTTTCAGTTACCTGCTGCGGCTGATGCTGGAGACCCCGTTCCGGCTGATCCGCCAGACCCTTCCTCATATGTACGGCGCCGGCTGGGGGCGCGTGATCAACATCAGCTCGGTCCACGGACTCCGGGCCAGCCCGTACAAGTCGGCGTACGTCGCTGCCAAGCACGGTCTCGAAGGACTCAGCAAAGTCGTCGCACTGGAAGGCGCAGCCCGCGGTGTGACCAGCAACTGCGTCAACCCCGCCTACGTCCGTACGCCGCTCGTCACGGCCCAGCTCGCGGACCAGGCCAAGGCACACGGGCTGACCGAGCCCGAGGTACTCGACAACGTCATGCTCGAACCAGTCGCAGTGAAACGACTGATCGAGCCGGCTGAAGTCGCGGAGCTGGTCGCACTGCTGTGCGGTCCGGCGTCCGCCTCCATCACGGGGAGCTCATTCGTACTCGACGGCGGCTGGACCGCCCACTAGGAGGTCTCTCCATGACAGCAACAGATCCCGCCCGCACCAAGCCATCCATCGTCCGGGTGGTCGGTGCGAGTCTCGTCGGTACGACGGTGGAGTGGTACGACTTCTTCCTCTACGGCGTGGCAGCGTCGGTCGTGTTCGGCGACCTGTTCTTCCCGAAGGGCGAGCAGCTGACCGGGACGCTGCTGAGCTTCGCCACCTTCGCGGTCGGGTTCTTCGCCCGTCCGATCGGCGGAGTGATCTTCGGGCACTTCGGTGACCGCCTGGGCCGCAAGAACCTGCTGGTGCTGTCCCTGCTGATGATGGGGGTCGCCACCTTCGCCATCGGGTTGCTGCCGACGTACGCGCAGGTGGGGGCGCTCGCACCGATCCTGCTGACCGTCCTGCGGCTCATCCAGGGCTTCGCGCTCGGCGGTGAGTGGGGAGGCGCCGTACTGATCGTGTCGGAGCATGGTGATCCGGCACGGCGTGGTTTCTGGGCCTCCTGGCCGCAGGCGGGTGCGCCGGCGGGGCAGTTGCTGGCGAACGGCGTACTGGCTGGGCTGGCGGCGTTTCAGTCCGAGGCCGCGTTCGACTCGTGGGGCTGGCGCATCCCGTTCCTGCTGTCGGCAGTGCTCGTGCTGGTCGGACTGTGGGTGCGGTTGAAGATCGAGGAGTCGCCGGTCTTTGTCGCAGCTCGGGCGAAGCAGGAGCCGGCTGACCGGATGCCGTTGCTGGAGGTGCTCACGCGCTACCCGCGCGAGGTGCTGACCGCGATGGGCGCACGGATGGCAGAGAACGTCAGCTACTACATCTTCACCATCGTCATTGCGACCTACGCCAAAGAGCAGCTCGGTCTGGGCAGGTCCTTTGCGCTGAACGCAGTTCTGATCGCCGCAGCGATCCACTTCTGCGCCATCCCGCTCTGGGGTGCGCTGTCGGACCGCATCGGCCGGAAGCCGGTCTATCTGATCGGTGCGGTCGGAGTGGGCGTCTGGGCCTTCGTCTTCATCGCTCTGGTGGATACGAAGAACTTCGGCCTGGCCACGCTCGCTGTGACCGTCGGACTGGTGCTGCACGGCGCCATGTACGGACCACAGGCGGCCTTCTTCACAGAGCTCTTCGGGACTCGGGTGCGCTACTCAGGTGTGTCCGTCGGCTACCAGTTGGCGTCGATCATCGCCGGAGGCCTGGCGCCGTTCATCGCAGTCGCACTTCTGAAGGCCTATGACTCCGGCTACGCGATCTCGGTGTACGTCGCGGTCTGTGCGGTGATCTCGATCCTGGCGGTCACCCTGTACTCCGAAACCCGTGAGCGGGACCTGACAGCGTTGTAGGTGGCATCATCGCGAGGATGAGGGAGCTTCTGCGGCTACTGGCCGAGGACGCGTCCGGTAGCGAGCTGGCCCGGGTGGCAGGTGAGGATGCGGTCGCCCGGGACCTCGCCCTGCGCATCCGGGCCGGTATCGATGCCAGCAAGAAGCGTGAGACCGAACTGACCGCGTTGGTCGAGGTAGCTCGTGAGCTGGCCTCAGCCAGCGATCCTGGCGGCGTACTGGACACCATCGTGCACCGGGCGCGCACGCTGGTCGGTGCGGACGTTGCCTACCTGACTCTGTACGACGAGGCTCGCGGCGACACGTACATGCGGGCTACCGACGGATCGCTGTCGGCCGACTTCCAACAGCTCAGGCTGCCGCTGGGAGCCGGCCTGGGCGGACTGGTCGCGTCCACGCGCAGGCCTTACTGGACCACGGACTATCCATCCGACCGGCGCTTCCGGCACACCGGCCAGATCGACCATGCCGTCGGTGACGAAGGGCTCGTCGCCATCTGCGGTACGCCGTTGATCGTGGACGAGGCGTTTGTCGGAGTGCTGTTCGCGTCGAACCGGACTGCGCGCCCGTTCAGCCGGGAAGAGGTGCTGCTACTCGGTTCACTGGCAGCGCTGGCGGCAGTCACGATCGTGCAGGTTCGCGCGGCCGCTGAGACTGCCGTGGCGCTCGAACAACTGTCGGAAGCCCATGCCGGTGCCGAGCACGCAGCGGCGGCGCATGACCGGTTTGCCGACATCGTGCTGTCCGGTGGTGATGTGGACGCGGTCGCTGCCGCACTGGCCGAGCTGCTCGGGGTGTGGGTCGTACTGGTCGATGCTGTCGGCAACGAGCTCGCTGTGGCCGGCCGCGCTCCTGGTACGGCGGTGCCGTGGCAGGAGTCGTCATCCGGCCGACTGACCCGGGCAGACGGGTGCTGGGTCGTTGCGGCAACCGCCAAGGGGGAGCGGCTCGGTGCTCTGGTGATCGGCGGTGTCGACGACCTGTCGGGTGCAGACCAGCGCATCGTCGAGCGTGCCGCTGTAGTCACGGCACTCGTCCTGCTGTTCCGTCGCCAGGCCGCAGAACAGTCCCAGCGTGCACAGGCCGATCTGCTGACGGATGTGCTCAGCGGGGGCGGTGACTTCGAACGACTTCGGTTGCTGGCGCCGAAGCGCGTGCACGACCGGTTCGTGGTGGCCGTCTGCCGAGGCGACCACACCGCCGTACGGGCTCGGTTGTCTGCTCCGGTTGAGGACAAGCTGGTGCTGTCCGGTCCGTACGGCGGGGACCTGGTGCTCCTGCTGAGTCGAACCGACGCGGTGGCAGTAGCTCGGGATCTGGCCGAGGTCGCGAAGCGTGCCGGCGTCACAATCGCAGTGGTCGGTCCGGCTCCCTGGGATGCACTCGTGGACGCACACCGCCAGGCCGCTCGGTTGGCAACGACCATGGTTCGACTCGGCCGGTGCAACGAATCCGCGACACCGGACGACCTGGGTGTGGCGGGTCTGGTCGGTGCATCGGAGGTCGACGTACAGGCTCATGTTCAGCACGTCCTCGGTGCAGTGATCGAGTATGACGCCCAGCGGGGGACCGATCTGGTCGGAACACTGCACGCCTACTTCGCAGCCGGTCAGAGTCCGACCAGAGCCGCCACCGAACTGCACATCCATCCCAACACCGTCCAGCAACGACTGGATCGAGTCAGCGCACTCCTCGGTGCCGACTGGCAGTCACCGGAGCACAGCCTGAACCTCCAGGTGGCCCTCCGGCTCCACCAGGCGATCAGGGGATAAGCAACGGGCTAGGCTCTTGCACCATGGCCGCTTCCAACGACCGCCGCGTGGTCGTCCTCGTGGTCCCCGGCACTCCGAGCTGGGCGCCGCCCGGTCGCACTCCCACCGCCTGGCACCACGCCCTCACCGAAGACACCTACGAACTCCTGGCCGACCTGGCGCAGGTAGACGTGGCAGTCGCAGTAGCGGCCGGTGATGAGTCTTCGTTGGCTGCGATCCGTGACCTGACCTGGCCGGGTACTCCGGTGTATGCGGTGTCGGGTGCCAACCCCGTGCTCGAGGCGATTGAGCTCGCCGGCCCGGCCGCGGCAGTCGTTGCGGTGAGCTACGACGTACCGGATCTTCCGGGGCTGCTGATCGGCAAGCTGTTCCGGGCGCTCGGCTCGGCCGACATCGCGGTCACGCCCGCGACCGACGGCTCGCTGGCTGCGATCGGGGTGAATCTGCCCATCGCATCCTGGGTCCAGGACGCGGCTCCGACCTTCGACAGCACCCTCGCCGAACTCGAGGCTGTGAAGCCACGCCGGCACGCGGTCGCGATCGGCCCTGGATGGCACCGGCTGCGATCGGCCGCTGACCTAGCGCAACTGGATCCCGGCCTCGAGGGCTGGGATGCGACAAGATCTCTACTTCGTCGTCCCTGACCCGTCACCTTCTCACGAGTGGCTCGTTCACCATGCAGCGGGAGCTTCGGGGGAGGCTCGCACCGACCGCCGATGCCGTTCAGGGGCGGAGATCGACACCGGTGCACCGGACACGGGGAGCAAGCGGGGGATCTCACGGGGGAGTGGGGGACACGGGGATTGTGGAGCTGAGAACCTCTTGCCTTTGTCAGGCAAGGGGTTCTCAGCGCACTCCGCTGGCCACCAACTGGCGAACCGACTCGTCCAGCCCGGCCGGCAGCTCATCCAGACCGAACCACGCCAGGTCGTGCGACTCCTCGCTCACCACGTACGCCGTACCAGCAGCCGCCGTCACCAGGAACTGCACATCCAGGTGATAGGCCCCTGCACAACCACCCGCCAGAATCTCGTGCCGCGAAAGCCGCACCGGCAGCGGATCAATGGAGAGCCCGGTCAGCCCCGACTCCTCCGTAGCCTCCCGAAGCGCAGCTCCTGCCAACGTGCGGTCGCCGCGCTCGCAATGCCCACCCAACTGCAACCAGAGACCGATGGTCCGGTGCAGCGTTAGCAGCACCCGCTCACCAGCCCCATCCACCACCAACGCACTAGCCGTCACATGCTCAGGACGGCACTCCCGCCACATCCCGTCCGCATGCCGCGCCAGATGCCCTAAGTAGTGCTGCCGCAGCCCTTCCTGTTCTGCATCCGGTGCGTCCCATCCCGTCAGAACCCGAACTGCATCCGCAAGCAACACCCGGGTTACTTCTTGTCGGGGTTTTCGTCGTTGGCTGGGGGGTTGTCGAGGAAGTTGGTGATGTCGAGGTCGGAGAGTTCGCTGGTGAGCTGCGCGAAGCCGATGGGGTCGTCCAGGTCGGAGGTGCTGGGGAGAAGGTCGGGGTGCGACCAGAGGTTGTCGCGGCCGTCGATACCTCGCGCGTCGCGGACGGCGGCCCAGAGGTTCGCGGCGTCGCGGAGGCGGCGGGGCCGCAGTTGCAGACCGACCAGGGTGGCGAATGTCTGCTCCGCGGGTCCACCGGCCGCGCGGCGGCGGCGTACTGTCTCGGCGAGCTGGATGGCGGCCGGCATCCTGTCCTTGGTCGCCTGCCGTACGACGTCGTCCACCCAGCCCTCGACGAGTGCGAGCGCGGTCTCCAGCCGGGCGAGTGCCGCCTTCTGCTGCTCGGAGTCCTCGGGCTCGAACAGGCCGCCGGCGAGCGCCTCCTGCATGGCTTCGGGGTTCTGCGGGTCGATGTCGGCCATCGCGCGCTCGATCTTGCCGCGGTCGACCTCGATACCGGCCGCGTAGTCGGCAACAGCGGCGAACAGGTGCTGCCGCAGCCACGGCACACCGGCGAACAACCGCTGGTGGGCCACCTCACGCAGCGCGAGGTACAGCCGGACGTCCTCGTCCGCCAGCTCCAGCCCCTCGGCGAACTTCACGATGTTGTCCGGCAGCAGAACCGCCTGACCCGTCGGCCCGAGCGGCAGCCCGATGTCGGACGAGCTCACCACTTCACCGGCGAGCTCGCCGAGGGCCTGCCCGACCTGAGCACCGAAGATCGAACCACCCAGCTGACGCAGCATCCCTGCCATCGGCCCCGCGAGCTGCTGGGCCTCGGCGGGCAGTGCGCCGCCCATCGCACCGGCGACGTGCTCGGCGACCGGGTCGACGACCGTCTGCCACACCGGCAGGGTGTTCTCGACCCACTCGGCGCGGCTCCAGGCCGCGGACGTCGTGGAGACCTCGGGGAGCGTGGTTGCCTCGTCCAGCCAGTGCTCGGCCAGCCGGACGGCGTCGGCGACCCGGTCGGAGTCGGTCGGGGTGATCGACCGGTCACCGGCGGCCGACACCGTCTTGCGGGCGATGTCCTTGGCCAGGTCCCAGTTCACCGGCCTGCCGTCGGTCGAGCCGCTCAGCAGCTGCTGGACCTGCGCGAAGATCGCGTTCAGGTCCGGCGTGCCACCCGCGCCGGCCGCACCGGAGAACTGCTGGAACATGGCCTCGAACGGAGTTCCCTTGAACGGGTTGTCCGGTTCGTCGCTCATCGGAGTGGCCTTCCTGTGCGGGTACGGCGTACAACTCCAACGTACTGGTTCCCCCGGCCGGTTCCGCCCCCGGCGAACGGGGGTGTGGTGTTCGGAACTGGAGTACCAAGGGAGAATAGGGACATGAGCGACGCGATCAGGCTGCTGGACATCCGTGCGGATGCGTTGTCCAGCGACGAGGTGCTGGCCGCTGTGTCCGATCCCACGGCGGGCGGAACCGCTCTTTTCATCGGGACCGTACGCAATCACGACCAGTCGAAGCCCGTGGATCGGCTCAGCTACGAGGCCCATCCGGACGCGCTGAAGCAGCTGCAACTGGTGGCCGAGCGGATCTGTGCGGACCCGGCGGTGACGGCGCTGGCGGCCGTTCACCGGATCGGTGACCTGAAGATCGGGGACGCCGCGGTGATCGTCGCGGTCGCCGCCTCGCACCGGGAGGTCGCGTTCGCTGCCTGCCGGCAGCTGATCGACGATCTCAAGTCCGAGGTTCCGATTTGGAAACACCAGCACTTCGCGGACGGTGCCAGCGAGTGGGTCGGCGCACACTGACCCGTACGCTGGGCGCATGAAGGTGGCCGGATGAAGGTTTTGGCGTGGCTGGCGTTCCCGCTGGCCGCCACAGTCCTGGCCATGTGCTGGGCCGCGTGGCGCGGACGCAACCGTGGACCGCGCCGGTCCGCCGGTGCCTTCGACTCGGTCGAGGAGTTCCGCCGTTTCAGTGCTGCCCTGGCAGCTCCTGGCCCACAGGCGACTCCGCGCCGCCGCGTCTTCGGATCCCGGCGTGCGTCGGGCAACGCTTCGGACACGGCGGGGACAGTTGCCGCGGCCCGGTCGTTGAGCCCGGTAGACGGCCAGACCGGCAAGAAGCTCGGTTCGGCCGAGACGTTGGATTCCACCAAGACCGCAGGGCAGGGTTCGTGACACGTCGTACCGCAACGCTGGTCACTTCGATCGTCGTGCTCGTCCTCTCGCTCGGGCTGCTCACCGCGTTCCCGGTGCCGTTCGTCTCGTTCAGCCCGGGGCCGGTCAAGGACACGCTCGGGACGGCGAAGAACAAGCCGGTCATCGAGATCACCGGCTACGACACCTTCCCGACCACCGGCCAGCTCGACCTGACCACGGTGTCGGTCACCTCGCCGGACCGCGAGCTGACCCTGCCGCAGGCGATGCGGAACTGGCTCGACCCGCACCACGACCTGTTCCCGCGCGACATCATCTACCCGCCGGACCAGAGCGCCGACGAGGTCGAGGAGCAGAACACCGCGGAGATGACCGGCTCGCAGGACAGCGCGGTCGCGGCCGCATTGCAGGCCGCGAAGGTCCCCTTCCACACGAAGGTCGCGACGGTGGCGAAGGGATCGCCCGCGGACGGCAAGCTGAAGGCCGGTGACGTCGTCCTGCAGGTCGACGGTCAGCCGATGACCCAGATCCCGCAGGTCGGTGACGCGGTACGCAAGCACAAGGTCGGCGAGACCGTCACCTTCCTGATCCGCCGGGACAAGAAGGAACAGACCGTGCAGGTGAAGACCGCGGGCACCCCGGGTGAAGAGACCCGGCCGATGGTCGGCATCACGATCGGGGTCGACTCCCAGGTCAAGGTGACGGTCAACCTCGGGCAGGACATCGGCGGCCCGAGCGCCGGGACGGCCTTCGCCCTGGCCATCTACGACAAGCTGACCCCCGGTCCGCTGCTGGCCGGCAAGCACGTCGCCGGCACCGGCACGATCGACGCGCTCGGCCAGGTCGGCGCGATCGGCGGCATCCAGCAGAAGATCGCCGGTGCCAAGGACGACGGCGCCACGGTGTTCCTGGTGCCGGCCGCGAACTGTGCGGCCGCGCTGCATGCCGGAGTGAAGGGCATCCAGCTGGTGAAGATGAGCACCCTGGACGACGCGATCGCCGGACTGAAGGCGGTCGCCAGCGGGAAGGGTGACGTTCCCGGATGTACGCCTTGAGTCATCGAGAAGAATCTGCCGGCCGAAGGAGAGATCTGGCGGTATGGAATCCGTAGGCATCCTGCCTCCTGACGCGCTCAGCCGAGCGGTGGTCGAGATCGAGAAGCACGTGAGCAGCGCGGGCTGGGACCAGCCCGCGCAGCTGTTCGCGCTGGTCCCCACCGAGGACCTGCTGCGGGCCGAGCCCCAGCTGGCCGCCGAGCTCGGGGCCGAAGATCTGTCCCAGCCGCTCACTCCGGTGGCCCAGGGCGAGCTGCCCGGTGTGCTCGAGGACGAGCACCTGGCCGACGCGCTGGCCCGGATCGAGTGGCCCGACGGCGTCAGCGGTTGCGCCCTCGCCATCGAGCGCATCGTGCTCCCCGCCGCGGCCGAGGCGGGCCTGTCCGCCACCGAAACCGACGAAGAGCTCGCCCGGATGGCCGGCAGTGATCCACGCCGCCACGAGGTCCGGATGGTCGCGGCCGTCCTGCGCGAAGGCGACCGCTTCGGCGCGGTCCGGCTGCGCTCCCACGACGAGGACAGCGCCGTACTCACCGGCACCGACTTGGTCCCCACGCTGTGCGAAGTACTGTCATTGACATTCGAACCCTCGACCGGCGAGCTGCCGGGTGCGGGTCCTGGGGTCGACGGCAGCAGTGACGACGAGGAGAACCGACCATGAGTGACGGCGTCTACGACATGCCGGACGAGCCGCGGCGGCCGGGACGAAATCCCGGGCGACGCCCGCGGGCGTTGCTGCCGACGATCGCGACCCTGATCGTGCTGCTGATCCTGTTCAGCGTCTTCACCGACGTCTGGACCCAGCGCCTGTGGTACCGCTCGGTCGACCTCGGCTCGGTGTTCAGCACCGTCCTGGGCACCCGGGTGCTGCTGTTCGTCGCGGTCGGTCTGCTGATGGCCGCCGCGGTCGTGGCGAACATCGTGGTGGCCTTCCGGACCCGGCCGCGGGTGGCCCTCGCACCGTCGCCGAGCCCGGGCTTCGAGCGGTACGGCGACCTGCTCCAGCAGCGCGGCAAGATCGCGATCGGCGTGGTCGCGGTGCTGATGCTGACCTTCGGTGGTTCGGCCGCCTCGAGTGAGTGGAAGGTCTTCCTCGCCTGGCGGAACCGGACCCCGTTCGGTGTCACCGACCAGCACTTCAACAAGGACATCGCGTTCTTCGTCTTCGACTACCCGTGGCTGCGCGTGCTGCTCGGCTTCGGCTACTCGATCGTGCTGCTGTCGCTGGTCGCCGCCATCATCACCCACTACCTGTACGGCGGCTTCCGCCCGTCGGCCAAGGGGCAGAAGGCCTCGGGGGCGGCGCAGGTGCAGTTCTCGGTGTTGCTGGGTCTGCTCGTCCTGCTGAAGGCCTTCAGCTACTGGCTCGACCGCTACGGCCTCACCACCGGCAAGGCGCGATTGTTCACCGGTATCTCCTACACCGGCGACAACGCCGTCCTACCCAGCAAGGAGATCCTGGCCGTCATCGCGGTCCTGTGCGCAGTCCTGTTCTTCGCGAACGTGGTCCGCCGGACCTGGCTGCTGCCCGGAGTGGGCACGGTCGTGCTGATCCTGTCGGCGATCCTCCTCGGTGCCCTCTGGCCGGCCGCGCTCCAGCAGTTGCGCGTGCGCCCGAGCGAGCCCGTGAAGGAAGCGCCGTACATCGACAAGAACATCGCCGCGACCCGGCAGGCCTACGGTCTGCAGGGCGCCGAGGTCATCGACTACAAGGCGAAGACCACGGCCACTCCGTCGGAGCTGACCCAGGACGCCGAGGTGCTGCCCGGTATCCGGCTGATCGACCCCAGCGTCGTCGGCCCGACCTTCGAGCAGCTGCAGCAGGTGCGAGGCTTCTACTCGTTCCCGACCGACCTGGACGTCGACCGCTACAAGATCGGCAACAAGACCGCCGACACCGTGATCGCCGTCCGCGAGGTGCAGATCGACAAACTGCCGGCCGGCCAGCGCAACTGGAACAACGACCACACCGTCTACACCCACGGCTACGGCGTGGTCGCCGCGAACGGTAACCAGCGCGCCGACGACGGTACGCCGGTCTGGACGGAGAGGGACCTGCCGCCGACCGGCCAGCTCGGTGACTACGAACCCCGCATCTACTTCGGTGAGAAGTCGCCGGACTACTCGATCGTCGGTGGCCCGAAGGGCGGCCAGGCCGTCGAGCTGGACACGCCGGAGGGGACGAAGGGCGGTAGCCCGACGCTGAACACCTACGACGGCAAGGGCGGCGTCGGGATCGGCAGCTTCGGGAACCGGTTGCTCTACGCCACCAAGTTCCGCGACGCGAACCTGCTGCTGTCCAGCCGGGTGAACCCGGACTCGAAGATCCTCTACGACCGCAGCCCGCGCGAGCGGGTCGAGAAGGCCGCGCCGTGGCTGACACCGGACGGTGACCCGTACCCGGCGATCGTCGACGGCCAGGTCGTCTGGATCGTCGACGGCTACACCACCTCCGCGAACTACCCGTACGCCCAGAAGGTCGCCCTGGACGACAGCACCCGGGACACCACCACGGGCCGCGGCACGATCGCGCAGCAGCCGAGCGAGGAGATCAACTACATCCGCAACTCGGTCAAGGCAGTCGTGAACGCCTACGACGGCTCGGTCGAGCTGTACGCGTGGGACGAGGGCGACCCGGTCCTGAAGACCTGGATGAAGGCCTTCCCGAACACCGTCAAGCCGCGCTCCGACATCTCGCCCGACCTGATGTCGCACCTGCGCTACCCGGAGGACATGTTCAAGGTCCAGCGCGATCTGCTGGCCAAGTACCACGTCACGGACTCGACCACCTGGTACCAGAACAGCGACCTGTGGCGTGTCCCGGCCGACCCGACCGCGGCGGTCACGGCGAACACGGACTCGTCGGTGCAGAACAACCAGCCTCCGTTCTATCTCTCCCTGCGGATGCCCGGTCAGACGGACCCCAAGTTCTCGCTGACCTCGGTGTACGTACCGAACGCGGAGCGGGAGAACCTCACCGCGTTCATGGCGGTCGACGCCGAGGCGACCTCGAAGGACTACGGCAAGTTCCGGATCCTCCGATTGCCCGGCAACGTGCAGATCCCCGGTCCTGGCCAGGTCTTCACCAAGTTCCAGACCGACGACCTGATCAGATCGGCGCTGCTGCCGATCAACCAGCCGTCCAGTGGAACGAAGGCACAATTCGGAAACCTGCTCACCCTTCCGCTGGGTGGCGGCCTGCTCTACGTGCAGCCCGTCTACTCGGTCCGGACCGGTGGAGCCGGTAGCTATCCCGTGCTGCGCTACGTCCTGGTCTCCTTCGGTGATCGGGTCGCCTTCGGCTCGACGCTGCAAGAGGCGCTGACCAAGGTCTTCAACACCAGCGTCGACACCGGCGAAGACCCGAAGCCGCCCGCCAACCAGCCACCGGCGAACCAAACGATCAAACAGGCACTCGCCGAGGCACAGGCGGCCTACACAGCCGCGCAGACTGCCCTGAAGGCCGGCGACCTGGCCGGCTACGCGCGCGAGATCGACAAGATGAAAGCCGCAGTCGACCGCGCCGCCTCCGCAGGCGCCGCACCGACTCCGCCTCCCACGGGAGCACCAACGCCGACCAACCCACCGAGCTCCCCCACCGGCTAACCCCGGCGACCAACAGCAGTTCGCAAGGGCGGTGACACCGGCAACGACCGGGGTCACCGCCCTTTTCGTTGCCTAGTACAGGTTCGAAGGCATCAGCTACCAGATGACAGGCAGCTCGTGGACGCCGCAGACGCACTGGCCATGACCACGGCCTCGCCCGCGCGGACGATCTGGCCGCCGACCTCGATGTTCTCGACCGCGACCCGGCCCCCGTTGTACGCGATGGTCAGCTAGCGCAGCAGTTCCCCGACCGCCCCGACCGCCCCGGCGATCCGTCTCAGGTCGTCGGTCGCATGCAGCAGTGCCCGTTGGTCCGGGTGTTCCAACAGAGCGAGCGTGATCATGTTGGTGGTGGTCGTGTGCGCGGCGATCAGCAGGAGCACAGCCATCTGGATCATCTCCGCCGATTGCTCTCATGGCTATCCGTCCGCGCCGGGCAACGGCAGCCTGTCCGACAACCGAACCTTGCCGGCAGCAACTACAGCCCCTCGGCCCGGCAGCCTGGAACTCGCTCGCCGATCTCGCCACCCCCTCAGCCACCGACTCGACCCGATCCCGTGGGCCGCCGTCGCGGCCGAATGGCAACAGCCGGGGGTGTGGACTCGGCCGCCGATGCCCGTGGTGGTTGGTCGCCGCTGCGGCCGATCAAAGGCGGGGTGGCTGGGGGGTTCGATGGTTGAGGGGGATGGTTGCTGTGCGCGGTCGAGTCTCGGTTACTTGGGGCTGACGGGCTGTGGTTGCTGCCCCGGGACGACGCGGCCTGTGGCTGACCCGCCGCTGTAGGTGCTGCCCTGGAATTGCGCGGCTCGTCGGCGGGGTTGCTGGTCATCCACCGGCACTGCTGGTGGTCCGAGCCCGCTGCGGCATCGCGGTGGCCGAATGTTCTCGAAGCTGGTGTGGGGAGCCATCGCGCGCGGGAGCGGCGCGATGCGGATCATTCGGACAGGCTCGCCGCGTAGGTCTGGGGAGCCTGGTCGTGCCGGGTTGGAGCGATGCGAATCATCCGCGAGACCATGCTGCACCGGTCGGGGGTGCGGGTCGTGACTGTGCGGGGCATGGCATTCGATCTGGGTGGCGGTGGCTGGGGGGTGTCCTGGGCATGGGTAGGTCCGCGGGCCGGCTTGTGGGCCGGCTGCCGCGGTGGTGTTGGTGGGCAGGGGGCAGTGGGGGTCTACGGTCCGGCTGTTGGGGTGGCGTTGGTGGACCAGGGGTCGGTGTAGTTGGGGGCCAGGGAGGCCATGCGGGTTCGGAAGGCTTCGCGGATAGCGGCCAGTGCCGGGTTGGGAAGCTTGCTGGCTGCGGGAAGCCGGGTCGGCTGCTCGTGAGCCGGGTTGCTGCTGGCGCCGGCTCTGCTCGCACCACCGTCTCTGGTGGCGCCGGAGTTGCTGCTGGCACTGGCCGTGCTCGCACCCCAACAGTTGGCATTGGCGCTGCTTGCATCGGCGGTGGCCGTGCTGGAGTCACTGAGGCTGACACCGACGCCGGCCGTGCTCGCACCCCAGTAATCGGCGTTCGCGCTGCCTGCGCTGGAGGCGCTGGCACCTGCGTTGGTCGCATCGGCGCTGGCCATGCTGGAGCTGCTGTCGCTGGCGCTGGGGGCAGGGGTGACCCAGCCGATCAGGGCGGTGAGTGCTGCGCGGTCGGGTTCGGGTGGCGGGCTGGCCCAGGAGGGGCGGGTGACCTGGACGCCTTGTGTGGTGATGGAGATCGCCCACTGGCCGTTGTGAACGGCGCGGTGGTGGGCGGCACACAGGAGGGCGAGGTTTTGGAGGCTGGTGGGGCCTCCTTCGGCCCAGTGGATGATGTGGTGGGCGTGACACATCCACGGCGGCGCCTGGCAGACAACGCAGCCCTTGTCGCGTTTGTTCAGGGCGCGGCGGATGTAGCGGTTCACGAAGCGTTGCTCGGTGCCGACGTCGAGGGGTTGGGAGTCGCCGCCCAGGACGATGGGTAGGACGGCGGCGTCGCAGGCGAGGAGGCGGACGGCGCCGGCGGACAAGTTGTCACCGAAGACCAGCTCAGCTACCGCACCGCCGCCCGTCGTACCGGCACCGGTCCCGCCACCGAGAGCCTCGGGGGCGGCGGCCAGGGTGGCGGCTTTGAGGTCGTTGAAGTCGATTGTGATGGTGATGTGGGGGACGCCGGGGTGGTCGCGGTTGCCGGCGGCGGCGTCCATGGTCGCTTTCAACGCGTCGGCTTGTCGCTGGTCCTGGGTGCGCGGGTCGCGTTCGCCGTCGATGGTTTTGTGGGGTTCGGACCCTTGGTGTATCTGGGTCTTGAGTTGTTCACCGCTGGCACCGGCCAGGAACCCGGTGAACTTCACACCACCCTCGGTCTGCCGCAACCGCAGGAACTCCTTCGCGACCGCGTCGTCCTCGGCGGGTTCGGGGCCGTCGGTGTCCAGCCTGGCCAGTACGTCTTGCCCGAATTTGGTGAGCTCGCGAGGATTACTGACCCGGGCCACGTTGATCAGTTGCTCCTCGGCGACAGCCAAAGCCTCGACCGAGACCGACGAGGGTGCGTTGTCCAGTGTCCTGACGATGATCTTGGCCAGGTCCAGCGACACGGTCGACGGCTTCGTCGGATCAGTCGGGTCGGGCATGGCGGCGGCCACGAGCGGGTACTTGCGTAGGGCGGTGGTGAAGGCGAGGTCTTTGCGGACCTCGGCACGGTCGAGTCGGTAGCGCTCCGAGACCAGCTCGATGGTGTCACGGGCACCCAACTCCTGCGCGGTGCCCATCTCGTCGAGGCGGCCCAGGATCTGCAGCTCATAGGTCGCCAATAGGGCCTTGGCGGCATGCACGGTGTCCAGAGCGGTCAGCAGTTCGCTGCCGCTCTGGGTGTACACCGGGGGCATCGCCAAGATCTCCATGCCTCAACGCTTAGACATGGCCACCGACAGTTTTCGAGCTCAGATCGCCTTATATACAAAGGATGTGTGGGCTGTTTGTGGGCTGGTTGCCCGCTCAACTTGCCCACACACGCCGCCTGCCAAGGCGTGTTGAACCAGTCGCTGCGCCGGTCGGTTCGGCAGGCATCAGGTCTATGCGGGACAGGCCGATGGAGTGTCGTCGGAGTCGGCGCGCGAGATCCGGGAGTTGAAGCGGAAGAACGCCGAACTGGGGCGCACGGCCGAGATCTTGGAGTCGGCGACGAGTGCTTCGCGCGGGAGAGTGACTCGCGACAGCACTGATTTGCTGGTTCGTTGCCGAGCACAAGGTTCGGTTCGGGGTCGCTTCGATGTGCCGTGCGCTGATCGCGCAGGGCTGCAGGATCGCTCCGAGAACCTATTACGTCTGGGAGGTAGCTGCCAGACTCCTCCGCATGACTGTGCCACGGTTCGGGCGCCGTCGAAGCGGGCGTTGTGGGACATCACGGTGACCGAGGTACCGGCCGGGTCGCACGCTGCACGGTCGAGCGGCTGATGAAGGCCAACGGCTGGCACGGCGTGACCAGGACCAAGAAGATCCGCACCACGATCGCGGAGCCGGCCGCGACCCGGGTACTAGGCCTGCTCAACCGTGACTTCACCTACGTCCGCCTGACGACCGCGACGTTCGCCTGTGCCGCGTTCGTGATCGACGCCTTCGCCGGACGGATCGTCGGCTGGGAATCGTCCACCAGCAAGCACACCGCGTCCGCCGAAACGGGCCATCGCCCGGGCCGCGGCGTCGCGTGACAGACAGGGCAATCCCCTGCAGGACAAGACGATTCACCAGTCCGACGCGGGACCGTAGTACACATCACTGCACCTGGCCGAGATCCTGCAACTGCACGGCCTGAACCTGTCGATCGGGACGGTCGGCGACGCTTACGACAACGCTCTGGCCCAGACCACGATCGGGCTCGACAAAACCGAATGCATCCGCGACGACTCCCCGTTTCGCCGCGGACCACTCACCAGTCTGGGCAGTGTCGAGACCATCACCGCCGACTGGGTTCACTGGTACACCTGACAAGGCGTGTTTTCTGAAGGCGCTTGAGTCGGATCGGGTTGGGCGGCTGTGCCGCGATGGACGGCGGCGCGTTGTCGTCGTCACGGGGTGGTTGGTGCGCGCCATTGTGGGACGGTGCTGAGCGCTCGTTCGGCCGCTGAACCGTCGAGCATCGTCCCTCAGGTTTCCGGGTGGAAGCCGGTGGCGGTGTTGATGAGGTCGTCTTCGGTGAAGCGGGTGCGGTCGAGGGAGACCTCGGCGGCCAGGCCGGGGGAGACGAAGTAGAACACCTCGTCGTCGGCCGCGAGACCGTCGTACGGGCCGATCTTGACCGGGCGCAACTGCCATGCGCCGGGATCCTTCTCCTCGTATTCGGCGAGGAAGGCCTTGAGTGCTTCGAGGTCGGTGAGCTTGGCGCCGCGCAGGGTTTTGACGGTCAGGTCGACCTTGAAGGCGCCCTCCGGATCCGGTCCGGTCTCCCAGACCCGGCTGTGGAAGACGACGTCCTCCCATTCGTACTCGAAGTCGCTCGGTGTCCCGATGCCGCCGGGGAGATGCTCGATCACGAAGCCGTCCACGGTGCGTGCCCTTTGCTCGATCGACGGGGAGGACGCGGCGTACGGCGCCGAGGCTCCGGCGGCTGCCGCGGTGGTAGCCGTCCAGACACCCAAGGAGGCCAGGACGACCGCACTGCTGGTCCTCACGATACGGCTCAGGCGTGGCACGGTTCGGGAAGGACGGGACGATCGCAACATGGCTGCCTCCAAGGGGTTACCTCGGCGCCGCACTCCTTCGCGTGGCGCCTCTTGCCCAAGAAGATGCAGCGATCGTTGCCCTCCCGCACCGCCGATTTCCGAATCTGTGGACAATCAGTGCCCGATCAAGCGGTGCAGGCGATGGAAGGTCTGCCGGAAGCCGAGCGCCGGCCAGGCGCGCGACGACAACAGGTTCGTCACCCGCCAGTCGGTGACGACGGAGTCGTAGCCCATCTCGGCGGACCAGTTCAAGACCGCTTCACCCAATGCCCGCCCGGCACCCAGACCACGCGCCTCCGGCAGCACCGCGGCGAACCCCAGGAAACCCCCGTTGTCCGGCTGCGCCAGCCCGCTGTGTGTCGAGCCCTTCTCGATCGACGAACCGATCGACGACCCGATCACCTGGCCGTTGCTCTCGGCCACAAAAGTCACGTACTCCGGATCATCGAAGTCCTCTTCCCACTCGTCCAGCGCCTCCTGCAACGTCGGCAGGGTGCCGGCGGAGAAGACCGGCGACAGTCCCTGGTGCTGTGGGAGCGTGAGATCCAGTTGCGCGAGGACCGGAATGTCGTCCCGAACGGCAGGCCGCACGGTCAGCCCCGCCGGCGCAGGAATCGGGGTCTCAGGCACAGGCCGGATCGCGTGTGCCTGTTGCGAACCGAACGCCAGCCGGAACCACGCGTCGAGAAGCGCGGTGTCGTCCGGGACCAGCGTGTAGTGCGCGATCCGTCCGGCGTCGACCCACGTGGTCGCGGCCGCGCCGTACAGGTCTCTGATGTGCTCTGCCTCACGCACCGCGTGCCCGGCAGCTTCCACCCAGATGTTGGGTCCCCACACCGGAGACTTCTTCGGTGCCCCGAGCAAGTACCCGGTCACCTCCTCGCCGTCCCGCAGTACGGTGCCGGAGGCATCGGCCGAGTCCCAGACAGCCGTCACCTCAACCAGCGCACGCCGTTCTTCCTCGTAGCCGGCCGGTAACAGCGGATGCCGCTTGCGATGCTCCCGGTGCCGCTCGGCCAGTAGTGCTGCCGCCGCGGGCAGATCCGTCGCTTCGAACGGCCGGATGTCGAGTCGAGACATACCCGCGACGGTACGCCGCGCGCCTCCCCGCGGGACATGGATTTCCGGGCAGACCAATAACTGATTTGGTTGCCTGGCGCGGATCCACTAATCTAAACCCAGCGGCGCGGGGTGGAGCAGCTCGGTAGCTCGCTGGGCTCATAACCCAGAGGTCGCAGGTTCAAATCCTGCCCCCGCTACTACGGAAGGCCCTCTGACCAGGCGGTATGCCGGTCGGGGGGCCTTCGTCATGCGCGCTGGATCAGGCCTCCTGACCAGCAGATGCCAGGTACTTCGGAAGCCTCGTAGCGCAAGTCACGACGGCACCCTTTCACCCGATTTGCCATCTGGCGCAGCAGCCCGGCCGGGTGCATGGTGGATTCAGGGGGCCACCGCGATGACGCCGGGGGCACCATCGCGACCTCGCCAGACTCCGCCGTGCTCTGCGGCCGGATGCTCGTCGTCTGAAGGGGAGAGTGATGAAGCGACTCATGGGGGGATGGATCGTCGTCCTCGTTTCGTGCCTGATCGTTGCCACGGCCACCACTGGTGCGGCCGGGGCCCAGGGGGAGAGTCCGGGCGCAGCGCCCGCAGACAGCGGCAAGGCGGGCGCCAGCGACGTCTACCTGGTGCTGCTCGATGAGGCACCCGCAGGTGCATACGCAGGCGGGATTGCCGGCTACCCGGCGACGAAGCCGGCTGCCGGAAAGCGGTTCAACAAGAAGGACGCGAAGGTCCAGCGGTACGTCAACTACCTGCGCTCCCGGCACGCCCAGGTGGCGAACAGCGTCGGCGCGACGCGGGAATACGACTACGAGTACTCGCTGAACGCGTTTGCGGCGACGCTCACCAAGGCGCAGCTGGCGAAGCTGCGCACGACGCCCGGCGTGGTCTCGATCCAGCGGGACAAGCTGTCGCAGGTCAAGACCGACAACACGCCGACCTTTCTCGGACTGAACGCCGCCGGCGGTCTCTGGAGCCAGCTCGGCGGGCAGGGCAGCGCCGGGGACGGCGTGATCATCGGTGTGGTGGACACCGGCATCTGGCCGGAGCACCCGAGCTTCGCTGCCGCCGGCTACGGCCCCGTGCCGGCCGGCTGGAACGGGACGTGCCAGTCCGGCCAGCTGTGGAGCCAGCAGCACTGCACCAACAAGCTGATCGGCGCCCGCTACTTCCACAAGGGCTTCGGCCACTTCGGCGGCTCGCTGAAGGACGACTACATCTCGGCGCGCGACCACGACGGCCACGGCACGCACACCACATCGACCGCGGGCGGCAACGGAGGCGTGAACGCGTCGATCTTCGGACGCAGCTTCGGCACGGTCAGCGGGATGGCTCCCCGCGCCCGGGTCGCGGCCTACAAGGCCTGCTGGCCGGGCGGCTGCGCCACGACCGACCTCGTCAGCGCGATCGACTCGGCGGTCGGTGACGGTGTCGACGTCATCAACTACTCGATCGGCGACGACGACCCGGACTTCCTTGACGCCGATGACGTCGCCTTCCTGTTCGCGCGGCAGGCCGGTGTCTTCGTCGCGGCCTCGGCCGGCAACTCCGGACCTGGTCCCAGCACGGTCGACCACGGCGGCCCGTGGCTGACGACGGTCGGTGCGAGCACCCAGAACCGCTCCTTCGTCGGTACGGCGACGCTCGGCAGCGGCGCGACCTTCCAAGGTGCCTCCGTCACACCGGGGCTCGCGGCGACCCCGCTGGTCGACGGTGCAGCGGCGGGCAACGAGGGCTGCCTGTCCGGCCTCTCCCCGGCGGTTGTGACGGGC
Organism: Kribbella sp. NPDC056345; assembly: GCF_042262745.1. Classification (NCBI taxonomy): domain Bacteria; kingdom Bacillati; phylum Actinomycetota; class Actinomycetes; order Propionibacteriales; family Kribbellaceae; genus Kribbella; species Kribbella sp. NPDC056345. Next base: position 83,588 of record NZ_JBHJQQ010000008.1, on the reverse strand, counting down.
AAGATCGTGCTGTGCAAGGGGAGCTTCTCCCGAGCCGCACGGAGCCTGGGGGTCAAGAACGCCGGTGGCGTCGGGATGATCCTCTACACGGTGGACCAGAGCGACGCGCTGCTGAGTGACAACCACTATGTGCCGGCTGTCCACATCCGCAACTCCGACGGCCTCGCGATCAAGGCGTACATCGCGGCGACCAGTGCTCCGACGGCAGCGCTGTCGGGTGGCGCGAAGGCCTTCGGTGGCGGCAACACCATGGCGGCGTTCTCGTCCCGCGGACCGCTGGTCGACAGCGCGCGGAGCACGGGTGACCTGCTGAAGCCGGACGTCACCGCGCCCGGCGTTCAGATCCTGGCCGGCAACACCCCGACCGCGTTCGTCGGCGCGCCGGGCCAGCTGTTCCAGGCGATCGCCGGTACGTCGATGTCCAGCCCGCACGTCGCCGGCATCGGCGCACTGCTGCGGGATCGGCATCCCGGCTGGACGCCCGACATGATGCAGTCGGCGCTCATGACGAGTGCCCGGCAGGACGTCCTGAAGGAGGACGGCAGTACGCCGGCCGACCCGTTCGACTTCGGTGCGGGTCACATCGTGCCCAACAGCGCGGCGGATCCCGGTCTCGTCTACCCGGCCGGGTTCGACGACTACCGGGCGTTCCTGCGAAGCCAGGGGTTGTGCACGCTCTGCTTCGGCACCACCCCGGCGCCGGTCATCGCTGCGACCGACTTCAACGCTGCGACGATCACTGTCCGCGCGCTCGCGGGCGTCCGGACGGTGACGCGTACGGTGCGCAACGTCGGCCCGGCCGGGACCTACACGGTCTCCGTCGCCGCACCGCCAGGGGTTGACGTCGTGGTCAACCCGAGCGTGCTGACCCTCGGTCCCGGCGCCACGGCGTCGTACCAGGTCACGTTCACGTCGACCGCCGACGCTGATTTCGACGAGTACAGCTTCGGGGCGCTGACCTGGTCGGACGGCGCCGGTCACAGTGTGCGAAGCCCGCTGGTGATCCGTCCGGTCATCATCGCCGCGCCGGCCTCCGCGGCGGGCACGGGTGCGACCGGATCGCTCCAGTACGCCGTCAAGTTCGGCTACTCGGGCAGCTTCAACGTCGCGCCGCAAGGTCTCGTAGCCGCGACGACCGAGACGAGGACGATCGTCGACGACCCGGCGAACGACTTCAACGCGAATGCTCCGGACACCAACCAGGGCATCCAGGTGCACGAGTTCGCGGTGCCCAGCGGCACGCCGCTGCTGCGGGTGCAGCTGTTCGACGAGTTCACCGACGGCAACGACGACATCGACCTGTTCTTGTACCGGGTCGGCGCGGGAGGTGTGCTGACCCTCGTCGGGGCCAGCTTCACCACCACCAGCGCCGAACTCATCGACGTCGCCAAGCCCGGCGCGGGCACCTATCGCCTCTACGCGCACGGCTTCGAGACCGATGGTGCGGACGCCGTCTACACCCTGTTCCGCTGGCTCGTTCCGAGCACCGCCACAGGCAACATGACGGCGACGTCCAGTACGGCGACCGCCACCATCGGCGGCTCGGCGGACATCACGGTGTCGTGGACCGGCCTCACCCCGGCGACGAAGTATCTCGGCCGGGTCAGCTACTCCAACGGCTCCGCCGAGATCGGGGGCACGGTGGTCACAGTCAATCCGTAGCCACGACGGTTCGTAGGGCTGACCGGAACATGACTCCGGTCAGCCCGCCATATTCGTAGCGGCCCGTGCGGGTGGAGGTCTATTCTGGGTGACATATAGGTGACATCGCGTGTAGGGGAGGGGCTTCGCCGCGCGGTCGTCGCCAGTGAATCAAGGGGGCGATCGTGGGGGAGCTGCGAGTTCAGCTTGCCGAGTCAGGTGCGGATGCCGAGCGACTGGATCAACTGACCGGTTATCTTCGGCGGGAGTTGCTGGAGCTGGACGTCGAGGACGTCACAGCGCTGCCGGCGGGCGAGCCACCACCGGGGACGCGAGCCCTCGAGTTCTTGGCGATCGGCGGGCTGCTGGTCACCTTCAGCGAAGCCACTGAGGGTGTGCGCAAGGTGGTGGCTGTCATCAGGAACTGGCTGGCGCGAGGCGACGGCGTCAAACGAACTGTGCGGCTGGAGCTCGACGGCGACATCCTGGAACTGTCGGAGGTCAGTGCCCCCGAGCAGACGCGGCTGATCGAGTTGTTCGTGAGCAGGCACGCCCGCCCCGGGGACGAATAGTGGACGGCCGGCGCAGAGCTCTGATCGTCGCGAACGACGACTACGACCATGAGGGTCTCCGGCATCTGAGGTCGCCGGCCGCCGATGCCGAGGCGCTCGGTCGGGTTCTGGGCGACGGCCAGATCGGGGCCTTCGACGTACAGACGGTTCGCAACGAACCGTCGTACGTCATCCAGACGCGGATCGAGGACTTGCTGGCGGAGAGTCAGCCGGACGACGTGCTGTTGCTGCACTTCTCGTGCCACGGCCTGAAGAGCGAGTCGGGCGAACTCTTCTTCGCCGCCCGGAACACCCGGCCGAACCGGCTCAGCTCTACTGCGATCCCGGCGGATTTCGTCCGGCGGTGTATGCAGGCGAGCCGGTCGCGCAGCGTCGTACTGCTCCTGGACTGCTGCTACGGCGGGGCGTTCGGCAAGGGGGTCGCGGTCCGGTCGTCCGGAGATGCCAACGTCCTGGACAGCTTCCCGGGTAATCGGGTCGGTGGCGGCCGGGGGCGGGCGGTCATCACCGCGTCGAACTCGATCGAGTACGCGTTCGAAGGTGACGAACTGGCCGACGACCACAGCAGCCGTCCGTCGGTGTTCACGACCGCATTGGTGGAGGGGCTGGCCACCGGTGACGCCGACCGGGACGAGGACGGTTGGGTCTCGTTGAACGAACTGTACGACTACGTCTTCGACCGGGTGCGTGCGCAGACCCCGCACCAGACGCCCAGCCGGGACGTGGAGATGCAGGGGGAGTTGTACCTGGCCAGAAGCCGCCGACGGCGGATCAAGCCACAGCCCATTCCGGCGGATCTGCAGGCCGCGATGACCGATGTCAACATGTTCTCGCGTCTGGGCGCGGTCAGTGAGCTGCGGTCGCGGCTACTCGGCGACAATCTCCCAGCCGCAGTCGGGGCGCACGAGGCGCTGGTGGAGATCGCGCGGACGGACATCCAGTACGTCGCCGGCCCCGCGCAAGCGGCCATCCAGGAAGCGACCTTGCGTCCCAGCGAAACGGAACTGCGGTTCGAGCAGGTCCGTCCAGGCGCGGAACCGCCGCACCTCGTCCTCAGCCTGCTCGGCCCGCCGGTCGCGAGGATCTGTACGCCGCACGCCTCGGACGACTGGATCCACGTCGAAGAGATACCCGACGGCCTCGACATCTCCGTCGACACCGGGGGCACCCGGACCGGAACCCTCAATCTCAAAGGCCCGACCGGCGAAGTCGACCTCCCGGTCACCGTGACCGTCCTCGCGGCCGAGGAGCCATCCGTACCGGAGGATGTGCCGGTCGCGGAGGCACCGGCCGAGGCTGTCGCGCCTCCGGGCGACGTCGAGACCGATCCCCCGGACGAACCACTCCAGCCGGTCCCGGTACACGAGGCCCCTCCGGCGGCCGTCGAGCCGGCAGCCAATGCCGAGACAGCGCCTACAACTGCCAAGCCCGCTTCACCTCCAGCGCCTACCGAGCCGGTCGCCGCGCAGCCGAGTGTCGGACGTGGGATCGGCTCGATCCTGTGGGCGCTGATTCCCCTTCTGTCGTTGGGCTTGCTGGCCTTCGTGCCCTTCATTCACGCCGCCGTGCGCTTGAGGAACAACGCCCTCTGGCTGGCCGCGGCAGGCTACGTCGCGCTCCTTGTCGCCTTCCTCTCGCTGAACATCTCGGTGATCCTGATCCTGTTGATCGGCGCCGCCACCATCCACGCCTTTGTGCTCCGGGAGCGTGTCTTCGCGGTGACGGTGGCAGCACCGGTCCGCGTACCTGCTGCCGCGGCCGCCGATCACCCGGTCCCGGTACCGCATTTCCGGGTTGTTGCCCTGGGCATCGCAGGGTCGGGGAAAACGGTCTATCTGTCGAGCATGTTCCACACCGTGAATGTGCCGACGGCGACTCGCTCGTACTTCCTGGAGACCGCGGCCGCGCAGCGGATCTATCTCAGCAAAGTGTTCGACGAGGTGAGCGACACGACCGAGCCGTGGCCGCGGGGCACGCGCACGGGCGAGACCCGGGAGCTCGTCTTCGACTGCATGTCGTTCCACCAGGGCACCAAGCATCAGCTGTTCACGATCAGCTATCTCGACTACGCGGGCGAACTGCTGGAGTCGCAGCAGGCGCCGGGTTCGACCGGCCTCAGCGATCTGGAGGCGCGGATCCGGAACGCCCACGGACTGCTCGGAATGCTGGACGGCTATCGCGTCCTGCAGTTTCTCCGTGGCGAGCCCGCCGGGCTGCGGTACTTCCGCAGCTCGATCCAGCCGATGACCGGGATGATGGCCGGCGCGACCTGCCCGATCCACTTCGTCCTGACCAAGTGGGACCTGATCCGCGGATTCGGTGAGCCGGCCGATGCGGATGACAACCTCCGGCTCAGCCTCGTCCGCGAAGCCCTGCTGCGGACCGCTCAGCTGCAGGCGCTCGTCGAGACGCACAGCTGGGAGGGCCGGATCATCCGGTTGATCCCGGTCAGCGCGGTCGGTCCGGACTTCGCCCAGATGGACACCGACGGCCGGGTCCGGAAACTCCCGAACGGTGAGATCCACCCGGCCAACGTCGAGGTGCCACTCACCGCCATCCTTCCGGATCTCTTCCGGCAAGTGGAGCAATCCCTCGATCCGGCCGTCCGCCGGCAGCTGGCCGCGGACGCCAGATCCCGGGTGGAGTCACGGTTCTCGATGACGTCATTCCTGAATCGTCCAGCTGGTGCGGCGCTCGGCCGGAGGCTCCAGGACGTCGTCGGCGGATCGGCCGGGCGTGAGGTGATCGGTATGTTTCTCGACTGGATGGCAGGCGTGCCGACGGAGGAAGCGAGGGCCACCGGCGAGCAGCGACGCGACGCCCGGCGCCAGCTTGTGACCGTCGGAGCGGCCCGTGCGCGCGTGCTGGGCGAGTTCGCCGCGGAGTTGCACCAGCTCGAGGAACGGTTGCCTGCTTCGCGACTCGGTGGACGGTGACCAAGGTGCCGGATTCACCGCCGCACGGCTGGGCCTTCCTGGTCGCCCGTGGCCGTCAGCTGGGGTACCAGGCGCTGCTGGTTCCGGACTTCCTTGCCGAGAGCAACGAGTACGGCGTCCTCGACCGGGCCGCCGGTGGTGAGTCGGCCGTGGAGATCACCCCGGTCCACGGGCTGGCCGCGGGTGACGTCGTACTCGTGTATCGAAGCGAACGGCTCGGGGACGGTGACCTCGGGTGGTTGTCCGGGCCGGTGACCGACCAGTTCGGCCGGCCGCTGGAGTTGCTCTACGGGTTCGTACTCGCCGGAGGCGGGGTCAGCGAGGTGGACGACGCCGACCTCGCCACCGCACGGGCGGAGGTGATCGCGACCTACCGGCGCTTCCTGGCCGCCGAATCGGCGTTCGAGCGGGAGATCTCCAAGCCGTTCGTCCTGCGGTCGGTCCCCGAGCCGGCGCTCTCGACGGCCCCTGCTCACATCGTCGATCCGGGAGCAGGCGCGCGTGAACCGGTGGTCGCCGCCGCCAGTCCGTCCCCGATCGCCCGCCGGCTCCTTGTCGTGGTGGCCGTGATAGCCATCGCGTTGTCGGTAGCCGTCTGGTCGCTGCTTCTCCGCGGGCGTGGCGGACCGGTGACCGACGTCGAGCTGGTCGAACTCGAGTCGACAACAGTCGACTGCAGTCAGCCGGTCACCGTGCAGGCCAGGATCACGACGGACGCCGCCGCAACCGTCACATACCACTGGGAGTCGAAGCCGGCGGGGGACTCGAGGCCGGCGACCGGCGACTTCGCATCCGCCGGCACTCAGACCGTCCAGACCGACTTCCAGCCCGACGCGGAGGCCGGTGAGGAGTTCACCTTCACTCAGAAACTGGTGGTTGACGAACCGAACTCCGTCGACGATTCCCGCGAGTACAAACTAACTTGCCGGTGAGATGTTGTGGTTGAAGCGGAAGGTGTTGTTCGGGTCGTACTGCGCCTTGACCTTCGCGAGGCGGGCCAGCCGGTCCTCGTTCCAGAAGGCGCTGACTCGGTCTACGTCCTCCTCGTCGGTGACGAGGTTGAGGTAGCTGTCTCCAGAGCCGACTGCGCGTAGGTCCGCGCCTACCTGTTTGGCCCAGGTCTGGCAGCGGTCGGTGTCGGTGGGGTCTGTCCACTGGGCCATGACGTGGATCAGCCAGCTGTCCTCCCGGTGGCTGAACGCGGTGGCGTCCGGCTCGACCCTCGTCACGGCGCAGTCGAACGGGATCACCTGCATGATCGAGTGGTCGGTCGGCAGGGTGGCGCCGTACGAGGCCAGGGTTTCGATCTGTTTGGTGCCCAGTTCGGGGAGGTATTCGCCGGTCCAGTAGTGCAGGTTGCCGTTCGGGTTCAGCGGGTCGAGCAGTTGCTGCACCGCGACGTACGGCATCGGGTAGATGAAGTCGAGCACCGGTGAGCCGAACTCCTGGACCGGCCGCACCACCTCGGGGTCGAGGTCGGTGCCGAAGTACCGCAGAAAGATCCCGATCAGTCGTCGGCCGCGGTGCTCCTCTGGGATGACGTCGAGCGGTGGGGCGAACTGGATGACCGCATCCGCGCTCAGCTCCTCGGGGGTGTCCACGATGAAGTCCCGCAGGAAGGCCAGCACCTCGGGTGCCTGTTCGACCGGCCAGGCAACCATGCCCGCGAGGATGGTCGGGCCGACCGGATGGCAGCGGAACTCGAACGAGGTCACCACGCCGAAGTTGCCGCCGCCGCCACGCAACGCCCAGAACAGCTCCGGGTGGCTGTCGGCGCTGGCGGTGACGACCGTGCCGTCGGCGGTGACCACGTCGGCGGATAGCAGGTTGTCGCAGGTCAGGCCGTAGCGACGCTGCAGCATCCCCATGCCACCCGTCAGCGCCAGCCCCCCGATGCCGGTCATCGAAACCTGGCCGCTGGGTGTCGCCAGACCGAACAGCTGCGTGTTGGCATCCAGGTCAGCCAGAGTGGCGCCACCCGAGACCCGCACGGTCCGCGCCACCGGATCGACGCGGACGTCGCGCATGCCGGACAGGTCGACCAGTAGACCGTCGTCGCAGGTCCCGTGGCCGGCGACGCTGTGGCCGCCGCCGCGGATGGCGACCGGAAGATCGTGCGCCACCGCGAAGCGCACCGAGTGCACCACGTCGGCGACGCCGCGGCAGTGTGCGATCACGGCGGGCCGGCGATCGATCATGCCGTTGTAGACGTGCCGGGCGTGCTCGTAGCCGGGATCACCCGGGATGACGATTTCACCGCGCAATTGCGCGGCCAGTTGATCGGTCGGGAGCTCATTCATAACGAAGCCTTCCTATTTTCGAGAAATGCCTCGAATTTCTCGTGCCAGGACGCCGGGCCGGTCAGGCGAAGTCCTTTCTGCGGGTCCACCAGTGCGTGTTGTGACTTCGCCTCGGCGATCAGTTGCCCACCGGTTTTGCGGTAGATCTCGTAATGACAGTCCAGGCGGATGGTGAGCGGCGCGGTCCAGGTCCGGATCAGCAGGTCGTCGAGGTAGTGGGCGGGTGTGTGGAATCGGATGTGGAATTCGGTGGTGGTGACCAGGTAGTCCCGGTAGTCGACGCCGGCGGCCAGGGCGAACGCCTCGCGGCCCAGGTCGCACCAGGTCATGTAGTTGCCGTAGTAGGCATGGCGCTGCAAGTCGCACTCGGACCAGCGCACCCGGACACTCGTCTCCACGAATGCCTGGCGCATGATCCGGGGCGCAGTCTCGACCCAGCGCGGCATAGGCCGTTTCCTTCCGCTCGATTGTGAGAAAATGAAAGAAGTTCCATAAATCTCGTGTGGTGCGACTCTCAACAATTTGCCGGCCGTGGCGGCTGCGCCAAGATTGGTGTCCGGGTTGTCGGGGTGTCAAGCAATCGAACCCGCCATGGCTGATCCCTGCTATCTCCTGGCGGGCATTTTCCAGCTGACAGGAATCAGCCATAGGTGTATTCCTTGACAGTGCGCCGAAGCGATTCCTAGCATTCCATCCTGTCCCGCGCCAGCAACTGCTCGGAAGGTAAATAGCCGAGCCCCGCCCCCCGATCTAGCGCGTGTTGGGAGCAATTCATGATTTCTGCCATCGATGCCTGCCGGGTGCCCGCAGGCCGGTTGCGCGGTGCCGGTGTCGACCTGCTGGACCAGCAACGGTTCGCGCTGGCCGCACGGCGTACCGGTCCGGCGTGGTTGCGACGAATTTTCGACACCACCGAATGGGACGCCGAGCAACTGCCTGGTACGGCGGAGCTGACGCGTCTGGCCCGTCTGTTCGGGATCAAGGAGTGCGTGGTCAAGGTGGTCGGCGGTCTGCCGGCCGGCGCGTGCTACCGCGACATCATCGTCGGCAGGGCCGATATCGATGGCGTCCGGCCCATCGGCCTCCGGGGAGAGCTGGCCAACGACCGGGTCGTTCTGACCGGCGGCGTCCTGCCCGCCGGCGATGCGCTCGGTCCCGAACTCGCCCTGTGCTGGGCGGTCGCCACCGAAGCCGAGGTGGCGCGATGATCGCCACGGCGTTCGTCTTTCCCGGTCAGGGCAGTCAGCGGCCCGGGATGGGCCGCGAGCTCGCCCGCTGCGGCGTCGAAGCGCGCGAGCTGATCGTCCAGGCAGAGCAGCTGACCGGAGTCGCCATCGGCGAGCTGATGACCCGGGCGGACGAGCGGACACTGGCCGATCCCGAGGCCGCTCAGCTCACGATCTTCGTCTGGTCCAGCGTGCTGGCAGCCGAGCTCGCCGCTGCCGGTTGCCGGCCGGTTGCGGTCGCCGGGCACAGCCTGGGCGAGTACGCCGCACTTGTCGCGGCGGGCTGCCTCAGCTGGGAAGCTGCGCTGGCAATCGTGGCCCGGCGAGGGCGAGCGATGGCAGATGCCGCACGCTGTCAGCCAGGCGCGATGGCCGCCATCGCAGGGCTGTCGGATGACCAGGTGACCGATCTGTGCGCGCGGTTCTCCGTCGGCGGCGGCATCGTGGTCATGGCGAACCTGAACGCACCCCGGCAGGTGGTTGTGTCGGGGACAACCGATGAGGTCTGCGGGTTGATCGAGGCCGCCCAGTCGGCTGGCGCCCTGCGGGTGAAGCGGCTGCCGGTCGGTGGCGCCTACCACTCACCGCTGATGTCCGAGGCCGAGCGTGAGCTTGCGCCGCTACTGGCGGCGGCTGACCTGCGAGCACCGCGGGTGCCCTTCGTCTCCAGCCTGACCGGTGGTGTGGTCCATGACATCGAGAAGTACCGGAAGCTCCTCGGCGGGCAGATCACCCGGCCGGTGCGCTGGACCGACACCGTCGCGTCACTGACCCGGAGCGGCCCGCGCACGTTCGTCGAGGTCGGCCCCGGCCGGGTGCTGACCGGGTTGGGACGCAACATGATCCGGACCGCCAGGCATCTGACCGGCTGCGAAGCACTGGGTGCGCTGGCGGTGAGCCAGTCATGAGCCTGTCCGGACAGGTGGTCCTGGTGACCGGCGCTACCAAGGGCATCGGTCTCGGCGTCGCCATGGACCTGGCCGCCGCCGGCAGCCGGGTGCTACTGAACTATCGGCGCGACATAGAGCAGGCCAAGCAAGCACTCGATCAGGTCCGCGAGCTGCAGCCGGACGCGGAGCTGGTCCAGGCCGACGTCGCCGAGCCCACCGACGTGGACCGGATGTTCCGGCGGATCCGCGCCGACCACGGCAGGCTGGACGGCCTGGTCAGCAACGCCGGCATCGCGAGTGACGGCTACGCGCTGATGATGGGCGAGCAGAAATGGCGGTCCGTCCTCGACACGAACCTCACCGGGTCGTTCCTGGTCTGCCGTGCGGCAGCGCGGTTGATGGCAGTACGGCGTACTGGCGCGATCGTCGCGGTCGCCTCCACCAGCGGCCTGGCCGCGCCTGCCGGACAGGTGAACTATGCCGCTTCCAAGGCAGGTGTGCTGGCCATGGTCCGGGTGCTGGCAAAGGAACTCGGCAGCTACGGCATCCGGGTCAACGCGGTGGTTCCAGGCTTCGTCGACACCGCGATGACGCGCTCGATGCCGAAGGACCAGCTGAGCGCCTTCATGGAACGAGTGCCACTCGGCCGCATCGGTACGCCGGCGGACGTGGCGCCGGTGGTCCGGTTCCTGCTCGGTGCCGAGTCGGCCTATGTGACCGGAGCCTCTGTCGTCATCGACGGCGGCTTGACCTGCTGAACGCCCCACCCAACAACGCGACAGGAGTGGCCCACATGGTGGCAACGCTGGAAGAGACGAAGACAGCCGCAAAGGCTCGGCAGGTCCTGTGCGGTGAGGTCAAACACCTGCTGGTGGACCGGCTCGGCCTCTCGGTGGATCCGGAGCTGATCGGCGACGACCAGCCGCTGTTCGGCAGAGGACTCGAGCTCGACTCCATCGACACCCTCGAACTGGCGATGGCCGTGGAGGAGAAGTTCGGTGTGATGATCACCGACGACGACACCGAGAGCCTGCTCTCGCTCAACCGTCTCGTCGACTACGTGGCAGGCAATCGGTGACCGCGGCACCGTCCGTGCGACCGGGAGGGCTGTCGGCCGACGAGATCGCACGGTTGCTCCCGCACCGGTACCCGTTCTTCCTGCTGGACCGGGTCACCTCGGTCGAGCCCGGCGTACGGGCGGAGGCGATCAAGAACGTCACCGCCTCCGACGCGGTGCTGGCCGGCCACTTTCCCGGCCGGATGCTGTACCCCGGTGTACTGCTCGTCGAATGTGTCGCACAGCTCGCCGCAGTGATCTACGGCAGCGCGGCGGCGACCCAGGCCACCGGCGACCTGGTGGCCGACGTCGCGGAGCGGGTCGGGTACCTCGCCGAGATCAAGCAGGCCAAGTTCCTGCGCACGGTGGTGCCCGGCGACCAGCTGCTCATCCGGGCCCAGACCGGTCCCAGGATGGGCAGCCTCATGTCGGTGACCGGCCAGGCGTCTGTCGGCCGTGACGTGGTGATGACGACCCGGCTCGTCGTGACCGAACGAAGTGACAGCGAATGAAGGGGAGAACCATGCAGAGCGTCTACTCCGACACCGTGGCCGAATACGAAGTGCTGCGCAGTGCGTGCGGGCTGATCGACTACACCGGCCTCGGTCTGCTCCGGATCGCCGGTAGCGGGGCCTCGGCCTTCCTCAGTCAGGTGTCGACCCGCAGCGTCGATTTCCTGCTCGAGGGGCAGATCTCCTCGGCGCTGCTGCTGAACTCGGACGGTTCAGTGCTGGCCGAGGTGTTGATCCACTGCCACGGCACCGACTACCTGATCGAGATCTGGCCGGCCCAGGCAGCCGCCGCGACCGAGTACCTGGTTGCCGCTGGCAACACCGGTGCGCACGACGTGACCGTGCAGGATGTCGCTGACGAGTACTGCGTCTTCGGCATCGAGGGCCCACAGGCGCCTGCCATCGCGCAGAAGTTCCTGCCGTTCCCGATCACCTCACTCTCGTACGCCGGCTTCGTCACGGCGCCCTGGCGCGACGAACTGGAGCTCCTGGTGAGCCGCACCGGAGTCACCGGCGAATACGGCTACAAACTGCACGTACCGGTTGCTGCAGGCAACGAGTTGCGCGAGCATCTGGTCGATCTCGGTGCGCGGCAGGTCGGTCTGGCAGCCGTGAACGTCTGCCGGATGGAGATGCGGTTCGCGAACCTGGAACAGGAAGCGGCCGGCGTGACGCCGTTCGAGGTCGGCCTGCAGTGGATGGTCGACTTCGGTCACGACTTCATCGGTAAGGATGCTCTTGTCGCGCACTGGGAGGCCGGTCCGCCGCGCCGCCCGGTCTGCTGGATCGCCTCCGATCGGTTGCAGGCGATCCCGGACCCTGGCAGCTGGCTGGTGGTGGAGGACGAATCGGTGGGTGCCGTCGCCCACGCGGTGTACTCACCCCGGCTCGGCCGGGTGATCGGCACGGCCCGGGTCGACGCCGATGTGGCGGCGGCCGGTCTCAAGCTCACCCTTGAGCAGCTCACCCGGCCGATCCGGACCACTGCAGCACCGTTCCTGGTCGCCACCAGCTTCGGCGTACCGCTCGAATGACCGCAACCCGCCCGCGTGAGGAGAGCACATGAACGCCACAGGTGTAGCCATTACCGGCATTGGGATGACCTGCGCGCTGGGGACCGGGGCTGAGTCGGTCTGGGCCGGCGTACGCGACGCGGCGAGCGGAATCGGCCGGACCCAGCGGCTGGACACCTCGCCGCTGAGCTGCCAGTACTCCGGCGAGGTCGCGGAGGTCCCGGTCCCACCGGTCAAGGGCCGGGGCCGGACCGATCGTGCGATCCGCCTGGCGTTGAGTACCGCGGCCGAGGCGATCGAGGACGCCAAGCTGGACATCGCGGCGTTCGATCCGTACCGGGTCGGGATCGCGATGGGTACGTCGGTCGGCGGCCTCGACGCCGGTGAGCAGTACCACTGGCAACTGCTCCGGGACGGCGTCGCCGGCGCCTCGAAGTCGCACCTGCTGGTGTATCCGCTGTACACGTCGACCGATGCGGTCAGCGCGGCCTTCGGACTGAAGGGTCCGAAGGTGGTGATCTCCAACGCCTGTGCGGCCGGCGCGAACTCGATCGGCTGGGCGTTGGACGCGATCCGGGAAGGCCGGGCCGATGTGATGCTGGCCGGTGGCGTGGACGTGCTCGACATGCTCTCGCTGGCTGGGTTCGACAGTCTGAAGGCGCTCGACGATCAGCCGTGCGCGCCGTACTCACGCAGCAGCGGTCTCAACATCGGGGAGGGCGCCGCCTTCCTGGTGCTCGAGTCCGCGCAGGTGGCTCAAGCACGTGGTGCGCGGGTGCTGGGTTACGTACTGGGCTATGCGCTGAGCAGTGACGCGCACCATGCGACTGCTCCGGATCCAGTGGGCGGCGGAGCGTTGCGATCGATGCGACGCGCGCTGGAGCAGGCCGGGTACACCCCGGCGGACGTCGACTACGTGAACGGCCACGGCACCGGCACCCCGGCGAACGACAGCTCCGAGCCCAAGGCAGTGACCGCGCTGTTCGGTGGCGAGAAGGTGCCGCCGATGAGCAGCACCAAGTCGCAGGTCGGCCACACGCTCGGCGCCGCGGGGGCAGTGGAGGCTGCGGTCTGTGCACTGGCAATGCGCGAACAGATCCTGCCGCCCACAGTGAACGTCGACACCTCGGCCGACAGCCCGCCGTACGACATCGTGGCGAACGCATCGCGTCCGGCCGACATCGGTGTGGTGGTCTCGAACTCGTTCGCGTTCGGTGGGAACAACTGCTCGCTGGTACTCGGCCGGACCCTCAAGTCAGGACCGCAGCGGCCGGACCGCCGGGTGGTGATCACCGGTGCCGGCGTCGTTTCTTCGGTAGGTCTGGGACGTGAGGGCCTGATCACCGGTCTGCGGACAGGCACGGTCGGGATCGCTCCGGCGACCCGGATCGACACCAGCCAGTCCGCAAACCGGCTAGCGGCGGAGATCTCCGACCAGGGCTACCGGCGCTGGATCAATCCCGCGTACGCCCGTCGGCTCGACCAGCTCGGCGCGCTGGTGCTGGCTGCGACGCGGGACGCCTTCTCCGACGCGGCGTACCAAATCACCCGGCAGAACGCGACCGAGGTCGGGATGGTGTTCGGCACGTGCACCGGCCCGCTGGAAACGGTGGCGCAGCTGACCGAGACGATCGGTACGGAGGGGCCGCACCGGGTCAACCCACGGCTGTTCCCGAACTCGGTCATGAATGCGGCGCCCGGTCACGCGTGCCTTTCGCTGCAGATCAAGGGTCCGCTGTCCACACTGGCCATCGGATGCGCCTCTGGCGTTGCTGGTCTCGGCTATGCGTCAGACCTGATCCGGCGAGGTGAGGCCGAGGTGATGGCCGCGGTGAGCGCAGACGAGCTGACCGGGCTGCTCCACCTCGGCTACGACCACCTCGGCATCCTCGCCTCGGATGCCGTGCGTCCCTACGACCGCGAATCCAGCGGCTGCGCAATCGGTGCCGGCTCGGTCGCTCTGGTACTCGAGTCGTTGGAGCACGCGCAACAGCGCGGGGCGACGATCCTCGCCGAGGTCCGCGGGCACGCCAGTACCGGGGACGCCTATCGGGTGGCGGGTAACGACGCATCCGGGGAAGCCTGGGCGCGGTGTCACCGCAACGCGCTGGACGCCGCGGGACTGACGCCGTCCGATGTCGGAGTCGTGTACGGCGACGCCCGGGGAACCGCCGCGATCGACCTGGCGGAGTCCCGGGCCGTGGCTGCCGTGTTCCCGGCCGGTTCGACTCGACTGGCGAACCTCTCCGGCCAGGTGGGTCACATCCACGCCACTACTGCGTTGATGTCAGTACTCGCCGCGGCTGAGAGTGTGAGCACCAGCTGGGTCCCACCGATCGTGGGACTGCGAGACCCGTTGCCGGGGCTGGAGCCGTATGTCAGCTCGGACCACGATCCCGCCGGACGTGCCGCACTGGTCACGGCGGCCAACTGGGGCGGTACGTACGCATCCGTCGTATTGACGCCGTGGCAATGATGTCAGCTGTCTATGTCCTCCAGGTACCCACCGATGCTTATGCGTGGCATCAATTCCTGAGCCCCGCAGAGCTGGCCTACTGCGCAGGGTTCGCCCGCGCCGGCGAGCACCTGGCCGCGCGGGTGGCAGCGAAGCACGCAGTCGCCGAAGCACTGCAATGGCCCGGGCCGGTGCCCTGGCAGGGCATCGAGATTCTCCGTACGCCGCCCTCGGCGCCGGTGGTATCGCTGGCCGGTGCGATCGAGCGGTGGTGTCGGCAAGCGAAACTCGTGGTGCCGCGGGTGTCGCTCAGCCATGCCGCCGGGTACGCCGTAGCGCTGGCCTGGCTGCCAGACGAGGCCCCAGCGTGACGGCGGGCGCAGGGCTGGCCGGCCGCAGCGCTCTGGTCACCGGTGCGGCCAGCGGCATCGGCCGTGCGGTGGCTGCGGGTTTGGCCGCGGCTGGAGCCGGAGTGGTGCTTGCTGACGTCGACGGTGGTCGGTGCGAGGCGGCAGCCGCGGAGATCGAGGCGGCCGGGCTCCCCGGCCGGGTCGTGGCAGCCAAGGCAGACGTCACCGACCCCGGCGAGTGGTCGATGCTCACCAGGACTGCCCGTCGGTGTTTCGGCTATCCCACGCTGCTGGTGAACAACGCCGGTGTCCTCGGGAGTCATGGCCTCGCCGGTGTCACAGCTGACGAATGGGATCGGGTCGTCGATGTCAGCCAGCGCGGTACCTGGCTCGGAATGCAGACCGTCGTACCGTGCATGCACCTGGCCGGGGGCGGCTCGATCGTCAACGTGTCCTCGGTGTTCGGTCTGGTCGGCTCCGGCGCTGCGTTCGCGTATCACGGGGCCAAGGGCGCTGTGGCCGCGATGACCCGCGCCGCGGCTGTCGAGCTCGCGGCCGCGGGGATCCGGGTGAACGCCGTCTCACCCGGCCTGGTCGAAACACCGATGACGGTGGACCTGCCGGCGCAGTTCGTGGCCGACTTCGTGGCGGCGACGCCGATGCGCCGGATGGCGGTACCGCGGGAGGTCGCTGCTGCTGTGCTGTTCCTGCTGTCCGACGACGCCTCGTTCGTCACTGGTACAGACCTGTTGGTCGACGGCGGCTACGCGGCGAAATGACCTAAAACGGCCTGCTGGAGAGGGGGTTGTCCACTTCGTCAACACACCGAGCGTGGGGTTAGCCTCACCGAGTGTGATGAAACGGTCGTTGGAGTTTCCCGGCACGGGGGTTCGGACTAGGAGGCACCGGTGGCCAGGCAACGTGACATAGCAGGCTTGGGACTACCAGGCGACCCGCAGACCGTCGGCCGTGGTTCCTCGGAGCGGATCGGCCCGGCGGCTGCCGCCTGGGCGGCCGGTGTGCACCCGGCCAACCAGCTGGTCGGCCGTGACGACGACCGCGCCGCACTGCGGCAGATCGTCCAGGGCGCGGCGCAGCTGGTGACCCTGACCGGGCCGGGCGGTACCGGCAAGACCCGGCTGGCTCAGGCGGTGGTCGGCGATGTGCGGGCCGGCTTCCGGGACGGCGCCTGGCCTGTCGAGCTCGCATCACTGTCCGAGGCGAGCCAAGTCACCGGTGCGGTCACGGCTGCCTGCCGGGCCGTGTTCGGCAGTAGCTCCAACCTCCATGACGGCTTGCGGGATCGTGAACTGCTGTTGGTGCTCGACAACTGCGAGCACGTGGCGGATGGTGTTGCCGATCTGCTGGCCAGCCTGCTGTCGCACTGCCGCGGTCTGCGGGTGCTGACCACGAGTCGTCAGCCGCTGCAGATCTACGGTGAGCGGCTGTACCCGGTCCGGCCGCTGCCACTGGTGCACTCCTTGCGCGCCCCGCTGGCGGAGATTGCGGCGATCCCCTCAATCGCACTCTTCGTGCAGCGAGCCCGGGCCGTCGCACCGGACTTCGCCCTGACTGACGACAACGTGGGCGACGTGGTGGAGATCTGTCGACTCGTCGACGGACTGCCACTGGCCATCGAACTCGCTGCCACGAAGCTCCGGCTGTTCGGTCCACCTGCTCTGCTGGCCAGACTGCATGACGGAATCGACATCCTGCGCCTCGAACTGACCGACGTACCGCGTCGCCAGCAGTCCATGCGGGCAGCGATCCTCTGGGGCTACCAGTTGCTGACCGAGGAGGAGCGCCACCTACTGATCAGGCTGGGCGTCTTTGCGGGCGAGTTCACCGCGGCGGCCGCGGCGGACGTCGTACAGGTGACTCAGGCTCGCGGCGACGAGTTGCTGGAAGCTCTGCTGGACAAGGGGATGCTGACCTCGTCGGTCGGTGCTGATGGTGAGCCGCGGTTCGATCAGTTGCACACAACCAGGGCGTTCTGCGTCGAGCGGCTCCGGGGCGCCGATGACGAGCAAGAGGTGCGCGACCGGCATGCGGAATACGTCCTGCGGCTGGTCGCCGATGCGGGACGGGATCTCTATGGCGGACGACTCGCTGCGTATGTTCGCCGGCTGACGGCAGACCTGGGCGACGCCAGAGCGGCGTACCAGCATCTGCGTGTCCGCGGTGACGCCGCTGCTGCACTCGCGCTGGCGACAGGGATCTGGCGGTTCATGTTCAGCCAGGGCCACTGGAGTGAAGGCCTGCAGATGCTGGAGGAGACGCTGGGGGACGGCTCGGTCTCCACGGATGGCAGGCTCAACGCTGACGCGTTCCACGCGGCCGGCGTACTGGCGACTGCGCTCGGGAGGTACGGCTGCGCCGAGGACTACCAGCGTCGTGCGATTGCGGCCTTCCACGACCTCGGCGAGGTTGCCGGCGAGGCAGCAGCCTTGAACTGCCAGGGGAACCTTGCCCGGCTCCGCGGCGATCTGCAGGCGGCCAGGAGGTTGTGCGAGCAGAGCCTGTCGCTGTGGCGCGCAGTAGAGGCTCCGAGGGCAGCAGCTCTGGTGCTCATCGACCTGGCCATGATTTCGATGCGCCGTGGCGATGTCTCGGCGATCGATGACGCGATCAGCTTCGCGTTACCGCTGCTGGAGGAAGACGGCGACGACTGGAACGCCCTCTGCGTCCGTGCGCTGGCCGGACTGATGGCCTTCCGGCGCGGTGACCAGCAGAAGGCCGAACAGATCTGCTGGTCCGTGGCGTCGGAGGCGGTCGAGATGGAGACCCATCCAGGGACGCCGTTCGCCCTGGAGTCGCTGGCCCTGGTGCTCGCCGGCCATCGCAGTCCGACGACAGATCTGTCGGCCGTTCGCTTGATCGCGGCCGCCGGCTCGATCCGGGCCGAGACGCACAGCTACGCGTGCGCGGAGATCCTGACGTACGTCGACCGCGCGCTGCAGCACCTGCGGCAACGACTGGGAACAGTTGCCTTCGACAACGCCTGCATCGCGGGCAAGACGCTCCCACTGCCGACCTTGCTGGACGAGGACGCCGGATTGGTCGAACAACCCGCCTGGACCGAAGCAGCCACACGGACAGACTCGAACCGCACTCCGGCCGATGTGTTCCACGGTACGTCGCTCACCGCGCGCGAACGGGAGGTCGTCGTACTGGTCGCGAACGGACTGACCAACCGGCAGATCGCGAACCGGCTGAACATCGCCGAGTGGACGGCAACGAACCACGTACGGCACGTGATGCGCAAACTCGGGATGCCGTCGCGCGTCCACGTCGCCCAGTGGGTCACCCAGCGCTACCTGGCGCAGTGAACCCCCGATTTGGTTGCGCACCGGCCATCCCCTAGACTTACGAACGTAAGAAAGCGGCGCGGGGTGGAGCAGCTCGGTAGCTCGCTGGGCTCATAACCCAGAGGTCGCAGGTTCAAATCCTGCCCCCGCTACCATGGAAGGCCCTCTGACCAGGCGGTATGCCGGTCGGGGGGCCTTCGTCATGCGCGCTGAATCAGGACGTTGCAGATTCAGTGGACCCAGAGGTCGACACCGATCGGTAGTGGTCGATCTTGGCGTCCAGTGAAGCCAGGCAGGCGGTGAGTTCGGTGATCCGGTTCCGAACGGTTTCCCGGTGGCGACACAGCAGTTCAAGCCGCGCCGGGACGGTCACCTCGCCGAGTCGGCGCAGGTCGGCAAACTTCCGCATCTGCCGAATGGGCATGGCGGTAATGCGCAAACGGGTCAGGAAACTCAGCCACGCCAGATCGGCCTCCCGGAAGCGGCGCCTGCCGTCCGGCCCGCGGTCGACCGGGTCCAGCAGGCCGATCCGTTCGTAGTACCGCAAGGTGTGGGCGGTCAGCCCCGTCATGTCCGCCGTTTCCGCGATGGAGCGCGTGCGCGTGCGCGTGTCGTTCATAGGTCGACTGTAAGTGCGGGCGCTCAAGGTCGATCCGGCCGCTCTTCGAACACCTGCCTGGCCACAGCTACGGCGTTCAGCACGCGAGGGAAGCCGGCGTAGGACACAACGTGTATCAGGGTCTCGATCACCTGGGCCCGGCTCAGTCCGACGTTCAGTGCGGCGCCCAGGTGCACCCGGAGCTGAGGGGCGGTGTCACCGAAGGCAGTCAACGCGCCGATGGTCACCAGTTGACGCTGCGGCATGCTCAGCCACGGCCGGTAGTAGACGTCACCGAAGGCGAACTCGACAATGTAACGGCCGAGGTCCGGCGCGATGTCACGCAGCGACTCGATCACGTCCAGGCCGTGCTGGCCGTCGACCTCGACGAGCTTCTCCTTGCCCCGCTCGTACCGGTCACGCCTATCGGTCTGTACCGGCGGCTGGAAGGTGATATCGCGCTGGGTGAACACCTCTCTGGCGACGCGCACCGCGTTGAGTGCTCTGGCGAAGCCGACGAACGGGACGAGCTGGAACAAGGCCTCCATGATCTGGACCGGGCTGACCCCCACCCGCAAGGCCGCGTCGATGTGGAAGTTGAGTTGGGGGGCGGTGTCGCCCTGGGCGGCCAGGGCGCCGATGGTCACCAGTTGCCGTTGCGGGGCAGTCAACCCCGGCCGAACGTAGATGTCACCGAAGGCGAACTCGACGACGTAACGGCTGAGGTCCGGGGCCACGTCGCGCAGCGACTCGATCACCTCGGTGGCCCGCTCCCCGCCGATCCGGCGCAGGGCCGCCATACCTCGGGCGTAGCGGTCGGAGTGCGCCGACGCCGGTGCCGCCGTACCTACCGCAGTACCGATGGCCGCGGCACCCACCGCCGCGCTCTTGGCGAGCACAGCGCGGCGGCTGGCGGTCGGATCTTGCTCTGTATTCGTCATGCAACGAACGTAGAAGTTTGAGCGCGCTCGAACGCAAGCTCGTAAGAAGCGGTGCGGCCGGTACGTCGGCGTCATCGCGGTAGCAGCAGCCGGACCTGGTCTTCGATCTCCTGTACGACGTCGTCGACCGGATTGGCGATGTTGATCGTCGCCGCCATGCTGATGAACATGACCGCGGAGACGATGTGCGCGAGCGTCGCGGCGTCGTCGGAGGTGATGCGGTCGTCCCGCTGGAGGACGTCGGCGATCGCCTTCTCGGTCTGGACGGTCAGGCCGAGTGCGTTGCGGTGGTGGGGTTCTTCGGGGTCGCCGAAGAGGAGCTCTCTGAGGTAGGTCCGCCCGTTGTCGATCTGTTGGCGGTTGCATTCGACGACCGGGCGGACGGTCGCCATCACCGCGTCGAGTACGTCGGCGATGCTCTCGGCCGCTGTCCTGCCTTCGGCGAGCGCATCGGCATAGATGGAGTTCTGCACGAGCAGGAGGAGCTCGCCTTTGGTCTTGGCGTAGAGGAAGAGTGTGCCGGCGCCGATGTCGGCCTTGTCGGCGATCTCCTGGGTGGTGACCTCGTCGACGCCGTGCTCGGCGAAGAGTTCTCGGGCGGCGGCAGTGATGCGCTGGAGCTTGTCTTGTTTGTTCCGCTCGCGCCGTCCGATTCGCCGGGAGGCGAGGGGCATGGCTGCCGTCCGCTGGTGGGCGGGCTCGGGCCGTGTGGGCTCCAAGGTGCCGCGCTCATTCTTCCCGGGTGACGAGCGGAGCCTTCGTGTCGTGGAGTTCCGGGTAGAGCCCCTCGATGGGACCGCTCGGTGCGGCCTTGACCTTGGCGGTCAGTTCCCTGGCGATGACCTCGCCGTTTGCCCCGGTGACCAGGACAACTGCTCCGTTGAGGGAAGGCATGGTGGCGCTCTTTCTGTCAGGGATGCGCGATGTGGCTATTGCTCGTAGTGCGGCAGGATGGTGCCGTTCTTGACATAGGTGAGGGCGGCGTCGACGTCGTACGCATGGATCGCGGAGGCGAGCGGTGCGAGCTGGTTGGACAGTTCCTCGATCACGTTGCCGGTGAAGAAGGCATCGCGTGTTCCGGCGTCGGTGAACCCGAGGACGAGGGAGGCGTGGAACTGCTGGTCGTGGGGGTTGTCGTGTGCGACGTTCGGGGTGTCCCAGAGCTTTTCGATCCAGGGCAGGAACGTCTGCGTACGAAGCTCCTTGAGCACTCCGGTGTCGGCGAGTGCGGGAACGAGCTGGTTCTTGATGAACTTCCGGAACTCGCCGGCGCCGGCCCCGTCTCTGCGGCGGAGGTAGACCATGGCGCGGGCACCGACTGTCTCTCCTGGGCCCGCGACGTCGTACCAGCGGGACGAGTTCGGCGGGCCGGTGTAGAGGAGAGTACGGCGGAACACGTTGATCTCGTCCTGGTAGGCCAACTGCGTCTGTTTGCGCCCTAGCAGGGGGGAGAGCGCCGAGTGGAAGGTGACTTCCGCGACGCCGTCGATCTTGCGGTCGACGGGGATCGAGGTCTCCACTCCGTCGGTCACCGGCCACCGGCCCGGGTTCTCCTCGGCCAGGTGGATCTGCCGGTACTCCTCCAAGCCGGGGGTGGCGGAGATGATCTTCGAGTGCGGGCCCTTCCAGTAGTCCATGCCGGTCCGGCGCGGTTGGTCGGTGCGGACCCAGAGTGGAATCGAGGAGGTGAGGTGCTTCTGCACGCCAAGTTGCGCGGACGTACTCATGGTGGTGCCCTTCTTTTCCTGGTCGGGAACGTGCGGTTGCGGTGCTGGGCGGTCAGCGGGAGAGGAAGTCAACGGCGACCGGGGCGAACTTGTCGTGGTACTGGAAGATGCCGCCGTGGCCGGAGTCGGGGAGCGGCCGTACTTCTGGATCGCCTTGAGTTGCGTGCGGAACGCCTTCACCGAGATGTCCGTGTCGCGGTCGGTGGTGCGCTCCTGCAGGCGTTGCACGAAGGCGCGGGCGGCGGGCTTGCCGGTGGCGTTGCGGTTGAAGAACAGGAATTCCTTCGGGTCCTGCCGGGTCAGGGTCGCGCGCAGGATGTCGTAGTAGGTGGTGGCGACGACCTTGTCGATGTCCTTGCCACCCCGGGGTCCGGTGCCGGTCAGGACGAGCTTGCGGACGAGGTCGGGGTGTTTGACCCTTCGGTCCCAGCTCGCGGTAGGTGTAGGTGACGCCGCCTGCCTGGACAGTGCGCGCCGGCGCCTTCGCGTACGAGGTGATGATGCCGTTCTGTGCGTGGCTGCTGCTCATGATGACCTTCCTTGGCTGCTCCCGCGAAGGGAATTCCGACTACGCTCAATTATGAGTAGCCTCATAATTGTTGTCAAGGGAAGGTCTTGCGCCCTTGCTGCCGCGAACGCCAGCAGAAAGCCGAGGTAGCCCCACAGTGCGTACTCGTGGCGCGGCTGTGTGTTGGGGCGAGTAGCGCGCGCAGTCACACCTGCTGCAGGTAGAGGTCCCGGAGCAGACAGATCTCGGCACCGTGGTGGATGACCTCGACGTTCGTGTACAGCATCTTCTTCGCCAGCGGCGCGTGTGCGAAGGCAGGTGGATGCCCCTGCGGCTGGGAGAGTCCAGCTGTGCCCAGACCGCGTACGGCGGTGATCCAGTCGTCGTACTCCGCGTCGAGCTGGCGCAACGCCTCCCGCGCCGTACCGGCGTACGT
Organism: Kribbella sp. NPDC056345; assembly: GCF_042262745.1. Lineage (NCBI taxonomy): Bacteria > Bacillati > Actinomycetota > Actinomycetes > Propionibacteriales > Kribbellaceae > Kribbella > Kribbella sp. NPDC056345. Next base: position 61,118 of record NZ_JBHJQQ010000008.1, on the reverse strand, counting down.
GTAGGTCGACTCGGTGACGGGTGCGCGCCCGAGGCCGCCTGTCGACGCGAAGACGACGCACAAGTGCGCCAGCCGCCAGGCGATCGTCGTCACCGGCTCCGGCTGGGGCGGGGGCTGGGCGTAGTCCATGGTGAATTCGCCTGCGCCGAAGGAGATCGGGGCGGTGCTCTCACCGCGGCGGCTGAGGGTCCAGCAGTTCGGGACCGGCTTCCAGAAGTACTCGTCGTCGGTCAGCCCGTCCAGACGCGGCCGGAGGCGCTCCTGCCAGTGTGACTCGAGCTGGTCGACTACCTCGGCGTTCCAGTCAACGTCCATCCGGAGACCGTAGTCGGCCTGGACTGTTGGCGGCTTAGGGTGTGGGCATGTCGACAGGGGGAGTGTGACGGTGGACGGCGACCTCGATGCTGAGGATGTGAAGGCGCTTCGGATGGCCATGCAGGGGCTGCAGGGGTCCGGGTGGCAGCCGCCGGTGCAGGCGGCTGAGTTCCGGCCGCAGTTCGCTGATCTGGAGTCCTGGGTGAATGGGTTCTTCGTGCTGACGTTCGCTCGGTCGGGGGAGCAGCGGTGGTGTGCTGCCTGGTGGGATCACGCCGAGGCCATGCTGCGGCTGGAGGCGCTGTGGCGGACCTGGGAGGTTGCGGCGCTCGATCCGGTGCGGGGAATGGCGGGGTGGATTCGTGAGCACCTTGATCCCAACCTGAGTGTGTTGTTCGGTGCCAATGGGCCCTTCGCGGCCTGTACTCCGGAGCAGCACGTCCGGCCGCAGGTGCTGGCAGTGAGCCCGCCGCCGGACGGCTGGTGGAGCTCGTCGCAGCACTGGTGGGATGTGCTCGGTGAGGCCGACCGGTGACGGTCGACCCGCAGGAGACCCGCGAGAAGTTCCTCATCGAGCTGGACCGGATCCAGACCTGGCTGAAGAACGAGCGTGTGCCGTTCGCGGTCGTCGGGAGCCTGGCGGTCTCGGCGTACACCGATGGGGGTGCGTCGATCGACTTCAACCGGCCGGGTGCCTACGACCCGGCCCAGCGGATGCCGGACGTCGACCTGCTCATCCCACGCGACCAGGCTGCGAAGGTCGGTGCGTATGCCGAGTCTCTCAAGCAACAGCCGTTCCCGGTCACCATCGAGACCATCAACGCGTACATCGACTACCGGCCGGAGTCGGAGCGGTCCTACCTGACGCACCGGCAGTTGCAGTTCCCGGTGCGGAGTGAGCTGTTCGAGCCACGGCAGGCGACGCTGCTCGGGCAGGAGCTCACGACGCTCGACCCGCGCACGATGCTGCACACCTTCGGAACGGTGGGCGGCGTGATCCGGAAGAAGGACGTGCCGAAGATGGTCGCGCTGGCCGAGGCGATCAAGGACGGCCGGGCGGAGAGCCGCTTCACGGAGCGAGACTGCGAGGTCTTCAGCCAGTACATGGTCGCGCGCAAGCGTCAGTACCCGGTCTTCATCGCGACGAAGCAAGCCTGGGAAGGCGCGCTGGAAGCGATGCCGAAGAAGGCCGCCCAAGCGATCAAGCACCACATCCTGCCGGCCGCGCACCAGACGATGGCGAAGCTCAACCGCGACCGAGGCGACGACCGAAGCCGCTAGAGCACCAGGCTGACCTGCAGACCGAGATGGTCGGTCAGGTAGTCAGGGCCGCCCGGCATCGGCAGTTGCTCGGTGAACGTGAGCTGCGCGGCCTCGACGGTGATCGACGGATCGGACAGCAGCAGGAAGTCGATGCAGTGCGCTGTCTGGTTCGAGTGCAGGTACGACGCGTGGAACGTCGGTGGACAGTCGGCCCCGAACGCATCGACCAGACCGGTGTCGCGGATGAAGTCGCCGTACAGGCTGCTGTCCCGCGCGATGTTGAAGTCACCGGACAGGATCACTGGACCGTGGATGGCTGCGACAGTCCGGCCGAGTGCTGCGAGTTGCCCTTGGTGCAGTCGGTAGTAGCGGTTCGCCTCGGACCAGTCGCCGTCGAAGTTGGCCAGCAGGTGAGTGTTGGCGACAGTGACACCCGAGAGGCTCGTCAGCAACACTCCCTTCAGAGATGCCTTCAGCCGCGACAGTCTGGGCAGGCCAACCGCATCCGCTGCGCCCGGCATCGGCAAACGCCGGTACCCGGTCCGGGCGATCGGCGTACGGGACAACGTCAGCAGTCCGCCCGCCGGGCCCGCCAGCGACCTCCGGAATGCAGCAAACCGGTACGCCGGCATCGCCCGCCTCAACTGGCGGAGGTGGTAGTACGTCAGCACCTCCTGAAAGTTCACGACGTCGACCTCGGACGCTTCGAACACCCCACCGATCGCGGCATACCGCTCACCGAGCCGCGAACCGCGCAGCGGGATGCCACGCGTGTTGAGTGAGGCAACAATCAGCCGAACCAAGGGGTACCTCCACCGAGGGGATGTCGCCCTCATCGTAGAAGGTGTACCTGTGACTGATCCCAAGGCGATGCTGCACGAGTACCTCCGTGATGCGCGTGGCGCACTGGTCTGGAAGCTCGACGGGCTGACGGAGTACCAGATCCGCCGCCCACTGACCCCGACCGGTACCAACCTGCTTGGCCTCGTCAAACACCTCTCGATCGTCGAGGCCCGCTACCTCGGCGACACCTTCGGCCGCCCGTTCCCCGAGCACCTGCCCTGGTGGGACGACGACGCGGAGCCCAACGCCGACAGCTGGGTCACCTCAGCCGAATCCCGCGCCGAGATCGTCGACCGCTACCACCAGGTCTGCGCACACGCCGACGCGACCGTAGCCGCCCTACCCCTCGACGCCCCAGGCCACGTGCCATGGTGGTCCCGCCAAGACGTCACCCTGCACTCGATCCTCGTCCACGTCCTCGCCGAAACCAGCCGCCACGCAGGCCACGCCGACATCCTCCGCGAGGGCCTGGACGGCGCAACCGGCCTGCTCCCCGGCAACTCCAACCTCCCCGACCACGACGCCACCTGGTGGAAAGCCAACTACGACCGCATCGAGCAAGCCGCGGCTAGGGCCGGCGAGTAGCGACGATGGTGGAGAGGTCCGGCGCCAGGCGGAGCTCAGCGGCGAGCAGCCCGGGGTGAGTCAGCCAGGCGAGGCGTTCTGCGTCGACGGCGCCGGCGTGGACGGGCGGCCACTGCGTGATCGGAGTGAAGTCGTCGTTCACCACGGTGCCTCCCGGGTGCAGCAGGAGTGACGGGTCCACGTCAGATCCGTCGGTGAGGCTTCCGCCGCCGTCGAGCACCAGCAGGTCGAAGGGAGCGTGCTCGACGATGGCAGACCAGTCGCCGGTCACGATCTCCACGTCGTCAACACCGTGGAAGAGTTGCCGGACCCGCTCCGCTCGCTCTGCGTCGCGTTCGATGCTGACAATGCGTGCGCCGGGACGTCGACCGGATACCAACCAGGCAAGGCCGACTCCGCACCCCGTACCGGTCTCACCGATCACCCCGCTCGCTCCAGCGGCCAGCGCCATCAGCAACTGCCCCTGCTCGACGCGGCAAGACGAACTGAATCCGAGCTCGACAGCCAGCTCCACAGCGGCAGCGACCAGGTTCGGGACGTCGGCTCCGGCGTAGCTCTGCGTGCCTGCGACCGACATCTATTTGACGGCGAGTTCGCCTAGTTCTGACCAGTCGTTCTGTGGCACTTTGAAGTTGACGATGCGGGGTGTTTCGACCAGGTGGGGCGGGAGGTCGCGCTGGGCGGTTTTGAAGTGGTCTGAGGTGACGTGGGCGGTGGCGGCTTCGTCGTCGGCGAAGGCTTCGACCAGGACGTACTCGTTGGCGTCGTCGAGGGAGCGGGACCAGTCGTACCAGAGGCAGCCGGGCTCGGCGCGGGTGGCTGCGGTGAAGTCGGCGGTGATGGCGGGCCAGTCCTCGGCGTGCTCGGGCTTCACGCGGAACTTCGCGGTGATGAAGATCATGGGACCGACGTTAGCGCAGGGTGAATCCGGTGCCGAGGGGGTCGTGTGGGTCGAGGGTGAAGGTGGCCGTGCCGGTGCGGTGGGCGGTGCCGGAGACCTCGGTGAGGATGCCGGTGGGGGTTTCGGACAGCACGCGGCCGCGGAACGTCGTACCGACGATTGATTCGTGCAGTAGGGCAGCGCCGGGTGGCAGCAGGCCGTCGGCGTGGAGGAGGGCGAGGCGGGCGGAGGTGCCGGAGCCGCAGGGGGAGCGGTCGGCTTGGCCGTCGGCGAAGATGGCTACGTTGCGCTGGTGCAGTGGGCCCAGGTCGTCGTACAGGATGGTGCCGTAGAGGCCGTTGAGGCGCGGGTCGGTCGGGTGGACGGCGACATCGTTCAGGTCCCACTTGATCTGGCGGCCGATCTTGATCAGTTCGGCGTAGCAGTCCGGTGTGACGGTCAGTCCGACGGACGACGCTGGCAGCGACGCGTAGAAGGCGCCACCGAAGCTGATGTCCGCGACGACGCCCGCTACCGGCACCGCACGAGCCAGCACGAACGACTCCACGTTCTGGAACGCAACACCGACTACTCTGCCGCCGGCACACGTCACCTGCGCCGCTACTCGCCCAGACGGTACGTCGATCACCACCTCGGTCACGCCATCCCGCGCAGCGGGTACCAGTCCGCTCTCGACTGCCCAGACGCCCAAGGCGATCGTCCCGTGTCCACATGCGGTCGAGTAGCCGTCTTTGTGCCAGAACAGCACCCCGAAATGAGCACCTGCGTCATCCGGCGGTACGACGAAGCACCCGTACATGTCCGCGTGTCCACGCGGCTCATTCACCAGCAGCAGCCGTACGGCGTCGATCGCCGCGCTGGACTGCGCTGTCAGTCGCCGCTCCGCGACTGTGGAGCCTGGAACCACCGGACCGCCATCAGTGACGATGCGGAACGGCTCTCCAGCGGTGTGATAGTCGACAACGCTCACAGGCTCCACAGAGGCAGCCTAAGCGGCCTGTCGTGCGGCCAGCAGTGCGCACCGCAGCTTGGTCTTGTCCGGGTAGCCAGCGGCGTGGCCGATCTCGTACACGTCGTGACTGCGCATGTTCACCATCGCTGCGACGTACCAGACCGGGTTTCCCTCGGCCAGCATGGTGATGATCATGGTGGTGGTGGCGTTCATCCTGACCCTCTCCTCTGGTTGCTCTTACTGGTACGTCGGATCAGCACCCCGGAAATTGACACCACCCCTCAGATAATTTGAAACAGTGATCGACACCGCCGACCCGTACGCCGCCTACGCCGCACTCCGGACCGCCGGACCGGTGCACCGCATCGCCGGACCGGACGGGAGCCCGTCCTGGCTCGTCACCCGGTACGACGACGTCCGCCGCGCGCTCGCGGACCCGCGGCTGTCCGTGGACAAGCGCCACGCACTCCCCGGCAACTACCGGGGTCTGAGCCTCCCACCGGCACTGGACGCCAACCTGCTCAACATGGACCCGCCTGACCACACCCGGATCCGCACACTGGTCACCAAGGCGTTCACCGCCGGCCGGATCGACGCACTGCGCGACCCGATCCGTCGTACGGCGGATGTCCTGCTGGAACCGATCACTGCGCGCGGTGCGGCCGACCTGATCCCGGAGTACGCCGCACCGCTGCCGATCACGGTCATCTGCGACCTGCTCGGCGTACCGGTCGAGGCGCGACCCGACTTCCGGTCCTGGACCGACACCATGCTGACACCGCCCGGACCGGACGAGGCACGCGCCGCAATCGGGGCGATGCTGCGCTTCTTCGCCGGACTGATCGAGGCGAAGCGGTCGGCGCCGGCAGACGACCTGGTCAGTGACCTGATCGCAGCACGCGACCAGGAGGACCGGCTGAGCGACGACGAGCTGACGTCGCTGATCTTCCTCATCCTGTTCGCCGGCTACGAGAACGTGGTGCATCTGATCGGCAACACCACTCTGACGCTGCTGGACGACCGCAGTCGCTGGGAGCGCGTGCGTGCAGACCGCTCACTGCTCCCGGCTGCGATCGAGGAGGTGATGCGGTACGACGGTCCTGCGCCGCTCGCCATCCGCCGCTTCCCGCTCGAGGACCTCGAGATCGGCGGGGTGGTCATCCCAGCAGGGGAGACCGTGCTGCTGGGGCTCGCCTCGGCCAACCGGGACGCCGAACGCTTCCCGGACGCGGACCGGTTCGACCTCGCCCGGGCGGCCGGTGGACAGCTCGCACTGGGACACGGCATCCACTACTGCCTCGGCGCACCACTCGCTCGGGTGGAGGTGGCGATTGCGATCGACGCGCTACTCGACCACGCACCGGGTCTCACTCTCGCCGTACCGCGGCCGGAGCTGCGCTGGCGGGACACCATCCGCACCCGCGGTCTCACCGGACTGCCTGTGAAGGTTGGGTAAAACGAAGCGCCCCGGTCGATGACCGGGGCGCTTGTCCGTGTGGGTCCCGGGGGGAGTGGGACCTCCACACGTTGGGGGGGACTTGGACATTAACAATCCGGCAGGGTCATGTCCGAACCATTTCGCTGCTTCTCCAAAGGCTGTCCGCTGAGCGGTGCGTTTCGTGCGCTCAACGGCGGGTCCGCTTCCGGTACAGCGAAGTCGCGAGCACGACCGAGAACAGGAGTAGACCACAGCACCAGACGAGAGCACGGATGCCGTTGTTTCCAACCGGTGTGCCGGTCAGAAACCCTCTTACCGTTTCGATCACCGGAGTGATCGGCTGGTGTGTACTGACCGGCCGCAACCAGGCAGGCATCGTGTCCGGCGGTACGAACGCGCTACTGAGGTAGGGCAGGAACAGCATGAAGAAACTCAACGTGCTGGCCGACTCCACCGACCGTGCGATCACCCCGAGTCCAGCGGCGAGCCATGACAGCGCAACGACGTACAAAAGCAGCAGTCCGATCGCAGCGAACCATTCACCGACGCCGGCGTTCGGCCGGAAACCCATGGCGAGTGCAGCCAGTACGACGATCGCGGTCGCCGTCGCATTGCGCGCCACGCTCGCTGCGACGTGGCCGGTGAGCACTGCGACGCTGCGGATCGGCAGTGAGCGCAGACGGTCGATCATGCCGGTGCTCATGTCGTCCGCAACCGCCATGGCAGTCGACGCGGCGCCGTACCCGGTGGTGAGCAACAGGATGCCGGGGACGACGTAGTTCACGTACTGCGTGCCGGTGCTGATGGCGCCGCCGAACACGTACACGAACAGCGCCATCATCAGTAGCGGGAGCAGGATCGCTGCGAACAGCGTGTCCGCGTTGCGGCGTGCGAGTCGCACACTGCGGTCGATCATCGTCGCCGTGTCCGACAGTGCGGCGGCAACACTCTGGTGTGACATGTGCAGCTCCTAGGCGGTCAGTGCGAGGAAGACGTCGTCGAGAGTGGGGCGGTGTGCAGACACGCGCTCCGGCTGGAGACCGTTGTCGCGCAGCAGGTCCAACAGATGGTGCAGGTGCTTCGCCGTACCGTCCGACGGAACGCTCAGCACGTCACCCGCGTGCACTGCTCCCAGTACGGCGATCGCCTTCAGCAGCTCCGGTTCGGTGGCGAACCGCAGTTCGACTCGCTCACCGCCGATCCGTGCCTTGAGTGCATCGGCAGTACCGGCGGCCACGATCCGGCCGTGGTCGAGCAGCACGATCCGGTCGGCCAGCCGATCCGCTTCTTCGAGGTACTGGGTGGTGAGCAGGATCGTGGTCCCGTCCCGGACCAGCTCGCCGATCGCCTCCCACATCGTCGAGCGGCTGCCCGGGTCGAGCCCGGTGGTCGGCTCGTCGAGGAAGATCACCCGCGGCCGCCCGACCAGGCTCATCGCGAGATCGAGTCGGCGCCGCATGCCACCGGAGTACGTCTTCACCCGCCGGTCCATCGCGTCGGTCAGCCCGAACCGCTCCAGCAGCTCACCGGTACGCCGGTGTGCCCCGGCCCGGCCGAGGTGCATCAGCCGGCCGACCATCACCAGGTTCTCCCGGCCGGTCTGGTTCTCGTCGACCGCGGCGTACTGGCCGGTCAGGCTGATGACGCTGCGCACCGCGGCCGCTTGCCGGACGACGTCGTACCCGGCGATGGTCGCGCGGCCACCGTCCGGGCGGATCAGCGTGCTCAGCATCCGCACGACGGTGGTCTTGCCGGCGCCGTTGGGGCCGAGCAGGGCGAGCACGGAACCTTCCGGCACCCCCAGGTCGATCCCGCTCAGCACCTCGGTCCCGCCGTACGACTTCCGGATCCCGGTGGCTTCGACGATCATGATCCCCTCCTTACTGCGTATTGAATACGCTAATTAGCGTAGCAGGTACGCAGTGGGGTCGCGCAAGCCCTAGAATGAGGCCGTGGACGAGCTGCCGCCCGACGTGGCCCTGATGTGGAGACTGCGGGAGACCCCGCGGCGCGGGCCGAAGCCGACGCTGAGCCTCGACGACATCGTCCGGGCCGCGATCGAGATCGCCGACGAGGAGAACGACCTGGCCGCCGTCTCGATGGCGCGGGTTGCCGAGCGGCTCGGCAACTCGACGATGGCGCTCTACCGGCACGTGAAGAGCAAGGACGAGCTGCTCGTGCTGATGTCGGACGCGGCGCTCGAGCGCCCCCAGCCGCTACCGGCCGATGTCGATTGGCGGACCGGGCTGACGTTCTGGGCCGACGGCGTGCTGACCGCGATCGGCAAGCATCGCTGGTACTCGAAGCTGCCGATCTCCGGGCCGCCGGCCGGGCCGAACAACCTGGCCTGGTTCGATTCCGCGCTCGGCGCGCTGGCTGGCACCGGCCTGCCCGAGGAGGCCAAAGTCGGCATCGCAATGGGCCTGATCACGTACGTCCAGGGCGAGATCCGGATGGCGATGGACCTGGCCGCCGGGTTCGCCGACAACCCGGACGCCTTCCGCCGGTACGGCGCGACGCTGTCCCGGGTGATCGATCCGCGGCAGATGCCTGCGCTGGCGCGGGTGCTGGACGCGGGGGTGTTCGATGAGGTGGGCGACTTCGAGCAGGAGAGCGACCAGGACTTCGACTTCGGTCTGCAGCTCTACCTGGACGGCGTCGCTGCCTTCATCGAACGAGTCAGCTGAGTTCGACGATTGCGTCTGCTGACTTGGCGGTCGCGGCGATCAGCTGGGCGTTGCGTTCGTCGCTGCCGAAGGTACGCTCGTGCGCTTCCGCCTGCGTGCGGCCGAACTGCATGTGCCGGGCTTCGAGTCGCTGGTGCCGCAGCTCCTCGGGCACCTCGACGTACCAGCACTGATCGAGCACCGTACGGATGGTTGCCCACGGCATCTCGTCGAGCAGCAGATAGTTGCCTTCGGTCACGACCAGGCTGACATCGGGAGCAACACCGATGCTCGCGGCAATCGAATCCTCAAGCCCGCGGTCGAAACGCGGCGCCCAGATCTGCTCGGTGGGTGCCTCTTTCAACCTTTTGAGCAAGGCAACGAACCCGTCGCCGTCGAAGGTGTGCGGCGCGCCCTTCACCGCCGCCAGCCCGAGTTCCTCGAGCACGGACTGCGCCAGGTGGTACCCGTCCATCGGTACCAACGCGACCCCGTGCCCCGCCTTGGTCAGCCGTTCCGCGAGCTGCTCCGCGAACGTCGACTTCCCGGCCGCCGGCGCCCCACAGATCCCGAGGATCCGCCGTTCACCACTGGTCGCCAGCTCAACCGCAAGGTCGAACGCGGCCTCCGAATCAAGTGTGCGCACCCGCCGATCCTAGAGCGCCCCGGTCTGCCGTCGCCCGCTTTGCGCACGGAGGCGGACCGCCACCACCCACCAACCGGCGGTCGTGGCAGCTCTTCACGCTCAGCGGTGGCACGCGAGCCGGCGTTCCGGCGACTTAGTGGGTGATGGACGTCCGCTCCACCGCGCCCGATGCGCCGAGGTCGCTCTCGTGCTGCTGAGCGACGAGGCGGCGGGCGATGGAGCCGGTGCCCTCCAACTGGAGGGTGTGTGGGGCCTCGGGCAGGCGGTGGCCGAGGGCGGTCACGGTGTCGAGGCAGCGGGCCTGACCGAGGATCGCCCAGCCGGTGCGGTTCTCCGGGCTGAGGTCGAGGTCCTCGGCCAGCAACAGCTCCGGCCCCATCCACGCACGGGTCTGGGTATGCAACGTGCCGCCGATCTCGCCGTACCGGCCGAGGACGAGCGACTCCCGGATCTCGGCCGTGCACCCCGGTTGCAGGCGCACGGTTGTGGATCGCGTGACGTTGGCATCCGCGGCGACCACGAACGGTTCGCCGTACCAGTGCAGACTCGCGCCGTCGGTCAGCTCGATCGCCACATCCCAGCGCGCCGACGAACCGCGCATCGCGTACGCGACCGTCCCGGCCGTCTCGACGATCTCGAGGCGGATCGGTCCCGACACCACGACCTCGATCCGAACCTGATCCCCGGCAAGCAACAACGCACCGGCCGCCACCAGAGCGACCCGTACGACGCCGTCCGATCCGGGGAGCCGCCGCGGTGACAGGTGATCCGTGATCAGCACACAGCGGTCGCGAACCGGGTCGGCGACGACCTCAATGCGAGTGGGCATGGGTGTGCGAGATCAGTACGCCGTTCTCGTCGACGTGTGAATGCGGTGCCATCGGACCGGGGTCGACCGGTGTGTGACCGCCGTCCCGGACGATCTTGGTCATCGCCAGCACCCATGCCTTCAGACCCGCCACGGATTCCGGGTCGTGCCGGGAGAGTGCGAGCACCGGCTTACCGTTGCGGGCAGCCTCGGCGTCCTTGACCATCTGCGGCACGTCGACTCCGACGTACTGGGCGAGGTCGGTCTTGTTGACCACCAGCAGGTCCGCCCGCGCGATGCCCGGTCCACCCTTGCGCGCGACGTCACCACCGCCGGCCACGTCGAGCACGAAGATCTGCGCGTCGACGAGTGCGGGGGAGAAGGTCGCGGTCAGGTTGTCACCGCCGGACTCGACCAGTACGACGTCCAGGGGTGCGAAGTCGCGTTCGAGATCCTCGACCGCGATCAGGTTCGGCGTGACGTCGTCACGGATCGCGGTGTGCGGGCAGGCGCCGGTCTCGACGGCCCGGATCCGCTCGGGGTCGAGCACACCGGCCGACCGGAGCAGGCGCGCGTCCTCGTCGGTGTAGATGTCGTTGGTGATCACGCCGAGGCGGAGTTCGTCGGCGAGTTCGCGGCAGACCGTCGCGATCAGCGAACTCTTCCCGGTCCCGACCGGCCCGGCGACGCCGAGCCGGAACGAGCGGGTCGTGGTGGTCTCAGGCATGGAACAACCTCATTCTCTCGATGGCGTGCTGCTCGGCGAACTGGTCGATCAGTGGTGCACCGCCGGCGGGAATCTTCTCGATGTCGGTCAGCGGCGCGACGTCGTTGACGAGCCGTTCGATGTCGTCGTGCAACGCGGCCAGCCAGGTGACCGCTCCGGCTGGATCGACCGGCAGCAGTTTGAGCGACGCGGCGACCACTGTCTGCGCGTCGTCGTACGCCACCAGCCGCGCAACCTGCTCCGCCGACAACCCGGTCACCGCACCGATCACGCCGATCACGACCGGCCGCGCGATCTCCCCGTCCCTCGGCAAGTACCGCAGCGTCTCGGGCCAAACCCGCTCAGCCAGCCGCAGATACGCACGCCCCTGCCGCCGCGACGCAATCCGCAACGCCCGGCTCGGCGTCCGCGCAGCCCACGCCGACTCAAGCTGCCCGAACCTGGGGGCCATCACAATTGCGCTCTCCCCGCCCGCCCCCGCCTGCGCCGGCCCGCCCTCGCCACTTGTGATGGCCTGGCGGTCCGGCTGCGCCCGGTACCACGCAAGAACAGCCACCGCAGCCTCAACCCGGGCAACGGTCCGCAACCGGTCACGCGCGTACTCGCCGACATCCCCCAACTGCTTGCCCTCAGCCCCCAACCCAGCCCGAACCGCAGGCTCCAACCCCGCCGACTGCGTATGCCCCCCAGTCGGCAACCGCCCATCCGCCAACATCAACGCAACCACCTCAGCCGAGCTCACCCAACCACCCCACAACCGCACATGTCGGACATGCGGGGCGTGCTGTCCATACCGGTGAGTCGGCCGACCTCCGCCGTACCGCCGTCTTCCTTCGCGCAGGAGCCCACCAACCCGTCTCGCCGTCGCCGTCCCGCGGCTGGTAGCTCGTTAGTTGGTAATTTTTGGTCATATAGCGCCCAAAAATCACCGCACAACGCGACCACGCTCATCAGAACATCGCGTAGAGCTGGGCGAGCGGGAGAACCGTCGCGGGGGAGGGCTCGACCAGCTCGCCGTCGACCGCGATCGCGAACGTCTCGGGGTCGATGTCGATCGTCGGGAGCGCGGAGTTGTTCTTCATGTCCGCCTTCCCGATCGAGCGCGTCGGCCGTACGCCGAGGAGTCGCCGACGCAACCCCAGCCGCCCGGCCAGCCCGTCGTCCAGCGCGGCGGGCGACACGAACGTCACCGACAGCTCCGCCCCGATCGCATCCCCGAACGACGGCCGCATCAGCACCGGCTGCGGTGTCGGGATCGACGCGTTCGGATCACCCAGCGCGGCCCACGCGATCGCCCCACCCTTGATCACCACCCGCGGCCGAACCCCGAAGTACTGGGGATCCCACAACACCAGATCCGCCAGCTTCCCAACCTCCACCGAACCGATCTCATGATCGATGCCGTGGGCAATCGCCGGGTTGATCGTGTACTTCGCGACGTACCGGCGGGCCCGCTCGTTGTCGGCCGGCAGCCCACCATCGAGCGCACCACGCCGGTGCTTCATCACGTGCGCGACCTGCCAGGTCCGCGTGATCACCTCGCCGATCCGGCCCATCGCCTGCGCGTCCGACGACGTGACCGACAACGCCCCCAGGTCGTGCAGGATGTCCTCGGCCGCAATCGTGGTCGCGCGGATCCGCGACTCCGCGAACGCCAGATCCTCCGGTACGTCGGGACTCAGGTGATGGCAGACCATCAACATGTCGAGGTGTTCGGCGACCGTGTTCACCGTGTGCGGCAGGGTGGGGTTGGTCGAGCCCGGGATGACATGCGGGTACGCCGCGATCGACAGAATGTCCGGCGCATGCCCACCGCCCGCACCCTCGACGTGGAACGCGTGGATCGACCGCCCCGCGATCGCACCGAGCGTCGATTCGACGAACCCGGCCTCGTTCAAACTGTCCGCATGCAGGGCGACCTGCAACCCCCAGTCGTCGGCCGCGCGCAAGGCCGTATCGATCGCGGCCGGCGTCGAACCCCAGTCCTCATGCACCTTGTACCCGGCCGCCCCCGTAAGCGCCTGCTCGGCAAGGGCCTCCGCGCTGACCGTGTTCCCCTTGCCCAGCAGGAGAACGTTCAGCGGGAACGCATCCAGGCTCCGATGCATCTGCTCGAGATGCCACGCACCCGGGGTCACGGTCGTAGCCTTCGAACCCTCGCTAGGCCCGGTCCCACCACCCGCCACGGTCGTGATCCCGGTCGCCAACGCCTCATGCAGTTGCGACGGCGACAACAGGTGCACGTGCGAGTCGATAGCACCCGCGGTCAGGATCCGTCCCTCACCCGCGATCACATCCGTCGACGGCCCGATCCGGAGCGCCGGGTGCACCCCGTCCGCAATATCCGGGTTCCCCGCCCGCCCCAACGCAACGATCCGCCCATCCCGAATCCCCACATCAGCCCGAACGATCCCCCACCAATCCAGCACCACCACGTTCGTGATGACGGTGTCCGGCGCCCCCTCAGCCCGAGTAGCCGTCCCCTGAGCCATCGACTCGCGGATGGACTTTCCACCCCCGAACACAACCTCCTCACCCCCGGCAGTCCGGTCCTCCTCCACCGCGATCCACAGGTCGGTATCAGCCAACCGAACCTGATCCCCCACAGTCGGCCCGTACAGAGCCGCATAGGCAGCCCGAGAGATCTCAACCATGCCGCTTCACCTGGATTCCGGGAACGAGGCGGGCGCCCCTGAGCGCGACAAGGTCCACCTCACGCGAGGCGCCGGGCTCGAAGCGTTGCGACGTGCCCGACGGGATGTCGAGGCGGAACCCGGCGGCGGCCTCGCGGTCGAAGGCGAGGGCGGTGTTGGCGTCGGGGAGGTGCAGGTGTGAGCCGATCTGGACGGGGCGGTCGCCGGTGTTCACGATCACCAGTCGCAAGCGCTCGTCGGGAGTGCGGTCGGCGTTCAGCACCATCGTGCCTGGGCGGGTGCGGATCGCGCCCGGCGCACTGGCGTCCGCCGTTAGGCCCGGATCGGGTGTTGCGGTGCCGTCGGCCGTTGGGCTCGGGCCGGGTGTTGCTGTGGTGTCGGCCGGTGGGGTCGGATCGGGTGTTGTGGTGGGGTCGATCGGGGCGGCTGCGGCTGTGTGCGTCCCCTGCTCTTCCTGACTAAGTCTACTCGGCTCTGTCATCGCGGCCGCCTTAAATGATGGGGTTGTGGATAGTGACGAGTTTGCGGCCGTCGGGGAAGGTGGCTTCGATCTGGACGTCGTGGAGGAGGTCGGCCACGCCGGGCATGACCTGGTCGCGGGTGAGGACTTCGCGGCCGGTGTGCATGAGGTCGGCGACGGTGGCGCCTTCGCGGGCTCGTTCGATGACCCAGGTACTCAGTAGCGCCACGGCTTCGGGGTGGTTGAGGAGCACTCCCCGGGCCAGCCGGTCGCGGGCGACCATGCCGGCCACGGAGAGCAGCAGCTTCTCGACGTCGGACGGGCTGAAGTTCATGGTTGCGATGGTAGGACGTGGTCGGCGACCTTGTCGGTGCTCAGGCAGAGTGAGCAAACCGCGGCGTCGTGGGTCTGGCAGGCGGCCATGTCCGGGCGCTCGTAGTCCTGGCGGCACACGTGACACGTCAGTACGTCGCCTGACGGGTTGCCGTGCTCGTCGTACATGGGGAGGTCGAGGCCGTCGTCGGTACGGCGCAGGTAGTACTTTCCGCGCGTCAGTACGGCGAGCGCCGGCGGTAGGACGAGCGCGAGCCCGATCGCGACCAGCGGGGAGTACGGCTTGATGCCGTCGCCGAGTCCACCGAAGAAGACCAGGATCGACACCCCGGCCGCGACTCCCATCGAGACGAAGCCGACCGGGTTGACGGCGTACAGCATGCCGCGGCGGAATTCGGGGTGCAGCGGGGACAGTTTCAGCAGGTACTTGTTGAAGACGATGTCGGAGGCAACGACCACGATCCAGGCGATTCCGCAGTTCGCGTAGAAGCCGAGGATGGTGTTGAGGAAGTCGAACATGTTCGCCTCCATCAGCACCAGCGCGATCAACAGGTTGATCGCGAGGAACACCAGTCGACCTGGGTAATGACGAGTCAACCTTGTGTACGAGTTCGTCCATGCGAGTGAACCTGAGTACGCATTCGTCACGTTGATCTTCACCTGGCTGATCACGACCAGTACGACGGCCAGCGTCATCGCGAGCCACCCGGGCAGGAAGCCGCGGTAGATCTCCAGGAACTGATGCACCGGCTGGTTCGCGATCGCAGCCCCATCGGAGACCTGTGCGATGACATAGACGGCCAGGAACAACCCGATGACCTGCTTCAGCGCACCGAAGATCACCCAGCCCGGTCCGGCGAGCAGCATGGCGGTCCACCAGCGGCGTGAGTTCTCGGGGGTCTTCGGCGGCATGAAGCGCAGGTAGTCGATCTGCTCGGCGATCTGTGCGATCAGCGACAGGCAGACACCGGCCGCGAGCAGCATCGAGCCGAAGTTCGCGTCCGGACCGTAGTCGAGGAAGTTCGACACCGACTCCGGGTGCGAGACCAGGAGGTACACGAACGGCAGCACCATCAGGACCAGCCAGAGCGGCGTGGTCCAGACCTGCAGCGTCGACAGCACCTTCATCCCGTAGATGACCAGCGGGAAGATCACCAGCGTGGACACGGCGTACCCGAGCCACAACGGTATCCCGAGCCCCAGTTGCAGCCCCTGCGCCATGATCGAGCCTTCGAGCGCGAAGAAGATGAACGTGAACGACGCGAAGATCACGTTGGTGACGACCGAGCCGTAGTACCCGAAGCCGCTGCCGCGGGTGATCAGGTCGAGGTCGATGTTGTACCGGGCGGCGTAGTACGCGAGGGGCAGACCGGTCGCGAAGATCACCACCGCGAAGATGCCGATACCCCACAGCGCGTTGGTGGTCCCGTACGCGATACCGATGTTCGCACCGATCGCGAAGTCGGCCAGGTAGGCGATACCGCCGAGCGCGGAGACGCCGACGACGCCGGTCGACCAGCGGCGGTAGCTGCGCGGCGCGAACCGCAGCGTGTAGTCCTCGAGCGTCTCGCGGGTCGCGGCGGACTGGGTCGGTTCAGCGGTCGTGCGGTGGTCGAGCGAGGGGTCAACAGACATGGCGGAACTCCTGGCGGCACCTTCGGGCGAGTGGTGCTCCGGCGGGCCGGCGACGCTGCCGGCGGGCGATGCACCCGAATGGAAGGAACCTAGGAAGCGCGTGTTACCGGCGTGTTGCCGATCCGCTACGTTCGTGTATTTCCATCTGGAAGTAATCCGCGAGGTCGGCTTCAAGCTCTCGCTGTACGGCGCTCACCCGGGTCGCGACCGTGGATCCGACCGGCGACAGCGCGGCCACGATCCGGCGTTTGTCGGTCGCGTGGACCCGGCGCAGGATCAGCCCGCGCTCGACGAGCTTGTCCACATGCCGCGTCAGACTGGCAGCAGGCAGTACGGCGGCCTCCGCCAGTACCGACATCGGCTGGCCCGGCTCCTCGTGCAGAGCGGCCATGATCCGCCACTGCTCGATGGTCAGTTCGAACTCGTCGAGGAGCTCCTGCAGACCGAGCTCGATCCGGCGCTCGGCGCGCTTGAGTAGGAGTAGCAAGCTGGTCGGCACGGCACCCCCTCCGGTCTACGTGGTGGGAAATATAGCCGGTCGGTCGCAGATCCGCCTCCGATTCGGTAACACTGGGCTGACCACGAGCGGAGGAGGCGACAGTGCGACGCACCGACGTGGTCTCGATCGCCTTCGTCGTACCGCAGCAAGGACCGACCGGTCTCTACGGACCCTCCTGCCTGGCCTGCGGCCAGCTCGCCGTCGAGCAGCTGAACGCCCGCAACGGCATCGCCGGGCGCCGGGTCGAGCTCGTGTACGTCGATGCCGGTCGCCCGGCCGGGGTGGTTGCGGAGGAGGTCGGCCGGCTGGTGGACAGCGGCCGGGTTGACGCCGTCGCGGGCTGGCACATTTCGGCAGTCCGAGTCGCGCTCGCGCGGCGGATCGGTGGGCGGGTGGTGTATGCGTTCGCCGCGATGCACGAAGGCGGTGACGATACGCCCGGGGTCTTCCTGCTGGGGGAGCGCCCGGTGAACCAGTTGCTGCCGGCCGCGGCCTGGTTGCGCGAGCACCACGGCGCGCGGCGCTGGGTTGTCGTGGGCAACGATTACATCTACCCGCGGGTGACTGGTGCGGTGGCCCAGGAAGCGTTGCGGGACAAGGGTTCCGAGATCATCCACTCGGCGTACGTGCCCCTAGGTACGTCGGACTTTCGCGGCGTACTGGATGAGCTGCGAAGGACGCCGGCCGACGGCGTGATCATGCTGCTGATGGGGCAGGATGCGGTGCACTTCAACCGCCAGTTCGCTCGGGCCGGATTGAGTGATCGGCTGCTCCGGCTCAGTCCGGCGATCGAGGAGAACACGCTCCTCGGCGCTGGTGCCGGGGCCAATGACGGGTTGTTCGCAGCGGCGGCGTACTTCGACGGGACGCACACCGTGGAAAGCGGTGAGTTCGCGCGGACCTACTACGCCCGGTTCGGGCCGTTCGCGCCCGCGCTGAATGCGGTGGGCGAGTCCTGCTACGAGGCGATCCGGTTCCTGGCGCGTCTGGGCGAAGTGGCGGGTTCGATCGACATCGGCTCAGTCGCTGCCCTGCCCAGCGGTCACTTCTACGACAGCCCGCGCGGGCTGATGCGGCTCGACGGGAACCTGGTCGACCAGGACGTCTACCTCGCCGCCGCCGACGGCCTCCAGTTCACGATCCAGGACCAGATCACCACCATCGCCTGACGGTAACGACACGTAGTAGGTGTCTACGTACATCCGGCAGTGAGCGTGCGGCGGTGCCAAAGTCAGTCGATCTGGGGACTACTACGTGTCCTTGCCGACGCTGTCAGGCGAGGTAGCCGTCGGGGCGGATGAGGATTTCGTCGCCGTCGGCTGCGTGGTAGGCGGCGAAAGCGCTGGGGGAGGTATAGGCGCCAAGCCCGAGGTCGACGGTGTGGGGGTGAGTGGCTGGAGTGGTGGGGGAGAAGCGGAGGAGGGTTTCGTGGGGGCCGCGGAAGAGGTCGAACAAGCGGAGGTGGTTGCCGTTGGCATCGGTTAGCGCCGCGTCGGGGGCGCGGTCGCCGGAGGTGATCGGGCGGGTGTCGGCGGGGTCGCGGTAGGAGATGTCGAGCTGGCGGGTGTTCTCCCCGCGCTCCAACGCGGACTCGTCGCCGTCGAGGTGCTTCTGCATCAGGTCCGCGCTGATACCGAGGACACGGGCCGCGTTGGTCCGGCGCTCGGTCTCATAGGTCGCCAGGATCTCCTCGCGGCCGTCGGCGAGTTTCCAGCCGAGGTTGTACGCGTCCTGGACGCCGGTGTTCAGCCCCTGACCGCCGGTCGGCGGGTGCACGTGGGCGGCGTCGCCGGCGATGAAGACCCGGCCGACGCGGAAGCGTTCGGCGAGCCGGACGTTCGGGCGCCAGACGGTGACCCAGGTCAGGTCGCGCAGCTTGGCGAAACCGGGGCCGGCGTACGTGTCCATCAGGTCCTGCAGAACCTCGAGAGTCGGCTCCCGGTCCTCCTCGACGATCGGTGACGCGAGCTGGAACTGGTCGCCGCCGGCCAGCGGCATCAGCACGATGCCCTGCATCGGGTTCTCCCGACCGGCGAACCAGTACCCCTTCTCGTGATCAAGTCCGTCGGCTGCCACATCGCCGATCAGCACCTTGATCGAATCGTCGGTCGTCCCCTCGAAGGCAATCCCGAGGTGCTTGCGGACGAAGCTACCGCCGCCGTCGGCCCCGACCAGGTACGTCGCCGCTACGGTCTCCCCGGTCGACAGTTCGGCGAGGACCCCGGTCGTGTCCTGGGTGAACCCGACGATGGCCGTGTCCAGTTCGACCAGTACGCCGTACTCGGCGAGTTTGGCGCGGAGGATCTCCTCGGTGCGGGACTGCGCGAGCATGCGCCCGTTCGGGTAGGGGATGTCCGGTGTGGGTTCGACGGGCTCACGCATCCGGCGCTGGTCGACCTCGATGCCGTCGAGATGGATGTGGAGCGTCGGCCCGTCGATTCCCTGCCGGATGACTTCGTCGACGACGCCGAGGTCGTCGAACACCTCCAGGGTGCGCGGCTGCAGACCGTCGCCGCGGGATCCCTCGAAGAACTCGGTGGCCTTGTCGATGATGCGCACGGCGAGGCCGCGGCGGGCGAGGTCGATCGCCAGCGTCAGGCCGGTCGGGCCGGCGCCTGCGATGAGTACGGTCATGGTGGTCTCCTTGGATGAATTGTGATTCACTGAATCTGGATTCACTATGAACCTGGCTAAGGTGCGGTGTCAAGGAGGTGGGCGTGACGGAGACCGCGAGCCGCCGGGAACGGGCGGCAGGGACCGAGGCTGCGCTGAAGCAGGCGGCCCGGGAGGTGTTCGCCGCGCGCGGATACCTGAACACGAAGATCACCGACATCACCGCGGCCGCCGGGCGTGCGACGGGGTCGTTCTACAACCATTTCGCGAGCAAGGAAGAGCTGCTCGAGGCGCTGCTGAAGGACATGCTCGCGGCCGCGGATCAGCGGGTGCTGGACAACTCGGCGCACGACGAGGACTTCAGCAAGCGGTCGGCGATCCGCTGGCACGTCGCGATGTACTGGCAGTTCTACCAGGACCATCTGCCGGAGATGATCGCGGTGAAACAGGCCGCCATGCTCGACCCCGAACTGGGTCGCCGCCTGCAGACGATCATGGCCGACGACGACGCCCACATGGTCGGCCACCTGGACCGGCTCCCCAACCCACCGGCCGACCCCGCCGCAGTCATCACCGCGATGAACGCCCTGATGGAGGGCTTCGCCTACACCTGGCTCGTCGTCAACCCAGCCAACGGCCAAACTATCGAGCCGGACACCGCTGTCGATCTCTTGACCGACCTCCTGCACCACGGACTGGCGGGATCAGCGGACCGCTGACTTTGTTTGGTACGGCGTGGTGTGGTTGCGCGCCGCTGCGGCCGGTAACTTTTGGTCGCTATTTGAGAAAAAGTTACCGATTAACGACCGGAACCCGGCCTGCTTGCGTTGTG
Source organism: Kribbella sp. NPDC056345 (assembly GCF_042262745.1). NCBI lineage: Bacteria > Bacillati > Actinomycetota > Actinomycetes > Propionibacteriales > Kribbellaceae > Kribbella > Kribbella sp. NPDC056345. The sequence continues at coordinate 40,948 of NZ_JBHJQQ010000008.1, read as the reverse complement.
AGTGGCTTTTTAGGGCCTATACGCCGAAAAAGTCACTCATAACGAGCTGGTCGCCCTAACCCGCCACGATGAGTCACCTTCGAGGCCTCGTCGCTACCGGCCGCAGGGGAGCGAAACGGGGTGGCTACTCCTCCGGCGGGGGTGGTTCTTCCGCGCCCTCGCGTTCGTCGCGGTCGGCCCACTCCAGCAGAGGGGCGAGGGAGTGGGACTTGTCGTCGATCGAGGCGTGGAGGTCGCCGAGGTCGGCGAAGCGGGCGGGGACGGTGGCGATGGTGAAGGACTTGGGGTCGACGGTGTCGATCTCGTCCCAGGTGATGGGGGTCGAGACGGTGCCTTCGGGGTTGCCGCGGACTGAGTAGGCGCTGGCGATGGTGTGGTCGCGGGCGTTCTGGTTGTAGTCGACGAAGAGCTTCTTCGGGTCGCGGTCCTTGCGCCACCAGGTGGTGGTCACGTCGTCGGGCACTCGCCGCTCGACCTCGCGCGCGAATGCCAGCGCAGCTCGTCGTACGTCGGAGAATCCGTACTCCGGCTCGACCCGCACGTAGATGTGGATCCCGGAACCGCCGGACGTCTTCGGGTAGCCCTCCATGTCGAGCTCGTCCAGCACTGCGTGGACGATGTGGGCGACACTGCGGACCCGGTCGAACGGGCAGTCCGGCATCGGGTCGAGGTCGATCCGCCACTCGTCGGGCTTCTCGGTGTCGGCGCGGCGGGAGTTCCACGGGTGGAACTCGACGGTCGACATCTGCACGGCCCAGGCGACGTGGGCGATCTCGGTGACGCACAGCTCGTCGGCAGTCCGGTTGTACCGCGGGAACTTGACCTGCACGGTCTCCATCCACGGTGGTGCACCATGCGGCAGCCGCTTCTGATGCACCTTGTCACCGGACACTCCGGACGGGAACCGATGCATCATGCACGGCCGCTCCCGCAGCGCCCGGACGATGCCGTCACCGACGGACAGGTAGTACTTGACCAGGTCGAGCTTGGTCTCGCCGCGCGCCGGGAAGTACACCCGGTCCGGGTTCGAGACCCGGACCGTCCGCTCGCCGACCTCCAGCTCGATCGCCGGAGACTTCTCCTTGGCCATGCGATCAACCTAACCGCACCCACGGACAAACGGCGACGTACTACGCCAGTCGTGTCAGCCAACCGCGCGTGTCGGGCACCCGCCCGTACTGGACGTCCAGCAGCGCGGCGCGGATCTTCTGCGTGACCGGGCCGGTCTCCTCGCTGATGGTGAGGTCGCCGTCGGGCCAGGCCAGGCGGCCGATCGGGGTGATGACGGCGGCCGTGCCGGAGGCGAAGACCTCGGTGATCTCGCCGGAGCGGACACCGTCCTTCCACTCGTCGGCGGAGATCCGGCGCTCCTCGACCGCGTGCCCGAGATCGGCTGCCAGCTCGAGAACGGAGGCGCGGGTGACGCCGGCCAGGATCGAGCCGGACAACTCCGGGGTGACGATCCGGCCGTCGGCGTACACGAAGAACATGTTCATGCTGCCGATCTCCTCGAGCCACTTGCGCTCGATGGCCTCCACGAAGGCGACCTGCTCGCAGCCGTTCGCAGTGGCTTCGGCCAGGCCGACGAGGCTGGCTGCGTAGTTGCTGCCAGTCTTGGCCGCTCCTGTGCCGCCCGGTGTCGCACGGACGGTGGAGGTGGTCAGCCAGATCGAGACGGGCCGGGGGCCGGTGTCGAAGTACGGGCCGGCCGGGGACGCGATGACACCGAACAGCACCTCGTGAGCCGGTCGCACGCTCAGAGCGGCCTCGGTGGCGATCATGTAGGGCCGCAGGTACAGGCTGGTCTCACCATCGGTGGCCGATGGCACCCACACCTCGTCCACAGTCACCAGCGCGCGGAGTGCTGCCACGAACGCGTCCTCAGGCACCTGCGGCAGCGCGAGCCGCTGAGCGCTCGCGGTGAACCGGGCGGCGTTGCGATCCGGCCGGAACGCCCACACCGATCCGTCGGCGTGCCGGTAAGCCTTCAGGCCCTCGAAGATCTCCTGTGAATAGTGCAGTACGGCGGCAGCCGGGCTCACGCGCAGTGGTGCATACGCAGTCACCTTCGGGTCGTGCCAACCGCGGTCGACCGTCCAGTTCGCCATCACCATGTGGTCGGTGAACGTCAGACCGAAGGTCGGGGAGGCCAAGATGGCCTCCCGTGCTTCAGCGCTGGCCGGATCACTCCGCAGCTCCACTGCGAAGTCCCACACGTCACTCGCCGTCGTTTGTGCAGTCACCCCCGGCACGCTACTCCCGACGGCGGCCCCAGGACGACTCGCTGCCCACAGTGCGGCCGACCCGCCCGCGTCGAGCCACCAGAAGCTCCAGGTCGTGCAGGCCGGTCAGCGCCGGTGCGCACCGGCGAACGCCGGTCAGAACTCGCTCCGCAGCGACATACAAGTACGTCGTATGCCACTCGTCCGGTAGCTCGATCAGCACCCGCAGTGCGGTCGCCAGCGCCGCTGCGCCCTGGCCGCTCCCGGCAAAGCATTCGGCCATGGCCAGCTCGAGCAGAGCGCGCTCCTCCAATCGCTCGTCCGGGCAGAGCTCCAGCGCCCGAGCGAACATCAAACAGCCCGCCGTCCAATAGCCGAGGCTCGCGCAGACACTGCCCTCCACGACATGCACCTCGTACGGCGTGGGGCCGCCGCCGGTGCTTGCCGAGGGCAACTCATTGGCGTGGCTGAGCACCTCCGGCAGAAGCTCGTGAGCCTCGACGACTCGACCGAGCTGGGCGAGGACGCGTGCGCGCGCCGCCCGGGCCCTGAGCACCTCGCCGGGGTGAACCGGCTCTTGCAGGGCAAGCGCCAGGGCTTCGTCGGCCAGCTCCAGAAGGTGCGCTGGTGCGCATCCCTCAGCCAGCCCGCTGATGGCCTCACGGCTGCGGGCGAGACTGCGAAGCCTGGGCTCGCCGAGCGCGTCTGCCAGCTGGCGGGCGGCCCACCACCAGCGCCTGGCCTCGCCGGCGCGCGCGCATGCGGTGAGGGTCTCCGCGATCGACAGGCTGAGCTCCACCTGCCGGGCGTCGTGCGCCGAGCGATCGCCGGTCGGTGGTGCGCTCAGCTCGCTCACCAGCGCCGGCAGCCGCCGCGCCGCGGGGAGGGACTGGAGGGCACTGGGCCCTTCCGAAAGCACAGCCGAAGGCGCAGTGCGGAGGGCACTTGGAAATGCGGACGCCAGCTGCTGCCAGGCGGTGTCCAGAGAATCCGGCCGGCCTGCGGAGGTGCCGGTGCGGGCCTTGGTGGGCGTCCAGGCTTCGGCGAGTTGGCCGCCGGTGCCGAGCTCGCCGTCGCAGCGGCGCGCCAGATCGGCCGATCCCGGGCGTTGGCCGCGCTCCACCTGGGACAGATAGCTGTGGTCGTATCCGACGCGGCCGGCGAGTTGGCGCAGGCTCAAGCCGGCCGCCTGCCTGCACTGCCGCAACTGCGGGCCGAACGCCGCCCCGCCGGGTGCTGCCCGGGTTTCGGCTTGGCTTTCGGTTTCGGTTCGGGTCTCGGTCACAGGATCGCCCCCGTTCGTGGTGCGGGCCCTCCGGCCCGCTCACTGGTACGCCTGGTGGTTGCGGTGCGTGTCGTGAACCTACAAGGCCCCTCCGACAAAAGCGGTGGTGCTGGGCCGGTGGGCGGCTTCTGCTTGTTTTGCTGGGGTGTGGGCTGTTCGGGGAGCCCACTGCTCACACCTGGTGGGGCAGGTCGCAGGTGGGCAGTCTTTGGGCATGGACACGATGCGGCGGCAGGCTCGGCTCTTTCGGCTGGTGCGGCATGCCGACGCATCCGGGCTCCGGGGGACAGGCACGCTGGCCGAGGGGGTGGAGTGGTCCGACGGCTCCGTCGCGTTGCGGTGGCGTGGTCCCTGGGCGAGCACCTCCAGCTGGGATCGCATGGAAGCGCTGCTCGCCGTGCACGTCACCGACGGCCGGACTCTGCTGCACTGGTCGTCCGACGCGGAGGCGCCGCGCGCGGAGGGCGGCACTGCGCAGCCCGGTGCCAGGTCCCGAAGCGTGGCGCGCCCAGGTGACCAGCCGCCGGCCGTGGTGTGGTTGCCGGCGCCTGGCCTCGACGGACTCTGTGCGCGATGTGGTCAGGTGTGGCCTTGCCTCAGCTGCGGGCCGTAGTGCCTCAGCGAGCGGCCACAGCCAGGAGGTAGCGAGCCGGGAGCTCGATCTCACCTCCTGGGCGGGTCCACTTCTCGGCGATCTTCTCCAGGACGAGGCCGCGGACCTCCTCCAACCGGCCGGCCTTCTCCAGCAAGGGGAAGGTCACGACTCCGAGTGGGTGCTGGGCGATCCGAGTGGTCCAGTACTCCGCTGCGGAGGGGGCGCGGAAGGTCAGCTCGTGCACGGTGGCGGAGACCTCGAAGCCGAACGGGGCAAAGAGCTCTGACAAGGCCTTGGGGTCGTGCCAGTCGATGCGGCCTTCCATGGCCTCGCCGGAGCCGGTGACCTCGCGCACGGTGCGCACCAGGATGCCGATCACCTCGTCGAAACCACCTGGCACCCAGCTGGTCAGCAGGACCCGGCCAGTCGGCGTGGCGACCCGGGCGAACTCGGCTGCGGCTGCTTGTGGGTCGGGAGCGAAGATGACGGCGAAGTTCGACAGCAGGACGTCCACCGACGCATCAGGCAGTGGGATGGCTGCGGCGTTGCCGTTCACGGACGTGACGTCGCGGTCGCCGGTGTTCGCCTGGATCACCGCCCTCAGCCGATCCGCCGGCTCGACAGCCGTCACCCGCGCGCCGAGGTCCGCGGCCAGTAGTGCGGCGTTGCCCGTGCCGGCGCCGACGTCGACCACATGTTCCCCCGGTTGGATCCGGGCCGCCGCAACCAGCTCACGCGCGGCCGGCGCCAGGTCCGCAGCAGTCGACTCATATGTGCCCTGTCCCCAGTCGATATCACTCATGCAGACACCGTAGTCGTGGCGGAGATCGGACACGGGCGGCAATCCGTCACCGTCCGCGCATTGACCCCGGAGTTATTAAGCCTCTCTACTAAATGCACCCCATCCGCCCCCGGGAGGTCCACCATGCGTTCCTGGCGTTCACGGTTCCTCGCTGTCGTCATCGGATTGCTGTTAGTGCTCGTCGGCGGCGCCCGAACCGCGCAGGCGGCGAACATCTTGACCAATCCGGGTTTCGAGAGCGGCTCACTGAGCGGCTGGAGCTGTTCGGGTGGCTCGGTCGTCAGCAGTCCGGTGCGCAGCGGGGGCTTCGCGCTCAACGGTGCGGTGTCCAGTTCGGACTTCGCCCAGTGCAGCCAGACAGTCACGGTCCTCCCGAGTACGACGTACTCGCTGTCCGGGTGGGTGCGCGGCTCCTACGTCTATCTGGGAGTCACCGGGGGCTCCTCCACGTGGACACCATCGGCCACGAGCTACACCCAGCTGAGCCTCTCGTTCACCACCGGCGCGAGCCAGACATCCGCTCAGATCTACGTGCACGGCTGGTACGGCCAACCGGCGTACCAGGCCGATGACATCAACCTGGACGGGCCGGGCGGCAACCCGAACCCGAGTGGACCGGGTGTCCCCGGGACGCCGTCGGTGACCAGTACGACGAACAGCGCGATCGGGCTGAGTTGGGGCGCCTCGACCGGCACTGTCACGGGCTATCGGGTCTATGAAGGCTCGACTGTGGTCCAGACGGTCACTGGTACAACGGCCACCATCAGCGGGCTCGGTGCGTGCACCAGCCACACCTACACCGTTGCCGCGTACAACAGTGCGGGGGAGTCGGCGAAAACGGCAGGTGCCTCGGCCACCACCACAGGGTGCACCAACACCGGGCTGCCGAAGCATGCGCTGATCGGCTACCTGCATGCGAGTTTCGCCAACGGCTCCGGGTACGTGCGGATGGCCGACGTACCGAGTGAGTGGAACATCATCAACCTGTCCTTCGGGGAGCCGACCTCGGTCACCTCCGGCGACATCCGGTTCAACCGCTGCCCTGCGAGCGAGTGCCCTAACGTCGAGAGCGATGCGGACTTCCTGGCCGCTATCAAGGCCAAACAGTCCGCAGGTAAGAAGGTGCTGCTGTCGATCGGCGGACAGAACGGACAGGTCCAGCTGACCACCGCAGGTGCCCGGGACGCGTTCGTGAACTCGGTGAGCGCGATCATCGACCGCTGGGGTCTGGACGGGCTGGACGTCGACTTCGAGGGCCACTCGCTCTATCTCAATGCGAACGACACCGACTTCCGCAACCCGACCACACCGGTCGTGGTGAACCTGATCTCCGCGCTCAAGACGCTCAAGGCCAAGTACGGCGCCAAGTTCGTGCTGACGATGGCGCCGGAGACGTTCTTCGTGCAGATCGGCTACCAGTTCTACGGTCCCGGCACGAACGGTGGCGACAACCGCAGAGGCTCCTACCTGCCGGTGATCCACGCGATGCGGGACGCACTGACCGTCCTGCACGTCCAGGACTACAACTCGGGGCCGGTGATGGGGCTGGACAACCAGTACCACACCATGGGCGGCGCAGACTTCCACATCGCGATGACCGACATGATCAAGGCCGGCTTCCCGGTCGGGACCACCGGACAGACCTTCCCGGGGCTACGTGCGGATCAGATCGCATTCGGCGTACCGGCCGCGACCAGCGCAGGCAACGGCTACACCTCTCCCGCGGACGTGCAGGCGGCGGTGAACTGCCTGGTCAAGGGGCAGAGCTGCGGTGGCTACACGCTGCGCGGCGGGACCTCACCTGCGTTCCGTGGGCTGATGACCTGGTCGATCAACTGGGACAAGTACTACAACTGGGAGTTCCGGAACAACCACGCCCCGTTCCTCGCAGCCCTCCCGTAACGGCGGCTGTAGGCCCATGCCCCGGTTCGGTCCGCGCCCCGCCCCCGTGGACCGAACCAGGGCCTGTGGACAACCGATCCTCATTTGTGGGTTTTCGCTGGTATCAATGAGGCATGACAGCGTCGACTTCCCGCCCGGTGATCCTCACCGTGGACGACGACCCGGGCGTTTCCCGGTCCATCGCCCGTGACCTCCGTCGGCGGTATGCCGAGGAAAACCGCATCGTCCGGGCAGAGACACCGGCCCAGGCCATGGACGCCCTGAAGGAGCTCAAGCTCCGGGGTGAACAGGTGGCGCTGCTGCTGGCCGATTACCGGATGCCCCAGATGTCCGGCATCGAGTTCCTCGAAGCCGCGATGGATCTCTACCCGCTCGCCCGCCGGGTCCTGCTGACGGCGTATGCCGACACGGACGCCGCGATCCAGGCGATCAACGTGGTCGATCTCGACCACTACCTGCTCAAACCGTGGAACCCGCCGGAGGAGAAGCTCTACCCGGTGGTCGACTCGATGCTGGAGCTCTGGAAGTCGACACCGGCGGTGTCGTCCGACGAGACCCGGGTGATCGGTCACCGCTGGTCCGCTCCGTCCTTCGCGGCCCGCGACTTCCTGGCCCGCAACGCCGTGCCGTACCAGTGGCTCGGTGTGGACGACGACGAGAGCCAGCGGCTGCTTGAGGCCGCAGGTCTCGACGGTTCCACCCTGCCGGTGGTCATCACGCCGGACGGGTCGGTGCTGGTCGCACCGACAGAGGCGGAGCTGGCCGACAAGGTCGGTCTGGCGACCAACCCGGCAAAGGAGTTCTACGACCTCGTAGTGGTCGGTGGTGGACCGGCCGGCCTCGGTGCGGCCGTGTACGGCGCTAGTGAGGGGCTGCGGACCGTTCTGGTCGAGCAGGTCGCCACTGGTGGTCAGGCTGGTCAGTCGAGCCGCATCGAGAACTACCTGGGCTTCCCGGACGGAGTGTCCGGTGCTCAGCTGACGGACCGGGCGCGGCGACAGGCAGTCCGGTTCGGCGCCGAGCTGCTGACGGCCCGCCAGGTGGTGGGGCTGGAGACGATCGGTTCGGCCCGGCGGCTCAAGTTCTCCGACGGGAGTGAGATCTCCGCGCACTCCGTCATCCTGGCCACCGGTGTGGCGTACCGGCAGCTCGATGCGCCCGGTATGAACGACCTGTGCGGCCGGGGCATCTACTACGGCGCGGCCACCACCGAGGGGCCGAGCTGCGCCGGCCAGGACGTCTACATCATCGGCGGGGCGAACTCCGCCGGTCAGGCTGCGGTCTATTTCTCGAAACACGCTTCCCGCGTGCATATGCTGGTCAGAGGTCCCTCGCTCGAGGCGACCATGTCGTCGTACCTGATCGATCAGATCGCCGGCATCGACAACATCGAGGTGCACACCTGCACGCAGGTGGTCTCCTGCAAGGGTTCGGATCATTTGGAACGCGTGACGCTGGTCAACAGTGCGACCGGTGAGAGCCGCGAGGTGGACACGGAGTGGATGTTCGTGTTCATCGGGGCGGCCCCACGGACGGACTGGCTGCCCGGCGACCTGCTGCGCGACGAGCGCGGCTTCGTGCTGACCGGTCCGGACCTGCGCGGCCGGCCGCCGGGCTGGGCGCTGGAGCGCGACCCCTACCACCTGGAGACGAGCATGCCCGGCGTCTTCGCGGCCGGGGACGTGCGGGCCGAGTCCGTGAAGCGGGTCGCCTCGGCGGTCGGTGACGGCGCGATGGCCGTGACCTTGGTGCACCGATACCTGGAGATGCTCTGATGACTGCTGCCGACACCGAAGCCGGCGAACTCCGCCGGATGACGCGGGACGAGCTGCGCACGCTGTTCCTGTTCGAGGCGCTGTCCGACGAGCAGCTCGACTGGATCGCCCGCGAGGGCTATGTCACCCACGTCGAGGAGGGCCAGGTCTTCCAGGAGGGTGCCGAGGCCACCTGCTGCTTCATGTTGCTGTCCGGCTCGTTGCGGATGTGCAAGCTGATCCAGGGTGAAGAGGTGGAGACCAACCGCACCTCCCAGCGCGGTGTCTACGCCGGCGCCTTCAACGCCTTCTTCGGCGACAACGAGAGCAACACCTACAACGCCTCGATGTACGTCCTGGAGCCGTCGGACTTCTACGTGATCGACGCCCAGGCGATGGCCACCATGATCAGCACGTGGTTCCCGATGGCGATGCACCTGATCGAGGGCTTCGTGATGGGTACGCGCCGCAGCAACGAGACGATCGGCCAGCGTGAGCGGCTGCTGGCTCTCGGATCGCTGTCCGCGGGGCTGACGCACGAGCTGAACAACCCGGCCGCGGCTGCGGTCCGCGCTGCGGCGACCCTGCGGCAGCGTGTGGCCGGCATGCGGCACAAGCTGGCGATGCTCGCCGACGGGACACTCGACGCGACCAAGCTGCACAAGATCGTCGCGATCCAGGAGGACGCGGTCGAGCGCGTGGCCAAGGCGCGCGACATGTCTGTGATGGAGCAGAGCGACGCCGAGGACGAGCTGTCGGACTGGCTCGACGACCACGGTGTACGTGACAGCTGGGATGTCGCACCGGTGCTTGCCGCGGTCGGTCTGGATACAGCTTGGATGGAGGGCGTGCGTTCCGCCGTCGGCGACGAGTACCTCGAAGGTGCGGTCCGCTGGCTGATGTACACGATCGACACCGAGTCCCTGATGAATGAGATCGATGACTCGGTCACGCGGATCTCGACGCTGGTCGGGGCGGCCAAGCAGTACTCGCAGATCGACAGAGCGCCGTACCAGATCGTTGATCTGCGGGAGCTGCTGAAGTCGACGCTGGTGATGATGTCGGGCAAGCTCGAGGGCCTGACGGTCGTGAAGGAGTTCGACCCGGAGCTGCCGCAGATTCCGGCGTACGCCGCGGAGCTGAACCAGGTCTGGACGAACATCATCGACAACGCGGTCCAGGCGATGAACGGGTCGGGCACGTTGACACTCCGGACCCGGCGCGACGGCCAGTACGTCGTCGTCGAGATCGGTGACACCGGACCGGGGATCCCGGCCGAGATCAAGACCCGGATCTTCGAGCCGTTCTTCACCACCAAGCCGATCGGCGAAGGCACCGGCCTCGGGCTCGACATCTCCTGGCGCATCGTCGTGAAGAAGCACCACGGTGACCTCCGGGTGGACTCCAAGCCCGGGGAGACCTGGTTCAAGATCGTCCTCCCGGTCGACCCCGAAGCCGAGATCCAGGCCCAGGGGGACCTGATCTCTTGAGTTCTCAGAAGATTCGGTTGGTGGAGTTGCCGCCCGCGGCGATGGAGGCCCTGCTCGCGGGAGATCTGGTGACGGCCCGGGCCTTGACCGGGGTTGAGCTCGGCGCGTTGTTCGTCGAGGACCGCGCGAAGTGGCTGTGGGGCTACCGCCTGAAACAGCTCGAGAGTGAGCCCGAGGCGCTGGCGTGGATTGCGCGGGTGGTGGTCGCTGTGCCGGGGGATGAGGTGGTCGGGTACACCGGCTTCCACGGGCCGCCGGATGACGTCGGCATGGTGGAGGTCGGGTACACGGTCGATCCGGCGTACCAGCGGCAGGGTTATGCGACCGCGATGCTCCAGGCTCTGCTCGATCGGGCTGCGGTTGAGCCCGCCGTACGGGTGGTGCGGGCGTCGATCAGTCCGGACAACGTCGGGTCGTTGGAGACGGTGGCGAAGTTCGGGTTCGTGCAGGTCGGCGATCAGTGGGACGACGAGGACGGGCTGGAGCTGCTCTTCGAGCTACCGGTCAAGTGATCGGCTGAGTGGCCTCGAGGTCCGCGATCGCTGCGCGGGTGGCGTTGACGAAGCTCCAGAAGATCGGCTTCGTGGTGTTCTTGCGCTCGGCCCGGGTGTTGGTGCCGAACATCGCCAGCCGCAGGGCTGTCGTGATCTCGAGCTGCGCCCCTTTGCCGAGCAGGGTGCGGTTGGCGATGTTGTCCGGGTCGTCGCCGTTCAGATCGGGAACGTTGACCGCATCGATCGCCCGTACGCCGGCAGCCGTGAATCTCGTGATGAGCCGCGACTTGAGCGTGGCGTTGCGGCCGCCGACGAGCACGGCCTGGGTGCCGTCGGGGAGTCCGGCCTGGGACTCCTTGCAGCCGTGCAGGCCGATCGCGTTGAGTGAGCCGGCTGCCAGGGAACGCGCGACGTGGTCGTCGCAGTTCGCGGACGTGACGTGTAGCTCGCCGTTGCCGGTGCTGCGCAGACCTTCGAACATCCAGTAGTCGTGCACTTGGCCGCTGGTCGCTAGGTCCGCGGGGTGGTAGCCGGCGATCGCCAGGCACAACTCCGACGTACCAGTCTCGATCCCACCGCCGTGCGGAGCCAGGATCACCGTCCGCTGTACGCCGATCCGCTGGGTCAGGTCGTCGTCGAACCATCCATGCCGCCGGAACCGCCGTGCGTAGTCGACTCCTTCGGCCAGCCCGGGATCGGCGTACAGGGCTGTGTTCGACGGGTACTTGTCGGCAACGGCCGACGCCGTCAGCATTCGCGAACCCGCGGCCGCAACCACAGCCATCCCCAGAAAACCCCGCCGTGAGCTACGCATCCACCCACTCTGGGGCCGCGCTCGCCTCTGGGACCTTGCCACCCGGCGTGTCGCGACGCTAAGGACAGGAGGTGTGGCCGATTTGGAGGCCCTGCGGCCGACAGTCACGCTCAGCCGGACGACTACTACCTGTCCTTCGCGACATGATGTCGGCATGTTCACCTTGGAGCAGACCAACGAGATTCATGACCGGCTCGGGAATGCGTCGACGCTGAAGGACTATCTGCTGGCGCTTCGCGCGATCGGCGTGCTGGCGAGCGATTCGTATCTGACTGATGGGCACACGGTGCATCGCGGTGCGGACGGCTACGAGGTCGTGACTGAGCCGGCCCATGAGGTGTTCGAGGTCGCCGCGACCAGCGACAAGGAAGCGTTCGTGGAGCATCTCCGCTTGCATGAGACGGGAGTGACCTCGTACGTCGAGATGTCGCGCGGACTGGCCGAGGCCGGGGTGGAGAAGTGGACGTTCGACACCATGGAGCTGACGATCACGTACTACGACCGGGCGGGGACCGTGCTGCTGTCGGAGTCAGTGTGATCGAGCTGGGGGACCTGCAGGGGTTGGCGGATCGGCTGGTTGCTTCCGGTGAGGTGCCCGGGGCAGTTGTGGGTGTTACTGATGGTCGCGAGCACCGGGTGGTGGCGGCTGGGACCGATGGGCCGGGTGGGGGTGAACTGACTGCCGACGCGGTGTTTCGGATCAGCTCGATGACCAAACCGCTGGCTGCGGTGCTGACGTTGCAGCTGGTTGAGGCTGGGGTGCTGGGGCTGCAGGATCCGATCGAGCGGTGGTTACCGGAGCTCGCTGGGCAGCGCGTCGTACGGCGGCTCGACGGTCCACTCGATGACACGGTACCGGCGGAGCATGCGCCGACTGTTGAGGATCTGCTGGTGATGCGGCTCGGGTTCGGGTTCGCCTTCGAGGTGGAGTCGTGTCCGGTCGCTGAGGCGGCTGGTGGATTGGGTCTCGGACCGCCCAAGCCTTCGACGGTCGCGCTTGATCCGGATCGATGGATCGCGCGGTTCGGTGAGCTGCCGCTGATGGAACAGCCGGGGCGGCATTGGCGGTACGAGCTGGCGTACGGCGTACTCGGGGTGCTGCTGTCTCGGGCCAGCGGGATCGAGTTGCCGGAGCTGTTCCATCAGCGGTTGTTCGAGCCGCTGGGGATGCGTGACTCCGGGTTTGTGGTGCCGGAGCATGCGCGGGATCGACTGGTGCAGAGTTTCGTGGGGACTGAGGTGTTTGACGATGCGGCGAGCAGTGACTGGTTGACGCCGCCGGACTTCCCGCACGCCGGTGGTGGGCTGGTCTCGACTGCTGGTGACTACCTTCGCTTCGTGTCCGCGCTGTTGAACGGCGAGCTGCTGCGGCCGGACCTCGCGGCGGCGATGGTCTCCGATCAGCTGACTGCTGAGCAGTGCTCCGGGGCGTCGGCGCAGATCTTCCTCGACGGCGGGGGATGGGGGTACGGCGTACAGGTCGTTGGAACGCGGTACGGATGGGGTGGTGGGCTGGGGACCCTTTGGTACTCATATCCCGAGGCCGGAATTGGCGCCGTACTGATGACGCAGGTGCTGCCGCCGTCGCCCGCAACGATCGCTGCGTTCGCGGATACCGTGGGGGGATGGGCTTCGAGGTAGACGTACGGTCGGCGTTTCGGCGGGGCGACAGTGCCGAGGTACTGCGGATGGCGACGACTGAGCTCGAACGGGCGCGGGCTGTTGGGGATCCTGCTGGAGAGGTCGAGGCGCTCTATGCGATGTCGCGGGTGTCGATTCGTGGGGAGGATTTGCCGGGCGCGATGAAGCTGGCGCGCGAGGCGCTGGCGGTGGCTGAGCGTTCGGGGGACAAGCGGTTGGAGGAGCGGCCCCGGCATGTGCTTGCCGGGGTGACACGGATGACCGGCGACTTTGTGCGGGCGCGCGAGTTGTATCTGGCGAGTATCGAGCTGAACGAAGCGCTCGGGCAGCCGGAGATGGTCAACTCGGAGTACCACAATCTTGCATTTACCGAGCTCCATCTGGGCAACCTCGCTGTGGCCCGCGAACTGTTCCTGGCCGGGCGCGAACGGGTGTTCCGTGAGGGGTACGACTCGTTCGTCCCCTACGTCTGCGTTGCCGCCGCCGCACTCGCAACCGCCGAGGGGGATCACGCCCTCGCGGCTCGCATGGTCGGCCTCACCGACAGCGCCTACGCCGCGATCGGTCAGATCCCCGACCCCGACGACGCCCTCGAACTCGCCGCGGCCCGCGACGCCGCGATCGCCGTACTGGGCGAGTCCGCCTACCAGACGTCCTACGCGACCGGCGCCGCCCAAACCCCCGCCCAAGCCTTCAGCCACACCAGCTAGACCCGGCACGCGGGATGCAGCCATCGGATGGGTCCACCCATCAGGTTGTGGATTCTCCGCCGCCTGCGAGTACAGAACCCGCAATCTCGTGGGTTCACCCATGAAACGGTGCTGGTGCGTTGGCCCGTGTGGATCGCCTGGGCGACCTCGTTGCCGTGGCGCGGCGATGAGGCGGACCGCCAGGCCATCACAAGTGGGTGATCTGGCGTGGCTTGAGCGTGGGGCGCGGGTGAAGGGAGCAATTGTGATGGCGTGGGGGTCCGGACTTCCATCACCCAGTAAGTGTGCGGGGCGGGTTGGTGGTGAGCGTGGGGCGGCGGCGGAGCGGGTTGGTGGGTGGTGGGGGTCCTGGTTAGCGGAGGGCGGTGCCTTGGGTCTGGGTCAGGAGGGTCAGGTCTTGGCGGGTGGGGAGGGATTCCCAGTCGCCGAGGGCGGTGACGCAGAAGGCGCCTGAGGTGGTGGCTCGGGTTAGGCGGGCTTCTGCGGGGAGGTTGTCGAGGGTGGCGGAGAGGTAGCCGGAGACGAAGGCGTCGCCGGCGCCGATGCTGTCGACGACGGTGACGGGGAGGGCTGCGCTGTGCAGGGTGCCGGCTGCCGTGTGGGACCAGGCGCCTTTGCCGCCGGCGGTGACTACGACCTCGGTAGCGGTGGTGAGAAGGTCGGCGATGGGGTCTTCGGCGGTGGTGAGGATGTCGAGTTCGTCGTCCGAGGCGAACACGGTGTGGACGTGGGGCAGGAGTTCGCGGAGGGCGGTGGCTTCCGCGCGGGACCAGAGGCGGGCTCGGTAGTTCACATCCAGCGAGACCTGTACGCCGTTCGCCGCAGCAGCTTGTACGGCGGCCAGTGTCGCGGCGCGGGTCGACTCCGAGAGGGCGGGGGTGATGCCGGTGACGTGGAGGAGCCTCGGCTGGACTGCTTCCAGAGCGGCGACGCATTCGTCGGCGGTGAGGGTGGAACCGGCGGAACCGCGGCGGTGGTAGCTGACGCGGGTGATGTCGTGGGACGGTTGGTCGAAGGCGATGAAGCCGGTGAAGTCCGTGTCGGAGAAGCGCATTCGGGAGGTGTCGACGGCTTCGGCTCGGAGGGTGCGCTGGATCAGGTGGCCGGGTTCGTCGTTGCCTACGGCACCTAACCAGGTTGCGGTGTGACCGAGTCGGGCTAGGCCGATCGCGACGTTCGTTTCGGAGCCGGCGATGGACAGGTGGGCGTCACCGCCGAGGCGCAGGGCGCGCGGGGTGCGCAGGGAGACCATCGTCTCGCCGATCGTGAGCAGGTCGGTCATCGCTGTACTCCGAGGTCAGTGGTGAGGTTGTTCGCATGCGGCCGGCGAGGTGGGCTGTGGTGCGGATCGCTGCGGCCGAGATGTTGTGTACCCCAGTGCACGCAATTGTGGTTGAGCTGGGCGGGGCGGCGGGGCGGGGAGGCTGGCGGGGTGGTGAGGCTGGGGTGATGGGGTGGTGGGGCTGAGGTGGTGAGGTGGTGAGGCTGGTGGTGGTGAGGCTGGTGGGGCTGGGGGTGATGGGGTGGTGGGGCTGGGGGTGATGGGGTGGTGGGGCTGGGGTGATGGGGTGGTGGGGCTGAGGTGGTGAGGTGGTGAGGCTGGTGAGGCTGGGGGTGATGGGGTGGTGGGGCTGGGGCGGTGGAGCTGACGTGGTGGGCTGGTGGGGCGGGGAGGTTGGGGAGGTGCCTGCGCCTAGGCGGCGAGTGTGGCGAGGAAGGCTTGGGCTCGGGTGGTGAGGTCGGCCAACGAGCCGCCGGTGCCGGCGTCGCCTAGTAGCGGGGAACCGACGCCTACTGCCAGGGCGCCGGCGGCTAGGTATTCGGGGGCGGACTTGGCGTCGACGCCGCCTACTGCGATCAGCGGGGCGTGGGGGAGGGGAGCGGCCAGTTCGCGGAGGTAGGAGGGGCCGTGGACTTTGGCGGGGAAGATCTTGATGGCGGTCGCGCCGAGGTCGAGGGCTGCTACCACCTCGGTGGGGGTGAGGGCGCCGCAGAGCAGGGGGAGGCCGAGGTCGACGGCTCGGTGGGCGCCTTTGGTGATGGCGGGGGTGACGACGAAGGTGGCGCCGGCGGCGGCTACCTCGTCGGCCTGGGCGGGAGTGAGGACGGTGCCGGCGCCGATCAGGATGGTGGGATTGTGGGCGGCCCGGGCCTGCTGGATGGCCTGGACGGCGCCCGGAGTGGTGAGGGAGATCTCGAGCGCGGTGATGCCGGCTTCGACGAGGGTGTCGACGCAGGCGAGGGCGCGGTCGGGGGAGTCGGCGCGGATGATTGCGAGGATGGTGCGCCGGCGCAGTTCGGCTAGCAGGTCCATGAGGACTCCTGAAGACATAGGACGTCTGATGTGCTCTGGTTCCGAGCGCTGAAAGAAGCTAAATTACTGCCTGAGCAACCTGTGAGGTTGTTTACTTTCCGTTCATTTGGAGGCATCCGCCCATGCCCAAACGCCTTCCACTGCTCATCGCGCTCAGTCTGCTCCTGCCGACCGTGCCGATGTACGCCGAGGCCGACAACCAGCCCGCTGCGATCACGCAGACGGTGCTGTTCAACAAGGGAGACGCCGGCTACGGCTGCTACCGCATCCCCGCCATCGTGAAGACCAAGACGGGCGCGCTGCTCGCGTTCGCCGAGGCGCGGCGCACGTATTGCGGCGACTCGCAGGAGATCGACCTGGTCGTGAAGCGGTCGGACGACGACGGCCGGACGTGGTCGGCGGCCAAGACCGTGCTGTCCGGGACGGATGCCGACCCGAACGCGGTGGCCACCCGCGGTAACCCGGTGCCGATCGTCGACCAGGAGACCGGCAAGATCGTGCTGCTGACCACCATGGACCCCGGTACGACGAGTCGCCCGCGGACGCCGTACGTGCAGAGCAGCGTCGATGACGGGCACACGTGGAGCAAGGCCACCAACATCGGGGCGCAGATCGACGACCCGAAGTGGAGCTGGTACGCGACCGGGCCGATGCACGGTATCCAGTTGACCCGTGGCGCGCACGCCGGCCGGATGGTCGCTGGGACGAACTACGACGTCGACGGCCAGGGTGGGGCCCAGCTCGTCTACAGCGACGACAAGGGCGAGACCTGGCACAAGGGTGCGAACGATCTGCGCAGCGACGGCGCGGTCCCGCAGGAGATCAGCGTCGTCGAGAAGGTCGACGGCGGCATCCTGGCGGTGGCTCGCAACAACGCCGGACCGGACGGCGCGAACCGGATGAGTGCGGTCAGCAACGACGGCGGTCAGACCTACGAGGCGCCGTACAAGACGATCGCCGGACTGGTCACGCCGGTCGTGCAGACCTCGGTGCAGCGGCTGCGGGCGGTCGACGAAGGTCACAAGTACAACCGGCTCCTGCACGCCGGGCCGGCCGACCCGGCGCGGCGCCGGTACATGACGATCCGGTCGAGTTTCGACGAGGGGAACACCTGGCAGTCCGTTGCCGACGGCACCCGAATCACCAGTGACTGGTCCGGGTACTCCGACATGGCGATCCTCGACACCGGTGAGATCGGCCTGCTGTACGAGGGCGGTACGGTCGATGCGCGGGATCAGATCCGGTTCGCGCGGTTCACCGAGAACGACATCGGTCACCCGGACGCACCGCTCGGGACGACGACTCCGGATGTGTCCGGGCTGGGTAACCACAGCTACCTGCGCGGCGGTACGACGTCGGTCGCGGGGAAGTTCGGTCAGGCGCGGGACCTCGATGGGACCGATGACGCGATCCAGCTGCCGTTCGCCGAATCGCTGGCGGTCGGTGCCGGTGACTTCACCGCGATGGCATGGGTCAAGTACAACGCCACGACTGGAAACCACGCGATCTTCTGGGGCTACAACATCAACGAGTTCTCGCAGTTCTGGCTGCGGGCCGAGCCGGGGGACAGCCGGATCCGCGGGCTGATCACCACCGGCGGCAAGACTGCGGCGGTGGCAACTACCAGGGCCTACAACGACAATGCGTGGCATCACGTCGCGCTGCAGCGGAAGGGCCTGACGTTGGCGATCTGGGTCGACGGTGCGCAGGTCGCGTCCGTTGCCTCGCCTGCGGGGTCGGTCAGTCCGGGGCGGCCGTTCAAGATGTTCGTCGGGCAGCGGATCGACGGCGCGCATCACTTCAACGGCGCGATGGACGAGGTCCGGATCTACAAGCGGGCGCTGACCGCGGCCGAGATCGGCAGCATCCGCACGAGCAACAGCACGACGGTGCCGAACGTCGTACTGGACCTGCCGCTCGGCTGACATCACACCGGCCTGGCGGAGAAGGTCAGCCGCCAGGCCAGCTCACCGGTTGCCGGTACGACGGCCGCGTCGCCCGGACCGGCCTCGGCCAGATCGAAGACGCGGCCTAGCATCGGCTCGACACCGAGACTCCGGTACGGCGCCTCGGCCGGGAAGCCGGCGAGGTTGCGCCAGAGTGCCGTGGAGACTGGTTGCCCGGGGCAACTGAGGTTCGTGGCGAGCTCGGTGCCGCGGTCGCGGATGACGGTGGACGGGCAATCGACGAGGACCGCACCAACCGCCGTACCGTCGGCCTCGCCGTAGGTGTCGAGGCCGAGGGCCGGCCAAGAGGTGGCAACCCAGGGTGCGTTGGTCGGCCAACTGCCGAGGAGTGGAGCCGCTTCGGGGTAGAGGCGGCATTCGGCTGGTTGGGCGGTGATGGTGGAGTCCACTGCGCAGTCCAGCAAGGCGTGCGCGGCCCAGATGAAGTGATAGCCGGGTGGTGCGGTCAGGTGGTAGTCGACGGTCAAGCTGTTCGCACCAGCGGTGAATGCACGTGTGAGAACGGCATCCTCGTAGGCAACCGAATCGGACCAAGGTTGGTTCCACAGCCCGCCGTGGTCTGGTGTGCCGCGGACCGTGGGGAAGCACTCGTCCAGCCCGCCGGCATCCGTGAACGTGGTGTGGCCGGTCCGCGGTCCGTCGAGTAGTCCCGGGCCGATCCACAACCACTCCCGGTCGGCGAGGTGGAGTGAGGTCCACCTACCACCGTCGGCCGGGTCGATGGTCACGGTCGCCACGGATGCGGCCGACTCAGCAGCCTGTGGTTCTCGCCGCTGCGGCCGTGGGGTTGTGACGCAGAGCCCGTCGACCGGTGGCTGAGGTGGGGTGGGGCTGGCGTCGAGTCCGTCGACCGATGGCTGGGGCGGGGGCGGGGGCTGGGGCCCGGGGGAGTGGGGGGCGTCGCCGGGGGTGCTCACCATTCGGCGAAGGTGCCGTCTTGTTGGGTCCAGAGGGGGTTGCGCCAGGTGTGGCCGGATTTGTCGGCTTCGCGGACGGCGTTCTCGTCGACGGTGATGCCTAGGCCGGGGAGGGGATTGTATTCGGCGTGGCCGTTGGTCCAGGTGAAGGGGGTGGGGTCTACGACGTAGGAGGTGAGGTCGTTGGCGAGGTTGTAGTGGATGCCTCGGCTTTGTTCCTGGATGAGGAAGTTGGGGGTGGCGAAGGAGACCTGGAGGCTGGCGGCCAGGGAGATGGGGCCCAAGGGGCAGTGTGGGGCGAGCATGGCGCCGTGGGTGTCGGCCAGGGAGGCGATGCGGCGGAGTTCGGAGATGCCGCCGGCGTGGGAGACGTCTGGTTGGACTACGGCGATGCCGGCGTTCAGGGGGGCTGCGAACTCGGAGCGGTGGTAGAGGCGCTCGCCCAGGGCGACTGGGACGGTTGAGCTGCTGACTACCTCGGCTAGGTGCAGCATGTGTTCGGGGAGGACTGGTTCCTCGACGAACATTGGTTGTAGGTCTTCGACTGCGTGCAGGATGCGGCGGGCGCCGGCGACGCCGACTCGGCCGTGGAGGTCGATGGCTACGTCTCGGGTGTCGCCCAGTGCAGTGCGGGCTGCGGAGAGTCGCGCGACGATGTCGTTGATCTCGGCAACTGATGGTGACGGGGAGATGCGGCCGCTGCCGTTCATCTTGACGGCGGTCATCCCGGCTGCGACCTGTTCGGCGACCTGGTCGGCTACGGCGGATGGTTCGTCGCCGCCGACCCAGGCGTAGACGCGTGCCCGGTCGCGGACCCGGCCGCCGAGCAGGGACGACACGGGAGCGCCGTACACCTTGCCGGCGATGTCCCACAGCGCGTGGTCGAGCCCTGCGACGGCACTGCTCAGAACGGGGCCGCCGCGGTAGAAGCCGCCCTTGGTGAGGATCTGCCAGTGCCGCTCGATCTGCAGCGGGTCCTGGCCGATCAGGTACTCCGACAGTACGTCGATCGCCGTACGGACGACTTCGGCGCGGCCCTCGACCACGGGCTCGCCCCAGCCGACGACGCCGTCGCTGGTCTCGATCCGGCAGAACAACCAGCGTGGCGGAACAAGGAACGTCTCGATGCGTTCGACCTTCATGAGCCGCGCACCTCGTGGAGGTCTTCAGCGGCCTTGGCCAGCAGCTCGCGCATCGCCTGCTCGGCTGCGACCGGGTCGTGCGCGCGAATCGCTTCCAGGACGCGACGATGGCTCGGCACCGGGTCGTCCGACGGTTTCACCTTGTGGACAAGGCGGTCTCGGTCGGCCAGGCCGGTCTCCATGATCACTTCCATCTTGGTCAGCAGCTCGTTACCCGTTGCCGCCAGCAACGCTCGGTGGAAGGCGAGGTCCGCGGCCACGGCGGCGTGGTCGTCGGTGGCCGACTCCATCGCCGCCATCGCGGTGTCAAGAGCCTCCAGATGCGAGTCCTGAGCCCGTACGGCGGCCAACCGTGCGGCCGCCGGTTCGACGATCCCGCGTACTTCGTGCAGCTCCTCCAGCAGCTCCGGCCGCACATCGGAGTCGGAGAAGTGCCAGCGGATCATGTCGGGGTCGAGCAGGTTCCAGTCCGTTCGCGGGCGGACGAACGTCCCGCGCTTCTGCCGCGCGTCCACCAGCCCTTTGGCGGTCAGCACCTTCAGCGCCTCGCGGACCGCGGTCAGGCTGACCCCCAGGTCGGCCTGCAGATCAGGCACGTTGATGGTCGCGCCCTCCGGGATCGTCCCCGACAGAATGCGCTGCGCCATCACCTCCACGATCTGCCCGTGCAGTCCCCGCTGAATCCCCGCCACAGAGCTCTCCCTCATGCCGAATCCTTGGCGGCTGACCAGCCGCCGTCGACCACAATGCTCGCGGCGGTGACGTAGGACGCCTCCGCCGACAGCAGGAACGCAACCACCTGCGCCACTTCGTCGGGCTGTCCGAGCCGCCCAGCTGCGGTCGCACGAGCGCTCCGCTCCAGGTCCTCAGGCCCGTACCGATCCCACGCGGCGGTCTGGATCGGCCCCGGCAACACCGAGTTCACCCGGATCGAACCGCCGTACTCGACTCCCAGTTGCCGAGCGAGCGCCACCAACGCGCCCTTGCTCGCCGCATACGCCGCGTGCCCCGGGATCCCGGCCAACGCGTGCACCGACGACACCAGTACGACGGAACCCTGGCGCGCCGCGAGATCGTCGTACAGGGCGCGGAAGCCGAGGAACGCGGCGCTGAGGTTCACGTCGAGCTGCCGTTGCCAGGACACCGGCGTCATCTCGTGGGCCGGTCGTACGTCGGAGATGTAGGCGTTGCTGACGAACCCGTCGATCGGCCCGAGTTCGTCGCGGCCGCGGCTCACCACCTCGGCCCAGGTGTCAGGCGACGTGACGTCACCGACCACGCTGAGCGCTTTGCCCGGCACTTCCTTCGACGGGTGGATGTCGACCTGCACCACCGAAGCGCCCTCGCTCAGGGCACGTTCGGCACACGCCGCGCCGATTCCCGACGCGGCTCCGGTCACCACGATCACCCGCCCAGCCAGCCGCACGCGTGTGCCTCCTCCGAAGTCAGCTCTACCCAAGCACGTGGGCAGCGCTCCTCCAACGATGAACGAGGCATCAGTTGATCGTGATCAGGTGATCACGTCAAGCTATTTGCTCGTAATTTACGAATTAATATTGACACTTGGGATCGCTCGCCGCAAGATCGTCGGCAACACACCACTCCCTCGACTGGCACGCTGGTCGAGCAGATCTCAGGAGTTCAGGCATGACGGGTCTGGCAGCAGATCGACGTACTTTCCTCAAGGGACTCGGCGTGCTCGGCGCGGCCGCTCTCGTGCCCGGATGTGCCACCACGGCACCCAGTCCTGGCGGCGGCGCGAGCAGCGGGGCAACTGGTGAGCTCTCGCTGCAGTCCAACCTGTCGGCCGAGCAGGCCAAGGGGGCGATGGAGAAACTCGTTGCCGCGTACAACAAGACCGGCGGCGCCCAGGTCAAGCTCAACACGGTCGCGTCCGAGATCTACCGGACCCAGCTTCCGACGTACCTGACGAGCGCGAACCCACCGGACGTCTACACCTGGTACGCCGGATCGGTCGCGGACTCGTATGCGAAGAAGGGCCTGCTGCTCGACGTGTCGAGTGTGTGGGAGGGCCTCGGCAACTACCCGAAGGCGATGCAGACGCTGTCGACCAGCAGCTCCGGCGAGAAGATCTTCGTGCCGACCAGCTACTACTGGTGGGGCATGTTCTACCGCAAGTCGAACTTCGCGAAGTGGGGTGTCACCCCGCCGAAGACCTGGGAGGAGTTCCTCGAGGTCTGCAAGACCATTCAGAGCAAGGGTGTTCCGCCGATCGGTATCGGCCTGGGCGACACCCCGTGGGTGGCCTCGGCCTGGTTCGACTACCTGAACATCCGGATCAACGGCGCACCGTTCCACCGCGACCTACTGGCCGGCCGCGGCCGCTTCGACGACCCGAAGGTGAAGGCCGTCTTCACCAAGTGGCAGGAGGCGCTGCCGTACTTCGACCCGAAGGGCAAGTCGTTCCCCTTCCAGGAGGCGACCTCCGCGCTGCTCGGCGGCAAGACCGGCATGTTCCTGATCGGCACCTTCTTCGCGGACTCCGCGCCGAAGGACGCCCTGGACGACATCGACTTCTTCCAGTTCCCGATCATCGACCCCGCGGTCCCGGTCGCCGAAGAGGCGCCGACGGACGGCTACTTCGCGTCCAAGAAGGCCAAGGACCCCGAAGGCGTGAAGAAGTTCATGACCTGGCTGGCCACCGCCGAGGCGCAGGAGATCTACGTCCAGAGCTCTTCCGGTACGGCGATCCCGGCGAACCCGGACGGCAAGTCCGCGGACACGCCGCTGGTGAAGAAGGGTAAGGCGATGATCGAGGGTGCCGCCGAGCTCACCCAGTTCTTCAACCGGGACTCGAGCGACGCACTACAGCCCACGGCCGACGCCGCGCTGACCAAGTTCCTCGACAAGCCGGACCAGATCGACAAGATCCTCAAGGACTGGCAGGCCGCGGCCGAGAAGGTCTTCAAGGCGTGACTTCCACAGCGACGGGAACAGTGGCGAGGAAACCGTGGAAGGTCTCGCCGCTCATCCTGGTGTTCGTCTTCGTGCCGTTTGTGATCGAAGCGGTGTGGGTATTCTGGCCGGCGTTGCAAGGTTTCTGGTTGGCGCTGACTCGGTGGGACGGGTTGTCGGCGCCGACATTTGTTGGACTGGGCAACTTCCGGGACATGGTGTCGGACCCGATCTTCCGGACGGCATTGAAGAACACAGCCATCTGGCTGGTGCTGTTCGGTGGACTGAGCGTGGCCGGTGGATTCGGGATGGCGTTGCTGTTGCAGCGGGAACGCCGTGGGGTGGGGATCTACCGGGCCGCTCTGTTCACGCCGGTCGTGTTCTCGCTGGTGGTGACCGCGCTCATCTGGCGCGTGTTCTACCAGCCGGACGGACTGGTCGACTCGATCCTGCGTGGGGTCGGTCTCGGCGACTTCATCCGGCCCTGGCTGGCTGATCCCGATACCGCCTTGTACGCCGTGATCCTGCCGGCACTGTGGCGTCAGATCGGCTATGTCATGGTGCTGTATCTGGCTGGGCTGAAGGCTGTTGACCCCGCGCTGTATGAGGCGGCCAAGGTCGACGGTGCGTCGGCTTGGCAGCGGACGCTCTACGTGACGATCCCGCAGTTGAAGGGCGTCAACTCGGTCGTGTTGTCGGTGATCGTGATCGACTCGCTTCGCTCCTTCGACATCGTGTGGTCGATGACCAAGGGCGGTCCGTATCACTCCAGCGAGTTGCTGAGCACCTACATGTACTCGACCGCGTTCCAGTCCACCCAGCTCGGGTATGCGTCCGCGATCGCCGTGGTGATCTTCTTCCTCGCTCTGGCCGTGATCCTCGGCTACCTGATCCGCGCCTTCAAGGAGGAATCGTGAACCGCCTGAAGACGGCCGGCTATCACGTGTCGATGGGGCTGGTGTCGTTCCTGTGGATCGCGCCGATCCTGTGGGTGATCGTGATCTCGTTCCGGAGCTTCGACGATGTCGCGGCGAACGGGCTCGGTTCGCTGCCGCATTCGTTCACGTTGTCGACGTACAAGCAGGCCTGGGAGGACGCGGACGAGTTCCGGGCGCTGGTCAACAGTCTGCTGGTGACGATTCCGGCGGTGCTGCTGAGTCTCGGGCTGGCGTCGATCGCGGCGTACGGGCTGGCGCGGTACAACATCCCGTTCCGGCGGACAGTGTTGCTGCTGATGCTGATGGGCAACCTGCTGCCGCCTCAGATTCTGCTGATCCCGATCTCGCGGTTCGTGGAGTTGATCGGGTACTACGACACGTTGATTGCGTTGATCGCTGTTCATGTCGGGTTCGGGCTCGGGTTCTACACGTTCGTGCTGCACGGGTTCATGCGGGATCTGCCGCGGGAGATCCAGGAGGCCGCGACGATCGACGGGGCGGGGCCGGGGAAGATCTACGCGAGTGTGATCCTGCCGCTGACCCGGCCGGCTCTCGCGGCGCTTGGTGCCCTGTCGTTCACCTGGATCTTCAACGACCTGCTGTGGTCGATCACGGTCATCCGCTCCGGCGAGAAGATGCCGGTGACGCCCGCGTTGCTGGGTCTGCAGGGCCTGTTCGTGTCATCGTGGAACGTGATTGCTGCCGGCACCGTGATCGCTGCCGTACCGACGGTGGCGGTGTTCCTGCGGTTCCAGAAGCACTTCGTCGGTGGATTGGCGATCGGAGCCGTCAAGTGAAGACCTGGACGTTGCGTGGGGCAACCACCTCGTACGTCGTCGGTGTCCCGGCGCACGGCGAGTGGGCCCAACTAGTTGCCTGGGGCCCACACGGAGTGGCCGACGGCCCGTCGACAGTCGCGCCGGTGGGAACCGAACACTTCCTCCCACGAGCCGATGTGGAGCCACTCGAGTACGCCGTCCGCGGGGTCCGGTACGCCGCTCCCGTCGACCTCGTGGTGAGCGGCCCCGACGGGGTCGACGAGCTCCGACCGGTGTTCGTGGAAGCAATCGCAGTAAGTGGCGAGCGAGGTGCAGCCGCGGCGGGTGCTGGGGGTGAGGGCGCGGCGGGAGCCGGTGCCGGTGCCGGGGTGGGGGTGGGTGCGGGGCATGAGGGCGACTCCCGTCTTTCGATGGGGGGAGCCGGTGGCGAGGTTGATGGCAGCGGCCTGGAGCTGGTGTTCGCCGACGTTGTGCGAGGAGTGCGTTTGACTCTGCACTACCGCATCGAGGGTGATGCGGTGGAGCGGTGGGTTTCCGTCGGCAACGGTGGGGATGACGTGCTTACGTTGCATCGGCATGAGTCGGCTGGGTTCACCGTGCCTGGTGGGAACACGGTGAAGTACTTGTGGGGTGAGTGGAACAGCGAGTTCCAGCAGTCGGCTGTCACGTTGGAGCGTGGGCGGTTTTCGGTGGGGAGTGCGCAGGGGATCACGGGGCACTCGTACTCGCCGTACCTGGTGGTTGACGGGGACGTGGCGTATGGCGTGCAGTTGGCTTGGAGTGGTTCGTGGGAGATGACTGCGGATGCGGACACCACGGGCACCGTGAGGATCCAGGCTGGGCGGGTCTCGTCCAGTCAGGGGTTGCAGTTGCGGCCGGGGGAGACTTGGACGTCGCCGAAGGCGGTGGGGGCTTGTAGTGGCGAGGGTACGGACGGGCTCGCGCGGGTGTACCACGAGTACGAGCGGGCGCGGTCGCGGCGGCGTACGCCGAAGGTTTTGTACAACTCGTGGTTCGCGACCGAGTTCGACATCCGGGCCGAGCACCAGTTGGAGCTGGCCAGGAAGGCGGCCGGGATCGGCGTCGAGACGTTCGTGGTCGACGACGGATGGTTCGTCGGCAGGACCGATGATGCGGGCGGGCTGGGTGACTGGGAGGTTGATCCGGGCAAGTTCCCCAACGGGCTGGACGGATTCATCGACCAGTTGAAGGAGCTCGGCCTCGACTTCGGGCTGTGGGTCGAACCCGAGTCGGTCAACCCACGGTCGCGGCTGGCTGCGGAGCATCCGGAGTGGATTCTCAGGACGCCCGATCGGGAGCCCGTGCTGATCCGGAACCAGCTATTACTGGACTTGAGTCGTGATGACGTAACTGCATTCGTGTGGTCAACACTTGATCAACTGTTGTCAACGTATGACGTCAAGTATCTGAAGTGGGATGCGAACCGGCCGCGACTGGACAGCGGCGACCAACGTCGCGACCTCGACGGCCGAGTGGTGACCAACCTGTACGCGATCCTCGACCGGCTCCGGGTCGAGCATCCCGACGTACTCGTCGAAGGATGCGCCGGCGGCGGTGCACGCGTCGACCTCGGGATGGCCGCACGCGTCGACACGCTCTGGCCGAGTGACAACACGGCCCCGCTGGATCGGCTCAGGATCCAGCAGGGCTTTCGGACCGGGTTCGCGCCGCATCTGATGAGCTCCTGGGTGACCGATGCCGAAGGCACCCACGACGGCCGCGAACGGTCCCTCGACTTCCGCTTCCACGTCGCGATGGCCGGCGTACTGGGAATCGGTGCGGACCTTTCCCGCTGGACCGACGAGCAGCTGAAGACGGCGACGCGCAACATCGAGCAGTACAAGGACATCCGCGACATCGTTGCGGAGGGCAAGGTCTACGGATTGCGGAGCGGCGTCCAGTACGTCGGTCCGCGGCGGTCCGTGGTGTTTCTGTGGGAGACCGGCGACGGCAATGTGCGTGGCACGCTGCCGACCCGGCCACTGAGGGTCCCACTGGCCGGGCTCGACCCGGCGAAGAACTACCGGGTGGGTGACGAGACCCTCCCGGGCAGCTACCTGCTGCAGGTCGGTGTCCTGCTCGACGGCACCGCCGACTCGCACTGTCTGGTCGTCGAGGTTCTCGACTGACCCCGTTCCGCTCAACGGCAAAGGAAGACACATGAAGCGACTTTTGGGTGGGGTGATCGCGGCTGCCCTGGTGGCCGCCGCGCTCGCCACCACCACGACCGCAGCTGTGGCGGCTCAGGCCACAGCTGCCCCGGTTCTCAGCCCGACGCCGTACCAGGGCTGGAACACCTACTACGGCCTCGGCGGCGACTTCACCGAGGACACGATCAAGTCGGTCGCCGACTCGCTGGTCAGCCGCGGCCTGGCCAAGGCCGGCTACGACATCGTCTGGCTGGACGGCGGCTGGCAGGCCGACCAGTCGCGGAGCGCGGCCGGTGACCTGGTCGCGAACCCGGCGAAGTTCCCGAACGGGTTGAAGCCGCTGGTCGACTACATCCACAGCAAGGGTCTCAAGGCCGGCATCTACACCGACGCCGGTCCGTTCATCCCGGGCAAGTGCGGGCTCGGCAGCGGCGGGTACTACCAGCGCGACGCCGACCAGTTCGCCGCGTGGGGGTTCGACGCCGTGAAGGTCGACTACCTGTGCGGGATCGCGGCGGACCTCGATCCGAAGACGGTCTTCACCGAGTTTGCCCAGGCACTGCGGAACAACGCGAGTGGCCGGCCGATGATCTTCAACCTCTGCAACCCGGTGACCTCGCCGGACTGGGGCAACTACCCCGAGTCGCAGCAGTCGATCAACTCCTGGTCGTACGCACCGGGGATCGCTCAGTCCTGGCGGACCTACACCGACGTCGGCTTCCAGGGCGACATCAAGTTCAAGGACGTGCTGCGGAACTACGACGCGAACGCGCGGCACCCGGAGGTTGTGAAGCCGGGCGCGTTCAGCGACCCGGACTACCTGGCCCCGGAGCTGGGGATGACGGACGAGGAGTTCCGTTCCCAGCTGACGCTGTGGGCAGTCGCCGCTGCGCCGCTGGTGATCGGGAGCGACGTGCGGAAGCTGAGCGCGACCACGGTCTCCATGCTGACCGATCCCGACGTACTGGCGATCAACCAGGACAAGGCTGCGGTGCAGGCGGTTCGGGTCGGCGCAGCGGGTACGACGGAGACCTGGGTGAAGCGGTTGGCCGATGGCAGCCGTGCCGTCGTGCTTCTGAACCGTGGGGACAGCGCCAAGACGATCACCACGACCGCCCAGGCGGTTGGGCTGTCCGGCGCACGGTTCACGCTGAAGAACGCGTGGACGAACAAGGTCACCGAGAGTGCGGGCACGATCAGTGCGGCAGTACCGGCACACGGTACGGCGCTCTTCCGGGTCTCACCGGCGTTGGGTCTGCCGGGTGCGTCGCATGTGACGGCCGGGATTCCGCAGGTCACGAAGGTCGGGACGGACGTCCAGCCTGAGGGCGTGGCGCCGGTGGTTGCCGGTGGCGACGAACTGACCGTGCAGGTTGCCGTTCGCAACGACGGCCTGCTTCCGGTGCTTCAGCCGACGGTGACTCTCGCCGGTGGTACCGGGTGGACGGTGAAGTCGTTGACGACGGCCCCAGTGTTGATTGCTAGCGGCAAGCAGGCGACGTTCGGCTTCACGGTGAAGCTTCCGGCGAATGCCGCGCCTGGTACGGCGAGCTTGACGGCGACAACGTCGTACGAGGCTCTTGGGCATGGCGTGCAGCGGCTCACGACCTCGTTGTCACCGGTCGTGGTTGCGCCGGTACCGCCGGATGGGACCGTGCCGCTGTCGCACCACCAGTGGATCACCGCGACCAGCGGCTGGATGTCACCGGCCATCGACGAGAGCGTCGGTGGTGGCAACCCCATCAAGCTGACCGGAACGACGTACTCGACCGGTATCGGTGTCGCGTCGCCTTCGCTGGTTCGCTACTACCTGGGTAAGGCGTGCACGCGGCTGAGCGGAACCGTCGGGATCGACGACGTCGTGGGCAACGTCGGGCCGGATGGTGGCACGGCGACGTTCCAGGTCGTCGGTGACGGCAAGGTGCTGTTCGACAGCGGGGTCGTCGACCGCTTCTCGCCGAAGCCGTTCGACGTCGACCTCACCAACGTCCGCGTCCTCGACCTCGTGGTCGGCGACGCCGGCGACGGCGGCTACAACGACCGCGCCGACTGGGCAGCCCCCACCGCTACCTGCTGAGGCCTTGGTGAAGGGGCGGGCCGTGATGGTCCGCCCCTTCGTTGTGTACATAAGAACGGGTAGTAGTGGCTGAATCGCGGTCGCCGGCCCTGGGCTCAGGCGTGGGGACGGGTATACGTAGATGCCTACTACCAGTCCTTCTGTACATCCCAGTCGACTTCGGAGGACTGGAACCAGGTCCAGCCGCGGGTGCGCCAGATGGGTGCTTGGCGCGCGAGGGCGGCGGCGTAGGTGGGCCAGTTGGTGGGGGTGGTGTGGGACCAGGCTTTCTCGGCGGCGCCGGGGAGGCGGGGGAGCAGCAGGAACTCGAGGTCGTCGCGACTGGTGACGGTCTCACACCAGACGGCGGCTTCGACGCCGGCGAGCTGATCGTCGGAAGTGACACCGGGGGTGTTGCCGACCGGGTCCCAGTCGATGCCGTCCTGGATCGTGGCCGGCGGGTAGGCGCGGAGGCCGACCCGGGCTCGGGTCTCCTCTTGCTCCGGATCCGTGGACGGAGCGGCGTGCGGGCGGTCGAAGTACAGGTAGGTGGTGGCGGAGACGAGCAGTTTGCCGCCGCGTTCCAGCGCCTTCGGTACGTCGTGCCTGGCCTTGGCCAGGTGCTCGATCAGGAACTCCGGGACCTCGGGGCGCTCGGAGATCGCGTCGATGTCCTGGATGTCCAGCCAGTACTGCGTGAGGTCGGCCTGGTCCACGTCGGCCCGGGCGATCTCCTGCCACCCGACGACCCGCTTGCCCTTGTCCCGGACGAGCTCCGCGGCCCGTTGGACGAACGCGGCGTGGGCGTCGTCGGACATGCCCCACGCTTCGTC
The DNA here is from genome assembly GCF_042262745.1 of Kribbella sp. NPDC056345. Taxonomy (NCBI): domain Bacteria; kingdom Bacillati; phylum Actinomycetota; class Actinomycetes; order Propionibacteriales; family Kribbellaceae; genus Kribbella; species Kribbella sp. NPDC056345. Next base: position 11,206 of record NZ_JBHJQQ010000008.1, on the reverse strand, counting down.
ACCGCCGATATGCAGGTACGCCGACCGCGGGAACTGCGGGATGACCGCGTCCACGACATCCTCGACGAACGTCCAGACCTCGGGGTCGGCCGGGTCGAGTGAGTGGAACTCGAGGGTGGCACCGTTCGGCAGCGGGATGCCGGGGAGCTCGGTGGTGAGTTCGGGGTACGCGCGGGAGGCCGCGCCGGTGTGCCCGGGGAAGTCGATCTCCGGAACGAGCGTGACGAACCGCTCCTCGGCGTACCGGTTGAGCTCGGCGAGCTCGAGCGGGGTGTAGTAACCGCCCGGGCGATCGGCCATCGCACCGAGTGAGCCGAACTTGATCAGCTCCGGGCGGGATGCGACTTCGAACCGCCAGCCCTGATCGTCGGTGAGGTGCAGGTGCAGGACGTTGAGCTTGTACAGCGCGCACATGTCGATCACCCGCCGTACCGTCTCCGGCGGGTGGAACGTCCGCACCACATCGAACGAAAGCCCGCGCCACGCAAACCGCGGCCCGTCGACGATGCGCTGACACGGGATGTCCTGCCCGTGGACGGCGATCAGCTGACGGAGCGTGGTGAGCCCGCGATACACACCTTCCGCCGAAGCGCCCCACACCCGAATCCCATCCGCACGAACCTCCACCCCGTACCGCTCATCCACCTCCGCACCATCAGCCCGAATCCCAGCCGCCGCCGGTACGTCGGCCAACCCCTCCGAGCCGAACATCACCCGAACCCCCGCCGGTACGCCGTCCAACCCCTCCGAACTGACTGTCAGGTGCACGTGTGGGGAGTCGAGCTGGGTGTCGGCGAGGAACTGGGTGACGACAGTGGTCAGCTCGGGGGAGCCGGTGGTGATGGGGGTTTCCGGGGTGAGGGTGAAGGTGCCCTGGTCGGGGGTGATGGAGGTGGGGCTGGGGATCATGCCTGCTCCGGCGGTTGAGGTGGTGGGGCGCGTCGGGGCGAACGCAGGTGCCGAGGATCAGGTTCGCACGATAGTGCGTGCCCGGGCGGGGTGATGGCCGGAGGCTTCGCGGGACCACCGGCCACCACGCAGACATTGGACCAGATCAGGAGTGCCGGTGGGGAGAGCGCTGTCGGCGGTGGATTCTTTCCAGGTTTGCTGATCAGCCGTTTGGTAGTGACATCTCGTTCATGATGAGGCAGTCTCCTCTTTGTCGGAAACCGCTTGCTTAGGCCGCGTTGGAGGCAGGAATGCGCAGAATGCCAAGGTTGCTCGCGACTGTGGTGGTGATCGGGGTGGGGCTCGGCGGCGGGACCGCGGCCGCCGGAGGTGCCGGGCAGGTGCCGGCGCCGGTGCCGGTTCAGCTGGTCTCGATCACCGACTTCCACGGGTATCTCCGGCCGCCGTCACCTGCGGACGGCGGGACGATCGCGGGGCCGGACGGGAAGGCCCAGGTGGTCGGCGGCGCGGCGTACCTGGCGACGCATCTGAAGACCATTCGCGCCGGGCACCGGAACTCGATCATGTTCGCCGACGGTGACAGCTTCGCCGGCTGGCCGTTCGAGGTGGACGCGCACGCGGACGAGCCGACGATCGAGGCGCTGAACGCGCTCGGGGTCGAGTTCTCCAGCGTCGGTAACCACGAGCTGGACGTGTCGAAGAGCTTCCTGGTCGACCACATGGCCAAGGGCAAGTGCTTCGGGACGCCCGGCGTGGACAGCTGCTTCAAGGACTCGACCGGTCGCCGCTTCCACGGGGCCGACTTCGACTTCCAGACCGCGAACATCGTCGACCAGAAGGGCCGGCCGATCGTCGCGCCGTACACGATCCGGTGGGTGCGCGACCACGGCCGCAGCTACCCGGTCGGCTTCATCGGGCTGACCGTCCCGGACGCGCCGGTCGGCAGTACGTCGTACCAGCCGGATCTGAAGGCACTTGACCCGGTCGAGTCCACGAACCGGGCCGCCGCCGAGCTGACCCGGCGTGGGGTGAAGGCGATCGTGCTGAACATGCATGAGGGCGGGACCGACGCGTCGGCGACGTACGACAACTGCGTCAACCCGAGTGGTCCGGCGATCGAGCTGGCCCGCAGGGTGACTCCGCAGATCGACGCGATCGTCACCGGGCACTGGCATGCGGCGTTCAACTGCAGCATCCCCGACCCGGCCGGCAACCCGCGCCCGGTCGTCGAGGCGGCGAACCACGGCCGGCTGATCAACGAGATCAACCTGCAGCTCGACCCCCGGACCGGTGAGGTGCTGCGCGACCGGACCACCTCGACCAACCACGCGGTGACGCGTGATGTCACCCCGGACCCGCAGCTCCAGAAGATCGTCGACTACTGGTCGGCCGCGGGCGATCGCAAGTACGCCGAACCGGTCGCGACCGTGACCGGCGACTTCACCCGCACCCCGAACGCGGTCGGCGAGAGCACGATGGCCGACCTGGCGGCCGACGTACACCTCTGGACCGCTCAGCGGTACGGCAAGGCCGACCTCGGGCTGATCGCAGCGAAGCCGGCGACCGGTTCGACTGCCCTCCGCGGTGATCTTCTGGTTGCCAGCAGCAACAAGCCGGGCGACGCGGACGGACGAGTGCTGCTGGGCGAATCGTGGGATGCCTACGGCTACGGCAACCCGGTGCTGACGGTGAGCCTGACCGGCGCGGAACTGGACGCCGTACTCGAGCAGCAATGGCAGACGCAGCCGAACGGCACGGTGAAGTTCGCGCCACTCGCGGCGTCGAAGAACGTCAAATACAGCTTCGACGCAAGCCGGCCAGTGGGCGACCGGGTAGATCCCAAGGACGTCCAAATCAACGGAGTGTCACTGGATCCGGCCAAGACCTACCGCATCGCCGCGCTCGCCTACACGGTGATCGGCGCCGACGGTTACACAGCGTTCAAGAGTTACTACACCGACCCCGTCCGCACCGACACTGATCACGAGACCTTCGCGTCCTACCTCCGGGCGCACAAGACGCTCACCCCGGCACCGCTCGATCGGGTCACGCAGAAGGGCTGACAACCGTTGCCCCGGCCGCTCCGTACTCATCGGTGACGGAATGAGTGAGGGGACAACGGATGGCGCGAGGAACACGGGACGAGGAGTTCAGCGAGTACGTCGCTCAGCGGCGTACTCAGCTGCGCCGGATCGCCTACCTGCTCTGTGGTGACGTGCACAAGGCGGAGGACCTGGTCCAGACGGCGTTGATGAAGCTGTACGTCGGCTGGCACCGGGTGCACCGCGACGGCAACCTCGACGCCTATGTACGGCGGATCCTGGTGAACTCGGGGATCGACGAGAGCCGCCGGCCGTGGCGCCGGGAAGAGTCCGGGCTGGACGGGCTCGATCCCGTCATGGAGGAAGGGCTCGCGGTCGAGGATCGCCGGGCGTTGATCGAGGCGCTGGCGAGTCTGCCGCTCGGTCAGCGTCGGGTGGTGATCCTGCGGTACTTCGTCGGTCTGTCCGTCGACGAGACCGCCACCGACCTCAACTGCGGCACCGGAACCGTGAAGAGCCAGAGCGCGCGTGCCCTCGCCCGACTGAACGACTTGCTGAGTGCCCAGTTTCGGGCTGTAGGAGGACACCGATGATCGACGAGCAGCTGCTCATGGAGCGACTGACCGATGCCGCCGCCGCACAGGACGACCTGCTTCCGCGCGCAGTCGCCGACGACCTGGCGGCCGGTCGTCGCCGCCTCCGCCGACGCCGGTTCCTGGCCGGTGGTACGGCGTTGATCGCGGCCGGCGCGGTGGCCGTCGCCACGATCGGGATGAGCGACGTACTCAAAGACACCGCGCAGCTCGAGCCGCCGGTCGCCACCCAGCAGGCGCCGGTCAGCACCCCGTCGGCCGCCGCGAAGCCCGAGAGCTTCGACGGGCTGATGAAGAGACTGATGTACAAGCACTTCGATCCGTCGAAGAAGCACTTGAACTTCGCCACCGGCCCGTTCAAGGTCAACACCGAGCCGGGCTACCGCGGAACCCTGCGCAAGGTCGGCTGGAACGCGAAGGGGGAGAAGGGGCAGGGCATGTTCCTGATCGGGCTCGAGCGTTCGGCGGAGCCCGCGGGCAACACATGTGGTTCGTACTTCCAGAGCGAATCGCGGCCGGTCATCTGCCGGCAGGTGACGTTGCCCAACCGCCGGCCGGGGATGATCGGCCGGCAAGGCCGGATGATCGAGTTCAGTTACGTGCAGCCGGACGGGGAGTTCCTGTACGTCGCGGTGGACCCGGTGTTCCGCAACAACACGACGATCTCGTCCAAGCAGATGGCGATCACCGACGCGCAGCTGTTCGCGTTCGCGACCGATCCGGCGCTGAGCCTGCCGCCGCTGCGGTAGCGCAGCCGCTACCCCGGAACGGGCGCCTCGGCGGCCGACACGGACCGCGCGCGTTCCTACCGTCGAAGGATGTGGAAAACAGCAGCGGTTGCCGTGGCCATCGCAGTAACGGCCGGTGGACTGACACCGGCCGTCGCCGGTGGCCTTCGCTGGGGCCCGTGTGACGACGAGGCATTACGAGCCGCGGGAGCGGACTGTACGACGGTGCGTGTGCCGCTCGATCACCTGCATCCGGATGGACGGATGGTGCAGCTCGCGATCTCGCGTCTGAAGGCGGACCCGGCCAAGCGGCGCGGGGTCCTGCTGACGAATCCAGGTGGTCCGGGCGGACCAGGAACGACGTACCCGCTCGATCTGAAGCCGCTGCTGGGTGCGGTGGCGCAGCAGTACGACGTGATCGGGATCGACCCGCGGTTCATGGGCGCGAGTGATCCGGTCGACTGTGGTCCGGTCCGGCTGAGCGATCTCTTCCGATCGTCGCTGACGCGCAAAGACTTCAACAGAGCAAGCAAGTTGGCGGCGACGTATGTGGCCGGATGCAAGGACGACCGGTTGCCGTACGCAAGTATCCGGAACGTTGCCCGGGACATGGATGCGATCCGGGTTGCGTTGGGAGAGCAGAAGATCTCGTACTACGGGGTCTCGTGGGGAGCGGATCTCGGTGTCGTCTACAGCCAGTTGTTCCCGCAGCGGGTGGACCGGATGGTCGTCGACAGCGTGACGGATGTCGAGGGATCGGAGTACCACCACCTCGCGACCGGCGAGCGCGCGGAGGCGGCGTTCGACGAGTGGGCCGCGTGGGTGGCGTGGAGGGACGACAAGTATCACCTAGGCCGAACCGGAATGCAGGTCCGTGCAGCTGTGGAGAGAATCAAGAGTGTGAATAGTGCAACGCTGCCATGGGCATTGCAGTCTGCACTGGGAGACGAGAAGGACCGTGAGTTGATGGCACGCAACGTTCGTGCCTTGATCGACGGGAAGTCAACCCCGGAGCTGGACGGGTGGATGCAGCAGTACTTGACTACGGCGCCGATCTACAGCCGCTTCGCCGCCGCGTCCGTGGCGTTCACGTGCAATGACAACGGGTGGCCGAAAGGGCCGGCGCCGTACTGGCGGGATGTGCAGCGGACTCGGGCGACCGAGCCGCTGTTTCACGCGACGTTTCTGGCGTGTGCGTTTTGGAGGTACCACACGAGTGAGCCGGAGCTTGTCATCGGCAACGAGGTGCCGATGCTGATCGTGCAGGCCGAGCGGGACAACATTCCGCTGCGGTGGGCTCAGGAGCTCCATGCGAAGCTGCCGAACTCCACCTTGAAGACGGTAGACCGTCGTGCTCATGGGGTTTACGAGTTCATGAGCACGACGGTCAACGACTACCTGGCGCGGTGAGCTTCGGCTAGTTCCTTCAGGTAGAGGGCGCTTTGCTTGGGGATGCGGGCCTGGGTGTCGTAGTCGACGCGGACGATGCCGAACCGCTTGACGTAGCCGTAGGCCCACTCGAAGTTGTCCAGCAGCGACCAGGCCAGGTAGCCGCGGATGTCGGCGCCCTGGTTGATCGCCTCGGCGACGGCGGCCAGGTGGGTGGTGAAGTACTCGGTCCGGCCGTCGTCGGCGACGTACCCGTTCTCGTCGGGGGTGTCCTCGAAGGCTGAGCCGTTCTCGGTGATCACCATCGGGAGGTTCGGGTAGTCCCGGGCGATGCTGAGCAGGAGGTCGGTGAAGCCCTCGGGGACGATCTCCCAGTCCATCGCGGTCTTCGGCCGGCCCAGCGGGATGGTCCGGCTGATCGGCAGGCCCTTCTCGTCGGCCGTGCTGCCGTCCTCGGCGTACCCGCTGAACTTCTGGCTGAAGTAGTAGTTCACGCCCAGTACGTCGATCGGCGCCGAGATCAGCTCGAGGTCGCCGTCCTGGACGGGGATCTCGACGCCTTCCAGGGCCAGGTCCGCGACGATGTCGGCCGGGTAGCGGCCGTGCACCAGCGGGTCCAGGTAGATCCGGCGGCCCATGCCGTCGGCGCGGCGGGCGGCCTCGGTGTCCGGCTCGGCGTCACTGGCTGGGTACGCCGTGGCCACGTTCAGCGTGATGCCGATGTCCAGCTTGCGCGGTGAGGCCTCGCGCATGGCGGTCGTGGCCAGGCCGTGCCCGAGCAGCAGGTGGTGGACGGCGGCGATCGCGGCCGGGTACTCCTTGCGGCCCGGCGCGTGCAGACCGTACGCGTAACCGAGCATCGCGGAGCACCACGGCTCGTTCAGCGTGGTCCAGGTGTTGACGCGGTCCTTCAGTGCGTCGAACACCAGCATCGAGTACTCCGCGAACCGGTACGCCGTGTCCCGGTTCGGCCAGCCGCCCGCGTCCTCGAGCTCCTGCGGCAGGTCCCAGTGGTAGAGCGTCACCCACGGGTCGATGCCCTGGGCAAGCAGCTCGTCGACCAGCTTGTCGTAGAAGCCCAGCCCGGCCGGGTTCACCGGACCCTTGCCGCGCGGCTGGACCCGCGGCCACGCCACCGAGAACCGGTAGGTGTCGAAGCCGAGACTCTTGATCAGGGCAACGTCTTCGGGCATCCGGTGGTAGTGGTCGCAGGCGATGTCGCCGACGTCGCCGTTGTCGATCGCGCCGGGCACCTGGCAGAAGGTGTCCCAGATCGACGGCGTCCGGCCGTCCTCGGCGATCGCACCCTCGATCTGGTACGACGAGGTCGCGACACCCCAGCGGAAGTCGGCCGGCAGACCCGCGATCAGATCTGCGGCCGCCCCCGACACGGACGTTGTACTCATAAAGTGTGGCCTTTCACGAAGGTTAGGAGGGACTTAACCGACCGGGACCCGGCCGGGGAGCCAGCAGGCCACGGACCGGCTGGGGTCGTTGCGGGCCGAGGGGATCCCGAGCAGCGGGACCTCGTCGGAGCAACGGTCGAACGCGTGCGGGCAGCGCGGATGGAACGAGCATCCCGACGGCATCCCGCGCAGGTCGGGCGGTGAGCCGGGGATCCCGGACAGCTCCCGGCGCGGGCCACGCAACGCCGGGAAGGACTTCAGCAGTCCTTCGCTGTACGGGTGCAGCGAGTCCTTGTACAGGTCGGCTGACTTGGCTTCCTCGACGATCCGCCCGCCGTACATGATCGCGATCCGGTCGGAGAACTCGACCAGCAGCGACAGGTCGTGCGTGATGAACAGCACCGAGAACCCGAGCCGCTCACGCAACTCGACCAGCTGGGCCAGGATCTGCCGCTGCATCACTACGTCGAGCGCGGTGGTCGGCTCATCCATGATCACGACCTGCGGTTGCAGTACGAGCGCCATACCGATCATCACGCGCTGCCGCATACCGCCGGACAGCTGATGTGGGTAGGCGTCCATCCGGTCCGCGGAGATGCCGACCAGCTTGAGCATCTCCTGCGCGCGGGCGATCCGCGCCTGCGGAGTCAGGTCCGGCTCGTGGGCCTTGATCACGTCGAGCATCTGGGTGGAGACCTTGTGCACCGGGTTGAGCGAGTTCATCGCCCCCTGGAACACGATCGACGTCTCAGCCCAGCGGAACGCCCGCAACTCGTGGTCGGTCAGCGTCATCACGTCGTACGGGTCGCCGCCCGGCGGGTGGTAGATGACCGAACCACCGCTGATCACCCCGGGTGGCGGAAGCAGCCGGGTGACGCCGTACGCGAGCGTGGACTTGCCACTCCCGCTCTCACCGGCGAGCCCGAGCACCTCACCACGATGCAGCGTCAGCGTGACATCGCGGACCGCCTGCACGCCCTGGTCGCCCAGGCCGTAGTCGACGCTGAAGTCCTTGATCTCCAGTACAGGCTCTTTGCCGCTCATGCTGCATCCACCTTCTTCCGTACGACGGGAGTCGGCGGAACCGCCTTGGTGCCGAGAACCGGGGTGAAGCCGACGCGCATCCGGACCGAGTGACCGTCCTTGGTCTTGAGCCGGGTGTGACCGCTGCTGCGCAGCCGCGGGCTGACGAACTCGTCGATCCCGAAGTTGATCAGCGACAGCGCCGTGCCGAGGATCGCGATCGCGAGACCGGCCGGGACGAACCACCACCAGGCCCCCTGGGCGAGCGCCTGCTGGCTCTGCGCCCAGAACAGGATGGTGCCCCAGTTCCACTCGGAGATGGTCGAGATCCCGATGAAGGCCAGGGTGATCTCGGACATGATCGCGAAGATCACGGTACCGACGAAGCTGGAGGCGATGATCGCGGTCAGGTTCGGCATGATCTCGGCGGTGATGATCCGCCAGGTGCTCTCACCGGTGGCGCGCGCGGCCTCGACGTAGTCCCGCCGGCGCAGCGACAGCGTCTGGGCGCGGAGCACCCGAGCACCCCAGGCCCACGACGTGAAACCGATGACCAGGGCAACCATCAGGTCACCCGCGCCCGGGATTGTCGAGGCGACGATGATGATGAGCGGCAGGGCCGGGATGACCAGGAAGACGTTCGACAGGGCGGACAGACCCTCGTCGGCCGCGCCGCCGAGGAAGCCCGAGCTGACCCCGATCAGGATCGACAGTGCGGTCGCGACCAGACCGGCCAGCAGGCCGACGAACATCACGCCCCGGGTGCCGACGAGCATCTGGCTGAAGATGTCCTGACCGAGGTGCGTCGTACCGAACCAGTGCTCGGACGACGGCGGCTGGATCAGGTCGTTGCTCCGCGCCGACGGGTCGTACGGCGCGATCCAGGGGCCGATGATCGCGATCAGGCAGAAGAAGCCGAGCGTGATCAGGCCGGTCGCGGCCTTGCCGTTGGCGACGAACCGCAACCGGCGGCGCTTGGCCGGCTTGGCCTCGACGACCGGGCCTTCCGGGCTGACCGCGGTGACGGTGCTGGTGGGTGCGGACATCTCAGCCCTCCTTCCGGGTGCGGGGATCGAGCATCAGGTAGGCGACGTCGGCGATCAGGTTCGCGACCAGGACCGACAGCGTGATGACCAGGAAGACACCCTGCATCAGCGGGTAGTCCTTGGAACCGACGGCCTGGAACAGGTTGTAGCCGATACCGGGGTAGGAGAAGACGATCTCGACCAGCAGCGTGCCGCCGACGATGAAGCCGAGCGACAGCGCGAAACCGGAGACGTTCGGCAGCAGCGCGTTGCGTGCGGCGTAGCTCATCATCACGCGCTTCTCCGGCAGGCCCTTGGCGTGCGCGACGGTGATGTAGTCCTCGGAGGCGACCGTCACCATCATGTTCCGCATGCTGAGGATCCAGCCGCTGACCGAGGAGATCAGGATCGTGATCGCCGGCAGCAGGCTGTGCTGGATCGCGCTGCCCATGAACTCGGGAGTCCAGCCCGGGACCAGGCCGGGCTCGTAACCGCCGGACGACGGGAAGATGCTGTCCGGACCGGCCAGCAGCGTGATCGCCAGCAGACCGAGCCAGAAGTACGGGATCGACGAGAGGAACGTCGTCACCGGCAGCAGACCATCGAGCCAGGAACCGCGCCGCCAGCCGGCGAGGACGCCGAGTCCGGTGCCGATCGCGAAGCTGGCCAGCGTGGTCAGGCCGACCAGGGCGATCGTCCACGGCAGGCTCTGCTGCAGGATGTCGATGACCGGGGTCGGGAAGAAGGTGAACGACAACCCGAGGTCGCCGCGGAACACCTGGCCCCAGTAGTCGACGTACTGGCTCCACATGCTGGCGTTCTTGTCGAGGCCGAACAGGACGTAGAGCGACTGGATCGCCTCGGTACTGATCTGGCCCTGGTACTTGTTGATCAGCGAGGTGACCGGGTCACCGGGGATCAGGCGCGGGATGAAGAAGTTGATCGTCAGTGCTGCCCATGCGGTGAACAGGTAGAACGCGATGCGTTGCAGAAGGAACTTCACTTGGCAGCTCCTTCCTCGTAGAGCCAGCACGCGGCCCAGTGACTCTGTCCGCTGTCGACGATCGGCAGCTCGAACCTGGGCGGCAGCTCCGTCGAGCACTTCGGCATCGCGTGCACGCAGCGCGGGTGGAACCGGCAACCGGTCGGCGGAGCGATCAGGCTCGGCGGTTCGCCGGTGCCCCGCTCCTCCGGGGCGCGGAGATCGCCGACCCGGTCGAGGCGGTCGGGGTCGGGCGCGCTCTCGATCAGCAACCGCGTGTACGGGTGTGCCGGGTTCTGGGTGACGGTCTCGGAGTCACCGCCTTCGACCATGCGGCCGGCGTACATGACCATGGTCTCGTCGGCGAAGTAGCGGGCCGAGGCGATGTCGTGGGTGATGTAGAGGATGGCCAGGTTCAGCCGCTCCTTCAGATCACGCAGCAGGTTCAGGATGCCGAGGCGGATCGATACGTCGAGCATCGAGACCGGCTCGTCGGCCAGCAGCACCTCGGGATCGGCGCCGAGGGCGCGGGCGATCGAGACGCGCTGCCGCTGACCACCGGACAGCTCGTGCGGGAACTTGTCCAGGTACCGCTCCGGCGGAACGAGCTGGACGCGCTCCAGCAGGTTGCGCAGGTTCTCCTCGAGCTCGGCGGAGTTCTTGCCGGCCCGGCCGTGGATCTTCAGTGCGCGGGTCAGGTGGTACCGGATCGTGTGCGTCGGGTTCAGCGACGCGAACGGGTCCTGGAAGATCATCTGCACCTGGCGGCAGTACGCCCGGAAGGCGCGACCGCCGTGGACCTCGACGGACCGGCCGTGCAGGCGGACGTCTCCGTCGGTGCGGCGGTAGAGCTGGGCGAGCAGCCGGGCCACCGTGGACTTGCCCGAACCGGACTCGCCGACCAGCGCGGTCACCCGGCCGCGGCGCAGCGTCAGGGTCAGGTCGTCGACCGCGTGCACGACTTTGCGGTCGCGGGTCAACAGGTCCCGGAGACCACGCCGTACCGGGAAGTGTTTGGTGAGGCCGTCGGCCTCCAGCACAACTTCAGGGACCACCGCTGGGTCGGTCACCGTCATGATTACAAGACTCCTCGCATCGCGTGGCACCTG